>NZ_JBNHGA010000004.1:0-766886 GCF_059090765.1 Arthrobacter sp. Cza30 | reverse complement strand
CCTGTGGGAGAGTAGGACACCGCCGGACTCCCTTTCACGAAATGGCCACCCCACCGGGGTGGCCATTTCGCGTTAACAACCCCACAGGGAACCACGCGCACGCCTCGGTAGACTTCTGGGATGCCCGCGCTCGATCTGTCCCTCTCCGCCGTCGACCTCACGCGCACGATCTGCGACATCCCGAGCGTCTCGAGCGAGGAGACGCCTCTCGCGGATGCGATCCACGACGCGGTCACGCGGATGCCGCACCTCGAGGTGTACCGCGATGGCGACACGATCGTCGCGCGCACGCAGCTGGGCCGGCCTCAGCGCGTTGTGATCGCCGGCCACATCGACACGGTGCCGATCAACGGCAACGTCCCCACGCGCGACATCGCCATCGACGGCGAGGCCTTCCTGTGGGGTCGTGGCACCGTCGACATGAAGGCCGGGGTCGCCGTGCAGCTCAAGCTCGCGGCCGAGCTTTCCGAGCCTCGTGTCGACATCACCTGGATGTGGTACGACCATGAAGAGGTCGACGCCGACCTCAACGGCCTGACACGACTGGCCCGCACGCGCCCTGATCTGTTCGCGGGGGACTTCGCCATCCTCGGCGAGCCGTCCAACGGAGAGGTCGAGGGCGGCTGCAACGGCAACCTCCGCGCCATCGTGCGCACCGACGGTGTCCGCGCGCACAGCGCCCGGGCGTGGATCGGCGAGAACGCCATCCACAAGGCCGCGCCCGTGCTGTCCCGTCTCGCGGAGTACCGCCCGCGTGAGATCGCCGTCGAAGGGCTGCTGTACCGCGAGGGTCTCAACGCGGTGCGGGTCCGCGGCGGCATCGCGGGCAATGTCATCCCCGACCTCTGCGAGGTCGAGGTGAACTACCGGTTCGCCCCGAGCCGCACGGTCGCGGAAGCGGAGCGTCACGTCCGGGACGTGTTCGCGGGCTTCGACGTCGAGGTCGTCGATGCCGCCGCCGGGGCACGTCCTGGCCTCGACGCGCCCCTCGCGCAGGAGTTCCTGGCCGCCGTGGACGCCCAGCCCCGGCCGAAATACGGCTGGACCGACGTGGCGCGCTTCAGCGCGCTCGGCGTGCCGGCGGTGAACTACGGCCCCGGCGACCCGCACCTCGCCCACCACGACGAGGAGCGCGTGGCCCTCTCCCAGATCGAGGCGGTCGAGCGGGGCCTGCGGGCGTGGCTGTCGAGTCGCTGACCACTGCGTCCGCGCGCTCCGGCTGGGGCGCCGTGGCGCTGCGCATCGCGTTCATCTATGCCGCGGCGCGCGTCGTCACGACGGCCTTCCTGCTGCTTGCGGCGGAGCTGTCGGGGTTCGGCTCGCGGATGGGGCCCGACGCGTCACTGTCGGACACGGTCGTCGCGTGGGACGGTCAGTGGTACTGGTACGTGGCGGAGGCGGGATACCCGAGCGATCTGCCCCGGACCGACGACGGCCGCGTCGCCGAGAACCAGTGGGCGTTCATGCCGGTGTTCGCCTACCTCGCCAAGGCGGTGGGCGCGCCGTTCGGCAGCTGGGCGGTCGGGGCCTTCCTGGTCTCCCTGCTCGCGGGGTACGCGGCATCCCTCGTGCTGTACCACCTGCTCCGCATCAAGCTGGACGACTCCGCCGCCACCTGGTCGGTGGTCTTCTTCGCCTCGGCGCCCCTGGCCGCGCTGTTCCAGGTCGGGTACGCCGAATCGCTGAACCTGCTGTGGCTCTTCTGCGCGCTGTGGTGCGTGCTCGCACGTCGCTACCGGTGGCTCTATCTGCTCATCCCGCTGATGGCGTTCACCCGGCCGGGAGTCCTCGCCTTCGCGCTGATGCTGGGCCTCGTCGGCATCTGGCGGTGGACGCGGCGCGCGAAGGAGCCGCTGGGCGCGGCCGAGATCGCCCACATCGTCGCACTCGGGAGCCTCGCGGTGGCCTGCGGCTTCGCCTGGCAGGTGATCGCGGGACTGGTGACGGGGGAGCCGGGCGCCTATCTCGCGACCGAGCTCGCGTGGCGCCGCAACTGGATCCCCGGCGACGCGGAGTTCTTCCCGCTCGAGGGGTTCCTCAGCGCGGCCGCGTTCTGGTTCGGCACCATGTGGCATCTCCCGGCGTTCCTGGGCCCCATAGCCCTGGCGGCCCTCGTGCTGGGTGCGGCGGCGGCGCTGATCCTCCTGCCGCAGGTGCGCGCCCTCGGCGTCGAGCTGCGCCTGTGGGCTGCCAGTTACCTCGTGTACCTGCTGCTGGTGTTCTTCCCGCAGTCGAGCATCTTCCGGCTGCTGATTCCGCTGTCGCCGCTGTGGGGCGCGATCGCCGTCCCGCGGTCGAGGGTCTGGCGGGGGAGCATCCTCGTGCTGTGCCTGGCGGGGCAGTGGTGGTGGATCTACAACATGTATGCGCTCGGAAGCACCCCGTGGCAGGTTCCGTGACGGCTCGAGGGGGCGCTTTCCGGCAGGAATGTCGCGAGGAAACGCTCTCACGATAAACTCATCTGTGCAGACCATCGATGAAAGGGAGCCGCAATGGCAGCCATGAAGCCGAGAACCGGAGACGGGCCGATGGAGGCCGTGAAGGAGGGTCGCCTCATCATCGTGCGCGTGCCGCTCGAAGGTGGGGGCCGCCTCGTCGTCTCGGTGAACGACGCTGAGGCCAAGGAGCTCTACGACGTGTTGGGCGGCGTGGTCAACGCCGCGTGAGTCGCATCGTCTCGCGGACGGCCGGTCTTCGGACCGGCCGTTTCCGTTCGCGCGAGGGCCCTGCTCGTCGATGCCCGCTCAGTCGCGGGCGACGGTGGTCAGCTGAAGCAGACCTTCCCCGGTGATCGAGAGGGCCCCGATGACGGCCGGCGACGACTGCGTCTCCTGGATGAGGGACCGGTAGGCGGTCGTGACGGGGTCACGGCGGACAGGGTCGGCGACCGCACCGCCGGCGAGGACGCGGGGCACCAGCACGGTGCCGCCGGCCCGCACGAGCCGGAGACCGTGCTCGACGTACTCGATCACGCCTTCGGGATCGGCATCCACGAGCACGATGTCGTAGGACGCCTCGTTCATGCGGGGCAGCACGTCCGCCGCCCGGCCCGTGATGAAGCGCGCGCGGGCAGGCGGGATCCGCGCGTCCGAGAACGCCTGCCGTGCCGCACCGAGGTGCTCGGGCTCTTTGTCGATCGTCGTCAGGGTCGCGCGCGGCGAGCCGTGGTGCAGCCAGAGCCCCGAGACGCCGGCGCCCGTGCCGATCTCGACGATGTTCAGTGCCTGGGATGCCGCGGCGATCAAGGCGCACTGCGCGCCCACGGCGGGACTGATGGGGGCTGCGCCCAGCTCGAGGGCGTGCGCGCGCGCCTTCGCGATGTGCTCCGGTTCCACCGTCGCCTCATCGACGAAACGCTGGTTCGCGCTCTGCTCTCCCATCGAAACCCTCCGCCGTCAGCCTACGCGGGCGGGCGGCGCATCCCGCTGAGGCGCGGCGGGTAACCTGATGTCATGTTCTTCGGCCTGACGATCGAGAAGCTGCTGCTCATCGGTCTCATCGCGGCGCTCATCGTCGGTCCGGAGCGCCTGCCGCGGTACGCGGAGTCCCTCGCCGTCTTCACGCGCCGCGCGCGCGACTGGGTGTCCACGGCCAAGACCCGCGTGCGCGACGAGATGGGCGAGGACTTCGACGACGTCGACTGGCGCACGCTGGACCCCCGCCAGTACGATCCCCGGCGCATCATCCGCGAAGCGCTGCTGGACGATGCGCCCGTGCCGACGGTCCGTGCCGCGGGGGTCGCCGGAGCGATGGCGGCGACCGGTGCGCCTCCCGCTCCGCCGGTCCGATCTCCGTTCCGCGGTCCCGAGGCGGAGCCTCCGCCGTTCGACTCCGAAGCGACCTGATCGTCCTCAGGCGGGGCGGAACGGGAGCGACTTCCCGGCGAGGCCCCGAGGAGTCCCGGCCAGGCTTTCGGCGACCTGGGCGATGGCGCGGGACGCCGGATCCCCCGGATGCGCCAGCACGGCCGGGATGCCGGCATCCGCATCCTGCCGCAGCGACGGACTGAGCGGAACCGACGCCAGCACGGGCACCCGGTCATCCGGTCGCGACAGCGCCGCCGCCACAGCCGCGCCCCCGCCGCTGCCGAAGACATCGACCACGGTGCCGTCGGGAAGCGTCATCGCCGCCATGTTCTCCACGACCCCGACCACACGCTGACCCGTCTGCCGGGCGACCAGGCCGCTGCGCACCGCGACATCGGATGCCGCCGTCTGCGGGGTGGTCACCACCAGGACGTCCGCGTGCGGGAGGAGCTGCCCGACCGAGATGGCCACATCGCCGGTGCCCGGCGGCATGTCCAGCAGCAGCACATCCAGATCGCCGAAGTACACGTCGGTGAGGAACTGCTGCACGGTGCGGTGCAGCATCGGCCCGCGCCAGGCGACGGCCCCCAGCGGCCCGTCGCCGGCGCCGCGGCGCAGGAACATGCCGATCGAGATGACCTTGACGCCATGGGCGACCGGGGGGAGCATCACGTCGTCGATCCGGGTGGGCTGCGGGACGCTCCCGTCCGCGGCGACGAGTCCGAGCTGGCCCGGGATCGAGAACCCGTGCACGTCCGCGTCGATCAAGCCGACGGACAGGCCGGAGTGGGCCAGCGCCACGGCCAGATTGGCCGTGATCGTCGACTTTCCGACGCCGCCCTTGCCGCTGGTCACCGCGATCACGCGCGTGAGCGCGTCCGGACCGAACGGCATCTCGCGGCTGCGCCCGCCCCGGAGCCGCTCGGTGAGCTGCGCGCGCTGCTGCGGTGTCATGACGCCCACCTCGAGGGAGACCTCGACGACCCCCGGAACGGATGCCGCGGCGGAGCGGACGTCCGTGCTGATCCGGTCCGCAGCGGGGCAGCCCACGATCGTGAGCGCGATGGCGACGTGGGCGACGCCGTCGGTCACGGTGACCTCGCGCACCATGTCGAGCTCGCCGATGGGGCGCCGGAGCTCGGGGTCGGGGACGGCCCCGACCGCGCGGCGGACATCGTCCGCGGTCGCGACGGTCATCGGGCGGCGCCCTCCTCGTCCTCGTCCTGATCAGCGTGCTCCAGCTTGTCCAGAAGGACGCGGAGCTCGGCGCGCAGGACATCGCGGGTGAGGACCTGATCCGAGAAGTCGTTCACCGCCATGCGCAGCGCGACGACCTCGCGGGCGAGGTACTCGGTGTCGGCGAGGTTGCGCTCGGCGCGCTGGCGATCCTGCTCGATCTGCACCCGGTCGCGGTCGTCCTGCCGGTTCTGCGCCAACAGGATGAGAGGTGCGGCATAGGAAGCCTGCAGGGACAGGATCAGGGTCAGCAGGGTGTAGTTGAACTCGCGCGGGTCGAACTGCAACTCCCGCGGGGCGAGAGTGTTCCACGCCAGCCAGACGACGACGAACACCGTCATCCCCAGCAGGAAGCCCGAGGTGCCCATGGCGCGTGCGAACGCCTCCGAGAACCGGCCGAAGCGGTCGCGTGAGGGCTGCGGCGTGCGCTGCAGCATGCCGCCGCGGCCGCGGGGGGCGTCCAGAGCGGGCCCCTTGTTGCGCCGCGCCATCATCGGCCCGCCCCGGTCGACGCGTGCGTTGACGCGGAGTGCTCCTCCTGCGAACGCCAGTCGTCGGGAAGCAGGTGGTCCAGCACGTCGTCGATGCTGACCGCGCCGACGAGGCGCCGCGCCTGATCGATCACCGGCACCGACACGAGGTTGTAGCTGGCAAGGAGCCTGGCGACCTCGGCCGCCGACGCGCTCGCCGGCACGGGTTCGAGGGTGTCGTCGATGATCGCGCCGACGCGCTCGTGCGGCGGATATCGCAGCATGCGCTGGAAGTGCACGGTCCCCAGGAAGCGGCCCGTCGGCGTCTCGTAGGGCGGCAGGGTGATGAAGACGGCCGCCGCGAGCGCGGGGTGGAGCTCATGGCGCCGGATCAGCGCGAGAGCCTCGGCCACCGTGGCGTCGGCCGACAGGACGATGGGCTCGCTCGTCATGAGTCCGCCGGCCGTGTCGGGGCCGTACTTCAGCAGCGCGCGGACGTCTTCGGCCTCCTCGGGCTCCATGAGATCGAGCAGCTCCTCGGAGCGCTCCTCCGAGAGCTGGCCCAGCAGGTCGGCCGCGTCGTCGGGCTCCATCGCGTCGAGGATGTCCGCGGCGCGCTCGTCGCCCAGCGCCTCGAGGATGTGCACCTGCTCGTCCTCGGGCATCTCCTCGAGCGCGTCGGCGAGCCGATCGTCGGGCAGTTCCTCGGCCACCTCGATGAGGCGCTCCTCGGGGAGGTCGAGGAGCGTGTTGGCCAGGTCGGCGGGCTTGAGGTCGGAGTAGGTCGCCACGAGCTGCTCGGCCGACTGCGCTTCGCCGGGATTCTGCTGCTCGCGCACCTCCGACCACGACGCGAAGGTCGTGGCGCCCTTGGCGAAGGGGGAGGCGCTGGTGCGCGGCCGGCGGAGGAAGAGCTGGCCGACGTCCCAGCCGCCGAGGCGATCGCGCTCGATCGCCACGTCCTCGATGACGGCCTCGCCGGATCCGTCGTTGAGATACACCTTGCGGCCGAGCAGCTCGGCCATCACGCGCACCTCGCCACCGCGCTGCTGGAACCGACGGACGTTGATGAGCCCGGTGGTGATGACCTGCCCGGTGGCGATCGAGGTGACACGCCCGATGGAGACGAAGACGTGACGCCGCCCCGGGATCTCGACGACCAGTCCGACCACGCGCGGCGGGTCGTTCTTGCGATAGATGACGACCACGTCGCGGACCTTGCCGAGGCGGTCGCCCGCAGGGTCGAAGACGGCGCAGCCGGACAGGCGCGCGACGAAAACCCTCTGCGTGCTCACGATCCCAGCGTAGTCGGCGGGCCGTGGGAGGATGGGGGAATGACCATGATGGGCGGCCGGTTCCCGAAGGGCTCGGACGAGGTCGGTCAGACCGTCGCGAGCTTCCCGACGTACGAGGCTGCGCAGAAGGTGGTGTCCTCCCTCATCGCGGCCGAGATCCCCGCGCGGGACATCGCCATCGTGGGGCAGGGGCTGCGCTCGATCGAACGCATCACGGGCCGGCTCGGCTACGCGTCCGCGGCGCGGTCGGGTGCGGTGAACGGTCTGCTCCTGGGTCTGCTCTTCTCGGCCATCCTCGTCATCGGGTCTCCGGCGGTCCCGATCCAGGCCTTCGTGGGGGTGCTGTTCGTCGGCATCGCGATCGGGATGCTGCTGAGCATCGTCACCTACTCCCTGGTCCGTCGCCGCCGCGACTACGCGTCGGTGGTCCAGGTCGTCGCCGATCACTACGAGGTGACGGTCTCGGCGGGAAGCCTGCACCGTGCGCGTCAGGTCCTGGGCCCGCAGTCGGCGCCCGTGGCAGCCGACGCTCCGCCTCCGGTGAGCCCGTCGTCGGCGGCGCCGGTCGAGCCGCCGCGGTACGGCGAGCGGATCGAGCCGACCGGCGACGAGCCCGAGAGCGACGTCCCGGGCGACGCCGGCGAACAGACGCCGGAGCGCCCTCAGGAGCGCGACGCTCGATGACCGCCGCGCCGGCCGAGGTCCGCATCCCGGTCGCTCTGCCCGCGGGCGCGACCGAGGTGTCGGCGACCCTGACCGTCGCGCCCGACGCCTGGTCGTCCGTCGCGCTGGCGCACGGCGCGGGGGCGGGCTATCGGCATCCGTTCCTGTCCGGCTTCGCCGAGGGGCTTCGGCGGCAGGGCGTGAGCACCCTGCGCTTCAACTTCCCCTATGCCGAGGCGGGACGCCGGATGCCGGGCCCCGCAGCCCACGCGGTCGCCGCGTGGCGCGCAGCCTTCATGTGGCTGCGGGAGCACGCCGGGAACCTCCCCGTCTTCGCCGCGGGCAAGTCGTACGGCGGGCGCATGGCGTCCATGGCCGCCGCCGAGGGCGTCATCTCGCCGGCCGGCCTGGTGTACCTCGGCTACCCGCTGCATCCCCCCGGCAGCCCCGACAAAGTCCGCACCGCGCATCTGCCCGACATCACGCAGCCGCAGCTGTTCGTCGAGGGCACCGAGGACCCGTTCATCGATCCCCACCAGCAGCTGGCGGATGCCGTCGCCTCCTGCCGTGCCGCCGACATCGCCTGGATCGAGGGCGGCGGTCACTCGTTCGAGGTGAAGGGCCGCAAGCGGCCTGCCGACGAGGTCGCCGCCGACCTCGCTCCGCTCGTCGCGGACTGGATGCGCTCGCACGCCTGACCGTCGCGACGCGATCCCGGAAGCGTCAGCGCCCTGCGGCGTATCCCTGCATCCCGCGCGGGTTCGCGGCGGCCCAGAGCGCGCCCGTGGCAGCGTCGCGACCCACGGCGGAGACGCGCCCGAGCGCCCAGTCACCGGCACGGGTGATGCGGTGCCCGCGGCGCTCCAGGCCCCGGATGACGTCCTCACCCAGCCGGGTCTCCACCACGGCGCCGGCGGGGGTCCAGGTGCGGGGCCAGAAGGACTCCGGCATCGCGGTGGTGTGCAGCGCCGGGGCGTCGATGGCCTGCTGGGGCGTGTAGCCGCCCACGATGATCCGCAGCAGCGCCAGCAGCTGCCACTGGTCCTGCTGGTCGCCGCCGGGGGAGCCGATCGCGAACTCCGGTCGGCCGTCCGAGAGCACGAGCGTGGGCGTGAGCGTGGTGCGCGGCCGCTTCCCCGGAACGAGGGAGGACGGATGCCCCGGTTCGAGCCACGTCATCTGCAGGCGCGTGCCCAGGCAGAAGCCCAGCGCGGGGATCGTCGGCGAGGACTGCAGCCAGCCGCCCGACGGCGTCGCGGAGACGATGTTCCCCCAGCGGTCCACGACGTCGAGGTGACAGGTGTCGCCCCGGGTCTCGCCCGTCTTGGCGACGGTCGGCTCGCCGGTCCCGACTCCGGTCGCCGCGTACGAGGTGCGCAGCGGCGGCTGGAATCCTGCTCGACCCGCGATCGTCCCGGGACGGAACTGCTCGGATGCCTCCGCCGTGATGAGCTCCCGCCGCTGGGCGAGGTAGTCCTCGGACAGCAGGGCGTCGAGATCGACCTCGTCGTCGCCGAACCAGGCGTCGCGGTCGGCGAGGGCGAGCTTCTGCGCCTCGAGGATGGTGTGCGCCCCCAGCTCCTGCGACGGGTCGAGGGCGTCGTCCGCGAGCGGTTCGAGGAGCGCCAGCGTCTGCAGCAGCGCCGGTCCCTGCGTCCACGCGCCCGCCTTGGCGATGGCGCGGCCGCGGAACGCGCGGGTCACCGACTCCTCGTACCCCGCCTGGAACGCCGCGAAGTCGTCGGGGGTGATCACGGCCGCGTGGGCGCCGCCGTGCGAGTGGCGATGCGGGCGGGCCAGGAACGCCGAGGCCTCGTGGGCCACGATCCCCTCCCGCCACTCCCGGCGGGCCGCGTCGATGCGCGCCGCGCGGCCGACCGGTCCGTCGTCGCGCACCGTGCAGGACGCGTGCACGAGGCTGTCGAGCACATCGCCGTACGCGGGATTGCGGACGATGTCGCCCGCTGCCGGCGGCGCACCGGAGGGCATCCACAGGTCCGCCGAGGTCGTCCAGTCATCGGCGAACAGCTGAGCGACCCGCGCGATGGTGGCGGCGGCGCCGGCGACCAGCGGGTGTCCGTCTCGGGCGTACCCGATCGCGTACGACAGCACGTCGGCCAGCTCCCACGTGCCGTGGTCGCGCAGCAGCAGCAGCCATGCGTCGACCGCGCCGGGCACCGCCGCGGCGAGACCGCCGGCCCCGGGCACCAGGTCGAGGCCTTCGTCGCGGTAGTGCTCGATCGTCGCACCGGCCGGCGCCGGACCCTGTCCCATCAGCACCGTCGGGGAGGAGGCATCCGCTGTCTGGAAGATCGCAACGAGATCGCCGCCGGGACCGTTCAGGTGCGGCTCGACGACGTGGAGGACGAAAGCGCCGGCGACGGCGGCGTCGAAGGCGTTGCCCCCGCGCTCGAGCACTGCCTGGGTCGTGGCCGTGGCGATCCAGTGGGTGGAGGCGGCCATGCCGAACGTCCCGGTGAGGGTGGGACGGGTGGTGAAGGCGGGAGGAGCGGTGTAGGTCGTCACGGCGCTGCGGCGGAAGGTCAGCGGTCCGTGCCGGACAGCCGTGCGACCCAGGCTTCGACCTCGTCGGCGGTGCGAGGGATGTCGGCGGAGAGGTTCACCGGGCCGTCCTCGGTCAGGAGGATGTCGTCCTCGATGCGCACGCCGATGCCGCGGTACTCCTCGGGGACGGTCAGGTCGTCGATCTGGAAGTACAGGCCGGGCTCGATGGTGAAGACCATCCCCGGCTGCAGCGTGCCGCCGGCGTACAGCTCCCGGCGCGCCTGCGCGCAGTCGTGCACGTCCAGGCCCAGGTGGTGGCTGGTGCCGTGCACCATGTACCGGCGGTGGTGATGCCCCGTGTCGGGGTCCATCGCCTCCTCGGCGCTGACCGGCAGGATGCCCCACTCCGCGGTGCGGCGCGCAATGACCTCCCACGCCGCGCGGTTGAGATCGCTGAACTTCGCGCCCGGCTGCGCTGCGGCGAAGGCGGCGTCCGCCGCTTCGCGCACCGTCTCGTAGATCCGGCGCTGGATGTCGCTGAACCGGCCGCTGACCGGCAGCGTGCGCGTGATGTCGGCGGTGTAGAGGCTGTCGATCTCGACGCCGGCGTCGATGAGGATGAGATCTCCCGGGAGCACCGCCCCGTCGTTGCGGGTCCAGTGCAGGTAGCACGCGTGCGGGCCGGATGCCGCGATCGTGTCATACCCGACCGCGTTGCCGTCGCTGCGGGCACGCTGGTGGAACACGCCCTCGACGACCCGCTCGCCGCGCGGGTGCTCGATGACCGTCGGGAGGTGGGCGACGATGTCGTCGAAGCCCCGCGCGGTGACCTCGACGGCGAGCTTGAGCTGCTCGATCTCGTAGTCGTCCTTGATCAGGCGCAGCTCCGAGACGAAGCGCGTGAGGTCCTCGTCCTCGTCCACGACGAGGTCGCCGTCGCGCGACTCGAACTCGTCGATGTGCGCCGTCTCCAGACCGAGGTCCGCCGCCACCGCGCCCAGAGCCGGGCGAGGACCGATCCAGAACTCGCCGATGGAGGCATCCGAGTAGAACTCCGAGGTGGTGCGGTCGGCGCGCTCGCGGAAGTACAGCGTCACGTCGTGTCCGTCGCCGTTCGGCTCGAACACCAGCATCGCGCCGGGTTCGGCGTCGGCGGCCCATCCGGTCAGATGTGCGAACGCCGAGTGGGCTCGGAACGGGTAGTCGGTGTCGTTGCTGCGCTGCTTGAGGTCGCCGGCCGGCACGACGAGGCGCTTGCCGGTGAACGCCGCCGAGACCGCGTCGCGCCGCGCGGCGGCGTACGAGGCCTGCGGACGTGCGGGCGGGATCGTCTCGGGGCGGTCGGCCCATCCCATCGAGATGGTGTCGAGGAAGCCCTGGCCGAAGGGCTGCCGCCGGTTGGTGCTCGAGGTCGTGGGTTCGGCGGGAGCCTCGGCGATCGTGTCGCTGGTGCCCGTCGGGCGGTCGGCTGCGCTGCTCATGCTCCCAGTGTCCCACGTCGCGCGGGCCCCTGCGGGATCAGTCTGCGGGCTCGAACTGGACGATGAGCGGCCGGTGATCCGAGCCCGACCCGTCCAGCGAGCGCAGCACCAGGGAGCCGGTGGCCTTCCAATGCTCGGACGCCATGACGTGGTCGATCGGCGCACCGAGCATCGCCGGGAACTGGGCCGACCAGGTGCCCACCGAGCCGCTGCCGGTCGCCACGGCGGCGTCGGTGCAGTGTCCCAGGGTCGCGCCGTCGATGCCGAGGCCGGTCATGTGGTCCACGGTGGCGTTGAAGTCCCCGGCCATGATGACGTTGCTCTGGCCGCACTGGTCCGCGAGCCACTGCAGGTCGTCGCGCCAGCGCTGCATGTAGCTGGGCCGCGGCGCGACCGCGTGCGCGGCGACCACGATCGGCCCGTCCCCATCGGTGGGCATCGCGACGGCGCTGGGAACGGTGGAGGTGTTGCTCATCCCCTCGACGGAGGACTCGATGACGGCGTAGTCGCCCATGTCGGGGGAGATGAGGAGGGTCGTCGACCCGGCATCCCACTCGGTCGAGGGGTCCTCCGCGTGATGCGCCCACATGCGATGGCCCAGCTCGCGCATCGCGACGGCCACCTTCTCGCCGGTTTCGATCGTCGTCTCCGGCAGGGCGACGATGTCGGCATCCATCGCCACGGCGATCTTGGCGATGGTCTCGGGCGCCGTCGCCGGTCCGGCGGTGTTCCACGTCATGACCCGCACGCTCGATTCGGTCTTGGCCGGAAGCGACTCCGGACCCATGCCGCCGCGGCCGACGATCACCACGGCGTTCGCCACGGCCGCCACGGCCGCGACGATCGCGAGCGAGAACGCGAACCCGCGCACGGGACGGGCGATCGCGAGCAGGAGGGCCAGGACGACCGCGGCGACGAAGACGGCGACCATCAGGCCGCGGAAGGACACGATCTGCGCGACCGGATACGTGCGCTCCAGCCGGAAGAAGGCCGGCCACGTGAGGACCGCCGCCGCGATCGCGCACAGCACGGTCACGAGGATCCCCAACAGGCGAAGCACGACGCGACTCTAGGGGAGCAGCCTGAAAGATCGGTCAGCGGTCGTGGGCATGTCGCCGCGCTACGCTCGAAGGATGCCGGGACCGTCGCCACGTGCTTCGTCCGCGTCGCGCGAGCGCCGCGAGGAGCCGCGGCTCGCGAGGGCCCAGCGGTTCGAGGGGCCGAGCGACCTGCACCTGCACTCCGCGAACTCCGACGGCACGCAGCCGCCCGCAGAGGTGATGTCCGCCGCGCACCGGCACGGGATCCGCACCGCCGCGCTCACCGACCACGACACGACCTCGGGCTGGGCGGAGGCGGCCGAGGCGGCGACATCGCTCGGCATGACGTTCATCCCCGGCATGGAGCTGTCCGCGCGCCACCAGTGGCGCAGCGTCCACGTGCTGGCGTATCTGCCCGATCCCGATGACGCGGCCCTGCGTGCGATGACCGAGCGCATCCGCTCGTCGCGACTGGATCGCGCGCGCCTCATGGCGGACCGCATCTCGCGGGACTACGACCTGGTCTGGGACGACATCCTCGCGCAGACCAGCGACGGCGCCACGGTGGGACGCCCGCACATCGCCGACGCTCTGGTGGCCCGCGGCCTCGTGCGCGACCGGGCGGAGGCGTTCTCGGGAATCCTCAGCCCGGGCGGGGACTACTACGTCGCTCTGTTCGCACCCGACCCGGTGACCGCCGTCGAGCTCGTCGTCGGAGCGGGTGGCGTCCCGATCATCGCCCATCCCGCGGGGCGGGCGGGCCTGCTGCCGCCCGCGCTCATGGAGCGGATGCTCGAGGCGGGGCTCGCCGGCTTCGAACTGGGGCATCGGGAGAACGTCGGCGCCGGGCTCCGGACGCTCCGTGAGCTGTGCCGCGACCGGGACCTGATCGTGACCGGCTCCAGCGACTACCACGGCATGGGCAAGCCCAATCAGCCGGGGGAGAACACCACCAGCGACGAGATGGTGGCCCGCATCATCGAGCGGGCACGAGGAAGCGCCCCCGTCCACCCCTGAGGGGACCGGAGGCGCTTCCTCGAGTGCAGCTCTTCGCGGGCGTCAGGCGCCGACGGAGGCGGCGCCGGCGGTGCCGGAACCGCCGCGGCGACGCCGCCGGCGCCGGGGCGCCGCATTGCCGTCGTGGTGGCCCTTCCCGGCGCCGTCGTGGGTACCTGCACCCTCGGCGGTGCGGTCGGCGCCCGCGGGCCGCGATGATCCTGCCGCGGCCTTCGCGTCGGCTCCCTGCTCGAAGCTCGCGCCCACGCGCTCGGCCGATGCGCTCGTCCGGCGGCGGCGCCGGCGCGTGCTGACGCGACCCTCGGACGCGGCTTCGGCGGCGGCGTCCGCCGCGCGCTCAGGCTGCACCCGCACGGACTGCGTCTTCGGCGCCGTCGCGATGCGGCCCTTCGTGCCCGCGGGGATGTCGAGTTCGGCGTACAGGTGCGGGCTCGACGAGTACGTCTCGACCGGCTCGGGCTGCCCGAACTCGAGCGCCCGGTTGATGAGGGCCCACTTGTGCAGGTCCTCCCAGTCGACGAAGGTGACGGCGATGCCGGTCTTGCCGGCGCGGCCCGTTCGACCGGCGCGGTGGAGGTAGGTCTTCTCGTCGTCGGGGATGGTGTGGTTGATCACGTGCGTGACATCGTCCACGTCGATTCCGCGCGCGGCCACGTCCGTCGCGATGAGCACGTCCTTCTTGCCGGCCTTGAAGGCCGCCATCGAGCGCTCGCGCGCCTCCTGGCTCATGTCGCCGTGCACCGCTCCGGCGTTGAAGCCGCGGTCGTTCAGCTCGTCGACGAGCTTCTGGGCGGCGCGCTTGGTCCGCGTGAAGATCACCGTCTTGCCGCGGCCCTCGGCCTGCAGGATGCGGGCGATGACCTCGTCCTTGTCGAGGCTGTGGGCGCGGTAGACCAGGTGACGGATGTTGGCCTGTGTGAGGCCCTCGTCCGGGTCGTTGGCGCGGATGTGGATGGGGTTCGACATGAACCGCCGTGCCAGCGCGACGATCGGTCCGGGCATCGTCGCGGAGAACAGCTGCGTGTGCCGGATCGCGGGGACCTTGGTGAAGATCTTCTCGATGTCGGGAAGGAACCCGAGGTCGAGCATCTTGTCGGCCTCGTCGAGCACGACCTCCGTCGCGTTCGACAGATCCAGCAGGCGCTGGTTGTTGAGGTCGATCAGGCGCCCGGGCGTGCCCACGACGATCTGCGCGCCCGCCCTGAGCTGGTCGATCTGACCCTCGTAGGCCTTGCCGCCGTAGATGGCCACGACGCTGGTCGAGCGGCCGGAGGTGAGCATGTCCATGTCCTCGTACACCTGCACCGCGAGCTCGCGGGTGGGAACGACGATCAGCGCCTTGACGCCGGGCGCGGGGTTCTGGCCGAGCCGCTGGACGACGGGGATGCCGAAGCCGAACGTCTTGCCCGTTCCGGTCTTGGCCTGCCCGATGATGTCCTGGCCGGGAAGCCCCAACGGGATGGTCTGCTCCTGGATCGGGAATGCGTCGACGATGCCGCGTGCTGCGAGCACGTCGACGATGTCCTGGTCTACGCCGAGGTCGGCGAAGGTCGTCACGATGAGTGCCTGTCCGGCAGTGAGATGCTGCCTGAGTCCGTGCCCTGGCGCGTCAGGCGGTGCCGTCGCGCGGGCGGAGATGAGGTCCACGCCCTTCTCTCAGCCACAGGCGCGGTGCCCCGATCCGACGCCGGGGCCGCATCCACGATACCGGAGCCAGCTGTGGGGTGCCCGCGAGACGTGCCGGGAGCGGGATGCCGCGTCGCGGCTCGGCCGGACCCTAGGCTGTTCTGCGTGGTGAAGTGGTTCTGGCAGCGCCGCGAACCCGGGCGTCGTCTGCAGCTCAGGTCGCGTGACGACGTGTCGGGCGTGCATCGTGTCGATTTCGAAGAGCTCGCCCCCGACATCGACACGTTCCTCGGGCAGGCGGCCTATCTGCAGCTGGGCTACTTCGAGACGCTGAGCGAGCTCATCCAGACCACGCCGGAGCTGGCGGAGAAGGAGGCGCTCTCGCGCGCCGCGGGCGCGGCGCTGCGCAAGCATCAGGACCTGATCCAGCTCATCCGCGAGCGCGGCGACGATCCGACGGCGCTGATGCGTCCCTTCCGGGAGCCGCTGGACGCCTTCCGCCGCGAGACCCACGGCGTGCGACCCCAGGAGACCATGCTCTCGGTGCACATCACGGCGGGGATGCTCGACGACTTCTACCTCGCCCTGTCGGCCAGCTACGGCCAGACCGGCGACCGCGTCGCGCGGATCCTCCGCGCCGACAGCGACCGGCAGGCGATCGTGGATCTCGTCACGACGACCATCGACAGCGATGCGGAATGGCGTTCGCTGCTCGCGCTGTGGGGGCGCCGGCTCGTGGGGGACACCCTGCTCATCGCCCGCGCCGCACTGCGCCGCACGGCACTGGGCGGCGCAGCCGCCGACAAGGCCGAGCCGGTGTTCACCGAGCTGATGGCCGCGCACTCGCGCCGCATGGACGCCATGGGGCTCTCGGCCTGAGCGGCCGGCGGTACGGCGCCGCACCGGCCGGATCGTGATGTGGTCAGGCGATGCCCAGACGCTGCTTCTCGCGCGCATCCCGCGCGACGCGCATGCGCGAGAGCACCGCGATGGCGGGATAGGCGACCGCGGCGGGCACCACGAGAGCGGCGAGCCACGGCCATGGCGTGTCGACGCCGACGCCCGACCACGTCAGGGCGGTCCAGGCGAGCCCGGCCGTCACGGCGCCGATCATGGGCGCCACGACGACGCCGCGGGTGAGGCGCTGACGCAGGTGGAAGTGCACGGCGACGCCGATCACGGCGCCGATGATGAAAGCGAGCAGGATCTGCACGGCGGCTCCGCTCAGGCGACGAAGCCGACGCGCCGCGACTCCTCGGTGCCCAGCTCGATGTACGCCAGACCCGCGGTGGGGACGATGTAGGAGTTGCCCTTGGAATCGGCGAAGGTCACGTGCGTCGCGCCGGCGTCCAACGCGTCCGCGATGCTCTTCTTGACCTCGGCGGCGGGCTCGTTCGTCTCGAAGTTGAGCTCGCGGCCGGTGTTCGCGATGCCGATGCGGATCTCCACGTGATGACCTCCTGCGCGGGGCGACGGTTGCTCGCCGGAAAGGCTGAGGGCTCCCCGGACGCATGGCCACTCTACGACACCCGGCGCGAGGTCCCGGTCGCCCGCGAAACGCTCTGGGCGAACGGTCGATGTCGGCCGGTCGCGCTACCGTCGAGGACATGGTTCCCCCAGGCGCAGCGACGATCACGGACGATGTCCGCGACGTCGCCGCGACGACCCGGACGCCGCCCCCGAGCGCGCTGCGGTTCGAGCCCGACGCCGATCAGGCCGACGTGATCGGGCTGCCGGCGGACGACTGCGGCGTGGTCGCCGGCGCTCCCGGATCCGGCAAGACGGCGACGCTGATCGCTCGCGTCGCGGCCCTCGTTCAGGCCGGGGTGGAACCCGACGGCATCCTGGTGCTGACGCCATCGCGCCAGACCGCGACGGCACTCCGCGACCGCCTCGGGCTCGCGGTAGGACGGGCGACGGCGGGGCCGCTCGCGCGCTCGGTCGCGTCGTACGCCTTCCAGCTCGTTCGCGCGCACGCCGTGGCGACCGAAGCCGAGCCGCCGCAGCTGCTCACCGGAGGCGAGGAGGACCAGATCATCCGCGACCTCCTGGACGGCGACGCGGAGGACGAGACGGCCGGACCGTCGCGCTGGCCCGACTGGCTCGGACCCGCCGTCCGCGGCACCGCCGGCTTCCGCACCGAGGTGCGCACGTTCCTGGCCGAGTGCACGACGCTCGGCATCGAGCCCGCGCGTCTGCGCGCACTGGGGGAGCGCGACGGGATCCCGGCGTGGGTGTCGCTGTCCTCTTTCTTCGCCGAGTACCTGCAGGTGCGCGCAGGCATGCGAGGTGCGCATCGCGACGCCGCAGGCCTGGTGCGCGAGGCGGTCGGGCTGCTGCGCACCGCGCCCCCCGGCAACCCGGCGATCGATCGCGTCCGGGTCGTGCTGGTCGACGATGCGCAGGAGCTCACGCTGGGCGGCGTCGAGCTCGTGGAGGCCGCGCGCATGCGTGGGGCCGCTGTGCTGGCCTTCGGCGACCCCGACGTGGGCTCGGGGTCCTTCCGAGGCGCGACACCCGAGAACTTCGCGCGTCTGGCCGCATCACTGGGCGTCGTCCACGTGCTCCGCGCCTCCCACCGGGGTACCGCGTGGCAGCGCGAGCTCGTGCGGCGGGTGACTCAGCGCATCGGCGCCGTCGGGGTCGTCGCGCACCGTACACCCGGATCCGACGCCCACCCGGACGGCTCCGTCCGCGCTCTCACCCTGCGGTCGCAGGCGGAGGAGTACGACGCCGTCGCGCGGCTGCTGCGTGAGCGGCACGTGCACGAGGGGGTGGCGTGGGACGCATGCGCCGTGATCGCTCACGACACCCGTCAGATCGCGGCACTCGAGGCGGAGCTGTCGGCACGGGACGTGCCGGCACGATCGAGCGGTCCCGGTCGCGCACTGGGAACGCTCCGACCTGTCCGGGATCTGCTGCGCCTGATCGATCTCGCCGCTCGCGAGGACTGGACCTTCGAGGACGTCACCGAGGCGCTCGTGGGCACGTACGGACGACTGGATCCGATCGAGCTGCGGCGGCTGCGATCGGCGCTGCGCCACGTCGAGCTCCGCGCCGGTGCCGAGAGCGAGCGATCGGGTCGCGAGCTGGTGCTGTCGGCGATGCTCCGGCCGCTCGAGTTCGACCTCCTCGACACGCGTGAGGCTCGCCGGGCGGCTGCACTGGCCCGCACGCTGGCCGCCCTGCGCGACGAGCTCGATCGCGGTGCGACGGCGCACGAGCTGCTGTGGACGGCGTGGGATCGCAGCGGCCTCGAACGGGTGTGGGCCGAGCTCGCCCGCGGGCACGGGCCGCTCGCCGAGCAGGCCAACCGGGATCTCGACGCGGTCGTGGCACTGTTCCAGGCCGCGAAGCGCTTCGTGGAGCGTTCGGTCGACGCCGACCCGCGGGTGTTCGTCCGCTCGATCCTCGACAGCGGCGTGGCCGAGGATCGCCTCGACGCGCCGCCGAGCGAGGGCACGGTCCGCATCCTCACCCCGGCCGGCGCCCTCGGACTCGAGTTCGACACCGTCGTCATCGCGGGCATGCAGGAGGGCGTATGGCCCAACACGCGTCTGCGCGGCAGCCTGCTCGACACCTGGCGCCTCGCGGATGCCGCCACGCGGGGGGACCACGCGCCGGCAGGCGCCGTCGATCGCCGGCGCGCCGCGATGCACGATGAGCTGCGACTGCTGGCCCGTGCGCTCTCGCGGGCGACATCCCGCGTCGTGGTGACCGCGGTGGACGATGACGACACCGGTCCGAGCGTGTTCTTCGAGCTCCTGCCCGACCCCGAGCGATACACGGTGGACCATCCGCTGTCGCTTCGCGGCTTGGTCGCGCTCCATCGCCGGACCTTGACCGAGGGTGCCCCGCGTGCGGCAGCGGAGCACGCCGCCGGTCAGCTCGCACTGCTGGCCGACGCCGCAGTCGCCGGTGCGGCGCCGCGGGACTGGTACGGCGTGGCGCCGCCGACATCCGCGGGACCGCTGCGTGATCTCTCGCGGGAGGACATCCGCGTGTCGCCGTCGCGTCTGCATGCGCTGGAGGAGTGCGAGCTGAACTGGGTCATCGGCGACCTCGGCGGCGACCCCGGCAGTACGACTGCGGGTCTGGGAACCATCATCCACGCCGCGCTGGAGCACGCATCCGGCATCGATGAGGACAGCCTGTGGGCGCAGGTGGAGGCACGCTGGGGCGAGCTCACGTTCGAAGCGCCGTGGCGGGATCGCGCCGAGCAGGCACGCGCACGCGACCTCGTGCGGCGCCTGCACCTCTACCTGCGTCGGTTCGAGCAGTCGGGCGGATCGCTCATCGAGGCCGAGCCGCACTTCGAGGTCGCGATCCCGGTGGCCGATGCCGGCGACGAGCACGGCGTGATCCTCTCAGGCTTCATCGACCGCGTCGAACGCACCCCGGAGGGCACCGTCGTGATCGTGGACCTGAAGACCGGCAAGCGCGAACCGCAGACCGACGCCAAGGTGATCGACAACCCGCAGCTGGCGGCCTATCAGCTGGCGTTCGAGGCGGGTGCCATCTCGGCGGCGGCGGATCTGGCGCCCGGCGGTGCGAAGCTCCTCGTGCTGCGGCCGACGGCGGCGAAGGCCGACTACGTCACGCCCTGGCAGCCGCCCTTCGACGACGAGCGCCGTGCGGCGTTCCTCGCCCGCGTGCAGGCCGCCGTCGACGTGATGCGGGGGACGACGTTCACGGCTCCCTACGAGGAGCACTGTCGGGACGAGCACGCGTACGGGCTGTGCCGGATCCACACGATCGGCGCGGTGAGCGCATCGTGAGCGCGGGAACCGGGCCCGTGCTGTCAGCGCGGGTGATCGCCGCGGCGCTCGGGCAGTTCTCTCCCACCGATGAGCAGACGGCCGTCATCGAGGCCCCGCTCGAACCCGCATTGGTGGTGGCGGGCGCCGGGAGCGGCAAGACCGAGACGATGGCGGCCCGGGTGGTGTGGCTCGTCGCGAACGGCATCGTGCGCCGCGACGAGGTGCTGGGGCTGACCTTCACGCGCAAGGCCGCGGGAGAGCTGTCCGAACGCATCCAGAAGCGCCTCGCGCGACTGGCCGAGTTCGAGCGTCGCGGTCTGCTGCCCGCACTCCCCGAGCTGGCCGCCGCGGGACGACTGGACGTCTTCGGCGACCTGGAGCGCTCCGGCGACGGTGCGCGTGCGGCGGCGGCCCGGCACGACGCGCTGGACGCACTCGCCCGGATGGTCGGCGCGCAGCCGCAGGAGGTCGATGACGACGCGCTCCTGCACCGCCCCACCGTTGCGACGTACAACAGCTTCGCGGATCAGATCGTGCGCGAGCATGCGGTGCGCATCGGGCGGGACGCCGAGTCGGCGGTGCTGTCGGAGTCGGCGGCATGGCTGCTGATGCGGCGCGTGGTGTTCGCCTCCGATGATCCCCGTCTCGAGCAGCGCGGCGAGGCGGTGCGCACCATCGTCGACGCGGCGCTGCGCATCGCGCGGGACGGCGTCGACAATCTCGTGGACTTCGATCAGCTCGCCGCCTTCCCCGCCCGGTTCCGGCGGGTGCTCGACCTTCCCTCCACCCGCAAAGGAACGACGGTGTACGCGCCCGTGGCGGAGGCGGTCGACAAGGTCGACGCGTTGAGCCTGCTGTGCGACCTCGCGCGCGAGTACGCCGCCGAGAAGCGGCGGCTGGGCGTCATCGACTTCTCCGACCAGGTCGCCGGCGCCCTGGAGGTGGTCGCGGGTCATCCTGCCGTGGCCGCAGAGCTCCGGGATCGCTACCGCGTGGTCCTCCTCGACGAGTACCAGGACACCTCGGTCGTGCAGACCGACCTGCTCGCGACGCTGTTCGCCGGCACCGGTGTGATGGCGGTGGGAGACCCGCATCAGGCGATCTACGGGTGGCGGGGAGCCAGCGCCGGGAACCTGGGCGGCTTCCCGGCGGCGTTCTCACCGGACGTCCCCTGCGCGCAGTACGCACTGCTGACGAGCTGGCGCAACAGCGCCTCCGTGCTGACCGCCGCCAACGCGGTGCTCGCGCCGCTGGCCGCCTCTGCGGCGGTGCCGGTCTCCGAGCTGCGAGCGCGGCCGGGCGCCCCGGACGGCGAGATCGAACTCGCCTTCGACGCCGACCTCGACAGCGAAGCCGATCGGGTCGCGGAGTGGTTCTCCCGCGTGCGCACCCGCAGAGCCGGCGAAGGGCGCACGACGACCGGTGCGATCCTGTTCCGCAGCAAGAAGCACATGGTGCGCTTCGCCGACGCGCTCGGGCGCCGGGGCATCCCGCACCGCATCCTCGGACTCGGAGGGCTCCTGTCCACGCCCGAGGTCGTCGACGTCGTCTGCGCGCTGCGGGTGATCAGCGACCCGACCGCAGGGTCGCCGCTGATCCGCCTCCTCGCCGGGCCCCGCTGGCGCATCGGCCTCCCGGATCTCCGGGAGCTGGCGGCGCTGGCGCGGCGGATCGCTCGGCACGACGCCGCTCTGCAGCCGCTGGCACCCGAGGTCGTCGAGCGGATCCGCGGCAGCGCCGGCGATGACGACGGCTCGCTCGTGGACGCGCTGGATTTCATCGCGCGCCACGCGCCCGACCACGGCTGGCTCGCGGGCTTCACTCCTGACGCGCGGGAGCGCCTGCGGGACGCCGCGTCCGTCTTCACCGGGCTCCGCCAGGCCATCGGGATGCCGATCCCCGATCTCGTGCGGCTGATCGAGCTGGAGCTGCGTCTGGACGTGGAACTGGCCGCGAACGAAGCGCGCGGACCCGCCCGCGTCGCGTCCGCGCAGCTGCGCGCGTTCGTCGACGAGGTGCACGCCTTCCTCGCAGCCGACGAGTCCGGGTCGCTGCCGAGTCTGCTGGCCTGGCTCGACCATGCCGAGCAGCTGGACGAGTTCGCGCCCCGCACCGAGCCGCCCGAAGACGACGTGGTGCAGCTTCTGACCATCCACGGCTCCAAAGGGCTCGAGTGGGATGCCGTCGCCGTGGTGCGGATGGTCAAGGACGAGCTGCCGAGCGCCCCGCGGGACACGAAAGCGTGGCTGGGATTCGGGGTCCTGCCGTACGCGTTCCGCGGCGACGCGCCCTGGCTTCCCTCACTCGCGTGGCAGTCGGCGCAGACGCAGCAGGAGCTCAAAGCCGCCATCGACGCCTTCGTCGAGGCGAACCGTGCGCGCCAGCACGACGAGGACCGCCGGCTGGCGTATGTCGCGGTGACACGCGCCCGCGAGCAGCTGATGCTGAGCGGGTCCAGCTGGTCGGGCACGAAGCGCCCGCGGGAGCGCAGCGTCTTCCTCTCCGAGATCGCCGACGCGCTCGGAGTGCCCCTGCCCGCGGACGATCCCGCCGACGACCCGTATCAGGGGGAGCGGCGCGCGCTGCAGTGGCCGATGGATCCGCTGGGCACCCGGCGTGCCGCCGTCGAGCGGGCCGCAGCAGCCGTGGAGCAGGCGATGTCGGCGCCGCGCGTCGAGCTCGATCCGCAGGCGGCGCTTCTGCTCGCCGAGCGCGACGCCCGACGCGCGCGACCGGTCAGGATCGCTCCGACCCGTATCGCGGCATCCCGCTACAAGGACTACGTCGCCGATCTCGAGGGGACGCTCGCACGCATCGCCCGGCCGATGCCCGAGCGGCCGTTCCGCCAGACCCGCCTGGGCACTCTTTTCCACGCGTGGGTGGAACAGCGATCCGGCGGCGTGGGGCTGGGCGGCTCGATCGACGACGCGCTGTGGGAGTCGGATGAGGAGCTGTCCGGGACGCAGTCGTCCAGCGAGGATGCCGCGGCGCTCGCGGCGCTGCGCGAACGATTCCTCGCGTCGGAGTGGGCGACGCTGCAGCCGATCGAGGTCGAGACCGAGATCGACTTCGCCACGACCGGGCCGGACGGCCGGCCGCACATCATCATCTGCAAGCTGGACGCGGTCTACCGTCGCGAGGATCGCGGAGGCCGCATAGAGATCGTCGACTGGAAGACCGGCGCGGCGCCGCGCACGGCGGCCGAGAAGCGGGAGCGGATGCTGCAGCTGGAGCTGTACCGGCAGGCGTATCACGCCAGGCACGGCGTCCCCCTGGATGAGATCGACGTGGCGCTGTTCTACGTCGGAGAGGACATCGTCCTGCGCGGCTGAACGGTTCGGCCGGTGGTCGCCGGAGCGTCAGTCGGCACGCCAGCGGCGCAGCGCCGCCTCCGAGGCGCGCTCGGCGTCGGCCGCGGCATCCGTCTCGGTGCCGTCGTCCGCCGTCGACGTGCGGCCGGACCGCGCGCCCGGAGACGTCGGCAGGAGGATCGGCGCGGTGGACAGTCGGTCGTGGGCGTGCGCGGCGCGTGACGTGTCGCCGGCGTCGCCCCGTTGGCCCTGCGCGCCCGTCCCGACCGCGTCATCGTCGTCGTGGCTGTCGTCCTGATCGGCCATCCACTGGGAGAGCTCTTCCGGATCGTACGTATCTGTGTGCATCGACGTGTCGACCGCAGGCGGGGCCGCCTCCGGCATCCGGTCCAGCAGCGCGATCGCCTCGTCCACGCCGAGACCCGGCGCCGCCACGAGGTCCTCGTCGGCGACGCCGCGCGCGAGCGACTCCAGCAGCTCGACGGCATCGGACACGAGGTCATCGCGCCCGGATTCGTGGCCGTGCACCAGCCACTTCGCGAACTCCAGCTCTGCGTACAGGCGCGACCTGTCGCGCACGTGCGCGTCGGGCGCGCGGTCGCTGTGCGAGACGTAGGACTCGTAGACGTCGTCCGCCGCCGTGGGCGCTGCGGCGAGCCACTGCAGATCCGTCGCGGGATCGCCCACCGACAGACCGTGCCAGTCGAGCAGTCCCGTCACCGTGGGAACGCCCTCCAGGTCCTCGTACAGGAAGGATGCGGCGCCCGCTCCACCGAGCACGACCGCCGACTCGAAGCGCCACAGATCCTCGGCGTCGAGCGCCCGATGCCAGCGCCGCTCCAGCACGCGAGGCAGACGTCCGGTGGCGTCGGCGCGGTCGACGATGCGAGCGGCGTCCGCGCGGACCTGCTGAGGCGTGCGCGCCGGAAGGCCCTCGGCCCGGACGATCGACGGGGGAAGCGCGTGGAGTGCGGCGAGGGCGGCACCGACCGAGGTCGCCGCCCCGAAGCCCGGCGGCACGTGCGCAGCATCGACCCGGTAGCCGGGCAGGAAATCGACCACGACGACGCGGGCGTCGCCCAGCCCGGTCTCGCCCAGCAGCTCCGGCGCCCGGAAGGGGAGCAGACCCCGCACCCCGGGTGTGAGCGCACGCAGCGCCCGCACTTCGGCCGCCAGCTCCTCGCCCGCCGCAGAGTCGGCGGGAGCGCGGACGACCACGCGCCGGCCGTCGTCGAGATCCGCCACCGCGGTGTCGAACCGACCGGCGGCGCCCTCGGTGAGCGCACCGACTCCGACGACGCCGACGCGCGGCAGAGCCGAGGTGACGGACGCGGCTAGAGTGAGGGGGGAGCGTGCCATGTGCCCAGGGTAGGTCGGGCTCGCCCGTCCACCTTCGCGCCACGCCCTGGCCGCGCGACCGCACCGGGGAACGGCGGCGGCCGGACCGGCCCGATCGACGAACCGGAGACATCTCGATGACGGCGCCCGACAGCTCGAGCGTTCCGCCGCTGGCGCGCGCGGGACTGGACCGGTCCGCCACGGACAGGCTCGCACCGGACCTGATCGAGACCGCGAGGCGCGACCCGGCGACGCGGGTGCTCGTCGTGGTGGGGGATGCCGCGCCGCTGGCTCGTCCCGACGCGCTGCTGTGGCTCGCGCCGGACGCGGTGCCGGGCGGCGCGGAGTGGGCCTTCCTCGGCCGCGACACCGGGGGCGGCGTGCGGCTCACCGCGGTGTTCGCTGCCGCCGAGGAGGAGCCCCTCGACGCGCCGGCGGGATGGGCCGGCCTCCGCTCGGTCGGCGGCGCCCTCGCCGCCGACGACGCCGGGGCGTTCGTGGAGGCCCTCAGCCTCGGACGCTGGCTGATCGATTCGCCGCACTGCCCGTTCTGCGGAGCCCTCACCATGCTGATCGACGCCGGCTGGTCACGTCGCTGCCCGAGCTGTGGACGGCAGCATTTCCCGCGCACGGATCCCGCCGTCATCGTGGCGATCACGAGCGCCGACGATCCCGATGCCCTGCTGCTCGGGTCGAACGCGCTGTGGGGCCCCGAGCGGTTCTCGTGCTTCGCCGGCTTCGTCGAGGCAGGAGAGTCGCTGGAAGCGGCGGTCCGTCGCGAGGTCGCCGAGGAGTGCGGCGTGGACGTCGCCGAGGCGACCTACCGGGGCTCGCAGGCGTGGCCGTACCCGCGCTCGCTGATGCTCGGCTTCCTCGCGCGCGCCCGGGACGACGCGGCGGCGCGCGCGGACGGTGAGGAGATCGCGGCCGTCCGCTGGTTCCGTCGCGACGAGATCGGGGCCGCGCTCGCCGGGAGGGGCGATGTGGTCCTGCCCGGCTCCGCCTCGATCGCCCATCAGCTGATCAGCGATTGGTATGCGGGGGCGACGACGTGAGCGGCCGTGCCCTCCAGGGACTGGACGAGCGGCAGCTGGAGGCCGTGACGGCGCTGCGCGGCCCCGTGGTCGTGCTCGCGGGAGCCGGCACGGGCAAGACCCGCGTCATCACCCACCGCATCGCGCACGGCGTCGACACGGGCGCCTACTCGCCCGGACGCGTCATGGCGGTGACGTTCACCACCAAGGCGGCCGGCGAGATGCGGGGGCGGCTGCGCGCGATGGGCGTGGAAGGCGTGTCGGCGCGCACCTTCCACGCGGCGGCCCTCGCGCAGCTGAACTACTTCTGGCCGACCCTCGCCGGTGACACCGCTCCCGGGATCGTCGACAACAAGGTCCGCCTTCTCGCGCACGCGGCCGACGGCATCGGCATCACGCCGGATACGGCGACGCTCCGAGACGTCGCGAGCGCCATCGAGTGGCGCAAGGTCTCGATGCTGAGCATCGACGAGTACGCCGCCGCGAGGCCCGGCGGCGTGGGCCGCCTGTCCGTCGACCGCGTCGTCGCGCTGCAGCACGCCTACGAGAAGCTCAAGGACGAGCGCCGCCAGCTGGACTTCGAGGATGTGCTGCTCGCCTGCGCCGGGATGCTCGAGGCCGAGCCCAAGGTGGTCGCCGCTGTCCGCGAGCAGTACCGGCACTTCACCGTCGACGAGTTCCAGGACGTCTCCCCGCTGCAGAACCGCCTGCTCGAGCTCTGGCTCGGCGATCGCCGTGACCTCTGCGTCGTCGGCGACGCCAGCCAGACGATCTATTCGTTCGCCGGCGCCGAGGCGCGGTTCCTGCTCGACTTCGACAGGCGATACGAGGGCGCCCGTGTGGTGCGCCTGGAGACGAACTACCGCTCGGACGCGCCCATCCTCGCCGTCGCGAACGAGCTGATGCGCGGCCGGCCGGGTGCGCTGCATCTGAGCGCCGCCGCACAGCGCTCGCCCGAGCCCGAGGCGGTGCCGACACTGACCGCGTTCGACGACGACGCCGCGGAGGCGCGCGCCGTGGCGAGCCGCATCCGGCAGCAGATCGCAGGAGGCGTCGATCCCCGGCGGATCGCGGTGCTGTATCGCGCGCACGCGCAGTCCGCCGAACTCGTCGCCGCTCTCGCCGACGCCGGAATCGCCTCCACGGTGCTGGGAGGGCGGCGCTTCTTCGACCTGCCCGAGGTGCGTCAGGCGATCATGGCGCTGCGCGGCGCGTCGGTCGCGCCGATGGAGCGCGGGTTCGTCGACGCGGTCCGCGACGTGCTGCGCTCGCTCGGCCTCACAGACGAGCCGCCGGAAGCCGGCGGCGCGTTGCGCGACGCGTGGGAAGCGCGAGCGGCGCTGCTGCGGCTGGCGGAGGAGGCGCCGCCGGGAACCAACCTGCGCGTCTTCACCGACGACCTCGCCGCGCGAGCCCGTGCCCACGACGAGCCGTCGCTGCGGACGGTGACCCTGTCGACCCTCCACGCCGCGAAGGGTCTGGAGTGGGATCACGTGCACCTGGTGGGCGTGGCGGAGGGGCTGCTCCCGATCTCGTACGCGACCACGTTCGAGCAGGTCGACGAGGAGCGCCGGCTGGCTTATGTCGGCATCACGCGGGCCGGGCGAACGCTGTCCCTGACATGGTCGCGCGGGGGAAGGGAACGGCAGCCGTCGCGGTTCCTGCGAGAGATCGGCAACGGCACGCTGCGTGCGGTCGGTGGGTCCGGACGCTCCGGTGCAGCGAGCCGGCGCGCAAGCCCACCGCGCGGGTCGCGGCGCGGGACGGGTGCCGATCGCGTTCGGTGAGAAGCCGCGCCGCGACGATCCCCGCCTCCCACGCCACCGACTCCTCGGTCTCGACCGGCCGGCCCATCAGCTGCGCCGCGACGGCCGGCCAGGCCGCATCCTCCTGCGCGCGGCGGGCGTCGACGCACGAGAGGCACGCCGTCACGCCCGGAATGACGAGGGGTCCTACTTCGGCCGCCGTGCCCGCGAGGATCACCGGGAGATGATGCGCGTCGGCCGCCATCAGGGCCGCCCCGGCGGCGGGCGGGACCACGTGCTGCGCGACCAGCACGACCGGGGCCGCTCCGGGCGCCACACCGCCGAGCGGATCGGATCCCGGGGCCTGTCGGACCTCCAGGCGTCCGGCGGTGAGCCCCGCCGCGACGGCGGCGCGCGCGGCATCCGGCACGTTCCCGATCGTGCGCAGGATCACCGTGCGCGGCGGGGACGCGGCCGCAAGACACGGCCTGATACAGGCGAGGAAGGCCGCAGCCGCCTCCTCCGACGGAGCGCCCAGCGCCTCGGCGAGTGGGCCGTAGGCGCTGTCGGGGATGCCCCGCTCGAGCTCGCGCACGACGCGGAGCTGCCACGGAGCGGGGTCGGCCACGCGGGCCACCGGCACGGCGCCGAACTGCAGAACCGTCGGCGAGCGCCACACCGGAGGATGAGCCGAGTCGATGCGCATGGCTCGATCCTGCCGTCGGCCCTGTCGCGGTGAACGGCTGTCCACAGGCTCGGCGCCTCCGCGCCGGCGCGCCGAACCTGTGGAGGAGTCGATGTCACTCCGAGCGGCTGCTCCCCGGCGCGTCGTCGTCCTCATCCGTCGGGCGCTCGGCCGCGGCATCGTCCTCCGGGGACGGCGCGTCGGCCTGCGCCGCACCGTCCTCGTCGGCGAGCAGCCGTGCCAGCGCGTCGTCCATCTCGTCGCGCACGGGAGCCTCCCCGCGCGCACGCGCCTCCAGGCGGGCCACGAGACCGGCCGGGTCGTCGATGTCGGTCGCCGAGGGCATCAGGTCGGGATAGTCCCAGAGGGCGTCCCGCGCCGTGGGGCCGACGGCCTCGGTGACGGCACGCCACATGGCCGCGGCCTCGCGCATCCGGCGCGGCCGCAGCTCGAGGCCCACGAGCGACCCGAGCGCCCGCTCGGCGGGGCCGCCGACGGCCCGGCGGCGCCGGACCGCCTCCGCGATGCGGGGCGCGGCGGGCAGGCGCGAGGTGGCGTCGTCGGTCACGACCTCCACCCAGCCCTCGATCGTGGCCAGCAGGTTCTCGAGGCGGGCGAGGGCGGCCTTCTGCGCTTCCGAGCGCTCTGGCAGCAGCGCGCCGCTCTCGAGCGCCCGGCGCAGCTCCTCCGGCTCGGACGGATCGAAGCGGGCGGCCATCTCCTCGAGCGCATCGGTGTCGACGTGCACGCCTCGGGCGAACTCCGTCACCTGCGAGATGACATGCAGGCGCAGCCAGCGCGCGTGCCGGAACAGGCGTGCGTGCGCGAGTTCGCGCGTCGCGACATAGAGGGCCAGCTGGTCCTCGGGCACCTCCAGGTCGCGGCCGAAGTCGGCGAAGTTCTGAGGCAGGATCGCCGCGTCGCCGTCGGGCATGAGGGGGATGCCGACGTCTCCGCCGCTGACGACCTCCTTCGAGAGGTTGCCGACGACCTGACCCAGCTGGGAGGCGAACAGCGAGCCGCCCACCGTGCGCATCAGGCGGCCTGCACCCTGCACGAGGCCCTGCATCTCCTCCGGCGCCTGAGCGCTCAGCGCCGAGGTGAGAGCGTCCGCGATGCTCGTGGCCACCGGCTCGGCCAGCTCCTGCCATACCGGCAGCGTGGCCTCCACCCATGCGCCCCGCGTGATCGAACGCGGCGGGGATGCCAGCTCGGAGATCGCCGTCGCCTCGCTCAGCCACAGGTTCGCCAGCGCGAACGCCTGGTCGAGGTCGGTGCGCTGGCCCGTCGTGACCACGAGCCCGTCCTGGTTGGCGATGTGCAGGGCCTGACGCTGCGTCATGTCCCACGAGATGCCGTTCTGGCCGGCGCCTGCGAAGGCGCCCTGCAGGTGGCGCATCACCGTCTGCATCATGGCCGGATCGATGTTCATGCCCGTGAGCTCCGAGAGCTGCTCCGGGTCGAGATCGCCTGCTCCGCCGCCGAAGAGTCGCCGGATCAGCTCCTGGAACTCCTCCTCGGGACCGCGGTCTTCGTCTGCCACTTCAGTCGCCTTTCAGCCGGTCGAGACCCACGCGTTCTACGCTAGTGGCAGCATCCGTCGCACTCCCCGGCAGGGACCTGAACGCCTTACGCCGGTCGCGAACGACCAGGCATCCCTCATCAGGCACGACAGGAAGGCCCCCGCGTGGCGCTGTTCGACGAGAGCACGACGATCGAGCCCGCTGCGAAGCATCCGCTGTCGCGCCGCTCGATCGCCGGGATCTGGGCGCTCGCCATCGCGATGGTCATCCTGCTCGTGATCACGTTCCTGCCGACGTCCTACGTCATCCAGCAGCCGGGACCGGTGTACAACACTCTCGGTGAGGCGGAGGCCACGGACGGCGAGGACGTGCCCCTCATCTCGGTGGAGGGGGCCCCGACGTATCGGACGGCGGGCGCGCTGGACCTGCTCACGGTGCAGGTGCAGGGCAATCGCGAACGGACGCCGTCCTGGTTCGAGCTGGCGACCGCGTGGTTCGATCCGAGCAAGGCGGTGCTGCCGATCGATGCCGTGTTCCCCGAGGGGCAGACCACGGAGGAGCGCAACGACGAGAGCGCGGCGATGATGGTCGACTCGCAGCACGAGGCCACCGCGGCCGCGCTCACCGAGTTGGGATACGACGTGGGCGCGCGGCTGTCGGTCTACTCGCTCGTGGAGGACTCCGCCTCCGCGGGGGTCCTGGCGGAGGGCGATGTCATCCTCCGTGCGAACGGGAACGAGGTCGCCGACGTGCAGGAGCTGCGCGCGGTGATCAACGACGCCGAGGGGGATCCGATCGAGCTGGTCATCGAGCGGGACGGTCAGGAGCGTACCGTCGAGGTGACCCCGAAGGAGGCCATCGACGACGGCGAGACCATCTGGATCATCGGCGTCAACCTGATCACCGACTACGACTTCCCGATCGACGTCACGATCCAGCTCAACAACGTCGGCGGTCCGAGCGCGGGGATGATGTTCGCGCTGGGGATCATCGACACGCTCACTCCCGGCGAGCTCAACGGCGGGCAGCGCATCGCCGGCACGGGCACCATCACGGCCGAGGGCACCGTCGGGCCCATCGGCGGCATCCGGCAGAAGCTGTGGGGCGCCGTGGATGCCGGGGCGGAGTGGTTCCTCGCACCCGAGGCGAACTGCGACGAGGTCGTCGGCCATGTCCCCGGCGACCTGCAGGTCTTCGCCGTCGACGACCTCGACGACGCGCTCGCCGTCCTGGATGCCGTGCGTGACGGCGGCGATCTCGACGCGCTGCCCACCTGCACCGCCGGATGAGGCCTGCCGACCGCGGCTTCGCGGCGTACGCCCAGCGCGGACAAGGCGGGGGCGCAGAGCGGTCCGCCTAGGATGGGATCGTGACCACGACCTCAGCGCCGACTCCGGCCACACCCTCCCGAACCAGACGCGTCATCGCCATCACCCTCGCGGTCATCGCCGCGCTCGTGGTGGCGTTCTTCATCTTCGCCAGCCTCTATGCGGACTGGCTGTGGTACGACCAGCTCGGCTTCGAGTCGGTCCTGCTGACCCAGTGGGTCGCGCGCGTCGTGATGTTCGTCATCGGGTTCCTGGCGATGGCCGTTCCGGTGTGGGTCTCCATCCAGCTGGCGTACCGGCTGCGTCCCGTCTACGCGCGGCTGAGCTCGCAGCTGGACCGGTATCAGGAGGTCGTGGAGCCGCTGCGACGGCTGGCGATGTGGGGCATCCCGATCTTCTTCGGCTTCTTCGCCGGCTTCGCCGCGTCCGCGCAGTGGGAGACCACGTGGATGTGGTTCAACGGCGTGGCCACCGACACCCGCGACCCCGAGTTCGGTCTCGACACCGGCTTCTACATGTTCGCGCTCCCGTTCTGGGGCGCGCTGGTCGGGTTCGTCTCGGCGGTGCTGCTGATCTCGCTGCTGGTGACGGCGCTGGTGTCGTACCTCTACGGCTCGGTGCGCGTGGGGCAGCGCGAGCTGCGCATCTCGAAAGCGGCGCGCATCCAGCTGGCGGTGATCGCGGGGCTCTACCTCCTCGTGCAGGGCGTGAGCCTGTGGCTCGACCGGTTCCGCACGATGGTCGACACCGGCGGCCTCGGGCGGATCACCGGTCCCGGATACACCGAGGTGAACGCGGTGATCCCCGGTCAGACGATCCTGGCCTTCGTGGCGGTGATCGTCGCCCTGCTGTTCTTCGTGACGGCCTTCATCGGCCGGTGGCGCTTCCCGCTCATCGGGACGGCGCTGCTGGTGGTCTCGGCGATCGTGGTGGGCGTCGGCTACCCCTGGATCGTCAACACGTTCCAGGTGCAGCCGAACCAGCTCTCGCTCGAGCGCGAGTACTACCAGCGCAACCTCGACGGCACGAAGGACGCCTTCGGCATCGACGACATGGAGAAGACCGAGTTCACGGCGCAGACGAGCGCCGAGGCGGGTCAGCTGCGCGAGGACGCGCAGACCACCGCGCAGATCCGCATCATGGATCCCGCCATCATCGGCCCGACCGTGCGTCAGCTGGAGCAGTACCGTGCGTACTACCAGTTCCAGGATCCGCTGGATGTCGACCGCTACGAGATCGACGGCCAGCTGCAGGACACCATCGTCTCGGTGCGCGAGCTGAACATGGAGCAGCTGGGGACCGGCTCGTCGTGGGTGAACGAGACGCTCGTGTACACGCACGGGTACGGCATGGTGGCGGCGGCCGGCAACGAGCGGACCACCGACGGCAACCCGGTGTTCCTCGAGCGCGGCATCCCGGCCACCGGGTTCCTCTCCGAGAGCGAGGACTTCCAGCCGCGGGTCTACTTCGGGGAGTTCTCTCCGGCCTACTCGATCGTCGGCGCGCCGGAGGGCACCGACCCGATCGAGCTCGACTACCCGTCGGGCTCGGACGGCAGCACCGGGCCGCGTACGACGTTCTCGGGCGACGGCGGCCCGTCGGTGGGGAACATCTTCCACCGGCTGATCTACGCGCTGAAGTTCCAGTCCGAGCAGATCCTGTTCTCCGACGACGTCAACGAGGAATCCCAGATCCTCTACGACCGCGACCCGCTCACCCGTGTGCAGAAGGCCGCGCCGTACCTGACGCTCGACAACGATCCGTATCCGAGCGTCGTGGACGGCCGGATCGTCTGGATCGTCGACGGGTACACGCTGAGCGCGAACTACCCCTACTCCTCGACGGTCAGCCTCTCGAACGCGATCTCGGACTCGAGCAACCCGGCTCCGCGCTACGCGCTCGATGACATCAACTACATCCGCAACTCGGTGAAGGCCACCGTCGACGCGTACGACGGGTCGGTGACGCTGTACGCCTGGGAGGAGGACGACCCGATCCTGCAGGCGTGGCAGAAGGTGTACCCGTCGACGGTGAAGCCCATCAGCGAGATGTCGGGCGAGCTCATGAGCCACGTGCGCTACCCGACGGACCTCTTCAAGGTCCAGCGCGCGATGCTGCAGACGTACCACGTCGACGACGCCCAGTCGTTCTACGAGCGCGACAACGCGTGGGCCACGCCGGAGGACCCGCAGAACGCCAACCAGCTGCAGCCGCCGTACTACCTGACGATGCGGATGCCGGGTCAGGACACCTCCACGTTCTCGATGTTCACCACCTTCATCCCGTCCTCGCAGGGGGCGGCCAGCCGCAACGTGCTCATGGGGTACCTCGCCGCTGACTCGAACGCCGGCAGCGAGGCGGGGGTCAAGGGCGAGGACTACGGGAAGCTGCGGATGCTCGAGATCGCCGCCGACACGACGATCCCCGGACCCGGTCAGGTGCAGAACCGCTTCGACTCCGACCCGACGGTGTCGCAGCAGATCAACGTCCTGACCATCGGCCAGTCGGAGGTTCTCAACGGGAACCTGCTGACGCTGCCCGTGGGCGGCGGCCTGCTCTACGTGCAGCCGGTGTACGTGCAGGCCGCCGAGGGAACGCAGCTGCCGCAGCTGCGGAAGGTGCTGGTCGCCTTCGGTGACGACATCGCCTTCGAGGACACCCTCACCGGGGCGCTGGACGTGCTCTTCGGCGGTGACGCGGGCGCGAGCGCCGGCGACGGCGAGGTCGTCCCGGACGACGGCGGCGAGCCCGTGCCGGCACCGGAGCCGACCGGACCCGGCACGGAGCCCACGCCGCAGCCGACGGCGCCCACGGATGAGTACGGCGCGGCCCTCGAGGAGGCTCGTCAGGCGATGCTGGACCGCGACGAGGCCCTGCAGGCCGGCGACCTGGCTGCCTTCGCCGAGGCCGACGAGCGGCTGACTGCGGCCGTCGAGAAGCTCATCGAGCTGGGCGCGCAGTAACGACGACGAGAAAGGGGCCGGTCCGTCAGGACCGGCCCCTTTCTCGTGCGCTCTCACGCCGTGAGCAGCGCGTACCAGATGAGCAGCAGCGTCACGACGAAGCCGGACAGCTGATTCAGCCAGAGGAAGGCGCGCCATCCGCGCGTGGCCCTCGACGCCTGCGCGTCGTCGATCGAGCGGTACGGCCACACGGTGGCCAGGTACGGCAGCGCCGCCACCGCCGCGAGCGGCCCGGGCCATGCGGCCAGGAGCATCACCAGGCCCGCGGCGGCGTAGCAGGCCAGGGAGAAGCGCACGGTCCAGCGGGCGCCGCGCGCCGTCGCGATCGAGGCGATCCCGGCCTCCCGGTCGGCCACGACGTCCTGGACGGCGCCGAAGGCGTGCGAAGCGACGCCCCACAGCGCGAAGGCGGCGATGACCGCGGCGAGCCGCCAGGTCCACACGACGCCGGCCAGCGTCAGGGCGTACACGGCGGGGGAGAAGAAGTGGATGCTGCTGGTGAGCGAGTCGGCGAACGGACGTTCCTTCAGGCGCAGCGGAGGCGCGCTGTAGAAGACGACGAAGAACAGGCTCACCCCGAGCACGAGCCACGACGCGGGAGAGCCGATCAGCACCAGATACGCCACGAACGGCAGGCATGACAGGCCTGCCGCCCACAGCGTCACCGCATGCAGCCCGGGGTCCAGGACGGCGCCATGCGCCCCGCCCTTGCGGGGATTGCGGAGATCGGATTCGTAGTCGAAGACGTCGTTGATCCCGTACATCGCGAGGTTGTACGGCACGAGGAAGAACAGCGTCCCCACGATGAGGGCGGGGTCGACCTCCCGGGCGGCGAGGAGGTACGCCGCCGCGAACGGGTAGGCGGTGTTGACCCAGCTGACCGGCCGCGACGAGATCAGCAGCTGGCGGGTGACGGCGCGGGCGGATGCCCGGATCATGACGACGCTCCAGCGCGCGTGCCGTCGTGCGCCGCCGGCGTCCGCGCACCGAGCAGCAGCAGGACGGCGGGAACGAGGAAGGCGGCGCAGACCGGATACGCGAAGTCCTCGATCGGGGCGAGTCCTATGCGCACGCCGGAGATGAGCTCCTCCGGATACGTGAACAGGCCCGCCGCGATCATGAGGTTGTCGAACACCGCGGTGAGTGCGACGAGCACCGCCGCTGCGACGGCGGAGGATGCCATCCGCCGGCCGAATCGCGGCCGCGGAAGAGTCGACAGGACGACGGCGAGCGTGACGCCCGCGAACGGGAGGACGAGGAGGGGGTAGGTCACGACGACTCCGGTGGACGGCGGGACGCGCGATCCGCGCGGTCCAGCATGCGCCGCGCGGCAGCTTCGACGACGAGGGCCAGGTAGCAAAGGAACGCCAGGAAGAACGGCTCCTCCAGCGGCAGGTGCGGTGCGAGGTCGATCCCGATCAGCAGCGGGCTGTCGCCCTTCACGAAGACACCGGATGCGATGCCGACGGCGTCCCATGCCAGGAAGAACGCGGTGCCCAGGAGCACGGCGCCCGCGGTGCGCGCCGGTGCGTGCCACGCGGCGAGGCGCCATCGACGGTCCAGCAGCGCGATGCCCGCGGCGGACCCGATGATCGCGGTGAGGTAGAGCCCCGGCACGGTCACACCTCGGCACGCTCGGCGAGACGACCCGGTGAGCGGTCGCCGCGCACGCGCTTGAGGACGAGCTCGGCCGAGATGAGGCACATCGGCAGGCCAATCCCGGGCAGCGTGGACGAGCCGACGTACATCAGGCCCGCCACCTTCCGTGACGCGTTGCGCGGTCGGAACAGCGCACTCTGCCCGAGCGTGTGCGCGAGTCCGAGCGCGTTCCCGCGCCACGCGCCGAAGTCGGCCGCGAAGTCCCCGGGTGCGATCGTGCGGCGCACGCGCACCCTCGAGGGCAGATCCGGGATGCCGCACCACGCACCGATCTGCGCGATCACCCGATCGGCGGCGACCTCGATCGCCAGGTCTCCATCGCCGCCGGCACCGCCTCGGCCGAGAGCCGGGTCGGCGGGCACGGGCACGAGGACGAAGAGATTCTCATGGCCCGGCGGCGCGACGGTGGGGTCCGTCGCGCTCGGCCGGCAGATGTACAGCGACGCCGGATCGGGGATCGCCCGCCGCCGGCCGAAGATGTCCTCGAACCCCACGCGCCAGTCGTCCGCGAAGAGCAGCGTGTGATGGGCGAGCTGCGGCAGCGCGCCCTCCACGCCCAGCAGCAGCAGGAGCGCGCCGGGACTGGGCGTGCGCTTGCGCCACCAGGACTCCGGATAGGTCTGCTGGTCGCGGGGCAGCAGTGCCGTCTCGGTGTGGTGCAGGTCCGCCCCGGAGACGACGAGGGTGGCGTCGATGCGCCGCCCGTCGGCGAGCTCCACACCGGTTACACGACGCCGCTGCGTCGTGATCGCGCGTACGCGTGCGCCGGTCTCGATGCTCACACCCGCGGCACTGGCCAAGCGCGTCACGGCCGCGATCAGCTCGCCGAATCCGCCCCGCGGATAGAAGACGCCGTCGTCCAGGTCGAGGTGGCTCATCAGGTGATACAGACTCGGCACGCCGTACGGGGATCCGCCGAGGAAGACCGCCGGGTACTCGAGGATCTGGCGCAGCCGCGGGTCGGCGAAGCGGCTTTCGACGTGGCGGGCGAGCGTCCGCGCCAGCAGCGGCGCCAGCTGTGGCATCCGCCGCAGGAGCGCGGGGTCCCGCAGTCCTGCCGTGCTCTGGTACGTGTCGTAGAGGAAGCGGGAGACCGCGAGATCGTACGCGCCGGCCGCCGAGTCCAGATAGGCGTCCAGTCGGGCGCCTGCGCCGGCCTCGAGCCCCTCGAAGAGCGCGGTCGCCGCGGCGCGGCCGGATCGCACGTCGATCGGGTCGCGCTCCGTGGCGGGGTCCGAGTACACGCGGTAGGCGGGATCGAGCCGCACGAGATCGAGCTCGTCCCGTGCGGACGACCCGAGCAGCCGGAAGAAGTGGTCGAAGACGTCGGGCATGAGATACCAGCTGGGTCCGGTGTCGAACCGGAATCCGTCCCGCTCCCACGTCCCCGCTCGTCCGCCCAGCTGGTCACGTGCCTCGAACAGGCTGACCCGGTGCCCCTCGGCGGCCAGCAGGGCGCCCGCGGCGAGTCCGGCGATGCCTCCTCCGATGACGACGACGTGCTCCGACATGGCGTCCGTCATGCGCGTGCCTCGAGGGGAGGCCGCCCCAGCCACGCGCGCGCGGCCACGCGGACCTTCACGCGGTCCGGCACGCGCACCCGGGCCGTCGCTCCGCCGTCGGCTCGTAGGCGCGCGGAGAGCTCGGCGAACAGATCGTGCGCCGCCGTCACCGCGCGGCGGCAATCGGAGGGCAGCATCGGAATGACCGCGGCGGCGGCCGACAGGTCGCCGTCGATCCGGTCGAGGATCGCCGCCCGCGTCGCGATGCCGCTGGCCAGACCGAGATAGTCGCGTCCGAGTGACGAGGCGTCGTGATCGAGGTCTCGCAGGAAGTTGACGTCCTGAAAGGCCGAGCCCAGGCGTCGCGCGCCGTCGGCGACATCGGCCGCGGGCTCCACCGGCCGTGGCATCCCGGCGTTGAGGAAGACGCGCAGGCACATGAGGCCGACGACCTCCGCCGATCCGTAGACGTACTCGTCGTGGGATGCCGCGTCGTGCCGCCGGGTGACCAGGTCGGTGCGCATCGCGGCGAAGAAGGGCCGCACCAGCGCCTCGCCGATGCCGCACTCGCGCGCGGTCCTGGCGAAGGCGTGCACGACGAGGTTCGCGCTGAAGCCCCGCTCGAGCGCATCGAGCGTCGCGCGCTCGAGGTCCTCGAGAATGGCGGCGGCGGCATCGGGGGAGAGCCCGGCCGCCGCAGCGGGACCGTCCACGATCTCATCGGCGACGCGGACGAGCGCGTACACGTTCCGCACGTGCGGGCGGGGACGGGGACCGAGCAGGCGGCACGCCAGCGCGAAGGAGGTCGAGTACCGCTCGATGACCGTGGCGGCGGCATCGCTCGCGGTGCGGTCGTACAGCGCGAGACCGGTGGGCTCGTGGCGGAGGCGCGTCACGGGATCCGCCCCTGGATGCCGTCGGCCAGGTCCTGCAGCAGACGCGCAGCCAGTGCGGGCAGCGCGGGGTCGGTCGCGATCGCGCGGACGTCGGCCAGCGTGCGGTCGATCTCGTCGACCAGCCGCTGCCGGGCGCCGCTGCGCTCCAGCGCCGCCTGCGCCTGCCGCACCGCCACCGGCCCGGTGCGCGCGAGCGCCAGCGCCTCGTCGACGTGCGGCCATGCCTCGGAGTCGCGTGCCAGGGCGACCAGGGGCGTGCGCTTGGCCTCACGGAGGTCGGCGCCGCTGTCGCGGCCGGCCACCTCGGCCGTGGCGAACGCGCCGATGAGGTCGTCGACCAGCTGGAACGCCAGTCCGATGCGCCCGCCCGCGATGCCGATGACGCGCAGCGCTTCTGGTGACGCGCCGCCGAGCATCGCCCCCGCCTGCAGCGGGGCTCGGAACGAGTAGACGGCGGTCTTGTTGAAGGCGGCCTCGAAGATCCGGTCCGATGACGCGCAGTCGGCGGCGACGCTGTGCGAGACGTCGGCGAGCTCGCCGGCCGCCGAGATGTACACGGCGTCGTCGAGCAGCGTCATCAGGCGCTCCCGTGCGCCCGGGTCGGCGTCCGCCATCGACACGAGGCGGATGGCCTCATGCAGCAGCAGGTCGCCCGCGAGGATCGCCGCGGCATCGCCCAGCAGCGCCGCGCCGTCGGCGTCCGCGCCGCTGCGGCGGCCGCGTGCGCGGAACTCGCCGGCGATGTTCGGGTTGCCGCGGCGCACGGTGTCGTGATCGATGACGTCGTCGTGGATGACGAACGCGGTGTGGAGCAGCTCGAACGCCGCGGCCACCGAGAGCGCCGCCGACGCGTGCGCGTCGTCGGTGCGGAAGGCGTCGAAAGCCGCCAGGACCAGCGCGGGGCGGAACCGCTTGCCGCCGCGCGACGCGCGCAGGATCGCATCGCCGAGCGCGACGAAGTCGGCGCCCAGGTCAGCCGCACGGCCCCGGATGCGCGTCAGAGCCCCTTCGATCGCGATGTCGATGGCCGGCTCCGGAGCGAGCGCGATCATGACACCCTGCGCTGGGGCGCCGCCTGCTCGAAGAGGTGGAGCTGCTCCGCCTGGAGCACGAGCCACGGGCTGAAGGCCCAGGGGGTGGCGGTGATCGACGCCGCGAGCGCGCCCGGCTCGACCCATTGCGCGTCGACGACCTCGAGGGGGTTGAGAACGGGCTCCTCGTCGGCTCGTGCGGTGTACACGGGGCACACCTCATGCTCGACGATGCCGTTGGCGTCGGTCGCGCGGTAGCGGAAGAGCGGGAGCGCGAGCTCGATGTCGGACAGGGTCAGCCCGAGCTCGTAGTCCGCGCGACGGCGGACCGCCGCGAGCAGCGGCTCGGCAGGCCGAGGGTGTCCGCAGAAGGAGTTGGTCCACACCCCGGGCCACGTGCGCTTGTCGAGCGCGCGTCGAGTGACCAGCACCTCGCCGTGGCGGTTGACGACATGGCACGAGAAGGCCAGGTGCAGCGCGGTGTCGGTCCCGTGCACACTGCTCTTGAGCGCGGTGCCGATCGCCTTCCCGTCCTCATCGAGCAGGACCACCTGGTCGTCGTCGGTCATCGCCCCTCCTAAGATCGCTAGCTTAGCTAGCGATAAGTGTTGTGCGATGCTACAACGGGGGAGGAGGAACGTCCATGAGCTTGACGCAGCGGTGGGTGCCGCAGTCGTCGCACGACCGCGCCATCATGCGCGTGCTCACGTCCATCCGCGCGCTCAGCGACGCGATGGACCGCATGCACAGCGGCATGAAGGACGACATGGACATGAACGGCAGCGACCTGGCCGCTCTGCGCATGCTCGTCATGCGAGAGCAGGAGGGGCGTCTCGTCAGCCCCCGCGACATCGCCGATCACCTGCGGATCTCCACCGCCTCCACGACGAAGCTCCTGGACCGTCTCACCGCGTCCGGGCACATCGAGCGCCGGCCGCATCCCACGGACCGGCGGGCGCGGATCGTGGTGCTGACGCAGCTGTCGCGCAACGACTTCTTCCGCCTGTACGGCGAGCGTCTCCGCGCCATGCGGTCGGTCGCGGGGGAGTACGGCGAGACCGAGCTGGCCGTGATCGCGCGGTTCCTCGGCGAGGTGACCGACGCCCTCGACCCCACACGCTGACGCGGCCGGATCCTTGGGGGCACAGTCCCGCGCCGGTCCCGGAACAGCAACAAGAAGAGGGCGTCCCTGGCGGGACGCCCTCTTCTTTTCTTGTTGCGGGGACAGGATTTGAACCTGCGACCTCTGGGTTATGAGCCCAGCGAGCTACCGAGCTGCTCCACCCCGCGGCACAAGAAATGAGCTTAGCACGGGCCGGCGCGGGTCGCGAATCGGGCCGGGCCGGCTTGCTGGCGGAGGCACCGCACGCGAGGATGGTCGGCATGCTTGCCGAGCGCGATCCCGACGTGCGCGACGACCACGACGACGGACGCAACGAGTCACCCGCAGAACGCGCCGATCGGAACTGGAACGAGGTGCTGCAGGAGCTGCGAGTGCTGCAGACCGGCACGCAGATCCTCACCGGCTTCCTGCTCGCGCTGGCTTTCCAGCCGGCCTTCGACGACTTGAACGACGGTCAGCGCGCCGCTTACCTCGGCCTCGTCGTCCTCTCGGCAGTGAGCTCGATCGTCGCGCTGACGCCGGTGGCCATGCACCGCGTGCTGTTCCAGCAGCGTGCGAAGCGGGAGGTGGTCCGGTACGGTCATGTCGCGCTGGTCACCGCGCTGCTTACGGTGTCGCTGCTGGTCGTGGGCGTCGTGGGCTTCGTCTTCGACGTCGTGCTCGGGGGCGCGGCGGTGTGGTGGGTCCTGGCGGCGCTCGCGGTGATGATCATCGCGCTCTGGGTGGTCCTGCCTGTCAGTGTGCGGATGAAGAAGCGAACGGACAGGGGACCCGGATGACCGAGACGATCGCCGTCGGCGTCGCCCAGTTCGCGCCGACCGCCGACACAGCGGCGAACCTGTCGACGATCCGGCAGCTCACGGCCACCGCAGCCGCGCGCGGCGCTCGCGTCGTGGTCTTCCCCGAGTACTCCAGCTACTTCGTCGACCCCTTCGACGCCTCCCTCGCCGAGCACGCGCAGGAACTCGACGGGACGTTCGTCCGGGAGCTGGGATCGATCGCCCGAGATCACGACGCGGTCGTGGTGGCGGGTCTGCTCGAGCGGGCGGCCGACGACCGCCGGGTCCGCAACACCGTGGTCGCTGTGGGCGGTGACGGCCTGCTCGCGCACTACCGCAAGCTGCACCTGTACGACGCGTTCGGCCAGCGCGAGTCGGACTGGGTGCAGGCGGGGGACCTGGATGAGCCGCGGACGTTCGAGACGGGCGGGCTGCGTTTCGGACTCATGACCTGCTACGACCTGCGGTTCCCCGAGGTGGGGCGCCTCCTGGCCGACGCGGGCGCCGACGTGTTCCTCGTGCCGGCCGAATGGGTCCGAGGCCCGCTGAAGGAGCACCACTGGCGGACGCTGCTGCACGCGCGGGCGATCGAGAACACCGTGTTCGTGGCCGCCGCCGACCACCCGCCGCCCCTCGGGGTCGGACATTCATCGGTGGTCGACCCGCAGGGCGTGGAACTGGCCGCGGTGGGCACGGCGACCGACGTCGCGGTCGCTCATCTGGATGTCACGGCCGTCGAGCGCGTGCGCCGAGTGAACCCTTCGCTGCGCCTGCGTCGACTCGGCGTCGTGCCTCGTGAGGCCTGACCGTCAGCCCAGAGCGGAGAGGCGGGATGCCGCCTCCTCCAGCACGTCCACGCGCTTGCACGCGGCGAAGCGCACGAGCGTCGCGTAGTCGGGCCGGCGGCCGGGCGTGACGAACGCGGTAAGCGGGATCGCCACCACTCCGGCGCGCTCCGGAAGGGCGCGGCAGAATGCCGCGGCATCCGTGACACCCAGGGGGCGCGCGTCGGCGACCGTGAAGTAGGAGCCTGCCGCCGTCGAGACCTCGAAGCCCGCGGTGCGCAGACCTGCACCCAACAGGTCCCGCTTCGTCCGGAGTGCGCCGGCGATGCCGCTGAAGAAGGCATCGTCCAGCCGCAGTCCGGTCGCGATGGCGGGCTGGAACGGGCTGCCGTTGACATAGGTGAGGAACTGCTTGACGGCGAGCACCGCATCCACCAGCGGAGCCGGGCCGCTGATCCAGCCGATCTTCCACCCCGTCGTGGAGAAGGTCTTGCCGCCGGAGGAGATCGTGAGCGTCCGCTCCCACGCACCAGGACGGGTCGCGATCGGGACGTGCGGACGATCGAACACGAGGTGCTCGTAGACCTCATCGGTGACGATGACGGCGTCGTGGCGGTCGGCGAGCCGGACGATCTCGTCCCGGATCTCGTCGTCGAGCATCGCTCCGGTGGGATTGTGCGGGTCGTTGACCAGGATCACGCGGGTGCGGTCCGTCACGGCGGCGCGCAGGTCGTCGAGGTCGGGCCGGAAGTCCGGCCACCGCAACGGCACCGTCACCAGACGGGCTCCGGCAAGAGCGGCCACGGCTGCGTAGGAGTCGTAGAAGGGCTCGAGGACGACGATCTCGTCGTCCGGCTCGCCCAGCAGCGCCAGAAGCGCCGCCGCGAGCGCCTCCGTGGCGCCGGCGGTGACGATCACATCCCGCTCGGGGTCGAGGCGAAGGCCGTAGAAGCGCTGCTGATGCTCGGCGATCGCGGCACGCAGATCCGGGATGCCGCGCCCCGGCGGGTACTGATTCACCCCGTTCGCGATGGCCGCCCGGGCGACCTCGAGCACCTCGGAGGGCCCGTCCTCGTCGGGGAAGCCCTGACCGAGATTGATCGCCCCGGTTCGCGCCGCGAGGGCCGACATCTCGGCGAAGATGGTGGGGTGGATCGACCCGTCCGAACCGACGAGTCCGGCACCGGCGGCCGTGCGGTGCCACGCTCCGGGGATCTGTCGCATCGCTTCACGGTACAGCGCCACGGTCCTGGGTCCGCTCAGGCTGATCGCATAGTCGGGTCCCATTCCCGGCATAAGAAACGCACAGCATCGGTGGGCACAGTGGTGAGTGCTTGGCAGAAGGAGCAATCATGAGTGAGATCCAGGGGGAGCGCCCCGAGGACCAGATCCCGTCGACCGGGTCCGAGGCCTCGACCGCATCGCAGCCTTCCACCGCCGGCGCTGACACGACTCCGGCGGCCGCCGGAGATCCGGCGCCGACGTGGGCCGCCGGTCCCGTGCCGCCGGTGCCGAACATGCCCGCAGCGGCGGCCGCTCAGCAGATGCCGCCCGCGCCGCACGCGGGACACTCCGGCGCGGCCGGCGCGACCCAGCCGGTTCCCCCCGCGGGCTACCCCGCCGGCCCCCATGCCTACGCGCGTCCCCAGGGATACGCCGGACAGCCCGCCGGCCACCACGGCGGCTTCGCCGGCCAGCACGGTGCCGCGTTCGGCGTCCGCGCCGGCGACACGCAGCCGACCGTTCCGCTCGGCGGCGGTCGCGACGGCGCGGAGGGCGACCCGACCGCCACCTCGTCCTCAGCCGGATCGCGCAAGTCCTCCGGCGCGGGCAAGATCGTGAGCCTCATGGTCGCCGCGGCGATCGTCGGAGGCACCGCGGGGCTCGGAGGCGCGTACGCGGGCGTCAACTGGTTCGCACCCGAGAACGCCGCTCCGGCAGCCGGTCCCAGCACCGTCACGGTGAACGACACCGAGTCGGTCAACCAGACCACCGGCATCGCGGCGAAGGTCGTGCCGAGCGTCGTGACGATCGAGGCGACGAGCTCGGCCGGCGCTGGGACCGGCTCGGGCGTCGTGCTCACGGAGGACGGCTACGTCGTCACCAACACCCACGTCGTGACGCTCGATGGGGCCACAGGCGACGCGGCGATCCGCGTCACCACCTCCGACGGCCGCGTGTACGACGCCGAGGTCGTGGGGCTCGACCCGATGTACGACCTCGCGGTCATCAGGCTCACGGATGCCGAAGGCCTCACGCCGATCGAATTCGCCGACTCCAGCGAGCTCAATGTCGGCGACAGCGCGATCGCCGTGGGGGCGCCGCTCGGGCTCGCGAACACCGTCACGACCGGTATCGTCAGCGCGCTGAACCGATCGATCTCGATCGCATCCGCCGCCGCCCCCGACACCGGTGACGGGGAGCAGAACCAGGAAGACGACGGACAGGGCGAGCAGGGTCCGTTCCGGTTCGATTTCGGTCAGCCCGATCAGCAGCAGACGCCGACGCAGACGATCTCCATCGCGGTCATCCAGACCGATGCCGCCATCAACCCTGGCAACTCCGGGGGCGCGCTGGTCGACTCGGAGGGGAAGCTCATCGGCATCAATGTGGCGATCGCCACGGCGGGCGGCGCCACCTCCGAAGGCTCCGGCTCCATCGGCGTGGGCTTCTCCATCCCGTCCGACATCGTTCAGCGCATCACGGACGAGATCATCGACAACGGCGAGGCGACGCACGGACTGCTCGGGGCGAGCGTCCAGCCCGCCGCGTCCGTGGAGGGCTCGACCATCACCGGCGCCTACATCGCCGAGGTGGTCGCCGACGGCGCGGCGGACCGGGCGGGACTGCGTGAGGGGGACATCGTGACCGGCTTCAACGATCTGCCGATCACCGACGCGACCGACCTCACCGCCCAGGTGCGCGCGGCCGCCGCCGGCAGCGAGGCCACCATCACGTATGTGCGCGACGGTGAGACCCGCACGGTCGATGTGACGCTCGGCGCGCTCGAGCAGTAGCACCGACAGGGGACGCCATCCCGCGAGCGATAGGCTCGCGGGATGGCGTCCTTCTCGTTCGGCGCGGGGAACGCGAGAAAGCTCGCGGGCATCCCGCTGTATGCCGCCGGGCGCATCCTCACACTTCTGATCCCGCGATCCCGCGACGAGTGGGTGTTCGGCTGCGGCGCAGGCATCGGCGACGGCGCGCTGGCGCTGTGGCGAGTCGCCGCGGCGCGCGGCCGGCGCGCGGTCTGGCTCGTGGGAAGCGAGCGTGAGGCGCGGGATGCCGCAGGCCTGGGCATCCCGACCCTCCGCAAGACGTCGCTGCGAGGCCTGTGGCGGACGGCGCGGGCTCGCGTGGTCGTCGTGACGCACGGGTTCGGCGACGTGAACCGCTACGTCGTGTCGGGCGCGTTCGTGGTGCAGCTCTGGCACGGCATCCCGCTCAAGAGGATCGGCCTGGATTCGCCCGAGACGCTCCGCGTGCCGGCGGTCATCGAAGGCACGCCGCTCGCCGCGCCGCTGCGTGCGCTGCTGCGTGCGATGTTCCGGTCCGCCGCCCGCCGCATCCGTGTGCTGCCGGCCGCGTCGCACCTCGTGCGCGGCCGGCTGGAGTCGGCGTTCGCCCTGCCGGACGGCCGGGTGCCCGTCACCGGGGAGCCGAGGGTCGACGTGCTTCTGGCCGGCGAGCGGTCGGAGCGCCGAGCCGCGGCGCACGCGCTGATCGCCGGGGCATGCCCGGGGATCGACACCACGGGCCGCTTCGTGCTCTACGCGCCGACGTGGCGGGACGGCGCCCCCGATCCCGCGGTGCCCACGCGCGCGGAGTGGACGCGCATCGTCGAGGTCCTCACGCGGCACGGCGCCACGCTCCTCGTGCGCTCGCACCCGCTGGGGGCCGGCGACTACGCCCCGCCGTTCCGGACCGACCGCGTCCGACCGTTCGGCAGTGATCTGGTGGCCGACGTCACCCCCGCGCTCCCCGCGCTCGATGCGCTGGTCACCGACTACTCCTCGCTGATCTTCGACGCGGCGCTGGTGCCTCTGCCGGTGATCTTCCTCGCGCCCGATGTCGAGGACTACGCCCGCCGCCGCGGGTTCTACGGCGCCTATGACGACATCGCGGGCGACGGATGCGCCCGCGACTGGGACGACGCGGCGGGCCAGCTGGATGCCGTCCTCGGGGACGAGGGGGAGCGCGAGCGCCGCGTCGACCGCGCCGCGGCGCTGAGCGCGCGCGTGCATGCGTTCCGTGACGGTCGCAGTGCCGAGAGGGTGTACCGTGCGATTCTGGCCGGTGCCGATGGGATCGACGGGGAGACCAACCCGGCGGAGGGAGATCGATGATCGACGCGCGCTTCACGACCGACCAGGGAGCGGTCCTCGTGCTCTCCGGCCAGGGCGAGCGTCCCGCAGCGGTCGAGCTCGTCGGCCCGCGCGCGCGCGTCGCGGCGGCGCTGACGGGCCGGGGCAAGACGTGGCGCGCCGTGCTGCCGCTGCGGGCGGCGCGCTGGGGCGGACCGGAGCTGCCGCTGCCGGCCGGCACCTATGAACTCCGCGTGACGGCTGCCGAGAGCCGGGAGACCCTCCCTCCGGCAGCGCTGCCCCTGACGCAGCTCGGAACGCTGCGTGCTCAGCTGGACGGCTGGACACTGCGAGTCGGTCCGCCGATCGATCCGGCGTACGATTCCGGCGAGGGTCAGGCGGCGCTGGAACGCCGCTACGCGACGCGGTCGGGCGACCTCGAGAACGCCGTCTTCTTCGAGAGCTTCTACGGACGCAACGCCAGCTGCAACCCGCTGGCGATCGATCGCGAGCTGGCTCGCCGCGTGCCGGGTCTGACGCGCTACTGGAGCGTCGTCGACCTGTCCGTCGCGGTGCCAGAAGGGGCCGTCCCGGTGGTCGAGGGCAGCCCGGAATGGTGGCGTGCCCGAGGCTCGGCGCGGCTGCTCGTCGTCAACGACTGGCTGCGACGCCGATTCGCGCGCCGCAGGGGACAGGTGGTGCTGCAGACATGGCACGGCACGCCGCTCAAGCGCCTCGCGCTGCACCGGCCGGGATTCGATCCGCGGCGCATGGCCGCCGTCGTCCGCGAGTCGCGCCGCTGGGACGTGCTGCTGGCGCAGAACCCGTACGCGGCGAGGATCCTCGGCAAGGCTTATGCATTCCTGTCGCGACCGGTCTGGGTCGAGGGGTATCCCCGCAACGATGTGCTGACCACCGGCGACGGGGCCGCGACCCGCGAGGCGCTCGGCATCCGCCCCGACGAGCGGGTGCTGCTGTACGCGCCGACGTGGCGGGACGACCGTGACGAGATCGTCGACTTCGTCGATCCCGCGGCGCTCGCCGAGGCGGCCGACGCCGTGGTGCTGGTGCGCGGCCATTCCCGCACGCTGCTGCCGGGGCGGGACGCGGAAGGCCCGCGGGTGGTCGACGTGACGGGCTTCCCCGACACCTCGCTGCTGCTGCTGGCAGCGGACGCGCTCATCACCGACTACTCGTCGGTCATGTTCGACTTCTCGGTCACCGGCAAGCCGATGTACTTCCTGGTGCCCGATATGGAGCACTACCGCGGCGAGCTGCGCGGGTTCTACTTCGACCTCGCGGCGCACGCGCCGGGTCCGATGGTGCGCACGCACGAGGAGCTCGTCGCAGCGCTCGCCTCACCGAACCCGTCCGCCCACGCCGAGCGCTATGACGCGTGGCGCGCGAAGTTCAACGCGCGCGACGACGGCCGCGCCGCCGAGCGGGTCGTGACCCGCATCCTGGATCAGGGGTTCGTCGACATCTGATCGATGGCCGCCGGCCGTGATCGAGGGCCGGCTCAGGGCAGCGGCGTGTTGCGGCTGCCCAGTCGCGAGGTGTCCACGGTGTCATGGGCGCCGACGACCGCTCCGACGAGGAACCCCCACCCCCATGACAGGTGCATCGTCGGGAGCACGGCCGCGGTCCAGAGCTTGTCGCGCCACCCGTGCCCGCCCCCCGGGCCTGCGGCGACGGCGATCACGAGGAGGGCATAGGCGATGATCGGCAGGTAGACCACCGACGCGGCGAGCGACCACCAGCCATCGAGCACGCGGGTCGCCTGCAGGATGCCGACCACGAGGGCGAGCAGGATCGTGAGCACGAGCACGGGCGGCGCGAAGAACCGCAGCGAGTTGCCCCGCCCGTAGCGGCGCACCAGCTCGCCGCGCCAGCGGCCTGTCGCGGAGAACTGACGCACGAGCCGCGTCCAGCTCTCCCGCGGCCAGTACGTCACGGCGAGGCTCGGGTCGAACCAGACGCGGTAGCCCGCGCGGCGGATGCGCAGATTCAGCTCCCAGTCCTCGCCGCGTCGGATGGTCTCGTCGAAGAGGCCCACCTCGTCGAGGACCGCGCGGCGCATGACCCCGAGGTACGCCGACTCCGCCTCGGCCTCCTGCGTGCCGCCGTGGTAGGCGCCTCCGCCGAGCCCGATGGGGGAGTTGTAGGCCCTCGCGACCGCCCGCTGGAACGGCGTCCGGCCGTCGGCCCGCATGACGCCACCGACGTTGGCGGCACGCACGCGGTCCAGCGTGGCAAGTGCCCGCCGGGCGTAGTCGGGCTCGAGCTCCGAGTGCGCGTCCACCCGCACGATCGTCGGGAACCGGCCGGCGCGGATGGCCAGATTCAGTCCGACCGGGATGTCGGCCGCCGGGTTGTCGACCAGCACGATGCGCGGCTCCTCGGCGGCGAGCCGATGCGCGAGCTCCGTGGTGCCGTCGGTCGAGGGTCCGAGGGCGAGGATGAGCTCCATCGGGCCGGCGACGTCCTGCGCGAGGACGGTCTCGACCGCGCGGCGCAGATAGCCGCGCTCGTTGAGCACCGGCATGACGAACGTGACCCCCGCGTCGGGAGGAACGACCGGAGCGTCCCTGCGCCCGCGCTGCTCGACATGCACGCGTCGATCATGTCATGGGGGTCCCCGAGAACCCGCTGACGACCCCGTTAGGGTGGAGGTGTGGGTCTGATCTCGGATGGGAAGAAGGCCGTCGGTCTCGTGCGCAAGGCGGTTCGTCACCGCTCGGCCGTCCGGGATGTGCGGCGGGCGCTCGCCTCGGCGCCGCAGCATCCGCCGTTCCACTACCGGGTCGCCGTGTACTTCGCCGATGGCGTGGTCAACATGTACCAGATGAGGCAGTGGTACAAGCCGCTCGCGGACATCGCCCGGACCTGGCCGGTCGTGGTGCTCAGCCGCGCCGCGACCGGCGCGCAAGCGCTTCTCGCCGACGGTGCGCTTCCCGTCGCGTTCGTCCCCACGATCCGCGACCTCGAGCGGTTCATCGCCCAGCAGGACATCCGCGTCGTCCTGTACGTCAACCAGAACACGCGGAACTTCCAGATGTTCCGGTACGGGCGGCGCTGGCACGTCTTCATCAACCACGGCGAGTCCGACAAGATGTACATGACGACCAACCAGTACAAGGCGTACGACTACGCGTTCATCGCCGGGGACGCCGCGCGGGAGCGGCTGTCGCGCGTGCTGTGGGACTACGACGTCGACCGCCGTGCCATCCAGATCGGGCGCCCGCAGGCCGACCACTACTCCGGAACGCTGCCGTACCGCCCGGATGAGCGGACGGTCGTGCTCTACGCGCCCACCTGGGAGGGGGACCGACCCTCGGCGCACTACGGGTCGGTGCGGTCGCACGGGGAGGCGCTGGTGGCGGCGCTGCTGGCCAGCGGCCGCCACCGCGTGATCTATCGGCCCCACCCGCGCTCTGGCGTCGTGGACCCGGAGTACGGTGCTGCCAACCGCCGCATCATCGCCGCGCTGTCCGCCGCCAATGCGGCCGATCCCTCGGCGCAGCACGTCTACGACGACGGCCCCGAGCTCGGCTGGCAGCTCGCGGCGGCCGACGTCGCGATCGTCGACATCTCGGCGATGGTCTACGACCGGCTCGCGGCCGACAAGCCGCTGCTCATCACGCGCCCGGTCGACCCCGCCGCCGCCATCGACACGCACGGATACCTGTCTGCGTGCGAGTGGCTGGATGCGGCCGACGCGGGATCGGTCGTGGAAGAGACCGAACGGGTGCACGGCGATCCCGAGTCGGTCCAGCGCCTGGAGCACTGGGTGCGCCACTACTTCGGCGACACGACCCCCGGAGCGGCCTCCGCGCGCTTCCGCGACGCGATTCAGCGGCTGATGGGCGAGTGGGATGCCTGGTACGCACGTTCCGTCGACGAGTCCACGGAGGACGAGCCGGACCCGGACGAGGCCGAGTTCGACGACGGCGTCGAGGGGTGACCCTCAGGGCGGTCCACCAGCCGCGTGATCGCGCGCAGGGGGATCGCCACCCACGTCGGGCGGTTCCGGGCTTCGTAGATCGCCTCGTACACCGCCTTGTCGAGCTCCAGAGCTTCCAGCAGTGCGTTCCCGGCATCGAGATCGACGCCTGACCGCTCGGCGTAGCCGGCGAGGAAGGCCCGGCGGGCGCCGCCCGCCCAGCCGCTGACGAGCTGGGGTGAGCGCTGGGGTTCGTCCCGCCGCAGGGACCCGGCCACGTAGTCGAAGGACCTCAGCATCCCGGCGACGTCGCGCAGCGCCAGGTCCGGTCGGCGCCGCTCGGCCATCGGCCGCAGCGGCTCGCCCTCGAAATCCAGCAGCACCCAGCCGCGCACGGGGACCTGCATCACCTGGCCGAGGTGGAGGTCACCGTGGATGCGCTGCAGAGGCGGCCAGTCGACCTCCAGGGCCCGCTGGAATACCGCTTCGGCGGCATCGCGTCGGCCGGCGACGTCGGGGACCTCGGCGATGGCGGTGGTGAGGCGACGTCGCCACGTCTGAGCGGTGTTCTCCCGATCCGCCGGGCCGGCCGGTCGGGTCGGGAACCGCTCGGCGAGGGCCACGTGCACTTCCGCGGTCGCCGCGCCGAGTTCGCGCGCGCGGTCGGAGAAATCCTCGCCACGGGCGGCCGCCTGCAGTGCCACCCGCCAGGCGTCCTGGACGTCGGGCAGGAACTCCTGCGCGAACGCGAGGGAGCCGGTGACGGAGCCGTGGGCCGTCTCGAGGTCCGGCCAGGAGCCGTCCACCCAGCCGACCGTGCGCGGCACGCGCGTCGAGCCGGCGCCGGCGAGGGCGGTCTGCAGCTCGATGTCGGGATTCAGACCCGGATGCAGCTGCCGGTACACCTTGCAGATGACCGGCGTCCCGTCGCCCTCGTAGATGATCGAGGTGTTGGACTGCTCGCCGCTGAGCACGCGTGCCGGTACCTTCTGCTGCGGGCTCGACGCGGCGACCGCACGCCCGATGACCCTGGTCTGAGGCCCGGCCGCGGTGCCGCCGCCGGCGACCAGGCGCAGCAGCGCCTCCGCGTACGCCGGGTCGAAGGGGCCGTCGATGAGCGTCGTCCCGGGAGTCGGGCTGCCGATGATGCGCTCGGGATCGGCCTCGACCGCCTCGGTGGCCCGAGCCACCACAGGGATCTGGTACAGCACGGAGGGAAGGGCGCCCTCATCCGCGACGAGATACGTGCGCGCGTGGACGTCTCCGACGTCCGAGGGGAGGTCCCACCAGGACACCAGCCGAAGGCTCGGCGGACGCCCCTTCGCGGCGTACCACCGCTGTCGCGGCATCCACGCCGCCAGGCACGCCAGGGTGCTGTCCATAGGTGAAGAGTAGGGCTCGACGCGTTCCGCTGTCGACAGCTCGATGGAAGCGCTTGCATGCACCCGCTTCCGGCAGGGCGATGTGCGCCGGAGCCGACTCAGTCCTCGTCGCCGGGCTCCTGCGGCTCGGCGACGGGCGTCGCCGGTGGGACGGCGAGGACGACCGACTCCACCGTTCCGCCGCCGGAGCCGATGGCGCCGAAGCCTATGCCGGCTGCGTCCACCGGTGGCCCGTCGGCGAGTCGCTCCGCCGCGGACTCCGGCTCCGCCGGCTCGGAGGGCAGTCCCGCCCACTCGACGGGATCGCTCTGACGCTGACCGAACAGACCCATGGGACCATTCTCACCCGCGAGTGCGGCTGCGCCGGGCTCAACCGGCGGGTTCGCCCGTGCCCGGCTCGCCGCCCGGATCCGCAGGCTGCTCCCCGCGCCCCCGACGGCGCACCACCTTGCCGCCCAGGCGGCCGACGCTCGCGGCCCCGCGACCGATCGCCGTGGCACCGCGTCCGACACCGCGGACGACGACTTCACCGGCCCGCCGGATGCCGCGCCCGGCCGCGTGCTCGAGGCGGAGCGTTCCGGGCTTCGGCTCGAGCTCCTCGGGAAGGGCGGCAGGCGGGACCCCGAACGCACGACGGGCGTTCACCAGGACGCGCCGGCCGAGGATGTTGTTGCCTGCGCCGCCGATCGCGGCGCCGATCCCGAAAGGAAGCGCCTTGCCGATCCAGGAGGCGCCGCCGCGGGCGGCGAACTGGTGGATGAAGGCGGACTTGAGGCGGTCCACGAGCGGTCCGACAGCTGCCCTCGGCAGCGTCTTGGTCACGAGCTCGCCCCAGTACTTGTCGCGGGTCGGCCCTCGACCGGCGACCTGTCTCGCCAGCTGCGCGACGAGGTCGACGCCTTCCTTTCCCAGCATGAGCGCCAGCACCAACGCGCGTGCGCGATCAGGATCGGCGACCGGGATGCCGTGAACCTCGGCGACGGACTGTGCGAACAGCGCCGTCGCCTCGAGGAAGCCGACCGTCTCGGCGCCGCTGAGGGCGAGGGTGACCCCCGTGCCGATACCGGGGACCACCGCGGTCGCACCCACAGCCGCCCCGCCCGTGGTCACCGCGGTCAGGTAGCGGCGCTCCAGGATGCGCACGATATCGCCGGTGTAGGCATCCGGATGCCGCAGACGGATGCTGCGGAGGTGGGCCAGGACGACCGGACGCTGGATGGCGAGGACCCGGTCGAGCGCCCGGATCGTGCGCGGATGCTCGGGGGAGCCGGCCGGCGGCAGGCCGCCCTGCCACGGCGAGCCGTCGGGCAGCGAGTGGATGCGTTGCACCTCGTCGGTCATCGGCTGATCCTATGCGGATGCGCCTGAGCGTCCGCCCGGGGTTGACATCCGGCCGGACCGGCGTGGCGCGGCTGTCAGACGAAGAGGTTCGCCCGCTCCAGATCCTCGGCGAAGTCGACCTCGACCGCATACAGGTCGGAGATGTCCAGCGGCTCCAGCAGCACGCCGTCCTCAGCGATCGCGAGCTCCAGGCCGCGCTCGAAGTAGTCCTGGTCGTCGACGCGGGTGAGCTGGCGGATGAACGCCTTCTTGTCGCGACTGGAGATGTAGTTGATGCCCACGGCCTCGCCGATGCCGCCCTTGACGGTCTTGGACAGCTCCTTGATGAATCCCTCGGGCGTGACGGTGTACTTCACCTCTTCGTCGCTCACCTTCGCGGTGTTGACGGTGACGAAGGACTGGTCGCGATCGATGAGATCGATGGCGCGGCCGAGCACGCGAGGGTCGAACACCACGTCGCCGTTCATCCACAGCACGCCGCCCCGGCCGGTCTTCGACAGAGCGCGAAGCAGGCTCTTGGACGTGTTGGTCTGGTCGTAGCGGTCGTTGTAGACGTAGTCGACGTCGGGGAAGGCCTCGACGATCGTCTCGGCGCGGTAGCCCACGACCGTCGTGATCCTGGCGTCGTCGCCGAATGCGGCACGGATGTTGTCATGCTGCTGCTGCATGATGCTGCGGCCGTCGCTCAGCTCCGTGAGCGGCTTGGGAAGGCTGCGTCCGAGGCGCGAGCCCATTCCGGCTGCGAGGATAACGGTCTGAAGGGTCAAAGTCTGCTCCTGAGTGCGTGGTTCACTGTCGGTTCACCGACACGACACCCCTTCGTGCCCTACCGATGGTAGCGATGGCTTCTGGGAGGGTGCAGAATCTGCGCCGCCCGTTGCGCGATCGTGACATTGGGTGTAGGAGTGCCACGCGGCGAAATCGACTGCCCACGATCAGTGCCCCTTGATACGTTTGATCGGTGACAGCCTCCCTCCCGGTGCCGAATGACGTCGATCCGGAAGAGCCGGACCGTCACTCCAGCGCGGAGGTCGTTCCGCTTCCGGCAGGCGCGACGCCGTCTGCGGCGCCGCGCAAGCCCCGGCCGCGGGGTTCGAAGTCCGCGAAGAAGGGCGCCCCGCGTGGCGGCGGGAAAGGCGAGGTCAAGCCAGGTCCCGAGGCGCCCCGGACGCCGCCGGCCATCCCCGGCCCGCCGCCCCCGTTGCCCGGAGACCTCGAGATCACGGCCTCCGCGGCGGCGGACATCATCATTCCGCCCAAGCCCCCGCTTCCGGTGGACCTGTGTCCCGTCGAGGAGCCCGTCGAGGCGGAGGCCCCCGCCGCGATCGCGGAAGCGGTCGACGTCGAGGAGCCCGCCCAGGGCGCGCAACCGACCGCCATCGACCAGCCGGTCGTGGCCGAAGAGCCCGTCGAGGTCGAGGAGCCGGTCGCAGGGGAAGCGGCTGTCGCGGTGGCGGCGCCCGCCGCGGTCGAGGGACCCGTCGAGGTCGAGGGACCCGTCGAGGCCGAGGAGCCCGTCGAGGAGCCGACCTCGACCGCCGTCGACCGGCCCGCCGACCCCGGAACGTCGGCTGAGACCGATGTCCGCCCGGAGGCCGCCGCGGCCGCAGCGCTCGAGCTCGACCAGCCGGCCGACGCCCTCTCGGACGTCCTGACCGAGACCGAGGTCGCAACCGCGACCGCCGTCGAGGCCGGCACCCAGGTGGTGGAGAAGGTCGCTCCGGCCAGTCCCGCCGCCACGGCGGACGACGTGCTGGTGATGCGCGGCGTCAGCAAGAGCTTCGGCGGCACGCCCGCTGTCGACGCGATCGACCTCACGGTGCCCGCCGGCACGTTCTACGGCCTGGTGGGCCCGAACGGGGCCGGCAAGACCACGACCCTCTCGATGATCGCGGGCCTTCTGGTCCCGGACCGGGGGACGATCCGGGTCGGGGGAGTCGACGCGCGCTCCAAGCCGCTCGCCGCGAAGAAGCTCATGGGCGTGCTGCCCGATCGCCTCCGCACGTTCGATCGCCTTACCGGGCGCCAGCTGCTCTACTACTACGGCGTGCTGCGCGGCCTGTCCGCCGCGGTGGTCGAGAGCAGGACGGCGGACCTCGCGCGGGCCTTCGACATCGGCGACGCGCTGGGTCGCCGGGTGTCGGACTACTCGGCAGGCATGCTGAAGAAGGTCATGCTCGCCGGTGCGATGATCCACTCGCCGCGCCTGCTGGTGCTGGACGAGCCGTTCGAAGCGGTCGATCCCGTCTCGAGCGCCGTCATCCTCGACATCCTCTCGGCCTACGTGTCGCACGGCGGCACCGTGATCCTCTCGAGCCACGGCATGGAGCTGGTCGAGCGCGTGTGCTCGCGCGTGGCCGTCATCGTGGCCGGCCAGGTCCTCGCCGAAGGCACCGTCGACGAGGTGCGCGGCGAGCTCACGCTGGAGCAGCGCTTCGTCGAGCTCGCCGGCGGACTCAGCGACGTGGAGGGCCTGGAGTGGCTGCACACATTCTCCGGCTGAGACTGGCGCTGCTGGTCGGCGCGCTGCGCGGTGACGCGCGCCAGGTCACGCGCACCGTGATCGCGCTCGTCGTGGTGGCCGCCGCGACGGTCGCGGCCTGCGCGGCTCTCCTCACGCTGAGGGATGCCTCAGACGACGTGCTGTTCGCCGTCACGGTGCTCGGGGGAGCCGCCGTGACGCTCGGCTTCGCTCTGGCGCCCATCATCGCTGCCGCCGAGGACCCTCTGGACCCGCGCCGGCTGGCGCTCGTGCCGGCACATCGCGGCCTGCTCGCCGCCGTGCTCGTCGTGGCGGGACTGCTCACCGTTCCGATCCTCGCGCTCCTCGCGGTCGCCGTGTGCGCCGGGGTCGCGTGGACCGCGCACGGCGCCGCCCCGGCGGTCGTCGTCGCCGGGGTCGCACTCGGCATCCTCACGTGCACGCTTCTGGCGCGCGTCTGCATGGCTCTGGCCGCGCTGTTCATCCGCGAGCGGCGGTCACGCGAGCTCACCGGTGTCTTCGTCATCGCCGTGCTCGTGGTCGTCGTGCCGGTCGGCGTGTTCCTGGCATCCCTGGAGTGGCGCGGCGCCGTGCCGATCCAGCTGCTCGAGGCGGTGTCGGTGCTCGGTCGCACACCGCTCGGCGCCGCCTGGGCCCTGCCCGCTGCCGTGACCGCGGGAAACGATGACGCGTGGATCGTCGCGCTCGTCGCCGTCGGAACCGTGGTCGTCCTCGCTCTCGCGTGGGCATGGGCCGTCACACGTCTGACGACCACGACCGAACGCCCCAGCGCGGAGCGCGACCGTGGCGGCATCGGCTGGTTCGGCGTCGCGCCCGGGACGGCGGGCGGAGCGATCGCCGCTCGCAGCCTCGTGTACGCGTTCGGCGATCCGCGCTACGTCGTCAACGCGCTCATCATCCCGGTCGCCGCCGCAGTCACCGCAGTGCCGCTGCTGGTCGCCGGGGTGCCTGCCGAGATCGTCGCGCTGGTCCCCGTCCCCTTCGCCGCACTCTTCCTCGGATGGCTGCCGCACAACGACCTCGCGTACGACTCGACGGCGGTGTGGATGCACATCGCCAGCGGCGTCCGCGGCGTGTCGGACCGCGTCGGGCGCCTCGTGCCGGTGCTGCTGCTGGGCATCCCCCTGCTGGCGGTGGCGATCCCCGTCGTCATCTCGATGCACGGGCGCTGGGCGATGCTGCCGGCGATGGTGGGGGTGTGCGCGTCGCTGTTCCTCGCGGGACTCGGGCTGTCCAGTGTGGCGTCGGTCGTCGCACCTTATGCGGTCTCGCGGCCGGGTGAGAGCCCGTTCCAGCAGCCGCAGCGCACCTCGTCGACCGGCGCGATCGCGCAGGCCGTCGTCATGCTCGGCGCGCTGGCGGCGACGGCTCCGGTGCTGTGGTGGTCGTGGCTCGCGCTCCAGGGCGATGCGGATGCCGCGACGACCGCACTGTGGGGCGGCCTCGGCATCGGCGCCGGCGTCCTCATCGTCGGGGTCGCCATAGGCTCGTTCGTCTTCGAGCGGCGCGGGGGTCGGCTCATGGAGTTCGCCGAGTCCACGTGACGGCGCCTCCGGACCCACCGGCGATGCCGCCCGGCTACACTGGCAGACCATGAGCACTCCCCTCGAAGGTCCGGATCAGGGCGGACTGGCGACCCTCGACCGCGAGCTCGAAGAGCTCATCCGCGAGGAGAACATCGAGCCCGGAGACCACGAGCGCTTCTCGCACTACGTGAAGAAGGACAAGATCCTGGAGTCCGCGATCACCGGCAAGCCGGTGCGGGCGCTGTGCGGCAAGAAGTGGACGCCGGGGCGCGACCCCGAGAAGTTCCCGATCTGCCCCACGTGCAAGGAGATCTACGAGTCCTTGGGCGGCTGACCCGCCGCGCCGAGCCGGGGGCTCGGTCCCGACTCACTCGGCGTCGACGTAGACCGTCGGGATCGCGGGGTCGGAGCGGCTGAGCGCGAGCCCGCGCACCGGCAGCTCCTCACGCACGCGCGCGTGATGTGCGCGCGCGGCCTGGACGCCTGCGACGCCCTCGAACGAGGCGTCCGTCTCACCGTCGACGATGAGCGGAACCTGCAGTGCCCGCGCGTCGGGGTGCGACGCGGCGGTGTGCAGCTCCTCGAAGCCGTCGGAGGCCGCGATGAGCTCGCTGGTGGCCGTGCCGTCGTCGAGGGTGCGGAATGCCGCTTTGCGGCCTCCCTTGGACCCCTTGTCGGTCGACGCCTTCGCGACGGCGACCCAACCGCCCGCGGCATCCTGCCGTGCCACGAGCTTGTACACCATGCCCGCGGTGGGCGAACCGGATCCGGTCACGACGGACGTCCCGACGCCGTAGGCGTCCACGGGAGAGGCGGCGAGGGCCGCGATGGCGTACTCGTCGAGGTCGCTGGTCACCGTTATGCGGGTGCCGGTCGCGCCGAGCCGGTCCAGCTGTGCGCGCACCTCCGCCGCGACGGTGGGCAGATCTCCCGAGTCGATGCGCACGCCGCCGAGCGACGTGCCGGCCACGCGCACCGCGGTGGCGACCCCCTCGCGGATGTCGTAGGTGTCCACGAGCAGCGCCGTCCCGGGCCCGAGGGCGTCGACCTGCGCTCGGAACGCCGCCTCTTCGCTGTCGTGCAGCAGCGTCCATGAGTGCGCGGCGGTGCCCATCGTCGGGATGCCCCATCGGCGGCCCGCCTCGAGGTTGGAGGTGGCGCTGAACCCGGCGATGTACGCCGCCCGCGCGGCGGAGACCGCAGAGGACTCCGCCGCGCGGCGGGAGCCCATCTCGGCGAGCGGCCGGTCGCCGGCGGCGATGCTCATGCGCGCGGCGGCGGTGGCCACGGCCGAGTCGTGATTCAGCACGCTCAGCGCGAGGGTCTCGAGCACGACCGCTTCGGCGAACGTGCCCTCGATCGTGAGGATCGGCGAGCCGGGGAAGTACAGCTCGCCCTCGCGGTACCCGGTGATCGTGCCGGTGAAGCGGTAGCCCTCGAGGAAGTCCAGCGTGGCGGCATCCACCACGTTCTCGTCACGCAGGAACCGCAGCTCGTCCGCGCCGAAGCGGAAATCGCGGATGAGCTGCAGCAGGCGGCCGGTGCCGGCGACCACGCCGAACCGGCGGGCGCCCGGGAGCCGGCGTGCGAACAGCTCGAAGACGCAGCGCCGATCGGCGGTGCCGTCGCGCAGCGCCGCGTCCACCATGGTGAGCTCATAGCGGTCCGTCAGCAGCGCGGTCGACGCGCCGCCGTCGTGAGCTTTCCCGAAGATCATGCGGGTCAGCCTACTGAGCGTCTGGCGTAGGCTGGATCATCGTGACCCTTCGAGAGGCTCTGGGCGGCGCTGACCTGCCCATCGGGATCTTCGACTCCGGGGTCGGCGGACTCACGGTGGCGCGCGCGGTGTCGGCGCAACTGCCGCGCGAGTCGATCCTCTACATCGGCGACACCGCGCGCTCGCCGTACGGGCCGAAGCCGATCGCCGACGTGCGGCGCTACTCGCTCGAGATCCTGGACTCCCTGGTCGATCAGGGCGTGAAGATGCTCGTGATCGCGTGCAACACCGCCTCCGCGGCGATGCTGCGCGATGCCCGCGAGCGCTACAGCGTGCCGGTCGTCGAGGTGATCGGCCCCGCCGTCCGCACCGCGATGTCCACCACGCGCAACGGGCGGATCGGCGTGATCGGCACGACGGGCACGATCAGCTCGGGTGCGTACCAGGACATGCTCGAGGTGAACGAGCGGCTGACCGTCTTCGCGCAGGCGTGCCCGCGCTTCGTCGAATTCGTCGAAGCGGGCATCACCGATTCGCCCGAGGTGCTCGCGGTGGCCGAGGAGTACCTCGCGCCGCTGCGCCACGCCGGTGTGGACACCCTCGTCCTCGGCTGCACGCACTATCCGTTCCTCGAGGGCGCCATCAGCTACGTCATGGGCCCCGACGTCAGCCTCGTCTCCAGCGACACCGAGACCGCGAAGGACGTCTACCGTCAGCTGGTCTCGCGCGACCTGCTCGCGGGGCCGGATGCCGCGCCCACCCACGTGTACGAGGCCACCGGCGCGTCCGCCGACGAGTTCCTGCAGCTGGCGCACCGGCTCATGGGCCGGGAGGTGAGCGCCGTCCGCCTGGTGCAGACCGGCGCCATCGACCTTCCCGCGCGCTCGGCGTGAGGCATCCGTGTCCCGAAATCCCGCTCCCGTGTCCCGATTCCTCGCTTCGAAGCGCCTTCGTTGTCGTTCTCTCGGGACATGGTCCGCCTCTGAGGAGAGAAATGCCTGACATCACCCGCGCCGATGGTCGTGCCGTCGACGAGCTCCGCCCCGTCACGATCGAACGGGGGTGGAGCGCCCAGGCCGAAGGATCGGCCCTGATCTCCTTCGGTGGCACCAAGGTGCTGTGCACGGCCTCGTTCACCAACGGCGTACCCCGGTGGCTCACCGGCAAGGGCAAAGGCTGGGTCACCGCGGAGTACGCGATGCTGCCGCGCGCCACCAACGAGCGCAACGACCGCGAGAGCGTCAAGGGCCGCATCGGCGGTCGCACGCATGAGATCTCCCGGCTCATCGGCCGCGCCCTGCGCGCGGTCGTGGACACCAAGGCGCTGGGTGAGAACACCATCGTGATCGACTGCGACGTGCTGCAGGCCGACGGCGGAACCCGCACGGCGGCGATCACGGGGGCGTTCGTGGCACTGGCGGATGCCATCGAGTGGGGCCGCGGCAAGAAGTTCATCGCGCAGAAGTCCCAGGTGCTGATCGACTCCGTCTCCGCCGTGTCGGTGGGCATCATCGACGGGGAGCCGATGCTCGACCTCGCGTACGTCGAGGACGTGCGCGCCGAGACCGACATGAACATCGTCGTGACCGGCCGCGGTCTGTTCGTCGAGGTGCAGGGCACCGCCGAGGGCGCGCCCTTCGACAAGCGCGAGCTCGACGCGCTGCTGGAGCTCGGGCTCGCCGGCTGCGGGTCGCTGCGGGACCTCCAGGCGGCCGCATTGGCGGGGGAGTGACCGATGCCGGGCCGCGTCGTTCTCGCCACGCACAACCCGCACAAGGTCGAGGAGTTCCAGGCCATCGTGGCGGCCACGCGGCCGGACCTCGAGGTCGTCGGCTACGACGGTCCTGAGCCGGTCGAGGACGGCGTCACGTTCGCCCAGAACGCTCTCATCAAGGCCCGCGCCGCCGCCGCGCACACGGGGCTTCCCGCCCTGGCGGATGACTCGGGCATCTGCGTGGACGTCCTCGGCGGCGCGCCGGGGGTCTTCTCGGCGTACTGGGCAGGACACGCGAAGAATGCCTCCGCGAACCTCAACCTCCTCCTGGACCAGCTCTCCGACATCCGGGATCCCCACCGCACCGCCCGGTTCGTCTCGACGATCGCGCTCGTCGTCCCCGGCGATGCCGGCCGAGAGAGCGTCGTCGAGGGCGTCTGGCCCGGACGCCTGGCGACACGGCCGTCGGGATCCGGTGGGTTCGGGTACGACCCGATCTTCATCCCCGACGAGCAGCCGACGGACACCGAGCGGACGGTGGGCGAGTGGAGCGCAGACGAGAAGAATGCGGTCTCTCACCGCTCGCGGGCCTTCGCCGCGCTGGCACCACTGCTCACACGGCTCTGACGTCGCGCTCCGCGTGGACGAGCGGCAGCTCGAGGGTCGCCTGCCCGTCGCCGAGGTGGATCTCGCAGACCGCACGGGGATCGGACCGATAGAGCGCCGGGAACGAGCCCCACAGCGGATTGCGCGGCGAGAGCTGCCGGCCGCCGATGTGCAGGCGCAGCTGGTCGCCCGCGCGGAAGAAGGTCGATGACGGCGAGAGTTCGATCTCGACGTCGCGCGGCTCGGCGGCCGCGGGGACCCGCATCGTGCCGGTAGCGATGAAGTCGCGGCCGAATCCGTACGAACCCTCGAACGGCACGAACCGTCCGCCGCTCCACTTCGACACCGCCGCGAACAGCGACAGCGGCACTCTCCGGGACGATGTCACGCGAAGCCGCAGCCGTATGTCGCCGGTGATCTCGATATCGTCCTCGAAGGTCCACGAGAAGGTCGCCGCCCGCCGTCTCGTCGGGAACGACACCGCCGACCCGGCGCCGGCCGGCGCGCCGGCGAGCGCACCGCCCGCCTGGAGGTGAAGAGTGAGGGGATCCGAGGCCGGCGGCCACTGGTCGGCCGCACGCACCTCGTGGACGGCATCCCGGCTCTCACGCACTTCGAGCCGCACCCGGGGCAGCTCCCGGGGAAGGCCCTTGAGGTGCCGCTCCAGGAAGGCCAGCTGGGATGCCTTCGCCTCATCGCCGTAGAAGGTCGCCCACTTGCCTCCGCGATGGGTGTAAAGGTGACGCTCCGGCGACGACACGTCCGTGAACGCCCGGAATGAACCACGGGAATGCAGATTCGCGTCCGAGAAGCTGCCGCACACGAGCATCGGGACCTCGATGCGTGCCAACTGGGGAACGAGCGACTGCCACCACGCGTCCTCCATGGGGCGGGATGCCGTTTCCACAGCGATGTCCGGGACCGTGCGGGTCGCGCGTCGGACGAGCGTCGTCCACAGCCGCGAGAACCCGATCTCGCGCACGCCGCCGGGGTAGAACAGATCGCGGTACGGGTCGGTGAAGCCCTCCCAGGGCACGATGGCGCGCAGATGCGGCGGCCGCGTGGCTGCCGCCTTGTACTGGGAGATCGCGAGATACGACACTCCCAGCATCGCCACACCACCGTCGCACCAGGGCTGGGAACCGATCCATTCGATCGCCTCGTGGATGTCGTCCGCTTCCGCGTCGCTCAAGAGCGACCCGACACCGTCGGAGCGGCCGGCGCCGCGGAGGTCGAGGTTCACCACGGCGAATCCTCGCGGCACCCACCACGCGGGGTCCGGTGCCTCCCAGCTCGTCTGATCGGAGATCCGGATGCGCGCGGTCTGCCGCAGCATCCGGAACTGCGGATTGATCCGCCAGCCGGTTCTGGTGCGCCGGGGGAGCGCGTCCTTGCCGTACGGGTGTGCGCACAGGATCGCCGGGTGGCTCCCGCCTCGGCTCGGTAGATACACGTTGGCGCGCAGGACGACGCCGTCGCGCATCGGGATCTCGACGTCCTCGAGCTTGCGGACGTCGGCATTCAGCGGCGTCACGGTCACCGGAGGGCGCAGGATGCCGCGGACGCGATCGAGGGCGTATCGTGGCGCGCCGCTGCGGTGCCACGGGCGGTCGGTGCTCGGGAAGCGGCGAGGTCGAGCCATCACGGCGCGACGCTACCACCCGCGGCGGTCCGGAAGTGAGAATCACACTCATTCCCGACATGGCGGAAGTCCCTCGAGGCGCGTGTGCCCGGACGTACCCTTGGCCCATGCACGATCACGCGCCGACCGGAATCCGAGGCGCCGGCCATCGCCGGCTCCTCGCGATCTCGCTGGGCATCACCGCGGGATCGATGATCGTGCAGATCGTCGGCGCGGCGCTGTCGGGCTCGCTGGCGCTCCTCGCCGACGCCGCCCACATGTTCACCGACGCCGCCGCTCTCGTGATCGCGCTGATCGCGAGCGGCGTGGCTGCCCGACCGGCCAATGAGCGGCGCACGTTCGGCTATCAGCGTGCCGAGGTGTTCGGCGCCCTCGTCAACGGCGTCATCCTGATCCTGCTGTCGGTGTGGGTCGCGGTCGAGGGCGTCACGCGGCTGCTCCGCCCGGACGATGTCGAGGTCGCGGGCGGTCTCATGCTCGTCGTGGCGATCGTCGGACTCGTCGCCAACGCCGTCGCGCTGTGGCTGCTGAGCGCCGCGCAACAGCACAGCATCAACGTGCGGGGTGCGTACCTCGAAGTGCTCGGCGACCTGATCGGCTCGGTCGCCGTCATCGTCGCGGCCATCGTCGTGATCGGGACCGGCTGGGGCAGAGCCGACGCGATCGCGTCGCTGTTCATCGCGGCTCTGCTCGTCCCGAGGGCGGTCAAGCTCCTCGGCGAAGTGGTCTCGGTCCTGGCGGAATCGGTGCCTCAAGGCACGCACGTGCGCGAGATCCGCGACCACATCCTCGCCACGCCCGGCGTCGTCGGAGCGCACGACGTGCACGTGTGGCAGCTGACGCGGGGCGCGCCGGTGTTCACGGCGCATGTCGTGGTGGATGACGCTGCACTGCGCGACGGCAAGGCCGCGGAGATCCTCAGCGAGCTGCAGGGGTGCCTGTCGAAGCACTTCGACGTGGAGCACTCGACCTTCCAGCTCGAACCGGCGGGCCACGTCGAGCACGACGCGCACGCGTGATGCGTCTCCTTCCGCTGCGGTCGCTCGACGACCGGACGGAACGCGCCTCAGTCCTCGCGGCGCACTTCCTCCGGCCGCTTGTCGGGTCGCAGGCCGCGCCAGCGCGGGTGGCGCAGGATGCCGCCGGGCGTGAATTCGCCGTACTCCACCTCGCCGACGAGCTCCGGCTTCACCCACAGCGCGTCGCGGGCGTCGAGCGGTGGCACCCCGACGAGGGGGCTCTGCTCCGTCCGCAGCGGGTCGAGCTTCTTCAGCAGCGCAGCCAGCGCGCTGTCGCTGAAGCCGGTGCCCACCCGGCCGGCGTAGCGCAGACCGTCCTCGCCGGGGATGCCGAGCAGCAGTGAGCCGAAGGTCGTGCTGCGGCCGCCCTTCCCCGGACGGATGCCGGCGATCACCACTTCCTGCGTGCTCGTGATCTTGACCTTGAGCCAGTCGTCCGACCGCTGGCCCCGGCGGTAGCGGGAACCGGGGTTCTTCACGACGATGCCCTCCAGGCGCAGCTGGGTGCTGGCCTCGAGCGCGGCATCGACGTCGTCGAACACCGGCGGCACGGTGATGGCGTCCACCACCGAAGCGGCGACCTCCTCGAGCTCCGGTCGCCGTTCGCGCAGGCTGTCACCCGTCAGGTCGCGCTCGCCGCGAGAGAGGACGTCGAAGAGGTAGTAGTGCACCGGCGTCCGCCGGGCCTCACGCGCGATGTCGCCGGCGCGCTCGAGGTTCATACGGGTCTGCAGCAGCGGGAAGCTCGGCCGGCCGCTCGGCTCGAGGGCGACCAATTCGCCGTCGACGACGGCAGGCTCGTGGCCGAAGCCCGCGTCCACCGCGGTCAGCTCGGGGTAGCGGTGGGTGATGTCGTTGCCGCTGCGCGCGAAGAGTCGCAGCCGTTCGCCGTTCCACACCCCGATCGCGCGGATGCCGTCCCACTTCGCCTCGACCCACGCCGGATCACCCCACCGGCGTGCGGCCTGGCGCGCGAGCGGCGGCGTCGACGACGTCGCGAGCATGGGCCGCAGGTCGTCCATCGCCGGAGACGCCGCGCCGGCGGCCGGCGCCGCGTCCGCTTCGCGTGCGGCTCGGGCCGTCGTGGCAGTCGCCTCGCCCGAGGCATCCGTCCCGGCGGCACGCCGTTCCCTCGTGCGCCGTCCCGGCTCGCTCGCGGCGCCGTTCGATCCTGCCGGCGGCGCCGCGCTCGCCGTCTCCGGCCCGGCGCGCGCGCGACGCGCCTTCGCGGCGGGGCGCGGCTCGTCGGCCTGTGGGCTGGGTTCGACGGGGATGCCGTCCGGCTGAGGGCGGCCCTCGGCGTCGGTCTTCATCCGGTGCAGCAGCCAGCTGGACTTCTCGCCCTCGCCCTCCGTCCGGATCAGCGCCAGCCGGACGCGGCCGAGCGGGCCGCCGGGGCGGCCTTCGAGCGTCGCGATGATCTCGTCGTCCCGCCACTTCTCCAGCTCGTAGCGGCCGTCGTCCCAGATGGTGACCGTGCCGCCGCCGTACTCGCCCGCGGGGATCGTGCCCTCGAACGTGGCGTACTCCATCGGGTGGTCCTCGGTCTGGACGGCGAGGTTGTTCCGCTTGTACGAGTGCGGCACGCCGCGGGGGACCGCCCAGCTGACCAGTACGCCGTCGTGCTCGAGGCGGAAGTCCCAGTGCAGACGGGTGGCGTGGTGCTCCTGGATGACGAACCGCGGCTTCTCGTCGTGCGGTGTGGCGCCCAGCGGGTTGGCCGGAACCGGCTCGGGGGTGCGGTCGGCGCTGCGCTTGGCGATGTACGCCGACAGCGGTCCGTTCTCGGCTTCCCGCCCGCCCGCGTGGAACCCCAGCGGCGCGATCGGGTCGCCGATCGCCTGGACGCGCTCGAGCACCTCGGTGAACTGCAGGTGACGCAGGTCGGGCTCCGCGATCTCATCCCACGTGCGCGGTGCCGCGACGGTGGGGTGCGAGCGCCCTCGCAGCGAGTACGGGGCGATCGTCGTCTTCGACCCGTTGTTCTGGCTCCAGTCGATGAGGACCTTGCCGTGCCGTTGCGACTTCTTCATGCTGCTGACCACGAGGTCGGGATGGTCGGCCTCGATGGCCCGGGCCAGCTCGTTCGCGAGCGCGGATGCCTGCTCGGTGGACTGCCCCGGTGGCAGCGCCGTGTACAGGTGGATGCCCTTGCTGCCGCTGGTGACGGGATAGGGGTCGAGACCCATGCCGACGAGGATGGTGCGGGCCCAGCCCGCCACGATCGCGCACTCCGGGAGACCGACGCCCGGCCCCGGATCGAGGTCGAGCACGAGCCGGTCGGCGTATCCGCGGCTGCCGTCGGGCGCGAACCGCCACTGCGGCACGTGCAGTTCCAGGCTCGCCACCTGCGCGAGGTACACGAGGGTCGGTACGTCGCCGACCAGCGGGTAGTCCTTCGGACCCGACGAGTGAGGGATCGGCATCCGCCGCACCCACGAGGGCGCACCGCGCTCGAGGTCCTTGGCGAAGAACACCATGCCGGGCTCGTCCTCGGTGCCCACGCCGTCGGGCCAGCGCTTGCGGGTGACCGGCCGCCCGATCACGTGGGGGATCATCACCTCGGCCACGCGCGTGTAGTACTCGATGACCTCGCCCTTGGTGGTGCCGGTCTCGGGGTAGAGGACCTTGTCCAGGTTGGTGATGCGCAGGCGCCTGCCGCCGATGCGCACCAGCTGCTCACCGGACCCCCGCACGCGCGCATCGGCCATAGGCCCATCCTGCCGTGTCGCGCAAGTCCCGGCGTGCGGGCTAGCCCTGGGCGGTGCGTCCGGTGTGTACTGGTGCGATGAGGGCGATCTGGAAGGGTGCGCTGACGTTCGGGCTCGTGAACGTCCCCGTCAAGGTGTACTCGGCGACCGAGGATCACGACGTTCCGCTGCACCAGGTTCACAACAAGGACGGCGGCCGCATCCGCTACCAGCGGATCTGCGAGATCGATGGCGAGGTCGTGCCGTACTCGGATATCGACAAGGCGTACGACGACGGCGATAAGACCGTCGTGCTGACCAAGGAGGACCTGGCCTCCCTGCCGGCTGAGAAGAGCCGCGAGATCGACGTGGTCGAGTTCGTCCCGAGCGAGCAGATCGACCTGCTCACGCTCGATCGCGCGTACTACCTCGAGCCCGACTCGGCGTCGCCGAAGGCGTACGTGCTGCTGCGCAAGACGCTCGAGCAGACCGACCGCACCGCGATCGTGCGGTTCTCGCTGCGCCAGAAGACGCGGCTGGCCGCGCTGCGCGTGCGCGGGGACGTCCTCGTGCTTCAGACGCTGCTGTGGGCCGACGAGGTGAGGGAAGCGGCGTTCCCGTCGCTGGATGAGAGCGTGCGCATCTCGGCGAAGGAGCTGGAGCTGTCGGCATCCCTCGTGGAGAGCTTCGCGAGCGACTTCGACCCCGAGGAGTTCAAGGACGAGTACCAGGAGGAGCTGCGCACCCTCATCGAGGCGAAGCTGAAGCAGGGCGACGCGGTCGACACCGCCGAGACGTTCGGCGATCACGAGGAGGAGGAGACCGGCGGCGAGGTCATCGACCTCATGGCGGCGCTGCGGGCGAGCGTCGAGAAGTCGCGCGCAGCACGCGAGGGCGGCTCGACGTCGTCCGGCGGCGCCTCCGCGAAGAAGAAGGATGCCGAACCGGCCGCCAAGAAGTCCTCGGGCTCGTCGTCGTCCAAGAAGACGACAGCGAAGAAGCCTGCCGCGAAGAAGAAGGCCTCCTGACGGCGTCGTGACCGCCGCTTACGCCTTGGGGGCGTCGCCTTCGCGGTGCTCGGGGCCGCGGTCGAACACCTCGGGATCCAGCACGAGCGCTTGCGCCTCGTCGGGATCGACCACCACATCCTCACCTGCGGCGGCCGCCAGCCGGGCCTTGCGGCGCTCGGCGAGATAGTGCCAGACGACGAAGATGAGAGTGCCGGCGACCGCCGCGAGCAGGATCACGTCGATGTAGTCGGTGACGAACTGGCCGACGAGCGGGATGAAGCCGATGGCGTAGCCGATCATGGTGAGCCCGAAGCCCCAGATCACCGCGCCGATGAAGTTGTAGAGGCTGTACCGACGCCACGGCATGTGGCCGACGCCGGCCGCGACAGGCGCGAAGGTGCGCACGATGGGGACGAAGCGGGCGAGGATGATGGTGAGCCCGCCGTACTTCTGGAAGAACGCGTTGGTGCGTTCGACATTGCGGCGGCTGAACACGCCGGATTCCTTGCGCTCGAAGACTGCGGGGCCGCCCTTGTGCCCGATGAGGTAGCCGACTTCACCGCCGATGAAGGCTGAGAAGCCGATGAGCAGCGCGACGACCCATGCCGGCACCCCGAAGACGCCGTTCGGTGCCACCTCGGTCGAATGCGACAGCAGTCCCGCCATGATCAGCAGCGTGTCGCCGGGAAGCAGGAAGCCGACGAGAAGGCCGGTCTCGGCGAAGACGATGAAGCACACCACGAGGAGGGCCCAGGGGCCGGCGGCGGCGATGATGGCGGCGGGATCCAGCCAGGGAATGAGGGCGATCTGGTGCACGGAGGTTCCCGTCGGTCATGTCGGTCGGCGGTCGGTCGCGAAGTAGTGCTCGCGTGCGGAAGGTGGGACTTGAACCCACACGCCCGAAGGCACAGGAACCTAAATCCTGCGTGTCTGCCAGTTTCACCACTCCCGCGAGTGGTGTCAGTCTACTGACGAGCCTGCACCGCCGCTGGAGGGTCAGCCCCCGGGACGGACGGGAAGTCCCAGGTCAGCGACCCTGATGACGGATGCCGAACAGGAAGTACGAGGCCGGGCCGATCCAGTTGACGAGGATCGCCGGAATCCACACGGGCTTCGGCCCTCGCACCTGCGCGGGGTCTCGCAGCGCCAGGTCCCAGAACGCCAGGAGGGCGAACGCGACCTGCACGATGCCGGCGAGGCTCAGACCCGCCTTCATCCGCGGCGTCAGAGCCATCCTCGTCATGGCCGCCGTCGCTCCTTCCGCGCCCATGGTGGTCCGCACGTCGTTCGTCGTTGCCCGTGTGCTCATCGCCGTCCCTTTCGCTCGTGCTCCCATCCTGCCCGCCCCGTGCGGTTCGCGCACCTGCCGACTGCGGGGACCTGCCGCCCGCGTCGGCCAGGCCGATGCCGGCCGACCGGGTAGCCTGACGGGTGGCGGGAGGCTGCGTTCACAGCGCGGGGGAGATCTGCACCGCCGGGACGGGTGATATCTGTGCGTGAGGCGGTGTTTCGTCGTGCCGTGCGCGGCGTCGGGATGGGGGTCAGTGCCCTCCTGGTGGCTGCGGGACTGACCGTCGCAGCCAACAGTGCCAGCGTCCCTCCTGCAGCCGCGGCGCAGAACCCCACCTCCTGCGCAGGCGGGGTCGCTCTCATCAACGGCGGATTCGAGACACCCCTCGCGCCGGCCGGCTCGTGGGACCTCTTCGATCAGGCACAGGTCCCGGGGTGGAGCACGACCGATATCCGTGGCCAGATCGAGCTGTGGAGCACCGGCTTCAACGGCGTCCCCGCCGCAGCGGGCCGGCAGTTCGCCGAGCTCAACGCCAACAGCCCCAGCCGGCTCTACCAGGACGTCGCGACGACGCCCGGCCAGACGCTCTCCTGGTCGCTGAAGCACCGCGGGCGCAGCGGGACCGATGTGATGCGCGTCGTCATCGGCGCGCCTGGCGGCGCGCTCACCCAGTCCGGCCCGAACCTGTCCGACGGCACGACGGCGTGGGGCACCCACACGGGTACGTACACGGTTCCCGCAGGGCAGACCGTCACCCGCTTCGGCTTCGAGGCCGTCAGCTCCGTCGGCGGCCAGGCCGTCGGCAACTTCCTCGACGACATCACCTTCGGCACCGGCCCGTGCCTGATCAGCACCAAGACCGTCACGAACCTCACGCGCACGGGCGCCGCCGCCGAGGTCGGCGATGTGCTGCGCTACACCGTGACGACCCGCAACGACGGCGGCAATCCGGCACTCCAGTCGGTCTCGACCGACGCCCTGCCCGCAGGGCTCGACTTCGTCCCCGGTTCGCTGCGGATCGCAAGCGGTCCCGGCGCCGGCACGCTCACCGACGCGTCCGGTGACGACCGCGGCGAGTACGCCACGGGCACGCGCACCGTCACGGTCCGCCTCGGCGACGCCGCCACGACGACGGCCGGCGGCTCGATCGGGGTCGGCACCACGACCAGCTACACCTTCGACGCGCGCGTCGTCACGACCGCTGCCGACACCACCATCGAGAACGAGGCGCGCGTCACCTTCCGCGACGCCGTCGCGAACCAGACCAGGACCTCCACGACGCAGACCACAGCCACCCCGGTCGGTCCTGCAGCCGACCTCGCCGTGACCAAGACGCTGGACACGGCCCCCTTGATCGCCGGCGAGCCGGTCTCCTTCACCATCACGGCGCGCAACAACGGCCCGCAGACGGGCGCCGGTGTCACCGTGACCGAGACGCTTCCGGAGGGGCTGACCGACGTCACCGTGTCGGGGGCGTCCTGCGTCACCCAAGCCTCAGCGATCACCTGCTCGCTGCCCGATCTCGCCGTCGGTGAGTCGACGATCCTCACTGTCACGGGCACCGCTTCCCCGAGCCTCGACCCGGGGGCGGCGCTGACCAACTCCGCTGCTGTCGCCGGCGCGCGCACCGACCCGGACCCGCGCAACAACACCGCCGTGGCATCCGGGACGATCAGCACCCTGGCGGACGTGTCGATCACGAAGTCGTTCGCGCCGGGAGCGCCGGTCGCAGGCGAGAACGTGACCTACACGCTCACGGCGCGCAACGACGGTCCGTCCGACGCCCGCGACGTCGTGCTCACTGACCCCCTGGACCCGCAGACAACCTATGTCTCGGCGACGGTGGATGGCGAACCTTGCACGTTCGACGGGACGACGGTGCTCTGTCCGGTCGGCACGCTGGCTCCCGGTGCGACCGCCACCGCCACCGTCACGGTCACGCTCGCTCCGGGCGCGAACGCCGTCGTGCAGAACACCGCCGTCGTGACCACCACGACGAGCGACCGCGACCCGTCCGACAACGCCGACTCGATCGGCTTCCGGCCGGTCGTCGAAGCCGACGTCGCCGTGGTGAAGACCGCCTCCCAGCCCGCGGTCGAGGCAGGCGACCCGATCTCGTTCACTCTGACCGTGTCGAACGCGGGTCCCTCGAACGCGACCGACGTCGTGCTCACCGACGCACTTCCGGCCGGGTTCCTGCACACCAGGACGGACGCGCCCTCCGGCGTCGCCTGCGCCACGGACGGACCGGCGATCCGCTGCGTCTGGGACGCGCTCGCCGCCGGGGCCACCCAGAGCGTCACCGTCCACGCGACCGTCGCCGCCGACGCGCCCGCCGGCACGGTCACCAACACCGCGTCGGTGGCCGCACCGGCCGAGGACACGGACACCTCGAACAACTCCGACTCGGCCGACGTCGAGGTCACCCAGAGCGCCGACATCCGTATCGCCAAGTCGGCGTCCCCCGCGACGGGCGTTCCCGGGGAGGCGCAGGACTTCGTGCTGACCGTCACCAACGACGGCCCGTCGCTCGCCCGCGGCGTGCGCATCACCGACCCGCTTCCGGCGGGGTACTCGGTGACCGGAACCGATCCTCGCTGCGCGGTCCTCTCGGGTGTCCTCGAGTGCCAGGTCGGCGACGTCGCACCCGGCACCACCGCCCAGGTCACAGTGACCGGCACGCTCGCCGCGGGACTGACCGGCGTCCTCCGGAACACCGCGACGGCGACGTCCGTCACCCCGGATCCGGACGAGACCGACAACACCGCCGGGGTCGACCTGCCGCTCGCGCCGAGCGCCGACGTGTCCCTGACGAAGACGACCTCGACGCCTCAGGTCGCCCTCGGCGGGACGGTCCGCTACGTCGTGACGGTCCGCAACGACGGCCCCTCGGCCGCCGCAGCGGTCGTCGTGGACGAGAGCCCGGGCGCCGGCATCCGCCTCACCGGCGCCGTGCCGTCGGTGGGCTCGTGGTCCGCCGGCGACGCGCGATGGGATGTCGGCACGCTGATGCCCGGCGGCGAGGCGACCCTCGAGGTCACCGCGGTGGCCGAGGCCGAGGGGACGCTCCCCAACACCGCGACCGCGAGCTCCGCCGCCACCCCCGACCCGGACTCGAGCGACCTCACGGGAACCGCCGAAGTGACGGTGAGCCCGGTCGCCGACCTCTCGATCGTGAAGACCGCGTCGGTGAGTCCCGTGGCGGTCAACGGCGCGATCACCTACACCCTCGCGGTCCGGAACCAGGGCCCGAGCGTCGCGGCTCAGGTGGTCGTCACGGATGCGATCCCGGCCGAGCTCATCGACGCCAGCACGACCAGTCCCGGCTGCACCATCACCGACGGCGTCCTCACCTGCACGACGGCATCCCTTGCTGTCGACGCCACGGTGGAGCACCGCTTCACGGCGACGGTCGACCCGGCGACGGGGTCGGCGTCGGTGGCGAACTCCGCACAGGTGTCGAGCACGACGCCGGATGCCGACACGGCGGACAACTCCTCGACCGTGATCACTCCGGTGACCGGCACACCTCAGGTCGAGCTGATCAAGTCGGGCGCCGCACCGGTGGACGCAGGCGGGGACGGCCGGATCGGCGCCGGCGACACGGTCGCCTACACCTTCACCGTGCGCAACACCGGTCCGACCGTGCTCTCCTCGATCGTTCTCGACGACCCGCTGCTCGGCGGGACGGTGCCGTGCGCCGCGCTCGCGGGTGTCACGCTGCCGCCCGGCGGTCAGGTCGTATGCGCCCCGGTGACGTACACGCTCACGCAGGACGACGTCGACGCCGGATCCGTGCGCAACGAGGCGTCCGTCACGGCACAGTCGCCGCGGGGTGAGGCCGAGGACGACGCGGCCGCGAACGTGACCGTTCCGCGCGTGAACGGGATCAGCCTCGCCAAGGCGGCGACGGCACCGGTCGATGTCGACGGCGACGGCGAGATCGGCGCGGGCGACGCCATCGACTACTCGTTCACCGTGGAGAACACCGGCACGACCACGCTGACGGGTGCCGCGATCACCGACCCGCTGCTCGGCGGCGCGGTGACCTGCGCGGAGCTCGACGCCGCATCGCTCGAGCCGGGTGGCAGTCTCGTCTGCGGGCCGGTGCGGTACGCGCTCACGCAGCAGGACATCGACGCCGCCCTCGTGGAGAACTCCGCCTCTGTCACCGCCTCGTCGCCCGAAGGCAGCGTCAGCGACACCGCCGACGCGGACGTGACGGTCGAGGGAACCGATGCGGTCGAGCTGGTCAAGACGGCGGGCGCGGTCATCGACGCCGACGGGGACGGGCGCATCGGCGCGGGGGACGAGGTTCCCTACACGTTCACCGTCCGCAACATCGGCACGACGACCCTCGACAGCGCCTCCATCGCCGACCCGCTTCTCGGCGGAGCGCTGGACTGCCCCGCGCTCGCCGGCGCGACGCTCGCGCCCGGGGATGCCGTCGACTGCGGTCCGCTGTCGTACACGCTGACGCAGGACGACATCGAGGCCGGCGCGGTGCGCAACGAGGCGGCGGTGACGGCGACGGGCGTCGCGGGCGTGGTGACGGACGACGCATCCGCCGAGCTGCTCATCGAAGGCGCGGCGGAGGTCGCGCTGACGAAGACGGCCGGCACGCCCGTCGACGCCACCGACGACGGACGCATCGGCGCCGGTGACACCGTCGAGTACGGCTTCACCATCCGCAACACCGGGACGACCGTGCTCAGCGGCCTCGAACTGGCCGACCCTCTGCTCGGCGGCACCGTCGAGTGCGCCGTGCTCGAAGGGCGCGAGCTGCTGCCGGGCGACGAGGTCGCGTGCGGGCCCGTCACCTACGCCCTCACGCAGGAGGACGTGGACGCGCAGCTCGTGCACAACGAGGCCACCGTGACCGCGCAGTCCCGCAACGGGGAGGTCGTCGACACCGCGACGGCGGACGTCGAGGTGCTGGGCACGGACGGACTGGCCCTGCGGAAATCGGCGGGTGCGATCGTCGACGCGAACGGCAGCGGACGCACCGACGCGGGCGACACGATCGCCTACACGTTCGCCGTCGAGAACACCGGCACCACGACGGTGACGGGTCTCGCCGTCTCGGATCCCCGGCTCAGCGGGGAGGTCGTGTGCGGGGCGACGAGGCTGGCACCGGGCGAGCTGACCGTGTGCGAGGCCGCTCCGGCCGCGCTCACGCAGGCCGAGATCGACGCGGGCGAGATCGTCAACACCGCCACCGCGTGGGCGACCGGGCCGGGCGACACCGTCGGGGAGGCGGAGGACTCGATTACCACGCCGATCGCCGCGCAGCCGGCCGCCGCGCTGCACAAGACCGGCGGCGACTACGCCGACGCCGACGCCGACGGCTCGATCAGCGCGGGCGACACCGTGCGCTTCGGATTCGTCGTCACCAACACCGGAGCCGTCACGCTCACCGGCATCGTCATCGACGACCCCAAGCTCGGGCGAGAGGTCGCCTGCGACATCCCCGACCTCGCACCCGGTGAGTCTGCCCAATGCGGACCGGTGTCGTACGCCATCACGGCGGCGGAGGCCGCCGCGGGGTCGGTGACGAACGCCGCGACCGTGACCGCGGACGCGGCCGGGGCCACGGTCAGCGCCGCCGCATCGGTGACCGTCGACCTGTCGCTGCTGGCGATCACCGGTGGCGTCATCTCGACGCTGCCGTGGGCGCTCGCGCTGCTCGCCGCCGGGGTCGTCGTGCTTCTGCTCTCCCGTTGGCGACGCATGCGCCAGGCCTGACACGACTGCGGCCCGACACGACATCGCGCCGGATCGAGCACGACGGGGATGTCCTGCGAGCGGCCTCAGACCGGTGCGGAGAGCCGAGCGGACGAGGGCGGACGTGGCGCAGGCCGCGCCGAGAGCGTGGCGATCCCGACGACGACCCACGCGACACCGAGCGGGACCGCGGAGAGCACCTGATCGGTCTGCGCGTTGAACCCTACGCAGGTCACGGAAGCCAGGGTGAGCAGAATCCCCAGCCAGGGGCGCAGCCACCGGCCGAGCAGCGCGGCGAGACCCGCCGCGATACTGCCGAAGACGGGCAGCGCTCTGGCCAGCGAGTCGGAGTCGTGCAGCCACCAGAGCGGCGATCCGCCCCTCGTCACGGCGTTCATCAGGAGCCCCAGAACGGCCGCGGCGACACCTGCGGAGGTCAGGATGAGAGCTGCCCGCCGTAAGGCGGCTCCCCTGGCACCGGGTCGGTCGCCGAGGGTGAACATGCCGGCGGCGATGCAGGCCACCGCGATGGCGAACAGCCACAGCAGGTCCTCGGTGGGTCGGTGCGGGCCGCTCGAACCGCACTGGTCCGCGACGCAGCCGGCGGGCCGAGAGAAGAGCAGCATGGCGTGAGCAGCCCAGGCTGCCCCTCCCGCCGTCCACACGGCGCCGGCGCCGAGCGTCCGACCTCTTCCGTTGCGCGAGGACGAGACAGGGATCGTCACGACAGCCGCTGCGGGAAGTGCCTGACCGCGCAGGACCGGAGTTCGTTCATGGCCGTCAAGGCTAGCCGTCGGGGCGAGGTCGGTGCGGGAGGATTCGCCGTCCCTGAGGTCTCCGGGTGCGTTCTCCTGCTCCGACTCGGCGCCGCCACGACGGCCCTGTGGATAACTCCGGGCGACCGTCGACGCATCTTGCGAGGATGCTTCGGTGACCTCGATCGCCGTCTCGGCCGGCGCCGCACCCGTGGCGACGCTCGTGGCCGACCGCGTGCGCGAGAGGCTCCGGGCCGAGCGGGCGGACCCGAGCCGCGACCCCGACCTCGCCGCCCAGGTCGCCTGGGCCGAGGTCCGGCGGCACAACGATTTCGCCCTGGCTCGGGGACTTGCGCCGGTCGATGACGAAGCCGCCTGCGTGCGGGACGTCCTCGCTGCCGTCGCGGGCTACGGCCCATTGCAGCCCTACCTGGACGACCCCACCGTCGAAGAACTGTGGATCAACGCCCCCGATCGCATCTTCGTGGCGCGCGGCGGCATCCCGGAGCGAACGCCGCTCGTGCTCACCGACACGGCCGTGCGCGATCTCGTGGAACGGATGCTGCAGTCCAGCGGCCGCCGCGTGGACCTGAGCCAGCCGTTCGTCGACGCGTCGCTCCCGGACGGTTCCCGTCTGCACGTCGTCATACCCGACATCACGCGGCGTCATTGGGCCGTCAACGTGCGCAAGTTCCTGCCGGCGTACCGCGACCTGGACCGCCTTGTCGCTGCAGGGTCGCTGCACCCGATCGCCGAGCGACTGCTGCGCGACGCGATGGCGGCAGGACGGTCGGTGCTCGTGTCGGGAGCCACGCACGCCGGCAAGACCACGCTCCTGGGAGCCCTGATCGCGGCGTGCCCGCCGCATCACCGCGTCGTCACGGTCGAGGAGACCTTCGAGCTGGCTGTCCAGGCCCCGGACATCGTCGCATTGCAGGGCAGGCAGCCGAGTCTCGAGGGCACGGGAGAGGTGACGCTTCGTCGACTCGTGAAAGAGGCCCTCCGCATGCGACCCGATCGGCTGATCGTGGGCGAGGTTCGCGATGCGGAGGCGCTCGATCTTCTTCTCGCGCTCAACACGGGAGTCCCCGGTGCGGCGACGATCCACGCGAACTCGGCGCGCGAGGCACTGGGCAAGCTCGCCGCGCTCCCGCTGCTCGCGGGTCGCAACATCGACGCGGCGTTCGTGCTGCCCGCCGTCGCGGCATCCGTCGATCTTGTGGCGCACTGCGAGCGCGACGCCTCGGGGATGCGTCGCGTGGTCGAGATCGTCGAGCCGACCGGCGTGGCCGACGGGGCGGTGGAGGCCCGCACGCTCTACCGGGCGGCCGGCGTATGACGTTCGTCTGGGGCGCCGTTCTGGCCGCCGGGGTGCTGCTGACCGTGTCGCCGTGGCTGTGGCCCGCCGGGAGCCGGAGCGCTGCCCGCCCGCGGGGGAGTCGACTCGCGCGCTTGCTCGAGGACGCCGGCATGTCACGCGTGTCGGCGGGCTCGGTGTCGATCGTCGCAGTGTGCTGCGCTGTCGTCGCGGCTGCCGTGGCGTGGCTCGTCGCGCCGGTTCCCGCGCTCTGCCTGGTCACCGCGGTGGCAGGGGTGATCGCGCCGTTCGCGTGGCTGCGCGCGCGACGGACACGGCTGACACGGAGCCGCCGCGGGATGTGGCCCGACATCTGCGACCTGCTCATCGCGTCGGTACGGGCCGGGATGTCCCTGCCGGATGCCGTCGCCGGGCTCGCCGACTCCGCTCCTGTCGAACTGCGGCCGGCGTTCGTGGCCTTCGCACGCGACATCGCCGCGACCGGGCATTTCGACTCCAGCGCGCTGCGCCTCAAGGCGACCCTCGCCGATCCGGTCGCGGACCGGATCGTCGAGACGTTGCGGATGGCGCGGCAGGTGGGAGGCACCGAGCTCACCACCGTGCTCCGTGCATTGGCGACGTCGGTGCGCGCCGATGCGGCTCTGCGCGCCGAGGTCGAGTCGCGCCAGTCGTGGATCCGGGGCGCCGCGGTCCTCGGCGTGGCGGCGCCCTGGGTGATCCTCACCCTGCTGGCGATGCGGCCGGAGGGAGCGCGGGCTTATGGCAGTGCCGAGGGGATTGCGCTCATCCTCGTCGGCGCGGCGGTGTCGTTCCTGGCGTTCCGGCTGATGATCAGACTCGGCCGGCTTCCCGAGCAGCGGCGGTGGTTCGGGTGAGCGTTCCGTCGTCGGGCCTCGTGGTGAGCGACGCGGCGTACGCGGTCGTGCTCGGCACGGCGTTCGGTATCGGCGTCTGCCTGCTGCTGTCCGTGGCGCCGCGATGGGGCGCGCCGTCGCTCGCTCGGCGTATCGGCCCGTACATCCGCGACGTCACCGCCCCGCGCGGGTTGGACCCCGCCTACCGGGCGCCACGCGACGCGGCATCGACGTGGGCGGTGCTCCAGACCCGCTTCGCGAGCACGATCGGCGGAGATGAGGGCGTGGTCCGGCGGCTGCAGCGAGCCGGATGGGGCATCGACGTCGCGCGCTTCCGCGGCCGGCAGCTCGCTTGGGCGGTCGCCGGCCTCGGAGCGGGAGGCGCACTCGTGGTGGCGCTCGTCCTCACCGGTCGCGGGTCACCGGCACTCGGCCTTCTCCCGCCGATCGCCGCCGTCGCCGGGGCGCTCGCGTGCGACGTGATGCTCAGTCGCGCCGCGCGAGGGCGCGTCGCCCGTATCGAGGACGAGCTTCCCACCGTGCTGGAATTCCTCGCGCTGTGCCTGTCGGCCGGCGAAGGCATCCTCGATTCGCTGCGCCGCGTCAGTGACGTGGGCGCCGGCGAGCTGAGCGCGGAGCTGCGCGGGGTCGTGGTGGCCGTCGGTACCGGATCGTCGCTGTCGGACGCTCTCGGCCGCCTGTCGAGACGACTGCAGATTCCGGCGCTGTCGCGCGCCGTCGACCAGCTCGTCGCAGCGATCGATCGCGGTGCGCCGCTTGCACAGGTGCTTCATGCGCAGGCGCTCGACGCGCGGGAGGAGGCCAAGCGCGGGCTCATCGAGCGGGCCGGGCGCAAGGAGATCTACATGCTCGTCCCGCTGGTGTTCCTGATCCTGCCGCTGAGCGTGCTGTTCGCGGTGTTCCCGGGGATCTTCATGCTTCGTCTCGGAATCGGCTAGGCAGCTTCGGAAGGGGAAATGATGAACGGAACGCTGATGCGCCGCGCGGTTGATCGACTGAGCGCCGCGAGCCGCGACATCGTCGATGACGAGCGCGGCGACGTGCCCGGTTGGGTGCTCATCACGTTGATGACCGCCGGGCTTGTCGTGGTCATCTGGGCACTGGCCGGACCGGCGCTGGCGAGTCTGTTCGAACAGGCGATCGCGCGCGTCTCGGGACTGTGACCGGTCCGCGGCACCGGCGTCGCGCTCCGTCCGGCGGGGTGCGCCTCCTGGCGCGCAGCATCCGCGGACGCATCGCGGGTCTCGGAGAGGAGGGATCGAGCCCTGTCGAGTTCGTGCTCGTCGGCTCGCTGCTCACGGTGCTGACCCTTGCCGTGCTGCAGCTGGGACTGGCGGTCTATGTCCGCAACGTCGTCCACGACGCCGCCGTCGAGGGCGCGTATCACGCCGCGCTCGCCGACACGTCGCTCCAGGAGGGCGCCGCGCGCACGCGCGACATCGTCGCCCGCACGGTGGGTGCCGAGTACGCCGCCGCCGTGACGGTGCGCGAGACCGTCGCGCTCGGGCACCCCGCCGTCGAGGTCCGCGTCTCGACGACCCTGCCGCTCGTCGGATTGCTCGGGGCGCCACGAGCGCTGGAGGTAGCGGCCCATGCGCCCGTCGAATCCTTCGACTGAGCCGCGCAACACGACCGCGGCGGGGGCGCTGTCGGAGGACGAGGAAGGCTCGGCCGCGCTGGAGTTCATCCTCGTGGGACTGCTCATGCTCGTCCCCCTGGTGTACCTCATCGTCGTGCTGGGACTCATCCAGCAGCAGTCGCTCGGTGCGGAAGCGGGGGCGAGACACGTCGCGCGAGCGGTGTCGACAGCGACCGACGCAGCGGACGCCCGGGACCGCGCAGGGCGCGTGCTCGCCTCTGTCTCGGATCAGTACGGCATCGACGATGTGGACCTCTCCCTCCGATGCCGCCCGGCGGGCGTCGAGTGCCCGTCGGCGGGCGCCACCCTCGTCGTCACCGTGCACACGACCGTCGCCCTGCCGCTCGTCCCACCGGTGCTCGGATGGGATCGGGCGGCGTCGATCCCGGTCGAGGCGACGGCCGCCCACAAGGTGTCGAGGTTCTGGGGGAGCGGATGACCGGAATCGAGGAGACTCCGCGGACGGATGACGAGGGCAGCGTCCTGATCCTCACCCTGGCGTACGGGGTTCTGGCTCTGGTCGCCATACTGGTCTGCGTCGCGGCGACCAGCCTCTATCTTTCCCAGAAGCGCTTGGACGCGCTGGCGGATGCCGCGGCGCTTGCGGCGGCCGACGGCTTCGAGCTCACGGTCGTCGAGGATGCGCCCGTCGCTCGCCTGACCAGCGAGGGCGTGCACCGTCAGGCCCAGCTTCTGGTCGCCGAGGTCGGAGGGGACGCATCGCTCGTCTCCGCGAGCACGCCGGACGGCGTCTCGGCTCGGGTGACGGTGGCCGACGAGTGGCATCCGCCCGTGCTCACGCTGTTCGTGCCGGACGGCATCGCTCTGCGGGCCACCGCCACCAGTCGCACGGCGCTGCGCTAGCCGCCTGTCTGCGAACAGCTGCGGCGACGCCGCGCCTCCACTACAGTGAGGGGCGCACGGTGCGCTGCACCCCGAACGGAAGGAGGAAAAGCGATGACCGTCTTCGTCGTGCCTCGCGTCAGTTCCCCTTCCCGCGAGGTCGCCCGCACCTTCTGACTCGCGGCGACCTCCTGTTCTCGGAGCGTCACCCATGTCATCACTGCGTTTCGACGCATCGTTCCACCCCTCGGCGCGGGAGCTCGAACCCGGGCCCGATCAACGCTGGTCCACGTGGCCGGCATCTCCTCCCACGCAGCGGGGCCCGCTTCCGCACCCGGCCTGGCTCGTCACCTCGGCCGGCGCGTTCGACACCGAGCTCGGCATCGTCAAGACCGGCAAGGAGGCCGACCTCCACCTCATCGAGCGGGCCGTGCCCGGCACGACCGGGTGCCTGCTCGCGGCCAAGCGCTACCGTGACTCGCGGCACAGCGACTTCCATCGCTCGGGCAGCTATGAAGAGGGCCGTTCGCTGCGCAACACGCGCGACACCCGGGCGCTGCAGCGAAAGTCGTCGTACGGCCGCTCCGTCGCCGCGGGGCATTGGGCGGCCAGCGAGTTCGCCGCGCTGCGCACCGCGTGGGAGGCCGGCGTGCCGGTGCCCTACCCGGTGCAGGTGCTCGACACCGCGGTCCTGATGGAGTTCATCGGCGACAGGCGGGTCGCGGCGCCCCGGCTCGCGCAGAGCCGGCTGCGCGGCGGCGAGCTGCGAGCCGCATACGAGCAGGTCATCGACATCCTGCGCGCGTTCGCGGCGGCCGGGTTCGCCCACGGCGACCTCTCGCCGTACAACCTGCTCGACCACCACGGCCGGATCGTCGTGATCGACCTGCCGCAGATCGTCGACGTCGCGGCGAACCCGCAGGGGTTCGACTTCTTCCACCGCGACGTCGTCAACGTGTCGACCTGGTACGCCCGCCGTGGCCTGCAGAACGATCCGGAAGAGCTTTTCGCCGAGCTCGTCGCCATGATGTGGTGAGGCGGTCCGGGCCGCCAGGACGCGGGACACCTCACCAGCCGTGCACGTTGAACCACTCCTGGCGGCGCCGGGCCTCACCCTCCGGCTCCGCCTCGGCGGACGTGTCGTGCTTGCGCAGTCGTCCGGCGGCGTCGAGCTCGACGAACCGCAGGCACGCCGCGCACAGCGCACGTCCGTCGGGGTAGCCGTCGGCCATCGTCGCGGCGGGCTCGCCGGGCTCGCCGGAGCCCGAGCAGCGGGCGGCGTCGGCTGAGGCATCCGTCCACATGATCGTGCGGTGGCGGTGCAGCCCCGGATGGTCGAGCGGTCGCGTGCAGCGGCGGCCGGCGCTGCGGCTGCGGCAGAAGCGCATCACCGCCTCGCCGCTCACGATTCGCTCCGCGGTACGAAGCGCGGCACCCAGCGGACGAATGCGAGGGCGCCGAGCAGCCCGATCCCGCCCATGACGCCGGTCGCGACGGCGAGCGACGACACCGCCGCGATGCCCGACACCAGGAGCGGGGCGGCGGCGCCGCCGGCATCGGTCAACGTGCGCCACGAGCCGAGGAACGGCGCCGGATCTGCCTTCGGTGCGACGTCGGCGCCGAGGGTCAGCAGGATGCCGCTCGACAGCCCGTTGCCGACGCCGAGCACCGCGGCGAACATCGCGAACCACATCGCGGACTGATCGAGATCGTGGGTGAAGGCGAGGGCCAGGAATCCAGCTCCCATGAGCAGCATCGCCGGCAGCGCCGCCCACAGCCGGCCGAAGCGGTCCATGACCTGGCCGCTGGCGTAGAAGAGGGCGAAGTCGATCGCGCCGGAGACGCCGACGACGAGGGCGATCGTCTGCGGGTCCAGACCGATCGACACACCCCACAGCGGCAGCACGACCTGCCGTGCCGAGCGGACGGCGGAGAGGGATGCCGCGGCCAGTCCCAGCCGGGACAGCACGTCGCGGTGCCGGGCCATCGTGCGGAACACCCCGGTGCCCGGCCCGCTCCTGCGGCCGGCAGCGGGGACGGAGCCGGTGACCGGCTCGCCGGTGTCCTCCATGCTCGCCGTCGCGTTGCGGCCGTCGATCCGGGCGAACCGCCGCTCGGGATCGGGGCCGAGGAGCACGAGGAGCACGGTCGCGACGAGGCATGCCGCGAAGAACCAGATCGTCGCGTGCTCGTCCTGGAACAGCGCGAGGAGCCCCGCGGCGACGAACGGGCCGATGAACATCCCGAGGCGGAACGTGCCGCCCAGCAGCGACAGGGCGCGTGCGCGGAACGACAGCGGCACGCGCGTGGTCATGAAGGAGTGCCGGGCGAGCCCGAACGCGGCGGCGCAGAACCCGATGAGGAACACCGCCATCGCGAAGACCGGCAGCGTCGGCGCGACGGCGAGGACCACCACCCCGGCGAGGGACACGGTGCCGGCGACCGACATCGTCAGCCGCTCGCCGATCCGGGCGACCGCCCACCCGGCCGGGATGTTGCCGCACAGCTGTCCGACGACCAGCGCCGAGGCGACGAGGGCCGCCGTCGCGACATCCGCCCCGAGCTGCGCGGCGATCACAGGGATCAGGGGGATCACCGCCCCCTCGCCGAGAGCGAAGAGCACCGTCGGGCCGTACACCATCGGACCGAACCGCCACAGCACGTCGCGGGCGGTGGGGGAGCGATCGGACATCGCTTCCACGTTAGTCTGGAGTGTCATGCTCGAACTCGACCTCTCCGACGACATCCAGGCGCTTCGCTCCACCTTCGACGACATCCGCGCCGTCGTCGATGTCGACGCGCTCACCGCTGAGATCGCGCGGCTGAGCGAGGAGGCCGGCGCTCCCGATCTGTGGGACGACGTCGAGAAGGCGCAGAAGGTCACCAGCGCCCTCAGCCACCGGCAGGCCGAGCTCAAGCGCATCACCGACATCGAGCAGCGGCTCGACGACCTCGACGTCCTCGTCGAGCTCGCCAACGAGATGGACGACGAGGACTCCGCCGAGGAGGCCCGCCGCGAGCTCGCAGAGCTCGAAGACATCGTCGGCCAGCTCGAGGTGCAGACCCTCCTCGACGGCGAGTACGACGACCGCGCGGCGGTCGTGACGATCCGCTCCGGCGCCGGCGGTGACGACGCCACGGACTTCGCCGAGATGCTCATGCGCATGTACCTTCGCTGGGCTGAGCGCCACAAGTACCCCGTCAAGGTGATGGACACCTCCTACGCCGAGGGTGCGGGCATCAAGTCCGCGACCTTCGAGGTCGACGCGCCGTACGCCTACGGCACCCTCTCGGTCGAGGCGGGCACTCACCGTCTCGCGCGCATCAGCCCCTTCGGCGGCGCCGACAAGCGGCAGACGAGCTTCGCCGCCGTCGAGGTCATCCCCGTCATGGAGGAGGCCGTCGAAGTCGACATCCCCGAGGGTGACATCCGCGTCGACGTCTTCCGCTCGTCGGGCCCCGGCGGGCAGTCGGTCAACACGACCGACTCCGCCGTGCGCATCACGCACATCCCCACCGGCATCGTCGTGTCGATGCAGAACGAGAAGTCGCAGATCCAGAACCGCGCCGCGGCGATGCGGGTCCTGCAGACGCGCCTGCTCCTGCTCAAGCGCGAGGAGGAGGCGGCGAAGAAGAAGGAGCTCGCCGGCACCATCACCGCCAGCTGGGGCGACCAGATGCGCTCGTACTTCCTCTACGGCCAGCAGCTCGTCAAGGACCTCCGCACCGGTCACGAGGTCGGCAACCCGGCGACGGTGTTCGACGGCGATCTCGACGGCTTCATCGCCGCCGGCATCCGGTGGCGCAAGCGCAAGGACGACGACGACTGACCGGATGCCGCTGCCGGGGTGTCGCTGAACCCGGCCACGAGGCATCCGCTTAGGCTCGATAGGCCATGATCCGGTTCGAGAACGTCACGAAGCGCTTCCGCGGCACTTCGAGACCCGCCCTCAGCAATGTCGACTTCGAAGTCCAACGGGGGGAGTTCGTCTTCCTCGTCGGGGCCTCGGGTTCCGGGAAGTCCTCGTGTCTGAGGCTCATCCTGCGGGAGGAGACCCCCAGCGAGGGCCGCGTCGTCGTGCTCGGGCGCGACCTCCGCTCGCTGTCGAACCGGAAGGTGCCGTACTTCCGCCGCCACGTCGGCGCGGTGTTCCAGGACTTCCGGCTGCTGCCGACCAAGACCGTCTTCCAGAACGTCGCCTTCACGCTGCAGGTGATCGGATCGTCGCGCGCCTTCATCCAGCAGGCGGTGCCGGAGGTGCTCGCGCTCGTGGGCCTCGCCGGCAAGGAGAAGCGCTTCCCGCACGAGCTGTCCGGCGGTGAGCAGCAGCGCGTCGCGATCGCGCGGGCGCTCGCGAATCGGCCCCAGGTGCTGCTCGCCGACGAGCCCACGGGAAACCTCGACCCGGCGACCTCGGTCGACATCATGCAGCTGCTTTCGCGCATCAACGCCAACGGCACCACGGTCGTCATGGCCACGCACGAGGCCGGCTTCGTCGACCAGATGCAGCGCCGCGTGATCGAGCTGCGGCACGGCGAGATGATCCGCGACGAGCGTCACGGCGGCTACGGCGACACCTCGAGCATCCCGAGCCTCGCACCCGAGCCCGAGCGTGGGGCCGCCGCCGTCGCCGCCCTCACCGCGGTGCTCGAACTGCACCGCGAGATCGTCGAGACCGGGACGGTCGAGCCTGAAGTGGTCGACGCCGCCGTCTCGGCCGCGAGCATCGCCGCCGAGTCCGAGATCCAGGAGCAGGTGGCCGAGGCGACGCAGGCGGCGGCCGCGGAGTCCGCCGCGGCACTCGCGCGGCAGACCGAGACAGAGGACCCGCGCCCCGCGTCCGCGCAGCCAGCTCCCGCTCGGCCCGTCACCCGACCTGCCGCATCGACGGGCTCCCGCCCGTCGTCTCCGGACCCGGTCTCCGCACCGCAGCAGGCGCCGACCGCTCAGCCGACGCATGACGCCGCCCGCACGTCCGCCGGGCGACCGCCGGAGCCTGCACCGCGGCCGCCGACGTCTCAGACGAACCCCATCCCGGTCGTCGAGGCGCTCGAGCTGGATGTCGCCGAACTGGGCCTCGCCGACCGGCTGGGTCTGGGCAAGAAGGATCGGGACGACGAAGTGGGGCCGACCTCGTGAGGCTGGGACTGATCCTGTCGGAGGCGTTCACCGGACTGCGCCGGAACGTCTCGATGGTGGTGTCCGTCGTCCTCGTCACGTTCGTCTCGCTGACGTTCGTCGGCGCCGCGATCCTCATGCAGATGCAGATCGGCACCATGCGCGACTTCTGGGTCGACCGCGCTCAGGTGGCGATCTACATGTGCACCGACATCTCGCAGTCGCCCACGTGCGCCAACGGCGTGGCGACGCAGGAGCAGCTGGACGCGGTGCAGGAGAAGCTCGATGGTCCCGCGCTCTCGCCGCTCATCCGCGACGTGCGCTTCGAGAACAGCGAGGAGGCGTACCAGAACGTCATCGAGCTGCTCGGCGAGGACTACGCCAGCGTCATCACGCCCGACCAGCTCAACCAGACCTACTGGATCAACCTCGTCGATCAGCGCCAGTCCGACGTGATCATCGAGGCGTTCACCGGAACGGACGGCGTCGAGGAGGTGCAGGACCAGCTGCAGTACCTCGAGCCGCTCTTCTCCGCGCTCACCATCGCGACCTACATCGCCGTCGGCATCGCCGCACTCATGCTGATCGCAGCCGTGCTGCTGATCGCGACCACGATCCGCCTGTCGGCCTACGCGCGCCGGCGGGAGCTCGGCATCATGCGCCTCGTCGGAGCGTCCAACCGGTTCATCCAGACGCCATTCATCCTCGAGGGCGTGTTCGCGGCGCTCATCGGATCGCTGCTGGCCAGCGGGGCCGTGCTCGCCGGCGTGCACTTCGGCGTAGCGGGATACCTGCGGACACGCGTCGAGTTCGTCACGACGTGGGTGGGCATGGGCGAGGCATGGCTCGTCGTGCCGGTGCTGATCCTCGTCGGCGTCGTCCTCGCCGCGCTGTCGGCGGGATTCGCCATTCGTCGCTGGCTGCGCGCGTAGCATCCGCCCCCGGTTCCCGCCCCGTCCGCCCGCCGCGGTAGACTGACAGGCTGCCGCCTCGGATGCGGCATCCAGCGAGGAGAGATCATGCCCCGGGAACGCGGTGAGAAGGTCGTCGCGACCAATCGTCGCGCGCGCCACGAGTACAACATCGAGAAGACCTACGAAGCAGGTCTCGTGCTCACGGGCACCGAGGTGAAGTCGCTGCGCGAGGGTCGGGCGAATCTCACCGACGGCTATGCGTACATCGACGGCGGCGAGGCGTTCCTGGATGCCGTGCACATCCCCGAGTACGCGCAGGGCCACTGGACCAACCACTCCGCCAAGCGCACCCGCAAGCTGCTGCTGCACAAGGAGGAGATCGTCAAGCTGTCCCATGCGATCTCCGCGGGCGGGTACACCCTCGTGCCGCTGAAGCTCTACTTCTCCGACGGGCGCGCGAAGGTCGAGATCGCGGTGGCGAAGGGCAAGCGCGAGTACGAGAAGCGCCAGACCATCCGCGAACGCGAGGACAAGCGCGAGGCCGAGCGCGCCATGCGCACCCGCAACCGTCTGGGGGAGTAGCGCTCAGCGCGCGGTGAACCGCGCCTCCACGGCGGCGGCGACGACGATGTCCTCCGGCTGCAGCTGCACCGCCGGCGCATCGGCGCTCTCGCTCGCGAAGGACGCTCGGGCCATGAGCATGCGCGGGGTGGGGGATGCCTCGGCGCTGTCATGACGGAGAAGTCCGACATCGGCGACCTCGAGAGGCGCCACATCCGCGAGGCCCAGCGCTCCCGCGTACGCGGTCGCCCGGGTGACCGCCACGCCGACCGCCTGCGTCGCGACGTCCCGCTCCACCGCGGCGCGCGTCTCGGGCGTCAGTCGCCAGTCGATTCCCGTCAGCTGCACCCCGTCTCGCTCGGCGACGTCGCCCGCCCACCACGACAGCACGGCGAAGTCGGAGAAGGTCGCCGTGACGTCGACGCTCGCATGATGCACCGGCGCGAGCCGCCGGCCCTCGGGGCTCCACGGACGCTCCGACCACACCGTGACCCGCTGGCTCGTCCACTCGATCACCGTGCCGGCCTCGGCCCGCGACGCGAGATCTTCGCGGACGGGCTCGGCGAGGGCCGCCATGCGTTCGACGACGGCCCCACGCTCGCGATCCTCCGCCCGGATGGTCAGGTGCGCCACCGCGCGCTCGGGCGGGATCCGCACCTCGTGCTCGCCTCGGACGGTGATGACCACATCGCTCATGACGCCGACTCTACGCACCCCGGCCACCTGCACGAGGATTCCGCCCCGAGGACGGGAATGGCGACCCCGCGGCATCCGTTGTATCCTGATGTGCTCGGATGCTTCGGCGCCGAGTTGTGACAACTCCACAGTGTGACAGCGGTCCTTCGCACGAAGGCTCACGGGGATGATCGGTTTCGACATCGCCTGCGAATCTGCGTGAAGCGGGCCGAGGATGCAGGGTTATCTCGTGAACGCTCCCTGCGAACCAATAACTGCCAATAAGCAGCAGTCTGACTTCGCCCTCGCTGCCTAAGCGAGTCCGATAGTCCGTCAGTCCGTGGGTGATCCCGACACGGTTCCTGGCGTCATCTAGGGATCTTGCTGCGCGTCGGTGCCTGAACGCCGCGCGGGACTCTTTCAGGCTGGGCCCGTCGACTCAGGTGTCTGTGACAAGAGTCGGGGCCGAGCAGAACGTCTGCACAGACTGCGCCCGGAGAAGCCGCAGTATCTCAGCGATGGACGGGGGTTCGATTCCCCCCATCTCCACCAGCCGCTGTCACCGAGAAGGGCCCAGGCTGCGTCATCGACGCGGCCGGGCCCTTCTTCTTTCGTCGCGTCAGTCCGCGCGCCGACGCGGCTGCCAGAGGAGCGCCGCGATGATTCCCAGGACGGCGAACGCCAGCGGCACGAGCAGCGCGGCGCGGTACGCATCGATCGGCTCGAGCGCGGCCGCGATCGTCAGCGCCGCGCTCGTCGCCCCCAGACCCAGCGCCGCGCCGAACTGGAAGAACGTGTAGAGGATGCCGCTCGTGAGCCCTTGATCCTCGTCGGCCACGCCGTCCGTCGCCGCAATGGTCAGCGGCCCGTACGCGAGCGTGAACGCCAGACCCAGCGCGAGGAAGCTCGGGAACATGAGCGCGTACGTCCAGTCCGGCGCCACAGGCAGGAAGAGCAGATAGGAGAGGGCGGCGAACCCCAGCCCTCCCACCGCCACAGGCCAGGTCCCGAACCGGGCGACGAGCCGGGGAGTCACCGTCGGGGCGAGAACGGCATCGATCGCGAGCACCACCATCGCGAGCGCCGCCTGCAGGGCGGTCCACCCTCGCAGTTCCTGCAGGTACAGCACCACGATGAACTGGAAGCCCATGAATCCCGCGGCGAGGGAGCCCGCGCCGACGTAGGCGCGCAGGAGCGCGCGTGAGCGGAGGAACGTCGTCGGAATCAGCGGTGCGCGGCTCCGGCGCTGACGCAGGCCGAACATCAGCAGGGCGGCGACCGCTCCCGCCGCGGCCCATACCGCGGCGGCGGCACCATGCGACGCCTGCTCGACAGCCAGGACCGTCAGGACGATCCCCGCCGTCAGCGACACTGCGCCGGCGGCATCCACCGGGACGTCGGTCCTGTCCCCGGGATCGCGGGGAAGAAGCGCGAGCGCGCCCACGAGGATCCCGGCGCCGAGCACCACCGGTGCGAAGAACACCCAGCGCCAGCCGATCGCCGTGAGCAGGCCACCCGCCACCAGGCCCAGCGAGAAGCCGGCGGCGCCGATTCCGGAGTAGATCAGCACAGCTCGATTGCGGGCGGCGCCCTCCGCGAAGCTCGTCGTGATGATGGCAAGTCCGGCGGGCATCATGAACGCCGCTGCGACCCCCGTGGCGAAGCGCGCGAGCACCAGCATCCAGCCCTCTCCCGCGACCCCGCCGGCCAGCGAGAACGCGATGAACACCGCGAGAGCGACGAGGAAGACCCGCCGCCGGCCGAGCCGATCGCCGAGCCGGCCGCCGAGGATCATGAACCCGCCGTACGCGATGACGTACGCACTCAGGATCCACTGGAGCTGCGTCGTGCCCAATCCGAGATCGGCGCGGATGACGGGGAGCGCGACGTTGAACATCGCGACGTCGATGCCCTCGAGGAAAGCGGCGCCGCAGAGCGTGATCAGCAGCAGGATGCCGCGTCCACGTAGCGATACGCCGGGCGAGAGTGGGACGGTGTCGGTGCTGGGCACGGTGCTTCTCCGGAACTGGGTTACTTCTTGTGCGTGGCAGCATCGTGCGTCATCATTGCGGCATGGCGGAAGTACGCACTTCGGAGTACCTCGGTTCCTGCCAGGTCACCGACATGCTGAACGATCCCTTCCAGTGGGACGCGCGCGAGGACTGCGAAGTGCGGCAGATCCTCGACCGGATCGCCGACAAGTGGTCGCTGCTGGTGATGGCCCTGCTCGAGAACGGCACCCTGCGGTTCACCGAGCTGCTGCGACTCGTCGACGGCGTGAGCCAGCGCATGCTGACAGTGACGCTCCGGCAGCTGGAGCGGGACGGCCTGGTGTCACGGACGGTGCATCCGGTGGTTCCGCCGCGCGTGGAGTACTCGCTGACCGAGCTCGGCCGCAGCCTCAACACGACCGTTCTCGCGCTGGTGTCGTGGACCGAAGCCCATCAGGCCGACATCGCTGCGGCACGTGCGCGGTATGACGGCGCGGTCGCGTCGTGAGCTAGGGAACCGGATGGTCGACGATCGCCGACTCCAGGCTGCGCCCGTTCAGGTCCAGGTAGATCCGGCGCTCCGTGATCGACAGGACCATGGTGTTGCGGCGCCCCAGCACGTTCGTCGCCGCATCCACGAACCCCGGATCGAAGCTGTGCAGCGTGATCTCGTCGGAGCGATGGATCCGCTTGCCGGACCACAGCGCCGCCACCTTGGCCGGGTCGCGATGGGTGTACACCGCGACGCGCTCGGACTGCATGCTGCCATGGTGCAGACGTGACGCATCCGGAGCGCCCACCTCGATCCACGCGGTGATCCGCCCCGTGCGATCGCGCACGAGGACGGCCGGCTCGTCGGTCGTCGAGATGCCCTCGCTGAAGGCGATGCCCTCTTCGAACTCGAGGGCGTACGCGAGCACCCGGGTGATCAGGAACGCGTCGGTCTCGGACGGATGCCGGGCGACGCGGAGCGACACGTCTTCGTAGACGCCCCGGTCGACGTCGGCCAACTGGAGCCCGAAGGTGAGGATCGTTGCACCGGCTGCCACGGGATCCGAGCCTACGCGGCGCCGTCCGGGACCGACGAACCGGCTGATCCGCCCCCGTCAGGTGCGCGCGGCGTCGGCGTCGGTGCCGGCCTCGTCCTCGCCGGCGATCTGCTGCTCGGTGTGCTCGCGGATCGTCTCGGCGTCGGCCTGAGTCGGCGCCTGCTCTGCCAGGTCCGCGCGGTCGCGGTTCGGGTCTCCCGAGTCCGCGTGCGTCGAGTCGGGTCCGGTGTTGGGGAATGCTTCGTGCGACATGGAGTTCCTTTCGCTCTGCTCCATGCCACCATGCGGCCCGTCACCGGACGGCGCCGTTGACAACCGACCCGTCGTGTTGCATGCTTCGGGGCGGTCACGCCCGCAGGTAGGCATCCAGCAGCAAGGGCCCGCGGACGTCGCGGAAGGCGTCGATCAGCCGATCCACGGTCCGCCGACTCACCCCGGATGCCTGCACATCGTACGGACCCAGCTTCTCGAGCCTGCCCGTGCGCACGCGCACCACCTCCCACCGTGCGGCGCGCAGGGCGCGGTCCTTCCGGCGATCCGCTTCTTCCCGCTTGCCGACATGTTCGAGACCGTGCCTGCCGGTGCTGTCGTATTCCACGGCGATGCGCAGCTCGGGCAGAAGGATGTCGGGCCAGACCTCCAGATGATCGAAGAAAGGGCGGGCGATCCGCACGGCGTTGCAGCCGGTGGTGAGCGAGAGGCGGTCGAACAGCGCCGCCCGCAGCGCGGCCTCGGCGGCCGAGGCCGGCCGTGGCGCGCACTCGCTCGCGAACGATGCCCCGACGGGGAGATCGGGCGTCCGGGAGCGGAGCGCCACAGTCGAGGTCACGCGTTTGGCGCGTGGCAGCGCTCCGCTCCGCATGGCCGCCGGCTTCGCCAGGGCCGAGCAGTCGGGGCACCAATCGGAGCGTCGTCGTCCTCGCGCGGGTCGTGCGCGCTGTTCGGCGGGCGTCGCGACGAACGTGTGGCCGGCATCGCACTGCCACAGCAACAGCACGTCGGCGGCGGGCGGGATCTGGCTCAGCACGATCCCGGCGTTGAGGTCGGGGTGATACTGCCGAATGAGGACCGGGTAGGACGCCCACGCCTCCCGATAGGCGCCCACGGGATAGGGCACGTCGGCGCTCTTGGAGAACTGGCGGCGCGCCCACCACGCGAGTATCGGTTCCGCCATGGTCGGAACCGTAGCGCGGGCCACCTACACGGTCAGGGCTTCGGCCACTCGATGAGCAGGAGGCCCTGCTTGGTGTCGGCCAGCTTCACCCACCCGTCCCCGAAGAGGTAGGTCATGCCATAGCCGTCGTCGTCCGTCGCGATGCGGGTGTCGGGGCTCTCGGTGACGTACACGCCCTCGGGGGCCTGCTCGCGGATCCAGCCCTGGCTGATCAGCTCGGCCTGCGCCGGCTCGGCTTCATCCGACGAGACCTGCGCCCATCCGAACATCTGACCGTGGTCGCCCGCGGGTCCGTCGAAGTCCGCCCACACGCACTGCAGCCCGTCCACGACCTCGAGGCTGCCGATGTAGAAGGGCTCCGCCTGCGATGTCCAGCCGAGGCTCTCGAAGTCGGCGACGACGGAAGGACCGATGAGCGTCTCGCACGTCGGATCGCCGGTCGACGCCGGTTCCGCGGTCGGCGTCGGCGTCGGCTCTGATTCAGGAGCCGTGGGAGCCGGCGCCGCCTGGGTGTGTTGCGGCTCGGCCTGCGGAGACCCGGAGCACGCGGTCAGGAGCGCGGCCGTCAGCATGACGAAGGCGACAGCGCCGGCGCGGAAGCGGAGAGCGGGCATCGGGGAACTCCGGGAAGGTCGGGGGAGGGAGACGGAGGTCAAGCGGAGTGGAGCAGGCGAAGGTACGAGTCATGCAGCACCCTGTTCGTGGCCAGGGAGGAGCGCTCCGACAGCGAGTCTCGGCCCTCGAACGAGGTGAAGCGCCCGCCGGCCTCCGTCACGATCGGAACGAGCGCGGCGATGTCGTACTCCTTCACATCGAATTCGGCCACCAGTTCGAGGCGCCCTTCGGCCAGAAGCATGTACGGCCACGCGTCGCCATAGCCGCGATCACGCCAGACCGCCGCGGTGAGTCGCTCGAGCGCGTCGAGTCTTCCGGCATCCCGCCACTGCCCGATGCTCTGGAAGCTCACGCTCGAGTCCTCGATCCTGTCGATCGCCGAGACGGCGAGACGGCGCGGTGAGCCCGACGGTGTGTCAGTCCATGCGCCCAGACCGGTCGCGGCCCACCAGCGACGGCCGATCGCCGGCTGACTGGCGACGCCGACACGGGGAACGCCGTCGATCGCCAGGGCGATCAGGGTCGTCCACATCGGGATGCCCTTGAGGTAGTTCGCTGTGCCGTCGATCGGGTCGATGATCCACTGGCGGCGGGAGTCGCCGGTCACGCCGTACTCCTCGCCGAAGACGCCGTCGCCCGGGCGCTCGACCTCCAGCAGAGCGCGGATCGCGCGCTCGGTCGCCAGGTCCGCCTCGGTGACGTGCGTCGCGTCGGCCTTGGTGCGCACGTCCAGGTCGGCCGCGTCGAAGCGCGCCATGGAGGCCGCGTCGGCCGCATCGGCCAAGCGGAGCGCGAAGTCGAGGTCGTCCCGCAGATCCCCGTCGAACGGCGCGTCGAAAGGCGTCACGGGGGCGGGGGAGGTCACGCGCTCCAGGATAACCGCCGCGGGCGGGCTCGATTTCCGGTGGAGCAATCGTGATGCTAATGTTGACCCTCGGTTCGCCTCGTCGCAGACCATGCGCCTCTAGCTCAATCGGCAGAGCAACTGACTCTTAATCAGTGGGTTCAGGGTTCAAGTCCCTGGGGGCGCACCATCCGGGAAGGCCCCCTCCGCGTCCGTGCGAGGGGGCCTTCGCCGTCACCGGCGTCCGAGCCGTCACGCGCGGATCAGGCGCGCACGCTCGCCGACCGACGACAGCACCGGGCTGTCGTCGGCATCGGTGACGACGCCGGCGACGGCATCGAGCGGGAGTACGAGGAACGGCGAGGCCGCCCCGATCTTCTCCGAACTGGCCAGCACGAACGTCTCGGCGCTGCGCTCGGCGAAGGTGCGCTTGACGACGGCCTCGTCGTAGTCGCCGGTGGTCAGGCCGAACTCGGCGCTCACCCCCGTGACGCCCATCAGGAAGAGATCGGCGTTGATGCCCATGGCCGACTCGACGGCTGCGGCTCCCGAGGCCACCACGGAGTGGCGGAGGATGCGTCCTCCGATGAGCACCGCTTCGATGCGGGGCTTCGCGAGAATCTCCACGGCGACCGTCGGACTGTGCGTGACGACCGTGGCCACGAGGTCGTCCGGCAGCGCACGCGCGACACGAAGCGCCGTCGTGCCGCCGTCGAGCACGAAGGTCATGCCCGGCTGGATCAGCCTGGCAGCGGCTGCGGCGACGCGCGCCTTGCCGTCGATGTTCAGCGTGGTCCGCTCGTCGTACGTCGCCTGCGCAGCCGGCAGGGGGAGCGCGCCGCCGTAGACGCGCCGGCACAGCCCCGCAGCGGCCAGCTCTCGCAGATCTCGACGGATCGTGTCCTCCGAGACGCCCAGCGTGCGCGCGGCATCTTTGGCGACGACCTTTCCTTCCCGGGTGAGCGTCGCAAGCAGCGCTTCCTTCCGCTCGGCGCTCAGCGCCCGTTCCTGTTCTTGCACACCATGAGCATACATCGTGTGCTAACGTGCAGAACCATGCAGAAACCGATGTTGATTCTCATCGCCGGCCCCTACCGGTCCGGCACCGACGACGACCGCGATCGGATGGCGGCGAACCTGCGGCGGCTCGAGGAGGCCGCCTGGCCGATCTTCGAGCGCGGGCACATCCCGATGATCGGCGAGTGGGTGGCCCTGCCGGTCCTCGAGAGCGCGGGGCACGACGTGCTCGACCCCTTCGCAGAGAGGGTCATGTATCCCACTGCGGAGCGGCTGCTGCAGCACTGCGACGCGGTGCTGCGCCTGCCGGGAGCGTCGCGGGGCGCCGACCAGGATGTCGCCCTCGCGCGCGAGCGGGGCATCCCGGTGTACACCTCGATCGACGAGGTGCCGTCCTTCCAGGTCGCCTGAGCGCGGTCGCCGTCGTCCGAACAACGTGCAAGAACGTGCAGTCGCTCCCGGGTCGTCCGGGAGCGACTGCGCGTGCGCGGGACGGCATCGCGGTCGGAGTACCGCGGGCTCACGGGGCTCGTGCGCCGACTTGACCGCGAGCTGCCCGGTGTCTAGATTGCGAATACCTGAATCGGATCTCAGGTCCGTCTGCCGAGAGGCACCCATCACCTTCCAATGGCGAAAGGCACGCACATGCGGGTTACGAAGAAGTTGCTCCTGGGCTCTGTGGCCGTCACGGCCGCTCTCGCGCTGGCGGCCTGCGCGCCGACGACGACACCGGGCGGCGAGTCCACCGAGGGCGAGGGACCGGCTGAGGTCACCGTCGGGGTGGTCACGAGCGAGTCCGGCCCGCTGGCCGGCTACGGCAAGCAGTACCTCGACGCCTTCAAGGTCGGTCTGGACTACGCCACCGACGGGACGGGCGAGGTCGACGGCACCGCCATCGCCGTGGAGTACCGCGACGATGCGGGAGACCCGGACAAGGCGGTGACGGCCGCAAAGGAGCTCATCGGCGAGGGCGTCAACATCATCGCGGGCACCGCCTCTTCGGGCGTCGCGCTGGCCCTGGCCGAGCAGGCGGAGCAGAACAAGGTGCTCTACATCTCCGGCCCCGCCGCCGCCGACGCGATCACCGGCATCAACGACTACACGTTCCGCTCCGGCCGCCAGAGCGCACAGGATGTCGCCACGGCGGGAACGTTCCTCGACGACATCGAGGGCAAGACGGTCACCGTCTTCGCGCAGGACAACGCGTTCGGTCAAGGCAACGTGGCCGCCGTCGAGGCCATCCTGGGCGGTCAGGGAGCCACGGTGAACTCCGTGCTGGTCGCGGAGGACGTCACCGAGTTCACGCCGTTCGCGCAGCAGGTGCTGGCGGGCGCTCCGGACCTCGTGTTCGTCGCGTGGGCAGGGGCGACGTCCGGCGCGATGTGGCAGGCGATGAGCCAGCAGGGCGTGCTCGACGAGATCCCCGTGGTGACCGGTCTCGGCGACGCCGCGACGTTCGGTGCCTACGGCGAGGCCTCGGAGAAGATCAACTTCCTGAACCACTACTTCCCGGCCGCCCCCGACAACGAGATCAACACCGAGATGGTGGAGGCGATCGAGGCGGCCGGGGGCACGCCCGACCTGTTCAGCCCGGACGGGTTCAACGCCGCGGTCATGATCGTCCACGCGATCAGGGAGGGCAAGGGCGACGTCGATGCGATGGTGTCGGCGCTGGAGGGCTTCGAGTTCGAGGGACCCAAGGGAACGATGACGGTGCGCGAGAGCGACCACGCCCTGCTGCAGGAGATGTACCAGGTCCGCCTCGTCGCCGACGGCGGCACGTTCGTGCCGGAGCTCGTCGACACCGTCGCACCCGACGCGGTCGCGCCGGCCGAGACCGAGTGAACCGGAGCTTCCGCCGACGATGAGCACCACTGTCCCGTCCACCCCCGCAGCGGAGACCGCGGGTCGCGGCGCCCGACTGCAGGTCGAGTCGCTCGGCCTGCAGATCGGGGGAGCGACCATTCTGAAGGATGTCGCGCTCGATGTCGCCGCCGGCTCCCTCGTCGGCGTCATCGGACCCAACGGCGCCGGCAAGACGACGCTGTTCAACGCGGTGTCCGGTCTCGTCCGGCCCACCGCCGGACGGGTCCTGCTGGACGGCCACGACATCACGACGGCGTCGGTCCCCGCCCGGGCACGGGCGGGACTGGGGCGCACCTTCCAGACCTCGAGCCTCTTCCCGCAGCTGTCGGTGCTCGAGAACGCGCGCCTGGCCGCGCAGGTGGCGCTCGGCGGCTCCGGATCGCTGCTGCGCTTCCCTCGGAGGACGGATGCCGCGACAGAGCTGGCGATCGCCAAACTCGAGGCCGTCGGCCTCGGCCACAAGCTCGAGGCCGCTGCCGGCGACATCTCACACGGAGACAAGCGCAAACTCGAGATCGCGGTGCTGCTGGCCACCGAGGCGCGCATCGTGCTGCTCGACGAGCCCATGGCGGGTGTCGCGTCCGGCGACGTCGCGGGGCTGGTGGAGAACATCCGCGACATGCAGCGCGAGAAGGGCTGCACCGTCCTCATGGTCGAGCACCACATCGACGTGCTCATGGGCCTGGTCGAGAAGGTCGCGGTGATGTACTTCGGAAGCATCATCGCGTACGACACGCCGCAGCGGATCATGGACGATCCGCTCGTGCAGAGCGCGTACCTCGGGACGGCGGCAGCATGAGCACCGGCGAACCCATCCTCACCGTCCGAGGCCTGCGCTGCACCATCGGCGGACAGCAGGTGGTCGAAGACGTCTCCTTAGACGTCCCGGCGACCGGCATCACCGCGGTGCTCGGCCGCAACGGCGTGGGCAAGACGTCGACGCTTCGCGGCATCCTCGGACTCATCCACCGCCGTGGTGAGGTGAGACTCGCGGGCGAGCGCATCGACGGCCTGCCCACGCACCGCATCGTGCGGCGCGGCGTCGGCTACGTTCCCGAGGACCGGGAGGTGTTCGCCAAGCTCACCGTCGCCGAGAACCTCGCGCTCGCGGAGCGGCAGAAGGCACCGCGACGAGACTTCGTCGCCCAGCTCTTCCCCGACCTCGTCGAGCGGCGCGACCAGCAGGCCGGAACCCTCTCGGGCGGTCAGCAGCAGATGGTGTCGGTGGCGCGCGCGCTGATCAACGACAACCGCCTCCTCCTGGTCGACGAGCCGACGAAGGGTCTGGCGCCGAAGATCGTCAGCGAGGTCGCCGGCGCCCTCCAGGAGGCGTCGAAGACCGTGCCGATGCTCCTGGTGGAGCAGAACCTCGAGGTCGTGCGGCGTCTCGCCGACGACGCCATCGTGATCGCCGGCGGCCGGGTGGTCCACACCGGCAAGGCCCGCGACATCCTCGACGATGAGGACCTCACCCGACGGCTCCTCGGCGTCCACACGGAGGCGGCCGCATGAGCTCGCTCGTCCTCACTCTCATCACCGGCGTGGGCCTCGGCGCGCTGTACTTCCTCGTCGCCAGCGGTCTGAGCCTGATCTACGGCCTCATGCACGTGCTGAACTTCGCCCACGGCGCGTTCCTCACTCTCAGCGCCTTCACGGGCTGGCTCGTCGCGCAGGCGCTCGGCACGGACTCATGGGGCTCGTTCTCGGTGTCCCTCCTCGTGGGGGCGGCGGTCGGTGCCGCCTTCGCCACCCTCACCGAGCTCGTCCTCATCCGTCCGCTGTACGAGCGGCACATCGAGCAGGTGCTGGTCACCGTCGGTCTGTCCTTCGCCGCCGTCGCCCTCTTCGAGGGCATCTGGGGCACCGACCCGATCCACATCGCCGGGCCCGGGTGGCTGCGGCAGACGACGGAGGTGCTGGGCGCCCGGATTCCGAACACCTACTGGGTGCTCATGATCGCCGCCCTGCTCGTCCTGGTCGCACTGGTGCTGTTCCTCCAGAAGACGCGCTACGGGATGATCATCCGCGCCGGGGTCGAGAACCGCTCGATGGTCACGGCGCTCGGCATCGACGTGCGGCGCTCCTTCACGCTGGTGTTCGCGATCGGCGGCGCCGCGGCCGGCATCGGCGGTGTGCTCGCGATGCACTACTCGACCTTCGTCTCGGCGCACCTGGGCCAGACGCTGCTGATCTTCGCGTTCATCGTCACGGTGGTCGGCGGGCTCGGCTCGCTCACCGGCGCCGCGGTCGCCTCGGTGCTCGTCGCGGTCCTGCAGCAGTTCGCCAACTTCTATCTGGGCGGAACCGGTGACTTCATCGTCGTGATCCTGCTCGCGCTGGTGCTGCTGGTGCGGCCGAGCGGACTTCTGGGGAGGAAGGCATGACCGCCGCGTCCGCGTCGCAGCGCGTGAGCCTGCGTCATCACGTGCCCGCCCTGATGGGCGCGGCCCTCGTGGTCTTCATGGCGGTGCTGCCGCTGCTGAACCTGTCGCTCCCGGGGATCCTTCCGACACCGACCTACATGCCGGGCACGCTGGCGCTGCTGTCGCTGTGCATGGTGTTCGCCGCCCTCGCTCTGTCGTACAACCTGCTCCTGGGATCAGGCGGGATGCTGTCGTTCGGGCACGCGCTGTACTTCGGCGCCGGCGCGTACGGGCTCGGAATCGCGCTCGAGCACTTCGGCGTGCCGCTGTGGCCCGGCGTGTTCATCGCGCTGGTGGGCGGGATGGTCATCGCCCTGGTGACAGGCGCGGTGTCGATGCGCGTGTCCGGCATCCCGTTCGCCATGGTCACGCTCGCGTTCGCGCAAGCCGGCTCGGTGCTTGTGCGACGCAATTCGCAGGTGACAGGTGGCGAGGAGGGTCTGAGTCTGAACACCGCCCAGGTGCCGGACTTCCTCGTGGGCGTGGTCAACACGCGCAACCTCTACTGGTTCGCGCTGGCCGTCCTCGTCGTCGTCTACCTCGTCGTGCTGTGGGTCGACACGTCGCGCCTGGGGCATCTCGCTCGGGCGACCCGTGAGAACGAGCAGCGCGTGCGCGTCCTCGGCCTGTCGCCGTACCGGGTGCGGCTGGTCGTCTTCGTCATCGCCGCGATCCTCGCGAGCCTCGCGGGCGTGGCGTACATGCTGCTGCAGTCCGGCACGGTGCCGCGCGCGGTGTCGGCCGACCTCACCATCACGGTCCTGGTCATGGTGGTGCTCGGTGGTGTGGGGTTCCGCTGGGGTGCGATCGTCGGCGGCGTGCTCTACACGCTGCTCGACCAGCGCCTGACGGTCCTCGCCGGATCCGAGATGATCGCGGGCCTCCCCGATGTGCTGCGGGTGCCGCTCTCCGAGCCGCTGTTCCTGTTCGGTGTGCTGTTCATCCTCGTGGTGATGTTCCTTCCCGGCGGGATCGCCGGCACCATCGATGCCGCTCGACGACGTCGCCGCGGAGAGAAGGCGCGCGGACTGCTGCAGCAGATCGACGACGCCGACGAGCCCGCAGAGACCCCCGCGGAGCTGCGCGCATGACGTGGGACATGGCGCTCGCCCCCGACATCGAGGACGGTCCGCACACGATCGGCCGGTGGCTCGTCGACCGGGCCGCCCGGACGCCGCAGCTGACCGCCATCGACGACCGCGGCGTCCGGACGGACTACGCCACGCTCGCCGGACGCGCGACCGAGCTGGCGGAGAAGCTCCGGCGCGCCGCCTACGGTCCCGGCGACCGCATCGGCACGGTCTCAGGCAACTCCACCGATCATGTCGTGGCCTTCTTCGCATGCGCGCTCGCCGGCGTGGCCTTCATGCCGCTGTCGTGGCGCCTCACGCCGCGCGAGCTCGCCGATCTGCTGTCGCGATCGGCCCCGGCCCTGGTGCTGATCGAGGACGAGCACGCGTCACTCGCCGGCGAGGCCCTGCGGGCCGTCGCCGCGGAGGACCGGATGCCTGCCGTCGCGGTGCTGGGGACGACCGGCATCGAGGCATCCGTTCCCGCCGCACGGCGGCCGCGCGAGCGCCGTCCGGTCCGCGACGACGATCCGCTCCTGGTGATCTTCACGTCGGGCAGCGAGGCCGCCCCGAAAGGCGTCGTCCTGACGCACGCGAACTGCTTCTGGACGAACCTCGCCCTCGCGCAGGCCCTCCCGCTCACCGCGGAGGACGTGGTGCTGGCGATGCTTCCGCAGTTCCATGTCGCGGCGTGGAACTGCCAGCCGCTGCTGGCCTGGTGGGTGGGAGCCACCGTGGTGCTCGAGCGGTCGTTCCATCCCTCTCGCGTGCTCCGGCTGATCGAGGACCGGCGCGTGACGGCGATGATGGGCGTGCCGACGCAGTACAGCATGCTGGCGGGCGACCGGGACTGGGCCGCCACCGACATCTCCTCGCTGCGCCTGGCCCTGGTCGGCGGTGCCACCATGCCGTCCTCGCTGCAGGAGGAGTGGACCAGGCGGGGCGTCCCGCTCACCCAGGGCTACGGTCTCACCGAGGCGGCGCCCAACGTGCTCCATCAGCCCGCAGGCGAAGCAGAGCGTGCGTCCGGGGCGGTCGGCCGGCCCTACCCCTACGTGTCGGTGCGCGTGGTGGACCCCGAGACAGGCCTCACGCTCGAAGGTGAAGCGGTCGGGGAGCTGTGGGTCAAGGGCCCGAGCGTCTTCGCCGGGTATCTCGACGACGACCACGCCACCGCCCGGGCCATGAGCGGCGAGTGGCTGCGCACCGGCGACGTCGTGTCGCGCGACGCCGACGGCGTCTTCCGCATCGTCGACCGGCTCAAGGACATCTTCATCTCCGGCGGAGAGAACGTCGCGCCCGCGGAGGTCGAGCACGCCCTCTGCCTGCATCCGCTGATCGAGGCGGCCGCCGTGGTGGGCGTCTCCGACCCGGTGTGGGGCGAGCGCGGCTTCGCCTTCGTCGTCCCGGCGCCGCACGCCGCGCTCTCGAGCGACGAGGTGCTCGCGCACGCGCGCCGCAATCTCGCCGCGTTCAAGGTCCCGGTCCGGGTCGAGTTCGTCGATGCGCTGCCGCGCTCGACGATCGAGAAGATCGCTCGCGCGCGTCTGCGCGCGCGAGCGCGCGAGATGATGGCGGAAGGCGCCACCGCGGCGCGCGGCGCGTCGACGAAGGAGGTGCCGCGATGAGTCTTCCCCACGAGCTCGTCGAAGACGGAGAGGGGCTGGTGTCGCCGGCGACAGGGCGGCCGCTGACCAAGCGCGGCGAGGCGACGAGGCGACGCCTGCTCGAGGCGGCGGAAGCGGTCTTCGCGGAGCAGGGATACCACGAAGCCTCCATCGTGAAGATCACAGAGCGGGCCGGCATCGGCCTGGGAACGTTCTACCTGTACTTCGACAGCAAGCAGTCGATCTTCGAGGCGCTCGTCATCGACCTCAACCGCCGCGTGCGGCACTCGATGTCCGAGGCCATGGCCGGCGCCTCCTCGCGTCTGGAGGCCGAGCGCGCCGGCTTCTCCGGGTTCTTCCGCTTCACCGCGGAGCACCCGGCGCTGTACCGCGTCGTGCGCGAGGCCGAGTTCGTCTCGCCGGAGGTGCTGCGACTGCACTACACCCGCATCGTCGAGGGATACGAAGCGGGACTGCGAGCCGCGCAACAGGCCGGCGATGTCGATCGCGCACTGGATCCCGAGACCACGGCCTGGGCGCTGATGGGCATGGGCGAGCTCATCGGCATGCGCTTCCTGCTGTGGGAACGCGGAGCGGACGGCCGTCCACCCGCCGAGCTCGACCCGCGCGTCCTCGCGGGGATGGCCCGGCTCATCGACAACGCCCTCGCGCCCCGTCGCGACGCGGGCACTCGGAAGGAGCAGGAATGACCGATCGGGACCTCGCCGGCAAGCGCGCACTCGTCACGGGCGGCGCGAGCGGGATCGGGCTGGCCTGCGCGCACGAGTTCGCCGGTCGTGGGGCGCACGTGGTGGTCGCGGACCTCAACGGCGACGCGGCTTCCGCGGCCGCGGAAGCCGTCGGCGGCGAAGCCTGGGTCGTCGACCTGTCCGACACCTCGGCCCTCGACGACCTGACGCTCGATGTCGACATCCTCGTCAACAACGCCGGCATCCAGCGGGTGAGCCCGATCACGGAATACGACCCCGACACCTTCCGGCTGCTGCTGCGCCTCATGCTCGAATCCCCGTTCCTTCTCATCCGTGCCGCGCTGCCGACGATGTACGAGCGAGGGTGGGGGCGCATCGTCAACATCTCCAGCGCGCATGGACTGCGTGCGAGCGCCTTCAAGTCCGCGTACGTCTCGGCCAAGCACGGTCTCGAGGGACTCTCGAAGGTCACCGCGCTGGAGGGAGCGCCCCACGGGGTGACGAGCAACTGCATCAATCCGGCGTACGTGCGCACGCCCCTGGTCGAGAAGCAGATCGCCGACCAGGCCGCCGTCCACGGCATCCCGGAGGACGAAGTCGTCGAGAAGATCATGCTCACCGAGACGGCCATCAAGCGTCTGGTGGAGGCCGACGAGGTCGCCTCGCTCGCCGGCTGGCTCGTCTCCGACAAGGCCGGCATGGTCACGGGCGCGTCGTACACGATGGACGGCGGATGGACGGCGCGGTGACCCGGACGCACAGCTATTCCACCGTCGGCGTGCCCGTCGACGGCGGCGATCTCCGGGTCGCCGTCTGGGAGCCCGACCCTCCCGCCGTCGCCGCGCAGGACGTCCTGCTGATCCACGGTGTCACCTCGTCGCACCTCGCGTGGCCCCTCGTCGTCGAGCGCCTGCCGGGGGTGCGGGCGATCGCTCCGGATCTCCGGGGACGCGGCGCGAGCAACGGCCTCCGGGGCTCTGCGGGCATGCGTGCGCATGCGGCCGATCTCGCCGCTGCCCTCGACGCCCTCGGCGTCGAGCAGGCGCTCGTCGTCGGCCACTCGATGGGCGCGTTCGTCGCCGTCGTGTTCGCGCACCTGTACCCGGAGCGCGTCTCGCGGCTCGTCCTGATCGACGGCGGCATGCCGCTGGATGTGCCTGCAGGACTGGACACCGACGCGCTCGTGGCGGGCGTGCTCGGGCCGACCGCCGCGCGGCTGTCGATGCGGTTCGCCGACGTGGGGGAGTACCTGGAGTTCTGGCGCCGCCACCCCGCCTTCCGGGACGCCTGGACGCCGGAGCTCGAGCGCTACCTCGAGTACGACCTCGTCGACGACGGCGAGGGGGCGCTGCGGCCGGCCACCAGCTACCAGACGACCGCGGAAGACACGGTCGACATGAACGCCGGGACCGTCCTGCCGGACGCCCTGACGCACCTGCGGCATCCCGTCCGGCTCGTGACGGCACCGCGGGGACTCCAGGACGAGCCGCCCGGCCTGTACGCGCCGGAGTACCTCGCGCGCGTCCTCTCGGCGCACCCCGGCATCGTCCATGAGCGCGTGGACGGATTCAATCACTACACGATCGTGATGAGCCCCGGTGGAGCGGGCGTGGTGGCGGAGGTGGTGCGCGCCGAGCTCGCCGCGGTCCCGACGGTCAGCGGCTCGCGGCGATCCGCGTCGTGAGCTGGTGCGCGTGCGCGAGCAGCGTGCGGCCCAGCTCCGGCAGCCGATCCGGCCCGAAACGGAACTGCACGCCCGTGAGGCTCAGCGCCCACTGCGGATGGCCTTCGCGCGTGAACACCGCGGCGCCCAGGCCCCAGCTGCCTTCGACGATCAGACCGGGGTTGACGGCGTAGCCTCGTTCCTTCGTCTCGCGCAGCCGCGCGCGCAGCCGGGACTCGGCGTGCGCACCGCCCCAGTCCTCGCCGAGCTCCGGGTGACGCTCCAGATACGCGTCCACATCGTGAGGTGGCAGGAACGCCAGGATGGCCAGCCCGGCGGAGGCGACGCCGAGCGGGAATCGGACGCCCTCGGACAGGACGAACGAGCGGATCGGGAAGCTGCCCTCCTCACGCAGCAGGCACACCGTCTCGTCGCCGCGCCGCACCGACAGGAACGCGCTCTCCTCGGTGCGCACCGCCAGTGAGCGCACGATGTCGCGCGCGATCGCCGTGACGTCGTACCGCGAGGCGGCGACCGTGCCCATGAGGTACAGCTCCGGCCCTGGCATCCAGCGGCCCGCGCGGTCGTCCTGATCGACGAGGCCCTCGTGGCGCAGAGCGGTGAGAAGGCGATGAGCGGTGGGCCGGGTGAGGTCGGACCGCCGCGCCAGCTCAGCGACCGTCATGCCGTCGGCGCCGGCCGACGTCACCAGGCGCAGCAGGTGCGCGGCGCGCGCGATCGACTGGGCGCCTGGGACCGTGCGACGCGTCGATCGGGCGGTGCTGTCCATATCGTGGACGCTACGGCACCGCCCTTCCAGATGGCAAGAGGGCGGATGCCTTCGCCAGGTGGAAGCGGCAGGATGGATTTGATCGGCAACGAAGGAGTGGCACGTGATCGACAAGACCTGGGCATCGGCGGCCGAGGCCGTCGCCGACATCCCCGACGGGGCGTCGCTGGCGGTCGGAGGGTTCGGGCTCTCGGGCAACCCCATCGCGCTCATCGAGGCGCTGCTGGCGCAGGGCACGAAAGACCTCAGCATCGTCAGCAACAACTGCGGGGTCGATGACTGGGGCCTGGGCATCCTGCTGAATGCCAAGCGCATCCGCAAGATGACGTCGTCGTATGTGGGTGAGAACAAGGAGTTCGAGCGTCAGTTCCTCTCGGGGGAGCTCGAGCTGGAGCTGACTCCCCAGGGCACGCTCGCCGAGAAGCTGCGTGCCGGAGGCGCCGGGATCGCCGCGTTCTACACGCAGACCGGCGTGGGCACCCAGGTGGCCGAGGGTGGACTGCCGCGGCGCTACGACGGAGCCGGCGGCGTCGCGGTCGCCTCGCCCGTGAAGGACGTGCGCACATTCGACGTCGACGGCACGGCACGGGACTACGTGCTCGAAGAGGCCATCGTCACCGACTTCGCCCTCGTGCACGCCCTCCGAGGCGACCGGCACGGCAACCTCGTCTTCAACAAGTCGGCGCGCAACTTCAACCCGCTCGCGGCGATGGCCGGGCGCGTCTGCATCGCACAGGTCGAGGAGCTGGTGGAGCCGGGCGAGCTCGACCCGGACGGCATCCATCTGCCCGGCATCTACGTGCACCGCATCGTGGAGGTGGGGCCCGACATCGAGAAGCGCATCGAGCGGCGCACCGTGTCCGCGTCTTCCCGCCCGACCGAAGGAGCCTGACATGGCACTGAGCCGCACCGAGATGGCCGCCCGCGCGGCACGCGAGCTGGCAGACGGCGCGTACGTGAATCTCGGCATCGGACTGCCGACGCTCGTGCCGAACCACGTGCCCGAGGGTGTCACCGTCGTGCTGCAGTCCGAGAACGGGATCCTCGGGGTCGGGCCCTACCCGACCGAGGAGCAGGTCGACCCCGATCTCATCAACGCCGGCAAGGAGACCGTGACCACTCTGCCGGGCGCGGCGTTCTTCGATTCCGCGACGAGCTTCGGGATGATCCGCGGCGGCAAGATCGATGCCGCCATCCTCGGCGCGATGCAGGTGTCGGCCGGCGGCGACCTCGCCAACTGGATGATCCCCGGCAAGATGGTCAAGGGTCCCGGGGGCGCGATGGATCTCGTGCACGGCGCGGGCAAGGTCATCGTCCTCATGGAGCACGTCGCCAAGGACGGCAGTCCCAAGATCGTGCGCGAGTGCTCGCTGCCGCTGACCGGGCGCGGGGTCGTCGACCGCATCATCACGGATCTCGCGGTGATCGACGTGACCGACAGCGGGCTCGAGCTCGTCGAGGTCGCGCCGGGCGTGTCGATCGATGACGTGATCGCCGCGACCGAGCCGGAGCTGCGCGTGGCCGACAGCGTCCACATCGTCCTGGACGAACTTAAGGTGGAGGCATGAACCACGACGACGTCGTCATCGTCGCCGCCGCGCGCACGCCGCAGGGGCGACTGAAGGGCCAGCTGGCGCCGCTGACCGCCGTCCAGCTCGGCAGCGCCGCGATCCGGGGCGCGCTCGAGAGGGGCGGCGTCCCCGCCGACGCCGTCGACGCGGTGCTCGTCGGCCAGGTGCTCCCGGCCGGCTCCGGCCAGAACCCCGCGCGGCAGGCGGCCGTGGGGGCGGGCATCCCGTGGAGCGTGCACTCCGGTTCGATCAACAAGGTGTGCCTGTCAGGGCTGACCGCCGTGATCGACGCCGCGCGCATGATCGCGTTCGGCGACGCGACCGTCGTGGTCGCGGCGGGTATGGAGTCGATGACCCGCGCGCCGCACCTGCTCACCGGCTCGCGGGAGGGCTGGTCGTACGGCTCGATCGAGGTGCTCGACCACATGGCGTACGACGGCCTCACCGACGCGTACGACCGCGAGAGCATGGGGGCGTCCACGGAGCGCCACAACGAGCGACTCGAGGTCACCCGCGAGGCGCAGGATGCCGTCGCCGCGCGCTCGCACCAACGCGCCGCGGCAGCGCAGCGGGACGGGCTCTTCGACGCCGAGATCGTGCCCGTCGAGATCCCGCAGCGCAAGGGCGATCCGGTCGTGGTCAGCAGGGACGAGGGCATCCGCCCCGACACCACCGTCGAGACCCTCGCCGGTCTGCGTCCCGCGTTCGCGCAAGGCGGGTCGATCACGGCGGGGAACTCCTCCCAGATCTCCGACGGCGCGTCGGCGGTGGTGCTCACGACCCGCGCCCATGCCGATGAGAACGGCTGGGAGGTGCTCGCGGTCGTGGGCGCCTCCGGTCAGGTGGCGGGCCCCGACAACTCCCTGCACTCCCAGCCCGCGCGGGCGATCGAGAAGGCGTGCGCCAAGCAGGGTCTCGCCCCTACGGATCTCGACATCGTCGAGCTCAACGAGGCCTTCGGCGCTGTCGTCGTGCGCTCGCAGGCGGAACTCGGCCTCTCGGACGATGTGGTCAACCCGCACGGCGGCGGGATCGCCCTCGGCCACCCCATCGGGGCATCGGGCAATCGCCTCGTCGTGCACGCCGTGCATGAGTTGGTCCGCCGTGGCGGCGGCACGGCCGCCGTCGCGCTGTGCGGCGGCGGCGGTCAGGGCGACGCGCTGATCCTCACACGGTGACCCGCACGGCGGCGGTGCGCGGCGCGGGGTATGGTGGCGCACCATGACGACCATCACCCGGGTCACCCCCGCCGACCGCGGCGACTGGGACGAGCTGTGGCGCGGCTACCTCGCCTTCTACAAGGCCACGGTGCCGCCCGAGGTCACCGAGGCGACGTTCGCGCGCGTCGTCGCCGACGAGGAGCTGCACGGCGCCCTCGCGCGCCTCGACGACGGACGGGCGATCGGCCTCGTGCACTGGCTCACACACTCCGCCACCTGGACCACCGGCGTCTACTGCTACCTCGAGGACCTGTTCGTCGACCGCTCCGCCCGCGGTGCAGGCGCCGGGCGTGCGCTGATCGAGCACGTGCGGTCCTGGGCGGAGAGGACCGGCGCCGCCAAGGTCTACTGGCTGACCGCCGACGACAACGCCCCCGCCCGCGCGCTGTACGACAGAGTCGCCCGGGCGACGGGCTTCGTGCACTACGAGATCACGCTGGATTAGCGGCGGCCCTCGACGCGGCGCTTGAGCAGCTTCTGCTCCCGGCCGTGGACGGGGGAGTCGTGCGCGATGAGCCCGCCGCGTGCTGCACGCCGCGTGTCGACGATCGCGCCGACGGCGAGGGCCAGCGAGATGGCCCAGCTCGCCCACGCCAGCGCTGTCCGCCACGTGAACGGCTCATGCTCGCGCAGCCCCCGCAGGAGCGTCACCCCACCCGTGATCGCGGTGAGCAGCCCGGTGCCGAAGAGGTACTTGCGCATACGCACACGCTAGCGCTGCGGCGTGTCGCCGGGGTGCCCTTGACATCGACGGCGGCGGACGTCAAGGGCAGGGGAGGGGCGGGAGGCCGCTGTTAGCCTGGGCTCACCTCGCCCCGCCAGCTCAGGAGACCGTGTGACCCAGGCCGAACTCGTCGTCGTCGCCAACCGCCTACCCGTCGACCGCGTCGTGGACGCCGACGGCGAGAACGGGTGGCGCCGGTCGCCCGGTGGACTGGTGACCGCCCTCGAACCCGTCATGCGACGCGCCGATGGCGCATGGGTGGGCTGGCCCGGGCAGGCCGACGTCGAGGTGGACCCGTTCGAGTTCGAAGGCACCTTCCTCGTTCCCGTCTCGCTCAGTGCCGACGAGGTCGAGAAGTACTACGAGGGCATGTCCAACGACACCTTCTGGCCGCTGTACCACGACGTGATCGCCGAGCCCCGGTACCGGCGGGTGTGGTGGGACACCTACGTCCGTGTCAACGAGCGCTTCGCGAAGGCCGCCGCCGAGGTGGCGGCCGAAGGCGCCATGGTGTGGGTGCAGGACTACCAGCTGCAGCTCGTGCCCCGCATGCTCCGAGAGGCGCGGCCGGATCTGACGATCGGGTACTTCCACCACATCCCCTTCCCCGCATACGGCCTCTACTCCCAGCTGCCGTGGCGTCGTCAGGTGCTCGAGGGCCTGCTCGGCGCCGACGTCATCGGCTTCCAGCGCGTCGCCGACGCCGGCAACTTCGCCCGGGCGGTGCGGCGACAGCTGCGCTACCCGACCAAGGCGTCCGGGATCACCGTCCCCGAACCGGACGGCACGACCCGCAACGCGCTCGCGAAGGCGTTCCCCATCTCGATCGACGCCTCGTCCTACATCGAGCTCGCACAGCGCGAGGACATCCGTGCGCGCGCGGCCGAGATCCGCGAGAGCCTCGGCAACCCGAAGAAGATCCTGCTGGGCGTTGACCGACTGGATTACACCAAGGGCATCCGCCATCGCCTCAAGGCGTTCGGCGAGCTGCTCGAGGACGGGCGCATCAACGTCGGCGACGTCACGCTCGTGCAGGTGGCCAGCCCCAGTCGTGAGCGCGTCGAGGCGTACGTGCAGCTGCGCGACGAGATCGAGCTGACGGTCGGGCGCATCAACGGCGACTTCGACACCATGGATCACACCGCGATCCGGTATCTGCATCAGGCGTATCCGCGCGAGGAGATGGTGGCGCTGTTCCTGGCGGCGGACGTCATGCTGGTGACGGCCCTGCGAGACGGCATGAACCTCGTCGCGAAGGAGTACGTCGCCTCGCGCATCGACAATCGCGGCGTGCTGGTGCTCAGCGAGTTCGCGGGCGCCGCCGACGAGCTGCCGAGTGCGATCCGCATCAACCCGCACGACATCGACGGCATGAAGGACGCCATCATGCGCGCCATCGAGATGCCTCCCTCGGAGCAGGGGCGGCGCATGCGGGCGCTGCGCCGCCGCGTGATGGAGTACGACGTCGCGCGGTGGTCCAAGTCCTTCCTCGACGCCCTCGACGACGCCAGGCGCCACAAGAGCGACACGCGGAACTCTGCGGAGGTCCACGCGTGATCGCGGGCGCCGCGGGCGACGTCGAAGCGGCGGTCGCGCGCATCGCGGCGGCCGACCGGCTCCTGGTGGCCCTCGACTTCGACGGCACGCTGTCGCCCCTCGAGGACGAGCCGATGGACGCCCGCATGCATCCGGCCGCTCGCGCCGCGGTGGAGGCACTGGCCGGGGCGCCCGCGACGGTCGTGGCGCTCGTGTCGGGGCGCAGCCTGGTCGACCTGCGGGTCATCGCCGAGCACGACGACGACTCCGCCGTGCTCCTGGCCGGCTCGCACGGCGCCGAGTACTGGATGCCGGGTGAGGGCGTGGTGCGTCATGGCGAGGACGACGCCGATGTCCGGCTGCGCGACGAGCTGCGGCACCGCGCCGAGCAGGCGACGGCGCATCTGGACGGCGTCTGGATCGAGCCGAAGACCTTCGGCTTCGGCGTCCACACGCGCCGGGCGACGCCCGCGCACGCGCACGAGGCGAACCGCATCGTCGACGCCCTCGTCGCCGCCGAAGCGCCCCGATGGCGGCGCCGCACCGGGCACAACATCGTCGAGTACGCGTTCCGTCACGAGGGCAAGGACTCCGCGGTCGCCGAGCTGCGCGCCAGGACGGATGCCTCCGCCGTGCTGTTCGCCGGCGACGACGTCACCGACGAGGACGCGCTGAAGAGCCTCGGCGGCGATGACCTCGGCGTGCATGTGGGGCCGGGGCCCACGGCCGCAGCGGTGAGCGTCCCCGACATCCCCGCGATGGCGGCGCTGCTGTCGCACCTCGCCGACGAACGGGTTCGCCGGCGGCACTAGCGGCGGCGCAAGAGGCACCCGCCGAGCGGGAATAGACTTCCAGAATGCCCCAGTCGTTCCCCGCACCCGACAGCGCCACGATCGATATCAAGCCCCGCAGCCGCGTCGTCACCGACGGCATCGAAGCCACGACGTCGCGCGGCATGCTTCGCGCGGTGGGCATGGGCGACGAGGACTGGGACAAGCCCCAGATCGGCATCGCGTCCAGCTGGAACGAGATCACGCCGTGCAACCTCAGCCTCGACCGGCTCGCGCAGGGCGCCAAGGAAGGGGTCCACGCCGGCGGCGGCTACCCGTTGCAGTTCGGCACCATCTCGGTGTCGGACGGCATCTCGATGGGCCATGAGGGCATGCACTTCTCGCTCGTCTCGCGCGAGGTCATCGCCGACTCCGTGGAGACGGTCATGATGGCCGAGCGCCTCGACGGCTCCGTCCTGCTGGCCGGCTGCGACAAGTCGATCCCGGGCATGCTGATGGCCTCGGCACGTCTGGACCTGTCGAGCGTCTTCCTCTACGCCGGCTCGATCGCCCCCGGGTGGGTCAAGCTGAGCGACGGCACCGAGAAGGACGTCACGATCATCGACTCGTTCGAGGCCGTGGGCGCCTGCCTCGCGGGCAAGATGAGCGAGGCCGACCTCAAGCGCATCGAATGCGCGATCGCCCCCGGTGAGGGCGCGTGCGGCGGCATGTACACCGCCAACACGATGGCCTCGGTGGCCGAGGCGCTCGGACTGAGCCTCCCGGGCTCGGCTGCCCCGCCGTCGGCCGACCGCCGTCGCGACTACTTCGCGCACCGCTCGGGCGAGGCTGTCGTGAACCTGCTCCGCCAGGGCATCACGACGCGGGACATCCTGACCAAGGAGGCGTTCGAGAACGCGATCGCCCTCGCGATGGCGCTGGGCGGCTCCACGAACGTCGTGCTGCACCTCCTCGCGATCGCCCGCGAGGCGGACGTCGACCTGAGCCTGCACGACTTCAACCGCATCGGCGACAAGGTGCCGCACGTGGCCGACATGAAGCCGTTCGGGAAGTACGTCATGAACGACGTCGACCGCCACGGCGGCATCCCGGTCATCATGAAGGCGATGCTCGACGAGGGTCTGCTGCACGGCGACGCCCTCACGGTCACCGGCAAGACCCTGGCCGAGAACCTCGCCGACCTCGATCCCGACCCGGTGGACGGCACCGTCATCCACAGCTTCGACGATCCGATCCACGCGACCGGCGGCATCACGATCCTGCACGGCTCGCTCGCTCCCGAGGGTGCGGTCGTGAAGACCGCCGGCTTCGACGCCGCCGTGTTCGAGGGACCGGCACGGGTGTTCGAGCGCGAGCGCGCGGCGATGGATGCGCTGGAGGCGGGGGAGATCAACCCCGGCGATGTGGTGGTCATCCGCTATGAGGGCCCCAAGGGCGGCCCGGGCATGCGCGAGATGCTCGCGATCACCGCCGCCATCAAGGGCGCTGGGCTCGGAAAAGATGTACTACTCTTGACGGACGGACGATTCTCAGGCGGCACAACCGGCCTGTGCATCGGCCACATAGCACCCGAAGCGGTGGACGCCGGTCCCATCGCCTTCGTGCGCGATGGTGATCTGATACGGGTCGATATCGCGGCTCGCTCCCTCGACCTACTCGTCGACGAGTCCGAGCTGAGCTCCCGCCGCTCTGGCTGGGAGCCCCTTCCTCCGCGCTATACCCGTGGCGTCCTTGCCAAGTACTCCCGTCTCGTGCGCTCCGCTGCGGAGGGCGCCACCACGGGTTGAGCTCGGCTTCCGACATCCCTCCGACCGATACATCGAGGATTCTCACCATGCCCGCCGAAACCGCCGCCGCGATCCCGCGGCCACCCGCTCGCACCGCCGCTGCGCCCGTGCTCACGGGCGCGCAGGCGGTCGTCCGCTCGCTCGATCTGCTCGGCGTCACCGACGTCTTCGGCATCCCGGGCGGAGCGATCATGCCGGTCTACGACCCGCTCCTGGACGACGAGGCCGTGCGGCACATCCTCGTGCGCCACGAGCAGGGCGCCGGGCACGCCGCCGAGGGGTACGCCGCGGCGACGGGCAAGATCGGCGTGGCCATCGCCACCAGCGGCCCGGGCGCCACGAACCTCGTCACCGCGATCGCCGACGCCTACATGGACTCGGTGCCCCTGGTGTGCATCACCGGGCAGGTGTTCAGCCACCTCATGGGCACCGACGCGTTCCAGGAAGCCGACATCGTCGGCATCACGATGCCGATCACCAAGCACTCCTTCCTCGTCAAGCGGGCCGAGGACATCCCCGGCGCGCTGGCGGCGGCGTTCGAGATCGCCGGCACCGGCCGCCCCGGCCCTGTGCTCGTGGACATCACCAAGGACGCGCAGCAGATGTCGGCGCCGTTCGTGTGGCCGCCCAAGGTCGATCTGCCCGGCTACCGGCCGGTGACCAAGGCGCACGGCAAGCAGATCCAGGCCGCGGCGCAGATGATCGCCGAGGCCAAGAAGCCGGTGCTCTACGTCGGCGGCGGTGTCATCCGCGCGCAGGCCGCGGACGAGCTGCGCACCTTCGCCGAGGCGACCAAGGCGCCCGTGGTGACCACGCTCATGGCCCGCGGTGCCTTCCCCGACTCGCACCCGCAGCACCTCGGGATGCCCGGCATGCACGGCACGGTGCCGGCCGTCCTGGCGCTGCAGGAATCCGACCTGATCGTCGCCCTCGGCGCCCGCTTCGACGACCGCGTCACAGGCAAGGCCGACGCGTTCGCGCCGCACGCGAAGGTCGTCCACGTCGACATCGATCCCGCCGAGATCTCCAAGATCCGCACCGCCGACGTGCCGATCGTGGGGGACCTCAAGGACGTGCTGGTCGACCTGGCGACCGCCTTCCGCGCGGCGGCCGACGGGACCGCACCGGACATCGACCAGTGGTGGTCCTACCTCGACGGGCTGCGCGACGAGTTCCCGCTCGGATATTCGCCGACGGAGGACGGCCTCCTCTCGCCGCAGCACGTCATCACCCGCATCGGCGAGCTGACGGGGCCCGAGGCGATCTACGCCGCCGGCGTCGGCCAGCACCAGATGTGGGCGGCGCAGTTCATCAAGTACGAGCGCCCCAACTCCTGGCTCAACTCCGGCGGCGCCGGCACGATGGGCTACGCCGTGCCCGCCGCGATGGGCGCCAAGGTGGCCGACCCCGACCGCGTCGTGTGGGCGATCGACGGCGACGGCTGCTTCCAGATGACCAACCAGGAGCTCGCCACCTGCGCGATCAACAACATCCCGATCAAGGTCGCGATCATCAACAACTCCTCGCTGGGCATGGTGCGCCAGTGGCAGACGCTGTTCCTGGGCGGACGTCACTCGAACACCGACCTGAACACCGGACACGACACCGTCCGCATCCCGGACTTCGTGAAGCTGGCCGAGGCGTACGGATGCCTCGCGCTGCGCGTCGAGAAGGAAGAGGACGTGGATGCCGCGATCCGTACGGCGCTGGCGACGAACGACCGCCCCGTCGTCATCGACTTCGTCGTGAGTGCTGACGCGATGGTGTGGCCCATGGTCCCGCAGGGCGTCAGCAACAGCTACGTGCAGTACGCCCGCGACCACGCCCCGTCGTTCGACAAGGAGGCCTGACAGATGTCGAGTCACGTGCTGAGCCTTCTGGTCGAGGACAAGCCGGGTCTGCTCACCCGGGTGGCCGGGCTGTTCGCCCGCCGCGGCTTCAACATCGAATCCCTCGCCGTGGGTGTGACCGAGGTGCCGGGCCTGTCCCGCATCACGGTCGTCGTGGATGTCGAGGAGCTGCCGCTGGAGCAGGTGACCAAGCAGCTGAACAAGCTCGTCAACGTCATTAAGATCGTCGAGCTCGACCCCACCGCGTCGGTGCAGCGCGAGCACATGCTCATCAAGGTGCGCGCCGACAACCAGACCCGCTCGAACGTACTCGAGGTGGTGAACCTCTTCCGCGCTCAGATCGTCGACTATGCAGCCGACGCCCTCGTGGTGGAGGTCACCGGCGACAAGGGGAAGGTCGAGGCGTTTCTGCGCGCGCTCGAGCCCTTCGGGATCAAGGAGCTCGCGCAGTCGGGCCTGCTGGCCATCGGGCGCGGCGGCAAGAGCATCACCGAGCGCGTGCTGCGCGGCTGACCCCACAGACCAGGAGCGAACCGTCGCGCGCAGAGCCGCACCGAGCGGGCGAAGCGAGTCGATGTGTCGCTCAACGACCGGATAACACAAGGAGAAACAACGAAGATGGCTGAGATCTTCTACGACGCCGACGCCGACCTGAGCATCGTCCAGAACAAGAAGGTGGCGATCGTGGGCTACGGCTCGCAGGGCCACGCGCACGCTCTGAACCTCCGCGACTCGGGGGTCGAGGTCGTCATCGCGCTCAAGGAAGGCTCGAAGTCGACCGAGAAGGCGCAGGACGAGGGCTTCGAGGTCAAGTCGGTGGCCGACGCCGCCGAGTGGGCCGACCTCATCATGATCCTGGCGCCCGACCAGCACCAGCGCTCGATCTACAACGAGAGCATCAAGGACAAGCTGAGCGCCGGCAAGACGCTCGCCTTCGCGCACGGGTTCAACATCCGCTTCGGATACATCCAGGCGCCCGAAGGCGTGGATGTCATCCTCGTCGCGCCGAAGGCGCCCGGCCACACGGTCCGTCGTGAGTACGTCGCGGGCCGCGGCATCCCCGACATCATCGCCGTCGAGCGGGACGCCTCCGGCACCGCATGGCAGACGGCCCTGTCGTACGCCAAGGCCATCGGCGGCACGCGCGCCGGCGTCATCAAGACCACCTTCACCGAGGAGACCGAGACCGACCTGTTCGGCGAGCAGGCCGTCCTGTGCGGTGGCGTGTCGCAGCTCGTGCAGTACGGCTTCGAGACCCTCACCGAGGCCGGCTACCAGCCGCAGATCGCCTACTTCGAGGTGCTCCACGAGCTGAAGCTCATCGTCGACCTCATGTGGGAGGGCGGCATCGCCAAGCAGCGCTGGTCGGTCTCCGACACCGCCGAGTACGGCGACTACGTGTCGGGCCCGCGCGTGATCGACCCGCACGTCAAGGAGAACATGCAGGCGGTCCTCGCCGACATCCAGTCGGGTGCGTTCGCGAAGCGGTTCATCGACGACCAGGACAACGGCGCGAAGGAGTTCCTCGAGCTGCGCGAGAAGGCGGCTCAGCACCCGATCGAGGCGGTCGGCAAGGAGCTGCGCGCGCTGTTCGCGTGGAAGCAGCAGGACGAGGGCTACGTCGAGGGCTCCGCGGCGCGCTGATCCTCGCCGTCAACAGGCCAGGGCCGTCCCCCACAAGGGGACGGCCCTTTCTCATGCGGCGTCACGTAGGATCCCGTGGTGCCCACGACCCCCGAGATCAGCCGCCGGACGCCTGCAGGGCGCCGGTCGCTCGCGTCCCTCGTAGCCGGCATGCTGCTCGCGATGCTCGTCGCCGTCGGCGGCGTCCCGGCGCCCGCGGCCGCGTACGACGAAGGTGCGATCGTCGCGCTCGCGAACGACGCGCGCGCGGCCAACGGCCTGGGAGGCCTCGTCCGCAACGGCGCGCTGGATGCCGTCGCGCTGCATTGGGCCGAGCAGATGGCTTCGAGCGGCACGCTCAGCCACAACCCGTCGGTGGGTCAGCAGATCCCTGGCGGGTGGACGCGCTGGGGCGAGAATGTCGCGCAGGGCTACGCCGGCGGCGCCGCCGTGCACGAAGGATGGATGAATTCGCCCGGGCACCGCGCCAACATCCTCGGCGGGTTCACCGACATCGGCGTCGCGCTGATCGCCGCCGGCGGCACGACGTGGGCCGTGCAGGTCTTCGCGACCTACCCGGGCAGCGGCCTGCCGGCTCCGGCGCCGCCTGCCGCCGCCCCCCAGCCGGCGCCCGCCGCTCCGGCTCCTGCCGCCCCTGCGGAGGCTCCGCCCCCGGCGGCCCCCGCACCCCAGCCGTCCGAGACGGCGCCGCCTCCCACGCCGGCGCCGTCGAGCCCGACGGCGGCGGCGTCGCCATCGGAGAGCGCGTCGCCACGCCCGACGGCCACCGCGCGCGTCACGGCAGCTCAGAAGACGGCCGCGGCGGCAGCTCCGCCGGCCCCCGCTTGGCCCTGGCTCGTCGGCGCCCTCTCCGTCGGCCTGGCAGCGGGGCTCCTCATCCCGCCTGTGCGGCGTCTGCTCGGTCGCGCCCGCTGATCGGGTCGTCCTCGCATCTCCCTCGCCGCACGTCCGCTCTCAGACATCCGATGTCTGTGGCAGGATAGGGGCACCCCTACAGGAAGGCGACGATGCGACGGCGATGGTTCGACGAAGCGCGGTTCGGCATGTTCGTGCACTTCGGTCTGTACAGCGCGGCGGCGCGCCATGAATGGGTGCAGAACTACGAGAAGCTGACGGACGCGGAATACCGCCCGTACTTCGACCACTTCCATCCCGATCTCTTCGACGCCCGTGCATTGGCGCGTCGGGCGAAGGAGACGGGCATGGGCTATGTCGTGCTCACCACCAAGCACCATGACGGCTTCGCACTGTGGGACACCGCGCACAGCGACTTCAACGCCGTCGCCGCGTGCGGACGCGACCTGGTGCGCGAGTACGTCGACGCGCTGCGTGCCGAAGGTCTCCGCGTCGGGCTGTACCACTCGCTCATCGACTGGCATCACCCTGACTTCACCGTCGACTGGAATCACCCCCGCCGCGATGACCCCCAGGCGATCGCCGGGAACGCCGACCGCGACATGAACCGCTACCGGGAGTTCCTGCACGGTCAGGTGCGGGAGCTGCTGACCGGCTACGGCGAGATCGACTATCTGTTCTTCGACTTCACCTACCCCGAGGAGCGCGACGGCCTCGCCGGCAAGTCGCCCGAGGACTGGGACGCCGAGGGGCTGCTGGCCCTCTGTCGGGAACTGCAGCCGGACATGATCGTCAACGACAGGCTCGGCATCCCGGGTGACTTCGTCACACCCGAGCAGTACCAGCCGACCTCGCCGCTGAGCCGGGACGGCGTTCCTCTGGTGTGGGAAGCGTGTCAGACGATGAACGGCTCCTGGGGGTACCACCGCGACAACACGGACCAGAAGCCCGCGACCCTCCTGGTCCAGATGCTGGCGGACTCGGTGTCGATGGACGGCAACATGCTGCTGAACGTCGGCCCGGATGGCCGCGGAGCCATCGCGCCGCGCGACGAGAGGACGCTCCGGGAGATCGGGGAGTGGATGCGCCTGCACCGCGATGCCATCGTCGGAGCCGGGCACGCTGATGCCCGCCCGCCGCGGGAGGGCGTGTACACCCGTCGCGGGGACCGTCTGTACCTCCACCTCTTCTCGTGGCCGCTGGGCTTCGTGCATCTGCCGGGCCTGGCGGGCAAGGTCGGCTATGCGCGGCTGCTCAACGACGGATCGTGGCTGCGCACGACGGTGAGCGACCCGACGCAGCAAGCCGACCTCATGACGCCGGCCGGAGAGGCCGAGGGTACGCTCACCGTGCACCTTCCGGTCACCCGTCCGGATGTGCTCGTGCCGGTCATCGAGCTCACCCTGCGCGCCGACTGACGCGGGTCACGGCGCGGTCGGCAGCTCGAGGTTGTCCAGCGCCCACCGCGCGGCGCCGAAGAGGATGGCGTCCGCTCGGGTGCGCGCGGCCTCGATGCGCAGCCGCTGGGTGGCCAGGGGGTGACACGCCTCGTAGACCCGGCTGCGCACCGCGGCGATGAAGGGCTCGGACGCGCTCATGCTGCCGGTGAGGAAGACGGCGTGGGGATTGAAGAAGTTCACCACGCCCGACAGCGCCTGCCCCAGATGCGTTCCCGCCGTCCGGACCAGGCTCGTCGCCTCGGGCTCGGCGTCGCGGGCCAGGGCGAGCACATCCGCGGTTGTCGAGACCTCCGTCCATCCGCGCTCCCGCATCTGCCGCACCAGACTCGCGCCGCTGGCGACCGTCTCGAGACATCCGGTGTTCCCGCACGAGCACGGGATGTCGCCGCTGCCGTCGATGCGGGTGTGCGTGATGTCCCCGGCGGCGGCGGTCGCCCCCCGATGCACCGCGCCGTCGACGATGATGCCGCTGCCGATCGCCGTTCCGGCCTTGACCGTGATGCTGTGCCCCGTCGTGCCGAGCTGCGCGCGATGCTCGCCGAGCGCTGCGAGATTGGCGTCGTTGTCGACGGCGACCGTCACGCCGTAGCGCTCCCGCAGATGGTCCGTGACGCGGAACCCCGGCCACCCGGGCATGCGGGACGGTTGGGTCACCGTGCCGGCGTCGATGTCCACGGGACCGGGAAGGCTCACCCCGATCGCCCGGATCCGGGTTCCGCGAGCGAGCTCGTCGAAGACGTCCCCGATCGCCGCCAGCGTGGGCTCTGGCCCGTCGGCGAGCACGACCGGGATGGACCGCGTATCGAGCAGGGCCCCGCTGAGGCTGTGGACGCCGACGCGCGCGTGGCCTCCACCCAGGTCCGCTGTCAGGACGACGCCAGCCGCCTCATCGATCCCGAGCAGTCGGGGCCGGCGCCCGCCGCGGGACGTGCCATCGCCTCGCTCATGCAGCACGCCGGCGTCGATCAGGGCCTGCACCCGCAGCCCGACGGTCGAGGGGGCCAGGCCCAGAGCGGCGGCCAGCTCGGAGCGTGACCGGGCCTCGCCGGCAGCGACGAGGTGCACGATGCGACGGGACAGGTCCTCGTCTGACGAGGGGCGCTCGGTCTCTGGGGTCATGGTCCTTCTCGCGATCGTGGCGGCGACCCTGTTTCGGGTTCGTGAACGAATATCACGCGCTGTTAAACATCGGATGTTCAGGTTGCGTCGACAATCGAAACCTGACATGGTTACTTGCGTCAGAAGACTACTAGGTTTGTTCGACTGTCGAAACAACCTGACGAAGGCTGCCAGAGGAGGCATTCAATGAAGAAGATGCGCATCGGCGCGGTGGCCGCAGCCACGGGCGTAGCCGTCGTGCTCACCGGATGTGCGAGCGGCTCGGGCGGGAGCGATTCTGCAGGGGGCAAGCCCACGATCGTCGTCGACATGTGGGCAGGCAGCGAGTCCGACACCGCCGCGCTCGAGGAGCAGATCGCGATCGCGCAGAAGGAGAACCCGGATGTCGTCGTCAAGCTGCAGACGGCTCCGTGGAACGACTTCTTCACCAAGCTCACCACCAACATGGCCAGCGGCAACATGGCCTGCGTCACCGGCATGAGCGGCGCGCAGCTCGGCGGCTTCACGGACGGGTTCCGCGAGCTCACCGAGGAGGATCTCGAGACCGCGGGCCTCGACCTTGCCGACTTCAACCCGGGTGCCGAAGGCATCCTGAGCTTCGAAGGCGCACTGTACGGCCTGCCCTTCGACGTCGCGACGATGCTCGTGTTCTACAACCAGGACCTGCTGACGGCGGCGGGTGCCCCGACCCCCGAACTCGGCTGGACGTTCGACGACTTCGAGCAGATCGCCAAGGCGGCCACGACCGACGGCACCTACGGCTTCGGCATGGGCATGGGCGGCTACCAGTGGATGTCGATGCCGATCGCGTACTCCGGCAAGCAGCCGGCGTCCGAGGACGGCACGCTCCACATCGACGACAAGGACTTCGTCGACGCTGCGACCTGGTACGCGGGGCTGGTGACCGACCTCGGCGTCGCGGCGCCGGTCGCGTCGGCGTCGGACACCGGCTGGGGCGAGAACCAGTACACCGGCGGCAACGCCGCGATGGCGGTCGACGGCACCTGGAACGCGGTGAGCTACCTCGACAACGAGTCCGGATTCGCCGCCGGCATGGTTCCCCTTCCCGCAGGCGCCGATGGCAACCCGGGCCCGATCCTCGGCTCCGGCTACGGCATCTCGAAGACCTGCGAGCACCCCGAGGAGGCTCTCAAGGTGATGGGCTCGCTGCTCGGCAAGGACGCGCAGGATTACATCGCCTCGTCGGGTCGTTCGTACCCGGCCCGCACCGAGTCGCAGCCGCTGTACTTCGACTCGATCGACGAGCAGCACCGCGAACAGGTCCGGACGGTCTTCGAGTCCGCCTTCTCGACCACTGTGCCGCTGTACATGACGAAGAACTGGGAGAAGCTCGACAGCTACATCCAGCCGAACCTCGTCAGCGTCTACAACGGCCAGATGACGATGGCGGAGCTGCTGGGCAACGCTCAGTCGCAGTTCGGCAGCTGACCGTCGGCAACGAGCCGCGGCTGAGCAAGAGAGCAGAGTGATGACGACGATCACGACGAAACGTCGGGGATCGCTCGCCAGGGCCGAGGCCCGCCAGGCGCTGGGATTCGCAAGCCCAGCCCTGGTGGGGCTCGCCCTGTTCACGATCGTGCCCGTGGGGCTTTCGATCGTGATGAGCGTCTTCGACTGGCCGACGTTCGGCGACCGCACCTTCAACGGCATCGACAACTACGTCAAACTGTTCACGGCGAGCCCCGACTTCTGGCCGGCGCTGCGCAACAGCGCGGTGTACACCGTGCTGTACGTCCCCCTCAGCGTCGCGCTCTCGCTCGTGCTCGCGATCGGGCTCGGACCCCGCATCCGCGGACGGGGCGCCCTCCGCGTCCTGTTCTTCATCCCCGTCGTCGTGCCGATGGTGGCGAACGTCCTGGTGTGGAAGATGATCCTGCAGCCGCAGGGACTTCTGAACGGCATGGCGCAGGGATGGTTCGGCCTGAGCCTGCCCAACTTCCTGGCGGACCCTGCCTGGGCCATGACCATGGTCGTCGCAATGAGCGTCTGGCAGGGACTCGGCTACAACATGCTGATCTTCTCCGCCGCGCTCGAGCAGCTGCCCGACAGCGTGCTGGAGGCGGCGCGGATCGACGGCGCACGCGGGTTCCGCATGGTGTGGAGCGTCATGATCCCGATGATCTCGCCTGCGATCTTCTTCGCCACCATCATGACGATGATCACGTCTCTCCAGGTGTTCGCCCAGCCGCAGCTTCTCACCGGAGGCGGGCCCGGCAACGCCACCAAGCCCCTCGTGATGTTCATCTGGGAGCAGGGGTTCACCTTCGGCGACCTGGGACTGGCGGCGGCGGCCGCGTGGATCCTCTTCGCCATCATCATCGCGATCACCGGCGTGCAGTTCGCCGCCCAGCGCAAGTGGGTGCACTATGAGCATTGACACCGGAATCGACACGCGGACGCTGCTTCTGGCGTCGGAGGACGACGTCGTCCGCGAGGAGGCCCGGCGCCCCGCGGGGCCCACGCGCCGCGGCGACCGTGTGCGGCTCGTGATCGCGCATGTGTGCGTCTACCTCGCCGCCCTCGTCTTCGTCTCACCGCTGGTCTACGCCTTCTTCTCGGCACTCAAGCCCAACGAGGAGATCTTCTCGATGCCGCCCACCCTGATCGGGTCGCAGATCAAGTGGGGCAACTTCGCCGACGTGTTCGCGTACGGGCCGTTCTGGACCTACATCGGCAACTCGCTGTTCGTCGCGACCGCGGGCACCGTCGTGGTGCTGCTCGTCTCGACCACGGCGGGGTACGCGTTCGGCCGGCTGAGGTGGAAGGGACGCGATGCGGTCTTCCTGGTGTTCCTGGCCACCCTCATGGTGCCCGCCGAGGTGCTCGTCATCCCGATGTTCCAGGTGATGCAGTGGTTCGGCTGGGTCAACACCTACCCGGCCCTGATCCTGCCGTTCGCGTTCACGGCGTTCGGCACGTTCCTCATGCGGCAGTTCTTCCGCGGCATCCCGTTCGAGCTCGAGGAGGCGGCCCGGGTCGACGGCGCCGGGCCCTCGCGCACCTTCCTGCAGATCATCCTTCCGCTGTCCAAGTCCGCGGTCGCGGTGCTGTCGGTGTTCACGTTCCTGTCGTTCTGGAACAGCTACCTCTGGCCCCTCATCGTCACCGTCGACTACTCGCAGCTGGGCACCCTCCCCGTGGGTCTCGCGAGCTTCTCGGGCCTGACCGGCACCCGCTGGGATCTGCAGATGGCCGCAGCCATCATCTCGATGGTCCCCACGACGCTGCTGGTCGTCGTCCTCCAGAAGCACCTCGTCAAGGGCATCGCGATGGCCGGATTGGGCGGCCGATGAGCGGGGCGGCGCGACATGCCGTGGCAGGAATCGACCTCGGAGGCACCAAGACGGCCGGCGTGCTCGTCGACGCGGAGGGAACGGTCCTGGCGCGCGCGACCCGCGACACCCCCGCGCGCGTCGGAGGTGAGGCCATGGCCGAGACCGCGGCGCTGCTCGTGGAGGAGCTGTCCGCACACGCCGGCGTCCGAGCGGACGCCGTGGGTGTCGGTGCGGCGGGGGTCGTGGAGCCGGGCACGGGCAGCATCCGCGCCGCGTCCGACCTGTTCGTGGACTGGGCCGGATTCCCGCTCGGCGAGCGGCTGCGCGCCCGCCTCGAAGTGCCGGTGCGCGTCGAGAACGACGTGAACGCCTTCCTCCTCGGAGAGACGGCGTGGGGGTCGGCCCGGGGCCGGGACGTCCTGGGCGTCATGCTGGGCACCGGCGTCGGGGGAGCGCTCGTCCTCGACGGCCGCCTGCGCCACGGACCCCACGGAGCCGCCGGCGAGATCGGTCACACGCCGGGATACGGCGACCTGGTGTGCACCTGCGGTATGACCGGCCACCTGGAGACGCTCGCGTCGGGCACCTCGATCGCCCGGCGCTACACCGCCGCGACCGGGGAGCCGGTCGACGGAGCGCGTGCGGTCGCTGACCGAGCGCGAGCGGGGGATGCCGTCGCGGCTGCGATCTTCGCCGACGCCGGCCGTGCCGTGACCCTCGCGTGCGTCTCGGCTGCGACCCTCGTCGACGTCTCCCTCGCCGTGGTCGGCGGAGGCGTGGTCGCGGCCTGGGATCTCCTCGAGCCGGCCGTCGACGCGACCCTGACCTCGGACCCGCCGGTGTCCGGAGTCCCGCTGCGCATCGTTCCGGGCTCGCTGCGCGGTGACGCCGTCGTGCTCGGTGCGGCGGCCCTCGTCGCCTCCACCGCCGGAACGCCCTTCCCGAATCACACAGAAAGCGAGCTCGTCCGTGACGTCGCGTCCTGAACCCGACTCCGTCTGGAAAGGTCCCCTCGGGCCCGTCCATGAGGGCGGTCTGTCCCGACCGCGCATCGGCATCGGCGGCATCTCGATCGAATCCAGCACCTTCTCGCCCCACATCTCCGGGGACGAGGCGTTCATCGTGCGCACCGGGGAGGATCTGCTGGCCTACTACCCCTTCCTCGCCGAGGGGGAACCGCTGCGCCAGGCCGCGGACTGGGTGCCTCTGACCCATGGTCGTTCCCTGCCGGGCGGTGCGGTCGCACCTGAGACCTACGCCCGGATGAAGCAGGCGATCGTGGACGGCATCCGCGAGCACGGCCCCTTCGACGCGTTCTTCTTCGACATCCACGGGGCCATGAGCGTCGTCGGCATGGACGACGCCGAGGGCGACCTCGCCGTCGCGGTGCGCGATGCGCTCGGTCCCGATGCCCTGGTCTCGACGTCGATGGACCTGCACGGCAATGTGTCGGATGCGCTGTTCGACGCCGTCGATCTGCTCACGTGCTACCGCATGGCACCCCACGAGGACTGGCTGAACACCAAGCAGCGCGCCGTTCACAACCTGCTCGAGCGCCTGCGGGCCCCCTACGGATCCGACCCCGACGCCAGGCGCCCCCTCAAGGCGTGGGTGCGCGTCCCGGTCCTCCTACCGGGGGAGAAGACGAGCACGCGCATCGAGCCCGCGCGGTCGCTGTACGCCATGCTCCCGGACGTCGAGGAACTCGACGGCGTGGTGGACGCCGCAATCTGGGTCGGCTACGCGTGGGCGGACGAGCCCCGGTGCCATGCCACGGTGATCGTGACCGGAGACGACCGCGCGACGATCGCCCGCGAGGCGGAACGACTCGCCCGCCGGTACTGGGATGCCCGCGCCGAGTTCGCGTTCGTCGGACCCACCGCTTCGCTGGACGCGGCCCTCGACGTCGCGCTCGCCCCGAACGCTCCGCGTCCGTATGTCATCTCGGACTCCGGCGACAATCCGACCGCCGGCGGTGCCGGCGACGTCTCGTGGACGCTCGGACGGCTGCTCGAGCGCGAGGACCTCGCCGATGGGTCGCGGACCGTGATCGCGGCATCCGTCTTCGATCCCGCCGCGGTGGACGAGGCGGTGGCGGCGGGCGTCGGAGCGACCGTCACCGTGCATGTCGGGGGGCGCGTCGACCCCGGCCCGCGCGGCCCGGTCGAGCTCACCGGCGAGGTCGTCTCGGTCACGTCCGGAGATCCCGTGGCAGGGACGCAGGTCGTCGTGCGCCGAGGCGCGGTGCACGCGGTCGTGACCGAGCGACGCAAGCCCTTCCACCACCTCGACGATTTCCGCATGCTGGGTCTGGAACCGGAGGCTGCCGACATCGTGATCGTCAAGATCGGCTACCTGGAGCCCGAGCTGTACGACCTGGCGGCGGGATGGACCATCGCGCTGACCCCGGGCGGCGTCGACCAGGACCTGCTGCGCCTGGGACACGCGCGTCTGCGGCCCGGCGTCTACCCGTTCGACACGTCCGACGAGCACCCCGACCTCGCTCCCGTCGTCACCCGGCGGCAGGGGACGGAGGTGCGAGCGTGAACTTCGAGACCCGCACCGGTCCGGATCTCGGCGAGGCGACGCCGGTCTACCCCGACGCGACGGTGCCGGAATGGTATCGCGACGCCAAGCTCGGCTTCTTCGTGCACTGGGGCCTCTACTCGGTGCCGGCCTGGGCGCCGGCTCATCCCCCCGGCGGTGTGCCGGTCGAGGACGCCTACGCCCACCATCAGTACGCCGAGTGGTACGGGAACACCGTGCGGATTCCGGACAGCCCCACCTGGCGGCGCCATCAGGAGCTCTACGGCACCGGCACCAGCTATGAGGATCTGGCCGACCGCTGGGACCCCGCCGACTTCGACGCGGATGCCTTCGTAGCGGTGCTTCTGAAGGCGGGGGCCCGCTACGTCATCCCGACGACCAAGCACCACGATGGCTTCTGCCTGTGGGACACCGCCACGACCGGGTTCAACGCGGCTCGTCGAGGACCCCGCCGCGACCTGATCCGCGAGCTCCACGACGCCATCCGTCGGCAGCGCGCCCGCTTCGGGGTCTACTTCTCGGGCGCCCTGGACTGGCACGTGAGCGACTTCCCGCCCATCGAATCAGACACGGACCTGTTCCGCTTCCGCCGCAGCGACGAGTGGTTCTCGCGCTACGCCGCGGCCCAGCTGGAGGAGCTGGTCGAGCGCTTCCGGCCGGACGTGCTGTGGAACGACATCGAATGGCCGGACGGCGGCAAGGGCGAGGACGAGTACGCCGTCGCCGCGCTGCTGCGTCGCTACTTCGACGCGGTTCCGGAGGGCACGGTCAACGATCGCTGGGGCGTGCCGCGACACGGATTCCTCACGCGCGAGTACACGCACGTGCCCGACATCCTGGAGCACCCGTGGGAGTCCACCCGCGGACTGGGGTACTCCTTCGGCTACAACCAGGCCGAGGACGCCGGCCACTCGCTCTCGGGCGCCGAGCTGATCCGTCTGCTCGCGGACGTCGTCAGCAAGAACGGCAACCTCCTGATCAACGTCGGTCCGCGCGCGGACGGCTCGATCCCCGAGCTGCAGCAGCGGGCTATGGCCCAGCTCGGTGGCTGGTTGCGCGTGAACGGGCACGCCGTCTACGGCACACGGCCGTGGGTGCGTGCCTCGGAGGGGGTCGGCGCGCCGCGCGCGTACACCGGCGCCGACGGCGTCGTGAACGTCATCGCGCTCGATCCCGCCGTCGGCGTCCTCGACCTGCCGGCCGAGCTCGCGGGCGGACGCGGCACCTGGGCGGACGGCGCCGCGGCGGTGTTCGAGCGAGGGCCGGACGGCCGCGTGGAAGCCGTGGTGCCCGCGGCGCTGCGCGGCGAGCCGGCCGTCGCGCTGAGGGTGGACCTGTGAGCGTCGCGGTCGAGATCGCGGTCCAGGACGCCGCCGGCGCACGCGCGGCGATCGCGGCCGGCGCGGACCGTGTCGAACTGTGCCAGGCGCTCGGCGTGGGCGGTCTCACCCCCTCGATCGGGCTCATCGACGCGGTCTGCGCTGCCATCGGCGCCGAACGCGTCAACGTGCTGGTCCGTCCGCGCGGCGGCGGCTTCGTCTACGATGCCGAGGAGATCGCCCTGGTCGCCTCGGACGTGCGCGCGTGCGTCGCGCGCGGCGTCGGGGGCGTCGTCGTCGGCGCACTCGATGCCCACGGACGCGTCGACCGTGATGCGCTGCGGCGATGGCAGGATGCCGCCGGCCCGGCCGCCCTCGTGTTCCACCGGGCGATCGACGCGTCGCCCTTCCCGGACGACGTGCTCGACGTGCTGGTCGCCGAGTCCGTCGACCGCGTGCTCACATCCGGCGGCGCAGCCCGCAGCATCGAGGGCGTCCACCGGCTGGAGCACTATGTCCGTCGCGCCGGCGCGTCGGTCGAGATCATGGCCGGCGGGGGAGTGGCGCCGCAGGACATCCCGGCGCTCCTTCGCGCCGGGGTCGGCGCGGTCCACCTGTCGGCGCGCGGACGCTCCACGTCGTCGTCCTCTTCGGGGCCCGGCGGGGGTGCGGACGGTCACGACGTCACGGACGCGTCGGTCGTGGCCGCCGCCGTCGCCGCCGCGCGAGGCTGACCGATACGCTGAGTGCGTGGCATCCGGACGCGACGACGACGCCCTCACCTGGGACGGCGACGACGACCCCACGCTCGCGGCCGCGTCGTCGGCTCGCCCCGGCCAGCACGACACCGAGCCCGAGACGGTGGTGCTTCCCGAGGGATACACGGCCGTCGGCAAAGGCAGCGATCGCATCGGCGGTGCTGCGACCGATGAGGACGTGGACGCCGACGACGCTCCTGCGCCGCGGCGGGAGGCCGCAGCGCCGGTCCGCGACCGTCCGCTCGGGAACGTGGCGCTGGTGAGCCTCGGCGTGCTCGGGGGCATCTACCTGCTGTTCACCGTCGGCTGGATCATCGGCGGCATCCGGCTCGATCCGATCGCCGTGCTGCTGGTCTCGCCGGCCGCGTCGGTCCCCGCGGTGTGGTTGGCGGTCCTCGCCCCGGCACTGTGGTTCGTCACCGTGTTCCTGGTGACGCGGAGATCTCCGGCGTGGCTGCGCTTCACGCTGCTCGGCGTGGGCGTGCTGCTGCTGGTGCCGTGGCCGTTCATCATGCTCGGGGCGGTGGGTTCATGACCGCGGACCAGGCGGCGACGCCGCGGACCCCCACGTGGCTGATCGCCACGATCGCGGGCGGATTCGGTCTGTTCTACGCGTACGCCGTCTGGAACGCCGTGGCGTTCCTCGTCGAGCAGGCGACAGGCGTGCTGGGGCTGAACGGTCTCGGCTGGGCGGTGCTGCTGTTCGCCGTGGCGTTCCCCATCCTCGTCTTCGCGATCGCTCTCGGCGTGGGGATGAAGCGCCCGCCCGGCCATTTCGCCCTCATCCTTCTGACCGGGCTCGGCCTCGTCGCCGTCTTCTGGCTCGATGTGGTCGCGTACGCCTTCGCCTACGGGACCTCGCTCGTCGGCGGCTGACCGCGTCAGGCCGAGGGGTGCCCGACCACGCCCTTGCGCAGCAGCGCGTTGCCGTACTTGCGGGTCTCGCCGGTGCGCACGACGACGAACGCCGTGCGAGCGAGGTCGTAGTACTCGAACCGGTCGACGAACCGCGTCGAAGCCTCATCGACACCGGCTGCGGCCATGAGCTCGGCCTGCACGCCGAGCACCGCCCCGTCGGCGGAGGCCATGAGGTCCAGCGAGGGCGCGTCGTCGAGCGGGATCACCGTCCGGATCGCGGCGAGCACCTCGGGCGTCGTCGTCCCGGGAAGGGTGACGAGCCGCCGTGCCACGGTCGCGGCGGGGAAATGCGCGTCCGCGACCACGACGGCGTCGGAATGGCCCATCGCGTCCAGGTGCCAGAGCAGCTCGCCGGTCAGCAGCGGATCGATGCCTTCGAGCATGAGGGTCCTTTCGGCTCAGCGCGGGAGAAGGCCGCGGTCTGCGAGATCCTCCCACAGCGCGGCGGGGACCGGCTGCGACATCCACTCGGCATTCTGGTGCAGCTGCGCGGGACGGCTCCCGCCCACCACGACCGAGCGGACCGCGCGGTCGCGCAGCGGGAACTGTACAGCGGCGGCCGGGAGGGGCACGTCGTGCCCGTCGCACACCGCCACGATCTCGGTCAGGCGGTCCCACAGCTCGTCCGGAAGGCGTCCGTACTCGTACCGGCCATCCCTGTCGGGGCGGGGCTTGGCGAGCAGGCCGGAGTTGAAGACCGACGCGGCGACGGCATCCGTTCCCGTCGCGTGGCATGCCGGCAGGGCGTCCGCCGCGGCCGGCTGCTCGAGCAGGGTGTACCTGCCGGCGATCATGACGACGTCCAGGTCGGCGCCGGTCACCGCGGCGGTGAGCGCCTCGCTCACCATGGAGCCCACACCGACCGCGCCGACGGCGCCCTCCTCGCGCAGCGCGACGAGGGCGGGGAGCGCCTCGGCGACCGCGAGGTCGAGGTCGTGCCGCTCGGGGTCGTGCAGGTAGAGGATGTCGATGCGATCCAGTCCCAGCCGCTCGCCGGACTCGGCGAGGCTGGCGCGGATCCCGGACTCGCTGAAGTCCCACTCGCGGCGCACGTCGGTGCGCACGTGGAAGTCGTTGTCGAAATCCAGACCGCCGTCGTCCGCCGGGTTCGGCCGAAGCAGGCGCCCGGCCTTCGTCGAGAGGACGAACTCGTCGCGGGGCTTGGTCCGCAGGAACGCCCCGAGCCGCCGCTCCGACAGGCCGAGGCCGTAGTGCGGGGCGGTGTCGAAGTAGCGGATGCCGGCGTCCCACGCCGCCTCGAGGATCTCCCAGGCCTCATCGTCTGTCAGCGGGCGGAACAGATTGCCGAGGTTCGCGGCGCCGTAGCCCAGTGCCGTGAGAGACGGCGTCGCCGCAGGTCGCAGCTCAGACATGCGCCGCCTCCGTCCGCCAGGCGTACGCGAGGCGGCTCTCCGCCTTCATCTCCATGCCCGCCCCCGGCTCGAGCGGCGGCCGGTAGGCACCTCGCTGCACATCGGTCGGCACGACGAAATGCTCGTGCAGGTGGTCCACGTACTCGATCATGCGTCCCTCGCGGGATGCGCTCACGGCGACGAAGTCGAACATCGACAGGTGCTGCACGGCCTCGCACAGGCCCACGCCCCCCGCGTGGGGGCACACCGGGACGCCGAACTTCGCCGCGAGGAGCAGGTTCGCGATGTTCTCATTGACGCCGGCGACCCGCACGGCGTCGATCTGCATCACCGCGATGGCATCCGCCTGGAGCAGCTGCTTGAACACGATGCGGTTCTGAGCGTGCTCGCCGGTGGCGACGCGGACAGGCGCGATGGCACGTGCGATCTCGGCGTGGCCGAGCACATCGTCGGGGCTCGTCGGCTCCTCGACCCACGCCGGGTGGAACTCCGACAGGGCGCGGACCCAGGCGATCGCCTCATCGACCTCCCACCGCTGGTTCGCGTCGATGGCGATGGGGTAATCCGGACCGCACACCTCCCGCGCGATGCGGAACCGGCGGATGTCGTCGTCCAGGTCGGCGCCGACCTTCAGCTTGATCTGCCCGAAGCCGTCGGCGAGAGCCTCGCGGCACAGGCGCGAGAGCTTCTCGTCCGAGTAGCCGAGCCAGCCCGGCGTCGTCGTGTAGGCCGGGTACCCGGTCTCGAGGAGCTCGGCCTCGCGTGCGGCGCGCCCCGCTTCGGCATCCCGCAGGATGCGCAGCGCCTCGTCGCGGGTGAGCGCGTTGGTGAGGTAGCGGAAGTCGACGAGGTCGACGATCTCCTCCGGGGTCATGCGGGACAGCAGCTGCCACAGGGGGAGACCGGCACGCTTGGCCTTGATGTCCCACAGCGCATTGAGGACAGCGCCGATCGCCATGTGCATGACGCCCTTCTCGGGCCCGAGCCACCGCAGCTGCGAGTCGTCCATCAGCCACCGGTTCGTCTCGCCCATGCGGTCCAGGAGCGGCTCGAGGTCACGCCCGACGAGGTGGCCGACGAGGGCGTCGATCGCGGCGACCTGGACGTCGTTGCCGCGCCCGATCGTGAACACGAAGGCGTGGCCCTCGATGCCGTCGTCGGCGTCCGTCGTGATCCGCACATAGGCGGCGGAATAGTCGGGGTCCGGGTTCATGGCGTCCGAGCCGTCCAGGCTCAGCGAGGTGGGGAAGCGGATGTCGGCTGTCTCGAGCGCGACGATGCGGGTCACGGGTCACTCCTGTGTCGGCGCCACGGGATCGTGGACGTTCTCACGATAAACATCGGATGTTTATACTGTCAATTGCGCTGCCGGACTCGGTGGCGGTGGAGCGGCTGCCGACGGCGGCAGGACAGGAGGATCATGAAGTTCGCGCGTCTTGGGCCCGTCGGCGAGGAGGTCCCGGTCGTCGTCGACGGCGATCGGCACCTGGACCTGCGCCCGATCACATCGGATGTCGACGGGACGTTCCTCGCGGATGATCCCGTCGGACGGACCCGCGCGGCGATCGCAGCAGGCGCCCTTCCCGAGCTTCCGGATGCCGCCGTTCGGCGTATCGGCGCGCCCATCGCGCGACCGAGCGCCGTGGTGTGCGTCGGCATGAACTACGCCGCGCATGCGGCCGAATCGGGGTCGGCGCCGCCGGAGATCCCGATCATGTTCCTCAAGACCCCGAACACCGTCGTGGGTCCGAACGACGACGTCCAGATCCCCCGGGACTCCACCAAGACGGACTGGGAGGTGGAGCTCGGCGTCGTCATCGGTCGCCGTGCGTCGTACCTCGACGCGCCGTCCGACGCCGGCGCGCACATCGCCGGCTTCGTCGTCGCGAACGACGTGTCCGAGCGCGACTTCCAGATGGCCGTCTCGGGCGGGCAATGGTCCAAGGGCAAGTGCGCACCGGGGTTCAACCCCACCGGTCCGTGGCTCGTGACCCCCGACGAGGTCGACCACGCGGCGCTGCGGCTGCGCAGCTTCGTCAACGGCGAGCCGCGGCAGGACTCCACGACCGCCGACATGATCTTCTCGGTCGAGCACCTCGTGTGGCACCTGTCCCAGTACCTCGCCCTGGAGCCCGGCGACCTCGTGCTCACCGGCACGCCGCAGGGCGTCGCCCTGTCGGGGCGGTTCCCCTATCTGGCGCCGGGCGACGTGGTCGAGGTCGACATCGAGGGACTGGGCCGTCAGCGGCAGGTCTTCCGGGCATGGGAGCCGGTCCGATGAGCGGCGAGCTGGCGGGACTGGTCGCCGTCGTCACCGGCGGCGCGTCGGGCATCGGCGCCGCGATCGCCCGGCACCTGCACGCCGACGGAGCCGAGGTCGCCGTGCTCGACCTCGACCCGTCCGGCGCGGAGGACCGCTTCGCCGGATTCGTCGCGGACGTCTCCGACCGCGCCAGCGTCCAGGCCGCCATCGACGCGGTCGCCGCGCGCTTCGGCCGCATCGACATCGTCGTCAACAACGCCGGCATCGGTGCGCAGGGCGATGTCGCGGCGAACGACGACGCCGAGTGGGCCCGCGTGCTGTCGGTGAATGTCACGGGCGTCGCGCGGGTGACCGCCGCTGCTCTTCCGTGGCTGCGTCGCTCGCCCGCTGCTGCGGTGTGCAACACGTCCTCCATCGCCGCGACGGCCGGGCTTCCCGAGCGCGCGCTCTACAGCGCCTCGAAGGGGGCCGTGCTCTCCCTCACCCGGGCGATGGCGGCAGATCACCTGCGCGAGGGCATCCGTGTGAACGCCGTCAATCCGGGCACCGCCGACACGCCGTGGGTCGGCCGCCTGCTGGACTCGGCATCCGATCCGGCCGCCGAGCGCGCCGCGCTCGAGGCGCGCCAGCCGCACGGGCGCCTCGTGACGGCCGACGAGGTGGCAGCGGCGGTCCGCTACCTCGTGAGCCCGAGCGCCGGCTCCACGACCGGGACGTACCTCGAAGTCGACGGGGGGATGGCTGGCCTGCGGCTGCGGCCGGCGTGAAAGGTCACGTCACGCCGTAGATCCGCGCGGCGTTCCCCCACAGGATGTCGTCGGCCCGGGCGGGAACGCTCGCGGCGGCCCATCGCCGGATGAGCTGCTCCCACGCCGCGTACGGGCCCGACACCGGCCAGTCGCCCCCGAACAGGAGACGATCCGGTCCGAACGCCTCGAGCGCCGCATCCAGGAACGGGGTCAGCTGCCCGGCCGTCCAGTCGTCGCCGGCGGCCTCGGCCGGCAGGCCCGAGAGCTTGCAGGCGACGTTCGGCCGGTCGGCCAGGACCGCGAGGTCGTCGCGCCAGCGCGCGTCGGGCGCGGCCGTGACGTCCGGCTTGCCGAGATGGTCGAGGACGATCGGAAGCTCCGGCACGAGATCGGCCAGGCGCGCGACCTCGCGCAGCTGCGTGCGACGCACGCAGGCGTCGAAGACGTATCCCGCGTCGGCGACCGCGCGGGCTGCCGACACGAATCCCGCAGCGGTGGCGAACCCCGGTCCCTCGTCCTGGATGAGGCGGCGCACGCCCACCACGAGCGGACGCCGTCGCAGTTCGGCGAGCTGAGCCCCGACCTCGCCCTCCTCCATGGCGAGCCGGGCCACGATCCCGCGCACGCCGTGGACGGCCGCCGTGCTCGCCACCCAGTCCACCTCGGCGAGGCTGTCGGCCGGGGCGCATTCTGCCTGCACGAACACCGCCGCGCGCTGCGCGTCGCCCGCCTCGCGCGCGGCGTCGTGCCAGTCCTCGGCGTCGAAACGTCGGAGCAGATCGCCGCTCAGCCAGGAGTACCGGAGGAGGTCGGGATCCCAAAGGTGCAGATGGCTGTCGAGAATGCGCACGACGCCATTGTGACGGACAGGCCGTGACGAGCGCGCCGGACATGGGATGTCTCGACGAGGCGCCGTACGATGTCGGCATGGCCGTGACCGACGACGCGATCGAGAAGATCAAGGCGATGATCGTGTCGGGCGAGCTCGCCCCGGGGGATCGCCTCCCGCCGGAGAAGGAGCTCTCCGAGCGACTCGGACTCTCGCGCAACTCGATGCGGGAGGCGGTGAAGGCGCTCGAGGTGATCCGCGTGCTGGACGTGCGCCGCGGCGACGGCACCTACGTCACGAGCCTGGAGCCGCGCCTGCTGCTGGAGGCGATCTCGTTCGTCGTCGACATGCATGACGACGACTCGCTGCTGGAGGTGTTCCAGGTGCGCCGCATCCTCGAGTCGCACGCCACCGGCGCCGCGGCGCAGCGCGCCCGCGACGAGGACGTCGCGGCGCTGGAGGAGGAGCTGCGCGCGGTCGAGGCCGACACCGACATCGAGACCCTCGTCGAGCACGACGTGCGGTTCCACAGCGCGATCGTGGCGCTCGGGGGCAACCGCTACCTGGCCAGCCTCGTGGACAGCCTGACCAGCTCGACGGTCCGGGCGCGCGTGTGGCGCGGCCTGACCGAGGCGAACGCCGTCGCCCGCACTCTGCAGGAGCACCGGGCGATCGTCGATGCGATCCGCGAGCGGGACGTCGAGCTCGCGACGTCGCTGGCGACCGCTCACGTCGCCGGCGTCGAGCAGTGGCTCCGCCGCGCGCGCAGCGAGGCGTGAGGCGTCGCTCCGTCGTCATACGTCGGTGGTGCCGCGGGGCGCCCGGTAGGCTGAGACACAGCCCGCCCCCGACGGCGTGCGGCGTGGCATCCCTTCGCACATCGTTCGCGCGTCGCGCGCGCCGCCCCCTAAGGATCCACTCGTGACGAAGCCCGTCGTCCTGATCGCCGAAGAACTCTCTCCCGCCACGATCGACGCCCTCGGGCCCGACTTCGACGTGCGTCACGTGGATGGGACGGACCGGCCGGCGCTGCTGGCGGCGCTGGCGGACGCGAACGCGGTGCTGATCCGCTCGGCGACGAAGATCGACGCCGAGGCGATCGCCGCGGCGCCGGTCCTCAAGGTCGTCGCCCGCGCCGGCGTCGGCCTCGACAACGTGGACATCAAGACCGCCACGACGGCCGGCGTCATGGTCGTCAACGCGCCGACGTCCAACATCATCTCGGCGGCGGAGCTGACCGTCGGCCACATCCTCAGCCTCGCGCGCCGCATCCCCGCCGCACACGCGTCCCTGGCATCGGGGCAGTGGAAGCGCAGCGCCTACACCGGCACCGAGCTGTTCGAGAAGACGGTCGGCATCATCGGGCTCGGCCGCATCGGCGCGCTGATCGCGGCGCGCCTGCAGGGGTTCGACATGAAGGTCGTCGCGTACGACCCGTACGTCACGAGCGCCCGCGCGCAGCAGCTGGGCGTGCAGCTGGTGACACTCGACGAGCTGCTGCAGCAGAGCGACTTCGTCACGATCCACATGCCCAAGACGCCGGAGACGACGGGAATGATCGGCGCCGAGCAGTTCCGCCTGATGAAGCCCACGGCGTTCGTGGTCAACGTCGCGCGCGGCGGCCTGATCGACGAGGCGGCGCTGCATGAGGCGCTGACGACCGGTGAGATCGCCGGAGCCGGCCTCGACGTCTTCACCACCGAGCCGCCCGCCGAGGGCGGCACGGCGGCCGCGCTCCTCGACCTCCCGAACGTCGTCGTCACCCCCCACCTCGGTGCCTCCACCGACGAGGCGCAGGAGAAGGCGGGCGTGTCGGTGGCCCGTTCGGTCCGGCTCGCCTTGGGAGGCGAGCTCGTGCCCGACGCCGTGAACGTCGCCGGCGGCGTCATCGACCCGTACGTGCGTCCTGGCATCCCGCTGGTGGAGAAGCTCGGTCAGATCTTCGCCGCCCTCGCGCACTCGCCCCTGACGAGCCTCGATGTCGAGGTGCACGGCGAGCTCAATGCCTATGACGTCAGCGTGCTCAAGCTCGCCGCGCTCAAGGGCGTCTTCACGAACATCGTCAGCGAGACGGTGTCGTACGTCAACGCGCCGCTGCTGGCCGAGCAGCGCGGCGTCGAGGTGCGCCTGATCGTCGACGACGTGTCGGACGAGTACCGCAACGTCATCACGCTCCGCGGCGCGCTGTCGGACGGTTCGCAGCTGGCCGTCTCGGGGACGCTCACCGGCACGAAGCAGGTCGAGAAGCTCGTGGGCATCAACGACTACGCCATCGAGCTCCCCATCGAGAAGCACCACGTCGTCATGCTCTACACCGACCGCCCCGGCATCGTCGCGGTCTACGGGCAGAAGTTCGGCGAAGCGGGCATCAACATCGCCGGCATGCAGATCGCGCGCCGGGAGGCCGGCGGGCAGGCGCTGTCCGTGCTGACGGTCGACTCCCCGGTGGCCGATGACCTCCTCGAGGAGGTCCGGTCGGCGATCCAGGCCGACCTGTTCCGCCAGATCGAGATCACCGAGTCGTGAGCGCGTGACCGTCGCCTCCTCGCACGCCGACGAGCCGGTCTTCCGCAGTCTCGCGTTCGACGGAGTGCGCCGGTTCGATTTCGGCGACGTCATCCTCGCGGCCAAGCCGCCGCGCACCACCGACGATCCCCGCGCGTGGGCGGAGCAGCTGTTCGCGCCGTCATCGGCGCCCGCCTGGGTGAAGGCGGCCATGGGCGTGCGCATCGCGGTGGCGCCGCTGCTGGGACTGGCTGCGGCGCCGCGCGGTGTCTTCGATGTGAGACGGGTCGTCGGGGAGGAGGCGCTGATCGAGTTCGCCGACGCGCACCTGACCTTCCGGTGCGGGGTGGGAGTGGATGCCGCCGCCTCCGTGATCCGCGTCACGACCGTGGTGACCTTCAACGACTGGCGCGGACGCTTCTACTTCACCCCGGTGTCGCTGCTGCATCCGCTCGTCGTGCGGGCGATGCTGCAGCGCGCGCGTCGCGCGCTCGCGACACCGCGGTAGGCATCCCGCGTGTGCGCGCTGCTGAAACCTGCGAGCGCGGCAGTTGGGCGTGGCGCGGTCGCAGGAAAGTGCAGCGGTCAGGCCGATGCGGTCGGGCTCAGGCGCGCGTGGCCCGCTGGACCAGCGCGATGAGCGCCTCCAGCTCGGCGCCGTCCGGCGTGGGCCCGGGGACGGACGCGCCGACGGCCAGGGCGTTGTTGAAGTACAGGCCGTCGCTGACGAGCATGATGAGCTGAAGGGCCGTCTCGTCCGCGGCGAAGGGGCGCACCGCGTCCTCCCAGAGGTCCCGCACGCGGCGAAGGGCCGCGACGGCGGCGGGATGCCCGCCCTGTGCGAGCCGCGACACGGCCACGATCGCTCTGTCGAGCACCGACCCCGTGTTGATGGAGCTGCGCAGGAAGCCGGCGACGGCGCCGTCGGGGGCCCCCTTGATCTGCTCCACGTCCTCCTGGGCGAGCGTCTCGAGTCGCTCGATCAGCGCCGCCTCGAGCGCCTCCTTGGTGCCGAAGTGGTACAGCAGTCCGCCTTTCGAGACGCCGGCCGCACGCGCGGTGGCATCCATCGTCGCGGCGCGCTCACCCTCGTCGATGAGGATCGCCGCGAAGGCGTCGAGCACCTTCTCGCGAGCGAGGGGAGGGCGGCTCATGGCCTCGATCGTATCGACAGGGTGGAAGGCATCCTGATACTATACCGGCTGGACGGTATAGAAACATGACTCTGACACAGGAACTCGCATTGGCCGATGCGCAGGGACGCCGCGTCGGCTGGCGGGGCTGGGCGGCGCTGGTCGTGCTCATGCTGCCGGTGCTGCTCGTCTCGGTCGACAACACGGTGCTGAGCTTCGCCCTTCCGGCCATCGCGCTCGAGCTCGCACCCACCAGCGCGCAACAGCTGTGGATCATCGACGCGTACCCGCTCGTGCTCGCAGGACTGCTCGTGACGATGGGCACGCTGGGGGACCGGTACGGACGCCGACGGATGCTGCTCATCGGCGCCACCGGGTTCGCCGCGGTCTCCGCCCTCGCGGCGTTCGCGCCCACCGCAGCCTGGCTCGCCGCCGCCCGGGCCGGCATGGGGGTGTTCGGCGCGATGCTGATGCCCTCGACGCTGTCGCTGCTGCGCAGCATCTTCACCGACCGCGATCAGCGGCGCCTCGCCATCGCCGTGTGGGCATCGATGTTCTCCGCCGGCGCGGCGCTCGGGCCGATCGTCGGGGGAGCGCTGCTGGAGCACTTCGCGTGGGGATCGGTGTTCCTCATGGCCGTCCCCGTGCTCGTCCCACTGCTCGTGCTCGCGCCCCTGCTGGTACCCGAGAGCCGCGACCCCCGCCCCGGACGCATCGACCCGCCGAGCATCGTGCTCTCGATGGCGACGATGATCCCCATCGTCTTCGGGATCAAGGAGCTCGCGGTCCACGGCCTGGGGCTCTCGGCGTGGCTCCCCGCCCTCGCGGGCGTCGGCTTCGGCATCCTGTTCGTGCGGCGCCAGCTGCGCGTCGCGGATCCGATGCTCGACATGCGGCTCTTCCGGCGCGGGAGCTTCAGCGGAGCGCTGCTGGTCAACCTGCTGAGCGTCATCGCGCTCGTGGGCTTCCTCTTCTTCGTCGCCCAGCACCTGCAGCTGATCGCCGGTCTCTCGCCGATGCAGGCGGGCCTCGCACTCGTGCCGGGCCTGGCGATGATGATCGCCGCGGGGCTCGCGGTCGTGCCGATCGCCAAGCGGTGGCCCCCGCGCGTCGTGGTTCCCGCGTCGCTGGTGTTCTCGCTCGGCGGCTATGTCGTCGTGGCCCTGTCGACCGATTCCGGGAGCATCGGCGCGCTGATCGGAGCCTTCGTCGCCCTCGGGCTCGGCATCGGCGCGGCCGAGACCGTGTCGAACGAGCTCGTGCTCGCGAGCGCTCCACCGGCCAAGGCCGGCGCGGCCAGCGCGGTGTCCGAGACCGCGTACGAGCTCGGCGCGGTCCTGGGCACGACCGTCCTCGGCGGCATCCTGACCGCGCTGTACCGGGCGAATCTCGCCATGCCGGCGGAGATCCCGGATGCCGCGGCCGACGCAGCACGCGAGACGCTCGCCGGCGCCGCGCACGCTGCGGACGCCGTCGGAGGGACGGCCGGCGAGGCGCTGCGCCTCGCCGCCGCCCATGCGTTCGACGCCGGCGTGACGGTGACGGCGCTTCTCGGGGCGGGGCTCGTGGTGCTCGCCGGGGTGGTGGCGGCCACTAGCCTGGGAGGGTCCCGCAGCGCGGCCGCGCGGGAGCACTGACGCGGTCGCGCCCCCACTGAGCACGGAGGAGAGCGATGTCGCGCGTCGTCAAGCTCGCCGTCATCCCCGGTGACGGCATCGGTCCCGAGGTCATCGCCGAGGCGGAGAAGGCGCTGGATGCCGCGACCGCCGGCAGCGGCATCCGGTTCGACAAGACCCGGTTCGCGCTCGGGGCGACGCGGTTCCTCGAGACCGGCGAGACCCTGACCGACGCGGACCTCGCGTCGATCAAGAGCCACGACGCGATCCTGCTCGGCGCTGTCGGCGGGGTGCCCGGGGACCCGCGGCTGAAGGACGCCAACATCGAGCGGGGACTGCTGCTCCGCCTGCGGTTCGAGCTGGACCACTATGTGAACCTGCGCCCGTCGAAGCTCTACCCGGGCGTCGCGAGCCCGCTCGCCGACCCCGGCGACATCGACTTCGTGGTGGTGCGCGAGGGCACGGAAGGCCCCTATGTCGGCAACGGCGGCTCCATCCGCGCCGGAACGCCGCACGAGGTCGCGAACGAGACGTCGGTGAACACCGCGTTCGGGGTGGAGCGCGTCGTCCGCTACGCCTTCGACCTCGCCGAACGGCGTCGCTGCACGCTCACGCTCGTGCACAAGACCAACGTCCTCGTCCACGCCGGCGGCATCTACAAGCGGATCGTCGATCAGGTCGCGTCGGAGCATCCGGACGTGGCCGTAGACTATGTGCACGTCGACGCGGCCACCATCTACCTGGTCACGAACCCGGGCCGCTTCGACGTGATCGTCACCGACAACCTCTTCGGAGACATCCTGACCGACCTGGCCGGCGCCGTCACCGGTGGCATCGGCCTCGCCGCTTCCGGCAACATCAACCCGGACGGCGCGTTCCCCTCGATGTTCGAGCCCGTGCACGGATCGGCGCCCGACATCGCAGGCCGGCAGAAGGCCGACCCCACGGCTGCGATCCTCTCCGTCGCGCTACTGCTCGATCACCTCGGGCTGCGCGATGAAGCACAGCGCCTCACCACGGCTGTCGAGGAGGACCTCGCCGCCCGCCCGGCCGACGCCCGCACCACGGCCCAGATCGGCGACGCCATCGTCGCCCGCCTCCAGGCGTAACCTGGAGTCCGCAGGCGCCGTCGTGCGCGAGCACGACGCTCGCACCGAACTCGCACGGCGCGACCGCCTCCACGGCACGAACGCCTCCCACGGCACGAAAGCACGGTTCCCGTCATGACCCTCATCGACTCCGACCCCGACACCGGACTGGCCCCGCTCCAGTTCACCGTCCACCGCAACCTCCAGGCGCGCTCCGCCGCCCAGCGCGAGGAGATCCTCGCCAACCCCGGGTTCGGCACGAACTTCACCGACCACATGGTCGACATCTGCTGGTCCGTCGGGGGCGGCTGGCACCGCCCACGCGTGCAGCCGTACGGACCGCTCTCGCTCGACCCCGCCGCGGCGGTGCTGCACTACGGCCAGGAGATCTTCGAGGGCATCAAGGCGTACCGCCATGCGGACGGCTCGATCCACACGTTCCGTCCCGACCAGAACGGCCGTCGCCTGCAGCGCTCCGCGCGTCGCCTGGCCCTGCCCGAGCTGCCGGTGCCGTACTTCATCCAGTCGCTGCGGGAGCTCATCGCGGTGGACGGCGACTGGGTGCCTTCGGGCGAGGACCAGAGCCTGTACCTGCGGCCTTTCATGTTCGCCAAGGAGGCGTTCCTGGGTGTGCGTCCCGCGCACAAGGTGGGGTACTACGTCATCGCCTCGCCCGCCGGCGCCTACTTCAAGGGCGGCGTCCAGCCGGTGTCGATCTGGCTGAGCGAGGACTACGCCCGCGCCGGCAAGGGCGGCACGGGCGCGGCCAAGACCGGCGGCAACTACGCCGCGAGCCTCCTGCCGCAGTCCGAGGCGTACGAGAACGAGTGCGACCAGGTCGTGTTCCTCGACCAGGACCGCAACGTCGAGGAGCTCGGCGGCATGAACGTCGTGTTCGTCTACAAGGACGGGACCCTCGTCACCCCGCAGTCCGACTCGATCCTCGAGGGCATCACGCGGGACTCGATCCTGCAGCTGGCGATCGACCGCGGTCACAAGGTCGAGGGCCGGGCGGTGTCGCTGACGGAGTGGCGCGAGGGTGTGGCATCCGGCGACATCGTCGAGGTTTTCGCATGCGGCACGGCTGCCGTGGTCACGCCCATCGGCGTGCTGAAGGGCCGCGACTTCCTGGACGAGCAGCCCACGGGCGAGCTGGCGCTGTCGCTGCGGGAGGAGCTGACCGACATCCAGTACGGCCGGCGCGACGACAAGCACAACTGGCTGCTGCGCCTCGACGCCTGACCCCCGCCTCGCCCCCGCTCGGTCCCGCGAGCGATTCCGCGAGGCAGCATCCGAGCGCCGAGACTGCGTGTTCGCTCACGCAGTCTCGGCGCTCATCTGCTGTCTCGCGGGAGGGAGGGGGCTGAGGGGGGAGGGACGGGATGGGGGATGCCGGACGCCGTGCGGGCGGATCGCTAGGCTGAGCGGGTGAGGATCGCCCGTTTCAGCCACAACGACGCCATCAGGTTCGGAATCGTCGACGAGGGCGAGTTGGTCGTCCTCGCCGGCGACCCGATGTTCGCCGGATACGACACGACGGGGGAGCGCGTGCCGCTCGCGGACGTGGCCCTCCTCGCGCCGGTGATCCCGCGCTCGAAGGTCGTGTGCGTCGGCCGCAACTACCGCGACCACGCCGCGGAACTGGGCAACGACGTCCCTTCCGCTCCCATGCTGTTCCTCAAGCCGAACACGTCCGTGATCGGGCCCGGCGACGCCATCGCACTGCCGCCACAGTCCGAGCGGGTCGACTTCGAGGGCGAACTGGCCGCGGTCATCGGGCGCATCGCGAAGAACGTGCCCGCCGAGCGTGCGCTCGACTACGTCTTCGGCTACACGATCGGCAACGACGTCACCGCCCGGGACCTGCAGAAGACCGACGGCCAGTGGGCGCGCGCCAAGGGCTTCGACACGTTCTGCCCGCTCGGCCCCGCGATCGAGACCGACTTCGACCTCGACGGCGGCGCCACGATCACCACCCGCGTCAACGGCGAGGTGCGCCAGCAGGGTCCGATCAGCGACATGATCTTCTCCCTCGCCGACATCATCGCCTACGCCTCCGCCGCCTTCACGCTGCTGCCCGGCGACGTCATCCTCACCGGCACGCCCGCCGGCGTCGGGCCGTTCGTGGCGGGCGACACCGTGGAGGTCGAGATCACGGGTCTGGGCACCCTGCGCAACACCGCGCGGAACGCCTGAGGCCGCCGTGGCCGAGCGCTCGGGGAGCCACTGGTCCGCGGCATCGGTCGAACCGGCTGACGTGGCGCGCGTGCAGCGCCGCACGGTGTGGACGCTCTCGGCCGGCCAGATCCTCGGCGGGCTGGCCTTCGGTGCGACGCTGTCACTCGGCGCGGTGCTGGCCGCCGAGCTCTCGGGCGACGAGGCGTACTCCGGACTCGCGGCGGCCGCGGTCACGCTCGGGACCGCCATCACGGCCGTGCCGCTCGCGCGCCTGGCACGCGCGCGCGGACGCCGGCCCGCGCTCACGACCGGCATGGGGATCGCGCTCGTGGGCGTCGTGCTGGTCGTCGTGGCGGTGGGGATCGGCTCGTTCCCGCTGCTGCTGGTGTCGTTCCTGCTGGTGGGCGCCGGGCAGGCGTCGAACCTGCAGTCGCGCTTCGCCGCGGCGGACCTCGCCACGGACCGCTCGCGCGGCCGGGACCTGTCGATCGTGGTGTGGGCGACCACGGTGGGGGCGGTCCTCGGGCCGAACCTCACCGGGCCGGGTGAGGTCCTCGGCCATGCGCTCGGGATGCCGCCGCTGACGGGTCCGTATCTGTTCACGGTGATCGCGCAGGTGATCGCGATGGGTGTCTACCTCGCGGCCCTCCGACCCGATCCGCTTCTGCTGGCTCAGCGCGTCGTCGCAGCCTCACCGCGCACCGGGGCGGGCCTGGCCAAGCCCGACCGGCCCCGCGCGGCCCGCTATGCCGTGTTCGCCATCGCCGCCGCGCACGGCACGATGGTCTCGGTCATGGCGATGACGCCCGTGCATCTGCTCCATCACGGCGCGTCGCTGTCGATCATCGGCCTCACGCTGAGCCTGCACATCGCGGGGATGTATGCGCTCTCGCCGGTCTTCGGCATCCTGGCGGACCGGATGGGCCGCGTCCTGACGATCCTGCTCGGCCAGGCGCTCCTGGCTGGAGCGCTGCTCACGGCCTCGTTCGGCCAGTCCTCGACGGTCGCCGTGACGATCGGGCTCGTGCTGCTCGGACTCGGCTGGAGCGCCTCCACGGTCGCCGGTTCGGCGCTCCTGACGGAGGCGTCGTCGGAGGACCGCCGCACCCGCCGCCAGGGGCTCAGCGACTTCACGATGAGCCTCGTCGGCGCCGGGGGAGCGATCCTCGCCGGCGTCGTGCTGGGCTGGATCGGCTACGGCGGACTGGCGCTCGTGGTGGGAGTGCTCGTCGTGTCGACGACGCTGCTGTCGCCGCTCGTCCTGGGGGTGCGGTCGCGGTCGGCCGCGGCGGACGGCGACCCGCCGGCGGCGGCGCGGTCGGCGCCGGTCAGCGACCGAGAGCCGCGAGAGCGAGGGCCACGTCCTCGTCGTCGTTGAACACGTGGAAGGCGACGCGTGCGCGCCCGGCTCGTCCGGAGGCGGTGATCCCCGCTGTCGTCAGCCGCAGGAGATCTTCTCCCTCGGGGTCCTCCCACGTGACGATGGCCGACGAGCGGCCCGGCCGGTCCAGTCCCAGACCGGCCCGGAAGGCGTCGGCCAGGCCGGTCGTGTACGAGTACGTCTCGTCCGGCGGGAGTCCCGCGAACAGCTCCAACGCCGGCGCGGCGCCCAGGAACGCCTGCCACGCCGGCGAGACGTCGAAGCGACGGGCGCCGGCGGCGAGCACGGCATCCGGTCCATAGCAGGATGACCACGGGTCCTCGCCGGCGTACCAGCCCGCGTACCGGGGCGCAATGGCGGCGACCATCTCCTCCGACAGGGCGAGGAACGCCACGCCGCGCGGCGCGCACAGCCACTTGTAGGCGTGGCAGATGACGACGTCGAAGTCGCCCGCTCTCACCGGATGCCACCCGACCGCCTGAGTGGCATCGCACAGGAGGCGGGCGCCGTGTCGCGCGGCGGCCTCGCGGATCGCGTCGGCGTCGGCGACCTCGCCGGTGCGCGACTGCACGAGGGAGAAGGCCACGAGCGCGGTGTCGCCGGTGATGCGCGCAGCGAGGTCGCTCATCGGCGCCGTCCGCACGCGGACGCCTCGGCCGGCGTGCACGAAGGGCAGCACGATCGACGAGAACTCGCCCTCGGGGACGAGGACCTCGGCGCGGTCGGGGAGTGCGCTCGCCACGAGCGCGGCGGCGACCGATGCCTGGGAGCCGATCGCCACCCGGTCGACGCCGGCACCGACGAGTGCGGCGAACAGTGCGCGGGAGCGCTCGACCGCGCCGCTGTACGCCGCGATGTCGGGGCGGCCCGAGCCGGCTGACTCGATGTCCGCCCGCAGCGCCTGCTGTGTGCCGCGAGGGGGCAGTCCCACGGTGCACGCTGCGAGATAGCCGCGTCCGCCGGTGAATTGGGCGCGGGCGTGCGCGACCGATGCGGCGACGGTGGTGTTCATGCTCTCCAGCGTGCGCTTCGCGATTGCGTGCGTCCAGAGCACGTATTGCATGGGACTCATTCATTCCTCTTATGCTTTGCGCATGACATCGGATGCGGCGGACGACCACGGGTTCGACGTGCGCGAGCTGCGGGTGGTGCGCGCCGTCGCCGAGGCGGGCTCCATCACCGGTGCGGCTGCTCGGCTCGGGTACAGCCAGCCGGCGGTGAGTCAGCAGCTCAAGCGCCTCGAGCGCCGGCTCGGCGTCGCGGTGGTGGAGCGTGTGGGCCGCTCCGTCCGCCTCACCGAGGCCGGCCGGGTGCTCGCGCGGCACGCGGCGGCGGTGACGACGGCCTTGGATGCCGCGGCGGGGGAGCTCGCCGAGCTGCGAGGCCTGCAGTCCGCCCGCGTCCGCCTGACGGCGTTCCCCTCGGCCTCGCCGACGGTGGTCCCGCGCCTTCTGGGCGAGCTCGCGCGCCGGCATCCGGGGATCTCGCTCACGTTCGTCGAGGCCGAGCCGCCGCAGGCGGTCGAGGCCGTCCGCGAGGACCGTGCCGACATCGCGATCACGTTCAGCTATCCGGGCGACCGTGATGACCCTCACGGATCCGACTCCCGCGGTCTGCATGTGCGCGCCGTGGGCCTGGACGATCTGCTGACGGTGCTGCCCGCCGGGCACGCCGCGGCGGAGGCCGAGGTCATGGACATCGCCGCCCTCGCCGACGAGGAATGGATCGCAGGCTGTCCCCGCTGCCGCGGCCACCTCTTGGAGGTATGCGGTCGCCGCGGGTTCGTGCCCCGCATCGCCTTCGAGACCGACAACTTCGTCGCTGTCGAGAACCTCGTGGCTCAGGGCATGGGCGTGGCGACCCTGCCGCGGATGGCCGTGGAGTCCTTCCCGCTGCTGTCGGGCGTGCGGGTCGTTCCGCTTCCGCCGGGGGAGCGGCGGACGATCCACACGGTGACGGCGCGCGGCGCCGACCGGGTGCCGGCGGTGAGGGCGACGCTGGCCGCCATCGAGCGCGTGCTCGCCGCGAAGGCGCGCGCGCCGCACAACTAGACTGGGGCGCGATGTCCTCAGCACCCGATCCCCGCACCACCACGGCCACGGGCGCCGACGTGCGCGTGCGCTTCTGCCCGTCGCCCACCGGTCTCCCGCACGTCGGTCTCATCCGCACGGTGCTCTTCAACTGGGCCTACGCGCGCCACCACGGCGGCAAGCTCGTGTTCCGCATCGAGGACACCGACGCCGCGCGCGACAGCGAGGAGAGCTACCTGCAGCTGCTCGAGGCGCTGCGCTGGCTGAAGATCGACTGGGACGAGGGCGTGGAAGTGGGAGGCCCGCACGCCCCCTATCGGCAGTCGGAGCGCCACGACATCTACCGCGAGGTGCTCCAGAAGCTCATCGCCACCGGCGCGGTCTACGAGAGCTACTCGACGCCTGAGGAGATCGACGCGCGCAACGAGGCCAATGGCCGCGCGAAGCAGCTGGGATACGACAACCACGACCGCACGCTCACCGAGGAGCAGAAGGCCGCCTTCCGCGCGGAGGGCCGTGAGCCCGCGTGGCGTCTGCGGGTGCCGGACGAGGACCTGACCTACGTCGACCTCATCCGCGGCGAGGTCACCTTCCCAGCCGGCTCCTTCCCCGATTTCGTGCTCGTGCGGGCGGGCGGGGTGCCGCTGTACCCGTTCGTGAACCCGGTCGACGACGCCCTCATGGGCATCACCCACGTCATCCGCGGCGAGGATCTCATGCCCTCGACGGCGCGCCAGCTCGCGCTGTACCGGGCGCTGGTGGATGCCGGCGTCACGACCTTCATCCCGCGCTTCGCGCACATGCCGCTGGTGCTGGGGGAGGAGGGGAACAAGAAGCTCTCCAAGCGGGATCCGAAAGCGGACCTGTTCCTTCAGCGCCAGAAGGGATTCATCCACGAGGGCCTGCTGAACTACCTCGCGCTCCTGGGCTGGTCGATCGGGCCCGACCGCGATGTGTTCTCGCTGGAGGAGCTCGTGGAGGCGTTCGACATCGTCGACGTGAATCCGAACCCCGCCCGCTTCGATCAGAAGAAGGCCGAGGCCATCAACGGCGATCACATCCGGATGCTCGCCCCCGACGACTTCGCCGCGCGACTCGTGCCCTATCTCGCTGCCGCCGGCGTGGTGGACCAGACCCCGACCCCTGCGCAGCGGGCCATGGTCACGGCGTCCGCTCCGCTCGTCCAGGAGCGGATGCAGCTGCTCGGGGATGCGCCGGGCCTGCTGGGGTTCCTCTTCACCGACACGGTGACGTATCAGGAGGACGCCCTCGCCTCCCTGCCGGCGAACGCCGGCGAGGTGCTCGCGGCGTCTGTCGCCGCGCTGGAGGCCGTGGCCGAGACCGAGTTCACGGCCGCGGCGATCCAGGAGGCGCTCGCGGCGGCGCTCGTCGACGGGCTGGGGCTGAAGCCGCGTGTGGCGTACGGGCCCTTGCGTGTCGCGCTCAGCGGGCGCCGCGTGTCGCCGCCGCTGTTCGAGTCGATGGAGCTGCTGGGCAAGGCCGAGACGATCCGGCGGCTGGGCGCACTGGTCGACGCGCGCGGGTGACCGCCCGGTTTGGAGCACGTGTCGCGGTCGTCTAGACTGGATCCTCGGCACGGCTTCGGCTGACAGCCTTGGGGTATGGTGTAATTGGCAACACGGCTGATTCTGGTTCAGTTGTTCTTGGTTCGAGTCCAGGTACCCCAGCTTTGAGGAACCCCCGCTTCGGCGGGGGTTTTTCGCTTTCACCGCCGGCCACGGCGGATCTTGTTTCATGTGGGACCGTGTTGTATTCTGTGGGAATCGCGGAGGAGTCCCACATGTACGCAACGGAGCGCTACGAGCTGATCGAGCGTCTGCTGATCGAGAACGGGCGCGTCAGCGTGCAGGACCTCGCCGAGCGCTTCGACGTGACCACCGAGACGGTGCGGCGCGACCTCGATCGCCTGGAGTCCGCAGGCGCCCTGCGCCGCGTCCACGGCGGAGCGGTCGCCCCGGAGCGCGCCAGCACGCGCGAGCCGTCGCTGCCGGAGCGCCTGCAGCGTCACGGCTCCGCGAAGACGGCCATCGCCCGACGCGCGCTCGACGCTCTCGGGGAAGGGTTCGAGGGATCGGTGCTGCTGGATGCGGGGACCACCACGGCGGCGGTCGCGGCGGAGCTGGCACCGCGCCTGGGCAGGGAGCGCATCGAGGTCGTGACCCATTCGCTCACGCTCGCCCACGCGCTCGCCGCCGTTCCGGATGCCTCCCTGACGCTCATCGGCGGACGTGTGCGAGGTCTGACGGCTGCCGCGGTGGGCGCGGGCACGGTGGAGACGATCTCGGGGCTGCGGCCGGACGTGGCCTTCGTGGGCACGAACGGGATCTCGGCGGCTTTCGGCCTGAGCACGCCGGACCCCGACGAGGCCGCGGTCAAGACGGCGATCGTCCGCGCTGCGCGCCGCGTCGTGGTCGTCGCCGACGCCGACAAGCTCGGCACCGAGCTGCTCGTGCGCTTCGCCTCGCTGAGCGACATCGACGTCCTCGTCACGGATGCCGCGCCGGAATCCGAGCTGGCCTCGGCACTGGCCGAGGCCGAGGTGGAGGTGTGGCGCGCATGATCGTCACGCTCACCGCCAACCCGTCGCTGGATCGGACCATGATGCTCCCGGCGCCTCTCACCGTCGGTGACGTGCAGACGGCGATCAGCGCGCGCGAGGATGCCGGCGGCAAGGGCATCAACGTCGCCCGGGTCATCGCCGCGGCAGGGGCGGAGGCCACCGCGGTTCTGCCGCTGTCTCCCGCGGACCCGTTCGACGGCGTGCTGAGGCAGTCGGGCATCCACGCGCGCCGCGTCGCGGTGCACGGACGCGTGCGGACGAATCTGGCCATCACCGATCCCCATGGCGTCACGACCAAGCTCAATCTTCCCGGAGCCGCGCTGACCGCTTCGGACGTCGCCGCGCTCGTCGACGCGGTCGTCGACGCCTCGGCCGGTGCGCGGTGGCTGGTGCTGGCCGGCTCGCTGCCGCCGGGAGCACCCGAGGACCTCTACGTCCGCGTCGCCTCGGCCGTGCGCACCGCGCACGGCGACGCCTCGCCGCGGATCGCCGTGGACACTTCCGGCGCGGCCCTGGCCGCCGTGGTCGAGGGCGGACGTCCGGACCTCATCAAGCCCAACGACGAAGAGCTCGCCCAGCTGGTGGGACTCGAGGCGGCGCCCGACGCCGCGGCCGCCCGCGAGCTGGCGGCCAGACTCGTGCCGGGTCGCATCGGCGCCGCGCTGGTCACCCTGGGGGCGAGCGGCGCCGTGCTGATCACGGGCGAGGGCGCCTGGGCGGCGACGCCGCCCCCCATCCGCGTCGCGAGCACCGTCGGTGCGGGCGACAGCTCCCTCGCCGGCTATCTCCTGGCCGAGACCCGGGGGGCCGACCCGGCCGAGCGGCTTCGCCAGACGGTGCAGTACGGCGCGGCGGCCGCATCCCTTCCGGGCACACAGGCGCCCACGCCGCGCGACCTTCCCGACGGGCACATCGCCGTCACCGTCCTTCCCTGAACCACCCCTCAGACATCGACCGCAGGAGGTCATCATGTCCGGAACCATCACCCCCGGCCTCGTCAGCCTCGACGTCGCGCTCGGCGAGGACAAGTCCGACGTCATCCGGCGTCTGGCCGAGCGCGTCGTCGCGCAAGGTCGCGCGACCGACGCGGACGCCCTCTTCGCCGACGCGTGGGCGCGCGAGCAGCAGGACGAGACCGGCCTTCCCGGCGGGATCGCGATCCCGCACGCCAAGAGCGACGCCGTCACGCAGCCCTCGCTCGCGTTCGCGCGGCTTCGACCCGGCGTCGCCTTCGGCGCGCCCGACGGCGACGCCGACCTGGTCTTCCTGATCGCGGCGCCCGGTGACGCAGCGGAGGCCCACCTGGCCGTGCTCTCCCGGCTCGCCCGCAGTCTGATGCAGGACGAGTTCACCGCGGGATTGCGCGCGGCGCGGACCGAGTCCGACGTCGTCGATCTGGTGCGTGCCGCGATCGGCGAGTCCGAGGCCGCGGACGCGCCCACTCCGGCGCCGGTGTCAACGCCGGCCGCTGTCGGCGCGGCCGGCGGCGAGGGGGACGCGACCGGCGACGCCGCCGTGCGCATCGTCGCCGTGACCTCGTGCGCCACGGGGATCGCCCACACGTTCATGGCGGCCGACGCCCTCGCCGCAGCCGGCAAGAAGGCCGGCGTCGAGCTCGTGGTCGAGCCGCAGGGGTCCAGCGGCTACCAGGCGCTGCCGCCCGAGGTGATCCGCACCGCCGACGCGGTGATCTTCGCCACCGACGTCGACGTGCGCGAACCCCAGCGCTTCGCCGGCAAGCCCGTCGTCCGCTCCGGCGTGAAGCGCGGCATCGAGCAGCCGGATCAGCTCGTCGCCGACGCCGTGGCCGCCGCGGGTGATCCGTCCGCGCCGCGAGTGGGAGGCGAGCCCGCCGCGGACCACGCCGCGTCCGCCGAAGGGGTCTCCTGGGGGGCGCGGATCCAGCGGATCCTCCTGACCGGCGTGAGCTACATGATCCCCTTCGTCGCCGCGGGCGGCCTGCTGATCGCCCTCGGCTTCCTCTTCGGCGGCGTCGACGTCAACGCGGACGGCCGCGCCTTCGCCGTGATCGTCGACAACGCCCTGTGGGATCTCCCCGAGGGCGGCTTCGCGCAGTACCTCGGCGCGGTCGCCTACGTGATCGGCTCGACCTCGATGGGCTTCCTGGTGTCGGCCCTGGCCGGCTACATCGCCTTCGCGATCGCCGACCGCCCCGGCATCGCCCCCGGCTTCGTCGCCGGGGCCGTGGCCGTCCTCATGAACGCAGGCTTCATCGGCGGCATCATCGGCGGTCTGCTGGCCGGCGTCGTCGCATGGTGGATCGGACGGTTCTCCGCGCCCCGCTGGCTGCGCGGTCTGATGCCCGTCGTCATCATCCCGCTCGCGGCCTCCATCGTGGCGAGCGGACTGATGATCCTGTTCCTCGGACGCCCCATCGCGGCCCTCATGGACGGGCTCAACGGCTGGCTGACCGGCCTGGCCGCAACCGACGCCATCGTGCTGGTCGGCCTCACCCTCGGGCTCATGATGTGCTTCGACCTGGGCGGTCCGGTCAACAAGGTCGCATACGCGTTCGCCGTCGCAGGCCTGGGCGCAGGCTCGGCCGACAACCCGACGCCGTACCTCATCATGGCCGCGGTGATGGCGGCGGGCATGGTGCCGCCGCTTGCGATGGCCCTGGCCTCGACGGTGCTCGCCCGGGATCTGTTCCCGCCCGTGGAGCGCGAGAACGGCAAGGCGGCGTGGCTGCTGGGGGCATCCTTCATCAGCGAGGGCGCCATCCCCTTCGCCGCCGCCGACCCGCTGCGGGTGATCCCCGCCTCGATGGTCGGCGGAGCCGTCACCGGCTCTCTCATCATGGCGTTCGGCGTCCAGTCGCTGGCACCGCACGGCGGCGTCTTCGTCCTGTTCGCGATCGATCCCATCTGGGGCTTCCTCGTCGCGCTCGCGGCCGGTACCGTCGTGTCCGCGCTCGCCGTCGTCGCGCTCAAAAGGTGGGTCGGCCGCGCGGAGCGCGAACGCGCGGAGGCCCCGCAGACCGTCCTGGCGTGATCGGCACGCAGGAACACACCGATCCGATCGCATCGGATCCCGACGAGGAGACACACATGCCAGAACGTCAGGCCACCATCGCCAGCGCCTCCGGGCTCCACGCCCGCCCCGCCAAGCTGTTCGTGCAGGCGGTGCAGTCCAAGCCCGTGCCCGTGACGATCGCCGTCGAAGGCGGCCCGGACGTCAACGCCGGCAGCATCCTGTCCCTGATGGGGCTCGGCGCGTCGCATGGTACGGTCGTCACACTCAAGGCCGAAGGCGACGGTGCCGAGCAGGCTCTCGACGAGCTGGTCGAGATGCTCGAGACCGACCTGGACGCGCAGTAGGGCGGCGTCCGAGACGCACGGACAAGGCGACGGATGCCGCGGATCGAAGCCGCTGCGGCATCCGTCGTCCGCGTTCGGGCGGTCAGGTGTCGGTCGCCTCACCCGGTTCGAGCACGACCAGTTCGCCGCCGTTCTGCTCGACGGCCCAGCGCAGGCGTGCCCGTCCCATGTCGCGCCCGATGACCGACAGGGTCATGTCGTGGGTGCCGAATGCGCGCTTGGGCGCGACGGCGAGCACGAAGTCCATCGCCTCGCCGATCTTCAGCCACGGGGCGCCGACCGGCGCGGCCAGGAGCGACACCGATCGACCCGCGGGGACCGCGTAGGAGTCGCCCGGGTAGTAGAAGCTGTCGTTGACCAGCACGCCGACGTTGTCGATCACCGGGATGGACTCGTGGATGACCGCGTGGCGGCCGCCGAAGAACTCCAGCCGGAACGGCTCGACGGTCACGGTGTCGCCGGGATGCACGACGGTGATCTCGTAGCCGGCGGCGGCCTTGGCGACGCCTTCGGGACCGAAGATCGGGATGCCGGGGAAGGTGTGGAGGATGCGGTCCAGGTGATCGGGCGTCCAGTGGTCGGGGTGCTCGTGGGTCAGGACGATGGCGACGACGTCCTCGAGGGTGCCCAGCGGCGCGGTGTACGAACCGGGGTCGATCACGAGCGTCCTGCCCGCTTCGACGATGGTCAGCGTGGCGTGCTCGAACTTGGTGACTCGCATGGTCCGAGTCAACCCGCACGCGGGGCGGAGCGGCAAGGCCGGGCACGTTCGGCGCCTCGATTTGGAGCGAGCATGAACGCCGTGGCATAATCGAACGGTTGCGAAAACGGCCCCATCGTATAGCGGCCTAGTACGCCGCCCTCTCACGGCGGTAACGCGGGTTCGAATCCCGCTGGGGTCACAACACGGAAAAGCCCTCCCGGTCCGCCAGGACCTGGAGGGCTTTTCCGTGTTCCGCGCCCAGCAGGGTGAGAAACGCTCGCGCGGGCGGCTCCGGCTAGTCCGACTCGTCGACGGGCACCTCGACGGGGATCTCGGCCGGTGGGTGGCGGTCGCCGACGGTGGCGCGCCGCATCGTGGCGAGATCGAACTTCGGCTCGCGGGCGGCGGTGAACAGGCCGTTGGCCTCCTGGAAGGTGTCCGTCAGCTGCGTGTAGCAGAAGCCGGCGAACGCCTCGACGTCGTGCACGGCGCCCAGCAGCCGCTCGTAGGAGTCGCGCAGCTGGTCGGGGGAGTCCGAGACGGAGTAGCCCCATGTCCCGTGCGCGTCCGTCGTCGTGCGGCACGCGATCCCGCCGAACTCGCTGAGCACGAGGGGCTGCCCCTCGTGCGGGTGCTCGTCGAGGGTGATCATGCGCCCGGCCGGGAAGGCGGTTCGCAGCGCCTCGGGAAGGTCTGTTCCCGGCGTGCTCGCGTAGCGCGCGCGCAGGCGATCCGGCTCGCTCTCGTAGTCGTGGATGCTGATGATGTCGGTCGCCGACGACTCCCAGCCGTCGTTGCCGACGACGGGGCGGGACGGATCGAGCGTGTGGGTCAGGTGGTACAGCGCCTGCACGAACGACCGGTGGGTCGCCACGTTGGGCAGGTCGGGCACGCCCCACGACTCATTGAAGGGCACCCAGACGACGATGCAGGGATGACCGATGTCACGCCGCACCGCCTCCACCCATTCGCGCGCCACCCGCTCGATCGACTGGCGTGTGAACCGGTAGGCGCTGGGCATCTCCTCCCACACCAGCAGACCCAGGACGTCCGCCCAGTACAGGTACCGCGGATCCTCGATCTTCTGGTGCTTGCGGACGCCGTTGAACCCCGCGGCCTTGGTCAGCTCGATGTCCCGGATGAGCGCCTCCTCGCTCGGCGGCGTCATGAGGGTGTCGGGCCAGTACCCCTGGTCCAGAACCAGTCGCATGCGGTACGGACGGTTGTTCAGCAGCAGCTGGCCGCGTCTGAGCGCCACCCCGCGCATGGCCGTGTACGAGCGCACCTCGTCGATCACGACGTCGCCCTGCATGAGGAGCACCTCGGCGCGGATGAGCGTGGGCGACTCCGGCGACCACAGCAGCTCGTTGCGGGCGTCGTCGATGCCGGGGTCGGCGAGCGCGATGCTGCGGTGCACCTCCTGGTCGGGGATCTGGTAGCAGTCGTCGGCGAGGAGGCGGTCGCCGACCCACAGCCGCACGACCGCCTGGAGGTCGCCCCCGGGCTCGGGGTCGTGCAGCCGCGCCTCGAATCCGATCGCCCAGCGCTCGAGCTGCGGGGTGAAGCGCACGTCGGCGAGGCGGCGGCGAGGCGCCTCCTCGAGCCACACCGTCTGCCAGATGCCGCTCGTGCGGGGGTACCAGATGCTGTGCGGCTCATCCAGCCAGTCCTGCTTGCCGCGCGGCTGGGCGACCCCCTGGGGATCGTCGTGGGCCCACACCGCGATCTCGTGGTGGTCGCGCTTCTTCAGGGCATCCGTGATGTCGAAGGTGAAGGGCGTGTGGCCGCCCTCGTGACGTCCCACGAAGCGGCCGTCCACCCACACCCTCGCCTCGTAGTCGACGGCGCCGAAGTGCAGCAGCAGGCGCACGTCGTCGTGGCGCGTGTAGTCGAACGCACGGCGGTACCAGATGTGCGCCCCGAGCGTGCGATCGTCGATGCCGCTCGCCTCGCTCTCCGGTGCGAAGGGCACGAGGATCTCGCGATCCCACGTGGCGATCCCGCTCGGATGCTCAGCCCCCGCCCCGACGGCGAACTCCCACGGGCCGTTGAGGCACTGCCAGTGCCGTCGCTGCATCCGGCGGCGCGGATAGTCGGGGTGGTCGGTGGGCCAGCTCTCTGACCAGAGGGACGTCGGCATGGGGCAACGCTAGGGCGGGCCCTCCGGCGCCGCAGAAGCCCATTGACACCGCGGCGCCGGTGTGGCCGCTACTGGTCGCGAGGTGCTCGCGGCGGCGAGGCATCCGCTTCCGCCGCCCGCCGGCGACGGCGCACCAACCGCACGACGCCCCACACCACCAGCGCGGCGACCGCCGCGACGAGCAGCCACGGCAGGAGGAAGCCGAGAGCGATCACGATGCCGTTCAGCGTCGCGACCAGTCCGTTCCATCCCGCCAGGAGCCCATCGGCGAACCCGGCCGGATCCGCCTCCACCCTCTCGACCGCCGGAGCGAGCGACACGGTGAGTGACGACAGCTCCACCTGATCCTCGAGCATCGCCAGCTGCTGCTGGTAGGACTCCAGCAGGGCCTGCCTCTCGGACAGGGCCGATTCGGCCGCGATGAGGTCGCTGACATTCTGCGCCTGGGCCATCAAGGCCGTCAGGCGATCCACCGATGCCTGCGCCGCGTCGATCCGGGCCCGAAGATCGACGGTCTGGTCGGTGACGTCCTGGCGGTTGATGGCGGACGACGTGACCTGACCGAACTCGGACAGATCGGACACGAGCGCGGGCAGTGCGTCGGCGGGCACCCGCACCGTCACGGAGGACCCCGGGTACGGGTACGGCGTCACGGCGTCGGCGGCGCCGCCGCCCGAGTCAGGCGGCTGCACCGCGCCGTCGCGGTCGATGGTCATGGACTCGACATAGCCGCCGCGCGCGACGGCGGCGTCGCCGATCGCCTGCGCCGCCGTCTCGACGTCGTCGACGGCGAGCGCCGCGGACGCGGTAATGACGATGTCGCGGCCGGCGGCGACGTCCGCCGCGGACGATTCGGTGCTCGCCGCACCGCCTTCGCTCAGCGAACGCGTGTCGCCGGCGCCCGGAGAGGGCGGAGCGTCCAGCGCGATCCCCGGGTCGGAGCCGCCCGCCGGGGCGACAAGAGCCTCGTCGCGTGCGCCGCTGATGATCGCCCCGACGCTGGGCGCGAGCACCGCCGCCACCACGACGATCGCGGCGGCGGCGCCACCGGCGAGCCACGCCCGCCCGCGGCGCAGCCGGCGGCGCCGATCCGCGGAGCGTTCGCGGGCGATGTCGGCGAACAGCGCCTCCTCGATCTCGTCCACGCGCTCGTCGGCGAGCTCGGGCAGCGAGATCCCACCGGCGGGATGCTGCGTGTTCATGTGCTCTCCTTCACGACGGTCCGCAGTCGCGTGCGGATGCGGGAGAGACGGTTGCGCACGACGCCGTGGGCGATGCCGAGCTCGTCGGCGGCCGCCTGATAGGCGTACCCCTGCACCGCGCAGAGGCGGAAGATGTCCCTGTCGAGCGGGCCCAGACCCGCGACCTCCCGGACGATCGCCTCGGCGAGCTCGCTGTCGATGACCTGCTGCTCGACGTCCACGGTCGCCGGCAGGAACTCGTCCGCGACCGCCGCGGTGTGCTCGCGGTCGCGCTTGAGCCGCCGGACGCGATTGGCCGCCTGCAGTCGGCACACGGTCGCCAGCCACGGCAGCAGCGAGTCACCCGCGAGTTCCAGGCCGGGAAGCTTCCGCCAGGCCACCAGGAAGGTCTCCTGCGTGACCTCCTCGGCATCGGCGCGGCTGCCGACCAGTCCGTGGGCCAGCCAGTACACGGGGCGCACGTAGGCGCGGTAGAGCGTGCGGAACGCGTGCTCGCTGCCACTCGCGGCCAGGGCCACGAGCGCAGCGTCATCGCGCGTGCCGTCCTCTGCCATCCCGATCCTCCGCCCACTCCGGCGCCGCAGCGGCGTCGCGGTGCTCATTGTCTCTCACCCGGTCAGTGTCCGCGCGGCGCCGATCGTCTCACGCGACCGGAGCACTCTCACCGTGCCTGTATCCTTGTGCGAGCGAGAGGGAGTATCCCGACAGCGCGCATCCGTCATCACGGGTCTCGACAGTGCGACCCCGGGTGTGCGACGCGGACCGGTCCGGTGGGAACGGCCGCGGGGAGAGACTTTCGGTATCGACCGACCCTCCGATCCTCCCCGCGAAAGGCCCTGCATGGACCTCGAACTCCCGCTGTGGTTCGAAATCGGATCCCTGGTGATCCTGACCCTGATCCTGGTCGCCGACCTGCTGCTGATCCTCAAGCGACCGCACATCCCGTCGACCAAGGAGTCGACCCTCTGGGTCGTCTTCTACGTCACGCTCGCGCTCATCTTCGCGGGCCTGATGTGGGTCTTCGCCGGCGGCGAGTACGCCGGTCAGTTCGTCGCCGGCTGGCTCACGGAGTACAGCCTGTCGATCGACAACCTGTTCGTGTTCGTGCTGATCATGACCCAGTTCTCCGTCCCGCGCCGCTATCAGCAGGAGGTGCTGATGGTGGGCATCATCATCGCCCTCGTGCTGCGGGGTCTGTTCATCCTGCTCGGCGCGGCGATCATCGAGCAGTTCAGCTGGGTATTCTACCTCTTCGGCGCCTTCCTGATCTGGACGGCCATCCGTCAGGCCTTCCCCGGCGGCGACCACGATGACGATGTCAAGCAGGAGAACTTCGTCGTGCGCCTGCTCCGTCGCACGATCGACATCAGCGACTCCTACGACGGCGCGAAGATCCGCACCGTGGTCGACGGCAAGAAGATGTGGACGCCGATGATCATCGTCTTCGCGGCGATCGGCGTCACCGACCTCCTGTTCGCCATCGACTCCATTCCGGCGATCTTCGGCATCACGACCAGCCCGTTCATCGTGTTCACCGCGAACATCTTCGCGCTGATGGGTCTGCGTCAGCTGTACTTCCTGCTGGGCGACCTCCTGGACCGCCTGCGCTACCTGCACTACGGCATCGCGTTCATCCTCGCCTTCATCGGCGTCAAGCTGGTCTTCCACGCGATGCACGAGAACGAGCTGCCGTTCATCAACGGCGGCCAGCACATCGAGTGGGTCCCGGTGATCTCGACGTGGATGTCGCTGGGCGTCATCGTCGTGTCGATGGCGGTGGCGACGGCGGCGAGCCTCATCGCCTCCGCGCGCGACAGGCGGCTGGGACGGACGGATGCCACGGCCGGCGTCGTCGACGACGGCACGGGCGCTCCGCCCGAGGTCGAGGCGGCCGCCGAGGCGGTGGCTGAGGAGAAGGGGACGCCGTCCACCGTGGATCAGCGTCCCACGGAGCGGTGATACCCTGAGGCGGTGCGGATCGCTCGCCTTCTCCTTAGCGGCCGCGACGAGTCCTAGTCCCCAGGCCTCCCTCGTCGCGGAGTTCGTCGCGGGCTTGATCCCTTCTCCAGGAGAACGAACAGAGCAATGAGCACGACCGCCGCCGCAGGCATCCCCGATCACCCCCGCACGCTGGCGGAGAAGGTGTGGGACGACCACGTCGTCGTGAAGGGGCAGGACGGCCAGCCCGACCTCATCTACATCGACCTGCACCTCGTGCACGAGGTGACGAGCCCCCAGGCCTTCGACGGCCTGCGGGCCGAGGGGCGCCCGGTGCGGCGCCTGGACCTCACGATCGCGACCGAGGACCACAACACCCCGACGCTCGACATCGACAAGCCGATCGCCGACCTCACCAGTCGCACGCAGATCGAGACGCTGCGGCGCAACGCCGAGGAGTTCGGCGTGCGGCTGCACTCCCTCGGCGACCGCGAGCAGGGCATCGTGCACGTCGTCGGCCCGCAGCTGGGGCTGACGATGCCCGGCATCACCGTCGTGTGCGGCGACTCCCACACCTCGACGCACGGCGCGTTCGGTGCGATGGCGTTCGGCATCGGCACCAGCGAGGTGGAGCACGTCCTGGCGACGCAGACGCTGCCGCTGAAGCCCTTCAAGACGATGGCGATCACCGTCGAGGGCGAGCTCAAGCCCGGGGTGACGGCGAAGGACATCATCCTGGCCGTCATCGCGAAGATCGGCACCAACGGCGGTCAGGGGTACGTGCTGGAGTTCCGCGGCAGCGCCATCCGCTCGCTGTCGATGGAAGGCCGCATGACGATCTGCAACATGTCGATCGAGGCGGGCGCCCGTGCAGGCATGGTCGCCCCCGACGAGACGACCTTCGCGTACCTGAAGGGACGCCCGCACGCGCCCCGGGGGCAGGACTGGGATGACGCGGTCGCCTACTGGCGGACGCTTCCCAGCGACGAAGGCGCCGTCTACGACGCCGAGGTGTTCCTCGACGCCGACGAGCTCGAGCCGTTCGTGACGTGGGGGACCAACCCCGGGCAGGGCGTGTCGCTCGGCGACGTCGTCCCCGCTCCCGAGGACTTCGCCGACCCGAACGATCGCGCCGCCGCCGAGCGCGCGCTGGAGTACATGGACCTCACCCCCGGGACGCCCCTGAAGGACATCCCGGTGGACGCGGTCTTCATGGGCTCGTGCACCAACAGCCGCATCGAGGACCTGCGCGCGTTCGCATCGGTCATCAAGGGCCGCAAGAAGGCGGACGGGGTGCGCGTCATGGTGGTCCCCGGGTCGGCGCGGGTGCGTCTGGAGGCCGAGGCCGAGGGCCTGCACAAGGTGTTCGAGGAGTTCGGCGCCGAGTGGCGCTTCGCGGGCTGCTCGATGTGCCTGGGCATGAACCCCGACCAGCTCGCGCCGGGGGAGCGGTGCGCCTCGACGAGCAACCGCAACTTCGAGGGACGTCAGGGCAAGGGCGGCCGCACCCATCTGGTGTCGCCGCTGGTGGCCGCCGCCACCGCCGTGCGGGGGACGCTCTCGAGCCCCTCGGATCTCGGTGAACCGGTCGCCGCGTCGCCGATCGCAGGGACGGAGGTCCGCTGACATGGAGAAGTTCGTCACGCACACCGGTGTCGCCGCTGCGCTGAAGCGCTCGGCCGTCGACACCGACCAGATCATCCCCGCCGTGTACCTCAAGCGGGTCACGAAGACCGGGTTCGAGGACGCGCTGTTCGCCAACTGGCGGCAGGACCCGGAGTTCGTGCTGAACCAGCCGGCGTACGCCGGCGCCAGCATCCTCGTGACAGGGCCCGACTTCGGCACCGGCTCCAGCCGCGAGCACGCGGTGTGGGCGCTGCGCGACTACGGCTTCAAGGTGGTGCTGAGCCCCAAGTTCGCCGACATCTTCCGCGGCAACGCGGGCAAGCAGGGGCTCGTCACGGGTGTCATCTCCGAAGCCGACCTCGAGAGCATCTGGGCGCTGCTGGACGAGCACCCCGGAGCCGAGCTGACGGTCGACCTCGAGGCCCGGCAGGTCCGAGCGGCGGGCCTTCAGCTCTCGTTCGAGATCGACGATTACACTAGGTGGCGGCTTCTCGAAGGGCTCGACGACATCGGGCTCACCCTGCGCGAGGAGGACAAGATCGCGCAGTTCGAGGCTCGCCGAGAGGCGTGGCGGCCGCGGACGCTTCCTGTTCCGTGAGTCAGGTCGAACGCCTCACCCGGGCATTCGACCGCCGCAGCCGCCCCTCGAGCAACAAGTGAGGTCCACCGGATGAAGTCGCTTCTCGGACGCGCCACCGACCCCAAGTCGGCAGAGAAGGATCTGGCAGGAGAGGTCCTCGCGATCCGCGGCGGCCGCCCCCTGACCGGTCGTGTCGAAGTGAAGGGGGCGAAGAACCTCGTCACCAAGGCGATGGTCGCCGCCCTCCTCGGAGAGACGACGAGCACGCTGCGCGATGTCCCCGACATCAGCGACGTGAAGGTCGTCCGGTCGCTCCTCGAGGTGCACGGCGTGCGCGTCGAGGACGGCGACGAGGAAGGCACGATCCACCTCGATCCCAGCGGCGCCGTGACGGCGCACTTCGAGGAGATCGACGCTCACGCCGGCGCGTCCCGCATCCCGATCCTGTTCTGCGGGCCGCTGCTGCACCTCCTCGGCGAGGCCCTCATCCCGGACCTCGGTGGATGCCGCATCGGCGACCGTCCGATCAACTTCCACATGGACGCCCTGCGCGCCTTCGGCGCCGTGGTCGACAAGAGCTACGAGGGCATCCGCATCACCGCGCCCAACGGCCTCACCGGCGCCAACATCGAGCTGCCGTATCCGAGCGTCGGCGCCACCGAGCAGGTCCTCCTGACCGCGGTGCGGGCCAAGGGCGTCACGGAGCTGCGCAACGCCGCGATCGAACCCGAGATCATGGACCTCATCGCGGTGCTGCAGAAGATGGGCGCGATCATCTCCTACGAGCCGAACCGCGTCATCCTCATCGAGGGGGTCGATTCCCTGCGCGGGTACGACCACCGTGCGATCTTCGATCGCAACGAGGCGGCTTCGTGGGCATGCGCAGCGCTCGCGACCGACGGCGACATCTTCGTCGGCGGAGCGCGCCAGCAGGAGATGCTGACCTTCCTCAACGTCTTCCGCAAGGTCGGCGGCTGGTTCGACGTGCGCGAGGACGGCATCCAGTTCCGTCGCGGCGGCGCCCTCAAGCCCGTCACCGTCGAGACCGACGTGCACCCGGGCTTCATGACCGACTGGCAGCAGCCCCTGATCGTGGCCCTCACCCAGGCCGAGGGACAGTCGGTCGTGCACGAGACGGTGTACGAGAACCGGCTCGGCTTCACGGCTGCCCTGAACCAGATGGGGGCCGACATCGTCGTGCACCCCCACGGCATCGATGCGCCGGATCGTCGCGTGCCGCGTCGGGCGCTGGAGCAGGCGGCCGTGATCAACGGACCCACCCCGCTGCATGGCGCGGACGTCGTCGTCCCCGACCTGCGGGGCGGCTACAGCTACGTGATCGCTGCACTGGCCGCCGAGGGCGAGTCGGTCGTCCGCAACATCGGGATCATCCGCCGCGGCTACGAGAAGTTCTTGACCAAGCTCGAGACCCTCGGCGCCGACTTCGACGTCGTCGGCTGATCGTGAGCGCGTCGCCGCCGCATCCCCGAGCCTCCCGGGAGAAGACCCGCCCCAGCCTGTTCTGGCCCCTCGCAGCGCTCGTCGTGCCCGCCGTCGGGCTGCTCGCGCGCGTCGAGGTGATGGGGGGCGAGAAGCTGCCCCGGCAGGGCGCCTTCGTGCTCGCGCCGAACCACATGAGCGAGATCGATCCTCTGATCGTCGCGGTGGCGGTGTGGCGTCTGGGACGCGCGCCCCGGTTCATGGCGAAGGAGAGCCTGTTCCGCGTCCCCGTGCTCGGCTCGATCCTGCGTGCGACGGGCATGGTCCCCGTGGCGCGCGCGTCGTCCCACGCCGGCGCGCGTCAGACGCTGGAGAGCTCGCAGGAGCTGGTGCGGCACGGGCGCGGGGTGATCGTCTACCCGGAGGGCTCGCTCACGCGCGACCCGGACCTGTGGCCGATGCGCGGCAAGACCGGCGCAGTCCGCCTCGCGGTGGCCGGCGGCATCCCGGTGATCCCGATGGCGCACTGGGGCGCGCAGGAGATCCTGCCGCGCTACGGCAAGCTGCGCCTGTGGCCGCTCCGCCGCCGGGTGCAGGTGGTCATCGGCGACCCGATCGACGTGTCGGCCGTGCCGGGCGTCGCCGGTCAGCCTGCTGCGCTTGCGGCAGCGACCGACGAGGTCATGGCCGAGATCGCGGGGCTGCTGTCGCAGCTGCGCGGCGAGCCGGCGCCCGCCGAGCGCTGGAACCCCGCCGACCACGGGCAGAGGGAGACGGGGCGCCTTGAGTCGTAGACAGGATGCCGCGCGCCCGCGCGTCGCGGTGGTCGGTGCCGGCAGCTGGGGCACGACGTTCGGGAAGATCCTCGCCGACGGCGGCGCGCACGTGACCATGTGGGCACGCAGGCCGGAGCTCGCCAGCGAGATCCAGGAGGCCAAGCGCAACAGCGAGTACCTGCCGGGGATCAACCTGCCGCGTTCGATGCACGCGACGCACCACCTCTCCGAGGCGCTGGAGGGCGCCGAACAGGTGTACCTCTCGATTCCCAGCCAGGCGGTCCGACAGAACCTCAAGGCGGTGCGCCCCCTGATCGCGCGCACGGACGCGCCGATCGTGTCGCTCATGAAGGGCGTCGAACGCCGCACCGGTCTGCGGATGAGCCAGGTGATCGAGCAGGAGCTGGACTGCGACCCGGCCCGCATCGCCGTCGCGTCCGGTCCGAACCTGGCGCTCGAGATCGCGCGCGAGCAGCCCACGGCCGCGGTCATCTCCTCCACCAGCCAGGAGACGGCCGAGGCGGTCGCGCGGCGCTCGCGCAACCGCTACTTCCGCACGTTCGTGAACACCGACGTCATCGGCACCGAGTTCGGCGGCGTGCTGAAGAACCTGATCGCCGTCGCGATCGGCATCGTCGACGGCGTCGGCTACGGCGAGAACACCAAGGCGTCGATCATCACGCGCGGCCTGGTCGAGATGACCGATTTCGCGGTGGCATTCGGTGCGCAGCCGGAGACCCTGCAGGGACTGGCGGGCCTGGGCGACCTCATCGCCACGTGCCAGTCGCCGCTGAGCCGGAACAACACCGCCGGGCGTCTGCTCGGACAGGGCTACCGCTTCGACGACGTCGTCAAGCAGATGAATCAGACTGCGGAGGGCCTGGCGTCGGTCGCACCGATCCTGCAGCTCGCGCGCGAGGTGGGCGTGGAGATGCCCATCGTCGAGCAGGTGAAGATGGTGCTCGACGGCACGATGAACCCGCGCGACATCGCACCGCATCTCACGACGGACGACGACACTCCCCAGGGCGAGAGGACGCAGAATGGACAAGCCGGCGGTGGCGGTGCTCTTTGGCGGTCGATCCAGCGAGCACTCGATCAGTTCCGCAACGGCGGGCGGGGTGCTGCGAGCGATCGACCGTGACCGCTTCCGCGTGATCCCGGTGGGGATCACGCGTGAGGGCGTGTTCGTGCTCGAGGACGACGATCCCGACAAGTTCGCTCTGGACGCGCAGCGCCTCCCGGAGGTCGTGGACAACGGCACGCGCGTGCTGTGGCCCGAAGGCGGCGCCGACCGGACGCTCCGGGTGCGCCGCATGGACGGCTCGGTCGACGAGGTCGGGCGACTCGACGCCGTGCTGCCGATCCTGCACGGCGTCCACGGGGAGGACGGCACCGTGCAGGGGTTCCTCGACACCCTCGGCATCCCGTACGCCGGCGGAGGTGTCCTGGATTCGGCGCTGTGCATGGACAAGCACTTCATGAAGATCGTCCTCGCCGCCGCCGGCGTGCCGGTCGCCCCGTGGGTGACGATCACGCGGTCGCGCTGGGAGGCCGATCCGGACGGCGTGCGCGCGGATGCCGCAGCCCTCGGGGAACCGTCCTTCGTCAAGCCCGCCCGTGCCGGCTCGAGCGTCGGCGTGTCGAAGGTGCACGACGCCTCCGAGCTCGACGACGCGCTCGCCCTCGCGTTCGCCGAGGACGACAAGGTCCTCATCGAGACCGCCATCGTGGGCCGCGAGGTCGAGGTGGCGATCCTGGAAGGTCGCGACGGTGCGCGGGCGCGCGCCTCGCTGCCCGGTGAGATCGTCCTCACGACGCGGGAGTTCTACGACTTCGAAGGCAAGTACCTCGGCGGTGAAGGCGCCGAGGTGGTGTGCCCGGCGCAGCTGACCGATGCCGAGACGGCGGCGATCCAGGAGCTCGGCGTGCGCGCCTTCGAAGCGGTGGACGGCCGCGGGCTCGCACGGGTCGACTTCTTCCTCACGGCCGACGGCCTGTACGTCAACGAGCTCAACACGATGCCGGGCTTCACGCCCATCTCGATGTTCCCCAAGTGCTGGATCGCGTCGGGCATGACCTACCCGGAGCTCATCTCGGAGCTGATCGACACCGCCCTGGCGCGCGCGGCATCGAGCCCGGTCAGCTCTGCTCGGGCAGCAGCTCCTCGGTGAGTGTGCACTCGCCCTCGACGGTCGTGGCCGCCGCGACGGCGACGCCCAGCTCGCCGAGCGCATCGTTGGGGGAGACCGCCTCGTTGTCGATGTACACCTCGACGGCGGGCACCCGGCCGTAGGTGGTGACGAGGTAGCGCGGTGCCTGGGACTCGTCGACGATCCAGTCCACGCCGCCGATCGTGATGCACCGCGCGTCGGTGGGTCCGGGAGGCGTCACACCGCACCGCAACAGGATGGAGGACGGGTCGCCCCATGCTCCGGTGGCCTGCGCGTCGGTCCAGCGCCGCGGCTGATCGGCGACCGATCCCGGGAGCCGCACGCTCACTTCCGCGCAGGCCGGATCGCCGGCGCCTTCGGCGGGGTCGAGGTTGACGGTCGTGGAGCATCCGGTCAGGCCGATGCCGGCGATGAGCGCGGCGGCGAGAGCGATGGCGGAAAGGCGGCGCACCGTTCCAGGCTAACCCGCGCCCGAGCCGCCCGCCCGGCCCGCGGTAGCGTGGAGGGATGGTCGAATCCCGCGACGACCCGACGGTCGGCGAGCTGAGCGAAGGCGCCATCCTCGCGCGCATCCTCGAACGTCTCCCGGGCTCGTCCGCGGAGGTGGGGCCCGGCGACGATGCCGCGGTGCTCGCGGCGGCGGACGGCCGGATCGTCGCAAGCGTGGACACCCTCGTGCACGGGCCGGACTTCCGCCTGGCCTGGTCCAGCGGATTCGACCTCGGGTTCAAGGCCGCCGCCGTGAACCTCGCCGACATCGCGGCCATGGGTGCCACGCCCACGGCGCTGCTGGTGGCCCTCGCCATGCCTGACAGCACGCGGCTGTCGTTCGTCACCGCGCTGGCCGAGGGGCTGCGCTCGGCCTGCGAGGAGCTGGCACCCGGCTGCGCCGTCGAAGGAGGGGACCTCACGGTGTCGGACACCCTCACGGTCGCCGTCACCGCGCTCGGCGCCCTCGCCGGTCGCCCGCCGGTCCGCCGCTCGGGGGCGCGGCCGGGCGACGTCGTCGCCGTGGCCGGGACGCTCGGCCGCGCGGATCGCGGTCTTCGGGTCCTCTTCGAGCGGTTCACCGATGCAGCCGGCGCCCCCGTTCCCGTGGACGAGCGGTCCCTCAGCGAGGCCGAACGCGACGACGTCCGCGCGCAGCTGCGACCGTCGCCGCCGGTCGCGCTCGGTCCCGTGGCCGCCGACGCCGGGGCGACGGCGATGATGGACGTCTCCGATGGGCTCCTGCTGGATGCCTCGAGGCTCGCCACGGCCTCCGGCGTCACCCTGTCGCTGGACTCGACTGCCCTCGGCCACGACGTCGCGGCGGCCCTGACCGGCGGCGAGGATCACGCGCTGCTGGCGACGTTCCCCGCCGCACCTGCGGTGCCGCCGGGGTTCCACCGGGTGGGCGCCGTCCTGCCCCCGTCCGAGCATGCCGTGCTCGTCGACGGCGCCCCGCCGACGGGGCGGAGCGGATGGGATCCCTACCGCGATTGGGACGCGCGCACCGGCTGATCAGTCACGCCGCATCCGCGGTCGTCGCCCACCAGACGGTGGTGTCGCCGTAGCGCTTCGAGCGGATGGCGACAAGCCCCGGCGGCAGCGACGGTGCGGGCGAGCGGGAGGCGCGCTCGATGATCACGTCCGCACCGTCGGACAGGAGCGGGACGAGCAGACGCAAAGTCTCCGCGAGCGCGGTCTCGCTCACGTCGTACGGCGGATCGAGGAAGGCGATGGAGTACGGACCGGCGGCGCTGCGCAGGAACGTGTCGGCCGTGCTGCGATGCACGCGGATCGCGGTGTGCGCGCCGAGCGCTCGCACGACGCGCGCGGCGTTGCGCTGGGCGACGGCGGCCGCACGCGGCGCCTTCTCGACGAGATCGGCCGAGGCGGCGCCCCGGCTGATCGCCTCGAGAGCCAGCGCGCCGGACCCCGCATACAGGTCGACCACGGCCGCGTCGCGGAGCACGCCCGCGGACTCCAGTGCACCGAACAGCGACTCGCGCACCCGGTCGCTCGTGGGGCGGGTGCCCGCGTCCGGCACGTCCAGGACGATCGACCCGGCCCGGCCGGCGATGATGCGCGTCACCTTCTCACGATATCCGGCGGCGCGTCCGCCCCGGGGCGCGGGTCCGCCCCTAGGATCGGCGCCAGAAGCCGGCCGATGATCGGGGGAACCATGTCCGTCACGATGCGATGCTTCACCGCTGCCACGAGCGCCGTCCTCGCCGCCCTGCTGCTGGCCGGCTGCTCGGGGAACGGCGGGATGCCGAGCCCCTCGCCCTCGGCATCCCGCACGACGGTCTCGCCGAGTCCGACGCCCACGGCCACCGATGCCGCACCGTCGGCGAACCTCCCGACCGACTGCGACGACGTGGGCACCGCCGCCGCGCGCGAGGAGGCGGTGGGGGACATGACCCTGCAGGGCGACGGCGCGGGCTTCGTCCGGCCGTCGCCCGAAGGGGCGACCCTGGCCCTCGGGTGCGACTGGATCGTCGGCGATGCGACCGGGATGCTGCTGCTGATCAGCACGGCGACACCCGAGGCCGTGACGGCGGCGGTGTCGGACCTTCCGGCTCAGGGATACTCCTGCCAGGTCTCGGACGACTTCGGCGCCGACTTCTGCGACCTGCCGGGGCAGGGCCCGGACACGGAGGAGATGATCGTGGCGCGCGAGAACGTGTGGATCTATCTGTCGACGTCCAACCGGAACGGGCGCGCCTTCCTCTCGGACATCGTTCAGGGCGTCTTCGGCTGACGAGAGCGCGTCGGCGCGGGAATCTAGACTCGTGCCATGGCGTCCTTCACCCTCGACTCGCGCCTGGACGGGGCAGTCGGCGGGAAGACCGCCGCCGCGCTCGAGCGGGCGTTCGGGATGAGGACCGTCGGCGATCTGCTGGCCCACTACCCGCGTCGGTATGCGCGCCGTGGCGAGCTCACGCCGATCTCCTCGCTGCCGGTCGGGGAGCCCGTCACGATCGTGGCCGAGGTGCGGCGCGCGGGCGAGCGGCGGATGAAGAACCGCAACGGCTCGCTCCTGGAGGTCGTCATCAGCGACGGTCAGGGCGATCTGTCGCTGACCTTCTTCAACCAGGCATGGCGCCTGCGCGATCTGCAGCCGGGGCGCCGGGGCATCTTCGCCGGCAAGGTGGGGGAGTACCGCGGGGCGAAGCAGCTCGCGCACCCCGATTACGAGCTGTTCGACGACGTCGAGACGGCGCGTGCCACGGCGGAGGCGAACGTGAGCCTCCCCATCCCGATCTATCCGGCCACCAGCACCGTCTCGAGCTGGCAGCTGCAGAAGATCGTCGCGCTGGTGCTGGACGGTCTGGGCGAGGTGCCCGAGCCGCTGCCCGCCGACCTGCGCGCGCGCCACGGACTGCTCCAGGCCCGCGCGGCGATCGAGCAGATCCACCGGCCGGCGTCCTTCGACGAGATCGAGCCTGCCCGCGCGACGCTGCGCATGCAGGAGGCGTTCGTCCTCCAGGTCGCGCTCCTGCAGCAGCGGGCGTCCGTGCGGGCGCTGTCGGCGACCAGGCGCGCTCCCGGCGCGCTGCTCGAGCGCTTCGACGCCGCGCTGCCCTTCCCGCGGACCCCCGACCAGATCAGCGTCGGCGACCAGATCACGCGGGACCTGCAGGGCGACTGGCCGATGAATCGCCTCGTGCAGGGCGAGGTGGGCTCCGGCAAGACGCTCGTCGCCCTCCGCGCGATGCTGCAGGTCGCCGAGGGCGGCGGGCAGTCCGCCCTCATCGCGCCGACCGAGGTGCTCGCGGCGCAGCATGTCCGCTCGATCGCCCGGATGCTGGGTCCCCAGCTCGCGCCGGAGCTCATGCCGACCCTCCTGACCGGCCAGCTGCCCGCGGCCGAACGTCGCAAGGCGGCGCTGCGCGCGGCGTCGGGTCAGGCCCGCATCGTCGTGGGAACGCACGCCCTGCTGAGCGAGAGCACGACCTTCGCCGACCTCGGGCTGGTCGTGGTGGACGAGCAGCACCGCTTCGGAGTCGACCAGCGGGAGTCCCTGCGTGCCAAGGGCTCGGCCCCGCACGTGCTCGTGTTGACGGCCACGCCGATTCCCCGCACCGTGGCGATGACGGTCTTCGGCGACCTCGACGTGTCGACGATCCGGACCATGCCGTCGGGACGGTCCGGGATCGAGACGTTCGTGGCGCCGCTCTCCGAGCGGCCGGCGTGGTTCGCGCGCGTGTGGGAGCGCATCGCCGAGGAGGTCGGCCAGGGGCGCCAGGCCTTCGTGGTGTGCGCCGCCATCGACGCCGATGCCCTCACGAAGGACGAGACCGCCGATGAGTTCGCCGGCCCCGACGAAGGGCAGGCGGCGCGCACCCGCTGGGGCGTCGTGCAGGTCGCGGATCTGCTGTCTCGTCACGAGTCGTTCAGCGCGATCCGCGTGGCGATCCTCCACGGCAAGATGCCCTCCGACGAGAAGGATGCCGTGATGCAGGCGTTCGCCCGCGGCGAGGTCGACGTCCTGGTGGCCACCACCGTCGTCGAGGTGGGCGTGGACGTGCCCAACGCGTCGACGATGGTCATCCTGGAGGCGGACCGCTTCGGCGTCTCCCAGCTGCACCAGCTCCGTGGCCGGGTCGGTCGCGGTTCGCTGCCGGGACTGTGCCTGCTCGTCACGGAGGCGCCCGCGGGCACCCCGGCTCGCGACCGTGTCGACGCCGTCGCGTCGACACTCGACGGCTTCGCCCTCGCCGAGGTCGACCTGGAGCTGCGGGGCGAAGGCGACGTGCTGGGCGATGCGCAGTCCGGGGCGCGCTCGTCGCTGCGCCTGCTGCGGGTCGTGAAGGACGCCGACCTGATCGCCGAGGCCCGGGTCGCCGCCGAAGACGTGCTCGCCGCGGATCCCGCGCTGCTGCAGCATCCGGGGCTCGCGGCCGCGCTCGAGCGCAACGTGGGCATGGCCGAGCGGGCCGCGCTGGCGAAGAACTGACAGCCGGGGGGCGGCCGCGGCGCCGGATAGGCTGAGTGCATGAGCACGCGGATCGCCGTCGTCCCTGGATCGTTCGACCCGCCGACCCTCGGTCACCTCGACGTCATCCGTCGTGCGGCCGGCCTGTACGACCAGCTGCACGTGCTGGTGGTGCACAATCCCGGCAAGGAGGCCATGCTGCCGATCGCACAGCGGCAGGCGCTGCTGGAGCAGTCGATCGCCGAGAGCGACATCGACGGCGACGTCGTCGTCGCCTCATGGAGCATGGGCCTGCTCGTGGACTACGCCACCGACGTGGGCGCGAGCGTACTCGTGAAAGGCATCCGCTCGCAGGTGGACGTGGCGTACGAGACCCCGATGGCGATCGTGAACCGTCACCTGGCCCACGTCGAGACGGTGTTCCTGCTTCCCGACCCCGCCAACGCGCTGGTCTCCAGTTCCCTGGTGCGCCAGGTGGCGTCGCTGGGCGGAGACGTCTCGCCGTTCGTGCCGCCTCCTGTCGCGCGATTCCTCGACACCGGCGCGCGCGGGATCTGACTGCCGCCGCCGGCCGGCCCTCGCGGGAGCCGGCGCCGGTACGATGGTGGATCGTGGTCAGAAAGCATGTGACGGGTCCCTTCGTGCTCCCGGTCCGCGACATCGTGCACCGACCCGGTGAGATGCGAGAGCACTCGCTCGACGTGCCGTCGCCGGCGAAGTGGGGCGAGGGTCTGGTGTCGGTGGTCGAGGGCGAGCCGGTCGCGGTGGACGTCCGGCTGGAGTCCGTGCACGAGGGCATCCTCGCCTCGGGCAGCGTCGACACCGAGTACACCGGCATCTGCGGACGGTGCCTCATCGACATCGCCGAGCCCCTCGAAGTCGAGTTTCAGGAGCTTTTCGCGTATCCTGGGCAGGAAGAAACTGACTTCGAGGTTCAAGACGACCACGTGGATCTTGAAACTCTGGTCAGGGAAGCGGTCGTCCTGGCGCTTCCGTTTCAGCCGGTGTGTCAGCCGGATTGCCCCGGCCTCGACCCGGCCACGGGCGAGCGGCTGGCCGACCGTCCCGGCTATGAGCAGCGTGCGCCCGTCGATCCACGGTGGGCTGCGCTCCAGGACTTCACCACGGACCACGACGACGAAGCACCGCGCTCCCGCGGCTGAAACGGCGTCGAGAACACAGAGAAGAGCAAGCTATGGCAGGCAACCCCCCGAAGCGGAAGGTCTCCCGTTCCAACACGCGCTCGCGTCGTGCGCAGTGGAAGGCCGAGGCGCCCACGCTGGTCAAGACCATCGAGAACGGCAAGGTCGTCTACAGCCGTCCGCACCAGGCCAAGGTCGTGACCGACTCGCAGGGCACGGAGCTGTTCCTCGAGTACAAGGGCCGCAAGGTCGCCGACGTCTGATCGTCTTGCACGATCCGACGTGACGGACGTCGCGGCCGAGCGCACGGCGCTCGCAGAGCTCACGCAGAAGCTCGGAGTCGACATCGACCCCGAGCTTCTGTCGCTCGCGCTGACGCATCGCTCGTGGGCCTACGAGCACGGTCAGGGCCCGCACAACGAACGCCTGGAGTTCCTGGGTGACTCGGTGCTGGGGCTGGCGGTGACGGTGCGCCTGTACACCGCTCACCCCGAGCTGGATGAGGGGGCGCTCGCCAAGCGACGCGCCAGCGTCGTCTCGACCGTCGCGCTGGCCGAGATCGCGCGGGGCATCGGGCTCGGCCGCCATCTTCTGCTCGGTCGCGGCGAGGACCTCACCGGAGGACGCGACAAGGACTCGATCCTCGCCGACACGATGGAGGCCGTCTTCGGGGCGACCTACCTGTCGGCGGGATCGGATGCCGCGACCGCGCTGGTGCTGCGGCTCGTCGAACCGCTCCTCGCCGACCCCGAGCGCTACGGCGCGGCCATGGATCCGAAGACGAGCCTGCAGGAGCTCGCCGCGCACCGGGGGCTGCTGCCGCCGGTGTACTCGGTGACCGCGAGCGGGCCCGATCACGACCGCCAGTTCACCGCGACGGTGCTGATCGGGGATGTCGTGTCGGAGGGCAACGGCACGAGCAAGAAGCAGGCCGAGATGGCCGCCGCCCTGAAGGCCTGGAAGGATCTCAGCGGGCGTGCCTGAGCTGCCCGAGGTCGAGGTCGTCCGCGCCGGCCTCGAGCCCGCGGTGACCGGTGCGAAGATCCTGGCCGTGTCGGTCTTCGACGACCGGGCGCTCACGCGGCACCGGGGAGACGCCGGCGGATTCGAGTCCATCCTCGCCGGGCGGGTCATCCGCGGTGCCGCTCGTCGCGGGAAGTTCCTGTGGCTGCCGCTGGAGCCGCCCGCCGGGAAGGAGCCGGTGGACGCCGTCGTCGGTCACCTCGGCATGAGCGGGCAGCTGCTGCTGCGGCCGCCCGGAGCGCCCGCGCAGCGCCACGAGCGCATCCGTCTCGACATCGCACATCCCATCCACGGCGAGATCGCGGTGGTGTTCGCCGATCAACGGCTGTTCGGTTCGCTGGCCGTCGACGACCTCGTACCCACGGCCGACGGTGAGCCCGGGGGATCCGGCGCGGTGGAGGCATCCCTCCCCGTGCAGGTGTCGCACATCGCGCGTGACCCGCTCGACCCCGCGTTCTCGGCCGACGCCTTCCGCCGGGCCCTCGCGCGCAAGGACTCGGCGATCAAGCGGGTCCTGCTGGACCAGACGGTCGTCAGCGGTGTCGGCAACATCTACGCGGACGAGTCCCTCTGGGCCTCCCGCATCCACCCGGAGACCCCTTCGAAGACGCTGTCGACGCGCACCGTGACGCGCCTGGTCACCGAGGTGCGGCACGTCCTCGAGAAGGCCCTCGCCGAGGGCGGGACGAGCTTCGACGCGCAGTACGTGAACGTGAACGGGCAGGCGGGCTACTTCGCCCACTCGCTGAACGCGTACGGCCGCACCGGCCAGGCGTGTCCCCGATGCGGCCGTCCGATCGTGCGTGTGTCGTTCGCGAACAGGTCGAGCCACTTCTGCCCGCGGTGCCAGCGGCTCCCGCGCCCCCTCCAGGCACCGCCGGCCCGACGCCCGGAGCGCCTGGGAGCGTCGGCGCGGCCCCCGTCGGCGCCCGCCTGATCAGTCGTCGAGCACCTTCTTCCATGCGCCGGCGTACGACAGCGGCACGAACCCGATCGCCTCGTTGATGTCGAGCATGTGCCGGTTCTCCTCCGCGTTGAACGTCGACACGCGCGGCGACCGCGGTGCGATCTCGCGCCAGCGCAGCAGGTTCGCGCACTTGACGATCGTTCCGAGCCGGTGACCCCGGTGCTCCCGGAGCACCAGCGTGCCGTACTGCTGGGTCGCGGCGGTGGGATCCTCGCCGATGGCCAGCTCGTTGTAGGCGGCGATGGTCCCCGTCGGCTCGTGCACCACCGCCGCGACCGAGACGGTCAGACCCTGAGCACGCAGGCGGGCGTCGCGCCGCTCGACGCGGGCGACGTCCCAGCGCTGCTCGTCGATCACCAGTCCGCCCTGCGGTGCGTCGGTGGACATCCGTGCGAGCACCTGCGCGAAGCCTTCGGCATACGCCGGCGGTGTCGGCGACGTCCACACCACCGTGCGGTAGTCCGGGCCGGCGGCTCGCACCGCCTCGGCGAGCATCCGCTCGATCGGCGCCATGTCCCCGGTGAGGTCGAAGACGCTGTTGCGCTCCACCTGCTCGAGGCTGAACCCGGTGCGCACCAGGAAGACGGTCTGCGCGTCGTCCGCGGGAATCGACCCCCGTCCCGTCGAGGGCACGAGGCGATCGCCGGCGGTTCCCGGCCGGTGCAGCGTCCAGGTCTGGATCACGCGCAGGTGTCGCTCGCGCGCCTCGCGCTCGACCTCGGCCAGCAGCGCCTCCTCGGCGCCGACGCCGCGGTGCGGCGGGTCCACCATGAGGTCGAACTCCAGCGCCGTGGCGTCGGGATCGGTCGAGATCATGAGCTTCACCACGCCCAGCACCTCCTCCTGACGGAGGACCGCGAAGCCCAGCTGCGTCCAGTCGGTCTGGTCATGCCAGAACCCCAGGACCTCCTCGGGTTCCTCCCGCAGATGGTCGTGACCGGTCTCGTGCAGGCACACCGCATTGGCGATGCGGACCAGCTCCAGGAAGAGCCGGGCGTCGGGATCGTCGAGCGTCGACGGCACCGGGACGGCACGAACCGTCAGGGTGCCGGCGGTCGTCGTGTCAGTCATCGAGGACCTTCTTCCATGCGCCGTTGTACGCGATCGGCACGAACCCGATCGCCTCGTTGATGTCGAGCATCGGGCGGTTCTCCTCGGCGTTGTACGTCAGCACGCGAGGAGACTGCGGCGCGACGTCCCGCCATGACAGCAGCCCCGCGCACTTCACGAGCGTTCCCAGCTTGTGTCCGCGGTGCTCCTTCAGCACCAGCGTGTCCTCCTGATGCGAAGCGGCCGTCCGGTCCTTGCCGATCACGAGCTCGTTGAACGCGCACAGCCGACCCGTCGCGATGTGCTGCGCTGCGGTGACCTGCAGCGTGCGACCGCTGTCGGTGTACCGCGCGTCGTGCTGCGCCAGGCGCGCGGCATCCCACGCCTCCTCGTCGAATTCGAGAGCGGCGCTGGGGGCGTCGGTCGACATCCGCGACTTCATCCAGGCGTAGCCCTCGACGAATTCGGCAGGAGTGGGAGCGAACCACTGGACCACGCGGTAGTCCTGCGACGCCGCGCGCGCCTCCGCGAGCAGCTGCTCGACGCGCTCGAACGGGCCGGTCAGGTCGAAGGCGCTGTTCCGCTCGACCTGCTCGAGCGTGTATCCATGGCGCACCAGGAAGCGCGCCATGTGATCCTCGGGGATCTCGCCGAAGCCCGTCGGCGGCGCCAGGCGCGGGCCGTCTGCAGCAGGGTGCTCGGCCCACGTCTGCAGCACGGTGCGACCGTTCTCGCGGGCGATGGCCTCCACCAGCTCGTACGCCGCGGAGCCGATGCCCCGGCCCCACCTCTCGCGCAGCAGCTCGATCAGCCAGAAGGCGACCTTGGAGTCCTTCTCGCTGGGGAGGTCCAGGCCGATGCGGCCGATCGCCGTGCCGTCGTCGATCACGAGCCACCCCAGGCGACGCTCGTACTCGGTCGGCTGGTAGTGGGGGAGCAGCTCGTCGGCCTCGATGCGGTGATCGTCGTGCCCGGACAGCTCCCGGTAGATGGCGTTGCGGAGGCGCACCATCTCGGCGAAGTCCTCGCCGCCCGGGGCATCCATCGTGGAAGGGACGGGAAGCGGGCGGAAGGTGATGTCGGTGAGCGTCTTCATGTCGTGTCCTGACGATGGGAGGGTGCGGTGGGGATCGGCGATCGATCGTGAAGGAGCCCGCCGCCCGCCCGGAGACGGGCGGCGGGCCCGACGGCTGTCACAGCCGTGGAGCGAGGAGGGCCTCGCGCAGATAGCGACGCTCACGCGACTCGGCGTCGCGGCGGTGCCGGAAGGCTGCCGCGTGACCGGCGCGGTCGTCGGCGAGCCGCGACGTCCGCGTGCTCCACAGCAGCAGCCGGAGGCCGACGTGCAGCGCGAAGCGGTCCAGGAGCGTGACGCGAGCGTCGCGGCTTTGCAGCCGCAGCGTATCGGGGACGCCCGACGGGCGCTGCGGCGCGAATGCGGTGGTGTTCATGGTGGTTCTCTTTCCGATGGGAAGGGATGCCTCGGGCGGACGCGCGAGGCGGAGATGCCGTGCCGCAGCACGACGGGCGGGAGGCAGGAGATGCGCTCAGCGCCCCGGAGAGCGGGGGCGGCGCAGCGAGGAATCGCCCGGAAGCGGGCAGAGTTCTCCCCTGCGGGGTTCAGCCGGCTGTACGGAAGCAGCCGGGTCGCGCGCCGAAGGAGACGGTCCCCAGCGCGAACGCACGGATCGCACCGCCGTTGCGGGCGGCGATTCCAGTGGTGTTCATGAGCATCATCGGGGACCTCCTTTCTCGACTTCAGACGCGGAGAGTGACATTAGCGCGGTGTCCGAGTCGGCGTCAAGCGTTTTTCCAGATTGGATGGACAGCGGGCGTGTCGCCGCCCGGCCCGACGACCGGCTCGCCTGCACGGGATCGGGCGTGCGCTCGGGTAGCGTAGGCGGGTAATCAACCGGGTCGGAAGGCGAATCCATGCACCTGAAGAGCCTGACGCTCAAAGGGTTCAAGTCGTTCGCGCAGCCGACGACCTTCGCGTTCGAGCCCGGGGTCACCGCGATCGTCGGTCCGAACGGGTCCGGCAAGTCGAACGTCGTCGACGCGCTGGCGTGGGTGATGGGCGAGCAGGGCGCCAAGACGCTGCGCGGCGGCAAGATGGAGGACGTCATCTTCGCCGGGACCGCGACGCGCGGTCCGCTCGGTCGCGCCGAGGTGCAGTTGACCATCGACAACAGCGACGGCGCCCTGCCGATCGAGTACTCCGAGGTCACGATCAGCCGGACGCTCTTCCGCAACGGGACCAGCGAGTACGCCATCAACGGCCAATCGTGCCGGCTGTTGGACGTCCAGGAGCTCCTGAGCGACTCCGGTCTCGGCCGTGAGATGCATGTCATCGTCGGGCAGGGTCGCCTCGACAGCGTGCTGCAGGCCACCCCTGAGGACCGGCGCGGCTTCATCGAGGAAGCGGCCGGGATCCTCAAGCATCGGCGGCGCAAGGAGAAGACGCTGCGCAAGCTCGATGCGATGGAGGCGAACCTCACGCGGCTGAGCGATCTGGCCGGAGAGCTGCGGCGTCAGCTGAAGCCGCTCGGTCGTCAGGCGGAGATCGCTCGAGAGGCCGCCACCATCGCGGCCGTCGTGCGCGACGCCAAGGCACGGCTGTTCGCCGACGAGCTGGTCGGCCTGCGCGCCGAGCTCGCGGCGGCCGCGAGGAGCGAGCACGAGCGTCACGCCGAGCGGATGGTCCTGCAGGAGCGCCTCGACAACGCCCGCGTGCGGATCGAGCAGCTCGAAGCCGATCAGCGCTCCGAGGCCGTCGACAGGGCTCGGCACGTCGCCCACGGGCTCGAACGGGTGCAGCAGCGCCTGCGGAGCCTGTACGCGCTCGCGGGACAGCGCCTCGCTCTGCTCGGGGACGCCGAGGACGAGGACCGCATCGAGCTGACGACCGTCTCGCAGGCGATGATCGACGAGGCCCGCGCCGAGATCGGCGCGATCTCGGACGGCCTCGGTACAGCGCAGGATGCCGCCGCCGAGGCCGCGCGCGACGTCGTGCGCGCACGTGCCGAACTCGACGCGCTCGACGCCGACATCTCGGCCCAGAGCGCCCTCGTGTCCGAGCACGACATGCGGATCACCGCGCTGCGGGGCACCGCGGAGGCCGCCGCGTCGGCGCTGGCGGCCGTGCGCGCGGCGGTCGATCGGCAGCAGCGCGCCCTCGACGCCGCGCTGGCCCGTCGTGCCGAGGCCGAGGAGCAGCTCGCGGGCCTCGATCCCGACCTCGTTCCCGAGAGCGCCGCGGCCGACCACGCCGCCGAGTACGAGCGCGCACAGCGCGAGGCATCGGAGGCCGAGGCGCAGGTCGCCGCGCTGCGCGAGCGGCTCCACGCCGCCGAGCGCGAACACGAGGCGCTCACCGCCCAGACCGCTGCGCTCGGCCGCGCGCTCGATGTCAAGAACGCGGCATCGGCCCTCATCGCACAGGACCTCGACGGAGTCCGTGGTCTCGTGGGCGACGCCGTGCAGGTGCAGCACGGCTACGAGGCCGCGATCGCCGCGGTGCTGGGCCCCGTCGCCGAGGGCGTCCTCGTCGACACCGGCGCCGACGCCTTCCGGCTCGCCGAGCTGGTCCGCGGCGCGGACGTCGGCGTCGTCGACATCGTGTTCTCCGACGCGACGCCGCACCGCCCCGTGCTGCCGGAGGCGGCGGGCATCGTCCCCGCGCGCGACGTGGTGAAGGCGCCCGACGGCGTCCTCGGCCTGCTGTCCTCCGTGCTCGTCGCCGATGACCTCGAGGCCGCGCGGGCGGCGTCGCCCGTCCTCACCGCCGTCGAGAGCCCCTCGCTGACCATCGTCACGCGGGCCGGCGAGGTGTACACCGCGCAGTCGCTGCGCGCGGGCACCGGTGCGTCGCGGTCCCGCCTGGAACTGGCCGCCGAACGGGATGCCGCGGCCGAGCGTCGGGCGGAGATCGCCGTGGTCGCCGACTCGCTGCGCGCCGCGCTCGCCGACGCCGCGGCGAGCCTCGATGCGGCGCGGCATCGGACCAAGACCGCCCTGGCGACGCTGCGGGAGCACGACGCGGCTTTGGCCGCCCACGCCGAGCAGGTGAACCGCGCGACCGTCCGTCACGAGGCGGCGGTCGCAGAATGCGAGCGCCTGGCCGCAGGGGTGGCGCAGGCGACCGCAGCGGTGGAGGAGGCGGAGGCGTCCGCCCGGTCGGCGCAGGAGCAGCTCACGGCCGCGCTCGAGGCCCCGCGCCCGATCCTGGATGCCTCCGCCCGCGACGGCATGCTGGCCGCGCTCGAAGCGGCGCGGGATGCCGAGATGCGGGCACGACTCGATGTCGAGACGCTTCGCGAGCGCATCCGGGCCGGGGAAGCGCGCGTGGCGGGGCTCGAGCGACAGCGGGAGCGCGAGCGGGAGGCGGCCGCCGAGGCGGCGCGCCGGGCCGTGATCCGGCGCGCGCAGCGTGAGATCGCCGCGGGCGTCGCCGCGCAGCTGCCCGCGGTGATCGACTCCGTGGACAGGTCGCTGGCCCAGGCGCGCGCCGAGCTCGCCGCCGCGGAGTCCGCGCGCACAGCGGTGACCGTCGAGCTGGCCGACCTGCGGGCGCAGGAGGCGGGTGTGCGGGAGAGGCTCGCCGGACTCACCGAGAGCGTCCACAGCCTCGAGCTGCAGATCCACGAGAAGCGCCTGCACGTCACCGGGCTGCTCGAGCGCGTCCACTCCGAGCTCGGGCTCGACGAAAGCATTCTCGTTTCGGAATACGGGCCCGATCAGCCGGTCCCCGCCGATCCGGGCGTCGGAGGATCAGGACGTCCGACGAACGACGCCGGCGACGTTGGCATGCAGGAGGAGGCCGATTCGCCGGCCGAGGCATCCGTCCCGTACGACCGTGCCCAGCAGAAGCGACGCCTGCAGGACGCCGAGCGCAAGCTCGCGCAGCTGGGACGGGTCAACCCGCTCGCGCTCGAGGAGTTCGCCGCGCTGGAGCAGCGCCACAGATTCATGACGGAGCAGCTCGCCGACCTCCAGCAGACGCGCAAGGACCTCCTGACGATCATCGAAGAGCTCGACGAGCGCATGCAGTCGATCTTCCTCGCGGCGTTCGAGGACACCAAGGCGGCGTTCGGCGAGGTCTTCCCGATCCTGTTCCCCGGCGGCACCGGCAGCATCTCGCTCACGAACCCGGACGAGCCGCTCACCACGGGCATCGAGGTGGCCGTGCGTCCGGTGGGCAAGAAGATCGAGCGCCTCTCGCTGCTCTCGGGCGGGGAGCGGTCGCTTGCCGCCGTGGCGCTTCTGACCGCGATCTTCAAGGCGCGCCCGAGCCCGTTCTACATCCTCGACGAGGTGGAGGCGGCTCTGGACGACGCGAACCTGGGACGGCTCCTGGGGGTCTTCGAGCAGCTGCGCTCCTCGAGCCAGCTCATCGTCATCACGCACCAGAAGCGGACGATGGAGATCGCCGACGCCCTGTACGGCGTGTCCATGAGGCAGGACGGCGTATCGGCCGTCGTCGGCCAGCGCATCGGCGAGCGCGTCGCCGGCTGACCCGCCCGGGGCGGTGGGGCGGCGCTAATAGGCTGGGGGCATGGCACAGAGCTCCTGGTCGCTCGGACGCGCGCTGCGCGGCATGTTCGTCAAGCCCACGATCGACGAGAACACGTGGGAGGACCTCGAGACGGCGCTGCTGACCGCCGATTTCGGACCCGACATCACCGAGCGCATCGTCGACGAGCTGCGCGAGAAGGTGGACCGGTACCGCACGACCGACCCTCGCGACCTCCAGCGCATGCTGAAGGAGACGCTCGAGGAGCACTTCGCGAAGTTCGACACGACGCTGCGGCTCACCGAGCGTCCGGCGGTCGTGCTCGTGGTCGGCGTCAACGGTGTGGGCAAGACGACGACGATCGGCAAGTTCGCGAAGTTCCTGCAGCGCTACGGGCGATCGGTGGTCGTCGGCGCCGCCGACACCTTCCGCGCCGCCGCGGTCGATCAGCTGGCGACGTGGGCCGAGCGCGGCGGCGCCACCATCGTCCGGCCCCAGCAGGAAGGACAGGACCCTGCGTCGGTGGCCTTCCAGACCATCGAGTACGCCAAGCGAACGGGCACCGAGATCGTGCTGGTCGACACCGCCGGCCGCCTGCACACCAAGGGCGGCCTCATGGACGAGCTCGGCAAGATCCGCCGGGTCATCGAGAAGCAGGCGCCCATCAGCGAAGTGCTGCTCGTGCTCGATGCCACGACCGGCCAGAACGGCGTGCTGCAGGCGCAGGCCTTCCTCGAGCACGCGGGCGTCACGGGGCTGGTGATCACCAAGCTCGACGGCTCCGCCAAGGGCGGTTTCGTCCTGGCGGTGCAGGAGCGCACCGGCATCCCGGTGAAGCTGCTCGGACAGGGCGAGGGCATCGGCGATCTGACCGGATTCACGCCGCACGTCTTCGCCGCCGCGCTCGTGGACTGACGCCGCGCGCGCTGTTTCGGAACGGATGCCGCGGCGCGCGGGCTGCGGGCTATCCAAGGGACCGTCGTTGTTGTTTCATGGGGACATGGCGATCGAGCACGACTACTTCGGACTCCTCGAATCCGGACCGGACGGATCGATCTTCTGGTCCGAGACGGTGGAGATGGGAGACCAGTCGGTCACGGTCGATCTGACCGCGCCGGACCAGGAGGACGTCTCCGAGGCGGCGCTGGACGTCGCGGCCGGACTCATCTCGTCGCTCGAGGCCATCGACCGCAGCGCTCGCAACGCCATGGTCAACGAGCTGAGCGACCGCACGAGCGAGGTCACCGAGTACATCCTGCAGCAGCAGGAGACGCTCGGCGAGGGTCTCGAGGACGTGCTCGTGGACATCTCCGGCGACGTCCACATCGACGTCATCCGCTCGCTGCAGCTGATGAGCATGACGATCCTCGCCGACGAGCACGGCGGCGCGGACCCCTTCGCCGTCCTCGAGTACGCGCTGGACCCCGACGCCACCGACGACGTGCTGCTGGTCAACCTCGGCTCCGACGGCGACGTGCTCTCGGTCACCAGCGCCGACTGAATGTGCAGACCTTCCTGCCCTACCCGTCCTTCGCAGGATCCGCCGCGGTCCTGGACCCGGTGAGGCTCGGCAAGCAGCGGGTGGAGACGCTCCAGCTGCTGCGGGCCAACACGGTGCCCGGCTACGGGTGGCGGCATCACCCCGCGGCGAAGATGTGGGCAGGGCGGCTTCCTGCGCTGGTGGCGTACGGGCTGGCGATGACCGACGCGTGGATCGCGCTCGGCCGCGCCGACACGGTGCGCGCGCAGCTGCTCGAGTTCGCCCCCGAGGTCGACGGGCTCCCTCAGGAGCAGCTGGAGCTGCCGTGGTGGCTCGGCGACCCGGCGTTCCACCTGTCGCATCGCTCGAACCTCGTGCGCAAGGACCCGGCGTTCTATCGGCCGCTGTTCGGCGACATCCCCGACGACCTGCCCTACGTGTGGCCCACGCCGTGACGGCGGCGCGGCGCAGCCCACCCGGTGCGCCGCGCCACGCCGCACCGGCACCGGGAGCGCTGCTACACCGCCTGCGCGAAGCCGGCGTCGACGCCGTCGGCGATGTGGGAGAGGTGAGCCGGGATCTCGCGGCCCTTCGAGACCATCGACTGCGCCCACAGCCGTCCGGCGCGGTACGACGAGCGCACGAGGGGCCCCGCGAGCACGCCGAGGAAGCCGATGCGCTCGGCCTCCTCCTTGAACGCCACGAACTCGTCGGGCTTGACCCACCGCGCCACGGGAAGATGCCGAGGTGTGGGGCGCAGGTACTGCGTGATGGTGATGATGTCCGTGCCGGCGTCGTGGAGGTCCTGCAGCGCCTGCACGACCTCCTCCGGCTCCTCGCCCATGCCCAGGATGAGGTTCGACTTCGTGATGAGCCCGGCATCGCGCGCCCGCGAGAGCACGCCGAGGGACCGGTCGTAGCGGAACGCGGGACGGATCCGCTTGAAGATGCGCGGAACGGTCTCGACGTTGTGCGCGAAGACCTCCGGACGACTGTCGAACACCTCGTCCAGCAGCGCCGGCTCCCCGTTGAAGTCCGTCGCGAGGATCTCGACACCGGTCCGCGGGTTGAGCGCATGGATCTGGCGCACCGTCTCGGCGTGCAGCCACGCGCCGCCGTCGGGCAGGTCGTCCCTGGCCACGCCCGTCACGGTCGCGTACCGCAGCTGCATGCGTGCGACGCTCTCGGCCACACGCCGCGGCTCATCCACGTCATAGGCGGCCGGCTTGCCGGTGTCGATCTGGCAGAAGTCGCACCGGCGCGTGCACTGCGAGCCTCCGATGAGGAACGTGGCCTCTCGGTCCTCCCAGCACTCGTAGATGTTCGGGCAGCCGGCCTCCTGGCACACGGTGTGCAGCTGCTCGGTCTTCACCAGTCCGTGCAGCGCCTGATACTCCGGGCCGATCTTCGCGCGCGTCTTGATCCACTCGGGCTTGCGCTCGATGGGCGTCTGCGCGTTGCGCACCTCGAGCCGAAGCAGCTTCCGGCCCCCGGGGCCGGAAGCGGGGGGCGTCGTGCCGCACGCGCTCATGCCGCCACCCCCGCGTACTCGTCGGAGAACACCCGCGAGACGGCGGCGACCACATCCCTCGGAGGAACGGGCGTGCCGGCCACCTCGCTGATCGTGGTGACCCCGGCGTCGGTGATGCCGCACGGGATGATGCCGCGAAAGCCGGCGAGGGAGTTGTCGCAGTTGACGGCGAACCCGTGCATGGTGACCCCGCGCTCCACCCTCACGCCGATCGCCGCCACCTTGTCCTCCGAGAGGGCGCGGCGCACCCACACACCGCTGCGACCGGCGACCTGGTACCCGTCGACGCCGTGCTCGGCGAGGGCCGCGATGAGGAGGCGCTCCAGGCGACGCACGTGCGCGACGACGTCGACCGGCTCGGGCAGCCGCACGATGGGATACCCGACGAGCTGGCCGGGACCGTGCCACGTGATCTTGCCGCCGCGATCGACGTCGATCACGGGCGTCCCATCGGTCGGGCGCTCGTGCGGCTCCGTGCGCTTCCCGGCCGTGTAGACCGGCTCGTGCTCGAGCAGGAGCAGCGTGTCGGGGCGTGCGCCGGCGACGACCTCGCCGTGCACGCGGCGCTGGAGCTCCCACGCCTCGGCATACGGGACGAAGTCGGGGGCGAGGCCGACCGTTTCGATGGCGAGCATCCGTGCTCCTTGCGTCGGGATTGATGGATCGCGTCCAACAATACGCCTGGATGTGCGGGGACGCACCGATGGGCCGGAGCTGGGCGACGGTAATAACGTGAGGGGATGACCACCAGCAGCAGCGGCCGGGTGGGCCGGCCGAAGGCGTCCTCGCGCGAGACGCTGGCGGAAGCCGCGTGCGAACTGTTCCTGGAGCGGGGATTCGAGGCGACCTCCATCGCGGACATCACGCGGCGCGCCGGCGTCAGCCGCTCCAGCTTCTTCAACTACTTCGCGTCGAAGGCCGACATCCTCTGGTCGGGGCTCGACGAGCGGATCGCGCGGCTGGAGGCGGCTCTGTCGGAGGGGCAGGAGCGGGATGCCGCGGCCGGGGTGCGGGCCGCCGTTCTCGCCATAGCCGAGGGGTTCACCCCCGACAGCCTCGCCCTGGGCATCGTGAACGCCACGGCGATGGGACTGTCGGTCGAGCTCGAGCGGGAGGCATCCCTGCGTCGAGCGCGCATCGCGCGCGCCGTGGCGGACCGCCTCACCGCCGCTGGGGCGGACCGCGTCCGCGCCGAGGTCGCAGGAGCGGCCTGGGGCGGTGCGGTGCTGGCCGCGATCGACGCCTGGGCGAAGGACGGCGCCGGTCGCACGTCGCTCTCGCGGTTCCTCGTGCGCGCCGCCGACGCCGCGTCCGGTGTGCGCCCGGCCGGCGCCGCGGTCCGGCAGCTGCGTGTCGTCGTGCAGGCGCCCGACTTCGACGATGCGGTGGCGTTCTACCGGGACGCCGTAGGGATGCCCGAGCGGGAGTCGTACGTGGCTGACGGCGGTGCGCGCGTGGTGATCCTCGATGCCGGCCAGGCGACGCTGGAGCTGGCCAACCCCGCACAGGTGCGCTTCATCGACGGCGTGGAGACCGACGGCGGCGTCAGCGACCGCATCCGGATCGCGCTCGAGGTCGATGACACGCAGGCCGCCCAGGAACGACTCCGCGAGGGCGGCGCCGAGGTGGAGGCATCCGCGCGGCAGACGCCGTGGCGCTCGCTCAACGCGCGTCTGCGCGCACCGGCAGGGCTACAGCTGACCCTCTTCCAGGAGCTCGACGCGCGCTGACCGCCGCTTCCGGCCTCGCCACGTAGAATCGGGGGATCATGGCGACTTTCGGCACTCTCTCCGACCGGCTCACCGAGACCTTCCGCAACCTCCGCACCAAGGGCAAGCTCACGCCCGCGGACGTCGACGGCACGGTTCGCGAGATCCGGCGCGCGCTGCTGGACGCGGACGTCGCGCTTCCGGTCGTCAAGGACTTCACGGCGAAGGTGCGCGAGCGTGCACTGGGCGACGAGGTCAACCGCGCGCTGAACCCGGCGCAGCAGGTCGTGCAGATCGTCAACGAGGAGCTCATCGGCATCCTCGGCGGCCAGCAGCGGCGCCTGCAGTTCGCCAAGAACCCGCCCACGGTCATCATGCTCGCGGGGCTCCAGGGCTCGGGCAAGACGACATTCGCCGGCAAGCTCGCCAAGCAGCTCGAGAAGGACGGGCACACCCCGCTCCTGATCGCCGCCGACCTGCAGCGCCCGAACGCCGTCAACCAGCTGCAGGTGGTCGCCGAGCGCGCCGGCGCGGCCATCTACGCGCCCGAGCCCGGCAACGGCGTCGGCGACCCGGTGCGCGTCGCGCGCGAGGGCGTCGAGGTCGCCCGGCGTCAGCAGCACGACGTCGTCATCATCGACACCGCCGGCCGGCTGGGCGTGGACGCCGAGCTGATGAAGCAGGCGGCCGCCATCCGCAAGGCGACCGATCCTGACGAGGTGCTGTTCGTCATCGACGCGATGATCGGTCAGGATGCCGTCAACACGGCCAAGGCGTTCCAGGACGGCGTGGACTTCACCGGCGTCGTCCTGTCCAAGCTCGACGGCGACGCGCGCGGCGGTGCCGCGCTCTCTGTCGCCTCGGTGACCGGACGGCCGATCATCTACGCGTCGACCGGCGAGGGCCTGGACGACCTCGAGGCGTTCCATCCCGACCGCATGGCCTCGCGCATCCTCGACCTCGGCGACATCCTGACCCTCATCGAGCAGGCGCAGCAGGCGTTCGACGAGGCCGAAGCCCTCAAGGTCGCCGAGAAGCTCGCGAGCGAGACCTTCACGCTCGAGGACTTCCTCGAGCAGATGCAGCAGATGAAGAAGATGGGCTCCATGAAGAAGATGCTCGGGATGCTCCCGGGCATGGGGTCCATGAAGCAGCAGCTGGAGAACTTCGACGAGCGCGAGATCGACCGCACCGAGGCGATCATCCGGTCGATGACGCCGGGGGAGCGGCGCAACCCGAAGATCCTCAACGGCTCGCGGCGTCTTCGCATCGCCCGCGGATCGGGCATGACGGTGACCGATGTCAATCAGCTGGTGCAGCGCTTCGAGCAGGCCGCCAAGATGATGAAGACCGTCGCCCGCGGCGGCGTCCCGAACATCCCCGGCATGGGTCCGGTTCCCGGCGCCGGCCGGCCCGGCGCGTCGGCCAAGCGGGGCAAGCCGCAGAAGTCCAAGGGCTCGCGCTCGGGCAACCCGGCCAAGCGCGCGGCGGAGAACGCCGGGCTCGCCGCGCAGGCGTCGCAGGCGCCCACCGGTTCGGGGTTCGGGCTGGGTGCCGCGCAGGGCGCCCCCAGCGAAGCAGACCTCGCCGAGCTGCAGAAGCTCCTCGGCCGCGGCTGAGGCCCCGCGTTCGGCCGGTCGCCGTGGCGGCCGCTCAGCGCGCCGCCGAGAGCAGGTGCTCGCGCAGCGTCGGGCCCGAACGGAACTCGCCGACCAGGTGCCGGACGACCTCGCGCAGGTCGCCGTCTGCCGCGTCGGCCACCGCCAGCTGGCGCGCGTAGCTCGCCCCCTGCGTGAGGATCGTCTCGATGCCCTCGAGCTCGCGGGCGCACTTGAGCTCGACGGCGAGGTCGGCGACGTCGGCGAGCGTCTCCCGCAGGTGCTCGACCACGGGCACCTCCGTGCCGTGATGGTCGACGATGACCTTCGCGTCCAGGCCGTAGCGTGCCGCGCGCCATTTGTTCTCACGGACGAACCACGGCTGGATGGTCTGCAGCGGCATCCCCTCGTCCAGCATGCGGGAGAACCGCTCGACGAGCACCTGGATCAGCGCGGCGACGGCGGCCAGCTCCGGGAGCGTCGACATGCCGTCGCAGGCGCGCACCTCGATGGTGCCCCAGCGGGGCGCAGGGCGGATGTCCCAGCGCACCTCGGTCGGGTCGGCCATGACCCCGGTGCGGACCATATCGTCCATGTAGCCCTCGTACTCCGACCAGCTCTGCAGCGGCCACGGCAGGCCCGCGGTCGGCAGTTGCTGGAACACCAGCGCGCGGTTGGAGGCGTAGCCGGTGCGCTCGCCCGCCCAGAACGGGCTCGACGCCGAGAGCGCCTGGAGGTGAGGCAGGTACACCGCGAGCGCGTTGATGATGGGGAAGACCTTGTTGACGTCGTCGACGCCGACGTGCACGTGGATGCCCCAGATCATCATGTTGCGACCCCACCACTGGGTGCGCTCGATGAGCTTGTGATAGCGCGTCTTGTCGGTGACCGATTGGTCGTACCACTGCGCGAAGGGATGACTGCCCGCGCACAGCAGATCGATGCCCCGGGAGTCGGTGAACGTGCGCACCGCCGCGATGGCGTCGGCGATGTCGTCGACGGCCGCGGCGACCGTGCCGCCGACGCCGCTGGTGATCTCCACGGTGTTGGTGAGCAGCTCTCCGGTCACCGTGTAGCGCTCCAGCGAGCTGTCCTCCTCGAGCGAGGCGAGCACCTCCGGAGCCCGCGGCACCAGGTCGCCCGTCTCGGCGTCGGCGAGCATGAGTTCCCACTCCAGCCCGACCGAAGAACGGGAGGACGTCGCGAAGGTCAGCGTCATGGGCACAGTTTGACACGGGGCGCGCGGGGTCGGCGTGGTTCGCGACCTCGTCGGTCATCTGGCAGAATAGAGGGTCGGACCGGCCGCTCGACCCTCTATCCAGCGCGCCGACCCTCCTCTGAGCTCCCGCCGGGTGTGCACCCCACGCTCCAGGCGACTGGTTCGTTCGCTTCCCACACATTCAGGAGAATCGTGGCTGTCAAGATCCGTCTCAAGCGCCTCGGCAAGATCCGTGCGCCGTACTACCGCATCGTCGTGGCCGACTCGCGCACCAAGCGCGACGGCCGTGTGATCGAGGAGATCGGCAAGTACCACCCGACCGAGGAGCCCTCGTTCATCGAGGTCGATTCCGAGCGTGCGCAGTACTGGCTGAGCGTCGGCGCCCAGCCCACCGAGCAGGTGCGCGCGCTCCTCAAGCTGACCGGCGACTGGGGCGCCTTCAAGGGCGACAAGAACGCCGTCTCGACCGTGCGCACCAAGGAGGCCAAGGCCGACTTCGAGGTCGACGCGTCCAAGAAGTCGGTCATCAAGCCCAAGGCCGAGAAGAAGGCGGACGAGCCGGCACCGGCTCCCGCCGACGAGGCGACGGACGCGGCCGACGAGGCCGCCGAGTCCGCCGAGTAATCCGTTGCTGGCCGCCGCGCTCGAGCACGTCGTCAAGGGGATCGTCGATCACCCGGACGCCGTGCGCATCGACTCGTCCTCGTCGCCGCGGGGCGACGTGCTCGAGGTGCACGTCCACCCCGAGGACCGGGGTCGCGTGATCGGACGCGGCGGCCGCACGGCCAAAGCCCTGCGCACTCTGATCGCCGCGCTCGCCGACGGGCGCCGCGTGCGCGTCGACGTCGCGGACGATTGAGGTGACGGGCGAAGACAGGGCCGACCGGCCCACTGACCCGGCAGAGCCCGGGACGGAGAAGAGCCGTCCTGCGAAGGCCGCCGGCAAGGCGACCCCGCCGTCGGGCACGACCCAGCTGCGCGTCGGCCGCCTGGTGAAGGCCCACGGCCTCAAAGGCGCCATCAAGCTCGAGCTGTACACCGACGACCCGGAGGGGCGTTTCGCACCCGGCGCGACCTTCACGCTCCAGGTGCCGGAGTCCTCGCCGTGGCACGGCAAGCCGCTGACCGTCCGCGAGTTCAAGTGGATGAACAGCCACCCGGTCGCGTTCTTCGAGGGCGTCGAGGACCGTACGGCGGCCGAGCAGCTGATCCGCGCCATCCTGTGGATCGACGAGGACCCTCAGGCCGCCCCCGCCGAGGACGACGCGTGGTACGACCACCAGCTGGTGGGACTGGACGTCATCCGAGACGACGCCGTCGTGGGCCGTGTCGTCCGCGTCGATCATCTCCCGGCTCAGGATCTGCTCATCGTCCGACCGGTCTCGGCGACCGGGCCGGAGGAGGTGCTCGTTCCCTTCGTCAAGGCGATCGTGCCCGAGGTCGACGTGGCCGCGGGCCGCATCGTGGTGACACCGCCGGCCGGCCTGTTCGAAGAGGTCCCGTCCGACGACGAGGACCACGGCGAGTCGGGTCCACAGCCCGGCGACGACGCCTGAGTTCCGCACAGGAGCGCGCCACGTCCCGGCACGGACGGATGCCTAGACTCGAAGTCATGCGCGTCGACATCGTCACGATCTTCCCGACGTTCTTCGACGTGCTGGGCGTCTCGCTCATCGGCAAGGCCCGCGATCGCGGCATCCTCGACATGCACGTGCACGACCTGCGCAGCTGGACGCACGACCGGCACCGCACCGTCGACGACACGCCGTACGGCGGCGGCGCCGGCATGGTCATGAAGCCCGAGCCCTGGGGTGAGGCGCTGGACGAGGTGCTCACCGACGACGCGGTCCTGCTCGTGCCCTCGCCCGCGGGCGAGCTGTTCTCGCAGTCCCTGGCGCGCGAGCTCGCCTCGGAGTCGCACCTGGTGTTCGCATGCGGGCGCTACGAGGGCATCGACCAGCGCGTCGTGGATCACTACGCCGAGCGCGGACGCGTCCGCCTGGTGAGCCTCGGCGACTACGTGCTCAACGGCGGAGAGGTCGCCGCGATGGCGGTGATCGAGGCGGTGTCGCGCCTCATCCCGGGTGTCGTCGGCAACCCCGACAGCCTCGTGGAGGAGTCGCACGAGGAAGGGCTGCTGGAGTATCCCAGCTACACCAAGCCCGCGGTGTGGCGCGGGCACGAGGTGCCGGCGGTCCTGCTGAGCGGCAACCACGCCGCGATCGCCGCGTGGCGGCGCGAGCAGAGCATCGCGCGCACCCGCGCCGTGCGCCCCGATCTCCTTCCCGCCGACGAGACCGGCCGCGTGGAGGCCGAGCTCTGACCACGGCGCACGAGCGTCGGCCGACGAGCGGGCACTACATCACCACCACGCCCTGCGCCACCCCCAGCGGCAGGTTTTTCTCCCGGTTATCGTGAGGACCGCTGAACTACTGGGAGGTCGTCGTATGCAGGTGTGGCCAGGAGCGGCGTATCCGCTGGGAGCGACGTTCGACGGGAACGGGACCAACTTCGCGCTGTTCAGCGAAGGCGCCGAGCGCGTGGAACTGTGTCTCTTCGACGATGACAGGGCGGAGACGCGCATCGAGATGGTCGAGGTGGACGCCTTCGTCCACCACGCGTACGTCCCGAGCGTGCAGCCGGGGCAGCGTTACGGCTATCGGGTCCACGGCGAGTACGATCCGGCCTCGGGCAAGCGGTTCAACCCGGCGAAGCTGCTGCTCGACCCGTACGCCAAGGCGGTGGACGGCGAGGTCCGCTGGGGCCAGTCGGTGTTCGGGTACACCTTCGGCGACCCCGACTCGCGCAACGACGACGACTCGGCGGCCGACCAGATGCTCGGCGTCGTGGTCAACCCGTTCTTCGACTGGGCGGGGGACCGGCAGCCCAAGACGCCCTACGCCGAGACGCTGATCTACGAGGCGCACGTGCGGGGACTGACCCGCCGGCACCCCGGCATCCCGGAGGAGATCCGCGGCACGTACAGCGCCCTGGCGCACCCCGCGATCATCGACCATCTGCGAAAGCTCGGCGTCACCGCGATCGAGCTCATGCCCGTGCACCAGTTCGTCAACGACTCGATCCTGCAGGACAAGGGCCTGTCGAACTACTGGGGCTACAACACCATCGCGTTCTTCGCGCCGCACAACGGCTACGCCTCATCGGGACAGCGTGGTCAGCAGGTGCAGGAGTTCAAGGGCATGGTGAAGGCGCTCCACGCCGCGGGGATCGAGGTCATCCTCGACGTGGTCTACAACCACACCGCCGAAGGCAACCACCTGGGCCCGACGCTGTCGATGAAGGGCATCGACAACGAGGCGTACTACCGGCTCGAGGAGGACAAGCGGTACTACACCGACTACACCGGAACCGGGAACAGCCTCAACGTGGGCAACCCCCACACCCTGCAGCTGATCATGGACTCGCTGCGCTACTGGGTGCTGGAGATGCACGTCGACGGCTTCCGCTTCGACCTCGCCTCCACACTGGCGCGCGAGTTCTACGAGGTCGACCGCCTGGCGACGTTCTTCGAACTGGTGCAGCAGGATCCGGTGGTCTCCCAGGTCAAGCTCATCGCCGAGCCGTGGGACGTCGGCCCCGGCGGCTACCAGGTCGGCAACTTCCCCCCGCAGTGGACGGAGTGGAACGGCAAGTACCGCGACACCGTCCGGGACTTCTGGCGGGGCGAGCCGGCGACCCTCGGCGAGTTCGCCTCGCGGCTGACCGGTTCGTCGGATCTCTACGAGCACTCCGGGCGCCGGCCGGTGGCCTCGGTCAACTTCGTCACCGCCCACGACGGCTTCACGCTGCGGGACCTGGTGTCGTACAACGACAAGCACAACGAGGCCAACGGCGAAGAGGGCAGGGACGGCGCCGACGACAACAGGTCGTGGAACTGCGGCGTCGAAGGACCCACCGACGACCCCGAGGTGCTGACGCTCCGCGCACGCCAGCAGCGGAACTTCATCGCGACCCTGCTGCTGTCGCAGGGCATCCCGATGCTCTCGCACGGCGATGAGCTCGGACGCACCCAGAACGGCAACAACAACGGCTACGCCCAGGACAACGAGACGACATGGGTGGACTGGGATGCCGTCGACCAGCCCCTCGTGGAGTTCACCGCGGCGCTGGCACGGCTGCGCCGTCAGCATCCCACCTTCCGCCGGCGCCGCTTCTTCGACGGCAGGCCGGTGCGCCGCGAGGAGGGCGCGCCGCTGCCCGACATCGCATGGGTGCGTCCCGACGGTTCGCAGATGCAGCCGGAGGACTGGGGCTCGGGCTTCGGACGCGCGGTGGGCGTGTTCCTCAACGGCGACGGCATCCGCGAGCGCGACCGCCGGGGCGAGCCGATCTCGGATGCCCACTTCCTGGTGCTGTTCAACGCGGGCGACGAGCCTGTGGACTTCACGATCCCCGCGGTGGAGTTCGGCCCCGAATGGGACGTCGTGGTCGACACCGCCGGCGAGCAGGTCGAGTCCGGGCCGCTGAGCCCGGGCGACACCGTGGCGCTGCAGGCCCGATCCCTCGCCGTCCTGCGCGAGCACGAGGAGCCCGAGGACGAGGTGGACCACTCCGTCGCCGCCTCCCTGGCGGCATCCACGGCGAGCGAGCCGGTCACCGGCGCGGCGCCTCACCCCGAGCTCGGACACTGACGGGGGAGTGATGGCCGACCTCGAGCGCCCGCGTTCCACCTACCGCCTTCAGATTCGCTCCTCATTCACGCTGGACGACGCCGCCGGCCTCGCCGACTACCTCGCGGCGCTCGGCGTGGACTGGGCGTACCTGTCGCCGCTGCTGACCGCTGCGTCGGGCTCGGATCACGGCTACGACGTGACCGACCCCACGACGGTCGACCCCGCGCGTGGTGGCGAGGAGGGCCTGCGCCGGGCGGCGCGCGCCTTCCACCAGGCGGGGCTCGGCGTGCTCGTGGACATCGTCCCCAACCACGTCGGCGTCGCCCGGCCCGAGGAGAACGCCTGGTGGTGGGACGTGCTGCGAAACGGCCGCGCCTCCGCGTTCGCAGACTACTTCGACATCGACTGGTCGGCGGCCGGCGGTCGGCTGCGCATCCCCGTGCTCGGCGAGACGCTGGAGGATGCCGCCGCGTCGGGGGTGCTGCGCATCGAGGGCGACGAACTGCGCTATCACGACCATCGCTACCCGCTGGCCCCCGGCACCGCCGACGGCGCCGACGTCCTCGCGGTGCACGACCGGCAGCACTACGAGCTGATGGACTGGCGTCGCGAATCGTGGGACTTGAACTATCGGAGGTTCTTCGGCGTCTCGTCCCTCGCCGCCGTCCGCGTCGAGGATCCGGACGTCTTCGACGCCACCCACGCGGAGATCCTCCGCTGGGTGGGCGAGGGGCTGGTCGACGGCCTGCGCGTGGACCATCCCGACGGCCTGCGGCTGCCCGGCGAGTACCTCGCGCGTCTGGCGGAGCGGACCGGGCGCGCGTACGTGCTCGTCGAGAAGATCCTCGAGCGCGGCGAGGCGCTGCCGCCGTTCTTCGCCACCGCCGGCACCACCGGGTACGACGCGCTGGCCGAGATCGATCGCGCCTTCGTCGATCCGGCCGGAGAGGAGCCGCTCGACGCCCTGGACGACCGGCTGCGATCGGCGACCGGGCTGCCGCCGCGACAGGGGTGGCACGAGCTCACCGTCGCGACGAAGCGGGGCATCGCGGACGGCATCCTGCAGTCCGAGGTCCGGCGCCTCGAGCGAGAGCTCGGGCTCGAGCGCACCGACGTGCGCGACGCCCTCGCCGAGCTGCTGGCGGAGTTCCCGGTGTACCGGTCGTACCTGCCGGCAGGCGCCGAGCACCTCCAGGCGGCGGCGCAGCGGGTCCGCGCGCGCCGCGACGACCTGGCCGGCGCGCTCGACGAGATCGTCCCGGTCCTGGCCGACCCCCGCAATCCCGCCGCCCTGCGGTTCCAGCAGACCAGCGGCATGGTGATGGCCAAGGGCGTGGAGGACACCGCGTTCTACCGCCACACCCGCCTGGGCACCCTCACCGAGGTCGGCGCGGACCCGTCGCAGTTCGCGCTCGAGCCGACGGAGTTCCACGAGGCCCAGGCGCGCCGGCAGGCGGAATGGCCCCACAGCATGACGACGCTCTCCACGCACGACACCAAGCGCGGCGAAGACGTCCGCGCCCGTCTTTCGGTGCTGTCGGAGATCCCGCAGCGGTGGGCCGACGTGCTCGAGGAGCTCACGGCGACCGCCTCCACCGGGCACGGTCCGTTCGACGCGCTGCTGTGGCAGGCGATCATCGGGGCATGGCCGGCGTCCCGGGAACGCCTGCACGCGTACGCCGAGAAGGCGGCGCGCGAGGCGGGCGACGCCACATCGTGGCTGGACCCGGACGACGCGTTCGAGGCGCGCATGCACGCGCTGGTCGACGCGGTCTTCGATGATCCCGACCTGGCTGCGCGCGTGGAGTCCTTCGTCGCGGAGATCGAAGCCGCGGGGTGGTCGAACAGCTTGGGCGCCAAAGCGCTGCAGCTGACCGGGCCCGGTGTGCCCGACGTGTACCAGGGAAGCGAGCTGTGGGAGCAGAGCCTCGTCGACCCCGACAACCGGCGGGAGGTCGACTTCACGCTCCGACGGCGGCTCCTCGAGCGGATCGACGCGGGCGAGCAGCCGCTGGTCGACCGCACGGGAGCTGCCAAGCTGCTCGTCACCGCGCGCACGCTCCGGCTGCGCCGTGACCGGCCCGAGCTGTTCCACCGCTACGCGCCCGCCGTCGTGGTGGGGCCCGCCGCCGACCACGCGATCGCGATCGACCGCGGCGGCGCGCTGGTGATCGCAACACGCCTGCCCGTCGCGCTCGCGCGTCGGGGATCGACTTCGGGAAACCCATGGGAGGACACGATGCTGCTGCGAGATGGCGGGGTGGTGACCGACGTGTACACGGGCCGCTCCTTCAAGGGCTCCGTGCGCCTGGCCGAGCTGCTGGACGTGTACCCGGTGGCGCTGCTCGTGGAGGGTGCGTCGTGATCCCGGCGGTGTGGGCTCCGCGCGCGGAACGGGTGCACCTGCGCGTCCCCGACCGGGGGGCGGACATCCCCATGTCGCCTCTCGACCGCGGTCACTGGCAGGCGGACGTCGAGCTGGCCGAGGGGGAGCGGTACGGCTTCGTCCTGGGCGACGCCTCGGACGCGCGCCCCGACCCCCGCTCGCTCCGGCAGCCCGACGGCGTCCACGGCCTCAGCGCCGTGTTCGACCTCCACGCCCACGGCTGGCAGGACCACGACTGGACGGGCCGGCAGCTGGCGGGCGGCGTGGTGTACGAGCTGCACGTGGGGAGCTTCACGCCGGAAGGCACCCTGGATGCCGCCGTCGAGCGCCTCGACCACCTGGTCGAGCTCGGGGTGGACTTCGTCGAGCTCCTGCCCGTCAACGGCTTCAACGGCGTGCACAACTGGGGCTACGACGGCGTGCTGTGGTACGCCGTCCACGAGGCGTACGGGGGGCCCGCCGCGTACCAGCGCTTCGTCGACGCGTGTCATCGCCGGGGCCTGGCCGTCATCCAGGACGTCGTCTACAACCACCTCGGACCCAGCGGCAACTACCTGCCGGAGTTCGGGCCGTATCTGCGCGATGCGGAGCGGAACACGTGGGGCTCGTCGGTCGATCTCGACCAGCCCGAGGTGAGGCAGTACATCGTCGACAACGCGCTGATGTGGCTGCGCGACTTCCACGTGGACGGGCTGCGGCTGGACGCCGTCCACGCGCTGAAGGATGACTCCGACACCCACATCCTGCAGGAGCTGGCCGAGCGGGTGGACGCGCTGAGCGCGCACGTCCGGCGGCCGCTCACGCTCATCGCCGAGTCCGACATGAACGACGCCCGCCTCATCACCGCCCGCGAGGCATCCGGCTACGGGCTCACCGCGCAGTGGAGCGACGACTACCACCACGCGCTCCACGTCGCCATCACCGGAGAGACGGAGGGGTACTACGCCGACTTCGAGCCGCTGGCGGCGCTGGTGAAGGCCTCCACCAAGGGGTTCTTCCACGACGGCACCTGGTCGAGCTTCCGGGAGCGTCACCATGGTCACCCCATCGATCCGCGCATTCCGATGTGGCGCCTGGTCGTGTTCGCGCAGGACCACGATCAGATCGGCAATCGCGCCGCCGGGGAGCGGCTGTCGCACCTCGTGGACGAGCGGGGGCTGGCCCTCGCCGCGGTGCTGACCGTGCTGGCGCCCTTCACCCCGATGCTGTTCATGGGGGAGGAGTGGGGCGCGTCCACACCCTGGCAGTTCTTCACCTCGCATCCCGAGCCCGAGCTGGGTGAGGCCACCGCTCGCGGGCGCGTGGAGGAGTTCGCCCGCATGGGGTGGGACGAGTCGACGGTGCCCGATCCTCAGGATCCGGAGACCTTCTCGCGATCGAAGCTGCGGTGGGACGAAGTCGCCGCGGAACCCCACGCCCGGCTGCTCGCGCTGTACCGGCGGCTCATCGGCCTGCGACGCGAGCTCGAGGTCTTCACCGATCCGGACTTCCGCACCGTCTCGGCGTCGGCGGACGAGGCCGCGCGCTGGTTCCGGATGCGGCGGGGCGACGTCGAGGTGCTCGCCAACTTCGGGGACCGGGACGTCGAGCTCGAGGTCGGCGTCGTCCCCGAGGTCCTCGTGACCACCGATCCCGCACTCGCGCTCACCGGCGAGCGGCTCGTCCTGCCGGCCCGGAGCGCCGCGGTGGTGCGGACCGCGGGGCGCTGATCAGTCGACGCCGAGCCAGGAGCGGTCGGTCAGGACGATCGGGCCGTCCTCGGTGATCGCGACCGTGTGCTCGGAGTGCGCGCCGCGGGAGCCGTCCACGGAGCGCAGGGTCCACCCGTCCGGGTCGGTGATCAGTTCATCGGTGTTCTGCAGGAACCACGGCTCGAGCGCCACCACGAGGCCCGGACGCAGCGGATAGCCCCGCCCGGCCTTGCCGTCGTTGGGCACGTGCGGGTCGCCGTGCATGATGCGACCGACCCCGTGGCCGCCGAAGTCGGTGTTGATCGAATACCCGTCGGCGCGGGCGACCTGCGCGATCGCGGCCGAGATGTCGCCGATGCGGTTGCCCACCGTCGCCGTCCCGATGGCGGCATCCAGCGCGCGCTGGGTCGTGTCGATGAGCGCCAGGTCCTCGTCGCGCGGGGTGCCCACGACGAACGAGATGGCGGAATCGGCGACCCAGCCGTCGATCGAGACGGCGAAGTCCAGCGACACCAGATCGCCGTCGCCCAGCGTGTAGTCGTGGGGGAGACCGTGCAGCACGGCGTCATTGACCGACGTGCAGATGACCTTGCCGAACGGGCGGGCCCCGAAGGACGGGTGGTAGTCGATGTAGCACGACTCGGCGCCGGCGCGGCGGATGAGCTCGTGCGCGCGGCGATCGATCGCGAGCAGGTTGGTGCCGACCTTCGTCTCCTCGCGCAGCGTCGCCAGGGTCTCGGCGACGAAGCGACCGGCCGGTTTCATCGCCTCGATCTCGGCGGGCGTGCGCAGCTCGATCATCGGTGTGTGTCCTTCCGCTGTCTCCGTCCATTCTGTCGGACCCGGTGCGGCGGTCCTGTGAGGATGCTCCGCACCGCTCGCGGGCGAGGGCCATCCGAAGGCCCGCGGCGTACCATCGAGGCATGTGGCTGCGTCGCGGATTCTTCGGCTGGCTCATCCCGGCCGCGTTCGTGCTGCCGCTGTGGCTGCTGATCGGCTGCGCCGTCACGGGCGCCGGCGGGTGGGCCTTCCTGTGGGTCCTCTTCATGGCGATCCCCGGCGTGCTCGTATGGCAGCTGCTGCTCACGCTGCTCAACCGCGCCCGTGCCACGGTGCGCGCGCACCGCGCAGTGTCGTGGTGGGACGTGGCGGGCTTCGCGACGTGGCACGCCCTGGTCGCGTCCCTCGGCTTCTTCGGAACGGCCTGGTGGGCGCCGGTCCTCGTGCTCGCGCTGATCGTCGGCGTCGCGCTGTTCTGGCTGCAGCTGTGGCAGCTGTGGCGTGAGGCCCGCCCCTCGCTGTCGCTGCGCCGCTTCCGGGCGGACGTGGGATCGATTCCCGCGCCCGGTGAGCCGAGCGCTCCCGCGCCGTCCGAGGTGTTCGTCGTCACCGAGGCGACGCGCCGCCGGCCCTGAGCCGTTTTGGCCGCCCGGGGCATCCATGGCAGAATGGGCGTTTGTGCCCTGACAGGTTCTGCCTCAGGGGAACCGGCCGATCGATCCCGATCCGGCGCTCTCGGGCACACCGTCCTTACCATCCTTCCCGCGGTCGACCTGTGGCGGCCGCAGAGAGAGACGATCATGCAGATCCTCGACGCCGTCGACGCGGCTTCGCTCCGCTCCGACATCCCCGACTTCGGCCCCGGCGACACCGTCAAGGTGCACGTGAACATCACCGAGGGCAACCGCTCCCGCATCCAGGTCTTCCAGGGCGTCGTGCTCGGTCGCTCCGGCGACGGCGTGCGCGAGACCTTCACCGTCCGCAAGATCAGCTTCCAGGTCGGCGTCGAGCGCACCTTCCCGGTGCACTCCCCGGTCATCGACCACATCGAGGTCGTGACCCGCGGTGACGTGCGTCGCGCGAAGCTGTACTACCTGCGCAACCTCCGCGGCAAGAAGGCCAAGATCAAGGAGAAGCGCGACAACTGACGCTTCCGTCGCGAGAGCCCCGAGCCGATCGGCCCGGGGCTCTCGCGCGTCCGGCGTGGCCGCGGCGCGCATGCCACCCGACCGCGCGCGGGCGGCGGGTCGCACCCGATATGTGCGACCCTTGAGGGCAGGGCTCGACGATGGCAGGCGAGCCGGTGAAGGACAGTGCATGACGACCGAGCAGTCGGCTTCCGCGGCGGCCACGCCCGCCACCCGTCGAGAGCGGAGCGGCAGCGCTCCGACCCGGCGGCGCGGCCTCCTCCTGCTGCTGCGGGATGTCATCGTCATCGTCCTCATCGCCGTCCTGGTGTCCTTTCTCGTCAAGACGTTCCTGGTGCGCTCGTTCTACATTCCGTCGGGATCGATGGAGGACACGCTCCACGTCAACGACCGGATCCTGGTCGACGAGATCACCCCGAGGTTCGGCGCCTACGAGCGCGGCGACATCGTGGTCTTCCAGGACCCGGGCGGATGGCTTCCCCCGAGCACCGCGCCGGCGCGGCCGCCCGTCGTCGAAGCGATCGAGTGGGTGCTCTCCCTGGTCGGTCTCGCGGCGCCCGACAGCGACGACCACCTCGTGAAGCGCATCATCGGCCTGCCCGGGGACCGGGTGGTGTGCTGCAACGCGATCGGCCAGGTCACCGTGAACGGCGTGCCGATCGACGAATCCGGCTACCTCAAGCTGCCCTCGGGTCAGACCGCGGCATCCGCGGACCCGTTCGACGTCGTGGTGCCCGAGGGGAGCCTCTGGGTGCTCGGCGACAACCGGTACCGCTCGAAGGACTCCCGCTACAACGTCGACCAGCCCGGCGAAGGGTTCGTGCCCATCGACAACGTCGTCGGGCGAGCCTTCCTGGTGACCTGGCCGCTGGACCGCTTCGGTCTGCTGGATTTCCACCACGAGGTCTTCACCGGCGTTCCCGAGCCCGATGCCGCCGCGGATGCCGGATCCCCCCGCCGAGATGGAGGTGGCGCGTCGCCATGACCGTCGCCGAGCCTCGGCTCACGCTCGAGCGGCGGCTCCTGCGTGAGCACGCGCTGGTGATCGCGTGCGACGAGGTGGGTCGCGGAGCCCTCGCCGGTCCGGTCGCCGTCGGCGCCGCCGTCATCGATCCGACCCGCTCGCGCAAGCGCATCCCTGCGGGCCTGCGCGACTCGAAGCTCGTGCCCGAGCCCCAGCGCGCCGACGTCGCGGCCCGCGCGGCATCCTGGGTGGCGGCCAGCGCCGTCGGCTGGGCGAGCTCGGCCGAGATCGACGAGATGGGCATCATGCGCGCCCTCGGTCTCGCCTCGCTCCGCGCGATCGCCGACCTGCGCGCGCACGGCGTCATCCCGGAAGAGGCGATCGTGATCCTCGACGGCAACTACGACTACATCACGCCGGCCGGCGGGGTGGGGCTGACCGTCCGGCCCGTGATCAAAGCCGATCGCGACTGCGCCTCCGCCGCCGCGGCGTCGGTCATCGCCAAGGTCGCCAGGGACTGCCTGATGACCGATCTGCATGAGCAGGTCCCCGCGTACGACTGGGCGCGGAACAAGGGCTACGCCAGCCCCGACCATCGCCAGGCCATCCGCATGCACGGGCTCAGCCCTCATCATCGAGCCTCGTGGTCGATCGCCGAGGCGCCGACGCTGTTCTGACGCCGACGCGGTCGGCAGCCGCTGTGAGCGAACCGGCGGTCGCGGGTCCCCGCGCCGCCCGTAGGATGGAGGCACCATGGACGACGACGTGTTCGAAGACTACGACCGTGAGCTCGAGCTCGCCCTGTACCGCGAGTACCGCGACGTCGTATCGCAGTTCCAGTACGTCATCGAGACCGAGCGGCGCTTCTACCTCGCCAACGAGGTGAACGTGGTCCGCCGGGACACCGAGCACGACTTCTACTTCGAGATCTCGATGTCTGACGTGTGGGTGTGGGACATCTACCGCGCCGACCGGTTCGTGAAGGCTGTCCGCGTCCTCACATTCAAGGACGTCAACGTCGAAGAGCTCTCGCGCCGGGACTTCCACCTGCCCGAGGAGCTGTCGCTCGACACCTGATCGCTCGCCGATCGCCCTTCCTCCACACCCGGGCGCCGGCAGCCGTTCCTCACGGATACCCCCCGGGTCCGGCGCGTGCGCCACTCCGCCGCGACACGATGCTGGCATGGCGGACAAGGACGTGGTGGGGCGGGCCGGCGAGGAGCGCGCAGCGCGGTACTTCCAGCAGCACGGCTTCGATGTGCTCGCGCGCAACTGGAGGTGCCGCTCGGGGGAGATCGATCTGGTCGTCGCCGACGAGGGCGCGGTCGTCATCGTCGAGGTCAAGACCCGGCGCGGCGAGGCCTTCGGTCACCCGTTCGAGGCGATCGACGCGCGCAAGCGCGCACGGCTGTGGCGTCTGGCCGCCGCATGGGTCACCGAGCACCGCGACAGCGTGCGGGGCCGCCGGCTGCGGATCGACGCGATCGGGCTGACCGGCGAGGACCCCGACACGGCCGTGCTCGAGCACCTCGTCGACGTGGAAGTGCCGTGACCATCGCGCGCACGTGGGGTGTCGCACTGGTCGGCGCCGAGGGTCAGTGCGTCGAGGTCGAGGCGGATCTGTCCAACCAGACCCCGGAGTTCCGCATCATCGGCCTGCCCGACAAGGCTCTCGCAGAGTCCGTGCAGCGGGTGCACAACGCGTGCGCCAACAGCGACGTGCCGCTCCCACGCCGCCGGCTGACGGTGAATCTCTCACCGGCGAGCCTGCCCAAGCAGGGCTCGGGGTTCGACGTCGCCATCGCTGTCGCGGCGCTGGGCACCGAGAGGAGGATGGACGCCGCCTCCGTGGCGTCGACGGTGCACGTGGGCGAGCTCGGGCTCGACGGCCGTCTGCGACCGGTTCCGGGCGTGCTGCCCGCGGTGGTGGCCGCTCGGCGTGCCGGGCACCGGCGCGTGGTCGTCCCGCACGCGAACGGTCCGGAGGCCGCGCTGGTGGAGGACGTCGAGGTGCTTCCTGCCGCCAATCTGGCGCAGGTCCTGGCCTGGCACGGTGCGGACGTCGAAGTGCCCGACGACGAGCCGATCGGGCTCGCCGACGATGAGGCCACCGCGATGGAGCGACTGGACCTCGCCGAAGTGATCGGCCAGCCGGACGCCGTCGAAGCGCTCATCGTGGCCGCCGCCGGCGGACACCACCTGCTGATGTGCGGGCCGCCGGGCGCGGGGAAGACGATGCTCGCGCGGCGCCTGCCAGGGATCCTCCCCGAGCTGGACGACCGGGCGGCGCTTCTGAGCGCCTCCATCCGCAGTCTCACGGGCGCGCGCGTGGTGGAACTCTCCCGCACGCCGCCGTTCGAGGCCCCGCACCACAGCGCCAGCGTCGCCGCGCTCGTCGGCGGCGGCTCGCGGGTGCTGCGACCCGGAGCGGTCGCGCGCGCGACCGAAGGGGTCCTCTTCCTGGACGAAGCGGGGGAGTTCCAGGCCAGCGCCCTCGATGCGCTCCGCCAGCCTCTCGAGACCGGCGCCATCACGATCCACCGCTCGGGCACGAGCGCGCAGTATCCGGCGAAGTTCCAACTTGTCCTTGCGACCAACCCCTGTCCCTGCGGCGACTACGGCATCCGCGGCGGAACGTGCACCTGTCCTCCCGCGGCGATCAGGCGCTACCTCGGGCGGCTCTCCGGCCCGCTGCTGGATCGCATGGACATCGAGATGACGCTCTCCCGCGTGTCGGTCGCCCAGCGGGGGGCGCCGGAGTCGGCCGTGTCGACCGACTCGGCGCGGGAGCGAGTGGCGGAGGCCCGCGCCCGTGCGGCGCAGCGTCTGGCCGGCACGTCGTGGCGCGTCAACGCCGATGTGCCGGGCACGTGGCTGCGGGAGGGACCGCGCGCGCCGGCGCCCGCGGTCCGCCGGCCCCTGGACGCGGCCCTGCATCGCGGGGCGCTGACGCTGCGCGGCTACGACCGCGTCCTCCGCGTCGCCTGGTCCCTGGCGGACCTGGACGGTCGGCCGCACTTGACCGCCGACCACATCGGCCGCGCGCTGTACCTGAAGAAGGGGCTGGCCCTGTGACCCGACTGGACCTCAGCCCCGCCACCGCGCGCGCCTCGCTGTCCCTGATGGAGGAGCCGCCCGCCGAGGACGACGCCGCCCTCGATCGATACGCGACCGTGGTGTGGTGCTCCCTCACGGAGCCCGGCGATGCCGCCGCCGGCGCGCTGGTGTCCATGCACGGGGCGGCGCGGGCCCTCGACATGCTGCTGCGTGACGTCGTTCCGCCCGGGATCGCGCACGAGGCCTTCGTCGCAGGGCGCAGACGCTGGCGGCCGCGGCTGACCGCCGCCGCCGTGACCGACGGGCTGCGCACCGCCGGCGCACGCGGGATCCGCCTCGTCACTCCGGGGGATCCCGAGTGGCCGCAGCAGCTGGCAGACCTGGACGTGCATCGTCCGCTGTGCCTGTGGGTCCGCGGCGACGCCGCCCTGCTGCGTCGGCTGCGGCCGTCGGTCGCGCTGGTGGGGGCACGCGCGGCCACGAGCTACGGCGACCACGTCGCGATGGAACTCGCCGCCGACCTCGCCGGCGGCGGGATCCCGGTGGTCTCCGGCGGCGCCTACGGCATCGACGGCGCCGCCCACCGCGCCGCGCTCGCTGTGGGCGGCGCCACCGTCGCGCTGCTGGCAGGCGGTGCGGACCGCGCCTACCCTGCGGGACACACGCGCCTCCTGGACGACATCGCCGCGAGCGGTGCCGTGGTCAGCGAGGTGCCGTGCGGGTCGGCGCCGACGAAGTGGCGCTTCCTGCAGCGCAATCGTGTGATCGCAGCCGTCTCGGATGCCACCGTGGTGGTGGAGGCCGGATGGCGCAGCGGCTCGCTGAACACGGCCGGCCACGCCGCCGCTCTCGCGCGGGGCCTGGGCGCCGTGCCGGGACCGGTCACCTCGGCGGCATCGGCGGGCACGCATCGCCTCCTGCGGGAGTACGGGGCGACGTGCATCACCAGCGCCCCCGACGTGCGCGAGCTGCTCGGACTCGCGGACGTCGGCGCCGTCGGCGACTCCGGTGGCGGCGCCGGGGCGCGCACGGACGACAGCACGCGCGTGCGTGACGCCCTCAGCACGCGTGCGTGGCGTCACGCGGAGGATGTCGCCCGCCGGGCGGGCTTGGCGACCGCCGACGCCGAAGCGATCCTCGGCCTGCTGCATCTGGAGGGCGCGGTGGTGCGCTCGCCGGAGGGATGGCGCCTGGCCGGGTCGACCGGGCGCGTGGGAGGGTGACGGCAATCGGCGCCGCGTCGGCGGACGTCGTCCTCACGGAGCGTCGCACCGCGAACCCACGTGCCGCGGCGCAAGCTTGCTGGGTGAGGATCGATCGCGCCGCCGAGGACTACGTCCGGCATCTCGCGGACGTGCGCCGCCTGTCGCCGGCCACGGTCCGCGCGTACCGGGCGGATCTGACGGGCCTCGCGGCATCCTGCGGCGACATCGACATCGCCGAGGTCGACCTCGAGCACCTGCGGGACTGGCTGTGGCACGCGGTGCGGCGCGGTGAGGCGCGATCCACGATCGCGCGGCGCACGGCCGCCGCGCGCGGATTCTTCTCGTGGGCCGCCGAGATGGGGCTCATCGGGCAGGATCCCAGCCTCCGGCTCGTCGCCCCCAAGCGGGGGCGCACCCTGCCGAAGGTGGCCACCGCCGACCTCCTGTCGAACGTGCTCGCCCGGCTCGCCGACGCCGCTTCCGAGGGCGACCCGCTGGCCCTGCGGGACCACGCGGTCCTCGAACTGCTGTACGGCGCCGCCGTGCGGGTGTCGGAGCTGTGCGGTCTGGACGTCGACGACGTCGATCGGGATCGCCGAACCGCTCGGGTGCTGGGGAAGGGGGCCAAGGAGCGCGTCGTCCCCTTCGGGCTCCCCGCGCAACGGGCACTGGACGCCTACCTCGTTCGGGGGCGGCCCGCCCTGCTGGCCCGTCGCGCCGATCCCAATCCCGAGCACGCCCTGTTCCTCGGTGCGCGCGGCGGGCGCATCGCCCCACGCGCGGTGTACACCGTCGTCTCGCGCGAGCTGGGGCCCGACCTCGGCGGGGCTGTCGGGCCGCATGCGCTGCGCCACTCCGCCGCCACCCACCTGCTCGACGGCGGCGCGGACCTGCGAGCCGTCCAGGAGATGCTCGGTCACGCGAGCCTGGGCACCACCCAGATCTACACCCACGTCTCCAGCGAGCGTCTGGCCGCGGCGTACCGGATCGCCCACCCCCGCGCGTGAGCCGCCGACGACGAACCCGCGCGTGACGAACTCGTCCGTCGGTGAAGCGCCCGGTCAGCAGCACGGCAGCAGCACGGCGCGCGGCACGTCGCCGACGAGCAGCATCGGATTGATGTACTCGCCGTGCAGCCGCACCCCGAAGTGCAGCGCCCCCGCGACGGCGTGCCCGCCCGTCGCCAGTGCTGCCACCGCTGCGCCCCTGCTCACCGCCGCCCCGGCGGGAAGATCCGAGGTGACCGGCTCCAAGGTCGTCACGAGGCCGTTCCCATGGTCGATCGTGAGGATGCCTCGCCCGGCGACCTGTCCCGAGAAGGCGACAGTGCCCGCTGCCGGGGCCCGGACCTGACCCTCGCCCGCGGGGGAGAGGTCGATACCGCGGTGCCCCGGACCGTACGGATGGGCAGGAGCGGCGAAGGGCCGCTCGATGCGGAACGCCTCGAGCGGCCAGAGCCATCGCTCCGGCGCCGGCGTGGCGACCCGGTGCGTCACGCTCGCCGCCGGGTTGCGGGCGTCGGAGGCCGAGGCGGGCACCGGGGCCGCCGTCGCCAGGAGGCACAGCGCGAGAACCGGTGCCATCCGGCGGTGTCGACGGCGCACGGGTTCGGTCTTGCGCATGCGATCGAGCATCGTCGCCGGTCGCGGCCCTGTGCGGCGGGTCGTGCGCCTCGGTGGACAAGCGCTCGCCGCGGCACGCGGGGGAGGAGGCCGTTCCTGTACACTGGATCCGCACTCCGCATGTCGGGGTGACTCCGCGTGCCCAGAGCGCGGCGAGCGTCCTCGACACCGCCGCGTGGCATCACGTCCCAACGGTCCCATCTCCTGATGGGCGGGCGTGTGCCGGACACCAGGCCCGCCGGCCGACCGCCGGCGAGAACAACCGCAAGCGGCGCACACGCGCCAGAACAGGAGAACGGCTATGGCCGTCGTCACGATTCGCCAGCTGCTCGACAGCGGCGTGCACTTCGGGCACCAGACCCGCCGGTGGAACCCGAAGGTCAAGCGCTTCATCCTCACGGAGCGCAGCGGCATTCACATCATCGACCTGCAGCAGTCGCTGTCGTACATCGACAAGGCGTACGAGTTCGTCAAGGAGACCGTCGCGCACGGCGGCACGATCCTCTTCGTCGGCACCAAGAAGCAGGCGCAGGAAGTCATCGCCGAGCAGGCGACGCGCGTGGGCCAGCCCTACGTGAACCAGCGTTGGCTGGGCGGCCTCCTGACCAACTTCTCCACGGTGTCCAAGCGCCTCGCGCGCATGAAGGAGCTCGAGGAGCTCAACTTCGACGACCCGGCTGCCAGCGGCTTCACCAAGAAGGAGCTGCTGCTGAAGAAGCGCGAGCTGGACAAGCTGCACAAGTCGCTCGGCGGTATCCGCAATCTGCAGAAGACGCCTTCGGCCATCTGGGTCGTCGACGCCAAGCGCGAGCACCTCGCCGTCGACGAGGCGTCCAAGCTCGGGATCCCGGTGATCGGCATCCTCGACACCAACGCCGACCCGGACGAGTTCCAGTACCCGATCCCCGGCAACGACGACGCGATCCGCTCGGTGAGCCTGCTCACCCGCATCATCGCCGACGCCGCTGCGGAGGGGCTCATCCAGCGCCACCAGCCCACCGACGAGTCGGCTGACGCCGAGCCGCTGGCGGACTGGGAGCGCGAGCTGCTCGAGCAGGGCGCGCCGGTCGAGACCGACGTCGCCGCGGTCGAGACCGCTGCCACCGAGTCGGACGACGACGTCGCCGCCGCCGAGACCGCCGAGGCCGCTCCGGCTGAGGCCGAGGCCGCCCCGGCCGAGTAAGCCTCCGAGAACTCCGCCTCGGCGGGATCGCAGAGCCTCAGGGCTCCGCGGTCCCGCCGAGGCATCCACGAGAACTGCAACCAACCAAGGAGCCGCCACCCATGGCAAACTTCACGATCGCCGACATCAAGACGCTGCGCGAGCAGCTCGGTACCGGCATGGTCGACACCAAGAAGGCGCTCGAGGAGGCCGACGGCGACCTCGAGAAGGCTGTCGAGATCCTGCGTCTGAAGGGCGCGAAGGGCAACGCCAAGCGTGCCGACCGCTCCACCAGCGAGGGCCTGGTCGCCGCCAAGGAGTTCGATGGCAAGGTCACCATCATCGAGCTGAACACCGAGACCGACTTCGTCGCCAAGAACGAGCGCTTCATCGCGCTGGCCGACAAGGTGCTCGATGCCGCAGCGGCCGCCGGCGCCGACTCGGCCGAGGCCGCCCTGGCCGCCCCCGCGGGCGACCAGAGCGTCGCCGAGCTCATCTCGGACGAGGCCGCCATCATCGGCGAGAAGGTCGAGCTTCGTCGCGTCCGCACGCTCGTGGGCGACAAGTTCGAGATCTACCTCCATAAGACCAGCAAGGACCTGCCCCCGCAGGTCGGCGTGGTGCTGGCGTACACGGGTGAGGACGCCGAGACGGCGCGCAGCCTCGCGCAGCACATCTCGTTCGCCAACCCGACGTACCTCTCGCGCGACGAGGTCCCCGAGGCCGAGGTCGAGAAGGAGCGCGAGATCGTCACCGAGATCTCCCGCAACGAGGGCAAGCCGGAAGCGGCGCTGCCGAAGATCGTCGAGGGCCGTGTCAACGCGTTCTTCAAGCAGGTCGCGCTCCTGGACCAGGACTACGCGCGCGACAACAAGCTGTCGGTCGCGCAGGTCGCCAAGGACGCCGGGCTCGCCCTCACCGGGTTCGCCCGCTTCAAGGTCGGCGCGTAACGTCATGAGAAGGCCCGCATCGCCAGTCGGTGCGGGCCTTTTCTCATGCCCTTTTCGGTAGTTTGTCGTCAACGAGAGGATCGTCGTGATCAATGAGAGCACCGGACGCCGTCGCGTCCTGCTGAAGCTGTCGGGTGAGGCGTTCGGAGGCGGGCAGCTCGGCGTGAACCCCGACGTCGTGAGCCAGATGGCACGCGAGATCGCCGCGGCCGTGGACCAGGTCGAGATCGCCGTCGTGGTCGGCGGCGGCAACTTCTTCCGCGGCGCCGAGCTCAGCCAGCGCGGCATGGATCGCGGCCGTGCCGACTACATGGGCATGCTCGGGACGGTCATGAACGCCCTCGCGCTGCAGGACTTCCTCGAGCAGGCGGGCGCCGCCACGCGCGTCCAGTCGGCGATCTCGATGACGCAGGTGGCCGAACCCTACATCCCCCGCCGCGCCGAGCGTCACATGGAGAAGGGCCGCGTGGTCATCTTCGGCGCCGGAGCGGGGCTGCCGTATTTCTCCACGGACACCGTCGCCGCGCAGCGAGCGCTCGAGATCGGCGCCCGTGAGGTCCTCGTGGCCAAGAACGGCGTCGACGGCGTCTACACCGCCGACCCGAAGAAGGATGCCTCGGCGACCCGCATCGACCGCATCACCTACCTCGATGCGCTGCAGCGAGGGCTGAAGGTGGTCGACTCCACCGCGTTCAGCCTGTGCATGGACAACAAGATGGACATGCGCGTGTTCGGCATGGAACCTGCCGGCAACGTGACCAAGGCGCTGCTGGGCGACTCCATCGGCACGCTCGTCACGGTCTGACGCGCGCCCGCCGATACACTTGACGAGCCCATCAACGCGAAGGAGACACTGTGATCGCGGACGTCTTGGCTGATGCCGGAGCGCGTATGGACCGCGCCGTCGAGGCTGCGAAGGAGGACTTCGCCACCGTGCGCACGGGCCGGGCCAACCCGCAGCTGTTCCAGAAGATCCTCGTGGACTACTACGGCACGCCGACGCCGCTGGCCCAGCTGGCGTCGCTGAACAACCCCGAGGCGCGCACCCTCGTGGTCACTCCGTACGACAAGTCGGCGCTGCGCGCCATCGAGCAGGCGATCCGCGACCAGCCCAACCTCGGGGCGAACCCCACCAACGACGGCAACATCGTGCGCGTGACCCTTCCCGAACTGACCGCCGAGCGCCGCAAGGAGTTCGTCAAGCTCGTGCGATCGAAGGGCGAGGACGCCAAGGTGCACGTCCGAGGCATCCGCCGGAAGTCCAAGGACGATCTCGACGCGCTCAAGAGCGAGGTGGGCGAGGACGAGCTGGCCCGTGCGGAGAAGGAGCTCGACGCGCTGACCCGCGCGCACGTCGACGCGATCGACGAGGCGCTCAAGCGCAAAGAGGCCGAACTCCTCGAGGTCTGAGGTCCGCTCATGACCGACGCACCCGGGGGACCGCCCGGCGGCACCGATCCTCAGCAGGTGCCGCCGCTGCGACGCGCCGATGCGCGGCGCTCGGCCGAGCCCGGTGACCCCGCGGTGGCGTTCCAGACGCATCTGCGCGCCGCGCGCACCGAGTTCGAGAGCCAGGTCGCGCACGCGAAAGCCGAATTCGAGGAGGCCAACGAGCGGATCAAGGCCCGGACCGGACGTGACCTCATCGTCGCGATCCTGATCGGGCTCGCGATCGGGGCGGTCGTGCTCGGCTCGCTCCTGTTCGTCAAATGGGCCTTCGTGCTGTTCGGTCTCGCCGCGGCGCTGACCGCGATCTTCGAGTTCTCACGCGCACTGTCGGCCAGCGGCCGCCGTGTCGACCTGGCACCGCAGCTGATCGCCGGGGCCGGCGTGGTGGTGTCGGCATACTTCCTGGACGCCGCCCTCCTGTGGGTCGTGCTGTTCGTCGCGCTCGCCCTCGTCGTGGTGTGGCGTCTCGTCGCCCAGATGGCCGCGCACGACGGCCGCACCTACGGCACCGTGCTGGGCGACGTCCTCGTCGGCGCGTTCATCCAGCTGTACGTGTCGCTGCTGGCCGCCGTCTGCCTCGTGCTGCTGAGCCAGGACCGCGGCGAGTGGTGGGTGCTGGGCTTCATCATCATCACGGTCGCCGTCGACACCGGCGCGTACGTGGCCGGCATCACCATCGGCCGGCACCAGATGGCGCCTCGCATCAGCCCCAACAAGACGTGGGAGGGCTTCGCCGGTGCGACCGTCGCCGCGGTCGCCGCCGGCGTGCTGGTCGGCCTGTACATGCTGGGGCTCGACTGGTGGATGGGCGTCGTGCTGGGTCTGCTCATCCTGGGTACGGCGACGGTCGGTGATCTGGGCGAGTCGATGATCAAGCGGGATCTGGGCATCAAGGACATGAGCTCCTGGCTCCCCGGTCACGGCGGGGTGCTCGACCGGCTGGACTCGGTGCTGCCCTCGGCCGTGGTCGCCCTGACGCTCTACTACCTCTTCACCCCCTTGGTGGCATCATGACGACATCCGAGAGTCTCGTCCGGGCGTCCTTCCCGGAGGCGCGGGGACGCGAGAAGGGCTACGACAAGCGCGCCGTGGACGAGTTCCTCGACCGCGCGCGGGTGGCCTTCGAAGCGGGCGAGGACTCGCTCACGGCCGCCGACGTGCGCCGCGTCGCGTTCCCCCTCGTCCGGCACGGGTACGCCATCGCGCCCGTGGACGCGGCGCTGGGCAGGGTCGAGGACGCCTTCGCCGCTCGGGAGCGCTCGCAGGCGGTGGCCCGCGCCGGTGCCGACGCCTGGGTGGGCCACGCGCGCGAGATCGCCCAGGAGGTGCTCGACCGGCTGTCCCGGCCGCGCCGACAGCGCTTCGACCGGGTCTCGTCGCTGCGCTACGGGTATCGCATCGACGAGGTCGACCTCGTCGCCGACAAGATCGCGCGCTACCTGGAGACCGGCGAGGCCCTGAGCGTCGAGCAGGTGCGTGCGGTCGCGTTTCGCATGCAGCGCGGCGGATACCGCGAGGCGCAGGTGGATGCGGTGCTGGATGCGGTCGTGGAGGTCATGCTCGCCGTCGCCTGAGGGCCGGTCCCGTCCGGCGCATGGCACGCGCGTGCGGCCGTGGCTAGAATCAGGGGCACTGTGACTTCCGGAAACGAGCTGACCCCGAGCCGGCGCACGCGTCGCCACGACCTGTCGACCCTCCCGGATGCTCGTTCCGGCGTCCGGCGGCGCCCCGCCCCGCCGACCCGCTGGGCCCGCAGGCGCGGCGTCCTGGGCTTCTTCGCCGCCTTCGCCGCGGTCGGCTTCGTCGCGGCCTACATCGGCCCGACGGGCCTGGCTCTGGCCGAGGCCAGCGCCGAGGAGGAGGCGCCCATCACGCTCTACGCCAGCGCCCTGGGCGACATCCAGACGCGTCAGGGCGACGCCGACGCCGCGGCGGCGGAGCCGGCGGCGCTGGAGCGCGGCGGCTACTCCGTCTACGTCAAGCCCAAGCCGACCCCCACGCCGACGCCCAAGAAGGCGAGTTCGTCATCATCGGGCGGAGGCGGCTGGCGGCCGCCCTTCGTCACGCCCGACCCCGGCACCGCCCAGGCCATCGCCTACGACATGGTGCTCGCCCGCGGTTGGGGCGACGGCGAGTTCGCCTGCCTGGTCGCACTGTGGAACAAGGAGTCGGGCTGGCGTGTGAACGCCTACAACGCCTCCAGCGGCGCGTACGGGATCCCGCAGTCCCTGCCGGGGAACAAGATGGCCTCCGCCGGCGCGGACTGGGAGACCAATCCCGCGACGCAGATCACGTGGGGCCTGGGGTACATCGGCGGGCGCTACGGCTCGCCGTGCGGCGCGTGGGACCACTCGCAGCGCACCGGCTGGTACTGAGCCATGCCGCGGTCCAACCGCCGCAGGCCGGAGCCCGGCGGCGACGACTCGTTCGAGCGCCTGCTCGCCGGATGGAAGCGCACGGAGGTGCGACGCGGCGTGGCCTGGACGGTGCAGCCCGTCTCGGCGACGCAGGCCCAGAAGACGTACACGTGCCCCGGATGCGGCGGGCCGATCGATGCCGGCGTGGCACATGTGGTCACGTGGCGCGCCGACGGCGTCCTCGGCGACGCGGCTGATCTCGCCGCCCGCCGGCACTGGCATCAGCACTGCTGGAAGGTGAGCTGACATTGGAGATCCGCGGACCCATCCTGCTGCCGGCGCGGCGCGAGGACATCGAGCTGGAGACGCTCGACGGGCTGACGCTCGTCGGGGAGCTCGCGACGCCGCAGGACCGGCCCCCGGTCGCGACCCTCGTGACCCTGCACCCGCTTCCCACCGCCGGCGGCTTCATGGACTCCCACATCCTGCGCAAGGCCGCGGGTCGGCTGCCCGCCCTCGCCGATCTCGCGGTGCTGCGCTTCAACACGCGGGGGACGACGTCACAACGAGGCACGAGCGAGGGGACGTTCGACGGCGGCAGGGCGGAGGCATTCGACGTCGCCGCCGCCATGGGCTTCGTCCGCGAGCGGGGCCTTCCCCGGCCATGGCTGGTGGGCTGGTCGTTCGGCACCGAGCTCGCGCTGAAGTACGGTCGCGATCACGACATCGAAGGAGCCGTGCTGCTGTCGCCGCCGCTGCACCGCGCGACCGACGAGGAGGTCGCCGCGTGGGCGGGTGATCCGCGCCCGCTGGTCGTGCTCGTCCCCGAGTTCGACGACTATCTCCGGCCCGATGCCGCGGCGCAGCGCTTCGCGAGCGTTCCGCACGCCGTGCTGATCCCCGTCGAGGGCGGCAAGCACCTGTGGGTGGGGGAGAACCAGACCCGGCGCGTGCTCACCGAGATCGTGGCGGCGGTCAACCCCGACGCCCTCCCGCTGCCCGTCGAGTGGGAGGGTCCGGTCGTCGGGCAGGAGTGACGAGCCGCGCGATCACCTTTCGTTCATGCGCGGGATGACCACCTGGCGATAGATGATCAGGATGCTCGCGGCCACCGGGATCGCGACCAGCGCGCCCAGCAGGCCCAGGAGCGACCCGCCGGCGAGCGCCGCGATCACGACCACCGCACCGGGCACCGACACCGCGCGGCCCATGATGCGCGGCGAGACGACGTACGCCTCGATCTGCATGTAGATGAGGTAGTAGATCGCGGCGATGAGCGCCGTCCCCGGCGACCCCAGCCCGGGGACCAGGCAGGTCAGCACGATGATCGTCGAGCCGGTGAGCGTGCCGACGAGAGGGATGAGCGAGAAGAAGAAGGCGACCACCGCGAGGACCGCGGGGAAGGGCGCCTCGATGATCGACAGGAAGATCGCGCTCAGCACGCCGTTGATGACGCCGAGGCTCACCTGCCCGATGACGTAGTAGCCCACGGAGTCGGTGATCTGCTCGCCGAGGTCGATGAAGCGCGCCCGCTTCGATGCCGGCACCAGCTGGTACACCGCCCTCTTGAGGCTCGGGGTGGACGCGGTGAAGTAGATCGTGAGGATCAGCACGATGAACGCGCCGGCCAGTCCTGACAGGATCGTGCCGCCCACCACGATGATGCTGCCGCCGATCTCGCTGCCCAGCTGGCCGAAGTCGAGGTTGTCCCACCACTGCTGCACGTACTCGAACACCGCGTTGACGTCCAGGAGCGGGAAGGTGTCGCTCAGCCATCCGCGCAGCTCGCTCACCGGGTCCCACGAGCCGTCTTCGACGAGGTCCTGGATCGCGCCGATCAGCTGACCGATCTGCTGCACGATGATCGGGACCACCATCAGGATGATGCCCGCGAACGCCGCCAGGACGGCGAGGATCGTCACCAGCACGGCGGCCCATCGCGGGAGCCGCCGGCGCTCGAGCCAGCCCACGACCGGGTCCAGGCCGAGCGAGAGGAACAGCGCCGTCCCGACGTAGAGGAGGATCGTCGACAGCGTCTGGACGCTTCCGATGAGCAGCAGCCCGAGTCCGACGCCGAGCGTCCCGACGAGCGCGACGCGGAACGGGTTGTGGATCTTCACCGGACGGACCCCCTCCTCGGCAACCGCCGATACCTGTCACGTCAGGATACGCACCAGCGGCGCCCAGCCCGGGCAATGGTCCCTCTCTGGGCGCTTTCAGGTCGGGTTCGCTAGTCTGAAATGTCGAAATCGAAGGGATGCGCCGCTTGTGCGCGCCCGGGAGAGGTGTGATTCGTGCGTTTCGTATGGGCCGTCGCGGCGTTCGTGCTCGCCGCCGTGATGATCGGCGCGGGCATCGCCCAGCGGACGGTCTTCCAAGGACCCAAGACCGAGACCGCGACCATCTCGGTCGATGAGCCTGCTCCGTACCTGCTGATCGACGGTGCCGTGCTCAACACGCTGCCCGGCACGCAGACCCTGCGGGCCCAGGGCGATGGTGAGATCTTCGCGTCCTACGGGCGCACGACCGACATGCAGGCGTGGCTCTCGGACGCCGAGTACGTCCACGCCACCGCCGGAGACGAGGGCGCCGTCGTGACGGAGCTCGTCGAGCCCGAGCCGGCCGCGGGGGTGCCCGGCGCCGACGCGCCCGCCGAGGATCCGGAGGCGTCCGCCCCCGCGGAGGGCGAAGCGACGGATGCCGCGACGGCCGGGCGCAGCCCCGTGGGGTCGGACCTGTGGCTCGACGAGTTCCAGCAGAGCGACATCCTGATCGCCCCGCTGCAGCTTCCCGAGGACATGAGCGTGCTCGTCGCCACCGACGGCACCGCCCCCGCGCCCAGCCGCGTCTCGGTGTCGTGGCCGCTCGAGACCACGACGCCGTGGGCCGGGCCCCTCATCGTCGCCGGCGGTGTGGTGCTCGCCATCGGCGTGTTCCTCTACATCCTCGGGATCCGTCACGCCCGTCGCTCGCGCGGTCCGCGGCGCAAGGGCGTGCCGCTGCCGGTGACCGAGCCGATCAGCGTGCCGATCGACGACGCCGGCAAGGGCGTGATCAGCACGTCCCCGGGACGCCGCGCCCTCTCCGGCGGTCGTCGTGCGTTCGCCGTGGTCCCCGCGGTGGCGGTCTCGGCGCTGCTGTTCACCGGATGCTCGTCGGACTCGTGGCCGCAGCTGGCGCCGACGCCCACCCCGACGCCCACCGCGACCGTCATCGCGCCGGAGGGGCAGCAGGCTCCCGCCGTGACCAAGGCGCAGGCCGAGCGGATCCTCTCCCGCATCTCCTCGACCGTCTCCGAGGCCGACGCGGCGCTGGACAGCGAGCTGGCGAGCACACGCCTGGAGGGCGCGGCGCTGGCACTGCGTGAGACCAACTACAAGCTTCGTGCCGCGATCCCGGACTACAAGGTTCCCGCCCCGATCCTGGCCAAGCCGCTGGAGATCATCCTCCCGCAGGCGTATGACGGCTGGCCGCGCTCGGTCATCGCCGTCGCCGACGACGAGCAGTCCAAGACCTCCAGCATCATGGTGATGACGCAGCAGGACGCGTGGGCCGACTACAAGCTCTCGTACATCGCGAGCCTCGAGGCATCCACCACGCTGCCGGCCCTCGCCCCGTCGTACATCGGCGCCACCCAGGTCGAGCCGGACTCGCCGTTCCTGGTGCTGCCGCCGCAGGACATCGCCGCGGCGTACTCGGACATCATCAACAAGGGCGAGGAGAGTCAGTACTACGACCTCTTCGACGTCGAGAACGACCAGCTGCGCGCCAGCATCGTCGCCGACCGGCAGCGGCGCCTGGACGAGTTCAACAAGACGGCGTCCTCGACCGGAAGCCTCGAATTCCAGTCGGCTCCCGGCTCCCAGCCGCCCTTCGCGCTGGCGACGCTCGAGAGCGGCGCGATCGTGGCGGTGAACATCCACGAGTCCGACACGGTCAAGCCCACGAACGAGGACGCCGTGATCAAGCTCGAGAACAACACGACTGTCAAGACCCTCGCCGGCGCCGACCAGTCCGCCAGCGGCTTCTCCACGACGTTCAGCGACCAGGTGTTCTTCTACGTGCCCGGCACCGGCTCAGGCGAGAAGATCCAGCTGCTGGGCTACTCCTCCGACATCCTCGACGCGAAGGTGATCTCGTGAGCGATCCTGCACTCGGTGCCGCCGTGCGCGGCGCCGTCGACCTCTCAGCACTGCGCAATCGGCCCGCCGCAGCGCCCGCCGCCCCGGCCGCGGGAGCCGGCGACGCCCCCGGCGGCGTGCCGGTGGCATCTCTCGTGATGGACGTCACCGATGAGACGTTCGCCCAGGTGCTCGAACTGTCCCGCACGGTTCCGGTGGTCGTGGACCTGTGGGCGGAGTGGTGCGGTCCCTGCAAGCAGCTGAGCCCCGTGCTGGAGCGGGTCGTGCTCGAGCTCGGCGGGCGCCTGGTGCTGGCGAAGGTGGATGTCGACGCCAACCCGCAGCTCTCCCAGGCCTTCCGGGCGCAGTCGATCCCGATGGTCGTGGCCCTCGTGGCCGGGCAGCCGGTTCCGCTGTTCACCGGCGCGGTACCCGAGCAGCAGGTGCGCGAGGTGTTCGCCCAGCTCCTGCAGCTCGCCGCTCAGAACGGCGTGTCGGGCACCGCGGCGGCGGACGGTCAGGCGGCGCCGGCCGAACCGGCCGAGGCGCCGCTCCCGCCGCTGCACGCCGAGGCCTACCAGGCGATCGAGGAGGGCGACTTCGCGCGGGCGATCACCGCCTACGAGAAGGCCCTCGCCGAGAACCCGCGCGATGCGGACGCGCGGGCGGGCCTCGGTCAGGTGCGTCTGCTGCACCGGGTGCAGCAGCTCGACCCGCAGGCGGTGCGGCAGGAGGCGGCCGGGAATCCGACCGACGTCGACGCGCAGCTGGCCGTCGCGGATCTGGACATCAGCGGCGGGCACGTCGAGGACGCGTTCGGACGCCTGCTCGATCTGTTCGCCGAGCTGCCGGCCGACCGGCGTCCGGCGGTCCGGGAGCGGCTCCTGGAACTGTTCGCCCTGGTCGGCGACGCGGACCCCCGCGTGGCGGCCGCCCGGGCACGCCTGGCCTCGCTGCTGTTCTGACGCACGCATGGGACGGGCGGGCCGTCCCGGCCCGCCCGTCCCGCTCAGCCCCGCGTGGGGGAGGGGATGTGGGCCTGCGGGTGGTGACGCAGCCACAGCACGCCCAGCGGCGGCAGCACCATGGATGCCCGCCCGCCCGCACGGGCGCTGACCATGCCGAGGTTGCCCACGCCGGACCCGCCGTACTCCTGGGCGTCGGTGTTGAGGATCTCGTGCCAGACGCCCTCCTCGGGCAGGTCGAGCTCGAATCCCATGATGGGAACGCCGGAGAAGTTCGCGATCACCGCGACGGTGTTGCCGTGTCCGTCGCGGCGCGCGAACGCCAGCACGTTGGGATTCCACGTCGGCGCGCCCAGCCGCATGAACGCGGCGGCCTCGCTGTCGCGCGCCCACAGCGCCGGCTCGCTCCGGTAGACGCGGTTCAGCGTGGCCACGAACCCGTGCAGCTGCGCATGGGACGGCTGTTCGAGCAGCCACCAGTCCAGTGACCGCGCGTCGGACCACTCCGAGAGCTGCCCGAACTCCTGACCCATGAACAGCAGCTGCTTGCCCGGGTGGCCCCACATGTAGGCCAGGAACGAGCGCATGTTCGCGAGCTTCTGCCAGTGGTCGCCCGGCATCCGCGTGAACAGCGTCCCCTTGCCGTGGACCACCTCGTCATGGCTGATGGGGAGCATGTAGTTCTCGCTGAACGCGTAGACGAACGAGAACGAGATCTCGCCCTCGTGATGCGAGCGGTACATCGGGTCGCGCTTGAAGTACTGCAGGGAGTCGTTCATCCAGCCCATGTTCCACTTGAACCCGAAGCCGAGCCCGGCGTGGTTGGTCGGTGCCGTCACACCGGGGAAGCTGGTGGACTCCTCCGCGATCATGGCGACGCCGGGATAGCGACGGTAGGCGGTCGCGTTGACCTCCTGGAGAAAGCGGATGGCCTCGAGGTTCTCGCGTCCCCCGTGCACGTTCGGCTCCCACTCGCCCGCGTTGCGCGAGTAGTCGAGGTAGAGCATCGATGCCACGGCGTCCACGCGGAGCCCGTCGACATGGAACTCCTCGAACCAGTACAGGGCGTTGGCGACGAGGAAGTTGCGCACCTCGTTGCGCCCGTAGTCGAAGATGTACGTGCCCCAGTCGCGGTGCTCTCCACGGCGAGGATCGGGGTGCTCGTACACCGGCTCGCCGTCGAAGCGCGCCAGGGCGAAGGCATCCTTCGGGAAGTGACCGGGAACCCAGTCCATGATCACGCCGATCCCGGCCTGGTGCAGCCGGTCGATGAGGTACCGCAGGTCGTCCGGATGCCCGAAGCGGCTGGTGGGCGCGTAGTAGCCGGTGACCTGGTACCCCCAGGATCCGCCGAACGGATGCTCCGCCAGCGGCAGGAACTCCACGTGGGTGAAGCCCTGGGCCGTCACGTACTCGATCAGCGGATCGGCCGCCTCGCGGTACGACAGGCCCTGACGCCAGGACCCGAAGTGCAGCTCGTACACGGACATGGGGCGCGATACCAGGGCGGTCTGCCTGCGCTCGGCGAGCCAGGCGTCGTCGCCCCATCGGTAGGAGGATTCCACGACGACGCTCGCGGTGGCCGGCGGCTTCTCGGCGAGCCTGGCCATCGGATCGGCCTTCTGCACCCACCCGCCACGCCGCGTGAGGAGCTCGTACTTGTATGTCGCTCCTGCGGCGATGCCGGGGACGAACAGCTCCCAGACGCCGGTGCCGCCCATCGACCGCATCGCATGGCCGCTGCCGTCCCAGCCGTTGAAATCGCCGACCACGCGCACGGCGCGCGCGTTGGGGGCCCACACCGCGAAGCTCGTGCCGGTGACGCCGTCGTGTGTGCGCACGTGGGAGCCCAGCACGCGCCAGAGCTCCTCGTGCCGTCCCTCGCCGATGAGATGCAGGTCGAGCTCGCCCACGGTCGGGGTGTGGCGATACGGGTCGGCGGCGACGAAGTCGGGCCCGTCGTCATAGGTGGCCACGAGCTCGTAGGGGCGCAGCGCACCGCCTCGCGTGCCTTCCCAGATCCCGCCGCGCACGTGCTCCAGCGGCACGCGCGTGCCGTCGTCGAACACGGCGGTGACGCTGCGGGCGAGCGGCCGCCGCGCGCGGACGGTCCAGGTGCGAGCCCCCTCGGCGTCGGTTCCGGGATGGATGCCGAGCACCGCGTGCGGGTCGTGGTGGGAGCCGGCGGCCACGGCGTCGATCAACTGGTCGGGAAGCGTCATCGTGGCTCCTTCACATGCAGGATGTGGACCGGTTCGGTGAACGCGTCCAGCCGCACGTAGTTGTGGTCGGCCCAGTGCCAGCGCGCCCCGGTGAGGAGGTCCTCGACCTCATACGTGTCGCCAGGCGGCACGCCCCACACGCTTGTGTCCAGATGCACCATCGTCTCGCGCACCGAGTGCGGATCGGTGTTCACCACGACGATGACCGTGTCACTGCGGCCGTCCGGCGCCAGAGCGGCGTCGAGGTGCTTGGCGTAGACGAGGATCGCGTCGTCGTCGCTCCAGTGGATCGACAGGTTCCGCAGCTGCCGCAGCGCCGGGTGCTCGCGGCGGATCTCGTTGAGGCGGGTGAGGAACGGCGCCAGCGAGTCACCGCGGTCGACCGCACCCTCCCAGTCGCGCAGCTTGTACTCGTACTTCTCGTTGTCGATGTTCTCTTCGGAGCCCGGGCGCGCGACGTTCTCGTACAGCTCGTACCCGGCGTACACCCCGTAGGTGGGTGCGGCGGTGGCGGCGATCGCCGCGCGGATGCGGTAGGCGGGCCGCCCACCGAACTGCAGGTACTCGGTGAGGATGTCGGGGGTGTTGACGAAGAGGTTCGGCCGGAGGAAGTCGGCAGTCTCGTGCGCCAGTCCGTCCAGGAACTCCTCGAGCTCGGTCTTGGTGTTCCGCCACGTGAAGTACGTGTAGCTCTGCTGGAAGCCGGCCGCGGCCAGGCTCTGCAGCGGTGCGGGCCGCGTGAACGCCTCGGCGAGGAAGACCACGTCCGGGTTCTCGGCGTTGACGGTCGAGATCAGCCACTCCCAGAACTGCAGAGGCTTGGTGTGCGGATTGTCGACGCGGAACACCTTCACACCCTGCGCGATCCAGTGGCGCACGATGCGCAGCACCTCGGCCCGGATCCCGTCCGGATCGTTGTCGAAGTTGATGGGGTAGATGTCCTGGTACTTCTTGGGCGGATTCTCGGCGTAGGCGATCGACCCGTCCGGGAGCGTCGTGAACCACTCGGGGTGCTCCTTCACCCACGGGTGGTCGGGCGCCGCCTGCAGCGCGAGGTCCAGCGCCACCTCGATCCCCTCGGCGCGCGCCGCCCGGACGAACGCGCGGAAGTCGGCGAGGGTCCCGAGATCGGGATGCACCGCGTCGTGCCCTCCTGCCGCGGACCCGATCGCCCAGGGCGAGCCCGGGTCCTCCGGCCGCGGGTCGAGGGTGTTGTTGCGACCCTTCCGGTTCAGCGTCCCGATCGGGTGGATGGGCGGCAGGTACAGCACCTGGAATCCCATGCCGGCGACGGCCGGGAGGCGCTTGGCGGCGGTGCGGAAGGTCCCCGACTTGATGGTGCCGTCCTTCAGGCGCCGTGCCCCCTCGGAGCGGGGGAAGAACTCGTACCAGGCCCCGACGCCGGCGCGTTCGCGCTCCACCAGCAGATCATGCTCGTCTCCGAGCGTCATGAGCGCCGTCAGAGGGCGCTCGTGGAAGTACGACGAGATGCTCTCGTCGTGCACGATCTCCAGCGCCGCCGCGTCGTCGGTCCCCGGGTCGCGCAGCCGCTCGGCCGCCGCCTTCAGCGCTCGCCGCTGCGCCGCCGGACGCGAACGCTCCGCCGCCGCACGGTCGAACAGGCGCGCGCCGGTCTCGCGCATGAGCGCGGTGTCGACGCCTGCGGCGATCTTCAGCCCGGCGGCGTGCTCCCATGTCGCGAAATCGTCGGCGAAGGCTTCGAAGCGGAAGTGCCACAGCCCCTGCTCGAGAAGCGTCACCGACGTCTCCCATCGGTCGAAGCCGTCCGCCAGCGAGCGCAGCCGGTGCAGCGAGACGTCCCCGGTGGGCGAGGTGAGGCGCAGCTGCACGCCGATCAGATCATGACCCTCGCGGAACGCCGTGATCCGGAACGGCACCACCTCGCCGACGAAGGCCTTGGGACGGAAATCGCCCCACGGCACCGTCGGAGCCGGCTTGGCCAGCGGGATCCGGCGCGTCGTCGTGTTGCGCTCAGCCTGCCAGGGCCGGGCGTCGCGGACAGGGATGGCCGTGGCGCTCCGCCACGGGAGAGAGCGCGAGGCGCGCGTCGACGTGACCACGATCCGAACCTACCGCGCACGGAACCGGCCCGAACAGCGGTGGGCGGGCGGTCACTCGGCGTGGTATAGGAGCATGGAGGTGCCGCTGACGGTCACCGTGTCACCCGGCGCCGACTCCGGGCCGCGCTCGTGCGGCTCCTCGTCGGCGCTCGACCACAGGAGGACGTAGCGGGTCACCCCCGGCACGTCGGGAAGGGTCACCTCGATCTCGTCCTCCGTGCCGTGGACGATCAGGAGCACGCGGTTGGCATCGCCGTCCTCGGGGGTGGATGTGGCCACGTACTGCAGTGTGCGGTGAGAGGCATCCGTCCACCGGTCGATCGACATGGTGCGGCCGTGCTCGTCGTACCACTCCATGAGGGATGCCGACGGGGTGTGCTCGCCGAGGCGTGCGAAGCGCTTCGGCCGCAGCGCGGGATTGTCCCGACGCAGCCGGATCAGACGCTGGACGTGCCGGTGCAGGTCGCGCTGCCACGGCGCGTGGTCCCATGGGAGCCACGTGAGGGGCGAGTCGTGGCAGTACGCGTTGTTGTTGCCGCGCTGAGAGCGTCCGAACTCGTCTCCGGCGGTCAGCATCGGCACCCCGGCAGACAGCAGCAGCGTGCCGAGGAGGTTCCTCATCGCCTTGCGGCGCGCGGAGAGGACGCCGTCGTCGTCGGTCGGGCCTTCCGCGCCGTGGTTGAAGGAGCGGTTGGCGTCGGTGCCGTCGCGGTCGTCCTCGCCGTTGGCCAGATTGTGCTTGACGTCGTAGCTGACGAGGTCGCTCAAGGTGAACCCGTCGTGCGCCGTGACGAAGTTGACCCCCGCGAGCGGGCCTCGGGCGTCGTCGAAGGTGTTCGACGACCCCGCCAGCCGCGTGGCGAGTCTGCCGACGCCTTCGGGTGACGCTCCGGTGCGGCGAGCGTGGTCGATGTCGCTGAGCCAGAAGCTGCGGACGCCGTCCCGGTACCGGTCGTTCCACTCCATCCAGCCCGGTCCGAACCGTCCGGTCTGCCAGCCGCCCATGCCGACGTCCCACGGCTCTGCGATCATCTTGACGCCGGCGAGCGCGGGATCGTCGATGATCGCCCGCAGCAGCGGGTGATCGGGTGTGAAGACGTGGTCCGCGTCGCGTCCGAGCGTCACCGCGAGGTCGAACCGGAACCCGTCGACCTGCACCTCGCGGGCCCAGTACCGCAGCGAGTCGAGCACGAGCCGCGCGGCCGCGTCGGTCGAGGTGTCGAGGGAGTTCCCGCAGCCTGTGACGTCGATGTACGCACCGTCGTCGTGCTGGCGGTAGTACGCGCGGTTGTCGATGCCGCGCAGACTCGACCGCGGGCCGCCGATGCCTTCCTCGGCGGTGTGGTTGTACACGACGTCGAGGATGACCTCGAGGCCGGCCTCGTGCAGCAGCCGCACCATGCCCTTGAACTCGCGAAGCACGGCCTCCGGCCCCTCCCGGCGGGCCTGTTCGGTGGCGTACGCGGCGTGCGGCGTGAAGTAGTTCAGCGGGTTGTAGCCCCAGTAGTTGGTGAGGCGATGCTGAAGCAGACGCGGTTCGGTCGTGAAGGCGTGCACAGGCAGCAGCTCGACGCTGGTCACGCCGAGATCGAGGAAGTGCTGGACCATGGCGGGGTGGGCCAGGCCCGCGTACGTGCCGCGCAGGGCCCCGGGCACGTCGGGATGCCGCTTCGACAGGCCCTTCACATGTCCCTCGTAGAGCACGGTCTCCTCGAGCGGAATCGCGGGCTTGCCGACGCCGCCCCAGTCGAAGCCGCCGTCGACGACGACCGAACGCCAGCCGTCGTGGCCGCTGCGCCGGAGCCCGCGCGTGTACGGCTCGAGGAGGAGGGTGCGGCCGTTGAAGGTGTTGCCGTGGCCGTGGGGTCCGTCGACGCGGATGGCGTACGGGGTTCCCGGGTGCAGCGACGAGGTGGTCGCCGACCAGACGCCGCCGCCGACCGGAGCGAGCGGGATCGTCTCGGTGATCCAGTCGAGGTCCGTGTCGTCGAAGACCACCAGCTCCACCGAGTCGGCGTGCGAGGACCACACCCGCACCGTCGCGCCGTCCGGTCCGAGCACGACTCCCAGGTCGTCCAGCTCGGGACTGACCAGGCCCCCGGACGGGTGCGCGGTGACGGGCTGAGGGCTGACCATGCCGACTACGATAACCATGGACCCTGAGGCCGCGTGACGGCACCCGGTCCCGTGCGCGGCGAGACCGGGGCGCACGGGCGACGACGGCGCGAGACGAAGGAGGTGCGCGGTGGCGGTGTACCTGGACCACGCCGCGACGACCCCGTTGCGCGCGGAGGCGCGACAGGCGTGGCTCGATGCGTCGGAGCTGGCGGGCAACGCGTCGTCGATCCACGGCGCGGGCCAGCGGGCGCGCCGGCTTCTGGAGGAGTCGCGGGAGCGGCTGGCGGCGGTGCTGCAGTGCGACCCGATCGAGGTCGTCTTCACCTCGGGCGGCACCGAGTCGGTCAATCTCGCGGTCAAGGGTCTGTGGTGGGCGCGGGCCGATGGCACGGAGGCCGTCGTCCTCCCGGACGGCGAGCACCACGCCACGCTCGACGCCGTGGAGTGGCTCGTCGGGCAGGGCGCCGGCGTGCGCGGCGTTCCGCTCGACGGCGCCGGCCGCATCGACGCCGAGCACTTCAGAGGCGCCCTCCCCGGCGCTGCGCTGGCGACCGCGCTGGTGGTGAACAACGAGGTCGGAACCCGCAACGACGCGCCGGCCCTGGCCGCGGAGGCCGCGGCAGCCGGGGTCGCCCTGCATCTGGACGCGATCGCCGCGTTCGGCCACGTGCCGGTGACGTTCCGCGCGTGGCGCGGGTCCGGCGCCGCGGCCGGCGCGGGCCTGGTCGCACTGAGCGTCTCGGCGCACAAGCTCGGCGGGCCTGTCGGCGTGGGGGCGCTCGTCGTCGCGCGCGACGCGCGGATCGCCGCGCTGCTGCACGGCGGAGGTCAGCAGCGCCGGCTGCGGTCGGGCACCCAGGACATCGCCGGCGCCGCGGCGTTCGCGGTGGCGGCCGAGCTCGCCGAGGCCGAGCGCGAGAGCGAGGCGCGCAGGCTCGCGCAGCTGCGGCGGCGGCTGGTGGGCGGCATCCGCTCGATCGTCCCGGACGCCGAGCTTCTGGGCGATCCCGAGGACCGTGCGCCCGGGAACGCGCACGTGCTGATCCCCGGAGCGGCGGGGGAGACGCTGCTGTTCCTGCTGGATGTCGCCGGAATCGCCGTCTCCACCGGCTCGGCGTGCCAGGCGGGGGTCGCCGAGCCGTCGCACGTCGTGCGGGCGATGGGACGCTCGGAGGCCGAGGCGCGTCAGGTGCTGCGATTCACACTGGGCCGCACCAGCAGCGAGGCGGATGTGGACGCCGTGCTGGCCGTGCTCCCGGATGCGGTGGCGCGAGCCCGCGCCGCCTCCGGCTCATCGTCCGGGACCCGCTCAGGACCGCGCTCGTAGACTGGACCGATGCGGATCCTTGCGGCGATGAGCGGCGGCGTCGACTCGGCCGTCGCGGCGGCTCGCGCCGTCGACGCCGGTCACGACGTCGTCGGGGTGCACCTGGCGCTCTCTCGCGCCGGCGGGACGCTGCGCGCCGGCAGCCGCGGCTGCTGCACGATCGAGGATGCGATGGACGCCCGTCGCGCGGCCGATCGCCTCGGCATCCCGTTCTACGTCTGGGACTTCTCGGAGCGGTTCCGCGACGACGTGATCGGCGACTTCGTCGCCGAGTACCGCGCGGGACGCACGCCCAACCCCTGCATGCGCTGCAACGAGCGGATCAAGTTCGCGGCGCTGCTCGAGCGCGCGCTCGAGCTCGGGTTCGACGCCGTGTGCACCGGTCACTACGCCACGCTCGTCGACGGGCCCGACGGTCTCGAGCTGCATCGCGCGTCCGACGCCGCGAAGGACCAGTCCTACGTGCTGGGCGTCCTCACCGCCGATCAGCTCGCCCACACCTACTTCCCGCTCGGGCAGACCCCGTCCAAGGCGGTGGTGCGCGCCGAGGCGGAGGCGCGCGGACTGACGGTCGCGCACAAGCCCGACAGTCACGACATCTGCTTCATCCCCGACGGCGACACCCGTGGATGGCTCGCCGAGAAGGTGGGCACCGCGCCCGGGGACATCGTCGATCGCAGCGGCGCCGTCGTGGGCACCCACGAGGGCGCGCACGCGTTCACGGTAGGGCAGCGTCGGGGCCTGCAGCTGGGTGTGCCGGCGCCCGACGGCAAGCCGCGATTCGTGCTCGAGGTGCGCCCGGTGTCCAACACGGTCGTCGTGGGCCCGAAGGAAGCGCTCGCGACGTCCGAGATCGCGGGGGACCGGTTCTCGTGGGCAGGGCGGGCACCGGCCACCGAGGAGTTCGCGTGCGACGTTCAGATCCGCGCCCACGCCGATCCGGTGCCGGCGACCGCCCGCCTGAGCGACGGCACGCTCACGGTGGTTCCGCACAGCCCGTTCGAGGGAGTGGCACCGGGCCAGACGGCGGTGCTGTACGACGGCACGCGCGTGATCGGCCAGTTCACGATCGACCGGACGGTCTCCGCCGTTCCGGTGGACGCCTGAGCGCGGCGGCGCACCGCCGGATGTCGCCGGCCGCTCCTAGACTGACGGAGTGGCAGACGGCGCAGCACCCGACCTTCCCGATCTCGACCTCGAGCAGGCGCGCGACGAAGTCGGCACGCTGACCGAGCGCATCATCCGCGCCCGTGACGCGTACTACGGGGCCGACGCCGAGATCGTCGACGACGCGACCTACGACGAGTGGATGCGGCGGCTCGAGGCGATCGAGCGGCTGCATCCCCAGCTGCAGGGCCAGGACTCGCCGACGCTCAGCGTGGGCGCGGCCTCCGCCACCCTGTTCGCGCCGGTCGAGCACGCCGAGCGGATGCTGAGCCTGGACAACGTGTTCAGCGAAGAGGAGTTCCTGGCGTGGGCCGCCCGCGTCGAGCGCGACGCCGGACGCGCGGTGCACTACCTGTGCGAGCTCAAGATCGACGGCCTGGCGCTGTCGCTGCGCTACGAGCGAGGGCGCCTGGTGTCGGCGGCGACCCGCGGTGACGGCCGCGTCGGCGAGGACGTCACCGAGAACGTCCGGCAGATCGCCGGCATCCCCGAGCGTCTGGCCGGCGAGGGGCACCCCGCCCTCGTCGAGGTGCGGGGCGAGGTGTTCTTCACGGTCGCCGACTTCGAGTCGCTGAACGCCTATCAGGAGTCGATGGGCGACCGGCTGTTCGCCAACCCGCGCAACGCGGCATCCGGTTCCCTCCGGCAGAAGACCGAGGGCAAGAACGAGCGGCAGCTGCAGGCGATGCGCGAACGACTGTCGCGCCTGCGCCTGACCGTGCACGGCGTCGGCGCCTGGCGCAACCCGCCGGTCTCGACGCAGAGCGAGGTCTACGGTCTGCTGAAGTCCTGGGGACTTCCGACCAGCCCGTACTTCCGCGTCGCGTCGTCGGCGGCCGAGGCGGATGCGTTCATCCGCCACTACGGCGAGCACCGTCACGACGTGGAGCACGAGATCGACGGCATCGTGGTCAAGGTCGACGAGCTGGCGCTGCATGACGAGCTCGGCGCCACCAGCCGTGCGCCGCGCTGGGCGATCGCGTTCAAGTACCCGCCGGAGCAGGTCAACACGAAGCTGCTCGACGTCGTGGTCTCGGTCGGCCGCACCGGCCGCGCGACGCCGTTCGCCGTGATGGAGCCGGCACGGGTCGCCGGGTCCGTCGTCCGCCAGGCGACGCTGCACAATCAGGACGTCGTGAAAGCCAAGGGCGTCCTGATCGGCGACACGGTCGTGCTGCGCAAAGCCGGTGACGTCATTCCCGAGGTCCTCGGCCCCGTGGTGGAGCTGCGGGACGGCAGCGAGCGCGCGTTCGTCATGCCATCCGAGTGCCCGGAGTGCGGGTCGCCGCTGGCCCCGGCCAAAGAAGGCGACATCGATCTGCGGTGCCCGAACGCGCGCTCCTGCCCGGCACAGGTGCGCGGGCGCGTCGAGCACATCGGGTCGCGCGGGGCGCTGGACATCGAGGGGCTCGGGGAGGTCTCGGCAGCGGCCCTGACACAGCCGGTCCGTCCTGAGATCCCGCCGCTTGTGACCGAGGCGGGTCTGTTCGACCTGCGGCCCGAGGACCTCTTCGGCATCGACGTGGTGGTCCGGGATGCCGAGACCGGGCTGGTGCGGTTGCTCGAGGACGGCTCGCCCGACACCCGCTCGCCGTTCCGCCGCCAGCGCAAGCGCACCGATCCGCCCTTCGACCCGAACGGACCGTTCGACGGCGATGCGTCGCACATCCTCTCCGCGGCGGCCACGCAGCTGCTGGCGAACATCGAGGCGGCCAAGACGAAGGAGCTGTGGCGCTTCCTCGTCGCCCTCAGCATCCGGCACGTCGGCCCCGTCGCCGCGCGCGCCCTCGCCCAGTGGTTCGGGTCGGTCGATGCGATCCGCGCGGCCTCGCGCGACGAGCTGGCGGGCGTCGAGGGCGTGGGCGGCATCATCGCCGACTCGCTCCGCGACTGGTTCGCGGTGGACTGGCATGTCGAGATCGTCGAGCGATGGCGGGCGGCCGGAGCCCAGCTGGCCACGCCCGGGCACCCGGGCCCCGGTGCCGTGTCATCCGGGGGCGGGGTGCTGGAGGGCCTGACCGTGGTCGCGACGGGAAGCCTCGAAGGGTACACGCGCGAGGGGGCGCAGGAGGCCATCATCAGAGCCGGCGGCAAGGCGGCATCCAGCGTGTCGAAGAAGACCGACTTCGTCGCAGCCGGCCCCGGCGCGGGCTCCAAGCTCGCCAAGGCCGAGGAGCTCGGTCTGCGCATCATCGACGCGGCGCAGTTCCATCTCCTCGTCACCCAGGGCCCCGGCGCCCTCGACGGCTAGGAGACGTGCGTGAGTGCGAGAAGGCGCTCACGCACCTGGCGTCGCAGCACCTTCCCGATGAGCGACTTCGGCAGCTCGTCGACGACGAAGATGCGTCGCGGCACCTTGTACGCCGTCAGGATTCCGCGCGCGTAGGAGCGCACCGCCTCGACGTCGATGTCGTCGCCGGGGGAGACGACGATCGCGGCCACGACCTCCTCGCCCGACCGCTCGTTCGGCAGTCCGACGACCGCGACGTCCTCGACCTGGGGGTGCTGGCGGAGCACGTTCTCGACTTCGGTCGGCGCGACGTTGAAGCCGCCGGTGATGATGAGCTCCTTGATGCGGTCCACGATCCGCACGAAGCCGGCGTCGTCGATCGTCACGATGTCACCGGTGCGGAACCACCCGTCGACGAAGACGTCCGCGGTCTCCTCGGGCTTGCCGAAGTAGCCGCCGAAGACCTGCGGGCCGCGGACGAGCAGCTCCCCGGGCTCACCGGGCGCCACGTCGCGGGTCGGCTCGTCGGGGTCGACGACTCTGCACTCGGTGCCCGGAAGCGGCAGCCCCACCGAGCCGGGGACGCGGTTGTCGGCGACGGGATTGGCCATGAGCACGGGCGAGCACTCGCTCAGACCGTAGCCCTCGACGAGGTATCCGCCCGAGGCCTCCTCGAAGGGGACCACGAGCTCATGCGGGAGAGCCATGGCCCCCGAGATCGCGATGCGCGTGCCGGCGAGGGACACGCCCTTCTCACGCGCGGCCTTCAGCAGCCGGTCGGCGATGGGAGGGACCAGCGGCAGGAACGTCGCCGGATGCTTCTTGGTGACCTCGAGCACCATGTCGGGGTCGAACCGCGGGAAGAGCACGAGCCGGGCCCCCATCGACATCGCGAACGTCAGGCACAGCGTCAGCCCGTACGCATGGAACATCGGCAGCACGGCGTAGACGACGCACCCGTCGCCGCGCACGATCGAGGGCACCCACGCTCGCGCCTGTGCCGCATTCGACAGCAGGTTGCGATGCGTGAGGGAGGCGCCCTTGGGGGTCCCGGTCGTTCCGCTGGTGTACTGGATGAGCGCGAGATCGTCCGTCGCCGGCCGCGGGTGCGTTGCCGGGAGGGGAGCGGATCCCACCAGGTCCTCCCACGGCAGGGTTCCCGAGACGCGCTCGTGCAGCGCCTGTCGCGCCTGTCGCGCCTTCGCGAGCGGAAGCCGCAGGGCGGCGCGCGTGGTCAGCGGCATCGCCTTCGTCACATCCACCGATATGAGGCTGGCGACGGCGAGATCGGCCGGGAACTCCTGGACCGTCCGCACGACCTTCGTCCACACGATCGCGTGCCTCGCGCCGTGATCCTCGAACTGCTTGCGCAGCTCACGCGGCGTGTAGAGCGGGTTGTGCTCCACCACCACGGCGCCCAGCCGCAGGATCGCGTAGAAGGCGACGATGTGCTGAGGACAGTTCGGGAGCACGATGGCCACGCGATCGCCCGCGCGCACGCCCTGCGCGCGCAGGCCCGCAGCTGCCCGGTCGATCTGCTCCGACAGGCTCCGGTACGACGTCGTGCGACCGAAGAACTGCAGCGCGGGGACCTCGGGATAATCCCGCGCCGACGCCTCGACGATGTCCACGAGGGAACCGGTCACCGGCTCCAGATCGGCCGGGACGCCTTCGGCGTAGCTGGCGATCCACGGGCGCGGCGGGTGGTAGGTCGTCACGCGCTCAGCCTACGCCCGCGCCCGGCGCGCCCCCGGCTGCGGCCGTGGGCGCTCGCCCTCCGCGAATAGAATGTCCGGGTGTCTGAAATCACCCCCGATCTCGTGCGCCATCTCGGTGTGCTCGCCCGGATCCGCCTGAGCGACGACGAGGTCCAGCGCCTCACCGGTCAGCTCGACGTGATCGTCGACAACATCGCGAAGGTCTCGGAGGTCGCCACGCCGGACGTCGCCGCCACGAGCCACCCGATCGCGATGCAGAACGTCTTCCGTCCCGACGCGGTCGGCGACATGCTGACGCCCGCGCAGGTGCTGCACAACGCGCCGGATGCCGCGGACGGGCGATTCCGGGTGACGGCCATCCTGGGCGAAGAGCAGTAAGGGGCGCACCGTGACCGATCTGACAAGGCTCAGCGCCGCCGCGCTCGCCGACAAGCTCGCCGCGGGCGAGGTCTCCAGCGTCGAGGCGACGCAGGCGCACCTGGACCGCATCGCCGCCGTGGACGGCGACATCCACGCGTTCCTCCACGTCAGCGACCACGCTCTCGATGTCGCCGGCGACATCGACCGTCGCCGCTCCTCCGGTGACGAGCTCGGCCCGCTCGCCGGTGTGCCGCTGGCCATCAAGGACGTCCTGGTCACCACCGACATGCCCTCCACGAGCGGATCGCGGATCCTCGAGGGCTTCATGTCGCCGTACGACGCCACGGTGGTCGCCAGGTCGCGCGCGGCCGGGCTGGTGCCCCTGGGCAAGACCAACATGGACGAATTCGCCATGGGATCGTCCACCGAGCACTCGGCCTACGGGCCCACCCGCAACCCGTGGGATCTGGAGCGCATCCCGGGTGGCTCCGGCGGTGGCTCCGCCGCCGCCGTCGCGGCCTTCGAGGCGCCGCTGGCGCTGGGGTCGGACACCGGCGGGTCGATCCGCCAGCCCGCTCACGTGACCGGCACGGTGGGGGTGAAGCCGACGTACGGCGGCGTCAGCCGCTACGGCGCGATCGCCCTGGCGTCGTCGCTGGACCAGGTCGGCCCGGTGACCCGGACCGTCCTGGACGCGGGACTGCTGCACGACGTGATCGCCGGCCACGACCCGCACGACTCCACATCGCTCGACCGCGAGTGGCCCTCGTTCGCCGCCGCCGCACGGGAAGGTGCGACCGGCGAGATCCTCAAGGGGCTCAAGGTCGGCGTGATCGCCGAGCTGCCCGACAGCGGCTTCCAGGCCGGCGTATCGGGGTCCTTCCGTGCGGCGCTGGCGGCGATGGAGGCGCAGGGCGCCGAGATCGTCGAGGTGAGCGCGCCCCACTTCGAGTACGGCGTGGCCGCGTACTACCTCATCCTGCCGGCCGAGGCATCCAGCAATCTCGCGAAGTTCGACTCCGTGCGCTTCGGGCTGCGCGTGGACGTGCCGGGCGGAACCGTCGAGGACGTCATGGCGAAGACCCGCGACGCCGGCTTCGGCGACGAGGTCAAGCGGCGGATCATCCTCGGCACCTATGCGCTGTCGGCGGGGTACTACGACGCCTACTACGGCTCTGCCCAGAAGGTGCGCACGCTCATCCAGCGCGACTTCGCCGACGCGTTCTCGCGCGTGGACGTCATCGCCACGCCCTCGGCGCCGACCACCGCGTTCCGGCTGGGCGAGAAGATCGACGACCCGCTGCAGATGTACTTGAACGACGTGACGACCATCCCGGCGAACCTCGCCGGAGTCCCGGGCATCTCGGTCCCCTCAGGACTGGCGGCCGAGGACGGCCTGCCGGTGGGCATCCAGTTCCTGGCGCCCGCTCACGAGGACGCGCGACTGTACCGCGTCGGCGCGGCACTGGAGGCGCTGCTGGTCGACTCGTGGGGCGGGGCCCTGCTGGACCGCGCTCCCGCGCTGGGATCGACGCACGCACCGATCGGGGAGGGCCGCTGATGGCGAAGGACAAGCTGATGGACTTCGACAAGGCACTCGAACTGTACGAGCCCGTGCTCGGCTTCGAGGTCCACGTCGAGCTGAACACCCGGACGAAGATGTTCTCGGCCGCGGCCAACCCCGCCAACTCGGCCAACCACGGCGCGGAGCCGAACACCCTGGTCGCGCCCGTGGACATGGGCCTGCCGGGCGCACTGCCCGTGGTCAACGAGACCGCCGTGCGGTACTCCATCAGCCTAGGGCTCGCGCTGGGCTGTTCGATCGCGCCGTCGAGCCGGTTCGCGCGGAAGAACTACTTCTACCCCGACCTCGGCAAGAACTATCAGATCTCGCAGTACGACGAGCCGATCGCCTTCGAAGGGCGGATCGAGGTGGAGCTCGCCGACGGCACCATGTTCGAGGTGCCGATCGAGCGCGCCCACATGGAGGAGGACGCCGGCAAGCTGACCCACGTCGGCGGGTCGACCGGCCGTATCCACGGCGCGGAGTACTCGCTCGTCGACTACAACCGCGCGGGCGTGCCGCTTGTCGAGATCGTCACGAAGCCGATCGTCGGCGCCGAGCATCGGGCGCCCGAGCTGGCCAAGGCCTACGTGCAGACGATCCGCGACATCGTGCTCGCGCTGGGGATCTCCGACGCCCGCATGGAGCGCGGCAACCTGCGCTGCGACGCCAACGTCTCGCTGCGCCCGCGTGGCCAGGAGAAGCTCGGCACGCGTACGGAGACCAAGAACGTCAACTCCATGCGCTCCGTGGAGCGTGCCGTGCGGTACGAGATCCAGCGGCAGGCTGCGATCCTCGCCGCAGGCGGCACGATCACGCAGGAGACCCGTCACTGGCACGAGGACACGGGCACCACCTCGCCCGGTCGCCCCAAGTCGGATGCCGACGACTACCGGTACTTCCCGGAGCCGGACCTCTTGCCCGTCGCGCCGGCGCCCGAGCTCATCGAGCAGCTGCGCGCCGCGCTGCCCGAGCCGCCGGCCGCGCGCCGTCGCCGCCTGCAGAACGACTGGGGCTTCGCCGACATCGAGTTCCGGGGCGTCGTCAACGCCGGCCTCCTCGCCGAAGTCGAGGCGACGATCGCCGCGGGCGCGTCGCCGGCTGCCGCACGCAAGTGGTGGACCGGCGAGATCCTCCGCATCGCCAACGCCGAGGGCAAGGACGCGGCCGAACTGGTCGAGCCCGCCGCCGTGGCGGAGCTGCAGAAGCTCGTGGACGCCGGGACTCTCACCGACAAGCTCGCCCGCCAGGTGCTCGAGGGCATGGTGGCGGGGGAGGGGACGCCCCAGCAGATCGTGGACGCGCGGGGCCTCGCGGTCGTATCGGACGACGGTGCGCTCATCGCCGCGATCGACGATGCGCTGGCCTCCCAGCCGGACGTGCTGGAGAAGATCCGGGACGGCAAGGTCCAGGCGGCGGGAGCGATCATCGGCGCGGTGATGAAGGCCATGCGCGGACAGGCGGATGCCGCGCGGGTGCGTGAGCTCGTCCTCGAGCGCGCAGGCGGCGGCGGCGCGTAGCGCCGGCAGCGGCACGTCGCAGCCGCCGCGCCGCGTGTCGAGCGGGGTGTCGGCGGCAGCGGGAAGAATGGGAGCATGGGACGCGGCGACGGGACGGGGAGGCTCGTCTCGCCGGAGGACGCCGATGACACCGGCACCGGCATCCTGCACGTCGACATGGACGCCTTCTACGCGTCGGTGGAGGTCCTGGATGACCCCACCCTCAGAGGCAAGCCGCTCATCGTGGGCGGTTTCGAGGGACGCGGCGTCGTCTCCAGCGCGTCCTACGAGGCCCGGCGCTTCGGCGTGAGGTCGGCGATGTCGGTCGGGCAGGCCTTGCGCCTGTGTCCGACGGCCATCACCGTGCGCCCGAGGTTCGAGCGCTACCTGGAGCTGTCGGGGCACGTGATGCGGATCTTCCACGACTTCACCCCGCTGGTCGAGCCGCTGTCCATCGACGAGGCGTTCCTCGACGTCCGCGGTGCGCGGCGGCTGTGGGGCAGTCCGGGCACCATCGCACGACTGCTGCGTCAGCGGGTCCTCGACGAGACGGGTCTCACGTGCAGCGTCGGGGTGGCCGCCACCAAGCACGTCGCGAAGATGGCCTCGACGCAGAGCAAGCCGGACGGTCTGCTCATCGTCCCCGAAGCGGCCACCGCCGACTATCTGGCGGGTCAGCCGGTCCGTGCGCTGTGGGGTGTCGGACCCAAGGCGTCGGAGGCACTGGAGGGACGCGGCATCCGCACCGTCGCCGACATCCTGCAGACACCGCGGTCCGTGCTCGAGCGCGCGCTCGGGCCGGCGATGGGCGATCGGGTATGGCACCTCGCCCGCGGGCTGGACGCACGGCGCGTCGACACCGAGCGGGTCGAGAAGAGCGTGGGGCACGAGGAGACGTTCTTCCAGGACATCGCCGACCCGGCGGTGCTGCGCTCGGAACTGAGGCGCCTGGCCGACCGGGTCGGCGCACGGCTGCGCAAGCACGGCTGGGAGGCGGCCACCATCTCGATCAAAGTCCGGTTCGCCGACTTCACCACCATCACGCGCTCTCAGACTCTTGCCGAGCCGACGGCGGTCGGGCAGCGCATCGGCGACGCCGCGCACGAACTCTTCGACGGCATCCAGGAGCGCATGCCCGTCCGCCTCGTCGGCGTGCGCGCCGAGAAGCTCAAGCCCGCCGGCTCCGCTGCGCTGACGCTGTGGGACGACGATGAGGAATGGCGCCGGGTCGAAGGGGCCCTCGACGACGCCACGGCGCGCTTCGGCAGGGGAGCGGTCACGAGGGCGACGCTGCTCGGACGATCCCGTGGCGGCACGTCGCTGCCCTCCCACCCGCGCGCGGAGCGGCCACCCGAGCACTGATGCCGGCGCCGTCGCGGAAGTCCGGCTGTGCAGGTCCACGTCCGCCCGCTACCGTGGAGCCATGCCCAACATCGCACTGGAACTCGGCAGGCAGACGGCGTCGATCGGCGTCAGAAGCGTCTACGGCGAGCAGCAGGACATCGACGGCGTCCGGCTGATCCCCGTCGCGTTGGTCTGGACCGGCTTCGGCGGCGGTTCCGACGAGGCGGGCAACGGAGGCGGCGGGGGCGGCGGCTACGCGATCCCCGTCGGCGCCTACATCCGCAAGGGCGACGACGTGCGCTTCGAACCGAACCTCGTCGCGCTGCTCGCCGTCGCGGTGCCGTTCGTGCTCGTCGCAGGTCGCGCGCTCAGCCGTGTCATCCGCGCCCTCAAGAAGTAGCGTCGACCCGGTCGCCCTCTCGCTCGAGGCCGCGGCCGCGCGCCTGGCCTCCGCCGTGACCGAGGTGGCGGCATCCAATCCGGTGGTGCTCCTCGACGGTCGCAGCGGCGCGGGGAAGACATCGCTCGCACGCGCCCTGGTGGCGCGCTGGCCGCTCGCCGGACGCGTCCAGCTCGTCGCGCTGGACTCGCTCTACCCGGGGTGGGACGGACTGGAGGAAGGCGTCGCGCTGGCGCTCGAGCACATCCTGATCCCGCATGCACGCGGACTCATCGGCGTGTGGCAGCGGTGGGACTGGGAGGCGGTCGCGCCCGCGGAGGCGCACGCCGTGGACCCGTCACTCCCGCTGATCGTGGAGGGCGTGGGAATCCTCACTCCGGCGACCGCGAAGCTGGGCGACGTGAGGGTGTGGCTGGAGTCCCCGGCGGCGTCGCGCCGCCACCGTGCGCTCACCCGTGACGGCGACGCCTACCGGCCGCACTGGGATCGGTGGGCCCGTCAGGAGGAGGCGCACGTGGCCCGTCACGCGCCGACGAGCCTCGCGACCCACGTGTTCGACATCCCGTGAGACGGAGTCAGTCCTCGTCGTCCATCGCGGCGACCAGCCCATCCAGCCGGTAGCCCAGCCAGTCGTACACGCCGAAGCGCGGATCGTCGGAGTCATGGTCCTCGGGGCGTGCGATCCCCAGGCGCGTGGCCAGGACGAGGCGGATCGCCGCGAGCGTGCGCAGCCACGCCCGTGCTGTGGCGCCGTCGAGACGGATCGTGACCATCTCGAGCAGTGCCGGGTCGTCGGGGTCGTCGGAGATCGCCGCGGCCTCGCCGAGGGATGCCAGCACGATGCCGGCGTCCGAGCGGCGCCGTTCGAGGAGGTCCGCCTCGGTGAGCGCGCGGAACTCGCGGGCGGCGTCCGTGTCGTCGTAGCCCGGCGGCACGATTCGCTCGATCGCGGGGTCGCCGCTGCGGCCATCCGTCTCGCGGAGCAGGTCGTCGAACTGCGTGACGAGATCGGCGAGGTGCGCAGCCTCGAGCCGGGCCACCTCCATGATCACGGTGCGATCGCTCATCGCGGGGCCTGCCGCACCGTCGCCCAGAGGCCGTAGTCGTGCATCGCCTGAGCGTGCAGCTCCATGCGTTCGCGCGGGCCCTCTGCCACGACGGCCGAACCCTCGTTGTGGACCTTCAGCATGAGGCGCTCCGCCTCGGCCCTGGGGAACCCGAAGTACTCGCGGAACACATGCGTCACGTAGCTCATGAGGTTGACCGGGTCGTCCCAGACCACCGTCTGCCACGGGCGCTCGGGCTCGACGGCGTCGCCCGTGGCGACGTCCTCCTCGACGGCGGGGGTCACCAGCGGCGCCATCAAGCCCACCCCAGCTCGTGGAGGCGCTCGTCGTCGATGCCGTAGTAGTGCGCGATCTCGTGGACGAGCGTGGTGTGGATCTCGTCTCGCAGCGCCTTCTCGTCCGCGGACACGGCCAGATGCGCCTCGCGGTAGAGGATGATCCGGTCGGGGAGCTCCCCGACCCCGTAACGGTCGCGCTCGGTCAGTGCGTGTCCGTCATAGAGCCCGAGAAGGTCCAGACCGCCGTCGTCGGAGCGGTCCTCGACGACGAACACGACATTGTCCAGCCCCTCGACCATGTCGTCGGGGAGGGCGTCCAACTCGTCGACCACGAGTCGCTCGAAGGTCGCGGCATCCATCTCCATCATGATGCCTCGGCAGACGATCCGAGCGTCGCGCGCGAGGCGACGCGGATCGAAGTCTTGGGGTGAGTAACGGGACTTGAACCCGCGACCCCCTGGACCACAACCAGGTGCTCTACCAACTGAGCTATACCCACCATGTCTCCCGCTCGCGCGGGCAACCACACGATTCTCTCACACCTCAGGCGCAAACGACGAAACGACAGCCGCCGCAGCCGCGCGCGCGCCGTCGCTGGTCGGGCCGGGCTCGGGGACGAAGACCGCCTGCCGATAGTACGCGAGCTCACGGATCGACTCGAGGATGTCGGCGAGTGCCCGGTGGCCGCCGTCCTTCGCCGGCGCGTGGATGTAGGCGCGCGGGTACCAGCGGCGCGCAAGCTCCTTGATGCTCGAGACGTCGACGTTGCGATAGTGCAGCCATCGATCCACACGCGGCATGTACTTCGCGAGGAACATCCGGTCGGTTCCGATCGTGTTGCCGGCGAGCGGCGCCTTGCCTTCCAGCGGCACGAAGCGCTGGATGTACTCGAGCACCTGGAACTCGGCGTCGGCGAGGCTGACCCCGTGGGGGATCTCATCGAGCAGGCCGGACGTGCGATGCATGTTCGTCACGAACTCGCTCATGTTCTCGAGCGCCGACGCGTCGGGCTTGATGACGACGTGGAAGCCGGGGTCGAGGGGGCGCAGTTCGAAGTCCGTGACCACGACGGCGATCTCGACCAGCTCGTCGACCGCGAGGTCGAGGCCGGTCATCTCGCAATCGATCCAGACCAGACGATCGTTCTCGGACGCTCCCACCATGTCGTCCATACTATTGACGCCCCCCGACGGCGGGTGCGAGCCGCTCGGACCGGGGAACGCGGTGGTCGATCCCGACGAGCCCCTCCGGGAGGATTCGAACCCCCGACCTGGCGGGTAGAAGCCGCTCGCTCTGTCCCCTGAGCTACGGAGGGAAGGGTGGGACCACCAGGCTACCGGGTCCCGGTGGGGCCGATCGACCTGGCGCGGGGGCCCGTTCGGGCGTACGGTCGGTGACGAGCCGTTCGAGAGGAGTTCAACGATGAGCACCATCCAGACGCACCATCCCCTGTGGGTCGCCTACGGCGCTGCCGGCGTCGTCGGCAGCATCCGGAAGACCGAGGAGGGCTACACGGTGACGATGGCCGGGGCGGATGCCGCCGCCGGCACGTACCCGACGATGGATGTGGCGAAGAGCGCTCTGCACGCGCGGATGAAGCCGGGCAGCGACTGGCCGGAGTTCCGCGAGCACTGAGCCCGCGTCACGTCGCCCGCACCGGTCGCCGCCCGCGGGGCGCGCGGCTGGTGTCCAGCAGCGGCAGTGCGACGTGCACGAGCGGGCCGATGAGGACCGCGAACAGGACGGTTCCGATGCCGACGGTGCCTCCGAGGAGCCAGCCGATGACCAGGACCGAGACCTCGACGAGCGCTCGGCACGCCCAGATCGGCCAGCCCAGGCGTGCGTTCATGCCTGTCATGAGGCCGTCCCGCGGGCCGGGCCCGAAGCGTGCGCCGATGTAGAGGCCGGACGCCAGAGCCACCAGGACGATCCCGGCCAGGAGGACCGCGGCCTGGGCGACGAAGCCGTGGACGGGCGGCACCACCCACAACGTGGCCTGCATGCTCGTGCCGACGAGCAGGATGTTGGCGATCGTCCCGACGCCCGGCCGCTGGCGCAACGGGATCCACAGCAGCAGCACCAGGAAGCCGAGGAGATTCGTGACCCAGCCGATGCCGATGCCGCTGTGGAGCGAGATCCCCTGCGCGAACACGGTCCAGGGATCGACGCCGAGACCGGCTTCGATCGTCAGCGCGCACCCGGCGCCATAGAGGAACAGACCGAGGAGCAACTGAACGATACGACGGGGCATAGCGCCATCCAATCGCACGATTGGCTCGTACTGGACAGGCCAATTGCACTAGCCTGGCCCTCATGGATTCCCGTGTGTCGGCTCGGACCTTGGCCAACGCTCTGGGCGGATGGCGGACCAGAGAGCCGGCGTACGAGGCGCTGGCCGACGGCATCCGGCTGCTGTGCCTGGACAACAGGATCGCGCCGCGCACGTCTCTCCCTGCGGAGCGGGAGCTCGCCACGGCCCTCCAGGTCAGCCGCAGCACCGTCGCAGCGGCGTACCGGAGCCTCCGGGAGACAGGCCATATCCGGAGCCTGCGCGGATCCGGCAGCGTGACCCGCCCGCTCGGCAGCCGCGACCCCGGGCGCGCATACCCCGGCGACGGCATGATCGACCTGCAGCAGGCGAGTCCGCCGGCATGGCCGGGGCTGGCGGGCGTGATCGCGGAGGTGGCGTCCGCGGCTCCGTCGCTGGTCGCACGCGTCGGCTACGACGTGCTCGGCCGACCCGAGCTGCGAGCCGCGATCGCGCGCCGCTACGAGCAGCGAGGGATCCCGACGACGCCCGACGAGGTGCTGGTCACCACCGGCGCCCAGAGCGCCATCCATCTCGTGTCGTCGGTCCTCCTCGGGCGCGGTGACCGGGTTCTCGCCGAGACTCCGACGTATCCGCACGCGGTCGATGCGCTCCGCCGGGCGGGTGCGCGACTGGTCGGCGTGCCGGTGAGCGTCGACGACGGCTGGGACCTGGAGCGAGCGGAGCAGGCGTTCGCAAGAACCCTGCCGGTGATGGCGTATCTCATGCCGGACTTCCAGAACCCGACCGGTCGCACGATGAGCCCTCACGAGCGCGACACGATCCTTCTCGCTGCCGAGCGCGCCGGGACGGTGGTCGTCCTGGACGAGACGACGGCGGACCTCGACATCGACCGCGGGCCGGTTCCCCCCGGATTCCAAGGCGGCGAACCGGGAAGCGTCGTGCGCATCGGCTCCCTCGGCAAGACGGTCTGGGGCGGTCTGCGCGTCGGATGGGTCCGCGCCGAGGGGGAGCTGATCCGCCGCCTCGTCGCCGCGCGCCCGGCGCACGACCTCGGAACGCCGGAGCTGGAGCAGGAGGTCGCCGCGCGGGTGCTCTCGGAACTCGACACGATCGTCGCGCAACGATCCACGCTGCTGCGGGCCGGCCGCGACGCCCTCGTGGACGCGCTCACGCTCCACCTTCCCCGGTGGCGCCTGCCGCAGGTGCACGGCGGCGTCGCCCTGTGGCTGGGGCTGCACGCGCCGCTGAGTTCGGCGCTCGTCATCGAGGCGCGCTCCCGGGGCGTGCTTCTGACGGCGGGTCCGCGTTTCTCCATCGACGGCGGCCATGACCGGCGTCTTCGCATACCCTTCACGGCACCCCCGGAGGAACTGACGCGTGCGGCCGAGGTGCTGGCGGAGGCGTGGGAGCAGGTGACGTCGGCGGCACCGATGGCGGTGGTCGATCCGGTGGGCGCCGTCGTCTGAGCCGCGTGAGCGGCGCCTCAGCGTGCGAAGCGGACGCAGTCGAGGGCGTCGGTCACGCTCCAGAACTCGCCCAGGTCGCGGAAGCTGCGCGAGGGTGGGTGGAACCGCCGCGCCCGGAACCTGACGCCCCCGGCCGCGGCGAGGGCCTGCAGGTGTCCGATCACGCGACCGCTGCGGTCCATGACACGCCACAGCGACGGCGCGGCGGGCGCGAGCCGGAGCGGCACGCCTGGTGGGACCGCCGGTGTCGGGATGTTCTCACGAGTGGTGACTGGCATGTCTTCTCCTCTCGATTCGAACCTATGTACGACCACCGACATCGAGATCGTCGCACCGCCTCCTCCCCAGGGCGTGCGCCGCTCCGGCTTTCCCCAGATCCGGCGCCACTCGGAGTTGTGCGTCGATTCGAGGAGAGGCTGGGTCCACCGCCGGCGTCGTGCGGGCACGCGGCGCCGGCGGGGCCGGAGAGGGTCTCCGGCCATCGAAAGGATGCGACATGAGCGACATGCGGGACACCATCACGATCACCGGCAACCTCGCCGCGGATCCCGAGCTGCGACGAACGCCCGGCGGTGTCGCGATCGCGACGTTCCGCGTCGGCAGCAAGCAGTGGCGCTATGACCGCGCCGCGGGGACGTGGGTCGACGACGGGACCAACTGGTACACCGTCTCGGCGTTCCGCGCTCTCGCCGACCACGCGTTCGCGTCCCTGCGCAAAGGGGATCGCGTCCTGGTGTCGGGGCGGCTGCGACTGCGGGCCTGGGAGACCGAGACGAAGAAGGGCCTGGCGGTGGAGATCGACGCCGACGCCGTCGGACACGATCTGCGGTGGGGCACCACGACGTTCGTGAAGGATGACCGCCGTGCGCCGGGATCGGGACAGGAGGGCTCCTCCGGCGACTGGGCCGTCGAAAGCGCGGACGACTGGGCGGCGCCGGGCGTGGACACCGCCGGACTGGGTTCTCCCGGCGGCGTGCGAAGCGGTGCGGCGACCGAACCGAAGTCCCTCTCCGACGCGCCGTCGGCGGCGCACGCGCCCGGCGGGCCGTCGACCCGTGAGCTCGTGACAGCCGACGCGGAGACGCCGTTCTGACGGTGGGCCGGCTCCGGGTGCGCTCTAGACTCTCACCGTGCCCCGACGACACGACGTTCGCGCGGACCCGCCCACTCGGGTGCTTCCGCGGTGGAAGGCGCTGATCGCCGCGACGCTGCCCCTGTTCGTCCTGGCCGGATGCGCGGCCGAACCGTCGGGGCCGCCGGCGGCACCGACGACGCAGGTCTCGCCGTCCCCGGGGACGACCCAGACGCCCGCTGCCGCGCCCACCATCGTTCCCGACGGCTCCGCCGCCGACAACCTGCCGGTGTTCGCGGATGTCACCGCGCGCGTATGGGCATCCGAGCAGCGCGCATCCGGGCGCGCGTACATCGACGCGCTCGCCTCCGCCGGCTTCGACAAGGGGGCCATGCAGGTCACCGATGACACCTCGACGGTCGGCAATCCGGCCGAGAGCATCCAGTTCTCGGTGCAGTGGGGCGACCAGTGCCTGGTGGGCCAGGTGGGCCCTGCCACGGGAGAGCCGGTCACGGCCATCGTCGCGGCGCTTGCGGAGGGCGGGTGCCTGATCGGCCAGACCCGGCCGATCGACTGGTGACCACGGCGCCGGCCGGGGACGGCCTCGGCCGTCCGGCCGGTAGGCTGGGACGTTGACGTCTGTAGCGCAAGGAGAGCAGAAACCCGCATGGCTGAGTACATCTACCAGATGGTCCGCGCCCGCAAGGCGGTCGGTGAGAAGCTGATCCTCGACGACGTCACGATGGCGTTCCTGCCCGGAGCGAAGATCGGCATGGTCGGGCCCAACGGCGCCGGCAAGTCGACGATCCTCAAGATCATGGCCGGCCTCGATCAGCCTTCCAACGGCGAGGCGAAGCTGAGCCCTGGATTCTCGGTCGGCATCCTCATGCAGGAGCCGGAGCTCGACGAGTCCAAGACGGTGCTGGAGAACATCCAGGAGGGCATCGCGATCAAGGCCAAGGTCGACCGTTTCAACGAGATCTCGGGCCTGATGTCCGACCCGGACGCCGACTTCGACGCGCTCCTGGCCGAGATGGGGACGCTCCAGGAGGAGATCGACGCCGCGGACGCATGGGACCTCGACTCCCAGCTCGAGCAGGCGATGGACGCGCTGCGCACGCCTCCCGGTGACGCCTCCGTGCAGAACCTCTCGGGAGGCGAGAAGCGCCGGGTCGCGCTCACCAAGCTGCTGCTGCAGAAGCCGGACCTGCTGCTGCTGGACGAGCCCACGAACCACCTCGACGCCGAGAGCGTGCTGTGGCTGGAGCAGCACCTGCAGAAGTACCCCGGCGCCGTGATCGCGATCACCCACGACCGCTACTTCCTCGACAACGTCGCCGAGTGGATCGCCGAGGTCGATCGCGGGCGGCTCATCGGGTACGAGGGCAACTACTCGACCTACCTCGAGAAGAAGGCCGAGCGTCTGGAGGTGCAGGGCAAGAAGGACGCCAAGCTCGCCAAGCGCCTCGCGGAGGAGCTCGACTGGGTGCGCTCGAACGCCAAGGGCCGCCAGGCCAAGTCCAAGGCCCGCCTGGCTCGCTACGAGGAGATGGCGGCGGAGGCCGAGCGCACCCGCAAGCTCGACTTCGAGGAGATCCAGATCCCCCCGGGGCCGCGCCTGGGCAGCGTCGTGATCGAGGCGAAGAACCTTCAGAAGGGCTTCGACGGTCGCTCCCTCATCGACGGGCTCAGCTTCAGCCTCCCGCCGAACGGCATCGTCGGTGTGATCGGCCCCAACGGCGTGGGCAAGACCACGCTCTTCAAGACGATCGTGGGGCTCGAGCCGCTGGACGGCGGCGCCCTGAAGATCGGCGAGACCGTCAAGATCAGCTACGTCGACCAGTCGCGCGCCAACATCGACCCCAACAAGACCCTGTGGGAGGTCGTCTCCGACGGCCTCGACATCATCACGGTCGGAAAGACCGAGATCCCGTCCCGCGCGTACGTCTCGAAGTTCGGCTTCAAGGGCCCGGACCAGCAGAAGAAGGCCGGTGTCCTCTCGGGCGGCGAGCGCAACCGGCTGAATCTCGCGCTCACGCTGAAGGAAGGCGGCAACCTGCTGCTGCTGGACGAGCCGACGAACGACCTGGACGTCGAGACGCTGCAGTCGCTCGAGAACGCCCTGCTGGAGTTCCCCGGATGCGCGGTGGTCATCACCCACGACCGGTGGTTCCTCGACCGCATCGCGACGCACATCCTCGCCTACGAGGGCACCGAGGAGGACCCCGACGCGTGGTACTGGTTCGAGGGGAACTTCGAGGCCTACGAGGAGAACAAGGTGGCGCGCCTGGGGCCGGACGCAGCGAAGCCCCACCGCTCGACGTACCGCAAGCTCACCCGTGACTGAGGCGCGGGAGGCGGCCGGCCCTGGCGGCGGCCGCCTCCACATCCCGATCCACCTGCGCTGGGGCGACCTCGACGCCTTCAATCACGTCAACAACACCGCGATGCTCAAGCTCCTCGAGGAGGCGCGCGTCCGCGCGTTCTGGACCCCGGAGGCAGGAGAGCAGGCCCCGCCCACTGCGGTGCTCGAGTCGAGCATCTTCAGCGGCGTCCTGACCCTCATCGCGCGCCAGGAGATCGAGTACCTCGCGCCCGTGCCGTACCAGCGGCATCCGCTGGACGTGCAGATGTGGTTCGGCAAGCTGGGCGGCTCGAGCATCGAGGTCTGCTACGAAATCATGAGCCCGCGTGAGACCGCCGGCGAGACGGGGCAGACGCTGTACGCGCGCGCGACGACAGTGGTGGTGAAGGTGGATGCCGCAAGCGGCCGCCCGCTGCGACTCACGTCCGAGGAGCGTGCGGCGTGGGAGCCGTTCCTCGGGGAGCCGATCCGCTACGCGCACCGGCGCTGAGTCGCGTCAGTCCCGGAGATCGTCGGCGTCGGGAACCCGCACCATGATCTCCTGGGCGACGCTGGCCAGCAGCAGCCCGTCGACGGAGTAGATCCGACCGGTCGCGAGGCCCCTGCCGCCGCGGGCGCTCGGGGACTCCTGGACGTAGAGCATCCACTCGTCGACCCGGCCGAACCGGTGCCACCACATCGCATGGTCCAGGCTGGCGACCTTCAACCCCGGAGTCTGCCACGCCACACCGTGCGCGCGCAGGATCGACTCCTGGATCGTGAGGTCGCTGAGGTACGCCAGGGCGGCCCGGTGGATCCCCGGCTCGTCGGGGATCGCGCGCCGCACCCGCATCCACACCGCCTGGCGAGGCTCCCGACGGCCCTCGACCGTGGTGTAGATGGGCGAGGGAATGTGGCGGAGGTCCACGGGTCGATCGGTGAACAGCCGCTTGGACATGGGGTGCAGGCCGTGCAGATGCGCCTCCACATCGGGAAGCTCGTCAGGAGCCGGCACATCGTCGGGCATCGGCTGGGCGTGCTCGAGACCGGGAGCCTCGTCCTGGAACGACGCGATCATCGAGAAGATCGGCACGCCGCCCTGGAAGGCCTGCGTGCGACGCGTCGAGAAGGAGCGGCCGTCGTGGATGCGGTCGACCGCGAACGTGATGCCCTGTGTCGAGTCGCCCGGCCGGAGGAAGTAGCCGTGCATCGAGTGCACGATGCGGTCGTCCGGAATGGTGCGCGCCGCCGCCACGATCGACTGCGCGAGCACCTGACCGCCGTACACCCGCCCGAGCGGCATCGACTGCGACACCCCGGTGAAGATGTCCTCGGTGGTCCGCGCATCCGACCCGCTGAGGTCGAGCACCGACAGCATCGAGGCGACGGGGTCCTCGTCCGCGCGGACGTCCTCCACGGCGCTCCTTCCCGGGGCCGGCGTCCGCACGAGCTCCCGCTTGGTAGCTTAGGGGGCGATGACTCCGCGTCTGCTGCTCGCCGATGCCGCCACTGCCGCCGACGCGCTCACGTTCGCCGGCCGGGCCGCACGCTTCACCAGCGAGGGCGTGCGCCTTCAGGCGGGCGGGGGAGTGCTCGTCATGACGGCGGCGCCGCTGGCGCCGCGTGGCTTGGGCGATGCCACTCCCACGGTCCTCGCCCTGCGCACCCTCGCCGTCGATCCCGAGCTGGTCTGCGACCTCGTCGTCGAGCCGGACGCCCTCGCCGCCGCCGCTGACGACGACTCCGCGCTCGAGCTGCCGGCCACCGCCCTCTCCCCGGCCTGGGCGGGCGTCGCGCCGCCGCGGGGCGGCTGGCAGGAGCGCGGAGGCATCGAGGCATCCACGCTCGCGGCGAAGGCCCAGGCGGGCATCGCGAAGGTCGCCCGCACGGTCCCCGTCGACGCCGGCGAGGACGCGGTGCGCGCCGTCCGCGCCGCTGTGTGGGGGGAGCCGGACGCCGAGCTGGGCGATCTCCCGCTCGGCACGGCGTTCGCGGCGCTGTCACTCGGGTTCATCAGCGGTGCCGAGACGGCGCGGGTGCTGGGCAACGGCGCGTGGACGCGCGTGAGCCTGCGTCGCGGGCACGTGCTCGTCCGGGGTCCCCTGGTGTCGGGCCTCACACCCGTGCGACGCACCGGGCCGCCGAGCGCCTGAGGTCAGACCGCCGTCGCCGCGGCGCGTCCCGCGACCCGGCCCGTGAAGAGGCATCCGCCCAGGAAGGTGCCCTCGAGCGCCCGGTAGCCGTGGACACCACCGCCGCCGAAGCCGCTGGCCTCACCGGCCGCGTACAGACCGGGGACCGGCTCGCCGGCGCTGCTGAGCGCCCGGCCGGACAGATCGGTCTCGATGCCGCCGAGGGACTTCCGGGTGAGCACGTGGAGCTTCACGGCGATGAGTGGACCGGCACCGGGGCCGAGGATCCGATGCGGGGTCGCGGTCCGGATGAGACGGTCGCCGCGGAACGCCCTCGCCGAGCGCAGCATGGCGATCTGCGCGTCCTTGGTGAACGGGTTCTCGATCTCCCGGTCGCGGGCCTCGACCTCGATGCGGACCCGGTCCGGGTTCAGCGCCTCCCCGCCCGGTAGCGCGCGCATACCCGCGATCAGATCGTCGAGGGTGTCACGGACGACGAAGTCGTCGCCACGGTCGAGGAATGCCTGGACGGGACCGGCGGCGCCCTTGCCCAGGCGCGATCTCGCGAGCAGTCGGACGTCCTTCCCCGTCAGGTCGGGGTTCTGCTCGCTGCCCGAGAGGGTGAACTCCTTCTCGACGATCTTCTGCGACAGCAGGAACCACGAGTGGTCGTAGCCCGTCCCACGCAAGTGCGCGAGGGTTCCCAACGTGTCGAAACCCGGGAAGAGCGGCACCGGCAGACGCGTGCCGGTCGCGTCCAGCCACAGCGAGGACGGCCCCGGAAGGATGCGGATGCCATGGTTCGGCCACACCGGGTCCCAGTTGCGGATCCCCTCGACGTAGTGCCACATGCGGTCGCCGTTGATGAGGCGCGCGCCCGCAGACGCAGCCGCCGTCTGCATCGAGCCGTCCACGTAGGCCGGCACACCGGCGACCATCGTCGCGGGCGGTGTGCCGAGCCGGTCGGGCCACCACCGCCGCACCATGTCGTGGTTGCCGCCGATGCCGCCGGACGCCACGACCGTCGCGCCGGCGGTGATCGCGAACGTCCCGACCGCCTCACGGCTCGAGGGGACGCCGCGCGCAGCCCCGGACGGGGCCAGGATGTCGCCTTCGGCGCCGGTGACGACACCGCCGGCCGTCGTGAGCGCCGTCACGCGGTGCCGGGGCAGGACCGCGACGCGACGGTCGTGTTCGGCCGCCTCCACTGTCGACTGGAACGCGGCGACCAGTCCAGGGCCGGTGCCCCACGTGATGTGGAAGCGGGGAACGGAGTTGCCGGGACCGGTCGCGGTGTAGCCGCCGCGCTCTGCCCACCCCACGATGGGGAAGAAGCCGAGCCCCTTCTGTCGCAGCCAGGACCGCTTCTCGTGATGCGCGAACTGCAGGTAGGCCTCCGCCCAGCGGCGCGGCCAGCGGTCGTCCTCGCGGTCGAAGCCGGCGGTGCCGAACCAGTCCTGCCGTGCCAGCTCCAGCGAGTCAGAGATCCCCAGCCGCCGCTGCTCGGGGGAGTCGACGAAGAACAGGCCGCCGAAGGACCACCATGCCTGGCCGCCGAGATTCGATCGGGGCTCCTGGTCGACGATGATGACGCGCTTGCCGGCGGCGACGGCCTCGGAGGCGGCGACGAGCCCTGCCAGCCCCCACCCGATGATGAGCACATCGGTGCTGTGCGTGTCGGATGCGGGCATGTCGACTCCTTCGTCGGCAGGATCGGTGTCAGTGGGACGAGCCTGGGTCGGTCGGCGGGGGTGCGGTCAGCGGAAGGGATGTCGTCGCGCGGCCGTGGGCAGCCGGTCCGATCCCGGTCGGCTCGAAGGTGTTCACCATGGCGAAGGCGGCCCGCTGCAGATAGTCCCACAGCGTCGCCTCCTGCAGCGGAGGCAGCTGCAGCTCGTCGACGGCGACGCGCATGTGGGCGAGCCAGCGGTCGCGCGCGTCCGGGTTGACGTGGAAGGCGGCGTGACGCATCCGCAGACGCGGATGACCCCGCTCCTGACTGTACGTGCCCGGTCCGCCCCAGTACTGCTCCAGGAACAGCGTCAACCGCTGCCTGGCGGGCCCGAAGTCCTCCTCGGGGTACATCGCGCGCAGCACGTCGTCCTCGGCGACGCCCCGGTAGAAGGCATCGACGAGGCGCACGAACGTCTCGTGGCCGCCGACCTCCTCGTAGAAGCTCAGAGGCGTGGCATCGGTCATGACGGGTCCTTCGGGGTCTGCGGTGCGCTGTCCGAGGGGGTGGACGCGGCGTCCTTCCTCCCCGCGCGCTTCAGGCGCCAGGTCGGGCGCTCGGGAGCGGGCGGCACGGGGGTGGGCCTGGTCCGCGGCGGGTTCGCACCGCGCACCCGATGCGCCCCCTCGATGCCCGTGGGCATGACGGTCGTGAGCGCGGGAAGCGCCACGCCGAGCTCGTCGATGGTCTTCTTCAGGCGCATGCGCAGTTCGCGCGCCACGTCGTCCTTCGCGTTGGCCCGCGTCTTCATCACCAGGCGGATCACCAGCGCCTCGCCGGTGATCGACTCCAGGCCCCAGACCTCCGGCTGCTCCAGGATGCGCGTGCGCCACTTCGGGTCCTTCGCCAGCCCCTTGGCGGTCGCCAGCAGCGCCTTCTCGACCTCCTCGATGTCGGCATCCAGGCCGACCGACAGGTCGATGATGACGCGCGACCAGCCCTGCGACAGGTTGCCGATGCGCGTGATCTCGCCGTTGCGCACGTACCAGAGGGTCCCGTTCACGTCGCGGACGTGGGTGACGCGCACGCTGACGAACTCCACGATGCCGGTCGCGAGGCCGAGGTCGACGACATCGCCGATGCCCACCTGGTCCTCGGCGACGATGAAGATGCCGTTGAGCACGTCCTTCACGATGTTCTGCGCGCCGAAGCCGAGGCCCGCGCCCACGGCGGCGGTGAGCAGCGTCAGCGACCCGAGTGCCGACGGCGCGATGACGTTGATGATCAGCAGAAGCGCGATCACCACGATGGTGACGTTGACGATGTTGTGCAGGATCGACCCGAGCGTGCGGGTGCGCTGCACCAGCCGGACCGAGGCCAGCGGCGATCGCTCGATCGCCTGGGTGTCCTCCGCCTTCGCCTTCGACTTGGCACCGGTGACGATGCGATTCACGACGCGGCGGATGACGCCCGTGAGAATCCAGCCGAGGATGAGGGCACCGACGATGATCGCCGCGATCGTGAGCAGCTTGCCTCCGACGTGCACGAAGAAGACACCGACGCTCGCCCACCAGTCGGCGTCGGTGAGATCGACGGAGGGGGTGGGCACGGGAGTCACGGAGGCGGCGCGGAACATCGCCACGATCCTAACGATCCGTCCGGCGCTCGACCTGTGGCCGCGCTCAGGCTGGCGGCCAGTCCCTGGGACCGGGGGGCAGGGGAGCGGACGGGTCGACGAGGCGATGCCGATGAGCCAGGATCACGGCGTGGACGCGATCCCGTGCGCCGACCTTGGCCAGAACGCGTCCGACATGGGATTTGACGGTGGACTCGCTCACGTAGAGGTGCTGGGCGATCTCCGCGTTGGTCATCCCTTGGCCGATCGCGAGGAACACGTCGCGTTCGCGTTCGGTGAGATCCGTCAGGGGATCGCCCGATCCTTCCTCCGCCGGGGACCCGGCCAGGCTCTGACCGGCGCGCACCCGCTCGATCAGTCGTCGTGTGACGCGCGGCGCGAGCACCGCGTCGCCGCGATGCACCGCGCGGATCGCGGCGGTCAGCTCCACCCGCTGCGCGTCCTTGAGAAGGAAACCTCCCGCCCCGGCATCCAGCGCCGCGAAGGCGTACTCGTCCAGATCGAAGGTGGTCAGCACCAGCACGCTGGTCGCCGGGTGAGCGTCGACGATGCGGCGCGTGGCGGCGATCCCGTCGGTGCGCGGCATGCGGACGTCCATCAGCACGACATCCGGCTCGTGGGCGGCCACTTCGCGCAGCGCCTCCTCGCCGTCTGCAGCCTCGCCGACCACCTCGAGGTCGGGCTCGGCGTCGAGCACGAGCCGGAACCCCACGCGGATGAGCTCCTGATCGTCGACCAGCAGGACACGGATGCGGTGCGTCACGGCGCGAGCTCCTCGATGACGGGGGCGGCGTGACGGCGGGGGAGCGAGGCGCGCACGATCCAGCGGTCGCCGCCCGCGGGGCCGACCTCCACGGATCCTCCGACATGCGCGACCCGTTCGTGCAGGCCCGGGATGCCGTAGCCCCCGCGGGCCCGCGCTCGTTGCGTGCCGGCAGTCGTGGGGGTGCCGTCGTTGGAGACGACGATCTCGATCGCCTCGTCGCGGGCGACGATGTTCACGTCGATGACGGAGGCGCTCGGCGCGTGGCGCATCGCGTTCGTGAGAGACTCCTGCACGATCCGGGTGACGGCCAGTCGGACGTCGGCGGGGAGCCCGTCGAGCGAGCCCTCGATGTGCAGAACGGCGGGCATGCCGGCCCGCTGCGCGGCCTCGACGGCGTCGGCCACAGTCGCCGACCCCAACGGCGCCAGCGGCGTTCCGGCGGCCGCATCGGGATCGCGCAGGACACCGAGCATCGCACGCATCTCCTCGAGCGCGCTCCGAGCCGTGGCGGCGATGCTCTCGGACGCGGCGCGGGCGCGCGCCGGGTCGGCGGTCGCGGCTGCGCCTTCGGCCAGAGCGACCACGACGGTGAGGTTGTGCGACACGATGTCGTGCATCTCGCGCGCGATGCGGGTGCGCTCGGCGGCCGTCGCGAGCTGCGCCTGCTGGTCCCGTTCGATGAGCAGCTGCCGAGACCGATCGATGAGCGCGTCCAGGTACCGGCGTCGGCCCCCCACGTTGGTGCCGATCAGGCCGCCGATGAGCATGGCCACGACGGCCGACACGAACGTCGAGACCAGGAACCCGAACTCGGCGGGCATCGCCGCCACGGCCAGACCGGTGTAGACGGCGAGCGCCGCGCACGCGATCCCGAAGGCGGTCCAGCAGGCGCGCGTCGATCGGTACACCGCGACCGCGTAGAGCCCGAACGCGGGCATGAGGTGGGATGCCGGCGCCAGACTCGGGGGCAGCACGACCGCCGGAATCATGGTCGCAGTGAAGATCATGAGCGGCCGGTCGCGGCGGAGCACGAGCGACGCAGATGCGAGCGCGACGAGGACGATCGCGAATGCGATCTCCACCGCGGTCGGCGGTATCGGGAAGGCTCCGCGGAAGGTCGCGGCAGGCGCCGACAGCAGGAAGGCCACCGCCGCGACAAGCACATCGGCCAGCCGGCGATGACGCGCCCAGAACCGGCGCAGGAATCCGGGCGCCCGGGGCAGCAGCAAGCCGTCGTCGGTGCCGGGATCGGCACCGACGACCGCTCGACGGTCGCGACGGGACATCCGGTCGACTCTACGCGTCGCGCGTCCGCAGCACCGCCCAGCCCAGGACGAGCGGCCCGGCCACCCAGCCCCCCAAGGAGAGCAGCGAAGGAACGATGTCCTCCGCGCCCGGAGTGGCCAGCGTGGCCGCGGCATTCATCGGGAGGTAGTCCGCGAGGTCGACGAGCCACTGCCAGCCCTCGCCCGCCATCGAGAACAGGCTGAACACGATCGGCAGCACGAACAGCACACCGACGGTGGCGGCGATGGCACCGGCACCGTTGCGCACGATGAAACCGAACCCCAGACCGATCAGGGTGAAAGCGACCATCGACAGCACGCCGAACGCCAACGGGACGAACGACCGCGACGGCTCCGACCAGTCGATCGCCTCGGACAGGAGCGGCGCGGTGGCGACCACGGCCGCGGCGTAGATGACCGCCGTCGTGAGCGCCATGAGCACCGCGACCACGACGCCCTTCGCCGCGACGACCGCGCCGCGGCGGGGCTCGGCGGTCAGGGTGGAGCGGATCATGCCGGTCGAGTACTCGCCGGTGATCACGATCGCGCCGAGGATGCCGGCCACGAGCATGGTGAACTGCGTGGGCGAGAGGATCGCGCTGGCGGCAGGGTATCCAGGCCCGAAATCGGAGGAGGCCGCGGCGATCATCGTCGAGATGCCGACGGACAGCACGCCCGCGACTCCCAGCGACCACCAGGTCGATCGCACGGTGACGACCTTGATCCATTCGCTGCGAAGCAGTCGGGTGAACGACAGCCGATAGGACGAGGCGGCCCCGGAACGAGTCGTCGGCGCGGTGGCGAGGGCGGTCATGCGATCTCCTTGGTCTTGTATTCGACGGCTTCCCCGGTGAGGGCGAGGTAGGCCTCTTCCAGCGATCCGCTGCGGGGCGTCAGCTCGTGAACGGGGATCCCGAGCGAGGCCGCGGCGTCGCCGACGGCGGCCGCGGTGACCCCGGTGATCTCGGCGACTCCCGGCGTGGTCGCGGTGACGGTCACCTCCGGGCCGGCCACGGCCGCGACCAGGTCGGACAGGCGCGGCGATCGGACGAGGACGGCGTGCGAAGTCCATGCCCGCACCAGCTCGGCCAGGTCGGCGTCGGCCAGGACCTGGCCGCGGCCCAGGACGATGACGTGATCCGCCGTCTGCGCCATCTCGCTCATCAGGTGGCTCGACAGGAGCACCGTGCGGCCCTCTGCGGCGAGGTGACGGACGAACTGCCGCACCCAGCGCACGCCCTCGGGGTCGAGGCCGTTCACCGGCTCGTCAAGGATGAGCGTGCGGGGGTCGCCGAGCAGGGCGGCCGCGATCCCGAGACGCTGACCCATACCCAGTGAGAACTTCCCTGCTCTCTTTCCCGCGACCGACCCGATGCCGGTCAGCTCGATCACCTCGTCCACCCGGCGGCGTCCGATGCCGTGGGTGGCAGCCATGGCGCGCAGGTGGTTGCGCGCGGAGCGTCCGGTGTGCACGGCCTTGGCATCCAGCAGGACGCCCACCTCGGTGAGAGGAGCGCGAAGTCGGCCATAGGCCGCGCCGCCGACCGTGACGGTTCCGGAGGTGGGACTGTCGAGACCGACGATCATGCGCATCGTCGTGGACTTCCCGGCGCCGTTCGGACCGAGGAATCCCGTGACCTTCCCGGGCTGGACGGTGAACGACACGTTCGAGACGGCTGTCCTGTCACCGAAGCGCTTGGTGAGCTGTTCTGCAACGATCATGCACTCCACGCTAGGAGCGCGCGTCTCGTCGGTGCATCCACCCGCGGGACGATCTCCGGGGCCCGGCGACCGGTACCCAGGTGCCGCAGGTGACGGATGCCCCGGGCCGTCGTCCACGGGCCGAGGCATCCGGAACACGGGCTATTCGGCGTCGCGCTCCTGCACCGACAGGGCCCGCTCGACGCCCGCGAGGTTCTCGGCCACCAGGCGACGCAGCGCCGGCGCGGCGTCCCCGTTCGCCTCCAGCCACCGGCGGGTGGCGTCGCGCAGCTCGATGTTCGCCAGCGGCGCGGGGTAGAGCCCGGCGATGAGGTACTCGGCGATCTTGTAGGTGCGCGAATTCCAGATCGGCAGGACGCTGTCGAAGTACGGCCCGACATACGAGGTCAGCAGCTCGCGGCCGGCGGGGTGGACGAAGCCGAGCGCGGCCGACCGCACGATCGTGTTCGGCAGATCGTCCCGCTCGACGAGCGAGGACCAGGCCGCGGCCTTCGCCTCGGGGGTAGGGAGCGCCGCCTTCGCCTGGGCCGCGAACTCGCCGCCCTTCGCGGTGTTGTCGGCCTCGAGCGCCGCGTCGATGTCGGCCGTCGTCACGAGTCCGCCGGCAGCCAGCGAAACAAGCAGCTGCCACGAGAGGTCGGTGTCGATGTCGAGGCCGGCGAAGGTCACCTCGCCGTCACGGACCTGGCGCACCTTCTCCCACTGCCCCGATGTCGCTGCGGCGCTCGCGAACGCGGTCACGAACTGCAGCTGGCTGTCGCTGCCGGGAGGCGCGCTCTGTGCGAGCTCCCACAGCGCGTCGGCGACCTTCTCACGCGTGAGGTCGCGCCGGTCCGGAGCGACGTACGAGTTCGCCGCCAGCAGCAGCTGGGCGAGCGTGGTGCGGACCGTTGTCGACTCCGTCTCGGAGCCGATGTTCCGAAGCACCAGGTCCACGTAGTCGGACGCGGACGCCTCGGCGTCCCGCGTCTGGTCCCAGGCGGCGCCCCACACCAGCGACCGGGCCAGCGGGTCGCTGATCTTCGCGAGGTGGTCGATCGCCGTGGCGAGCGACCGGTCGTCGAGGCGGATCTTGGCGTAGGCCAGGTCGTGGTCGTTCAGCAGCACGAGGTCGGGACGCTTGCGTCCCTTCAGCTCCGGCACCTCGGTCAGGTCGCCGTCGACGTCGAGCTCGACGCGGTGGACGCGCACCAGCGCGTCACCCTGCAGGTCGTAGAACCCGACACCCAGGCGATGGGGGCGGATCGTGGGGTAGTCCGCGGGCGCGGTCTGCACGATCGCGAACCGCGTGATGGTGCCGTCGGCGTCCGAGCGGATCTCGGGCGACAGCGTGTTCACCCCGGCGGTCTCCAGCCACTTCCTGGACCAGGTCGACAGGTCGCGGCCGCTGGTGGCCTCCAGCTCGACGAGCAGATCGGTCAGCTCGGTGTTGGACCACTCGTGCTTCTTGAAGTACGCCGCGACGCCCGCGAAGAACTCATCGATGCCCACCCAGGCGGCCAGCTGCTTGAGCACCGAGCCGCCCTTGGCGTAGGTGATGCCGTCGAAGTTGACCTGCACATCCTCGAGGTCGTTGATCTGGGCGACCACAGGGTGGGTCGAGGGCAGCTGGTCCTGCCGGTACGCCCACGTCTTCTCCATGGCGTTGAAGGTGGTCCACGCCTCGGTCCATTCCGTCGCCTCGGCCGTGGCGATGGTGGAGGCCCACTCGGCGAACGACTCGTTGAGCCAGAGGTCGTTCCACCACTTCATGGTGACGAGGTCGCCGAACCACATGTGGGCGAGCTCGTGGAGGATCGTCACGACCCGACGCTCCTTGACGGCGTCGGTCACCTTCGATCGGAACACATAGGTCTCGGTGAACGTGACGGCGCCGGCGTTCTCCATCGCGCCGGCGTTGAACTCGGGGACGAACAGCTGGTCGTACTTCGCGAACGGGTACGGGTAGTCGAACTTGTCCTCGAAGTACGCGAAGCCCTGCCGGGTCTTCTCGAAGATGTAGTCGGCGTCCAGGTGCTGCCACAGACTCCGGCGGGCGTACACACCGAGCGGGATGACCCGTCCGGACGCGCTGGTGAGCTCCGAGAACGTGGCCTCGTAGGGTCCGGCGATGAGCGCGGTGATGTACGACGAGATGCGCGGGGTCGGCTCGAAGGTCCACGTCGCCGTGCCGTCGCCGAGCGTCTGCGGCTCGGGGGTGGGCGAGTTCGAGACGACCTTCCACGACTCCGGCGCCGTCACGGTGAACTGGAACGTGGCCTTCAGATCCGGCTGCTCGAACACCGCGTACATCCGGCGGGAGTCGGGCACCTCGAACTGCGAGTACAGATACACCTCGCCGTCGACGGGATCGACGAAGCGGTGCAGGCCCTCACCGGTGTTGGTGTACAGGCAGTCGGCGTCGACGACGAGCTCGTTCTCGGCCGCAAGGTCCTCCAGAGCGATCCGCGAGTCGGCGAAGGCGGTACCGGGGTCGATGGAACGGCCGTTGAGGGTGATCTCGCGCACCTCGCGCGCGATCAGGTCGATGAACGTCGACGCGCCCGGCGTGGCGGTGAAGCGCACGACGGTGCGGGAACCGAACACCTCGGCGCCCCTGGTCAGGTCGAGCACGACCTCGTACGACTGGGTGTCGACGATCGACCGGCGCTCCTGCGCTTCGATGCGGGTGAGGTTCTCTCCAGGCACTTGATTCTGCTCCCGTGGGTGAGGGTGACGGACGATCCGGACCGCGGCCACGCCGCAGTCCAACCGACGGCCGCACGAGCGCTGCTGGCACCGGCGACAACCGTCCCAGCCTATTCCAGGGCGTCGCCTGCGTTGGAGCATGTGGGAGAACAGCTCCGCTCGCGGTGTCAGGATGGAAGGGTGACATCCCGTGAGCAGCGAGTCGTCCCCTTCGCGTCGCCGGCGGCGGCGTCCGGCAGCCCGCATGTCGAGGAGGCGGTCGCGTACGACGCGATCCTCCTGGCGGGCTTCGGAGGCCCCGAGGGACAGGACGACGTGATCCCGTTCCTGCGCAACGTCACCCGTGGGCGCGGCATCCCGGACGAGCGCCTCGAGGAGGTCGCGCACCACTATCGGCACTTCGACGGCGTCAGCCCGATCAACGCGCAGAACCGGGCGCTGAAGGCCGCGCTCGAGGCGGAGCTCGCGCGCCGTGGCATCGACCTCCCGGTGTACTGGGGGAACCGCAACTGGTCGCCGTACCTCGAAGAGGCCGTGAAGGAGGCAGCCGAGGCCGGCGACACGACGCTGCTCGGACTCGCCACGAGCGCCTACTCGTCCTTCTCGAGCTGCCGGCAGTACCGCGAGGACTTCGCGCGTGTGCTCACCGAGACCGGCCTGTCCGAGACGGTGACGATCGACAAGGTGCGCCAGTTCTTCGATCACCCCGGTTTCGTCCAGCCCTTCGTCGACGGCGTGCGTGACGCCGTGGGCGGATTCCTCTCCGACGGTGTCCCCGCCGACGGGCTGCGGGTCCTGTTCTCGACGCACAGCATCCCGACCGCGGATGCCGAACGCTCCGGTCCCCGCGAGGGGGACCCGCTGCACCGCGATCTGGGAGCCGGCGGCGCGTACGCCGCTCAGCACCTCGCTGTCGCCGAGGTCGTGATGGCCGCCGTCGCACAGGACATCCCGGGCGCCGCGGCGGTCGAATGGGACCTGGTGTACCAGTCGCGCTCCGGCCCGCCCACGCAGCCCTGGCTCGAGCCCGACGTCAATGACGTCATCGCAGAGCTTCCCGGTGCGGGCGTGCAGGCCGTCGTGATCGTGCCGCTGGGCTTCGTGAGCGACCACATGGAGGTCCTGTGGGACCTCGACACCGAGGCGATGGATGCCGCCGAGCAGGTGGGTCTGCGGGCCGTGCGCACCCCCACACCGGGCGTCGACCCGGCGTTCGTCGCCGGGCTGGTCGACCTCGTCGAGGAACGGCTCAACGGCACCCCCGTCGCGGAGCGTCCCCATGCCACCGCGCTCGGCCCCTGGTTCGACGTGTGCCGGCCGGCCTGCTGCGAGAACATCCGGGCCGGGTTCAAGCCCGCTGCGGCGGGGCTCGCCCCGTAGCAGCGGCATCCGCTCGCCACCCCCTTCTCTCTAGGATTGAGCCCATGCGCATCCACATCGCGACCGACCACGCCGGGCTGGAATTCTCGACGCAGCTGCAGCACCATCTCGCCGCAGCCGGCCACGAGGTCGTCGACCACGGGCCGGTCGAGTACGACCCGCTCGACGACTACCCGGCCTTCTGCATCCGGGCGGCACAGGCGGTCGTGCGCGATCAGACTGCGGGGATCGAGACGCTCGGCGTCGTCTTCGGCGGCTCCGGCAACGGCGAGCAGATGGCGGCCAACAAGGTGCACGGCGCCCGCGCGGCGCTGGTGTGGAGCATCGCCACGGCGGAGCTGGCGCGCGAGCACAACGACGCCAATGTCATCGCGATCGGCGCGCGGCAGCACACCTTCGACGAGGCGGTGTCGTTCATCGACCGTTTCATCGAGACGCCCTTCTCGGGCGAGGAGCGCCACGCGCGGCGCATCGCGCAGCTGGCGGCGTACGAGCAGGACGGCACGCTGGCGCCGGACCCCCGCGCCGGCGCGGGCACCGCGGACGTCCTCGACGCCGACGAGAGCTCATTCGATCCAGAAGCAGGCTGAGCCGCATGCCCGAAGGCCACTCCGTCCATCGGATCGCACGCCAGTTCGACCGGAACATCGTCGGCCGGGCGGTGGAGGCCTCGAGCCCGCAGGGGCGCTTCGCCGAGGGCGCGAGCATCATCGACGGCCGGACCGCCACATCGGTCAAGGCGGTCGGCAAGCACATGTTCCTCGAGTTCGACGACGACATCTGGCTTCGCGTGCACCTGGGCATGTACGGTGCGTGGGACTTCGCAGGAGAGATCGTCGTGGACCCCACCATCGCGTCGGCCAACGGGCGCATGGGGCACACCAACCAGCGTGGGACGCGCCTGGATGACCCGATCCTCGACACCGCGGGGGAGAACTCCCTCTCCTCGATCGGCGCACCCCGCCTGGCGCGGGTGCACGTGCGCATGTCGGAGCAGACGACCGGGCTCGGCGACGACGACGCGACCTGGCCGCCTCCCGTGGTCGGTCAGGTGCGCCTGCGGCTTCTGACGGCGGTGACGTGCGCCGATCTGCGCGGTCCGACGGCGTGCGTGCTGCAGACGCCGGAGGAGGTCGCGGCGACCATCGCCAAGCTCGGGCCCGATCCTCTCGTGGACGACGTCGCCGAGGGGGAGGAGCGCTTCACCGCCGTCGTGCGCCGCAAGCCCACCGCCATCGCGCTGCTGCTCATGGACCAGAGCGTCGTCAGCGGCATCGGCAACGTCTACCGCGCAGAGCTTCTCTACCGGGCGAGGCTGAATCCGCACACACCCGGCCGCGACGTCCCTGAGGAGCTCGTCCGCGCGCTGTGGCGCGACTGGGTGCGGCTCCTCGCGATCGGCGTCGAGACCGGGCAGATGATGACCATGGATGACCTCGATCCCGAGGCGTACCGGCGGGCGATGGCCAATCGCGACGACCGGCACTGGGTCTACCGGCGCGCGGGCCTGCCGTGCCGCGTGTGCGGGACGACCATCCTCGTCGAGGAGGCCGCGGGGCGGAACCTCTACTGGTGCCCGTACTGCCAGGCCTGACACCGCGGAGACGCCGGTGCTCGTAGGCTGAGTCCATGCGTCAGAACCCCAGTTTCGCGATGACGGACGTCGCCGAGATGCGGCGGGTGGTCGAGCACAATCCCTGGGCCACGATCATGAGCGCCACCGATGAGGGGCTTGTCGCGTCTCACTACGCCGTGATGCTGGATCCCGGCAGGGACGATCTGACGATCGTCGGTCACGTGGGCAAGCCCGACGACCTCATCCACGGACTCGGGGAGCGTGAGCTCCTGGTGATCCTGCAGGGACCGCACGGATACATCTCGCCCGGGTGGTACGGCGACACGCCGAGCGTGCCGACATGGAACTTCGTCGCGGTGCACCTGTCGGGCGTCCCGGAGGTCCTCACTCCGGAGGAGAACCTGCAGGTGCTGGACCGCCTGGTCGCGCGGTTCGAGAGCGGGATGCCCGCGCCGCGGCTGATGTGGGAGCGACCGAACGATCCGGAGTACGTGCGCCGGCTGGAGAGAGGCACTGTGGGCTTCCGACTCACCCCTACCCGGGTGGTCGCCAAGCGGAAGCTCAGCCAGAACCGCCCCGACGAGGTCGTCGAGACGATCATCGCCGAGCTGGAGCAGGGCGCGAGCCCGTACGCCGACCCGCGCCTGGCCGGTGAGATGCGGCGCGATCTCGACGCCCGGCGAGCCGCTCGATGACGCTGGAGCGCGCCGCGATGCCGGACGTCATCGCGGATGCGCGTCTGACGGGTTCGCAGCGCACCGACCCGTTCGGCGGCGAACCCGTCGACATCCACCTCGCCCACGGCATGGTCGTCGACATCGCGCCCGCCGGTGCGCTTGCGCGCCGCGGCGCCGTCTTCGATGCGCGAGGCGCATGGGTCGTGCCCGGGCTCTGGGACCATCACGTGCATGTGGTGCAGTGGGCCCTCGCAGCCCAGCGCGTGCCGCTGGGCGAGGCGATCTCCGCGTCGCATGCCGCCTCGCTGATGTCCGAGGCCCCGATCCTGCCGGACGGCCGGAGGATCGGAACCGGATTCCGCGACGCCCTGTGGATCGACCGCCCCACCCTGGAGGTGCTCGACGCCGCGACCGGCGAGGTCCCGAGCTACCTCATCAACGCCGATGTGCACAGTGTGTGGCTGAACTCCGCGGCGCTGCGGCGTGAGGGCTTCGCGCCCGATGGCGTCGGCATCCTGCGTGAGGAGCCAGCGTTCGAGATCTCCCGTCGCCTCAACGCCGTCGAACCCGCCCAGTCGGACCCGCTCGTGACCCGCATGGCGCAGGATGCCGCGTCGCGGGGCGTGGTCGGCATCGTGGACCTCGACATGGCGTGGAACGAGGACGCGTGGGTCCGCCGCCTCGGCGGGGGCTTCGACGCGCTGCGGGTCTCGTTCGGCGTCTATCCCGAACACCTCGACCGTGCGATCTCCGAGGGGCTGCGCACCGGCGACGCGGCGCGCGGGTCGGACTCCGATCTCGTGCGGGTCGGACCGCTCAAGGTGATCAGCGACGGCTCCCTCGGCACACGCACCGCCGCCTGCTCGCACGCGTACCCCGATGACCCGCACAATCACGGGCTGATCACGGTCGACCGTGCCACCCTGGTCGAGCTGATGACCCGCGCCACCGCCGCGGGCATCGCATCGGCGATCCACGCGATCGGCGACGTCGCCAACTCCCACGCCCTCGACGCGTTCGCCGCGTCCGGCGCCTGGGGCACCATCGAGCACGCGCAGCTGGTCGCGCACGCGGACATTCCGCGCTTCGCGCGGCTCGGTATCGGCGCGAGCGTGCAGCCGGCTCACGCCCTCGACGACCGTGATCTCACCGACACCATCTGGGCGGACCAGACCGCCCAGCCCTACCCCTTCCGCTCGCTGGCCGCTGCGGGCGCGCACCTGCTGTTCGGCTCGGACGCGCCGGTTTCTCCGCTGGACCCGTGGGCCGCCATGGCGGCGGCGGTCTTCCGCACGCGGGACCGCCGGGAGCCGTGGCAGCCGCATGAGCGTCTGGATGCTGCGACCGCGCTCGCGGCCTCGACGCGCGGCGGTTCGGCGGAACCCGCGCGCGTGCAGCCGGGTGATGTCGCCGACCTCGCGCTGTGCGCGGTCGATCCTCTCGTCGCCGATGAGCCGACGCTGCGCGGGATGCCCGTCGCCGCGACCCTCCTCGCCGGCCGGCTCACCCACGTGGCGTGAGGACGGGACGGAGCGCTTCGGGGGACAGCCCCCGTATCGGCCGGGGTGCCGGGGGGATGCCGCGCGCGACGCGGGCCGGACACAGTGGGAGCATGACGTACACCGCCCCTTCGATGGCAGCCGGTACGGGGACCGGCATGTCGCACCCGGACACCCGCGAGGAGAGCCGCATGGCAGAGACGATCGCCGACGCGCCGTCGGCGTCGCACGCCGACCGGCCGCGTGCCTTCTGGGCCGCGTACGGCCTGGCGTGGACGCGGACGGCCGGCAGCGCTGTGTACCTGCTGGCTGTGTTCGTGCTCGCCATTGTCTCGATCTCGCTGCTCATGCCGCTGTTCTGGGCCGGCGTGGGCCTGCTGGTGCTGGTTCTCGGTCTGCCGCTGCTCGTGCTCAGCCTCCTCGTCGCCCGGGGATTCGGCGTCGCGGACCGGTTCATGCTGGGGCTCACCGGACTTCCCCGGATCGCCGAACCGGAGTGGGATCGCGATCCCGAGCCGCGCGCGGGCTTCTGGGCGTCGCTCAGCCGGCCGGTGCGGAATCCGCACTACTGGGTCTATCTGCTGCACGGCACGATCGTGAGTCCCGTCATCAGCACGATCACGTTCGCCCTCACCGTGGCGTGGCTGAGCGTGTCGTTCGGCGGGCTCACCTACTGGTTCTGGGGATCGTTCATCCCACGCGGCGATCGTGACGTGCTGTGGGGTGACTACGTCGCCGACGCGCTGCCCCTGCTGTTCGGAGGCTGGTCCGGCGATGCGGTCGAGGTGGCGCTGTACCTGGTGGCAGGCCTCCTGTTCGCCTTCACCCTCCCGTGGGTGACGGGCGGACTGGCCCGCGTGCATCACGCCATCGCACAGGGGATGCTCGGACGCTGGCGCTCGGACGATCTGGCTGCGGAGGTGCGTGCCGAGGCTGCGGCGCGCGGGGCGGCCGTGCACGCCGAAGACGTCGCCCTGCGCCGCCTCGAGCGCGACATCCACGACGGCCCGCAGCAGCGTCTCGTGAGGCTCCAGATGGATCTGGCCGCGCTCGAGCGGCGGGCGGCGAACGGCGACGCCGACGCCGCCGCCGAGCTCGCCCGCGACGCCCGAGGTCACGCAAAGGCCGCACTCGACGAGCTGCGCGCCCTGTCGAGCGGCGTCGCGCCGCCGCTGCTGCAGGACCGGGGCCTGTCCGCCGCACTCGGAGCGGTCGCGGCCGGCTCGCCCCTCGCGGTCCATCTCGATGTGGATCCGCGTCTGGACGAGGCTGTGACACCCGAGGTGGCGCGGACGGTGTACTTCGTGGTGGCCGAGCTCCTCACCAATGCGGCCAAGCACGCCGGCGCCACGGCGGCCACGCTGAAGGCGGCGCTGCGTCGCACGTCCACCGGAGCGCCGACGCACCTGGATGTCTGGATCGTCGACAACGGCCGAGGCGGCGCCGTCGTGAGGCCGGGGCACGGCCTGGAGGGGCTGCGTGAACGTGTCGCCGGCCTGCGCGGCGCGCTCGTCATCGACAGCCCGGCCGGCGGACCGACGTCCGTCGGCGCGCACATTCCTCTCGCGGCGCCGACGACATGAGCGCGGCCTATCCTGAACCGGTGACCGAGGCGTCTCTGGCACCGCCGCGTGTGGTGGTCGTCGAGGATTCGCTGCTGCTGCGCGAGGGACTGGTGCGGCTGTTCGACGAAGCGGGATACGTCACGGCGGGGGCCTGGGGCGATGCCGAGGACATCGTGGCGCGGGTGCGCGCCTCGGACGCGGATGTCGCGATCCTCGACGTCCGGCTCCCACCGGGTTTCCGCGATGAGGGCATCCGCGCCGCACTCCAGCTCCGAGCCGCCCTGCCGGCTGTCGGCATCCTGGTGCTGAGCCAGTACGTCGAGGGCGTCTACGCCCGTGAGCTGCTTGCCGGAGGCGAGGGTGGCATCGGCTACCTGCTGAAGGACCGCGTGACCTCGCTGGACGAGTTCACCGATGCGGTGCGCCGGGTGCGCGAACGCGGAACCGTGCTCGATCCCCTCGTGGTGCAGGGGCTGCTGTCGTCACGGCCGGATCCACTCGCGACCCTGACTCCTCGCGAGCGCGACGTGCTGACCCTCATGGCCGAGGGGCGGAGCAACACCAGCATCGCCGAGCGGCTGTGCATCGGCGTGGGCGCCGTGGAGAAGAACATCAGCGCGATCTTCGCCAAGCTCGGCCTCGAGGAGTCGGGGACCGAACACCGTCGGGTGCTCGCGGTGCTGGCGTTCCTGCAGCGGCCGTGATGCACGAAGACCCCCGGGATTCCCGGGGGTCTTCGCGGCGATCGATCACTCGGCGAGGTGCGCGAAGAGGAACCAGCGGTCCTTCTCGAGCGATTCCTTGATGCCGATCGCGATGTCCTGGCTGGTGAGGTCGAACTCGTCGAGGCCGTCGATCGCGGCCTGGACGTCGGCGATCACCGCGTCCATGTCGGCGATCACGGCGCGCACCATGTCGTCCCACTGCGTGAAGCCCGCCGGGACCGCGGTGGCCGCCGTCTTGGCGGCGATCGTCGCCACGCGGGCGTCGATGGGAAGGCCCAGGGCGACGATGCGCTCCGCCGCCTGGTCGGCGCCCTCCTGCGCGTGCGCGACGACCGTGTCCAGGAGCTCGTGGATCGCGATGAAGTTCGCGCCGCGCACGTTCCAGTGGGCCTGCTTGCCGTTGACCGCGAGGGCCTGCAGGCCCAGCGCCACGGGCGTGAGGAACTGCGCGGTGGCCGCCGCCACGTCGGGATTGGCAGCCGTCGCGGGGATCGTGTTCGTCTTGTGCATCTTCGTCGCCTCCATCGTCGGGAGGGTCGCTCCATGCGGGCGATCGTCCTCCGATGGACAGAACGCTACTCAGCCGCCGGCATTCCGCAAGCAAGACAAGGCTGGGCTAACACGCCCTGCCGCCTGTCGGGTGCGGGCATGTCCAGCCGCAGCGGCTAACGTCGATGCGTGCCCTCCGCCGATCACGACCTCGGACCGCAGCGCCTGAACTCCCCGGCCACGACGGTGACCCGTCAGCCCGTGGAACGCTCTCCCGAGCACGCCGAGCCGTCCCGCTTCATCCCGCACGTCCAAGGCCTCCGTGCGATCGCGGTGCTGTGCGTCGTGCTGTACCACTTCTGGCCCGCCCGCTTTCCGGGGGGCTACATCGGCGTGGACATCTTCTTCGTGATCTCCGGGTTCCTGATCACGGCGCACCTGATGCGCGAGCTGACCGCGACTGGGACCGTGCGCCTCGGGCAGTTCTGGGCGCGCCGCGCCCGACGGCTCCTGCCGGCATCCCTCCTGGTGCTGCTGGTGTGCGCGGTCGTGGTGATGTCGCCGTACCTCATGCCGACCTCGGCCCTGCCGAACGAGGTGCGCGAGATCCTCGCCTCGACGTTCTACGTCGAGAACTGGTACCTCGCGCTGAACTCGGCCGACTACCTCAACCACGGCGGCGAGCCGACCACGGTGCAGCACTACTGGTCGCTGTCGCTGGAGGAGCAGTTCTACGTGATGTGGCCGCTCATCATGCTCCTGGCGGCGTGGGTCGGCGTCCGGTGGCTCCGCGGCGCACGCCGCCGCGCCGTTCTCCTCGCACTCGGAGCGGTGTCGCTGGCCTCGTTCGTCTTCTGCGTGATCTTCACGATCACCGACCCCGCGCCGGCCTACTTCGTCACCTTCGGGCGCATGTGGCAGTTCGGCGTGGGGGCCATGGTGGCCTTGATCCCGATGCTGCGCGTCCGCAACGCGTGGGGCAGCTTCCTCCTCGGCTGGGGCGGCATCCTCGCCCTCCTGGCCGCCGCATTCGGCTTCGACGGACAGACGCCGTTCCCGGGGTACACGGCGGCGCTCCCGACGCTCGGAGCCGCGGCGGTCATCGCGGCGTCGAACACCGAGCGCTGGTGGTATCCGACGCGCATCCTGTCCCTGCGTCCGGCGCAGTTCGTCGGCGACATCTCCTACTCGCTGTATCTGTGGCACTGGCCCCTGATCGTGATCGCCCCCTCGGTGCCCTTCTGGGGGCTGACGATCTACCATCGGGTGGCGCTGCTGGGCCTGTGCTTCGTGCTCGCGTGGCTCACCAAGCGCTTCGTGGAGGATCCCGCGCGCGGCTGGCGTGTGCTCACGACGCGCCCGGCGCGGGTGACGCTGTGGTCGTCGCTGGCGGCGATGGTGGCAGTCGCGCTCGTCGCGGCCACCGCCTGGTTCGTGAACGCCCCGCTGTACAGCGCGGCCACACGGGACATCCAGCAGCTGCAGGAGGACCCTCCGCCGTGCTTCGGGGCGGCATCCGTGCTCGACGCGTCCTGCGCGTCGGCCGAACCCGCAGACACGATCCTGCCCGCGCCGGGTTTCGCCGGCATCGACCGGCCCGCTGACGAGCAGTGCTTCGTGCAGCTCACCGACGCCAGGCCGGTGTCGTGCACGTTCGGCTCAGACGATCCCGACGCGCCGCGCGTCGCCCTCATCGGCGACAGCCACGCGTATCAGCTGCTGTCGACCTTCCAGCGCATGGCCGACGAGAACGGCTGGCAGCTGGTGACCTGGTTCAAGGGCGCCTGCCCGTGGAACACCACACCGCTGTCGACGCCGGGCGCCTTCGGCGAGGCGTGCACGCAGTGGCGCGAGCGGGTGCAGGCGGCGCTCTCGGACAGCGACCTGGACGCGGTGTTCACGGCGGCGATCGCCACCACTCCGTACGCGTCGGCCGGCTTCGCGTCCTCGCACGACGCGGCGGTGGCCGGCTACCGAAACGCGTGGAGCACGGTCACCGACCGCGGCATCCCCGTCATCACGGTCGTCGACAACCCGGTGTGGGAGGCCGACCCGAACAAGTGCCTGCGCACGCGCGACGCCGCCGAGTGCGACGCGCCCCGGTCGGAGGTGCTCGTCGCCGACGATCCGCTCCGGGACGCCGCATCCGGCTGGGACGAGGTCACGCTGCTGGACTTCACCGACGTGTTCTGCGACGACGAGGTGTGCAAGCCCGTCGTCGGCGGCGCGAACGTGTACCGCGACCAGGATCACCTCACGGTGACCTTCGCCGATTCGCTGGCCCCCTGGTACGCCGACGCGATCCGCGCCCGTCTCGCCGGATAGCCGCGACCGGCCCGGGCGTAGGGTCGAGGCATGACCATCGCCGATGACCCCACGATCCTCACCATCGCCGGTCGCGCGCCCGCCATCGACCCCGCCGCCTTCGTCGCCGCCGGCGCCCGCGTGATCGGGGCGGTCACGCTCGACGAGGGTGCGAGCGTCTGGTACAACGCGGTGCTGCGAGCCGACAGCGACGCGATCACGGTGGGGGCAGGCAGCAACCTCCAGGACAACGTCGTGGTCCACGTCGACGCGGGACACCCGGTGCACATCGGCCGCGACGTCTCGGTCGGGCACAACGCCGTCGTCCACGGGTGCACGATCGGCGACGGCTCGCTGGTCGGGATGGGAAGCGTCGTGCTGTCGGGCGCGGTGATCGGCGAGGGCAGCCTCGTCGCGGCCGGCGCCGTCGTGCTGGAGGGCACGGTGGTCCCGCCCGGATCCCTCGTGGCAGGAGTTCCCGCGAGGGTGCGGCGCGAGCTGACCGAAGACGAGCGTTCGGGCATCCTGAAGAACGCGCAGTCCTACCGGGCTCACGTTGCGGGCCACGCACAGGCGGCCCCGGCCGTCGGTTAGGCGTTCGCGATGCGCATCGAATCGCTCCAGCCGGACGAGGTGTTCGTCTTCGGCTCCAACGCCTCCGGCGCCCACGGCGGGGGAGCGGCGCGGTTCGCCTACGAGCGCTTCGGTGCGGTGTGGGGACAGGCCGAAGGTCTCCAGGGGCGGTCCTACGGCATCGACACGATGTCGGGACTGCGGGTGTTCGAACAGCAGGCCGGCCGGTTCCTCGAGTTCGCGCGGGAGCACCCCGAGCTGCGGTTCCTGGTGACCGAGGTCGGGTGCGGCATCGCCGGGTACACCCCGGAGCAGGTCGCCGCGTTCTTCGCCGGCGCGCCGGCGAACGTCGTGCTTCCGGAGTCGTTCAGACGCGTGATCGCTCGCGCAGCTGAGTGAGCGCTCGAGTCGTGCCGTCTGCGCGCGCTGACGTCCCGGTGTTCATTCGCGCATCTCCCACGGACTCCACCTCCTCATCCGCGCGCTCCGGGCAGTGGACGGCCGGGCGGCGAGCCGATACGTTGTGCGCAACGCACGTCCGTGGGGGAGAACGACAAGGAAGTACGTTCATGGCAGATTCGCGCCCCGTAGGGGTCACCATCGTCGCAGTGCTCGCGTGGATCTCGGGATTCTTCAGCATCCTGGGAGGCATCCTGATGATCGTCAGCGGCCTGGAGGTCGCCAGCATGAGCCGCGAAGCGCTCATCGTCGCTGCGGTCATCTCGATCATCGTCGGAATCGCGGTGATCATCGTGAGCTTCGGACTCTTCCGGGGAAGCAACGTCGCGAGGATCATCACGACGGTCGTGTTCGTGCTGAACATCGTGAACGCCGTCGTGCAGATGTTCACGGGGAGCCAGAGCCTGTGGACGGCGCTGCTGTCGGCGCTGCCGTCGATCATCGGCGTCATCCTGCTCTACACGAAGGCGGCGAACTCCTTCTTCACGCGTTGAGCCGGCGGGAGGCCCCGCCGAGGATGAGACGATCGGAGAATGGACAGCGCCGATCGACCAGCGCAGACCCAGCCGTCGGAGGGCGTCTGGGTCGAGCGGGCTCCCGGCTTCCGGCGGTGGGAGAAGTCGACCGTCCTGGGTACGGGGGAAGATGTCTGGGAGTGGGCCCGCGGTGAGGTGCTGCGCTGGGGCGTGAAGACGCGAAGCGGGTTCTCGATCGCGTCGGGTGCATCGGCGACGGCAGGGGATCGACCGGTGATCAGGGCGCATGCTTTCGGGCTGTCCATCAGCGAGCCCGTCGAGGTGATCGAAGTCGTGGACGACCCCGACCGCGTCGGCTTCGCCTATCGGACCCTGCCCGGGCATCCTGTCGCAGGCGAGGAGGCGTTCATCGTGCATCGGCGGGCGGACACGGTCGTCCTCACTCTCCGGTCGCTGACCCGCCCGGCCGCCGAGCGACGCTGGCGCGTGCTCTACCCGGCCCTGCTGGTGGCCCAGGCCGTCGCGCGCCGGCGCTATCTGCGGGCTCTGCGCCTCCGGGCGCCTCACTGACCGACGCGGCGCGTCGCTCTCCAACGGCATTCACGCGGAAGCCCCGCAGGGCGGCCTTCGGCCGGCCCGTCGGGCTGTGGAGACGATGACGGGAATCGGCCGCTGCGGATCGGTTCCCGCGGCATCAACGCGCATGCCCGCAAGGGCGACCCGCGGCCGCCCCTGCGGGCATCGGAGGGGATGACGGGAATCGAACCCGCACCATCAGTTTGGAAGACTGAGGCTCTACCATTGAGCTACATCCCCGCGACCGCGTATCGCGGCATCCGACAGTCTAGTGGAAGACGCGGGCACCCCCGAACGCGCGTCACCCGCGCCGACGAGGCCAGGCGCGTCGGCTAGACTTCTCGGGGCCGAATGGCGCGTGTACGCGTGCGAACCCGCCCGGGGCGTAGCTCAGCTTGGTAGAGCGCCCGCTTTGGGAGCGGGAGGCCGCAGGTTCAAATCCTGTCGCCCCGACAACAGGCCGTTCCAGAATTTCCGAACCCAGACCTTCAGCATCCGCGCGCACGCGGTCCGATCGAGGAGAAGTAACAGGCATGGTGAACAGCACCGTCGAGAAGCTCAGCCCCACGCGGGTGAAGCTGCACATCACGGTCAGCCCCGAAGAGCTCAAGCCGAGCATCACGCACGCGTACGAGCACATCGCGCAGGACGTGCAGATCCCGGGCTTCCGCAAGGGCAAGGTTCCGGCGCCGATCATCGACCAGCGCATCGGCCGTGTCGCCGTCCTCGAGCACGCCGTGAGCGAGGGCCTGGACGGGTTCTACCGCGAGGCCGTGGCCGCCAACGAGCTGCGGGTGCTCGGCCGGCCGTCCGCCGAGGTCACCGAGTGGCCCAACGAGAAGGACTTCTCGGGCGACCTCGAGGTCGAGGTCGAGGTCGACGTGCGTCCCGACTTCGAGCTGCCCGACTTCGAAGGAACGACGATCGAGGTCGAGGCGGCCGAGGTCGATGAGGCAGCGATCGACGAGGAGCTCGACCGCCTGCGCGCCCGCTTCGGCACCCTCGTGACGGTCGACCGCCCGGCGGCGGCCGGCGACTTCGTCGAGCTCGACCTCGTCGCCACCATCGACGGCGCCGAGATCGACCGCGCCGAGGGCGTGTCGTACGAGGTCGGCTCCGGCGAGCTCCTCGAGGGCATCGACGACGCCATCGAGTCCCTCACCGCCGGCGAGGACACCACCTTCCGCTCCAAGCTGGTCGGCGGCGAGCACGCCGGCGAGGAGGCCGAGGTCTCCGTCACGGTCAAGAGCGTCAAGGAGCGCGAGCTCCCCGAGGCCGACGACGACTTCGCGCAGATCGCGAGCGAGTTCGACACCATCGCGGAGCTGCGCGAGAGCCTGAAGGACCGCGTGGGCCAGCAGTCGGTGTTCACGCAGGGCTCCGCTGCGCGCGACAAGCTCGTCGAGACGCTGCTGGAGCAGGTCGACATCCCCGTCCCGCCGCAGCTGATCGAGGACGAGGTGCACAACCACCTCGAGTCCGAGGGCCGCCTCGAGGACGACGTCCACCGCGCCGAGGTCGCCGAGGCCAGCGAGAAGCAGTTCAAGACCCAGATGCTGCTGGACAAGATCGCCGAGCAGACCAACGTGCAGGTCTCGCAGGACGAGCTCACGCAGTACCTCGTGCAGTCGGCCGCCCAGTACGGCATGGCGCCCCAGGAGTTCGTCAACGCGCTGCAGCAGGGCAACCAGCTGCCGGCCCTCGTCGGCGAGGTCGCCCGCAACAAGGCCCTCGCGGTCGCGCTGGGCAAGGTCAAGGTCGTCGACACCAACGGCAACCCCGTCGACCTCACCGGCTTCGTCGCCGTCGAGGACGAGGAGGCCGCCGAGGAGGAGGTCGTCGAGGAGGCGCAGGAGATCGCCGACGCGGCTGCCGACGCAGACGCCGCCGAGGCCGAGGAGGCCGAGAAGAAGCCGGCCAAGAAGACCCGCGCCAAGAAGGCCGCCGACAAGGAGTAGTCGGGAAGGGTTCCCAGGGGGACGGATGCTGCGGCATCCGTCCCCCTTTCCATCGCGAGGAGGACGCGTGAGCGACGACTGGAACGCGCGTGTGCGGGCCGTGTGGCAGGACGAGGCGCTGTCCGATGACCAGCGCATCACCCGCATCGACGCGCTGGCCCGAGAGCGGCCCCCCGACGACGGGCGCGCCCTCTTCGAACGCGCCGGCGCCCGCGACGCCGCCGGGCGCGAAGACGCCGCCGAGCCGCTGTACCGGGCCGCGCTGGCCGCGGGCCTGGACGAGGTCCACCGGCCGCAGGCGGTGATCCAGCTCGCCAGCACGCTGCGCAACCTCGGCCGGACCGACGAGGCGATCGGGATGCTGCGCGCCGAGCTCGACCGCACGCCGGCGTCGCCGCTGCGCGACGAGGCGGCCGCCTTCCTCGCCCTGACGCTGGCATCGGCGGGCGATGCGTCGGGCGCGGCATCGCTCGCGCTGCGCACGCTGGCGCCGCATCTGCGGCTCTACACCCGTTCCGTCCAGGCGTACGCCGACGAACTCGCCGGCGACGCCCCCTGATCTGCCCAGGGCGAACACGGCCGGGTCGCCGACGGGGCGCCGGTAGATTCGACTCAGATCCAAGGAATCAGGAGTACACATGGCCGAACCACTTGTCGCGACGAGCGTCTTCGACAGGCTGCTGAAGGACCGCATCATCTGGCTGGGCTCGGAGGTGCGCGACGAGAACGCCAACGAGATCTGCGCGAAGATCCTCCTGCTGGCGGCGGAGGACTCCCAGAAGGACATCTACCTCTACATCAACTCCCCGGGCGGCTCCATCACCGCCGGCATGGCGATCTACGACACGATGCAGTTCGTGCCGAACGACATCGTCACCGTCGGCATCGGCATGGCCGCGTCGATGGGCCAGCTGCTGCTGACCAGCGGCACCAAGGGCAAGCGCTACATCACGCCGAACGCGCGCGTGCTGCTGCACCAGCCCCACGGAGGCTTCGGCGGCACGGCGAGCGACATCCAGACGCAGGCGCAGCTGATCCTCGACATGAAGAAGCGCCTGGCTGAGATCACGGCCGCGCAGACGGGCAAGACCGTCGAGCAGATCAACGCCGACGGCGACCGCGACCGCTGGTTCACCGCCGAGGAAGCGCTCGAGTACGGCTTCGTCGACCACATCCGCGAGCACGCCGTCGACGTGACCGGCGGCGGCGGGACCAGCAACTGAGACCCGCGGCGAAAGAGAGAGAGACCGGAATGCAGACCCCCACTTTCGGCCAGGCGGCTCCGCAGGGCCTCCAGATGCCCGGCAGCCGCTACATCCTGCCGCAGTTCGAAGAGCGCACGGCCTACGGCTACAAGCGTCAGGACCCGTACAACAAGCTGTTCGAGGACCGCGTCATCTTCCTGGGCGTCCAGGTCGACGACGCTTCGGCGGACGACGTCATGGCTCAGCTGCTCGTGCTGGAGAGCCAGGACCCCGACCGCGACATCATCATGTACATCAACTCGCCCGGCGGCTCCTTCACCGCGATGACGGCGATCTACGACACCATGCAGTACGTGTCGCCTCAGATCCAGACCGTCGTGCTCGGCCAGGCGGCCTCCGCCGCGGCGGTCCTGCTCGCGGCCGGCGCGCCGGGCAAGCGCCTCGCGCTTCCGAACGCCCGCATCCTGATCCACCAGCCGGCGATGGGCGAGGCCGGTCACGGCCAGGCCTCCGACATCGAGATCCAGGCCGCCGAGATCATGCGGATGCGCACATGGCTCGAGGAGACGCTCGCGAAGCACTCCAACAAGAGCAAGGAAGAGGTCAACAAGGACATCGACCGCGACAAGATCCTCTCCGCGGAGGAGGCGGTCGCCTACGGCCTCGTCGACCAGGTGCTCACCACCCGCAAGCGCGGCGGTCAGCAGGCGCTGACACGCTGACGCGCGAGCGACGGCGCCCCGCCTCCCGGACCCGGGCGGCGGGGCGCCGTCGCGTCGGACGTTCCGCTGTGGGCGGAGCAGCGGCCCCAGTTCGGCGCGTGCAAATCCACCTGTTGTCGCCGCCGCAGGTTAGGCTCGGAGGACAGCCCGGGGACGATTCCCGCCCGGCATGATCAGGAGGGGCCGCATGGCACGTATCGGTGAGAGCGCCGACCTGTTCAAGTGCTCCTTCTGCGGCAAGAGCCAGAAGCAGGTGCAGCAGTTGATCGCCGGACCCGGCGTCTACATCTGCGATGAGTGCGTCGAGCTGTGCAACGAGATCATCGAAGAGCGCATGGCCGAGTCGTCCTCCGGCGTCGTCGCCGATTTCGACCTGCCCAAGCCGCGGGAGATCTTCGCCTTCCTCGAGGAGTACGTGGTCGGCCAGCAGGACGCCAAGCGCGCCCTGTCGGTGGCGGTGTACAACCACTACAAGCGCGTCCGCGCGCACGGGACCCTGCAGTCGGCCGAGCAGCGCGCCGACGAGATCGAGATCGCCAAGAGCAACATCCTGCTGCTCGGACCCACCGGCTGCGGCAAGACCTATCTCGCGCAGACGCTGGCCAAGCGCCTGAACGTCCCGTTCGCCGTCGCGGACGCCACCGCCCTGACCGAGGCCGGCTATGTCGGCGAGGACGTCGAGAACATCCTGCTCAAGCTCCTGCAGGCCGCCGACTTCGACACGAAGCGCGCTGAGACGGGGATCATCTACATCGACGAGGTCGACAAGATCGCCCGCAAGGCCGAGAACCCGTCGATCACGCGCGACGTGTCCGGCGAGGGCGTGCAGCAGGCCCTGCTGAAGATCCTCGAGGGCACGGTCGCGTCGGTGCCGCCGCAGGGCGGTCGCAAGCACCCGCATCAGGAGTTCATCCAGATCGACACGACGAACGTGCTGTTCATCGTGGCTGGCGCCTTCGCCGGGCTCGAGGACATCATCTCGTCGCGGGTCGGCAAGCACGGCGTCGGCTTCGGCGCTCCGCTGCACAACAAGGGCGACGACCTCACCCTGTTCAGCGAGGTGCAGCCCGAGGACCTGCACAAGTTCGGGCTCATCCCCGAGTTCATCGGCCGTCTGCCCGTCGTCGCCTCGGTGTCGCCGCTCGACCGCGAAGCGCTCATGGAGATCCTCACGGAGCCCAAGAACGCCCTGGTCAAGCAGTACCAGCGCATGTTCGAGCTGGATGGCGTGGACCTCGAGTTCGACCGCGAAGCGCTCGAGGCCATCGCCGATCTGGCCGTCGCCCGAAAGACCGGGGCGCGTGGTCTCCGCGCGATCCTCGAGGACGTGCTCGGACCGATCATGTTCGAGATCCCCTCGACCGACGACGTCGACAAGGTCATCGTGACGCGCGCCGCGGTCGAGGAGGGCGCGCCGCCCACGCTGGTGCTGCGGGAGAAGCGCAAGAGCGCCTGACCCGGTCTCCGTTCGCGTCGGGGTGTCGGTGGCCGGCGATACCGTCGCCAGGTGACCACATCACCCCCGCGACCCTTCTCGATCCGCGTATCGGACGCCGCCGTGCAGGACCTGCACTCGCGCCTGGACAGGTTCCGCGCCCTGCCCGACTCGCCGCGCAAACCCGCTTCCGGGATGTCGGCTGCGTATCTCGCGGAGCTGCTCCAGTCATGGCGGGCGTGGGACTGGCGGCGCCGTGAAGCGTGGCTGAACGCCCACCCGCAGTACCTCGCTGACATCGACGACGCCACGCTGCATTTCGCTCACATCCGGTCCGATCGCGCGGATGCGCCCGCCCTCCTCGTGATGCACGGGTGGCCGCACACGTTCGCGCTGCAGCTCGACTTCGCCGACCTGCTCCCGGACTTCCACGTGGTGGTGCCGAGCTTCCCCGGCTTCGCCTTCTCGACGCCGTACCGGGACGGTCCCATGACCGAGACTCGGCTCGCGCACACGATGCACGTGCTCATGACCGAGGTGCTCGGCTACGAGCGCTATCTCACGTACGGCGAGGATGTGTCGGCGAACGTGAACGATCTCATCGCCGGCACCTATCCGGATGCCGTGGCCGGCGTCCTCGTGACGCACGCGCACTTCCCCTCACGCTCCGAGCGCGCGATGCTCACCGCTGCTGACGAAGTCGCCTTCTTCCGCCGCCTCGACCAGTGGGGCGGCCAGAACGGCGCGTACGGACACGTCCAGGCCACGCGGCCCGACACGCTCGCTGCAGCGCTCAACGATTCTCCCGGCGGACTGCTGGCATGGCTCATCGAGAAGCTCGTGGAGTGGAGCGACGGGTCCGGCGACCAGCCGCGTGATGTCGAGCGCAGCATCTCGCGCGACCGCCTGCTCACCGAGGCGATGATCTACTGGGTCACCGAGAGCATCGGCTCGTCGTTCCGGCCCTACTACGAGGGCGCCGACCGGCCGGCGCCGATGCCGGCCGTGCACGTGCCGGCATCGATCCACATCCAGAAGCACGAGGGCGACTATCCCGAGTCCCTCGCGCGACGGTTCTACAGCGACATCCGCGTCTTCGAGCGCCTCGAGCGCGGCGGCCACTTCGCGGTGGCCGAAGTGCCTCATGAGATGGCCGCGCGTGCGCGCGCGTTCGCGCAGGACCTCGGCCTGCTCTGAGCGGCCCGGCGGTCGACGTCGGCCGGCGACCGGCGGGCCGCTCGGCGCTCAGTCGGCCAGGCCTCGCCGGGCGAGCAGAGGCTGGATGTCGGCATCGCGCCCTCGGAAGTCCCGGTATGCCTCGAGCGGATCCTTCGAACCTCCCACACCCAGCAGGCGATCCCGGAAGCGGTCGCCGTTCTCGCGACGGAGCCCGCCGTTCTCGTGGAACCACTCGACCGTGTCGGCGTCCAGGACCTCGCTCCAGATATAGGAGTAGTAGCCGGCGCTGTACCCGCCCGAGAAGATGTGCGCGAAGTAGGTGGAGGAGTACCGGGTCGGCACCGCCGGGTTGTCCAGCCCGATGTCGGCGAGGGCGGATGCTTCGAACTCGGCGACGTCGATGGCCTCGGCGGCTCGTTCCATCGGAAGCGAGTGCCATGCCTGGTCGAGCCACGCAGCGGCCAGGTACTCGCTCGTGGCGAAGCCCTGGTTGAACGCCTCGGACGCGTGCAGCTTCTCGACGATGGCGGCCGGCAGCGGCTCGTCCGTGTCGATGTGGCGCGCGTACGAGGCGAGGATCTCGGGCCAGTAGATCCACATCTCGTTGACCTGGCTGGGGAATTCGACGAAGTCCCGGAAGACGTTCGTGCCCGCGAAGTGCGGGTAGGTCACCGTCGCGAACAGGCCGTGCAGTGCGTGACCGAACTCGTGGAAGAGCGTGGTGACCTCGTCGAGCGTGAGCAGCGTGGGCTGACCCGGTGACGGCTTGGGGACGTTCAGGTTGTTGACGACGACGGGGAGCGTGTCCCGCAGCCGCGACTGCAGCACGATCGAGTTCATCCACGCCCCGCCGCGCTTGGTGTCCCGGGTGTAGAGATCGAGGAGATACAGGCCCAGGGGAGCGCCGTCGGGGTTGCGCACCTCGAAGATGCGGTTGTCGACGTGGTAACCGGTGAGGTCCGGCCGCTCGGTGAACGTGATCCCGTACAGTTCGGTCGCGGCGCGGAAGACGCCGTCCTGCAGGACCCGTTCGGCTTCGAACCAGGGGCGCAGTGCGGCACGGTCCAGTTCGTACTCGGCGGCGCGGACCTTCTCCGTGTAGAAGGCCCAGTCGTGGGCCTCCAGCGGGAACGGGTCGGCTCCGGCGTCGATGAGCGCCTGCAGCTTCTCCTGCTCGCGTCGTGCATTGCGAGCGGCCGGCACAGCCAGCCGGCGCAGCAGTTCGTGCACCGCCTCCGGCGACCTCGCCGTCTCGTCGGAGGTGATGTAGGCGGCGTGGGACTCGTATCCGAGCAGGGCTGCGCGCTCGGCGCGCAGGCGGACGATCTCCCGCAGCGTCTCGCGGTTGTCGTGGCCGTTCCCTCGGGAACCGCGCGCACGCGAGGCATCCAGGATCCGCTGGCGGGAGCGCCGGTTCGTCAGCGACGCGAGGTACGGATGCCCCGTGAACAGGGTGAGGGTGATCACCCACTTGTCCTCCATGCCGCGGTCGCGCGCGGCTTCGGCAGCCGCGGACAGCTCGCCCTCGGTCAGGCCGTCGAGCTCGGACGGGTCGTCGAACACGACCGCGAGGTCGTTGGTGTCGGCGAGCAGGTTCTTCTCGAACTGCGTCGTGAGGGTGGACAGCCGCTGGTTGAGCTCGGTCAGTCGCGCTTTGGCCTCATCGTCGAGACCCGCACCCGCGTGCGCCATCTCGATGTGGTGCCGCGTGACGAGATAGCGCTGCTCCGGGTCGAGGTCGAGTTCGTCGAGCCGGTCGTGCAGCGACCGGATGCGTGCGAAGAGCCGGCTGTTGAGCTGGATGGAGTCCTGATGGGCAGACATCCTCGGCGCGAGCTCTTCCTCGATGGCCTGGATCTCCGGCGTCGCGTCCGCCGACGACACGGTGTAGAAGGCCCGCGCCACGTCCCCCAGCAGCCAGCCGCTGCGCTCGAGCGGGAGCATCGTGTTCTCGAAGGTGGGCTCTGCGTCTTCGGCGACGATCGCGTCGATCTCCGCCGTGTGCGCGGCGAAGGCGTCCTCGAACGCGGGCAGATAGTGCTCGGGGCGGATCGCCGAGTAGTCGGGCAGTCCGAAGGGAAGGGGGGAGGGGGACAGAAGAGGGTTCTCGCTCGCCATGCGCTCAGCCTAATCAGCAGCGCAGCCGCGGCCGCCGTCCGCCGCACTCGGATGCAAACATCCGGTTGCAAAGTAATGCTTGCAAAGAACTGTTTGCACCGCTATGGTCGAGGCATGAGCGAGGACGTGAACGCCGACGACGCGATCCGCCGGGTCAGGGAGCACCACGGGAGCGACAGGGTGCTGGATGCCGGCGCGCTGAAGGCGCTCGCCCATCCGCTCCGCGTGAAGATCTACGACATCCTCAGCCAGTACGGCGCACAGACGGCCAGCTCCCTCGCACAGCGCCTGGGGGAGTCCAGCGGCGCCACGAGCTACCACCTCCGCGCGCTCGCCAAGCAGGACCTCATCCGCGAGGTGCCCGGGCAGGGCACAGCTCGTGAGCGCTGGTGGGAGCGTCCCCCCGGCGGGGTCGCCTTCACCAACCCCGCCGAGATCGCGACGCCGTCCGGTCGCGCCGCGCACCAGCTGGTGACCGAGGAGTTCTTCCGCCTGCGGCAGCAGCAGCTGCTGCACTTCGTCAGCCGCGGTGTCGATGACGAGGACGAGCGGTGGAAGGACTCCAGCATGGTCTCCACCGCCAGCACACGCCTGACGCCGTCGCAGGCCAGGGAGCTGGCCGCGAAGATCATGGCCCTCGTCGATGAGGCCGTCGAGACCCACCGCGATCAGACCGGCGACGATGTCCGACCGGTGACCATCCGTGCGGACCTGTTTCCGCTTCCTCAGTTGGGAGACCCGTCATGACCGCTTTGTCCATCCCTCGAACCCATGTCCGCGTCACGACGTTCGAACGCGTGCTGCTGCGGGTATCGGCCGCGACGGACCGCTACGTCGCATCCCGGATCGCCCGGCGCACCGGCGACGCGGCGCGCGCGGCGCTGGCCACGCGCGAGAGCGTCGCCGACGCGCGCAGCGATGCGCGCGCGCTCGGCGGCCTGGGAATTCCGCCGCGATGAGCGCAGCCGCCGGCGTCGTGGACGGAAGGCGATCCCGCAGGCGGCGGGGGATCCCGCTCGGCCGGGACTTCGGCAAACTGTGGACGGCGGCGGCCTTCAGCAACCTCGCCGACGGCGTGGGACGCGTCGCCGTCCCGCTCATCGCGACCACCCTGACACGCGATCCGCTCGCCATCTCGGCCATCAGCGCACTGGCGTTCCTGCCCTGGCTCGTGTTCGGCCTTCCCGCAGGCATGGTGGTCGACCGGATCGACCGGCGCCGGATCATGGCGATCGCGAACACGCTTCGCGGAGCGGCAGCGGTGGGCCTGGCTGTGCTGACGGCGACGGGCACCATCACCATCTGGTGGCTGTTCGCGGGCGTCCTGGTGTTCGGACTGGGAGAGACGCTGTTCGACAACGCGACGAACGCCATCGTGCCGGCCCTCGTCCCGCGCCGGGGGCTGGACCGGGCCAACGGGTTCCTGCAGGCGGCTCAGATCACGATCGACAATTTCGTCTCGGCCCCGATCGGCGGGGTGCTCTTCGCCGTCTCCCTGGCGCTGCCGCTGTGGGTGGGAGCGACGGGATACCTCGTGCCGATCGTGCTCGCGCTGCTCCTGCCGATCTCCGCGGCCCGTCCGCTGCAGGAACCTCGCACCGAGTCGACGGCGGAGGGCTCGACCGCGACGGCTCCGGTCATCGCGACGGGGGAGCCGCTGGCCGCCGACGAGCGCGTCGTCGCTCCCGACGACGCCGCCGATCCGGCGCCGCGGGGTTCCGCCGCCGAGCGCGCCGCCTCCGTCTCGGCGGGCGAGGCATTCTCTTACCTCTGGCGCCACCGGTTTCTGCGCGCGATGGTTCTGTTCACGTGCATCGTGGGTTCGGCATTCGCCTTCGCGCAGGCTCCGATCTTCCTGTACTTCCTCGACGAGCAGTCGGTGGACCCCGCCGCGATCGGCCTGGTGACCGCAGGCATCGGTCTGGGCGCGCTGGGGGGATCGCTCATCGCGCCCGCGCTGGTGCAGCGCTTCACGCGCGGCCCCGTCCTTCTGGGAGCGAACCTGGTGGCAGCGCTCGGCCTGTTCGGCGTCTGGGCCGCGCCCGAGCCGATCACGGCGACGCTCGCCTACGCGACGATGGCGTGCGCCGTGTCGATCTGGAACGTCCCGTGGGGAGCCCTGCGGCAGGCCATCGTGCCGGGAAGGCTCTTCGGACGCGTGCTCGGCATCATCCGCAGCCTGACGTGGGGCATCTTCCCGTTCTCCACGCTGCTCGGTGGCTGGGTCGCACGCTTCGACCTGCGCCTGCCCTTCGTCGTGGCCGCCGCGGTGACACTCATCGCCACCGTCGTGTCCGCCCGGCTTCTGCTGGCCGCGTCACGGCACAACGATCCCGCGCCGTAGCGCTCTCAGCCGAAGCCGTCGCCCGGGTCGTTCTGCGCGACCGGCTCGCCGTTCGCATCGAGGGTCACGGTGATCCCGGTATCCAGCTCGGCGATCGGTCGCCCCTCCAGCCACGTCAGCGTCCAGCGCGGGCGCGGCTGACCGTACAGATCGGCGGGGATCGTGGCATCGACGTCGCGGATGCCGCGGCGCAGCGCCTCCGGCACGGCTGCCGGGGGCTCGTCCCCCGAGGTCCAGCGTGTTCCCAGTTGCATGTCAGGCCTCCGGTGCGTCGAGTTCGATGTCGGTCACAGCAAGGGCGTCGGCATCCGCGTACCGGATCTCGGCGATGCGCCCGACAGCTTTCAGGTCCCCTTCCGCCAGCTGCAGCGCAGCCACCGCCGCAGCCGGAGCGGCGATGGTCACCTGCGACACCGAGGCCTTCTGCGACACCTTCGCCTCGGTCTTGGCCCGGCGGATGCCGATGAGCGCCTCTCCGACGATGGCGAGCACGGACGCGTCACCGTCGATGCCCAGCGGCTCGGGCCACGGCGCAGTGTGAACGGACCCGTCGTTGAACCACGACCACGCTTCCTCCGCCGCGAAGGCCAGGACCGGTGCGAACAGCCGCAGCAGCGTCGACAGCGCGGTCCGCAGCGCGAGCGCCGCCGACGCCTGTCCGACGTCGCTCTGGTTGTAGGCGCGCTCCTTCACCAGCTCGAGGTAGTCGTCGCAGAACGTCCAGAAGAACGACTCCGTCAGTTCGAGCGCGCGCGCGTGGTCGAACGCGTCGAGCGCCCTGGTGGCCTCGCGGACGACGCCGTCGAGGGTGGTGAGCATCGACGCGTCCAGCGCATGGGTGACGCGGGCGTCCTCGGGCACCGGGAACGACAGGACGAACTTCGCGGCGTTGAGCACCTTGATGGCGAGGCGGCGACCGATCTTGATCTGCGTCGGGTTCTGCGGGTCGAAGGCCGCATCCGTGCCCAGCCTGCTGGAGGCCGCCCAGTAGCGCACCGCGTCGGACCCGTGCTGCGCGAGGATGTCGGCCGGCGTGACGACGTTCCCCTTCGACTTGGACATCTTCTTGCGATCGGGGTCGACGATGAAGCCGGAGATCGCGGCGTCCGTCCACGGCGACCGGTCATCCTCGAGGGCGCTGCGCAGCAGCGTCGAGAACAGCCACGTGCGGATGATGTCCTGGCCCTGGGGACGCAGGTCGAACGGGGCCACGAGGTCCCACAGCTGCGGATCCCGCTCCCAACCGCCCGCGAGCTGCGGCGTCAGCGACGACGTCGCCCACGTGTCGAAGATGTCCCGCTCGCCGTCGAAGCCGCCGGGCACGCCGCGCTGGTCCTCGGTGTAGCCCGGGGGCACGTCCGTGGTGGGGTCGACGGGCAGCGCGGCGGGGTCGGGCGTGAGGACGCGGTCGTAGTCGCGTTCGCCGTTCTCGTCCAGGGCGTACCACACCGGGATCGGCACGCCGAAGAAGCGCTGCCGCGAGACCAGCCAGTCGCCGGTGAGCCCGTTCGTCCAGTTCTCGTAGCGCACCCGCATGAAATCCGGGTGCCAGGAGATCTCCCGGCCCAGGGCGATGAGCTTGTCGCGCAGCGTCTCGTCGCGCGCGCCGTTGCGCAGGTACCACTGGCGCGTGGAGACGATCTCGAGAGGCCGGTCGCCCTTCTCGAAGAACTTCACCGCGTGCGTGAAGGGCTTGGGGTCGCCCTCCATCTCGCCGGACTCCTGCAGCATCTCGACGATGCGCTTCTTGGCGCTGAACACCGTCTTGCCGGCGAGCTCGGCGTAGGCGCCGCGCGCCGCCTCGGTCACGATCACGTCCGGCGCCTCGGCCATCACTCGGCCGTCCTGGCCGAGGATGGTGCGGTTGGGCAGGTCCAGCTCACGCCACCACACGATGTCGGTCACGTCGCCGAACGTGCAGATCATCGCGATGCCCGAGCCCTTGTCCTGCTGCGCGAGCGGGTGCGCGAGGACCGGCACCTCCACATCGAACAGCGGCGTGCGCACGGTCGTTCCGAAGAGAGGCTGATAGCGCTCGTCGTCCGGGTGCGCCACGAGTGCCACGCACGCGGGAAGAAGCTCCGGGCGCGTCGTCTCGATGAAGACGTCGCCGCTGCCGTCGGCCTTGTGGAACGCGACGCGGTGGTAGGCCGCCGGCTGGTCGCGGTCCTCGAGCTCGGCCTGGGCGATGGCGGAGCGGAAGTCGATGTCCCACAGGGTCGGCGCGAGCGCCTGGTACGCCTCGCCGCGCTCGAGGTTGCGCAGGAACGCCAGCTGGCTGGTGCGGATGGTGTCGTCGGAGATCGTCCGGTAGGTCTGCGACCAGTCCACGCTCAGGCCGAGCGAGCGCCACAGCGCCTCGAAATGCTTCTCGTCCTCGACGGTCAGCTTCTCGCACAGCTCGATGAAGTTGCGACGGCTGATCGGCACCTGATCGGCCGCGCGGCTGGACTTGTTGTCACCGCCCTCGAACGGCGGCGTGAAATCCGGGTCGTAGGGCAGCGAGGGGTCGCACCGCACGCCGTAGTAGTTCTGCACGCGACGCTCCGTCGGCAGCCCGTTGTCGTCCCATCCCATCGGATAGAACACGGTCTTGCCGCGCATGCGCTCGAAGCGCACCTTGACGTCGGTGTGCGTGTAGCTGAAGACGTGCCCGATGTGGAGACTTCCCGACGCCGTCGGCGGCGGAGTGTCGACCGAGAAGACGCCGGCGCGGCCCACCTCGGCGGCACGCACCCGGTCGAACAGGTACGTGCCCTGCGCGGTCCAGGCTGCATCCCACTTCGCTTCGAGACCCTCGAGTGCGGGCTTGTCGGGAATCTGCGCGTCGGCCATGGGTCTCCTCGTGCGATATGTGCGGCACTGTGTGAGCGTGCCTGAGTGTGGATGCCGGCACGAGTCTACCGTCGCCGCCGCGCCTGCCCGGCGCGTCAGCGCGGAGAGGCCACGGCCTCCCGATCGGCCACGGAGGCCTCGTCGGCGGCCGTGTCGAGCTCCGCGTCCAGCGACGCATCGCGCTCGAGCGGCTCGGCCTCGCGGTCGACCGGCTGCGCGGCCTCCACGGGGTGCACCGGGCGCAGCGTCGCGGCGGCGGCGATGCCGAGGGCGAGCAGGATGCCGGTGGCCCCGGCCCCGATGAGAACGGCGCCCAGGAGCGCCACGGACTGTCCGACGTACACGTCCACACCCGTGGCGGTGCCGGCGTTCAGCGTGGTCGTCATCGTGCCGAGCCTGTCGCTCAGGATGTACGCGCCTGCGGCGATGGTTCCTGCGGAGGCGAGGACGAGGACCCAGAACGGGATGCTGCGGATCAGGCGGGGGCGGATAGGCATGGGAATCACTCCTCGTGGGCGCGGCCCGGGCGGCCACGGCATCCGTCCACTCTGGCATGGCCCCCGGGACGGGGCCTCAGCGGGGCCTATGGATCCGCTGTGTCCGCTCAGCGCCGAGGGTGCGCGAGCGCGACCGGCGCCTTGAGGTGCACGACGACCGCCGTCATCGCGGCGACGAGGACCACCGCGAGGACCATGTGGATGTTCACCAGCCAGATGGGAAGACCCGTGCGCGCCTGCCAGAGGCCGACGCCGACCTGCGCCAGCTCGACGACGAGCAGGAGCGCGGTCCACAGGCGCAGCTGCAGTGCCGGGGGAGTGCGCCACGCCCCGACCAGGAGCACGACCGTGAGGGCGAGCGTGGCGTATGCGGGCCACGAGTGCACGTGCTGCATGAGCTCCGGGTCCAGTCCGTTGCGCGCGGCGCCGCCGTCGCCGGCGTGCGGGCCTGAGCCGGTGACGAGGATCCCGACGACGACCGTCACGAGCACCAGGGCGCTGGTCACATGGGTGGCGACCGCGAACCAGCCGGGCACGGCGCGCTCACGCGGACCGGGGGCGGCGTAGACGCGCGCCACGAGGACCGCCGAGAGGGCGACGAGGATCACCGATGCGAAGTAGTGCAGCCCGACGACGTAGGGGTTGAGGTTCGTCAGCACGGTGATCCCGCCGATGATCGCCTGCAGTGGGACGTAGAGGCCGATCCCGAGGGCCAGCCAGAACAGGTCGCGCCGTTCGGCCCGCATGCGCACCACGAGGAGGAACGTCACGATCGCCACGGCGACCAGCACGAAAGTCAGCAGCCTGTTGCCGAACTCGATCACCCCATGGATCCCCATCTCGTGCGTGGCCACGAAAGAGTCGGCGGTGCACTTGGGCCAGGTGGGGCAACCGAGCCCCGACCCGGTGAGCCGGACGAGGCCACCCGTTCCCACGATCCCGATCTGCACGACGAGGGTCGCCCACGCCGCGGCGATCACCCGGCGGTCCACGGTGGTGGGCAGCCGGCCCCACCACCGCTGGAAGGGGCTGGCGGCAGGCGTCGTCGTCGGTTCCGCGGACATGGTCGTCGTCGCCTCCTGTGCTCGGCTCCCCGCACCCGCGGGAACAGACGCGGCGCGTCCGGTGGGGGGTGGAACCTGTAGAATCGAGGGGTCGGTCACGCGCGCACTCGACCGGTACGGACGAAGGCGCGGAGCACCACCGACAGTCTAGGCGCGATGGTCGGCGCCACTTGAGAGGGCCCACGAGCGGCATCCGCCTCCGGTGACTCCACCGGAGGAACCGGACTGCCGGGGCGGATGACACCGCAGGGCCCGGAGGAGAACGTGACGATGTCTGATGTGCTGATCGATCGCCCGGAGCTGGACAGCCTGGGGGTCTACGAGTTCGGCTGGCATGACCCCGACGCCGCCGGCGCGAGCGCGAAGCGCGGTCTCAACGAGGCCGTCGTCCGCGACATCTCGGCGATGAAGGCGGAGCCGGAGTGGATGCTGAAGAACCGGCTCAAGGGGCTGCAGCTCTTCGAGCGCAAACCCATGCCCACGTGGGGTGCTGACCTGTCGGAGATCGACTTCGACAACATCAAGTACTTCGTGCGCTCGACCGAGAAGCAGGCGCAGTCCTGGGAGGACCTTCCCGAGGACATCCGCAACACCTACGAGCGGCTGGGCATCCCCGAGGCCGAGCGCTCCCGTCTGGTCGCCGGCGTCGCCGCGCAGTACGAGTCCGAGGTGGTCTACCACCAGATCCAGGAGGACCTGGAGCGACAGGGTGTCATCTTCATGGACACCGACACGGCGCTGCGGGAGCACCCCGAGTTCTTCGAGGAGTACTTCGGCACGGTGATCCCCGCCGGCGACAACAAGTTCGCGGCGCTGAACACCGCGGTGTGGTCGGGCGGATCGTTCGTGTACGTCCCCAAGGGCGTGCACGTGGACATTCCGCTGCAGGCGTACTTCCGCATCAACACCGAGAACATGGGCCAGTTCGAGCGGACGCTCATCATCGCCGACGAGGGCTCCTACGTGCACTACATCGAGGGCTGCACGGCGCCGATCTACAAGAGCGACTCGCTGCACTCCGCGGTCGTCGAGATCATCGTCAAGAAGAACGCCCGCGTGCGCTACACGACGATCCAGAACTGGTCGAACAACGTCTACAACCTCGTCACCAAGCGCGCCGTCGCTCACGAGGGCGCGACGATGGAGTGGATCGACGGCAACATCGGCTCCAAGGTGACGATGAAGTACCCGTCGATCTTCCTGATGGGCGAGCATGCCAAGGGCGAGACGCTGTCGGTCGCCTTCGCGGGACCCGGGCAGCACCAGGACGCCGGCGCGAAGATGATCCACATGGCGCCGTACACGCAGTCCTCGATCGTGTCGAAGTCCATCGCGCGCGGGGGTGGTCGAGCCGGCTACCGCGGCGAGGTCCGGGTGGATGCCAACGCGCATCACTCCGCCAACACCGTCCGCTGCGACGCGCTGCTGGTGGACACCATCTCGCGATCGGATACGTACCCGGCCATCGACATCCGCGTCGACGACGTCCAGCTGGGGCACGAGGCGACGGTGTCCAAGGTGAGCGAGGAGCAGCTCTTCTACCTCATGAGCCGCGGCCTCCCCGAGGACGAGGCCATGGCGATGATCGTGCGCGGCTTCATCGAGCCGATCGCCCGCGAGCTGCCCATGGAATACGCGCTCGAACTCAACAAGCTCATCGAGATGGGCATGGAAGGATCCGTCGGCTAGATGAGCGCTGCGACTCAGGCCCCCGCCACCGTTCCCGGAGCGAAGGGCCACACCGACGGTGCCGGTGCCTTCGTGCCGGTGCAGACCCGTTCCGAGCGGCTCCGGTCATACGACCCGGCGGCGTTCGAGACGCCGACCGGTCGTGAGGTCAACTGGAAGCACACCCCGGTCGGCCGCCTCGCGCGCCTGTTCGCCGATGTTCCGGGCGACCCGGGCGCTGTGCCCTTCGCGTTGACCGGTCCGGTCACGGCGGCCGGGCTCGCGATCGGCTCCGCACCGCGCGGCGAGGTGTTCGTCCCCGAGGACCTTCCTGCGGCCGTCGCGTGGACGCGGTCCCGGGAAGCGCTGTACATCTCGATCCCCGCCGAGGCCGAGCTCGACGAGCCGGTCGTCGTGGCGGCGAACGGCACGGGCTCCGACCTCGTCGCGCACGGGCACGTCGTGATCGAGGCATCCCGCCACAGCCGCGCCACCGTGGTGCTGCGGCACGCGGGAGCGGCGCAGTTCGCACAGAACGTCGAGATCATCGTGCGCGAGGGCGCCCAGCTCCAGGTCGTCACCGTGCAGCAGTGGGACGACGACGCCGTCCACGCGGCATCCCACCAGGCTCGCGTGGAGCGTGACGCGACCCTGCGGCACGTGGTCGTCAGCTTCGGCGGCGGCGTGGTGCGGGTGAACCCCAGCGTGGAGCTCGCCGGCACCGGATCGCGCGGCGAGCTGTACGGCCTGAGCTACTCCGACTCCGGCCAGCACCTCGAGAGCCAGGTGTACCTGCACCACAAGGGCGCCGAGACCACGGGCGACGTGCTGTACAAGGGTGCGCTGCAGGGTGAGGCCGCACGCAGCGTGTGGATCGGCGACGTGCTCATCGGCCGCGACGCCGTGGGCACCGACTCGTACGAGGCCAACCGCAACCTCGTGCTCACCGACGGCGCGCGCGCCGAGTCGATCCCGAACCTCGAGATCGAGACGGGCGACATCCGCGGCGCCGGGCACGCCAGCGCCACCGGGCGCTTCGACGACGAGCAGCTGTTCTACCTGCAGGCGCGCGGCATCCCCGAGGACGAGGCGCGCCGTCTCGTGGTGCTCGGCTTCCTCGCCGAGATCGTGCAGAAGATCGACGTCCCGGCGCTGCAGGAGGAGCTCTTCGCCGCCATCGAGGACGAGCTCGCCGAAGGAGTCGCCCGATGACCGCGCAGCGCGTCTGCGCTCTCGGCGACCTGGTGCAGGACGAGGCTCAGCGCTTCGAGCTCGACGGCGTGGCGATCGCTGTCGTCCTCGACGCGAACGGCCAGGTGCACGCGATCGGCGACACCTGCACCCACGGCGACATCTCGCTCGCCGAGGGCTTCGTCGACGGCGACGCGCTGGAGTGCTGGGCTCACGGCTCGGCGTTCTCGCTGCGCACCGGCAAGCCCCTCAACCTCCCGGCCTACGAACCCGTCCCGGTGTTCCAGGTCACGATCGACGGCGACGACGTCCTGATCGATCCCGCTGTCAAGCTCGAAGTGAACTGAAGAAGGTACCCACGAATGTCTGTCCTCGAGATCCGCGACCTGCACGTGACGGTCGAGACGGATGCCGGCACCACGCCGATCCTCAACGGCGTGACCCTCACGATCCGCACCGGTGAGACCCACGCCATCATGGGCCCGAACGGCTCCGGCAAGTCGACCCTGGCCTACACAATCGCCGGTCACCCGAAGTACACCGTCACCGCGGGCACGATCACGCTCGACGGCGAGGACGTGCTGGCCATGTCGGTCGACGAGCGCGCCCGCGCGGGCCTGTTCCTGGCGATGCAGTACCCGGTCGAGATCCCGGGCGTCACCGTGACGAATTTCCTCCGGACCGCGAAGACCGCCGTCGAGGGCGAGGCCCCGTCCATCCGCACGTGGACGAAGGACGTCAAGGCGTCGATGAAGAATCTCCGCATGGATCCCAAGTTCGCTCAGCGCAACGTCAACGAGGGCTTCTCCGGCGGAGAGAAGAAGCGGCACGAGATCCTGCAGCTGGAGCTGCTGAAGCCTCAGATCGCCGTGCTCGACGAGACCGACTCGGGCCTGGACGTCGACGCGCTCAAGATCGTCTCCGAAGGGGTCAACCGCGCTAAGGCCGAGACGGACCTCGGCGTGCTGCTGATCACGCACTACACGCGCATCCTCCGTTACATCCACCCCGATTACGTGCACGTGATGGTGGGCGGACGCATCGTCGAGGAAGGCGGCCCCGAGCTGGCCGACCGCCTCGAGGACGAGGGCTACGACCGCTACCTGCCCGCCGGCGAGGAGGAGCCCGCCGAGGCTCCGGTCGAGGCCTGAGCGGCGCCGTTCGCGACGCGCACGCGTAGGATCGTTATATGACCGCAACACTCACGGCCGAGAAGTACGACGAGGTCACCGAGGCCCTCAAGGACGTCATGGACCCCGAGCTCGGGATCAACGTCGTCGACCTCGGCCTCATCTACGACCTGGCCTGGGACGACGAGAACGACGCGCTGGTCATCCACATGACGCTGACCTCGGCCGGGTGCCCGCTGACCGACGTGCTCGAGGAGCAGACGGCTCAGGCGCTGGACGATGTCGTGGAGCGCTTCCGGATCAACTGGGTCTGGATGCCGCCGTGGGGCCCGGAGCGGATCACCGACGACGGCCGCGACATGATGCGGGCGCTCGGCTTCGCGATCTGAGGTCTCCGGCCCTCGGTAGGGTCGTACGGTGAGCGTCACCCCCCTGCAGACCCTTCCGATCGAACAGCTTCGCCGCCGCTCGAGCACGAAGTGGCGGCACTACGGCGACGACGTCCTGCCGCTCTTCGTCGCCGAGACCGACTTCGCGCCCGCGCCGGCGGTCACCGCGGCACTGCACCAGGCGGTGGAACTGGGAGACACCGGCTACACGCCGCCGGACCCCGGGGTCGCGACGGCGTACGCCGCCTTCGCCGAGCGACGCTTCGGCTGGACGGTGGATCCGGCGCGCGTGCGGACCACCTGCGACGTGATGATGGGCGTCGTCGAGATCCTCCGCGCGGTGACGCGCCCGGGGGACCGCGTCGTCGTGACGCCCCCGGTCTACCCGCCGTTCTTCGAATGCGTGCCCGAAGCCGGCGCCGTGGTGGAGCGCGTGCCGCTTCTCGACACGGGCGCATCGTGGCAGCTCGACCTCGGCGGAATCGAGGCGGCGCTCGCCGGCGGTGCGCGCGCGGTGCTGCTGTGCAACCCGCACAACCCCACCGGCACCGTCCACTCCCGGGAGTCTCTCGCGGCACTGGCGGACCTCGCCGCGCGATTCGACGCGGTCGTGGTCAGCGACGAGATCCACGCCCCACTCACGAACGTCGGCGCCCGGTTCACGCCGTTCCTGGACGCATCACCGGTGGCCGCACGCGTCGGGTACGCCGTCACCAGCGCCAGCAAGGCCTTCAACCTCGCCGGGCTCAAGTGCGCGCTCATGGTCACCGCCGATGACGCGACCGCCTCGGTGGTGCGAGGGCTCCCCGCCGAGGTGGAGTGGCGCACCGGCCTGTTCGGCGCCATCGGCGCCGTCGCCGCGTTCTCTGCCGAGAGCGACGCCTGGCTCGATGCCCAGCTGGCGGCGCTCGATGTCAACCGGAGGCTGCTGGCGCAGCTGCTCGACGCGCACGTCCCGGGCGCTCGCTATCGCGTCCCCGACGCCGGGTTCCTCGCGTGGGTGGATCTGTCCGCTCTCGGCTGGGGCGACAACCCGGCCGTGAAGATCCTCCGCGACGCCCGGGTCGCGCTGCATTTCGGACCGCAGTTCGGCGAAGAGGGCCGCGGGCACGTGCGCATCAACTTCGGCTGCGCGCCCGACATCCTCCAGGACGCCGTCGAGCGCATCGGTCACCTGGCGCGCGCATGACGGCGCCCGAGGCGAGTGGAGCGGGCGTCTGGCACGCCCGCTACGTCTGGGTCACGGTGGGCGCCGTCGCCCTGATTTTCCTCGCGGCGATGCAGTCCCTGGCGATCACCACCGTGATGCCGGTCGTGAGCGCCGATCTCGACGGCGAGCAGCTCTACGCCGTCGCGTTCGCGGGCACTCTCGCGACGAGCGTGATCGGGATGGTCGTCGCCGGCGTCTGGTGCGATCGCGGCGGCGTGCTCACTCCGCTGACCACCGCGGTCGTCCTGTTCGTCGTCGGACTGCTCATCGCGGGACTCGCGCCCACCATGCCCCTGCTGGTGGCCGGGCGACTGGTGCAGGGGCTCGGAACGGGCGGGCAGACCGTGGCGCTGTACGTCGTGGTGGCACGCGTGTATCCCACGCCGCTGCACGGTCGCGTCTTCGCCGCGTTCTCTGCCGCCTGGGTGGTGCCCTCGCTCATCGGACCGTTCCTCGCGGGCGCCGTCACGGAGTTCCTGCACTGGCGGTGGGTGTTCCTGGGCGTGGCGGTCCTGACGGTCGTCGCCTTCGCGATGGTGGCGGTCCGGCTGCACGGGCTGCCGCTGCACACCGAGGATCCGGCTCGTGGGCGCATCGGACCGCGCCTGGGGTGCTCGATCGCCGTCGCCGTCGGGGCGCTCGGGCTGAGCCTTGCCGGAGAGCTCGAGGCCTGGGCGTGGGCGGCGGTCGTCGCTTCCCTGGTCCTCATCGGGCTCGCTGCCCGTCCGCTGTTGCCTCGCGGCACCCTCATCGCCGCACGGGCGCTGCCCAGCGTGGTGCTGATGCGCGGCCTGATTGCGGGAGCCCTCTTCGGCGCCGAGATCTACGTCCCCTACCTGCTGATCGATCACTACGACTTCTCGCCGACCTGGGCGGGCCTCGGACTGACCGCGGCGGCCCTCGCGTGGGCGGCCGCCGCCGACGTGCAGGGCAGGTTCGGCGACCGGCTCGGCAACACCCGGATCACGCTGGTCGGATCCGCCCTGCTCGTGATCGCACTGGTCAGCGCCGCATGCACGGCGCTGTGGTACCTGCCGCCGGCCGTCATGATCGCCGGCTGGGCCTTGGCCGGTGGCGGCATGGGATTGATGTATCCGCGTCTGACCGTGCTGACGCTGGCCTACTCCACCCCGCAGAACCAGGGGTTCAACTCGTCGGCCCTCTCCATCTCGGATGCCGTCGGCTCGGCCACCGCCATCGCGGCGATGGGCCTGACCTTCACGGCGCTGGCGGGAACGGGCGCAGGGTTCCCGGCGGTGTTCGCCATCGGCATCCTGCTCGCGCTCGCGGCATTGGTGCCGGGCCTGCGGCTCGGTCACGCGCAGGAGGAGGTCCGCGTCGGACGGTGACGCATAGGCGGCGCTGATTTGGTTCACAGGGCAGGTAAGGCTAGCCTAACTGCGTGAGCTCTTCCGTCGCCGTACGCACCCGACCCGCGTACCGTCCCTACGCCGCCACCGTCGCGGACGTGCAGCGGCTGTCCCCGCACTTCGTGCGCGTGGTGTTCACGAGCGCCGACTTCGACGTCTTCGGCACCGCCGGCCTCGACCAGCGGGTGAAGCTCATCCTGCCGGGGACCGACGGTCGTGTCAGCGACATCGGGCAGCATGACCCGGACGCGATCGATGCGGGGGAGTGGTACGCCACGTGGCGGGCCATCCCGCACGAGGTGCGCAGCCCGTTGCGCACGTACACCGTGCGTCGCATCGACCCCGGAGCTCGTCTGCTCTCCGTCGACTTCGTCGTCCACCACGACGCCGGGCCGGGGGGCGCATGGGCCGCACAGGCCGCCGTCGGACAGGAGATCGTCGTGGTCGGTCCCGACCAGCGCAGCGACGGGTACCGACTCGGTCTGGACTGGCATCCCGGCACCGCCCGCCGCGTCGTGCTCGCCGGCGACGAGACGGCGGCACCGGCCATCTCGGGGATCCTGGAGAGCCTGGACGACTCGTACGAGGTGGACGCGTTCATCGAGGTCCCCTCGGCGGCCGACGCCCTCGACCTGGACATCCCGGAGGGCTTCCGCGTGACGTGGCTGGCCCGCGGCGAGCGGGAGCACGGCGCAGCGCTCAGCGAAGCGGTCACCGCGTGGAGCGCCGGAGCCGGCGACGTGCTGGTGCACGCCGCCGCCCCGCGCACGCAGGAGCTCACCGAGATCGACGTGGACCGCGACCTGCTGTGGGACAGCCCCGAGGACGCCGAAGGCGAGTTCTACGCGTGGATCGCGGGCGAGGCCGCCATGGTCAAGGGCCTTCGGCGCCATCTCGTCCAGGGGTGCGGCGTCGATCGCAAGCGCGTCGCGTTCATGGGCTACTGGCGCCTGGGACTGTCCGAGCGACAGGAATGACCGCTGCTCGCGCTCGGCGCGGGCGCCTCCTTCTCTTCGCCGCCGTCGCGCTGCTGCTCGTCGCGGTGCTCGCCAGTCTCATGATCGGCGCTCGCGCGGTGCCGCCGGGCGTCGTGCTCGACGCTCTCGTCCGGCCCGACATGTCGCTGGCCGATCACAGCGTGATCGTGACGCAGCGCGTGCCACGGACGGTGATCGGCATCGTCGCGGGGGCCGCGCTGGCCCTCGCCGGCACGCTGATGCAGGGCCTCACTCGCAACCCGCTGGCGGATCCGGGCCTGCTCGGCGTCAACGCCGGCGCATCGGTCGCCGTCCTCTCCGCGATCACGCTGTGGGGGATCACCGCCCCGTCGGGGTTCGTCTGGTTCGCGTACGCGGGCGCCGCCGTGGCCGCCGTCGTGGTCGCCGTCATCGGCACGCGCGGGCCGGACGGCTCGAGCCCCGCCAAGCTCGCCCTGACCGGAGCCGCCGTGACGGCGGGTCTGACCGCGGTCACGACGCTGATCCTCACGACCTCCATCACCGCGTTCGACGTCTTCCGGTACTGGCAGGTCGGCGGGCTCACCGCGCGCGGACTGGACACGGTCGGCGTGGTGATCCTCCCGGTCATGGTCGGCGCCGTCATCGCGCTCGTGTCGGCGCGCGGCCTCGATCTCATGGCGCTCGGCGATGCCACCGCGAAGGGGCTGGGCCACAGCGTCGCCCGCACCCGCGCGGCCGGAATCGTCGCGACGGTGCTGCTGTGCGGCGGGGCCACCGCCATCGCCGGCCCCATCGTCTTCCTCGGTCTGCTCGTCCCGCACGCGCTGCGCGCGGTCGTCGGCAGTGACTACCGCTGGCTGCTGGCGACCGCCGTCCCCGCCGGCGCCGTCGTGCTGCTGGCGGCGGACGTGCTGGGGCGCGTGATCGCGCTTCCGGGGGAGGTGCAGGCCGGCCTCGTCGTGGCCTTCGTCGGCGCGCCCGTTCTGATCTCACTGGTCCTTCGCCGAGGGCGGGTGGCGCTGTGACAGCCTCCGCCGTCCTCGCCATCCGTGCGCGCACACGGACACGCCGCATCGCTGTGGTCGGCGCCGCTCTGCTCGTGGGGCTGATCGTCGCCACGACCGCCTTGACCGTCGGCGACTACGCCATCTCGCCCGGCGACGTGTGGCGGACGCTGTGGGGAGGCGGTGACCGGGCCCAGGCGTACGTCATCTTCCAGGTGCGCGCACCCCGGCTGGCGATGGCGCTGGTGGTCGGGGCGGCGCTGGGCGCCGCCGGTGCGCTGCTGCAGGCGCTGCTGCGCAACCCGCTGGCGAGCCCGGACCTTCTGGGCATCTCGGGAGGCAGCGGCGTCGCCGCCGTCTTCGCCCTGCTGGTGCTCGGCATCGGCGGACCGCTGCTGGCCGTCGCCGCGTTCGCCGGCGGCCTCGTCGTGGCGTCGTTCCTGCTGTTGGCGGGCCACCACCGATCCGACGGCGGCTACCGGCTGATCCTCGCAGGCGTCGGCGTGGCGTTCCTGTGCACCGCGGTCACGAGCTTCCTGATGGTGAGGGCTCAGGTCGAACTCGCGCAGGCGGCGCTGATCTGGCTCACCGGGAGCCTCGCCTCGACGCCGTGGTGGAACGTCCTCACCGTCGCCGTGGTGACCGTCGCCGCACTTCCCGCCGTGGTCGCCTGCGCACGCTGGCTCCCGATCGTGCAGATGGGGTCCGCGACGGCCGCGTCGCTGGGCGTGCGCGCCTCGACGGTGAAGGTCGTGACGGTGCTCACCGCCGTGCTGCTGACCGCCGTCACGTGCGCGTTCGCAGGGCCGATCTCGTTCATCGCACTGTGCGCTCCGGCGATCGCACGCCCGCTGCTCGGACATGGCGCGGTGGCCGTGGGCACGAGCGCGGCGGTCGGAGCGGCGCTGCTGGCGGCGGCCGACATCGTCGCCCAGTTCGCCATCCCCGGCTACGCCATGCCCGTCGGCGTGGTCACAGGCGCCATCGGGGCGATCTTCCTGCTGTGGCTGCTTGCGACGTCGAAAGGAAGACAGCTGTGACTTCCGCATCCGCCCCTCGTCTGACCGCCCGCGGGCTGACCGCGGGGTACCCCGGCCGTCGCGTTATCGAGGACCTCGACCTGGAGATCGCCCCCGGGCGCATCACGATGATCATCGGCGCCAATGCGTGCGGGAAGTCGACGCTGCTCAGCGTGCTGGCACGGGTGAATCCGCCGCTGGGCGGACGCGTCGAGCTCGACGGCGTCGACACCGCGACGCTCCCGCGGCGGCGCTTCGCGCAGAGCGTCGGGCTCCTCCCGCAGCATCCGAGCGCCCCCGAGGGCCTCACGGTGGCAGAGCTGGTCTCGCGTGGGCGTCATCCGCACCGCGGCGTCTTCCAGCGCTGGAGCGCCGCGGACACCGCCCGCGTCGACGACGCGATGGCGAAGACGGGCGTGGCGGCGCTGGCGGACCGGCCCGTCGGCGACCTCTCGGGCGGTCAGCGCCAGCGCGTCTGGATCGCGATGGCGCTCGCGCAGGAACCGCGCATCCTGCTGCTGGACGAACCCACGACCTTCCTCGACCTCAGCCACCAGATCGAGGTGCTCGACCTGCTGCGCACGCTGAACCGCACGGACGGCACGACGATCGTCGTGGTCCTCCACGAGCTCAACCTCGCCGCCCGCTACGCGGACGATCTCGTCGTGATGAGCCGCGGCCGCGTCGTCGCGCACGGAGCCCCCGCCGACGTCCTCACCAGCGACGTCGTCGCGCAGGCCTTCGACCTGGACGCCCTCGTCATGCCCGACCCCCTGACCTCGACCCCCCTCGTCATCCCCGTCCCCGGCGGCGCGCACGCCGCGGCCGACGAGGCGTGACGCCACTGAAAGGAACCACCATGTCCGCACTCACCTCCCGACTGTCCGCGCTGGCTGCGCTGACGGTCGCCGGCGGCCTCGTGCTGAGCGGATGCGCCGGCGCCGCCACGCCCGCGACCTCCAGCGACGCCGACGCCCCCTCCGGCTCGAGCGAAGGCTTCCCCGTGACCTTCGAGCACATGTACGGCGAGACCATCATCGAGGAGGCGCCCGAGCGCGTCGCCACGTGGGGCTGGGGCGCCACCGACGCGGTGCTGGCCCTCGGGATCGTCCCCGTTGCCGTGGCATCCATGGACTACGGCGGGGGTGACAACCGCATCACCCCGTGGGTCGAGGACGCCCTCGCCGACCTCGGCGGCGAGGAGCCGGTGATCCTCGACAACGCCTCGTTCGAGCTCTCGGTCGAAGAGCTCCTCGCGGCGGACCCCGACGTCCTGATCGCGCCGTACTCCGGACTGACGCAGGAGGAGTACGACGCCGTCACCGCCGCAGGCATCCCGGTCGTCGCGCCCGAAGAGGCGGTGTGGTCGACGCCGTGGCGCGACGTCATCACCGAGACCGGAAAGGCGCTCGGGCTGGAGTCCGAAGCCGACCAGCTCCTGGCGGACCTCGACCAGCAGGTCGCCGACGCGGCCGCCGAGCATCCGGAGTTCGAAGGCACGACCATCGCCTATGCCGCTGACGACGTCGACACGTTCTACCTCTACCTGCCTGCCGACCCGCGCGTGGAGATCCTCGAGGACCTCGGCTTCGTCACCGCCGACGCCGTGACCGCCCTCGACACCGGCGAGTCGACCTTCTACACCACCGTATCCAGCGAGAACCTGGATCAGATCGACGCCGAGGTCATCTTCACGCAGGTCGACAGCGAGGACGAGCTTGAGACCTTCCTCACGTCGGACCGCACGAAGATCATCCCCGCGGTGTCCGCAGGGGCCGTCGGTGCGATCGTCGGGGAGGAGAACGTGGCGGCCATCTCGCCGACCGCGCTGACACTGCCCTGGATCCTGCCGGACATCGTCGAGCAGCTCGCCGCGGCCACCGCGGTCGCCCGAGGCTGACGCGCGCCCGCACCGCGAGAGCCCCCGGCCTTGAGGTCGGGGGCTCTCGCGTCGTGGGATGCCGGGTGCGGCATCCGCTCACGGCGTGCCGGCGTCCGCCTTCCGGACGAGAGCCCACGCGCCGGGGATGACGGCGGCGGCGAGGGCGGCCTTGATCAGGCCGCCGAGGATGAACGGCAGGAGTCCCGCCTCCAGCATTTCACCGACGGAGTAGTCCAGGCCGAGCACGACGTTGAGGATCAGCGCCATGTAAGGGATGCCGAAGAGGAAGGGCACGACGCTGGCGGCGGCGAAGCCGACGAAGGCGAGCGCCGGCCGGCGGTCCCACGCACGCTGCGCGAACCACCCGGCGACGAAGGCAGCGACGACGAAGCCGATGATGTACCCGAAGCTCGGCTTGGCCACGGCCGCGACCGTGCCGGTGAAGCCGGCGAAGACGGGGAGGCCGGCAAGGCCCGCGATCAGATAGGTCAGCAGCGCCGCAGCACCCCGCCACGCGCCGAGGGCGGCGCCGACCACGATTACGCCGAGCGTCTGACCGGTGATGGGCACCGGCCACAGCGGGACCTCCACCTGAGCGAGCAGAGCGACCACGGCGGCGCCGGAGACGACGAGTCCAGCGTCCAGGGTCAGGGCGCGCAGACGTGAGGACGGACGGGCGATGACGTCGGCGAGCACGCGACGAGGCGGTGCGGCGGCGATGGTTGACATGGCACTCAGCCTAGGACGCGGCGGCGTGACGCCCTTGGATGCCGTGCACCAGAGAACCGCCGCATCGCTGTGTCATCCCCACACCTCGCCCGCGGCCGGGCACGAGGCGCAGGCGACCTATACTGGGAGGCTGGCCGTTCGGCCACTGCCACTCATCCATCGACGAAACGGACGTTCGCTGTGCTCGCCGTGCACGATCTCGAGATCCGCGTGGGCGCCCGCGTGCTCATGTCGGACGTGTCGTTCCGCGTGTCCGACGGTGACAAGATCGGTCTGGTCGGGCGCAACGGCGCCGGCAAGACCACGCTGACCAAGGTGCTGGCCGGGGACGTCCTTCCCTCGGCCGGTCGGGTGGAGCGCGCCGGCGAGCTGGGCTATCTGCCGCAGGACCCGCGGTCGGGTGATCCCGAGATGCTGGCCCGCACCCGGATCCTGGATGCGCGCGGGCTGGGAACGCTCGCCATAGGCATGCACGAGGCATCCCTGGCCATGGCCAGCGACGATGTCGACGCCGCCGCGCGGGCGATGCGCCGATACGCGAACCTCACCGAACGGTTCGAGGCGCTGGGGGGCTACGCCGCCGAAGCGGAGGCAGCCTCGATCGCGCACAATCTGTCGCTTCCCGACCGCATCCTCGACCAGCCTCTCAAGACGCTCTCCGGCGGACAGCGCCGCCGCATCGAGCTCGCCCGGATCCTCTTCTCGGATGCGGGCACGATGATCCTCGACGAGCCGACGAACCACCTGGATGCCGACAGCGTGGTGTGGCTGCGCGACTTCCTCAAGGGCTACAAGGGCGGGCTCATCGTGATCAGCCACGATGTCGAGCTCGTCGGCGAGACGGTGAACCGGGTGTTCTACCTCGATGCGAACCGCCAGGTCATCGACATCTACAACATGAACTGGAAGAACTACCTGCGTCAGCGGGTGGCCGACGAGGAGCGTCGCAAGAAGGAGCGCGCCAACGCGGAGAAGAAGGCCACGGCTCTGCAGCAGCAGGCTGCGAAGTTCGGGGCGAAGGCCAGCAAGGCCGCGGCGGCGCACCAGATGGTCGCCCGCGCCGAGAAGCTGCTGTCTGGGCTGGAGGAGGTCCGCCAGGACGATCGCGTGGCCAAGCTCCGGTTCCCGAAGCCGGCGCCGTGCGGCAAGACGCCCCTCACCGCGTCGGGCCTGTCGAAGTCGTACGGATCGCTGGAGATCTTCACGGACGTGGATCTCGCCATCGACCGCGGCTCCAAGGTCGTCGTCCTGGGGCTGAACGGCGCGGGCAAGACGACGCTGCTGCGCATCCTCGCCGGCGTCGACCGTCCCGACACCGGCGTCGTCGAACCGGGCCACGGCCTGAAGATCGGCTACTACGCGCAGGAGCACGAGAACCTCGACGTGAGCCGCTCGGTGCTGGACAACATGATGTCCGCTGCGCCGCACATCACCGCCACGGACGCGCGGAAGGTGCTGGGGTCGTTCCTGTTCACCGGCGACGATGTGCTCAAGCCCGCAGGCGTCCTCTCCGGTGGCGAGAAGACGCGCCTCTCGCTGGCGACGCTCGTGGTCTCCAGTGCCAACGTGCTGCTTCTCGACGAGCCGACCAACAACCTCGACCCCGCCTCGCGGGAGGAGATCCTCAGCGCTCTCGCGCACTACGAGGGCGCGGTCATCCTGGTCTCGCATGATGAGGGCGCGGTCGAGGCGCTGAACCCCGAGCGTGTGCTGATCCTGCCCGACGGCGTCGAGGACATCTGGGGCCGCGACTACGCCGACCTGGTCACGCTGGCCTGACGGGCGCTCAGCGACGGGCCGCGTCGACGAGGGCGTCCTCGATCTCCGCATCCCGGTCCCGCCGCCGGCGCGTCGGAGCGGGGGACGGATGCGGCGTGCCGTCGTCGTCCTCCTCCTCCCGGCGGTGCCGCCGCTCGGTGCGGATGACGTACCCGATGAAGACGAAGCCCATGACGGCGAAGAGGATCCACTGGATGGCGTAGGACAGGTGCGGTCCCGGATCCTCCGACGGGTCCTCGAGGGGCTTCGGCATCGACGCCGGTGCAGGGTCCTCTGAGACGACGATGCCGTACGCGCTGCGCTCGAGCGCCTCGGCAGCGGAGGCGGAGATGCGGTCGGCCACGAGAGACGGCGCGATCGTCGGCACCTGCCCCTCGGGAGCGGACCTGCCTGAGGCCGGGACCGGCTCGGCGGCACGGAGCCGTACGACGACGGTCGTCTGTCCGGCGGGAGGCGCCGGAACGGTCTCCGGCACAGGCGCGTCGTCGCCCGGTGGCACCCATCCCCGGTTCACCAGCAGCACACGACCGTCCGCAGCCCGGAACGGCACCAGCACCTCGAAGGCCGCGGTGCCGCCGTGCGGGCGATTGCGGACGAGCAGTGTGTCGTCGGGAAGGTAGGTGCCGACCAGGCGCACCGGGCGCCACTGGTCGCCGGGATCCAGCTCGCCGCCGGCGGGGATCAGCTCGTCGAGCGGCACCGGGGGAGCGTCGTAGTTCGCCTCGACGAGGGCCAGCTGCTCGGAGCGCTGCTCGTTGCGGGAGAACTGCCAGTTGGACAGGAAGGCGCACGCGACCGCGAACAGCACCGCCAGGGCGATGTAGATGCTCCACCGGCCGGCCTTCGGCAGGTCCTGCATGCTCATGGCGCGGGTCATGACGGCGCCGCCTCGCGCTGCAGCGGGGTCACCGTCACGGGAAAGTCGCGGGCCGCCAGGAACGTCTCGAGGTAGCCGACATGGTCGTCGCAGGCGACCCAGGTCTTCGTGCGATCGGCGGCGTGGATGCGCGGGTTGCGCCAGTCGATCCGCCAGCGCGCCGCCGCACGGCATCCCGCCCGCGAGCACGTGGCATCCGCCGGCGCGTGAGCCGCGTCGCTCATGCCGACGCGTCCGGATGCTGGGACGGATCGGTGCGCGGCGGCTGGGGACGGGATTCCTCGATGCGGATGATGCGCTGCTCGGCAGGCGGGACCGGCGCCGCCGTCGCCGGCAGGGCGCCCTTCGGGTCCTCCGGCCGGTCGCGGCGCGCCTCGTGTCCGACGTTGGCCGTGACGACCGCGACGTAGGGCAGGAAGATCGCGGCGGCCGCGAACACCCACGTGTACCAGCCGTACGGGGTGATCAGCACCATGAGCACGAAGCACGCGATGCGGATCCCCATCATGATGAGGTACCGGATCGAGCGCGCGCCCGCTTCGTCGCGCGGGGCGCGAGGCAGCGACGTGGCCGAAGGGGCGTGGTGCGAACTCTTCACGGTGCTTCCAGCGTACGCCGGAAGCACCGTGCCGGCGCCGTCAGAGGCTGCTGTAGCCCACGCGGCCGCCCTGGCTCGCGGCCCACGCCAGGAGTGAGAACACCACGATCATGCCGATGATCCACAGGCCCAGTCCGACGTAGCCCACGATCGTGCCGGCCAACGCCATGCCGCGGCCGTTCTCGCCGCTGGTCTTCAGCTGGTGCAGCGAGATGTGTCCGGTCACGACGGCGCCGATCGATCCGATGATCGGCAGGATGCCGATGAGGCCGACGATCGATGCGATGAGGGAGACGATCGCGAGGACGTTCGTCTTGGGCTGAGCGCCGTAGCCGTACGCCGGCGCAGCGCCGTAGGCGGGATAGCCCGGTGCCGCGCCGGGCGCTCCGTACGCGGGCGGGTAGGCGCTCTGCCCTACTGCGGGGTACGCGCCCGCCGGCGGAGGAGGGTACGCGCCCTGTGCCGGCGGCTGCCCGTGGGCGCCGGTGTAGCCCCCCGGAGGCGCGGAGGGCGGGACGTGTGCATCCCGGCTCCCGGGCGTCGGTGCGGCCGGCTGCGGACCCGCGCCCTGCTCGTTCGCGTGGGCATTGGGTTCGGGGGTGGAGCTGCCGGGAGTGTTGTCGCTCACGATCGACCTTTCTGGGACGTCTGTCCTCCAGCGTTCCAGCGTGCGGCACAAGGTGTCAATCGGCGCGCCGGTAGGCTGGTCCGGTCCGTTCGAGCCCGGGAGCATCATCATGTCCAGCGATCGCGTCGTCCTCGTCACCGGTGGGAACCGCGGCATCGGCCGCGCCATCGCGGAGCGCTTCGTCGCGCTGGGGTATCGCGTCGCCGTCACCGCCCGTTCCGGCGAAGGCCCGGAAGGCACCCTGACCGTGCGGGCGGACGTGACGGACGCCGCAGCCGTCGATGCCGCGTTCACCGAGGTGGAGAGCACGCTGGGCCCCGTGGAGATCGTGGTCGCCAATGCCGGGATCACGAAGGACACGCTGCTGGTCCGCATGACCGAGGAGGACTTCGACACCGTCGTGTCCACCAACCTCGGTGGCGCGTTCCGCGTGGTCAAGCGCGCGTCGAAGGGCATGATGCGCGCGAAGTGGGGTCGCGTCGTCCTCATCTCGAGCGTCGTCGGCCTGTACGGCTCGGCGGGTCAGATCAACTACGCCGCGTCCAAGAGCGCGCTCGTCGGCTTCGCCCGGTCGCTGACCCGCGAGCTCGGCGGTCGGGGCATCACCGCGAACGTCGTCGCGCCCGGATTCATCGAGACCGACATGACCGCCGAGCTGCCCGAGGACACGCAGGCGGAGTACAAGCGGAACATCCCCGCGGGCCGCTTCGCCACGGCCGACGAGGTGGCCGGTGTGGTCGCGTGGATCGCCTCCGACGAGGCCGCCTACATCTCCGGCGCGGTCATCCCCGTGGACGGGGGACTGGGCATGGGTCATTGACCCACGGCGGCTGACGTCCGGCCGCGCGACGACCGGTATCAGCGAAGCGCCGCCAGAATCGCCTCGGCCACGGCGCCCGGCTTGGAGAACTGCGGCCAGTGGCCGGTGGGTTCGCCGTGCGCGTGGAGCTGCACGATGTCGAGGTGCTCGAGCGCCGCGAGCTCGGACGCCCATGCCGGCGCCTGCTGGATGATCTCGCGGATCTGCGCCTCGGAGACCGTGCTCGTGATCATGGTCGCGGGCACGGCACGGCGCCGCTCGTCGCTTAGCGAAAGCGGGTCGGTGGGCACTCGCTGAGGCACCGACTGCATGCGCGCCGCTGCTGCCGCGCGCTTCTGCGGGTCCAGGTCGGCGATCTCGGACTCGTCGAAGGCCTCCCACCCGGGGAACGGGATGACGCCGTCGACGATGGGGAACTCCCAGATGGACGCGCCGTCGGTGGGCGGGAACGTGTCGAGGAACACGATGCGCGCCACGCGGTCGACGCGCGCGTCGAGGGCGCCGTAGGCGACGTTCCCGCCTCCGGAGTGGCCGACGAGCACGACGTCGCCGTCGAGACGGTCGACCTCGGCGACCGCCGCGCGCACCCAGTCGCCGATCCCGATCTCGGACGACTGGCTCGCCGGGGCTCCGAGGCCCGGCATCGTGAGCGGATGCGTCGTGTGCCCGGCTGCCTCGAGGGCGGGCGTCACCTCGCCCCACGTCGACGCGTCGAGCCACAGGCCGGGGATGAGGATGATGTGCATGGGGCGAATGTACCCGGCACCGCCGACACCGGGGGCGTCACGGCAGCAGCGCGATGACCTCCGCGAGATCGACCGGCTGGACGACGACATCCGCGCGGCCGCGCACCGCGGGCTTGGCGTTGAAGGCCACGCCGAGTCCTGCCGCTTCCATCATGAGCAGGTCGTTGGCGCCGTCGCCGACGGCGATCGTGCGGGCAAGCGGCACGCCGAGCTCGTGCGCCCATTCCCGCAGCGCCGCGGCCTTGGCCTCGGCATCCACGATGTCCCCGTCCACGGCGCCGTCGAGCGTCCCGTTCGCGGTCGAGAGCCGGTTCGCGCGCCAGGTGTCCACGCCCAGGTCCGGCGCCACCGTGTCGAGGATCTCGTGGAACCCGCCGGAGACGACGCCGACGACACCGCGGCGCTCGTGCACCGCGTCGATGAGCTCCCGGACGCCGGGTGTCGGCTCGATGCGGGCCAGCACGCGCGCGAACGCCGCGACAGGCACCCCCTCGAGCGCGGCGACGCGCGACCTCAGGCTCGCGGCGAAGTCCACCTCGCCGCGCATCGCGGCCTCGGTGGCGGCGGCCACCTCCGGGCCGCGGCCCGCCTCGTCGGCGAGGAGTTCGATGACCTCGTTGCGGATCAGCGTGGAATCGGCATCGAGGACGACAAGCAGGCGGGCAGGGGCGTCGGGCATCCCTCCACGCTAGCGGGAGCGCGTCCGTCGACATGGACGCCGGCCGCGCCCGCGCGCATCAGCGCTCGACGCGCACGCCCTTCCCGACGACGGTGATCCCGCTGTCGGTGACGGTGAAGCCGCGCGCCAGGTCGCGCTCGCGATCCACCCCGACCGTCGCGCCGTCCTCGAGGACGACGTTCTTGTCGAGGATCGCCCGGTGGATGCGCGCCCCGGCGCCGACGTGGACGTGGTCGAAGAGGACGGAGTCGGTGATGGTGGAGCCGCCATCGGCGAGCGTCCACGGTCCGACGACGCTGCGCTCGAGGTGGGTGCCCGACAGGACCGAGCCGAGCGAGACGATCGAATCGATCGCGTTGCCGATGCGCCCGACCGAGTCGCGCACGAACTTCGCCGGAGGGGAGTTGACCGCCTGGGAGTGGATCGGCCAGTCGGTGTTGTACAGGTTGAAGATCGGCAGGGTCGCGATCAGATCGCGATGGGCGTCGTAGAACGAGTCGATCGTTCCCACGTCGCGCCAGTAGTAGCGGTCGCGGTCGGTGGATCCCGGCACGTCGTTGCGGTTCATGTCGTACACGCCCGCTTCGCCTCGGCCCACGAAGTAGGGGATGATGTCGCCGCCCATGTCGTGGTTGGACGTCGGGATCTCGCCGTCGGCTTCGACGGCTTCGATCAGCGCATCGGCGTCGAAGATGTAGTTCCCCATGGAGGCGAGCACCTGGTCGGGCGCGTCGGCGAGACCGGTGGCGTTGAGGGGCTTCTCCAGGAACTGGTTGATCTTCACCGCGTCCTCCTGATCGACGTCGATGACGCCGAACTGGTTGGCGAGCGAGATCGGCTGCCGGATGCCGGCGACCGTGGCGCGGGCGCCCGATTCCAGGTGCGCCGCCAGCATCTGCCGGAAGTCCATGCGGTAGACGTGGTCGGCGCCGATGACCACGACGATGTCGGGCTGCTCGTCGTTGATGAGGTTCAGGCTCTGCAGGATGGCATCGGCGGACCCGGAGAACCAGCGCTTGCCCAGGCGCTGCTGCGCGGGCACCGAGGCGACATACGAGTCCAGGAGTGCCGACATGCGCCAGGTCTGGGAGATGTGCCGGTCGAGGCTGTGCGACTTGTACTGGGTCAGGACGACGATCTGACGCAGCCCGGAGTTGATCAGGTTCGAGATCGCGAAGTCGATCAGTCGGTACTGGCCGCCGAACGGCACGGCGGGCTTGGCGCGGTCCGCGGTCAGAGGCATCAGCCGCTTGCCCTCGCCGCCGGCGAGGATGATTCCGAAGACCTTGGGCGCTCCTGGCATGGCACAACACTAGGGCCCGCGCCCCGGGCGGGCCACCGGCTGCACGGGGGTTGCGCGTGTACTAGCGTTCGTGGCATGCGCGTCGATGTCGTGACCAAGGAGTACCCGCCCGAGATCTATGGGGGAGCGGGTGTCCACGTCACAGAACTGGTCAAGGCGCTGCGGGAGCCGGGGCGGGATCGTGACGGCGTCGACGTGCGGGTGCGCGCGTTCGGCGCCGAGCGTGACGAGGCCGGCACGACGTCGTACTCGGTCCCGGCCGAACTCGCCGGGGCGAACGCGGCGGTCCAGACGCTGGGGACGGACCTGGCGATCGTGACAGACGTCGCCGGCGCCGACGTGGTGCACAGCCACACCTGGTACGCCAACTTCGCCGGCCACCTCGCTTCGCTGCTGCACGGCATCCCGCACATCGTCACCGCGCACAGCCTGGAGCCGCTGCGCCCGTGGAAGGCCGAGCAGCTCGGCGGGGGGTACGCCGTCTCGAGCTGGATCGAGCGCACCGCGTATCAGGGAGCGGCCGCGATCGTCGCCGTGAGCGAGGGCATGCGCGCCGACATCCTCCGCAGCTACCCCGATCTGGATCCTGCCAAGGTGCGTGTCATCTACAACGGCATCGACGTGTCGGCGTGGCACCCGGTCGACGATGCCGAGCTGCTCACCGGCTTCGGGATCGATCCCGCCCGGCCGTCCGTGGTCTTCGTGGGGCGCATCACACGTCAGAAGGGCCTTCCGTACTTCCTCCGCGCCGCCGAGCGGCTCCCCGCCGACGTGCAGGTCGTGCTCTGCGCCGGAGCTCCCGACACGCCGCAGATCATGGCCGAGGTGCAGGATCTCGTGCGCGGGCTGCAGGCCGGTCGTCAGGGCGTGGTCTGGCTGGATCGCATGCTGTCACGGCACGAGCTGAGCGCCATCCTGTCGGCGGCCACGACATTCGTCTGCCCGTCGGTGTATGAACCGCTCGGCATCGTCAACCTCGAGGCGATGGCGTGCGGGGCGGCGGTCGTCGGCACGGCGACCGGCGGCATCCCCGAGGTCGTCGTCGACGGCGTGACGGGCCGACTCGTCCCCATCGAGCAGGTGCAGGACGGCACGGGAACGCCGCTGGATCCCGAGCGCTTCGTCGCCGACCTCGCGCGCGTGCTGACGGAGGTCGTCAGCGACCCCGAGCAGGCGCGCGCCTACGGGGCGGCGGGTCGTCGGCGGGCGACCGAGGACTTCAGCTGGGCCAGGATCGCGGAGCAGACGGCGGCGCTGTACGCGGAGGTCGCGGCGCGCGGCCGATAGGCTAACGGCATGCCCCAGGTGCTCGAATTCTCCGACGTCGTCGTCCGCCGAAACGCCCGGAACATCGTCGACCACCTGGACTGGAACGTTCGCGACGACCAGCGCTGGGTCATCCTCGGACCCAACGGCGCCGGGAAGACCACCGTCCTGCAGCTGGCCGACACGCTGATGCATCCGACGTCAGGCGTCGTGTCCATCCTCGGCGAGCGGCTCGGCCGCACAGACGTGTTCGAGCTGCGGCCGCGCATCGGGTTCGCCTCGTCCGCGATGGCCCGCCGCGTGCCTCCGGAGGAGACGGTGCTCAACGTCGTGCTGACCGCGGCGTACTCGGTGCTCGGGCGCTGGCGCGAGGACTACGAGGACATCGACGAGCGTCGCGCGCTGCGCGTCCTGGCGGAGTGGCGACTGGACCACCTGGCCGATCGCACGTTCGGCACCCTCAGCGACGGCGAGCAGAAGCGCGTCCAGATCGCACGCGCGGTCATGACCGACCCCGAACTGCTGCTGCTGGACGAGCCCACGGCGAGCCTGGACCTCGGCGCGCGCGAGGAGCTCCTGGAGCTCCTGGGCGGATACGCGCAGGCTCCCACGACGCCCGCGATGATCATGGTCACCCACCACGTCGAGGAGATCCCGCTGGGGTTCACCCACGTGCTCCTGCTCGCGGACGGCCGGGCGGTGGCATCCGGACCCATCGCCCAGACGCTCACCGGCGACGCGCTCAGCGAGACGTTCGGCGTGCCGATCAAGCTCACGGAGGATGGCGGCCGGTACGCCGCCCGCGCGGCGCGCTGAGATCGCACGGCGCGATTCCGCCGAGGCGCCCATCGCCTGATAGAATCGCTCTTTGGTGCGCTCGCACCGCAGACTTTGACCGTCCTGGCAAAATCCAGGACACACTCCTCAAAGGATCATCATGAAGACTGACATCCACCCCGAGTACCGTGCCGTCGTGTTCCGCGACCTCGGCTCCGGCGACACCTTCCTCACCCGCTCGACGGTGAGCAGCGACAAGACCATCGAGCTCGACGGCGTCGAGTACCCCGTCATCGACGTCGAGATCTCGTCCGCCTCGCACCCGTTCTACACGGGCAAGCAGCGCATCCTCGACTCGGCCGGTCGCGTCGAGAAGTTCAACCAGCGCTTCAAGAACTTCGGCGGCGGCTCCAAGTAAGCCCCGTCGCCTGGAAGACCCCGTCCTCGGACGGGGTCTTCGTGTTCCCGCCGGGTCCGCCGCAGCGGGCGGGCCGGGGCGGTGCGACCCGCTCACCCTGATCGGAGCGGCTCGTAGACTCGAGGTGTGACCGTCGCCAACCCGTACGCGCAGCTGCTCGACGACCTGCCGGTGACGCGGCGGGAGGCCATGATCCTCGGCTCCGCGACGTCGTACTGGGCGTACGGTCCCGAGGACGCGTCCACGACGATCGTCGCGGTGCACGGCTTCCGCGGCGAGCATCACGGGCTCGAACCCGTCGTGGCCCATCTGCCCGAGGTCCGGGTGATCTCACCCGACCTGCCGGGATTCGGCGAGACGCCGCCGATCCCGCACCGGCGGCATGACCTCCGCCTGTACGCGCAATGGCTGACGGCATTCGTGGACGCGGTCGCGCCCGGAGCCGTCATCCTGGGGCACTCGTTCGGCTCCATCGTCGTCGCCGCCGCGGTCGCCGACGGACTCCCGACGCCGCGCGTCATCCTGGTGAACCCGATCGGCGCTCCGGCGCTCGAGGGCCCGCGGGGGATGCTCACCCGCCTGGCGGTCTTCTACTACTGGGCCGGCGCCCGGCTGCCTCGTCCCCTCGGCGAGGCGCTGCTGCGCAACGGACTCATCGTGCGGGTGATGAGCATCTCCATGGCGAAGACCAGGGACCGGCTGCTGCGGCGCTTCGTCCACGAACAGCACGACACCTACTTCTCACGGTTCGCCGACCGCGACGTGCTGCACGACGCGTTCGTGGCGTCGGTCTCGCACGACGTGCGCGCCTTCGCTCCTCGCATCCCGCAGCCGACGCTCCTGGTCGCCGCACAACGTGACGACATCACGCCCATCGAGGCCGAACGGCGCCTTGCGCGCCTGTTCCCCGACGCACAGCTGGTGGAGATCCCCGAGGTCGGCCACCTGATCCACTACGAGACGCCTGCGCCGGCCGCCGCGGCGATCAGACGGTTCCTCGCGCCTTCCGACGACGATAGGCGATGACGTTCATGCGGTTGCCGCAGTTGCCGGTGTCGCAGTAGCGTTTCGAGCCGTTCTTCGAGAAGTCCACGTAGACGCTGTCGCAGTCATCGGCGGAGCACAGCCGGATGCGGTCGTACTGGTCCGAGCGGATGACGTCGACGAACGCCATCGCGGTCTCGACCAGGATTCGGGTGGCCAGCGGCGCATCGTCGGAGGTAGCGTGCACGTGCCAGTCGAAGCCGTCGTGGATGACCAGGCGGGGGAGGGCGTGACCGTCGCGAAGCATGTCATTGACCAGCGGCACGGCGTGCTCCCGATCCACCTCCCAGAGCCGACGCAGCCGCGGCCGGATGCCGCGAAGGGCTTCGAGCTCCGCCTCGTCGCGACGGATGGCGCCGGTGTACGGGTGCGCCGAGAGGAACGCCTCCAGATCCTCGCCGCTGGTCAGCGCGTCCTCGTCGTCGAATCCCGGAAGCGTGTTGACCAGGTGCGCGGCGGCGGCGAGACTCCGCTGCGTGTCATGGATGAATACCACATTGACTCCTGACAACCCGGGTGGCTACTGTCATCATCGTACGCATGCTTCGCCCCTGACAGTCGGATGTCGCCCATGACAGCTTCCACCGGTTCGATCCCACTGGCCGGCGTCGTGGTGCACGACATCGCCCGTCGCCGCGCGCGCACCAGCGGGCTGGTCCTGGGGCTCGCCTCGGCGCTGGCCTTCTCCTCCAGCGGCCCCTTCGTCAAGCCGCTGCTCGAGGCCGGATGGTCGCTGGGGGCGGCGCTGCTGGTGCGCATGGGCGTCGCAGGCCTGATCCTCGCGCCGGCTCTCGTGATGGCCGTGAGACGCCAGCCCGGTCTGCTGCGGCGGCACGGAAGGATCATCCTCGCCTTCGGACTGATGCCCGTCCTGGGCTGCCAGCTGTTCTTCTTCTCCGCGATGCAGCGCATGCCGGTGGCCGTGGCGCTGCTGATCCAGTACCTCGCCCCCGTCCTGCTCGTCGCGTTCGTGTGGATCCGCACCCGCCGGGCGCCATCGGCCCTCGTCCTGTGGGGATCGCTCGTCGCGATCGTCGGGCTCGTGCTCGTCGTCGACATCTCCGGAGCCGCGTTCGACCTCGTCGGGACCCTCCTCGCCCTCGGTGCCGCGTTGTGCGTCTGCGCGTACTTCGTGATCTCCGAGCGCGCCGGGGACGACCTTCCGCCTCTCGCCCTCGCGTCCGGCGGCCTGCTGACCGGCGCAGCCATCGTGGGCGTCCTGTGCCTGAGCGGGCTCCTGCCTTTCCGCGCTCCCGACGTGATCGTCGTCCTGGCGGGGACCGAGGTGGCGTGGTTCGTCCCGCTGCTGTGGGTCGCGGGGGTGGCCACGACGCTCGGCTACGCGCTCGGCGTCATGGCCGTGCCGCGAATCGGCTCGCGCGTGGCGTCCTTCGTCGGACTGTCCGAAGTGCTGTTCGCCCTCGCGTTCGCGTGGCTCTTCCTCGGCGAAGTCCCCGGGCCCGTTCAGTTCGTCGGCGGGGCGCTGATCCTCGTCGGGGTCGTGCTCGTGCGCGCGGAAGCCGACTCAGCGCGGAAGGATGCCGCCCCGGCGGTCAGGAGCCCCGTCGCGCCAGCTCCATGAGCGGAGTCACCCGGTGGGGGATCACCTCGCCCATGACCAGCGAGGTCTCGGTGCGCTCGACGCCCTCGATGGAGAGGATGCGCGCGTCGGTGTCGAACAGATGCCGCGTGTCGCGGCAGGCCACCCGGACCAGCAGGTCGACCTGACCTGAGAGGCCATGTGCCTGCACGACCTCGGGGACGCGAGCGAGCTCGACGCTGATGCGCGGGAGGTCCGCCTGGCGAACGATGACACTGATGAACGCCTCGATGGGGAACCCCAGCGACGAAGACGAGATCGCTCGCTCGTACGAGAGGAAAACGCCGGAGCGCTCCAACCGCGCCATGCGCGCCTGGACGGTGTTGCGTGACAGGCCCAGTCGCTCGGCGAGCGCCACGACGGTGGCGCGGGGGTCTGTCGAGAGGGCGGCGAGAAGCTCGAGGTCGACGTGGTCCAGAGCGGCCATAGTGCCAAACGGTAGCACGGTCTGGGGGAAGCGCATTTGTCATCGTGCTCAAGAACCATCCACATGCTTGAGCGTCGTGCGTTGCCGTCGTACTCTCGGGCTGACCGGCGACGAAGCCGGCGAACCGACGCGGCTCCTCACGAGGGAGTACCGCATGAGGAGTGATGACGATGACGCACACCCTTGGCCCCACCGCTGACCTCGGCACCGACATCGAGGACGTCGCACGCCTGGTGAGCCCCGACGGCGAGCGCCTCGCCGACGCGGAGCTGGATCGCTGGGTGCAGGACGTCGACGCAGCGTTCCTGCGCAGTCTCTATCGCGACATGGTGCTCGTCAGACGCATCGACAAGGAGGGGGTCGCCCTGCAGCGGCAGGGGCAGCTGGGCCTGTGGCCGCCGTGCCTCGGGCAGGAGGCCGCGCAGATCGGCACCGCGCGTGCCCTCCGAGCCGATGACTTCGCCTTCCCCAGCTACCGGGAGACCGGCGTCGTCTACGCCCGTGGCGCGCGTCCCGCGGACTACGTGCTCGCGTGGCGCGGCGAGGAGCTGTCGACCTACAACCCGTACGACATCAACGCCGCCACCCCGCAGATCATCATCGGCGCGCAGTCGCTGCACGCGGTCGGCTACGCGATGGGCATCCAGCGCGACGGCACCGACCAGGTCAGCGTCGCCTACTTCGGCGACGGCGCGACGAGTCAGGGTGACGTCAACGAAGCCCTGGTCTTCGCATCCTCCTTCCGTGCACCCACGGTGTTCGTGTGCACCAACAACCAGTGGGCCATCTCGGAACCGGTCACCGTCCAGGCGAAGTACCCGATCGCGGGTCGGGCGCCGGGCTTCGGCATCCCGAGCATGCGGGTGGACGGCAACGACGTGCTGGCCTGCCTCGCGGCGATGCGGTGGGCCCTCGACCACGCCCGCTCCGGCAGGGGACCGGCGTTCATCGAGGCGGTGACCTACCGGATGGGACCGCACACCACCTCTGACGACCCCACGCGGTACCGCGACAAGGAGGAGGTCGAGCAGTGGCGCCGGCGCGACCCGATCGCGCGTGTGGAGGCGCTGCTGCGCGGGATGGGCGAGTTCGACGACGAGTTCGCCGCCGGGGTCGAGGCCGACGCGGACGCGCTCGCGGGCGAGGTGCGGGCGGCCGCCATGCAGGCGGTGACGCGCGAGCCGATCAGCGTCCTCGACCACGTGTACGCCGAGCCGCACGCGGGTCTGGACGAACAGCGCGCATGGTTCGCGGCGTACCTCGACGGGTTCGAAACGCAGGAGGCGCAGCGATGACGCAGCTGACGATGGCCAAGGCCATCAACGAAGGCCTCCGCCGGGCGATGGCCGACGACCCGAAGGTGCTCGTCATGGGCGAGGACATCGGCAAGCTCGGCGGGGTGTTCCGCATCACCGACGGGCTGCTCGACCAGTTCGGCGCCCAGCGGGTGATCGACACGCCACTGGCGGAGGCCGGCATCATGGGCACCGCGGTCGGGCTGGCGTTCCGCGGATACCGCCCGGTGGTCGAGATCCAGTTCGACGGCTTCGTGTATCCCGCCTTCGACCAGATCGTGTGCCAGGTGGCCAAGCTCCACTACCGCACGCGCGGCAACGTCTCGATGCCGATCACGATCCGCATCCCGTGGGCCGGGGGCGTGGGCGCCGCCGAGCACCACAGCGAGTCGCCCGAGGCGTACTTCGTGCACACGTCGGGTCTACGCGTGGTGGCGGTGTCGAACCCGCAGGACGCGTACGTGATGCTCCGGCAGGCGATCGCGTCGGACGACCCGGTGGTCTACTTCGAGCCCAAGCGGCTGTACCACACGAAGGGCGACGTCGACCTCGACGTCCCGCTCGCCGACGCAGCCCCGATGGGCCTGGCGCGCGTCGTCCGTGAAGGCTCGGACGTGACGCTTCTGACCTACGGGTCCCAGGTCTCGACGGCGCTGGACGCCGCGACCGCCGCCGAGGATGAGGGCGTGTCGATCGAGGTCGTCGATCTGCGGTCGATCTCACCGGTGGACTACCGCACGGTGACCGCGTCCGTGCGCAAGACCGGTCGTGTCGTGGTGACCCACGAAGCCGCACGGGAGGCGGGCGTGGGAGCGGAGCTCGTCGCGAGCGTGACCGAGCGCTGCTTCCACTACCTGGAAGCGCCCCCGCAGCGGGTCACCGGCCACGACATCCCGTACCCGCCGGCGAAGCTCGAGAAGCATCACCTCCCGGACCTCGACCGCATCCTGGATGCCGTGGATCGCGTGCTGGACAGACCCAACAGCCTCACCGGCCTGGTGGAGGCGTCATGACCGAGGACTTCCGGCTGCCTGATCTGGGCGAGGGCCTGCCCGAGGCGGAGCTCGTGCAGTGGCTCGTCGCCGAGGGCGACACGGTGGCGCTCAACCAGACGATCGCCGAGGTGGAGACGGCGAAGGCCGTCGTGGAGCTGCCGTCACCGTATGCCGGTACGGTGACGGCGCTCCACGCCGCGGCGGGCGACGTCATCTCCGTCGGCTCCGTGCTGATCTCCTTCGACACCGCGGACGCCTCGCCGTCGACCAGCAGCGCTCCCGAGCCCGCCGCCGAGGTGGCCCCCGAGACGGCGACGCCGGCGCAGGCGACTCCTGCCGCCGAGCCCAACCTCGTCGGGTACGGCGCCGCCCCGGCCGGTGCCGGGCGGCCGCGGCGGCGAACCCGCGCCGCCGGGGTCGCGCGCGCAAGCGCGCCCGACACCGCCGTCCTGGAGGCGGCGCCTCACGACGCCATCCACCTCGGCGACGTGACCGACCGGCCCATCGAGCGGCCGAGGTCCACGCCGCCGGTGCGCAAGCTCGCCAAGGAGCTGGGCGTGGACCTCGCCCTGGTCGAGGCCACCGGCGCGAGCGGAATCATCACGCGTGCCGACGTCGAAGCGTTCGCGGCGCGCGTCGGCGCGTCGACGATCGGCGGAGCACCGACGATCGACCGGGAGCCGGCGCCCGCCCAGGACGGGCGCGAGACCCGTGGCCGGGAGACGCGCACCCCCATCCGCGGGGTGCGCAAGCACACGGCGGAGGCCATGGTCCGCAGCGCCTTCACGGCGCCGCACGTCACGACATTCCTCACCGTCGACGTCACGGCGACGACGGAGCTCATCGCCTCGCTGCGCGCCGACCGGTCGTTGCAGGACCATCGCATCGGCATCCTCGCCGTGGCGGCCAAGGCGGTGTGTCTGGCACTCGCCCGTCACCCGGAGCTGAACTCGCGCTGGGACGAAGCGGCGGGCGAGATCGTCGAGCATCACTACGTCAATCTCGGCATCGCCGCCGCCACCGGCCGCGGCCTCGTGGTGCCGAACATCCGCGATGCGCACGAGCTGACCCTCGTCGAGCTCGCGGATCGCATCCGCGCCCTGGCTGAGACGGCACGGGCGGGCAAGACGGCACCGGGCGACATGACCGGCGGCACCTTCTCGATCACCAACGTGGGCGTCTTCGGCGTCGACGCCGGAACGCCCATCCTCAATCCCGGCGAGGCGGGCATCCTCGCTCTTGGCGCCGTGCGACGGCAGCCGTGGGAGCACCGGGGCGAGATCGCGCTGCGCGATGTCATGACGCTCGCCCTGTCGTTCGACCATCGCCTCGTCGACGGCGAGCAGGGGTCGAAGTTCCTCGTCGACGTGGCGGACGTGCTGCGCGAGCCGGGTCGCGCGATGCTGCTGCGGTGACGTCGGACCTGGCCCGCCGTCACGCTCGCTTGGGGTAGAACAGGCCGAGCCCGTGCCGCTGCAGCACGTCGTAGGCCTCCGCGTACGTCTGAGGCTCCGCGGCGTCCGGCGGCCCGTAGCGCGCGAGCAGAAGGCCCAGCAGGCCGCGCCCGGGAGAGCTCAGCGGCTTGTGCCTGTGAGGGCCCGACTCCAGATCCGCCGGCTCGTCCTCGTGGGGGTTGGGCGGCATGTACATCGGATGCACGACCGGCCACGTCGCCGGGTCGCGCGGGGTGTCGAGGTTCACGACCGAGAACAGGTCGCCCGCCTCGGCATCCCGTCGTGTCAGAGGACGCAGACCGTGCAGGCGCGTGAGGGTGGCGATGACGGCGGCATGGTGCAGCTCGTCGTGCACGATCGTCCCCGCGCGCGTATACGCCGAGACCGCGATCGCCGGGACGCGAACTCCCAGGCGGTCGAACGCGAACCCCATCTCTCCCACGTCGCCGCCCGCTTCGGGCGGGGTGGCGGCCGGCGGAGGGACGTGGTCGTAGGTGCCGCCGTGCTCGTCGAAGGTGATCAGCAGGAGGGTGTTCATCGCGTTGGAGCCGTCCGGCGTGCTGCTCTGCCTGACCGCGTTGTAGACGTCCGCGACCAGCTTCTCGCCGGCGCGCACGTCGGAGACGGCGGAATCGACGACCATCTGCCCGTCGACCTCGCTGGAGCGGTACACGCCCACGGGCGGGTGGAAGTCGTTGTGGTTGTACACCAGGCGCGGTTCGATGAACGCGTAGGCCGGCAGACGTCCCGCCTGGGCATCGTCGAAGAACTCGGACATGTAGCCGAAGCGGCCCGTGCGCCAGTACGGCTCGAGCGCCGGCGCATGGAGGATGCCCGTGAGGGAGACCAGCTGCATCTCGTCGAAGTACACCTTCCACGAAAGCCCCGCGTCCTCGAGACGGTTGAAGATCGTGGGCGCCGCCGGCGCGTCGAGCCACTTGTCGTAGCCGCCCCCGTGCTTGTTGGTGACGAATCCGTGCGACGTGGAGGCGTGGAAGAACGAGCGGTTGCCGTAGGTCTGCGACGGCACGGCGGCGAACCAGGCGTCGAAGACTGCGAACCCCTTGGCGAGGGTCGACAGCACCGGGAGCTGCTCCGGCGAGAAGCCGCCCATGATGTGGGCGGCTTCGTCCGGCGTGGGCGCGCGGCCGTGGCGCAGACGCGCGACGTTGTTGACATAGTCGCGGACGAAGCCCGACATGGTCGGCTTCGTCCCGGCAGGGGGCGCGTTGAAGGGCTCGGCCATCGCGTCGATCTGACTCGTCGCGTTGGATGCCGGCTCGACCGTGCCGAAGAGCTGCGTGTTGACGTGCGGGAACTCTTCGCCCGGGTCAGGGTTCGGCCGGCCCATCACCTCGTCGGTCGGTCCGCTGTACGGGTGGGCGGCGATCCGCTCGCCCGAGGGAGCGGTGTTGGCGTAGTCGCCGAAGGCGAGACCGTCGAAGGTCTCACCGGCCGGAAGCGTCTCAGGCGTGTACAGCCACCCGAGCATGTTGTCGAAGGACCGGTTCTCTCCCATGAGCACCACGACGTGGTCGAAGCCCGGCTCGTCCCGCGCGGGCGCGGCGCCGATGTCGACAGATCCCTCGCGGTAGCCCGCCTGATACGCGATCGACGCGCCGGCCGCCGCTCCCACGCCGCCGCCGACCACCATTCCGGCCGCGGCGATGCCGCCGAGCTTGAGGAAGTCGCGGCGGGACCGCAGCTCCCCGCCGTCGCCGCCGTCGGCGGGCGCGTCCGGCTGCGGCGTCGCGCCCCCGTGCGCCGCGTCGTCCGTCCTGCCGTCGTGCCCCGACATCGTCGCTCCAGGGTAGGGCACGTGGGCCCGTCAGGCCTCGAGGGCCGCGAGCGCCATGGCCTCGAGGATGCCGCGGACCTCGACGTCGGCCGGACGTGAGCGCAGGGCCCGCACACTGTGCGGGGTGGAGTTGATCAGCCCGAAGCAGGCGTGGGCGCGAACCCGGAGGTCGTCGTTCGCGCGCGCCGGATGGACCGCGGACAGGATGCCGATCCATACCTCGACGTACTCGCGCTGCAGGCGTCGCACGGTGTGGCGGTCCTCGTCGCTGAGACTGCCGAGGTCGCGGTCCTGGACGCGGATCACGTCGGCGTCGCGCAGCGCGAACTCGACGTGGAACGCCACGAGCGCTCGCAGCTGCTGCGCGGGCCGCTCGTGCTCGCCGACGACGGCGCGGCCGCCGCTGAGGAGCCGCTCGCTCACGCGCACCAGGATGGCGCCCAGCAGCGCCTGCTTGTTGGCGAAGTGACGGTACAGCGCCGGTCCGCTCACGCCCACGGCGCTGCCGATGTCCTCAAGACTCACGCCGCTGAACCCGCGCTCGGCGAAGAGCGCGGCCGCCTCCTGCAGGATCGCGGCGTGGCGGTCGGCTTTCGCCCGTCCGCGCTCGCTGACGCCGCTTGTCATTTCAGTTAATCCTCGCTAACCTCGGAGCCAGTTAGTGAACACTAACCAATGCGGTCGCGCCGGGACAACCGGCGTGATCCGATCGTGACGTCGACGGAGATGACATGAGCGTGCCGGCAAGCGGTGCCCTGCGCGAGGACGGCTTCGCCTCCGCGGATGCCTCGCAGCGGGCGCTCGCCCGTCGACTGCGAGAGCGCCTGGCCGCGGCGTCCCTCGGCGGACCCGCGCACGCCCGTGAGCGTCACGTGTCCCGCGGCAAGCTCCTGCCGCGCGACCGCGTCACGCGTCTTCTCGACGAGGGGAGTCCCTTCCTCGAGATCGCGCCGCTGGCCGCTGACGGCCTCTACGGCGGCGAGGCGCCCGGGGCGGGCGTCATCGCGGGCATCGGGCTCGTGCACGGCCGCCACGTGCTCGTGGTGTGCAACGACGCGACCGTCAAGGGCGGCACGTACTACCCGATGACGGTCAAGAAGCACCTGCGGGCCCAGGAGATCGCGCTGGAGAACTGGCTGCCCTGCGTCTACCTCGTCGACTCGGGCGGGGCGTTCCTTCCGCTCCAGGACGAGGTGTTCCCCGATCGGGATCACTTCGGTCGCATCTTCTTCAACCAGGCCCGACTGTCGGCGGCCGGCATCCCGCAGATCGCCGCGGTGCTGGGCTCCTGCACCGCCGGCGGCGCGTATGTGCCGGCGATGAGCGACGAGACCGTGATCGTGCGCAACCAGGGGACGATCTTCCTCGGCGGGCCGCCGCTGGTGAAGGCCGCGATCGGCGAGGTGGTGTCCGCGGAGGATTTGGGCGGGGGAGAGCTCCATGCCCGTCGCTCAGGAGTGGTGGACCACCTCGCGGAGGACGACGAGCACGCGCTCGAGATCGTCCGGGACATCGTCGCGACGCTGCCGCCTCCCGCCGCACCGGCGTGGGAGGCGGCGGCGCCGGTCCCGCCGGCGGCGGATCCGGAGGAGCTCTACGACGTGGTCCCGGTGGACGTGAACCAGCCGTACGACGTCCGAGAGGTCATCACCCGCCTGGTCGACGGCAGCGATTTCCACGAGTTCAAGCGCGAGTACGGCCAGACGCTCGTCACCGGATTCGCCCGCATCCACGGGCATCCCGTGGGCATCGTGGCCAACAACGGCGTCCTGTTCGGCGAGTCGGCGCTCAAGGGCGCGCACTTCATCGAGCTGTGCGATCAGCGCGGGACCGCGCTGCTGTTCCTGCAGAACATCTCCGGCTTCATGGTGGGCAGGGACGCCGAGGCGGGCGGCATCGCCAAGGACGGCGCGAAGATGGTCACGGCCGTGGCGACCACGCGCGTGCCCAAGCTCACGGTGGTCATCGGCGGATCCTTCGGCGCCGGCAACTACTCGATGTGCGGACGGGCGTATTCGCCCCGGTTCCTGTGGACATGGCCGGCGAGCCGGATCTCGGTCATGGGCGGGCAGCAGGCCGCGTCCGTGCTGTCGACCGTGAAGCGGGACCAGCTCGCCGGGCGTGGACAGGAATGGCCGCCCGAGGAGCAGGCCGACTTCGAGGCTCCCATCCGGGCCCAGTACGAGGAGCAGGGAAACCCCTACTACGCCACGGCTCGGCTCTGGGACGACGGCATCCTGGATCCGGTCGACACGCGCGACGTCCTGGGACTCGCACTCGACGTCATCTCGCGCACCCGTCTTCCCGACACCCGCTTCGGCGTCTTCCGGATGTGAGCCATGATCGACCGCGCTGACGGCAGAGCGACCGCGACCGGGCTGTTCGACACCGTGCTGGTGGCGAACCGTGGCGAGATCGCGCGCAGGGTCATCCGGACGCTCCGGCGCCTGGGCATCCGCTCGGTCGCCGTCTACAGCGATGCCGACGCCCAGGCGCCGCACGTCCGTGAGGCCGACGTGGCCGTCCGGATCGGCCCGGCGCCCGCGGCCGCGTCGTATCTCGACATCGAGGCGGTCGTCGCCGCCGCGCGGCGGACCGGGGCGCAGGCGGTGCATCCCGGGTACGGATTCCTCTCCGAGAACGCCGCCTTCGCCCGCGCGTGCATGCGGGCGGGCATCGTCTTCATCGGGCCGGGCGAGCGCGCCCTCGACGTGATGGGCGACAAGATCCGGGCCAAGGAGCACGTGGCCGCGCACGGCGTGCCGACGGTGCCGGGCTTCAGCGCCGTCGGCATGACGGATGCCGAGATCGCCGCCGCTGCCGAGAGCGCCGGCTTCCCGCTCCTGGTGAAGCCGTCCGCGGGCGGCGGCGGGAAGGGCATGCAGGCTGTGCAGACGGCGGCGGAGCTCCCCGACGCCCTGGCGACCGCCCGCCGGGTCGCCGCCGCCGCCTTCGGCGACGACGCCCTGCTGCTGGAGCGCCTGATCGAACGGCCGCGTCACATCGAGGTGCAGATCCTCGCGGACGGGCAGGGCGGGATCATCCACCTGGGAGAGCGCGAGTGCACGCTGCAGCGTCGACACCAGAAGGTCATCGAGGAGGCGCCGTCGCCGGTCGTCGACGGCGCTGTGCGAGACCGCCTGGGCGCCGCGGCCTGCGCGGCGGCGGCGTCCGTGGATTATCGCGGCGCCGGCACGGTGGAGTTCCTCGTGTCCGGCGACCGGCCCGACGAATTCTTCTTCATCGAGATGAACACGCGGCTGCAGGTGGAGCATCCCGTCACCGAGCTGGTGACGGGCGTGGACCTCGTGGAGCAGCAGGTGCGTGTGGCGGCGGGGGAGCGGCTCGGCATCGCGCAGCACGACGTGCGGCTGACCGGACACGCGATCGAGGCGCGCGTGTACGCGGAGGCGCCCGAGCGCGGCTTCCTGCCCGCGACGGGCGACGTGCTGCTGTGGCAGGCGGCGCCGCACGCGCGCACCGACAGCGCCGTCGAGACCGGCAGCGCCGTCACAGCGGACTACGATCCCATGATCGCCAAGGTCATCGCGGTCGGAGACGACCGCGATGAGGCGCTCCGCCGTCTCGACGACGCCCTCGCCGAGACGGTCGTGCTCGGCGTCGACACGAACATCGCGTTCCTCCGGACGCTCATCGCCCACGCCGACGTGCAGGCCGGTGCGATGGAGACCGGACTGATCGACCGCATGCCGCCCTTCGCATCACCGCCTCCCGACGACAGCGTCCTCCACGCCGCCGCCGCGGCGTGGGACCGCCTCGGCGGCGCGGCATCCGCGCAGTCGGAGGCCGGGGTCCGAGCGCACGGCGGCGCCGCGCACCACGCGAGCGCCCTCTGGCGCTCGCGCAGCGGATGGCGCCTGACCGGTCCCGTGCCGCCCGTGCAGCGGTTCGAGACGGATGCCGGTCAGCTGGTGTCCGCAGCTGCGCCGACGGGAGACGGCTCGGGCATCGGCGCGGGATCTGCGGCATCCGGCCCGCGCATGACAGGCGCGGCGCCCTCCGACGCGCTCACGACAGTCGACGCCGACGGATGGGTGTGGATCCATGCCGCCGGCCGCACCCACCGCCTGCGCCCGGTGTCGCGGCGCGCAGCGATGCAGCGGCGGCTCGCCGAGCGCGAGCGGTCGACCGCGGCCGCCGACCCCGAGCTGCGCGCCCCCATGCCGGGCGCCGTGGCCGCCGTCCACGTCGCCCCCGGCGACACCGTCGCGGCCGGCCAGCGCGTCGTCACCATCGAGGCCATGAAGATGGAGCACCCGGTCACAGCGCCGCACGAGGGCGTCGTCCGCATCGACGTCGCCGTCGGCGACCAGGTGCGCCGCGATCAGGTGCTCGCGCACGTCGCCTCGCACGAGGCATCCTCACCCGCACCCGCTGCCGACTCCGCCCACGAGGCGGCGCCGGCACCCTCCTGAGACCCCGAGGAGCATCATGGACACCTACGACCTCAGCGATGACGAGCGCGAGCTCGCCGCGATGGTGCGACAGTTCGCCGACGAGATCGTCGCGCCGCAGTCGTACGAGGCGGACCGCACGCACACGCTTCCGCTCGACGTCGTGGCGCAGATGGGGGAGCTCGGCCTGTTCGGGCTGCCCTTCCCCGAGGAGTACGGCGGGCAGGGCGGCGACTACTTCGCCCTGTGCCTAGCCATCGAGGCTCTCGGGCGGGTCGACCAGTCGATCGCCATCACGCTGGAGGCGGGCGTGAGCCTGGGCGCCATGCCGGTGTTCCGGTTCGGCACCCAGGAGCAGAAGCGTGAACTGCTGCCCGACCTGCTGGCAGGGCGGGCGCTGGCCGGCTTCGGCCTGACCGAGCCCGAAGCCGGGTCCGACGCCGGCGCGACGCGCACCACGGCGCGCCTGGATGGTGACGAGTGGGTCCTCAACGGCTCCAAGCAGTTCATCACCAACTCCGGCACCGCGATCACCCGCTTCGTCACCGTGACAGCGGTGACCGGCGAGCGCGAGGGCGCGAAGGAGATCTCCACCATCATCGTCCCCAACGGCACACCGGGCTTCACCGTCGAGCCGGGGTACGACAAGGTCGGCTGGCGCGCATCCGACACCCACCCGCTCTCGTTCCAGGACGCGCGGGTGCCCGCCGGCAACCTCCTCGGCGAGCGTGGTCGCGGCTTCGCGAACTTCCTGCACATCCTCGATGAGGGGCGTATCGCGATCGCCGCGCTGGCCACGGGCGCGGCCGAAGGATGCCTTGAAGCGGCCGTCGACTACGCCCGCAAGCGCACGGTGTTCGGGGAGGCGCTGGCCACCCGGCAGAGCATGCAGTTCCTCCTGGCCCGCATGCACGCACGCGTCCACAACGCACGCCTGGCCTGGCACCATGCAGCGCGCCTGCGGGATGCCGGCCGGCCCTTCAAGACCGAGGCGGCGATCGCGAAGCTCACGGCCAGCGACGCCGCGATGGACAACGCGCGCGACGCGACGCAGGTGTTCGGCGGCAACGGGTTCATGAACGAGTACCCGGTCGCCCGGCACTACCGCGACTCGAAGATCCTCGAGATCGGCGAAGGGACCACGGAGGTCCAGCTGCTCGTGATCGCGCGGGCACTCGGCGTCGCGTGAGGACGGTAGCGTGAGCAACGTGGACGACGACGGCGCGGAGGGCATCGTCCAACGCGGCCTCTACTACGACGAGCTGGACGTCGGGGCGCGGTATCTGCACCGCCCCGGCCGGACGGCGACCGAGGCCGACAACGTGCTGTTCTCCTCACTGACGATGAACGCGCAGGCCCTGCACCTGGACGCGGCCTACGCGCAGACCCAGCCGTTCGGTCAGCGGCTCATGAACTCGATGTGGACGCTGTCGACCATGGTGGGCGCATCCGTCACGCAGATCACTCAGGGGACCCTCGTCGCGCAGCTCGGGCTCTCGGACATCTCGTTCCCGGCGCCGCTGTTCCACGGCGACACCCTGTACACCGAGACGGAGGTCGTCGACAAGCGCCTGTCCGCCTCGCGGCCGGGGCAGGGGATCGTGACGCTCCGCCACACCGGACGCAACCAGCGCGGCGAGATCGTGGCCGTCGCGACGCGCGTGGCACTGATGTGGCGTGCACCGGACCGAAAGGACTCCGCATGAGCTTCGCACTCGGCCCGGCGCTGCTGTTCTGCCCGGCGGACCGTCCCGAGCGCTACACGAAGGCGCTCGAGCGCTCCGACGGTGTCATCCTCGACCTCGAGGATGCCGTCGCTCCGGCCGACAAGACGGCGGCACGCGGCCACCTCATCGAGTCCGAGCTCGATCCTTCGCGGGTCATCGTGCGGGTCAACCCCCTCGGCACCGACGACTTCACGGCGGACCTGGCGACGCTGTCGCAGACCGACTATCGGCGCATCATGGTCGCCAAGGCGGACTCGCCCAAGCGCCTGGCGCGGATCGACGCCCGGTTCGAGGTGGTCGCGCTGTGCGAGACGGCGAAGGGCGTCGCGCAGGCGGACCGGATCGCCGCGCTGGGCAACGTGGTCGCCCTGATGTGGGGCGCGGAGGACCTCGTGGCAAGCCTCGGCGGCACATCCAGCCGCAAGCCCAACGGCCGCTACCGCGACGTCGCGCGGTATGCCCGCTCGCGCGTGCTGATCGCGGCCGGCGCCCGCGGCAAGGCAGCGATCGACGCGGTGCATCTGGACATCGGCGACAGCAAGCGCCTGGCCGCCGAGGCCGCCGATGCCGCGGCATCCGGCTTCGCGGCGACGGCGTGCATCCACCCGAGCCAGGTGGCCGTCATCCGCGACGCCTATCGCCCTGACGACAAGGCGGTCTCGTGGGCGGAAGGCGTGATCGCCGCCGCGCGCGGTCAGCGCGGCGTCTTCGCGTATGAGGGCCGCATGATCGACGAGCCGGTGCTCCGTCATGCGCGCGTCGTGCTGGCGCGGGCGCGGCGGTGAATTCGAAGGATCCCTCGGCGAGGGGCGCGTCTTTCGCCGAGGGGATGGCGCCGGCTCAGGCGACGAGGCCGGCGTAGGCGACCAGGCGAAGCTCGTCGCCTTCGAAGACGAAGTCGTGCGCGGATCCGTTCGCCAGACGCTCGCCCACAGGCGGGAGCGTGCCGGCCGTGGCGTGGCGGATCACTTCGCGGATGAGCGCGCCGTGCGCGACCACGACCAGCGTGGTCCCAGGCGTCGATGCGGTGGCGCGGCGGTGTTCTTGCACGGCCGAAGCGAGCGCCGACAGGGCACGCGCCCGGAGGTCGGGCCACGATTCGGCGCCCGGCACCTCAGCGGTGTGCCAATCGCCCCAGCGGGCGCGGAAGTCCTCGACGTGCATGCCCTCCGCCTCGCCGTAGCGGCGCTCGCGCAGACCCGGGTAGACGAGAGGTGCCCCGGCCCCGAGCTCGGCGGCGATGATCTCGGCCGTCTCCCGCGCGCGGGCGAGGTCGCTGGAGGCGACCGTCAGGGGAAGCGTCCGGTCCAGACGCGCCCGCAGCGCCTCGGCGGTCTCGCGCGCCTGCGCACGTCCCGTGTCGTTGAGGGGGATGTCGGTGGTGCCCTGAATGCGCCGATCACGGTTCCAGTCGGTCTCGCCATGGCGGATGAGGATCAGCGCAGTCACCTCTCGAGCCTAGGGGCCGTCGCCTTGACGGACGCTGAGCCCCCACGCCGCGCGCGGCACGGGAAGGTCAGGCCGGCGCGGGAAGGACGTCGACGAGGGCGCTGAGGACCTCGCTGGCGCCTGCGTCGATCTTCACCGTCGCGCGGGCGTCGGCGCGCGTCGCACCCCGATTGACGATCACGACGGGCAGCCGGCGTCGACGTGCGCGCTCGAGCAGGCGGATCCCGGAGTTCACCACGAGCGAGGAGCCGGCGACGATGAGCGCGTCGCTGGTGTGCACGAGCTGCTCGGCCTCCCGGAACTTCTCCGCCGGGATGAACTCGCCGAAGAAGACGACATCGGGCTTGAGCATCCCTCCGCACACGGTGCACTCCGGGATGCGGAAGCCCTCGGTGGATTCGGGCAGCACGTCGCCGTCGGGACCCAGCGCGACGTTCTCGGGCACGCGGATCCACGGGTTGTCGCGCTCGACGCGCAGCGCGAGGTCGCGTCGATCGAACACCTGGCCGCAGTGCGTGCAGAACACCCGCCGCATCGTGCCGTGCAGCTCGACGACCCGCCGGCTCCCGGCGCGCACATGGAGGCCGTCGACGTTCTGCGTGATCACGCCGTTGGCGATGCCGCGGTGCTCGAGCTCGGCGATGGCGCGGTGACCGGCGTTGGGCTCGGCGGCCGCGAAGGCGCGCCAGCCGAGATGGCTCCCCACCCAGTAGCGACGGCGCGAGGCGTCGCTGGAGAGGAACTCCGTCACCGTCATCGGGGTGCGCACCGGCGCGCCCTTGCCGCGGTAGTCGGGGATGCCCGAATCGGTGGACAGCCCCGCACCGGTCAGCACGGCGACGCGGCGGCCCGCGAGTGCCTCCGCGGCCGCGGAGACCGCGTCCGCGGTCACCGCGTCGAAGGCGGTATCGATCGTCGTGGTCACGCGGCACACCCCTCTCGCGTCGAGTGTAGGCGTCGAGCATAGACCCGGCGCTTTTCGGGGATGTTTCCGCGCTCTGCGAGAGTGGGACGGTGAGGATCGAATGGATCGCATCTGCCGACGACGAGCGCCTCGGCGACTACCGGGACCTCACGGATGTCGCGCTGCGGCGCGTGCTCGAGCCCGAGGGAGGGCTGTACATCGCCGAATCGGCGAAGGTGATCGCGCGGGCCATGGCGGCAGGACATCGACCCCGCTCGGTGCTCGTCCAGGAGAAGTGGCTGCCCGATATGGAGGCGCTTCTGGTCGGTGCCGACGTCCCGGTCTACGTCGTGGATGCCGCCGTCGCGGAACGGCTGACCGGCTATGCCGTGCACCGGGGCGCCCTCGCGTCGATGCACCGCCCGGTCCTGCCGGAGGTGGCCGAGGTCGTCGAGGGCGCCCGGGTCGTCGTGGTCCTCGAAGACATCGTGGACCACACCAACGTCGGCGCGATCTTCCGGGCCGCCGCCGGCCTGGGCGCCGACGCGGTGCTGGTGAGCCCGCGGTGCGCCGACCCGCTGTACCGTCGCAGCGTGCGGGTGAGCATGGGCACGGTGTTCCAGGTGCCGTGGACACGCCTTCCGCAGTGGCGGCAGGCGCGCGGCATCCTGCACGAGAGCGGCTTCCACCTCGCGGGACTCGCGCTCGCCGAGGACGCCGTGCCGCTCGACGTGTTCGCCGCCGCCGGGCACGAGCGGATCGCCCTGCTGCTCGGAGCCGAAGGCGATGGCCTCACGCGCGCTGCGATCGAAGCCGCCGACACCGTGGTCACCATCCCGATGCACGGCGACGTCGACTCGCTCAATGTCGCCGCAGCCAGCGCCGTCGCGCTGTGGGAGCTGCGCGCCCGCTGAGGGGTCAGGCTCCGGGGCGCACGGTGAGCTCGGTCAGCTCGGCGTCGCGGGGAAGCTCGAGCGCGGCGAGGATCGTGGCAGCGACCGACCGCGGCTCGATCCAGCGCGACGCGTCGTACGCCGAGCCCTCCTGCTGGTGGACCTTCTCCTGCATCGGCGTCGCCGTCCGTCCGGGGTAGACGGTCGTCACGCGCACCCGGTTGGGGCGCTCCTCTTCACGCAGCGCGTCGGCGATCGCGCGGACGGCGAACTTGCTCGCGGCGTAGGAGCCCCATTCCGGGCTCGCGCGCAGACCCGCCCCCGAGTTGACGAACACGACGTGCCCTCGTGCGGCGCGCAGCGCCGGCAGCATCAGGCGCGTCAGCTCCGCCGGAGCGACCGCGTTGACGTTCAGCTGCTGCTGCCACGTCGCCACCGGCGTCTCGCCGACCGGGCCGAGCTCGACCACTCCGGCGACGTGCACGAGAGCGTCCACGCGCGGCGGAACGGGCTGGTGGCTGAAGGCCCAGGACAGCCGCGCGGGGTCGGCGAGGTCGCCCACCAGGGTGTGCGCGGTCGGGAAGCGCTCGCGCAGCTGCGCAGCGCGCCCGGCGTCGCGGGCGAGGAGCCAGAGCTCGTCGCCACGGGCGGCCAGCATCTCGGCGAGGACCGCGCCGATCCCCGATCCCGCGCCGGTCACCACGCTGCAGCTCACGAGTCCATCCCTTCACGCGTCTGCGACGCGGCATCCGCGCGGGGCGCCGACATGACCACCGGCAGGGGATCGGGCCGCTTGGCGGTGATGTGGTCGCCGGACGACTGCTGCCGCAGACGACGCAGCACCCAGGGCACGAGGTGCTCCCGCGCCCACACCAGATCGCTCGTGCGGGCCTTCCGCCACGTCCGATGCGGCAGCGGGTCGGGTTGCATCGGTCGCAGGTCGTTGGGCACGTTCAGGGCGCGCAGCACCATCCGGGCGATCTCATGATGGCCGAGGGCGTTGTAGTGCAGCCGGTCGTCGTCGAAGAAGCGCATGTCCTGCACCTCCTTGAGGGCCCACTGGTCCGCCACGATGCAGTCGTACCGGTCGGCGATGGCGCGGATGTTCTCGTTGTAGATCGCCACCTTGCCCCGGATCCCACGGAACACCGGCGTGAACGCGGTGTCGATGCCGGTGAAGACGACGACGGTCGCACCATCGCGGGACAGCCGCACCACGGCGTCCTCGAACTGCTGCGCGACGGCGTCGGGGTCGGAGCCCGGCCGGATGACGTCGTTGCCGCCGGCGGAGAAGGTGATGAGATCGGGCTTGAGCGCGATGGCCGGCTCGACCTGCTCGGCGATGATCTGCCCGATCAGGCGCCCGCGGATGGCGAGGTTGGCGTACGCGAAGTCGTCAACCTGCTGCGAGAGCACCTCGGCGACGCGATCGGCCCATCCCCGCAGGCCGTTCGGTGAGGAGGGCTCCGGGTCGCCCACGCCTTCGGTGAAGGAGTCGCCGAGGGCGACGTAGCGGCGCCAGGGGTGCGGACCCGCGTTGTCGACGAAGGGGCTGCGGTGATCGTCTTTCGTAGGCATCGTTGTTCCTCGGCTCGTGACCGAAGTCAGGCTACCGCGCCGCGCCGACACGCGCCGCGAGGCGGTCGCCCGAGCGCATCCGTCGGCACGGCGGCGTCCCCGGGATGACTTAGGGTGGTGACTCGTCGTCCACGGGGAGGAGTGCATTCGGTGACAGACGAAGCCGCGCTGGAAGCACCGCCCGCGCCGGAGCCGTCGACCCGACAGCACGCCGAATCGCCGCACGGCGGATCGCCCCACGGCGAACCTCACATCGGCAGCTTCGCCGCGGAGCATCTGAGCCCGTCCTACCCGCAGCGGGCGCCATGGGGCACCGCTCAGCGCCTGCGCGCGTGGCAGGCGGAGGCCCTGGATCTCTACTTCTCGCTCGACGGGCCCGACGGTCCCGGAGGCGGCCCACGCGACTTCCTCGCCGCCGCAACCCCCGGCGCCGGCAAGACGACGTTCGCGCTGCGCCTGGCGAGCGAGCTGCTGCGCCGCCGGATCGTGGACCGGATCGTCGTGGTCGCGCCGACGGAGCATCTGAAGACCCAGTGGGCCGATGCCGCCGCGCGCGTCTCGATCCGGCTCGACCCCGCCTTCAGCAACAGGCACGTCGCCCCCTCACGGCAGTACCACGGCGTCGCGGTCACGTATGCCCAGGTGGCGGTCAAGGCGTCGGTGCACCAGCGACTGACGATGGACGCCCGCACGCTGGTGATCCTCGACGAGGTGCACCATGGCGGCGACGCCCTCAGCTGGGGCGAGGCGCTGCGGGAGGCGTACAGCCGGGCGACGCGGCGGCTGCTGCTGTCGGGCACGCCGTTCCGCAGCGACACGGCGCCCATCCCGTTCGTGGAGTACCACCCGGATGAGAAGGGCATCCGCGTCTCGCGCACCGACTACGCCTACGGGTACCGCCGGGCGCTCGAGGACGGCGTCGTCCGCCCCGTGATCTTCCTGGTGTACGCCGGCAAGATGCGCTGGCGCACCAAGACCGGCGACGAGATGGAGGCCCACCTCGGCCAGGACAACACCAAGGACATCACGTCGCAGGCCTGGCGCACCGCCCTGGATCCGGAGGGGGACTGGATCCCCGCAGTGCTGCGATCGGCCGATCGTCGCCTGACCGAAGTGCGGGAGCACGTGCCGGACGCCGGCGGCCTCGTCATCGCGACCGACCAGACGGCGGCGCGCGCCTACGCGGCGATCCTGCACCAGATCAGCGGAGAGGCGCCCACGGTGGTCCTGTCCGACGAGGCGGAGGCCTCCAGCCGCATCGAGGAGTTCTCCAAGTCCACCACCCGCTGGATGGTCGCGGTGCGGATGGTGTCGGAGGGTGTCGACGTTCCCCGCCTCGCCGTCGGCGTGTATGCCACCAGCGCCTCCACACCACTGTTCTTCGCCCAGGCGATCGGTCGCTTCGTGCGCGCCCGGCGTCGAGGGGAGACCGCGAGTGTGTTCCTGCCGAACGTGCCGCAGCTGCTCGCCCTCGCCGGCGAGATGGAGCGACAGCGCGACCACGCGCTCGATCGCGACAGCGACGGCGAGGACGACTGGAACGCCGAGGAAGACCTCATGAACGCCGCGGAGCGCGAGGACAAGGCCTCCGACGCGCTGACCGAGGAGTTCTCCTATCAAGCGCTGGGATCGCTGGCCCACTTCGACCGCGTCCTGTACGACGGCAAGGAGTTCGGCCAGCTGGCCGTTCCGGGCACGCCGGAGGAGGAGGAGTTCCTGGGGCTTCCCGGCCTGCTCGAACCCGAGCATGTGCACGAGCTGCTGATGCAGCGCCAGGCTCGGCAGAGCCGGCATCGGCGCGCGCGCGAGGCCGAAGAGGCACAGGCGCCGCCGGACGAGGAGCAGGCCCTCCCGCCGGCGCTGCATCGCTCGCTGAAGGAGCAGCGCCAGCTTCTGAACAGCCTGGTCGGCCTCTACGCGCGCCAGACGGGGGAGCCGCACGGGCTGATCCACGCCGAGCTGCGCCGCATCTGCGGGGGGCCCGCGGTGTCGCATGCGACCGTGGCCCAGCTGCAGGCGCGCATCGACACGCTGCGCAAGCGGGTGCGCTCCTGACGGCGGCTTAGACTCCCGGCATGGCCGCGCACTACGCGTTCGTGTCGCGCTGGCGTCTGCCGGTGCCGGCGGCACGCGCGTGGGAGGAGCTCGAGGGGATGCTGCGGCCGCGTGCAGACTTCTCGTGGTGGCCGGGTGTGCAGGTCGACATGCCGCCACGACGCCTCGCTCCCGGAGAGCGTCTGGTGATGTCCGTGCGCACTCCGCTCGGCTACCGCCTCCGCATGCTGCTGACGATCACGGACGTCGATCCGCCGCGCGCGATCGCCGCGGCCGGCGACGGCGACCTCCGGGGCATCGGCCGCATCGTCGTCGCGGGCGACCCACCGGCGGCATCCGTCGTCACCATCCACTGGGATGTCGCCACACGCCGGAGGTGGATGAACGCCACCGCCTGGGCGCTGCGGCCCGCCTTCACATGGGCACACGCGCACGTCATGCGCCGCGGCGGGGAAGGGCTCGCGCGGAGGCTCGGCCCGGCCCGTTCGGATCTCCGAAATGCTGGCAATTCCGGGGTTCGGGACGTTTCGGGGGAGGCGGCTGACTAGCGTTGACGGGTTCCCGCATCGAATGGAGACCGTCGTGACCGCCCTCGCCGCCCCCACCGACCGTGATCGCCGGCGCTGGGCACAGTATCTGGTGAACGAGAGGGCGGAGGCCCGCGTGTACCGGGAGCTCGCCGCGCGGCGCAGCGGGGAGGAGCGGGACATCCTGCTGGCGCTCGCCGACGCGGAAGGCCGCCACGAGGCGCACTGGCTCGACCTGCTCGGCGGCGAGCCGACGCGCCTTCCGCGCCCCGACGTCCGCACGGTCCTGCTCGGCTCGATGGCCAAGCGCTTCGGCTCGATCTTCGTCCTCGCCCTCGCCCAGACCGCCGAAGCCCGCTCGCCCTATGACGACGAGCCGTTCGCGACCCCGGCGATGGCGGCCGACGAGAAGATCCATCACGAGGTGGTGCGCGGCCTCGCCGCACGCGGGCGGCGACGCCTGTCGGGCACGTTCCGCGCCGCGGTGTTCGGCGCCAATGACGGGCTCGTGTCGAACCTCGCCCTGGTGATGGGCGTCGGCGCGACGGGCGTCTCGCCGCAGTTCGTCCTCTTCAGCGGCATCGCGGGGCTTCTCGCCGGCGCCCTCTCCATGGGAGCGGGCGAGTTCGTGTCGGTGCGATCGCAGCGGGAGCTTCTCGCCGCGACGCGACCCAGCGACTACGCCGATCACGCCCTGCCGGACCTGGACCTCGACGCGAACGAGCTGGCGCTGGTGTACCGCACTCGCGGGATGGCGGAGGACGAGGCCCTCGAGCGCGCGCGCCGCGTGGTGTCCACCGCGCAGGCGGCCGACCGCTCGCAGCCGTACCGCCTGCCGGCCGAGCACGCGCAGGAGCACGATGTGGTCGGGAGCGCGTGGGGCGCGGCGCTGTCGAGCTTCCTCTTCTTCGCGTCGGGCGCCGTGATCCCCGTCCTGCCGTGGATGCTCGGGCTGTCGGGCCTCGCGGCCGTTGCGACGGCGCTCACCCTCGTCGGCGTCGCGCTCCTGGCGACCGGCGCCGCCGTGGGCGTCCTGTCAGGTGCCTCGCCGCTGCGACGCGGCCTGCGTCAGCTCGCGATCGGGTACGGGGCGGCCTTGGTGACCTACCTGCTCGGACTGCTGTTCGGGGTGTCCGTCGCGTAGCCCGCGGATTCGTTCGCGGGGCCCTGACGTGGTAGTGTCGTTCCTCGGTTGCGAAACCGGAAACCACCTGCGCGGGTGGCGGAATAGGTAGACGCGCTAGCTTGAGGTGCTAGTGCCCGTATAGGGCGTGGGGGTTCAAGTCCCCCCTCGCGCACAGTGAAGAAGGCCCCCGGAAGGGGGCCTTCTTGCGTACAGCCGTACCGGGCGCCGCGTCAGATCCACCCCCGTTCCTCTGCGAGCATGATGGCCTGCTGACGGGTCGCGACGCCGAGCTTGGTCAGAACAGCCGACACGTGGTTGCGCACGGTCCCCGGAGCGAGGGACAGCTTCTTGGCGATCTGCCCTGTCGTCTCACCGCGCCGGCCGGCGCGCAGGACATCCAGCTCCCGGTCGGTGAGCGGGGAGCGCTCGTCGCTGAGGGCGTCGGCGGCGACCTCGGGATCGACGTAGCGCGTCCCGGCGGCGACGCGGCGGATCACCGCAGCCACCTCCTCGGCCCCCCGCGACTTCGGGATGAACCCCGCGACGCCCGATGCGAGGGCGCGCCGCAGGACCCCCGGCCGTGCGTGGCGCGTCACGACGACGCATCGGGTGGCGATCGCGCGGTGAAGCCGATGGGCCACCTCGACCCCATCGAGGAAGGGCATCTCGAGGTCCAGCAGACACACGTCGGGCTGAAGCCGCATCGCTGCCGCCAGCGCGGCCTCTCCGTCGCCGCACTCGGCGACGACCTCGATGTCGCTCTCGAGCCGCAGGAGCGCGGCAAGCGCGGAGCGGATCATCGCCTCGTCATCGGCCACCAGGACGCGGATCACGAGGGCGCCTCCGCCGACGCCGGCACGGTCACGGTGACGGTGAAGGATCTGGCGTCCCGGCGCACCTCCGCCGCGCCCCCGGCGCTGGCCGCACGCCGACGGATGCCGTCGAGCCCAGCGCCGCTGCCCGTGCCTTCTTCCTCGCCCGATCGGGCGTCATTGGAGATGCTGTAGCGCCACAGACGCCCGTCGCGGGTCAGTGACATGCGCACCCATCCGCCGCCGCCGTGCCGGAGGATGTTCGTCGTCGTCTCCCGCACCACCGGTCCGAGTGTCGCGGCGGGCGCGTGCTCGAGCCCGGAATGCACGTGCGCGTCCACGCGCGCGCCGGCGGCGCGCAGGAGATCGACGGCGTTGGCCACTTCGTCCTCGAGAGCGACCGCTCTGACTCGTGTCGCCAGGTCTCGCGTGCCCTGCTGCGCGTCCCGCACGGTGGCGCGGGCGGCGCGCAACTGCTCGAGAGCACCCTCGGAGTCCTGTGTCATGAGACGCTCCGCGAGCTCGAGCTGCAACGCGATCACCTGCAGGTGATGCCCCTGCAGGTCGTGCACGTCCGTCGCGATGCGAAGGCGCTCCTGCGTGGCGGCCAGGCGCGCCTCCGAGACGCGCGCCCGGTTCAGGGCGATGAGCACATCCCACCACCACAGCGACAGCACGCTCATCGCGGGTAGACCGATGGAGTAGAACCCCGTCATCCACCAGCTGAGGTTCGGCCCCTCGGACAGTCCGGTGCCGGTGTCGACGGTCCACAAGGCGGCCAGGACGGTCGTGGCGGCCAGGACGACGCGGATGCGGATGCCGCTCGGCCAGTTCAGCAGCGCGAGCGACTGCACGAGCGGCAGCACTCCGAGGATCCACATGCCCAGCAGCGGGCCCGCGACGCACCCGTACGCGACGGCGATCAGCAGGGGCGCGATCGTGCGCCACGCCGCCACGGGTCCGTCGACCGGGCGGTTCCGGTACTCGAGGAGAAGCGGCAGCGTCGATGCCCACCAGAGGGCTCCGCCGATGCCGATGGGAGGTGCCGCGCTCTCCGCGATCGAGATGCTGCTTCCGGTCCACAGGAGCACCAGCATGCCCTCGAGGAAGAGCACGCCGGTTGCGGTGTACCACCACGTGGCCGTGATGCTGCGCGTCAGACGACGCGCCCCGAGGTCCGCACCGCCCCCTTGCTGCGCACGGGGCCGATGAGTCATCCGTCCACCCTACGGGCGTGACAGATGTCACCCGTCCGACGTGCGCATCGTCGTCCCAGCGCTGACACCCCGACACTTCCCGACGACGATCTGGACCGCTGGACTGGCTGAACCGAACGACAGGAGCACCGTGAGCCTCATCGACACCTTCCAGGATCTGGTCGCCCAGGTCCCCGACTTCGTGCAGCCGCTGATCGTCGCCGCGGCAGGGGCGGTGCCCTTCATCGAGGGGGAGGGCGCGGCGACCATCGGCATCGTCGGGGGCATCCACCCCGTCCTCGCCGTCGCAGCCGGTGCCCTGGGGAACTTCGTGTGCGTCGCCGTCCTCGTGCTCCTGAGCTCTGGCGCCCGCACCGCCGTGGTCACGCGGCATCGCGAGCGTGTACGGGTGCGCGCGGCCGCGGAGGACCAGCAGGGCGACGACGCGCAGTCCGGTATCCTCTCTGCGCCCGAGCCGCGCAACGGCGCGTCGGCGCGTCGTGCGAAGTTCCAGCGTGCGTTCGAGCGCTATGGCGTCCCGGGTGTGAGCCTGCTGGGGCCACTGCTCCTGCCGACGCAGTTCACGGCGACGATGCTCGCCGCCGCCGGAGTCGGACGCGTACGCATCCTCGTGTGGCAGGCGATCGCCATCGTCGGCTGGACCTGTGTCGTGGCGGTGCTGGTGAGCGGCGTCGTGTTCGCAGTGCGGTGAGCGCCACGCCCGGCGCCAGCCATCCGATGCGGCCACGGTAGGTTAGTCGGCATGTCTGTCCCCGACGCCGACCTCCCCGAGGTCGCCCGGATCGCACGAGATCTCATCCGGTTCGACACCACGAACCACGGCGGCGGACGCGCCGTCGGCGAGCGGGAGGCCGCCGAGTACGTCGGCGCCTACCTGGAGGGTCTCGGGCTGAGCCCGGCCTACTACGAGCCGATCGCGCGGCGCACCAACGTCTCGGCGCGCGTGCCGGGCCGCAACCCCGACAAGCCGGCGCTGGTCCTGCACGGGCATCTCGACGTCGTGCCCGCGATCGCGGAGGACTGGAGCGTCGACCCGTTCGGCGGCGTCGTGCGCGACGGGATGCTGTGGGGCCGGGGGGCGGTGGACATGAAGGACATGGACGCCATGATCCTGACCTCTGTCGCCGACATCCTCCGTTCGGGCGGCCAGCCCGAGCGCGATCTGGTGCTGACGTTCTTCGCCGACGAGGAGAACGGCGGGGTCGAAGGCTCGGCGCTGGTCGTGAGGGACCATCCCGAGTGGTTCGAGGGAGCGGCCGAGGCGATCAGCGAGGTCGGCGGCTACTCGATCACGCTCGCTGATCGACGCGCGTATCTGCTGCAGGTGGGGGAGAAGGCGCTCGTCTGGATCAAGCTCGTCGCGCGCGGTCGCGCCGCGCACGGGTCGAGCCTGCACGCCGACAACGCCGTGACGAACCTCGCCGCCGCGGTGGCGGCGCTGGGCCGCACCGCATGGCCGGTCACCCTGACCGAGACCACCCGTCAGATGGCCGAGCGCCTCGCCGAGCTCACGGGAGCCACCACTGACGACCCGGATGCCGTCGCTGCGGCCGCCGGCGCCGCATCCGGGTTCCTCCGGTCGACGCTGCGGACCACGACCAACCCCACCGGGCTCGTCGCCGGATACAAGCACAACGTCATCCCCGACCGCGCCGAAGCGCTCGTGGACGTGCGCGTCCTTCCTGGCACCGAGGACGAGGCGCTGGCCGACATCCGGCGGATCGTCGGTCCGGGCGTAGATGTCGAGGTCGTGCACCAGGACATCGGGTTGGAGGTGCCGTTCTCAGGTGACCTCGTCGACGCGATGGTGAGCGCTCTGGGCCGGCATGACCCGGGTGCGCCGGTCATCCCGTACCTCATGGGCGGCGGGACCGACAACAAGGCGCTCGCGACCCTGGGCATCGCCGGCTACGGCTTCGCGCCGCTGCGGCTTCCCGCCGATCTCGACTTCACCGGAATGTTCCACGGCGTCGACGAGCGGGTCCCCATCGACGCCCTGGTGTTCGGGCAGACGGTCCTCACAGACCTGCTCCGCACCTACTGACAGGTCCGAACCGAAGCGCGCCCTCCGGCGCGCCGGAATGAAAGGCGCCCATGCAGTTCATCGAGGCGATCATCCTCGGGCTCGTCCAGGGTCTCACCGAGTTCCTCCCGATCTCGTCGAGCGCGCACCTGCGCATCGTCGGCGAGTTCCTCCCCTCGGCGCAGGACCCGGGCGCCACCTTCACCGCGATCACCCAGATCGGCACCGAGGCGGCGGTGCTGCTGTACTTCTGGGGGACGATCGTGCGGATCATCGCCCGGTGGGCGCAGTCGCTCGCGGGCCGCGTGCCGCGCAACGACCCCGACGCGCGCATGGGATGGCTCATCATCCTCGGGACCATCCCGATCGGGGTGCTCGGGTTCCTCTTCCAGGACGTGATCCGCAACACGTTCCGCAACCTCTGGCTGGTGGCCGTCGTGCTCATCGTGTTCGGGCTGCTGCTGGGCGCCGCCGACCGATGGGGTCGGCGTACCCGCGAGCTGCCCGACCTGACATACCCGCATGGACTCGCACTGGGATTCGCCCAGGCCCTCGCGCTCATTCCGGGCGTGTCCCGCTCGGGCGCGACGACCACTCTCGGACTCGCGCTGGGCTACACCCGCCCCGCGGCAGCCGAGTACGCCTTCCTGCTGGCCGTGCCGGCGGTGTTCGGCAGCGGCTTCTACGAGCTGCTGCAGAGCTTCGAAGAGCCCGGCGGCCCGTACGGGCTCGCCGAGACGGCCGTCGCGACGATCGTCGCCTTCGGCGTCGGCCTCGCGGTGATCGCGTTCCTGATGCGCTACCTCAAGCGCGGCAGCTTCCTGCCGTTCGTCATCTATCGCGTGCTGCTGGGAGCGGTGCTCATGGTGCTGCTGGCGGTCGGCGTGCTGCAGCCGTACTGACGTCGGGGCCGCGACGCGGCCGGAGTCACCGGCGGGGGTCGTCGCGTCCGGGCTTGTTCGGTCCCTCTCCGCCGCGCCGCAGGTACCGCTCGAACTCCTGCGCGATGGCGTCGCCGGACGCCTCCGGGGAATCCCAGGTGTCGCGGGTGCGCTCCAGCTGGCGGATGTACTCTGTCATCTCCTCGTCGTCCGCCGCGGCGGCGTCGATGGATGCCTCCCAGGCGGCCGCCTCGGTGGCGAGATCGCCGCGGGGCACGGGCGCGCTCGTGAGGTCCTCGAGCCGGTCGAGCAGCGCGAGCGTCGCCTTGGGCGAGGGGGTGTGCCCCGCGACGTAGTGGGGCACGCTCGCCCAGAGGCTCGCCGCAGGGATGCCCGCGGCATCCGCGGCGCTGCTCAGCACGCTGAGGATGCCCACCGGCCCCTCGTAGGTGCTCCGCTCGAGGCCCAGCGAGCCGCGAAGGGCTTCGTTCTCGCTGCCGGCGAAGACGGAGATCGGACGGGTGTGGGGGACGTCGGACATCATCGAGCCGATCGCGACGAAGCCGGTGATGTCCTCCCTCAGCGCCACGTCGATGAACTCGGACGCGAACGCCTGCCAGGCGCGGGCCGGCTCGACGCCGGTCAGCAGCCACAGCTGGGTGCCGCGCGTGGCACGCGAGGGTCGCAGGAGCGTCGCCTCGGGCCACCGCAGCACGCGTCGGCCGTCGGCGTCCACGGCGACGTGCGGGCGGGTGTACTGGTAGTCGAAGTACAGCTCGGGGTCGACCGAGAACACCGGCTCGTAGGAGCCGGCGTCGCGCAGGTGGGCGATCGCCGACGAGGCGGCCTCGCCCGCGTCGTTCCAGCCGTCGAAAGCGGCGACGAGCACACGACGACCCAGTCCGTCCACGAGACCTCCTCCGCGCCTGCCGGCTTGTTCCAGGATAGGCCCGCGCCATCGCACCGGGCCCATCCGCGACCGTCGGGCACGTGTGACCGCTCGCCCCGAGAGCCGGAAGTCCGCTCGGTAGGATTGCACGGTGAACGCACCACGCCTTGCCGCCGTCCTGTGGGATATGGACGGCACCCTCGTCGACACCGAACCGTACTGGATGGCTGCGGAGACACCGCTGGTCGAGAGGTTCGGCGGCACGTGGTCGCACGAGCAGGCGCTGAGCCTGGTGGGACTGGCGCTGGAGGACTCGGCGCGGATCTTCCAGGCCGCCGGGGTGCGCATGAGCGTCGACGACATCATCGATCATCTGACCGACGAGGTCATGCACCGGCTGTCGACGACGGGTGTGCCGTTCCGCCCCGGAGCACGCGAGCTGCTCGCGGGCCTGCGCGCCGCGGGCATCAAGACCGGCCTCGTCACGATGTCCATGCGTCGGATGGCCCAGTCAGTGGTCGATCTGATCGACTTCGACGCCTTCGACGTCATCGTCGCCGGCGACGACGCCACGCGTCCGAAGCCCTTCCCCGACCCGTACCTGCAGGCCTGTGAGGCGCTGGGGGTCACGCCGGAGGAGACGGTGGCGATCGAGGACTCGCCGAACGGGCTGCGCTCCGCTGTCGCCTCGGGCGCATCGTCGATCGGGGTCCCGCTGATGGTGTCGCTGGCCGGCGCCGGTGCGCACGCCGTATGGCCGACGCTCGAGGGTCGCACCGTGGAGGATGTCATCGCCTTCCACGCCGCGCATCGCGCCGGCCTCCACCGTGAGGTCGTGCGATGAGCGGGCGGCCCAGCGGTCCCTTCCGCCTCGGAGACCGCGTGCAGCTGACCGGACCGAAAGGTCGCCTGCACACGATCACCCTGCGCGAAGGCGGCGAGCTCCACACGCACCACGGCGTCCTGCGACACGCCGACCTCGTAGGCCAGCCCGACGGATCGGTCGTCGCCAACAGCGGCGGCCACGAATACCTCGCGCTGCGTCCGCTGCTGCGGGACTTCGTGATGTCGATGCCGCGTGGCGCGGCGATCGTCTATCCGAAGGATGCCGCGCAGATCCTCGCGGAGGCGGACGTGTTCCCGGGCGCAACGGTCGTCGAGGCGGGCGTCGGCTCCGGGGCGCTGTCGCTGTGGCTGCTGCGGGCGATCGGCGCCGAGGGGCGCCTCATCTCGTTCGAGCGGCGCGAGGACTTCGCCGCGGTGGCGCGCGCGAACGTCGAGACGTTCGTGGGGGAGGTGCCGGCGAACTGGGACGTCGTGGTCGAGGACCTGGTCGAGGCGCTGCCGTCGGCGGTGGCGCCGGGAACCGTGGATCGGGTGGTGCTGGACATGCTGGCGCCGTGGGAGTGCATCGACGTCGTGGCGGACGCGCTGACCCCGGGCGGCGTGGTGGTGTGCTACGTCGCGACCGCGACGCAGCTCAGCCGTGTCGCCGAGTACATCCGCGGCACGGGACTGTTCACCGAGCCCGACGCCAACGAGACGATGGTGCGGGGCTGGCACGTCGAGGGGCTCGCGGTGCGTCCGGACCACCGCATGGTGGCGCACACCGGCTTCCTGGTGTGGGCGAGGCGGTTGGCGCCCGGTGCGATCCCGCCCGAGGTCAAGCGCCGCGCGTCGAAGTCCAGCTACTCCGACGAGGACGTCGAACTGTGGACGCCCGGTGCCGTCGGCGACCGCGAGATCACCGACAAGAACCTGCGCAAGCGCGTGCGGGAGGCCGAGCGCGCAGCCGAGGGCGCGCGGCTGGCGGCCGGGCGCACCAGCGACGACGCGCCGAACGCCTAAACTGATCCGGTGCGCAAGATCCCCGCTGCCCTCGCCGTCCTGGGCCTGACGACCGTCGGCCTGGCCGGCTGCTCGCTGCCCGGCTCCACCGACTGCTCGCGCCCCGCCGTGTCCGATCGCGAGGTGATGGACCTCATCGACGTGACGGGCAGCACGGACGCCGAGCCCGAGGTCGACGTCTTCACCCCGCTGCACGCCTCCACGCTCGCCTTCGAGGACGTCGAGCAGGGGAACGGCACCGTCATCACGACGGCCGACCAGCTCGTGGTGATCGACGTCGCGCTGTTCAGCGGCACCACGGGAGAGCCGCTCGTGTCCACGCCCTACGATGGCGACCTGTCGCGAGTGTTCCCGCTCTCGCAGTGGACCCAGGGCTTCCCCGGGTTCGAGGAGGCGCTGACCTGCGCCGCCGAGGGATCCCGCGTCGCGGTCGCGCTCGCGCCCGAGGACCTGACGCCGGAGTCGGCGGCGAGCCTGGGGCTCGAGCAGAACGACTCCGCCGTCGCGGTGATCGACGTCCGCAAGGTGTACCTCGCCGCGGCGGACGGGCAGGACCAGTTCACCGCCGGTCACGGGCTGCCCGCGGTGGTCCGCGCCCCCGACGGCCGTCCCGGCCTCATCGTTCCGGACGGCGCGCCGCCGCAGGACATCGCCGTCCAGACGCTGAAGAAGGGGTCGGGCCCCGCGGTCACCGGCGACGAGCCGGTGCGCGTGCACTACACCGGCGTCGTCTGGGGCGAGGACGACCCGTTCGACTCCACCTGGGGCGCAGAGCCGGCGTCGTTGACGCTCGACGGCGTCGTTCCGGGCTTCGCGCAGGCGCTCGAAGGCCAGACGGTGGGCTCTCAGGTGCTGGTCGTGATCCCGCCCGATCTCGGGTACGGCGATGAGGAGCAGGGTTCCATCCCGGCCGATTCGACGCTCGTCTTCGTCATCGACATCCTGGGCCTGGACGCCGAACCGCAGCAGTAGGCGGGGATCCGCGGCGGCGTGCAGACGGCGCTCTAGGATAGGCGGGTGCCTGCCAACCCGTCCGCGAAGATTCCGCCCGAGGAGCGGCTCGTCAATCTCGTCGTCGCGCTGATCGCGACCGATCAGGGGCTGACGAAGGACACCATCCTGACCTCGGTCGCCGGGTACCGGGAGCAGAGCGCGTCGGGCGCGTCGAAGGACGCCCTCGAGAAGATGTTCGAGCGCGACAAGGAGAGTCTGCGCGGGCTCGGTGTGCCGATCGAGACGATCGGCGACTTCGCCGATCCCGACGATCTGCGCGAGGCGCGATACCGGGTGCCGAGCGCGGAGTACGAGCTCCCCGACGACATCGAGTTCACGCCCGCCGAGCTGGCGCTGCTGAACCTCGCAGGAGGCGTGTGGAGCGAGAGCTCCATGTCGGACGACGCACGCAGCGGCCTGCGCAAGATCCGCGCCCTCGGCGACCTCGTCGACGAGCCGATCATCGGGTTCTCACCCCGGCTCAGCCTGCACGACCCCGCCTTCTCGCCGCTGCAGCAGGCGATCGAGCAGAGCCGCGTCGTCACGTTCCCCTACCTGAAGCCGGGGGAGGACCGGCCGCGCACCCGGCGGCTGCAGCCGCTGGCGCTCGTGGAGTACGAAGGTCGCTGGCACGTCTTCGGGATCGACCTCGACATCGGCGCCGACCGCACCTTCCTTCTCGCCCGCATCGTCGGGCCCGTGACCGTCACCCGCCACACCTTCGACCCGGCGCTGCGCGACGGGGCGGGGGAGCGGGCACTGTCAGGACTGGAAGCGGTGGCCGCGCGCAACACCGCGCTGCTCGAGGTCAACCCCGGGACGGAGGCCGCGCTCCGCCTCGCGCGACGTGCCCGTCCGGCCGAGCAGGGGATACACGTGTCGTACGTGGACGCGCACATCTTCGCCGACGAGCTGGCCTCGTACGGCCCGGAGGTCCGGGTCGTCTCCCCGGCGGACCTGCGCGACCGCGTCATCGAGCGCCTCGCGGCCACCCGCGACCTGCACCGGAGCGAACCATGACCGCCCGCCGCCCCCTCGTCGCGACCGACCGCGCCGCCCTCATGCTCCAGCTCGTGCCGTACCTCATCGGCAAGGGCGAGGTGTCGATCGCGGAGGCGGCCGACGAGTTCGACGTCACACCCGAGCAGATGCGGGCCATGGTCGAGAAGCTCACCGTGATCGGGCTCCCGGGGGACCGCGGCTACTGGCAGATGGCGAACGACCTGTTCGACATCGACTGGGACCTCCTGGACGAGCAGGACCTCATCGTCATCACCAATGCCGTCGGCCTGGAGCGGGCGCCCAAGCTCACCGCGCGCGAAGCCGCCGCCCTGCTCGCGGGCCTCCAGATGGCGCGCTCGATCCCCGGCGTCGGCGACACCGAGCTGTATGCCGGACTGCTCGCCAAGCTCGCGCGGGGCGCGTCGAGCACGCCCGCCGAGGTGATCCTCGTGCCCGAGCCGGTCGACGCCGTCCGCGACCGCGTGGCAGCGGCGGTGCGCCGCGGCGTCGCCGTCTCGTTCACCTACAAGGCGCCGGATGCCGCACCCACGACCCGCACGGTCGACCCGGTGAAGGTCCACATCGCCAGCGGCCAGTGGTACCTGCAAGGCTGGTGCCACCTGCGCGAGGCGATGCGGACGTTCCACCTGGACCGGGTGAGCGAGCTCGAGCTCACCGACATCCCCATCACCCACGCCGGCGAGCCGGAGCCCGGCTGGTTCGAGCCGTCCGACGCCGATGTGGTGGCCCGCGTCCGCTTCCCCGAGGCGGTCGCCCCGCTGCTGGGCGACTACCTCAACCGCGCCGAGCTCGAGACGCACGACGGGATGACGATCGCGACGATGCGCGTCGCCGACGAGCTGAGCCTGCGCCGACTGGCCGCCCGCCGCGGCGGCACCGTCGAGGTGCTCGAACCCGCGGGCGCCCGCCGTGCGGCGTTCGAATGGGCGGAAGCCGGTCTGGCGCAATACCGCTGACACCGGCGCGGCGGGTCCGACGCCGTGGTTAGACTGGAGTGACTTTCCGCTGACGCGACACGACGGAGCATCTCATGTTCGGCAATCTGACTGGCTGGCACCTGCTGATCGTGCTCGTGGTGATCCTTCTGCTGTTCGGGGCGGCCAAGCTCCCCGCACTGGCCAAGAGCATGGGCCAGTCCGCCCGTGTGTTCAAGGGCGAGATGAAGGCCATGAAGGAGGAGGACGCAGCGAGCACCACCGCGCCCGACACCACCTCGAGCACGGCATCCACGACGCCGAACACCAGCGACGGCACTCCCGACCGCAAGCCCTAGCGCATGGTCGCGACAGCCGGTTCCGCGCCCGTGAACGGGCCGGAGGCGCCGAAGCGCGACAAGCGCATGTCGCTGGGGCAGCATCTTCTGGAGCTGCGCAAGCGGCTGATCATCGCCGCGATCGCGCTGATTCTCGGCATGGTGGTGGCCTTCCTCATCACCGACCCGATCATCCACTGGATCACCGGTCCGATCCGCGAGATCGCCGAACGTCGAGGCGACGACTTCGCCAAGCTCAACTTCGGCACCGTCACCTCCGCCTTCGACCTGCGGATGAGGATCGCCTTCTCCATCGGCATCTTCCTGTCGGCTCCCGCATGGCTGTGGCAGATCTGGGCGTTCATCATGCCCGGACTGACGCGCAAGGAGGTCCGGTACACCGTCGGATTCGTCGCGGCGGCCGTGCCGCTGTTCTTCGCCGGATGCTACGTGGGCGTCCTGATCGTTCCGCACGTGATCGAGCTGATGTGGGGGTTCACGCCGGAAGGCGGTGTCAACTTCTACAACGCCGCCGAGTACTACGACTTCGTGTTCAAGCTCATGATCGTGATCGGCGTCGCGTTCGTGCTGCCGGTGTTCCTCGTGGCGCTGAACCTGGCGGGCGTCGTCTCGGGGAGAGCGATCCTCCGGGGCTGGCGGGTCGCCGTCCTGGTCGCGACGGCCTTCGCCGCCCTCGCCACCCCGGCCGCCGACGTCGTGAGCATGCTCATGCTGGCCGGCATGCTCGTCGTGCTGTTCTTCGCCGCCGCGGGCCTGTCGCTCCTGTTCGACCGCCGCAGAGCCAAGCGCGACGCCACGCTGCTGCCTCCCGGGGCCGGCTCATGAGCGAGCCCGGGCCAGCGGAGCGCTATGCGCGTGCGCGCGCGGCCGCGCAGCTGGACCGGAGCCACCCGATCACGGCGGAATTCGCCGAGTCCCAGCGGTTCTCGCTCGACCCGTTCCAGCTGGAGGGCTGTCGCGCCCTCGAGGAGGGTAGGAGCGTGCTGGTCGCAGCGCCCACGGGCGCAGGCAAGACCATCGTCGGCGAGTTCGCGGTGCACCTGGCGATGCGGGAACCGGGCGACAAGGCGTTCTACACCACGCCGATGAAGGCGCTGTCGAACCAGAAGTTCCGTGAGCTGCAGGACGTCTACGGTCCCGACGACGTGGGCCTGCTGACCGGCGACACCAACATCAACGGCGGCGCCCGTGTCGTGGTGATGACCACCGAGGTGCTCCGCAACATGCTCTACGCCGACTCGCCGGCGCTGCGAGGCCTCCGGTACGTCGTGATGGACGAGGTCCACTACCTCGCCGATCGCTTCCGCGGTGCGGTGTGGGAGGAGGTCATCATCCACCTCCCTCCGAGCGTGCGACTGGTGTCGCTGTCTGCGACCGTCTCCAACGCCGAGGAGTTCGGCGACTGGCTCGACACCGTCCGCGGCGACACCGAGGTCATCGTGTCCGAGACCCGGCCCGTCCCACTCGAGCAGCATGTCCTCGTGCGCGGCGACCTGCTGCCGCTCTTCGACGACCGCGCCGGCGTGGCCACGGCGAAGGTGAACCAGGAGCTCCTGCGTATCCGGTCGCTCCGAGGACCGACCTACGAGAACAACCGCCGCGCGCAGAGCCTGAACAGCGCCCGTCACGCGGGGTACGAGGCATCCCGGCGACGCCCCAAGAGGGGCGAGAGGCGACCGGTCCGCGCCGCGAACGTCCAGCGCATCGAGCGCCTGGACCGTCCGGACGTGGTGGAGCTCCTCGGCCGATCCAACCTCCTCCCGGCGATCTTCTTCATCTTCAGCCGCGCCGGCTGCGACGCCGCCGTCAAGCAGGTGCGGCGCTCGGGCGTGCGCCTGACCGATCAGGACGAGCGTCGTGAGATCCGCGAGATCGTCGAGGAGCGCACCCGCACGCTGCTCGAGGAGGACCTCGCGGTGCTGGGGTACTGGGAGTGGCGGGACAACCTCGAGCGAGGCATCGCCTCTCACCACGCCGGCCTCCTCCCGGCGTTCAAGGAGGTCGTCGAGGAGCTGTTCCAGCGCAAGCTGGTCAAGGTCGTCTTCGCGACCGAGACACTCGCGCTCGGCATCAACATGCCCGCGCGCACGGTCGTGCTGGAGAAGCTCGAGAAGTTCAACGGCGAGGCGCGCGTGGCCATCACCTCGGGGGAGTACACGCAGCTCACCGGGCGCGCCGGTCGCCGCGGCATCGACGTGGAGGGCCACGCCGTCATCCAGTGGACCGAGGGCCTGGACCCTCAGGCGGTGGCGGCGCTGGCGTCACGGCGCACCTACCCGCTGAACTCGAGCTTCCGTCCCACCTACAACATGGCCGTCAACCTCATCGACCAGTTCGGCCGGTCGCGGGCCCGCGAGATCCTGGAGTCCTCGTTCGCGCAGTTCCAGGCGGACCGGTCGGTCGTCGGCCTCGCCCGCGAGGTGCGCGAGAAGGAGGACTCGCTCGCCGGCTACGAGAAGGCGATGACCTGCGACCGCGGCGACTTCACGGAGTACTCGGCCATCCGGCGCGAGCTCAGCGACCTCGAGAAGCTCAACCGCAAGGACGCCGGAGCGTCCCGCCGCACACGCGACGAGCGGCTCGATCGGATCGCCGACCTGCGCACGCGCATGCAGCGTCACGCGTGCCATCGCTGCCCCGACCGTGAGAACCATGCACGCTGGGCGGAGCGGTACTGGAAGCTGAGGCGGAGCATCGACAAGGTGCGCGGTCAGATCCAGGCGCGCACCGGCACGGTGGCCCGTGTGTTCGACCGCGTCGTCGACGTCCTCTCCGAACTCGACTACGTCCGGATCGACGACGACGGGGTCACCGCGCTCACGCCCGCTGGGCGCACGATGAAGCGCATCTACGGTGAGCGCGACCTGCTCGTCGCCGAATCGCTCCGTCGTGGTCTGTGGGAGAAGCTCGATGCGCCCTCGCTGGCCGCGCTGGCGTGCTGTCTGGTCTACGAACCGCGCCGCGATGAAGCCGGCGTCGGGGAGCGCGGCCTGCCGCGTGGACCCTTCCGTCCGGCCTTCGAGGCCACGTCGGATCTCTGGCAGGCTCTGGATGACCGCGAACGCGAACATCACCTGCCCGGGTCGGAGCCGATCGCTCTGGGACTGGCCACGGCGATGCACACGTGGGCGCGCGGCGGGATGCTCGACCGGGTGCTGCTGGAAGCGGACATGGCCGCCGGCGACTTCGTGCGGTGGGCGAAGCAGACCATCGACCTGCTCGACCAGCTGTCGCTGGTCGCGGATGCGTCGGTGGCCTCGACAGCGCGCAGGGCGCTGGAAGCCGTGCGCCGCGGGATCGTCGCATACTCGGGCGTGTGAGAACGTCTCAAGCCGTCGTTCAGACACCGCCATCTAGGGTGGTGCTCGTGTCCTCCGCCGCCCGCGCGCGTCCGCTCCTCCCGCTGTGGGCAGCGGTGCCGGCATCGGCGATCGCGGGCGTCCTGCTCGACGTCGCGTTCCCGGCCGTGGGCTGGTGGCCGATGGCATTCGTCTCGGTCGCGGTGGCACTGGTCTGCCTGATCGGCCGGCGCTTCGGCGGCGCCTTCCTCGCGGGCCTGGCGTACGGTCTGGCGTTCTACCTCATGAACGTCGACTTCACGGCCGCCTGGGTCGGACCGGTGCCCTGGCTGGCACTGGCCGGTTTCGAGTCCCTGTTCGTCGCTGGTGGCGCCGCGCTCATCGCTCTGGCGTACCGCTGGGTGCCCCTCATCGTCCGCCGCCCGGGTGGGCGGATCATCGCGACGGCCCTCCTCGTCGCCGGACTGTGGACGGCCCGTGAGGCGGTGACCGGCGGCTTCCCCTACGGGGGCTTCCCATGGGGTCGCGTGGGCACCAGCCAGGTGAGCGGGCCGTTCGCGGAAGTCGTGTCGTGGACCGGGACCTCGGGTCTGACGTTCCTCGTCGTCGGCATCGCCGCCGCCGGGATCGAGCTGGTGCGCGGGGCCGGCCGATCGCGGCGCCGGATGAGATGGGCGCCCGCCGCGGCGCTGCTTGCGGCGGCGGCCGCCCTGGCGGTCCTTCCCGCGTGGGGCACCACGCCGACCGGCAGCATCCGGGTCGCCGGCATCCAGGGGAACGGGCCCGCGGGGTACTTCGACACGCGACAGGCCGGCGACATCCTGAAGTCCCAGCTGGATGCGACCCGTCCCGTCTTCGACGCCTCGGATGTCGATGTGGTGCTCTGGCCGGAAGGGAGCGTCGACCTCGACCCCCGCACGTCGCCCACCGCGGCCGCCGCGCTGGACCTGATCACCCGCGAGCTGGATGCGCCGCTGCTCGCCAACCGCATCGAGCAGCGCGGGGAGGCGTACTTCAACACCTCGTTCCTCTGGAACGACGGCATCGAGCAGACGTATGACAAGCGCAACCCCGTGCCGTTCGGCGAGTACGTGCCCGACCGCGCGTTCTACGCCGCACTGGCGCCCGACCTCATCGGGATGATCGGGCGGGACTACACGCCGGGGAGCAACTCGCCGGTGTTCGACGTGAACGGCGTGCGAGCCGGCCTGGCCATCTGCTTCGATGTCATCTACGACGCTCTGGTCTGGGAAGGCGCACACGCGGGCGCGGAGGTGTACCTCTTCCAGACCAACAACGCCGACTTCCGCGGCACCGACGAGAACCTCCAGCAGCTGGCCGTCGCACGACTGCGCGCGATCGAGACGGGCCGGGCCGTGGTCAACCTGTCGACGGTGGGGACGAGCCAGGTGATCGGCCCGAACGGGGCCACCATCCAGGGGCTCCCGGCCGACGAGCCGGGTCACCTGCTGACGGATGTGCCGCTCCGGGCAGGACTCACCCCCGCCGTGGTGCTCGGCGCCGGCATCGGCGCCGTCCTGTCGTGGGGGAGTGTGGCCGCGCTTGCCGCGGCGGGCGTTGTCGTGCGCATGAGGGCTTCCCGCGCCGGGAATGCGGAAACGCCGGCCCCGTAGGGCCGGCGTCGCATCGTCGGGGTTCGGTCAGGCGCTCATCTTGTCGACGGACATGTCCTCGCCGGCGCCGCGGCGGGCGCGGACGTAGGCGAGCCGCTCCTCGAGGAGCTCCTCGAGCTCGGGGATGGTCCGCCGCTCCAGCAGCATGTCCCAGTGGCTGCGAGGCGTCTTGTCGCCAGAGTGGTCGACCGTCTCGGTGCCCTCGCCGACGCGCCGCAGCGCCTCGCCGCCGCACGTGCGGCACTCCCACGACGGGGGCACCTCGGCGTCGGCCGCGAAGGTCAAGGTCGTGTCACGGCCGCATGCCGTACACGTATAGGTGTGCTGTGCGCGCTCATGGAACACGACGCCCTCTTCGCTCTGTAGGCTCTGGGCGCCGAGTCGGATGCCGCGGAGACTCCGGTCTGCCATTGTGTGGTCCTCTCGTCGCTGTACAGGTATAACCAAGCGACCTGTGCGGATCATCCGAGCGGCCCCCGCTGGACCCGCATTCACAGTGGATGCTCAGCCCCGGCGAGGGCGGCGGCGATACGGCGGCGCGGACCTGTCAGCCTAGCGCCTCGAGGGCTACGTCGGCGCGGTCGGTGACGATGCCGTCGACGCCCATCCCGACGAGGCGGCGCATGTCATCCACGTCGTTCACAGTCCACACATGCACCTCGACGTCGTGCCGGTGCGCCGCTTCGATGAGACGCGGCGTGACGATGCGCAGCCGGCCGCGACGCTCAGGCACCTGCAGCGCATCCAGACCCGCCAGCGAGCGGCCGATCGCGCGGCGCGAGCGCGACGCGACGGCGGCGAGCACGCGCGCGACCGCGCCCCGACCGGCCGAGGTGGCCGGCAGCGACGCTGGAGCATCGCCGGCGGGCGCGTGCAGGACCTCGCGGGCGGCGGCCAGCGCGGTGCGACGACGCGCATCCGAGAAGCTCGTCACGAGCACCCGGTCGGCATGGGGAGCGACCAAGCGGCCCACGGCCTCGGCGGCGGCGTCGACCTTGACGTCGAGGTTGAACCGGAGCGTCGGGAAGGCCTCCAGCGCCTGGGCCAGCGCGATGAGGCCGCCCCGTTCCGCCATCAGCTGTTCGAGCTCTGCGGCCGCGACGCGGGCGACTTTCCGGGGGTCTCCCGTGACGCGTGACAGATCCTCGTCGTGGAACAGCACGACCACGCCGTCCGCGGTCACATGACAGTCGGTTTCGACGTACGCGACCCCGGCCGCGTGGGCTGCCGCGACCGCCGCGAAGGAGTTCTCGACGACACCGTCTCTGGCGGCATCCGCCGTGACGAGTCCTCGATGGGCCAGGACGCGAGGCGTCGCGACGCCCCGGAACCACGGGTGGCTCATACCTCTGCTCAGGCTCAGCGGACGATATCGCCCGACGACTCTCCCGGTGCCGCGCCGACACCACCCGGTGTCGCGTCCATCGCCTGCGTCGCGATCTCGTCGGCTGCCGAGGCGGCCTCGTGCGCGGCGGCCACCGCCTCGTCCGCCGCCGAGCTGGACCGCGGACGCGCACGGCCGGGCGTCGACGCGGGACCTGCGGACGTGGGCGCCGCGCGGCCACCGAAGGCGTCGCCGATGCCCTTGAGCGCCTCGGTGAGCTCGCTTGGGATGATCCACAGCTTGCTGGACGGGCTTTCGGAGATCTTGGGCAGTGTCTGCAGGTACTGGTACGCCAGAAGCTTGTCGTCCGGTCCGCCGGCGTGGATGGCGTTGAACACCATCTCGATGGCCTCCGCCTCGCCCTGCGCGCGCAGGACCGCGGCCTGCTTGTCTCCTTCGGCGCGAAGGATCTCGGCCTGCCGGCGCCCCTCGGCCTCGAGGATCTGCGACTGCTTCGACCCCTCGGCGGTGAGGATCGCCGCGCGCCGATCGCGCTCGGCGCGCATCTGCTTCTCCATCGAGTCCTGGATCGACAGCGGCGGATCGATGGCCTTGAGCTCCACACGCGACACCCGCAGGCCCCACTTGCCCGTCGCCTCGTCGAGCACGACGCGCAGCTGCCCGTTGATGTTGTCGCGACTGGTGAGCGCCTCCTCCAGGTTCAGCCCGCCCACCACGTTGCGCAGCGTCGTGGTGGTGAGCTGCTCGACCGCGCTCAGGTAGTTCGCGATCTCATAGGTCGCAGCCCGGGCGTCGGTGACCTGGAAGTAGACCACCGTGTCGATCGAGACCACGAGGTTGTCCTCGGTGATCACCGGCTGCGGGGGGAACGACACCACCTGTTCCCGCATGTCGACGAGGGGACGCAGGCGGTCGATGAACGGCACGAGCAGGTTCAGGCCCGGCTGCAGGGTGCGCTGATAGCGGCCCAGGCGCTCCACGACGCCGGCGTACGCCTGGGGGATGATGCGGATCGAACGGAAGATCACGACGATCACGAAGATCGCCAGGACGACCAGCAGGACGATCACGAAGATCTGGCCGATGAAGGCGCCGACGTCAACCATCGTGGGGGTTCCTTTCAGGGGGGTCGGTGGCGACCTCGACGGTCGCTCCGAGGACGGCGACCACGTTGACCCGGGCGCCGACCTCGAGTGTCGGGGGAGCGGTGGGAGCGAGCTTGGCGGTCCAGGTCTCGCCGTTGTCGAGCTTGACGGAGCCGTAGCCGTCGACGAACGGCGCGAGCACACGCGCACCCATGCCGTAGAGCGCATCGACGTTCGTGCGAGCCGGCTCTGCGCCGCGGTGCAGCGTGCGAAGCAGCAGCGGCCTGATCGTGAAGAGCAGGATGGCCGACAGCGCGGCGGCGGCGCCGATCTGCAGCCACCACGGGCCGCCCAGGAGATTCACGCCCAGGCCGCCGATCAGCGACCCCGCGGCCAGCATCAGGAACGTGAACTCCAGCGTGAGCAGCTCGACGATGACGAACAGGAGTGCGAGCACCAGCCAGAGGATCCACATGTACTGCGTGAGATCTGGCAGCATCGCCTTCCCTTCCCGAGTCCCTTGATGGAACCCTACACGCGCCTGCGCGCGGCGCGTTGATAGGGTCGACACGGCCCGCCCACCCGCGATCCGGGCCCACATCCACAGGAGCGTCATCCATGACTCAGACCCTCGAGGCCGGCTCTCTGCGCGGCAAGACCGCGCTCGTCACGGGTTCGTCCCGCGGCATCGGCGCCGACACCGTCCGCTATCTCGCCGAAGCGGGAGCCGATGTCGTCGTGAACTATCGCAACAAGGCTCCGCGGGCGGAGAAGCTCGCGGCAGGCCTGCGGGAGCTCGGCGTCGAGGTGCTCGTCGTCGGCGCCGACCTCACCGACGCCGCATCCGTGCAGGCGATGTTCGACGAGGTGGAGCGGACCTTCGGCGGCCTCGACATCCTGGTGCTCAACGCCTCCGGCGGCATGGAGTCCGGCGTGGCCGAGGACTACGCGCTGCAGCTGAACCGCGATGCGCAGGTGCGCGTCCTCGAGACGGCGCTGCCGCTGCTGCGCGAGGGCTCGCGCGTGGTGTTCGTCACCAGCCACCAGGCCCACTTCATCCGCACGACGCCGACCATGCCCGAGTACGAGCCGGTGGCCCTGTCCAAGCGAGCCGGCGAGGACGCCCTGCGCGAGCGCATCCCCGCGCTCACCGAGCGGGGGATCGAGTTCGTGGTCGTCTCCGGCGACATGATCGAGGGGACGATCACCGCGACGCTGCTCGAGCGCGCCAACCCGGGCGCGATCGCAACCCGGCGGGAGTCGGCCGGCAAGCTCTACAACGTGTCGGAGTTCGCCGCCGAGGTCGCCGCCGCAGCCGTGGAGCCTGTGCCGGCCGATCACACACGACTCGTGGGCGACGTCTCGTCGTTCGCGGCGGAGTGACCGATGCGCGCGGAAGACATCACCACCCTCATCGCCGTCAGCCGTCCGACGATCGCGCCGGACGCGTCGTTCGCGGTCTTCGCCACCTCGCGCCCCGATATCGAGGCCAACCGCGCGGTCGGGCAGCTCTGGCGCGTCGAGCTTCCTGACGGATCGCCACGCCGGCTCACCCGCGGCACGGCCGATGCCGCGCCGCGCCTGTCGCCGGACGGCACACGCATCGCTTTCCTCCGCGGGGATGCGAAGGGCAAGCCGCAGGTGCACGTCGTCGCCGCCACGGGAGGCGAGCCGGTGCAGGCGACCGACGCGCCGCTGGGTGTCGAGGACTTCGCATGGTCGCCCGAGGGTGGCCGCCTGGCATATCTCGCCCGCGTCCCGGAGAAGGGGCGATACGGCAGCGTCGAGGGCCTGGATGCCTCCGCGGAGGCGCCGCGGCACATCACCGGCATCCGGTGGCACGCCAACGGGCTGGGGTACGTCTCCGATCGCCCGGCTCACGTGTTCATCGTCGACGCGCCGTCACCCGAGTCGGAGCCGTTCTACGAGCCGGCGCCGGCCGTGCGCGCCGAAGGGGAGGACGCGCCCAAGAAGAAGCTCGTCCACGCCGCCGCTGAGCAGCTGACGGACGGCACCGCGTCGCACGGCGGCGTCGTCTTCACCGCCGACGGCGCCGAGGTCCTCACCGTGCCCGACGAGATCGAGCCGGATCGCCGGGACCTGCGCTCGCGCCTGATCGCCGTGTCGGTCGACGGCTCCGGCCAGCGCGAGGTCCTCGCTCGCGAGGCCGGGCTGACCGTCTTCGGCGCCGAGGTCGCCGGCGACGGCGCCATCGCGCTGCTCGCACACGAGGTGGGGGACGACGGGGTCGACTTCATCGCACCGGGCGTCGGCCTCTGGCTGCTCGAGGCGGACGGGCCGCGCCGGCTGACGGACGCCGAGTCGATCGACCTGGGCGAGGTGGGCAGCCACATCACGGCCGTCGGCGACGACTTCCTGGTGCAGGATCGCACTCGCGGACGGGTCCGGCTCGTGCGGGTCGCACGCGACGGAGCGCTGACGGAGGTGCTCGGCGGCGATCTCGAGGTGGCCGGCCACGCCGCCGCGGGGGAGCGGGGGGTCGCTTCGGTCGCGCGACCGGACTCGTACGGGGAGCTCGTGCTCCTCGAGGGCCCGGACCAGAAGACGCTGACGGCCTTTGGGGCGGCTGCCGCCGCGTCGGGCATCGCGCTGCCGCGCGAGCTGACCGTCACCGGCCGTGACGGCTACCCCGTGCACGGCTGGGTCGCCGCGCCGGACGGGGAGGGGCCCTTCCCCGTCATCCTGCAGATCCACGGCGGACCGTATGCGGCGTACGGCGTGCACCTCTTCGACGAGACCCAGGTCCTCGTCGATGCCGGGTACGCCGTGGTGTACTGCAACCCTCGCGGCTCCGCCGGCTACGGCCGAGCCCACGGTCGCAGCATCCGGCAGGCGATGGGGACGGTGGACTTCGCCGACGTGATCGACTTCCTCGAGGGGGCCGTCGCCGACGATGCCCGGCTCGACGGCGCACGCGTCGGCGTCATGGGCGGCTCGTACGGCGGATACCTCACCGCATGGGTGATCGCGCACGATCACCGCTTCGCCGGCGCCATCGTCGAGCGTGGCTTCCTCGACCCGGCGACGTTCCAGGGAACGAGCGACATCGGGACGTTCTTCGGCGACGAGTACGTCGGCGTCTCGGCGGAGGACATCGCCCGGCAGAGCCCCATGGCGGTCGCCGACCAGGTGAAGACGCCGACTCTGGTCCTGCACTCCGAGCTGGACTTCCGCTGCCCGCTCGAACAGGCCACCCGGTACTTCTCAGCCCTGAAGCGCAACGGGGTCGAGGCGGAGATGCTCATCTTCCCCGGTGAGAACCACGAGCTCACCCGATCGGGCCAGCCGCGTCACCGCGTGGAGCGCTTCGCCGCCGTGCTGGACTGGTGGAGTCGCAGGCTGCCGGTCGACTGACGCGCGAGGGTCGACTGACGCATGTGAGAGGGGGCACCGGACGGATCCGGTGCCCCCTTCACGTGGCCTGCGTTCAGATCGTCCGCGAGCCGAAGGTGAAGGCCCGCACGATGTTCATGACGCCGAGCACGAGCAGCGAGATGCCCAGCAGCCACCACAGCACCAGCGTGCCCCACACCGGAGCGAAGAGGATCACGATGCCGGCGACGATGCTGAGCACCGCGAAGACGACGGTCCAGGGTCTGGACCGTCCCGTCTCGAGCGTGGACAGCGAGACCACGCCTTCGATGATCCACATGATGCCCACGAGGACGCCGACGAAGAGCAGCAGCCAGTCGCGGGTCAGGGTGATGTTGAACAGCGCCACCACACCGGCGATGACGAAGAGGACGCCGAGCACGATGTGGCCGACGCGGGACCACCCGCCGCGCACCGTCGAGAAGATGCCGAGACCGGCGTAGACAAGGCCCGCGGCGATCGCGTAGATCGCGATGATGACGGTCACGAAGGACAGCGTCTTGCCCGGCCACAGCAGGATGAGGACGCCCACGACGGCGGCGAGGACGCCGCCGATGCCGAGGGCGGTACGGAGCGCGTTGACGGCGGGCCTCCCGATGACGGGTTCGGTGGACATCACGGTCCCTTCTGCATGTTCCCTGAGAAGACGCGGCTAAAGCTTAGACCGCGTCGGATCCCGTCATGTGATGCCTCGCCCGTCGCGGCGCCCCTCGCGTCACGCGCGCCGAGCCGCTGCGGGCCGCCGCTGGGGCGGCCCAGTATGCCGGCGTCGTCGGCGGGATGCTGTTGCCGTACGCAAGACACGATATATCGTGACTCCGCTGACGGAGGCGCCGCCAACGGGGGAGTGGCGCTCGCCTGCGCCGCTCCGCTGAGCGGTCAGCCCAGCAGCAGCGTGACGGCGAAGAGCACCGGGATGCAGCCGACGGTGGTGAGGAAGACGGTGTCACGCGAGATCGTCTCGCCGACGTCGTAGCGTTGGGAGTAGTTGAAGACGTTCTGCGCCGTCGGCAGCGCGGCGAGCACCGTCACGATGAGGACGTCGTGCGGGTGCAAGCCGAACACGAACTCCGCGACCGCCCACGCCACGACCGGCATCGCCACGAGCTTCAGCACCGTCGCCAGCACGATGTCACGCCGGCGCCCGGAGGAGCCGAGCACCCGCTGGCCGTGCAGCGAGATCCCGTAGGCGATGAGGAGGATCGGCACGCACGCGTTCGCGATGAGCTGCGCCGGTTCCATGACGATGGGGGGCAGGTCGACGCCGAGCACCGACACGAGGGTGCCCAGCACGGAGCCGAGCACGATCGGGTTGCCGACCACGCGTCCCACCGACTGCCACAACGACGACCGGCCCGCGGTGACGGCATCCAGGATCGCCATCGTGATCGGGGTGAACAGCAGCAGCTGCATCAGGATGACGGGCGCGGGATAGGCGGCACTGCCCAGAAGGTACAGCGACAGGGGGATTCCGATGTTGTTGGAGTTGACCTGACCCGCGCTCAGCGCTCCGATGACGATCTCGCCGAGGGGGCGTCTCCACACCAGACGGGCGATGAACGCGTACACGGCGATGACCGCCACCGCGGCGATCGCCGAGACGGGGAGCAGTGCCGAGAAGAGCGTCCGGACGTCGGCCTGCGCGAGCACGACGAACAGCAGGAACGGCGACAGGACGAAGAACGTGAGCCGAGCGAGCACCGGCCGGGCATGCTCGCCGAGCAGGTCGATGCGTCCGAGGATCCACCCCACGATGATGGCGACGCCCACCACGACGAACCCGGTGAGCGATTCCAGCATTCTTCGAGCCTAGAGCGGCGCCGGGCCGGCTCTTCTCAGCGACCGGGCACGCATCCCGCAGGAATCGAGAAGCGGGACGATGGGGGCTTGGCTAGCGTGGCGGCATGAGTGTGAACATGCCGCAGCCCCGGGACCGCGCGACGAGGAGGGCCGACGCGCTGACGAGACTGAGCGAGCCGGCGGTCGACGTCTGGGTGTCGACGGCGTCGCCCGCCGGGACGCCGTATCTGGTCCCGCTGTCACTGGCGTGGGTGACCGAGCGCGCCGTCATCGCCGTCGATGAATCGTCGCCGACGGCGACGAACCTGGCGTCGACGGGCAGGGCGCGGCTCGGGGTGGGTCCGACCAGAGACGTCGTCGTCATCGACGCCGTCGTCGAGCGCACCGTCGGGGTCGACGAGGATGAGACGCTCGGCCGAGCGTATGCCGGCCAGGCCGACTGGGACCCGCGAGGCCTCGCCGGCTACCAGTTCGTCGTCCTGCGACCGGACCGCATCCAGGCGTGGCGCGAGTCGAACGAGCTCGGCGGGCGGCTGCTCATGCGGGACGGGCGCTGGCTCGCCTGAACCATCCCGCATCCGATAATCCACATTATGTCAACTCGTAAATCATCATCCATCACAACTTGCGCGTTGTAGAAATCTGGCCAATCGTGAGCCACTCCCCGCGACGGAGTTCAACCGTGTCAAGCACTCACAGGAGAGTGAGAAGCGGCCGGAGAAGCGAGCGTTCACACGGCGTGAGTTGCAGCAGCTCTTCGATCTGATGGATCTCGAGTACGAGCGAAGGCTGGATTCCGGACGCAGCGGCGCGCTCACTGCTCTCCGCGACGCCGCCGCGTTCAAGACGGCCTTCAGCTGGGGCCTCCGAAGGTATGAAGTCAGCCATCTGCAGATCGTCGACCTCTCCCCCAACGGCCGAGCTCCTCAGTTCGGTGACTACGGCAACCTGCACGTCCGCTTCGGGAAAGGCACGGCCGGCCAACCGTTCAAACCCCGACCGTCCTCACGGTATTCGACTGGTCCGCCGAGATGATGAACGACTGGGTCAACGTCGGTCTGCCACACTACGGCCAGCCGCTGACGGACCTCTTCCCCACCAACCCGGGCTCTGTGGTGTCGGGCTCCCATCTCTGGCGGAAGATGGACGAGTTCCTCGACGAACTGGGCTTCCCGCGGGTCTCGACTTTCACTCCCTCAGACGCTCCTACACGACGATCCTGCTCACCGAGTACCGATACGACCTCAAGTTCGTCCAGTACCAGCTCGGGCATGTACACGCTGCGACGACGTCGATCTACACGCTGCCCGCGCCAGACTTTCAGGTGCGAGAACTTGAACGCGTCCAGCGCGAGACCCTGGCGGCGCTAAGCACGCCACCGCCGAAGCCACGACGGACGCTCAAGCTCCCACCGCCCCCACCTCTGCGCCGCAGGGGCACAACGAAACGAGGCACATCATGAAGCGGGAGATCACCTACGAGTGCGCATCCGCGAGCTCATGGCCAAGCATCGGATGAAGAGCAGCACGGACCTCGTCCAACCGCTCAGGGATCGAGGCATCACGTTCTCGGCGTCGCAGGTCTACCGGCTGGTGGCGACGGAGAATCCCGACCGCATCGCCTTCAAAGTGCTGTTCGCGCTCTGCGACATCTTCAACTGCAGCGTCGAGGAACTCGCACCATGGACGGTCGCGGACGCCCGCACGTCGCGGCGCAAACTCGCAGCGAACGGCAACCCCGGCATCCCAGATCTCCGCGACTACCGCCCCACCCGCGCCCGAGTATTCGACGACGACGATGGCTAGGCCGCGCGAGAACGGCAACCCCCGCAGCGCATCCGTTCACAGCGCGGTGCCTCCGCAACCGCGAGGGCGCCCCCGGAGCACCGGGGATAAGCGATGCGACAGATGCCAGCGAATGGTCCCGAAGATCCGAATCCATTGGCCGGACGGCGCCATCTGCGGAATCTGCTTCACCGAGGCCATGCGGACACACGGGCGTTGCCCCAGCTGCGGCGATGAGCGGCTGCTTCCCGGCCGAACAGCCGAGGGGAAAGCCATCTGTCGAGACTGCGCCGGCATCTCAAAGCCCCTCATGACCTGCGACCAGTGCGGCACGGAGACGGAGCGGTTCCGGGGCGGCGCATGCATCAGATGCGTGCTCACTGACGATTTGACCGCCATCCTGCGGTCGTCAGATCCGCCCGATCTGCGCCTCCACAGACTCATTGACATCCTCGTCACGTCATCCAGGCCCGAGAGCATCTACACCTGGCTACGCGGCGCGAAAGCTCGCGAGCTGCTCAGGAGGATAGGCAGCCGCGAGGTCGAGCTCACACCGCAGGCATTCGACGCGCTCCCCCGTTCAACAGCCCTCGAGCACCTGCGGGAGTTGCTCATCCATCATCGGATTATGACCGCGCCGGCGGACCGTCATCTCGCCATATTCGAGCGGTGGCTTAGCCAGCGGCTGAACGAGCTGCGGACACGGCCCGACGTCGTCACGACCATTGAAAGCTACGCCAGGTGGGCACATTTGCAGCGGCTGCGACAGCTCGCCGGGACCGGCGCGAACATGGACATCGCATGCCGCAACGCGCGACAATCCATCACCGAAGCCGGAAAGTTCCTCATCTGGCTCGAGGATGACCAGAACAGCTCCGTCGCGACCTTCGCCCAGGTCCACATCGACCGCTACCTGGACGATGGAGTGACCACCCGCTTCCACATCAAGCACTTCATATCCTGGTTCGCCCGCGGCCGCGGCGGGAAGCGACGTTACTTCGTTCCCGCACACTCAGCGCGGACAATCCCGACGCTTAGCCAGCGGGATCGACTGCAGGTCATCCGCAATGTCATCGAGTTAGAGGATGTCGCGACTAGCACCCGGGTCGCAGCGCTCATCCACCTGCTCTGGGCAACGCCGCTCACAAGGATCGCCGGCATGAGAATGTCACAAGTCGACGTTCGTCCCGACGGCATCTACCTCGCGCTCGGAGTCACTCCCACGCTGGTTCCCGAGTTCCTCGCTCCGCTGTTCTGGGCACACATCTCGCACCGCAGCAACCAACAGACCGCGAACCGTGACACGGACTGGCTCTTCCCCGGCTACCGCGCAGGCAGACCCATCTCTGTCCCGACGCTGCAACAACGCCTCAAATCGTTCGGCCTAGACCCTCAACGGACACGAAACTCAACCCTCAAGCTGCTAACCGCGCAACTTGACCCCCATACCCTCGCGGACACCCTCGGCTACTCCATCACGACGATGGCGAGGCATGCCGCCTACTCCGGCTCGCTGTTCGGATCCTACGTCGACGCAAAGCAGGCGGAGCAAGCAGCTCACGGCTAGAGATTCTCTCTCAAGCGAACGCGCTGGCTCACCCGGTCGATGCCGTGGTCTATATACGCGCTGCCGCTCGAGGGATCAAGCCGACTCGGACACGTCAGGCCGTTAGGGACCGGGCTCACCGATGAGGAAGGTGGCGGTGACTTCCGGCGTCGCCACGTCAACGTCGACCGTCGCGGATACGACCGCGCCCTTGTGCTCAACGAGCGGAAGCTGAGCTGAGTACCGTTCCCCGTCCCCCTCGCGGGCCGCAGCGGTGAGATCGTCCTGGAGATGGCTAAGGTCGGCGTCCGTCCAGCCCCAGAAAGACGCGACCCGCTGCAGATCCGGGAAAACCGTGAGCCAAGCACCGTTGGCCTCGCGCACGAGTTCCACCGACTCCACGCGATTGTTCGTCGTCGTCAAGGTGAACGACCGGACCAAATCCACATGGAACGAGCCATCCGCCGCGACCGCCACTGCGCGAATGGGAGTGATCGGCTCGAACGTCTGCGCACCGTCCGCGTCGAGCCCCAGCTCGGTCGCGGGAAGCGAATCCGGCCCGATCCGGACCCGCACCACACCCTGTCGAGTGAGGTAGTCCATCCCTGGCTCCGTGAACACAGACATGCCGTCAGGCGCTTGCTGACTTGCATCGGCGGGACGGTCAGGATCGGTCCACCATGAGTTCTGCATCCATAAGGCGCCAACGACGAAGCCAATGCAAATCACGGCGGCGACGGAGATCGGAATCCATGACCGCAGGCGGCGCCTTGAGTGCGTCCGCGCCACTGAGCTCGGCAAGCCCGCCCCGCTTCCCAGCCCCAGAGTGAGGCTGCACGTCGTTTCCGAAGACCATAGCAAGACGCGAGCGGGTTACCTCAGCGTCTAACCCAGGAACCAATGGCACCGACGGAATCGCGCTAGGAAAGACAGACTTGTCGGCCGGTTTACGGAACAGCGTTGTTGAAAACTCCCCAATCGTCTTCACCATCAGCATGCGGAAGCGCTGCTTCCTCCGCTCCCCGCCCTGAGGCCGCAGCGCCTCACCCGCGGCGGTGCGGTCCCACGCCGTCCGGGATGCCGGTGTGGACGTGCGGCACGTACACGAGCTTGAGCGTGCGGCCGTCGAGGACCTTCGAGTCGACGAGTTCCAGGTCGAACTCGGGCCCGTCGTGGAACAGCGACGCGTAGCCGACGCGTCCGGTGATCGCCGGAAACAGCATCACTTCGAGTCGGTCCACCAGGCCCGCCGCCAGCAGCGCCCGATTCAGCGAGATGCTGCCGTGCGAGCGCAGCGGCACGTCGCTCTCGCGCTTGAGCCGCTCCACCGCTGTGACGGCGTCCTCCCGGACCAGTGTCGAGTTCTGCCAGCCCAGCGGCTCCTCCAGCGTGCTCGAGAAGATGATCTTCGGCAGGGCGTTCAGGCTCTCGTAGTACGGCTCGTCGTACTCGCGCACGAACCGGCGGAACTCCCGGAAGGTGGTCGCGCCGAAGACCAGCGCCTGCGGCTGCGCGAACGTTTCCACGCGATCCCGGCGGAGCTCCGGCCCCTCCTTGCCCCAGTAGCCGGGCCACCCTCGCGCCGAGCCGTTGCCGTCGAGACTGCTGAAGAAGTCCACCGTGAACGTCGCCATGACGCCACGGTAGCGATGTCCCCTGGGCGCGGTAAGGCGGAACCGCTCCCCCCTTGGTCGGTATCGTTTGGCGCGTGATCCCCCGTCGCACCCCTCGCCTCCGCTTCCGCGAGATGACGACGGCGGACCTGGACGACATGGCGCGGCTGCTGGGCGACCCGGACGTGATGCGCTTCTATCCCGCGCCGAAGACGCGGAACCAGGCGGCGGCCTGGATCGCGTGGAATCAGAGGAACTACGCCAACCACGGTCACGGTCTGTGGATCGTCGAGACGCTCGAGGGCGACTTCGTCGGCGACTGCGGGTTGACGTGGCAGGACGTCGACGGCGTCAGCATGCTGGAAGTGGGCTATCACGTCTCCCCCGCGTGGCAGGGACGCGGCTTCGCCACCGAAGCGGCCGCCGCATGCCGTGACCTCGCCCGCGAGCGCCGCCTCGCCGACGAGCTCGTCGCGATCGTCCAGCCCGACAACCGCGCGTCGGAGCGAGTGGCGGAGAAGCTCGGCATGCGGCGCCTCCACGACGGCGACCGCCGGAATGACGGACCGCTGCGCAGGGTCCTCGGCATGCCGCTGTGACGGGCTCGGCGGGGACAGGAACTACGGTGGAAGGGTGGCGCGACTGACCCGAACCCTCCTCGCAGGGCCGGGATTCCGGGCCTGGCTCGTGTGGTCGGTCGGCGTCGCCGCGTATGTGCTCGCGGTCGTCAACCGCTCGTCCCTGAGCGCCGTCGGTGTGGACGCCGCGGCCCGCTTCGATGCGGATGCCTCCACCCTGTCGCTCTTCGCGGTGGTGCAGCTCGCCGTGTACGGCGGCATGCAGATTCCGATCGGCGTGCTCCTGGATCGTTACGGCGCACGCCCGATCATGACGGTCGGCATGGTGCTCATGGCGGTCGGGCAGCTCGTCATGACGCTCTCCCCCAGTGTCGGCGTGGCGATCGTCGCGCGCATGCTGCTGGGCGCCGGCGACGCCGCCGTGTTCCCCGGGGTCCTTCGCCTGGTCGCGACGTGGTTCCCGGCCCAGCGCGGACCGCTCATGGTTCAGCTGACCGGCATCATCGGGCAGTCCGGACAGCTCGTCGCGCTCGTGCCCCTGGCGGCGCTGCTGCATGCGACGACCTGGACGATCACCTTCGGCAGCGTCGCCGGCCTCGGTGTGCTGTTCGCAGTGCTCGTCTTCCTCATCATCCGCAACCATCCACCCGACCGCGACGACGACGTGTCGGTCGACACCGACACCGGCGCGATCCGCGTCGTCACATCGACGGTCGACACGGGTGCGGGCATCCGCGCAGCCTGGGCGCATCCGGGAACGCGGCTGGCCTTCTGGTCGCACTTCACGACGCCCTTCGCCGGGACCGCCTTCGTGCTGCTGTGGGGCATGCCGTTCCTCACCGCCGGCGAAGGGCTCTCCACGGCCGAGGCCGCAAGCGTCATGTCGGCGTACGTCGTGGTCGGCATGGCGCTGGGACCGGTGATGGGCGAGCTCTCGCGACGCGTCCCCACGATGCGATCGCGCGCTCTCGTGCTGCCGACGGTCGCGGTTCAGCTGATCGCGTGGCTCGCGGTGATCCTCTACCCCGGTCCAGCTCCGCTGTGGCTGCTGCTCATCCTCGCGTTCGCCCTCGGAACGGGCGGGCCGGCATCGATGATCGCGTTCGACCACGCCCGGACCCACAACCCGACGCATCGCCTGAGCACCGCGACCGGCGTGACGAACGCGGGCGGCTTTCTCGCCGCGCTCCTTGCGATCTTCCTCATCGGCCTCGCCTTGGACCTCCAGGGCGCGGGAACGCCGGAGACGTATTCGCTGGATGCCTTCCGCGTGGCGTTCCTCGCGCAGGTGCCGCTGTGGCTGCTGGGTGCGAGCTTCATCGTGGTCGAGCGCAAGCGCACGCGCATCCGGATCGGGATGGACCCGCCGCGCCCTCCACGTGGATCGCGCCGGCGCCGCTGAGTGCGGCGCCGGCGCGATGCGGTCGCGTCGGTCAGAGACCGACGGCGTCGTCGGTCGAGCTGCTGCTCTGGCGCGTGACCCGCTCCGTTCCCGCCGGGTCGACGGCCGATCGGGTGACCGTCTCGGACCGGCGACGGCGCGCCAGCAGAACGATGCCGACCAGGAAGATCACTAGTCCGGCGCCCATCAGGATGTACCCGATCATGTCGAGGTTCACCCACTGCACCTCCACGTTCACGGCGAACGCGAGGATGGCGCCGATGGCGAACAGCGCGATTCCAGCTCCGATACTCATGCGGGTTCCTTTCCGGGGCACGGCGAAGCCGCCCTCCCCTGCTCCGGGACGTCGGTCCCGGGTTCACCATCCCGTGGCCGGATCGGCGACGGCAAGGGCTTGACAAGCGACAGGCGCTGGGGCATCCGAGCGCCGCGGATGTCGGAGCATCACGCTAGCGTGCGGACATGCCCCGCGTGATCTTCTACACCGCAGCGACCCTCAACGGCTTCCTCGCCGACGACCAGGATTCCCTCGACTGGCTCTTCGCCGCCCCCGGCGGCGAAGGCGGCGACTACGACTTCCAGCGGTTCCTGGACGGGATCGGCGTGCTCGTGCAGGGCTCGTCGACCTACCGGTGGGTGGTCGAGCACGAGGACCTCATCGCCCATCCGGAGAAGTGGCCGGCGTACTACGGCGACCGGCCCACATGGGTGTTCTCGCGCCGCGACCAGCCTGTCGTGCCGGGCGCCGACGTCCGCTTCGCCAGCGGCGATGTGCGCGAGATGTGGCCGGCGATCCGGGATTCGGCGGGCGGACGTGACGTCTGGGTGGTCGGCGGCGGCGACCTCGCCGGGCAGTTCGACGATGCGGGGCTCCTGGACGAGATCCGCGTGTCCATCGCCCCCGCCACGCTGCCGTCGGGCAAGCCCCTGCTCCCCCGCCGTATCGGCGCCGACCGCCTGACCCTCACCGGGGTGCGCCAGATGGGGGCGTTCGCGGAACTCAGCTACTCCGTCGCGCACCCGACAGAGTGAGCTCAGTGGGTCTGCGGCACGAACGTCGCCCATTCCGGGAACTTGGGTTCCCGCCCGTCGCCGGACGATGCTCCCGTCAGACGCCGACGCACCCAGGGGCCCAGGTGGTCGCGGTAGTACATGGCACCGCGAGTCGTCGTGAGCGCGAGGGGCGGCAGCGACCACCAGCCGGCAGGCGGCTCGAAGCCGAGGGCCGTCAGGACCCGCGCAGCCACCCGATGGTGACCGCGCGCGTTCATGTGCAGTCGGTCTTCGGACCAGTACGGCGGGGTGGCGAGCTCGCGGTCGAACCAGTTGTAGGCCCGCACGATATCGGTGCGTTCGGCGAATCGGGCCTCGACCGCGCGCGAGAGCACGTCGCCACGGCGCTGGATGACCCGGCCCAGCGGAAGCTGCGACGACGGGTTCGCGCCCGAGAGCATGATCAGCCGCACACCCTCCTCGTCGCAGCGCCGGACCACCGTCTCGAACGCCTGCACCACACGCGAGATGCTCGTGCGCGGACGCAGCATGTCGTTGCCGCCACCGTTGAACGACAGGTGCGTGGGCTTCAGCGCCAGCGCCGGCTCGAGCTGCTGCTCCACGATCGGCCAGACGAGCCTGCCGCGGATGGCGAGGTTGGCGTACTCGATCGGCTCGCCGGCGGCGTCCGCCCATCCCTGAGCTACGAGGTCCGCCCAGCCGCGCACGTGTCCGTCGGGCAGCTCGTCGCCGACACCCTCGGTGAACGAGTCGCCGATGGCGACGTAACGCACGGATGCCACGTGCCCAGCCTACGGCGCGTCAGCGATCGTCCAGCGCCACGCCCCGTCGATCGATGAGTCCCCACGTGGCGACGGCACCCACAGCGAAGAAGGCCGCGAACACCGCGAACAGCATGGAGGCGCCGCCGAGGGTCAGCAGCGGAGGCACCGCGAGGGGCGCGACGATCGAGGCGATGCGGCCGACCCCGGCGGCCCACCCGGCGCCGGTGCCGCGCAACGATGTGGGGTACATCTCGGGAGTGACGGCATAGAGGGCGCCCCATGCTCCGAGGTTGAAGAACGACAGCGCCATCCCGGCGCCGATGACGAGCGCTTCGCTCGAGGCGGTCCCGAAGACCACGGCGGCCGCGGCCGATCCGATCAGGAAGACCGACAGAGTCGCGCGTCGCCCCCACACCTCGATGAGCCAGGCCGCCACGGCATAGCCCGGCAGCTGCGCCAGCGTGATGATCAGGGTGAAGCCGAAGGACCGCACCAGGTCGTAGCCCTGCGTGACGAGGATCGACGGGATCCAGATGAACGCGCCGTAGTACGAGAAGTTCACACAGAACCACACCAGCCAGAGCGACGCGGTACGGGCTCGGAACTCGGGCGTCCACAGCGCGCCGAGGCGTGACCGCGCATCGGATGCCGCGGCGCTCGGGGCTCCCCCGTCGACGGGTGCGACCTCTGCAGCGGGCGAGAAGCCCCTCCCCTGCGTGCGAGCCGCCTCCTCGAATGTCGCCACGACGGCGTTGGCCTCGGCACGTCGTCCGCGGCGCTGCAGCCACCGGGCGGATTCCGGCAGGCCCCAGCGCACCACGACGGCGTAGATCGCCGGCACGGCGCCCAGCGCGAAGGCCCACCGCCAGCCGTCGGCGGATGCGGGGATCACCAGGTAGCCGATGAGCGCGGCGGCGGTCCAGCCGACCGCCCAGAACGCCTCCAGGATCACGATCAGCCGTCCCCGCATGCGGGCGGGCGCGAACTCGCTCACGTACGTGCTGGCCACCGGCAATTCCGCTCCGAGTCCCAGTCCCACGAAGAAGCGCAGCACCAGCAGCGCGACGAGCCCGCCCACGAGAGCGCTCGCGCCCGTCGCCAGGCCGTACACCAGCAGCGTCACGGCGAACAGCTGCCGGCGTCCGTAGCGGTCGGCCAGCAGTCCACCCAGGCTGGCGCCGATCGCCATGCCGACGAACCCGATCGACGCGATCCACGCCGTCTCATGCTGCTGCAGATCCCACTGCACCGCGAGGGCGGCGATGACGAACGAGATCAGTCCCACGTCCATCGCGTCCAGCGCCCAGCCGATGCCCGAGCCGGTCAGAACGCGCAGATGGCGTCGGGTGAAGGGCAGGTGGTCCAGGCGTGCGGGAACGCTCCGCGCACGCGTGTCGGCATCGGTCATAGCGTCATGCTACGGATCTCAGGCGAGGCACGCGTCACGCGAGCAGGTCGCGGACCATCGGCGCGACCCGCGTGCCATACAGCTCGATGGACCGCATCAGCTTGGCATGCGAGAGCGTTCCCGTGGAGAACTTCATGTCGAAGCGGGCGGCACCCAGGGTCCGGATCGTGGCGGCGATCTTGCGGGCGACGGTCTCCGGGGCGCCGATGTACAGCGCGCCCTCCGGTCCGACGTCGTGCTGGAACCGCAGCCGGTTGTACGGCGGCCACCCGCGCTCCCGGCCGATGGTGTTGTTCATCGCCTCGAATGCCGAGTACGCCTCATCCCACGCCTGCCCGTCCGTCTCGGCGATGTGACCCGGCGAGTGCACCCCGACCGGGAGCGGGTCGCGCTCGAAGGTGTCCAGCGACCGCCGGTAGAGGTCCGCGAAGGGTCGGAACCGTGCGGCCGGACCGCCGATGATGGCCAGCATCAGGCCGTACCCGTATCGCGCGGCGCGCACGACGGATTCCGGCGTCCCGCCCACGCCGACCCATGCCCGCAGCCCGTGCTCGGTCTTCGGGAACACGTCGGCGTCGGTCAGCGGCGCGCGCAGCGTTCCCTGCCAGGTGACGGGCTTCTCGGTGAGCAGCCGGGAGAACAGATCGAGCTTCTCGTCGAACAGCGTCTCGTAGTCGCGGAGGTCGTAGCCGAACAGCGGGAACGATTCGATGAACGAGCCGCGGCCGAGGATCACTTCGGCGCGACCGTTGGAGATGGCATCCAGCGTCGCGAAACGCTCGTACACGCGCACCGGATCGTCGCTGGAGAGCACCGTGACGGCCGTGCCCACGTGGATGCGCTCGGTGCGCGCTGCCGCGGCGGCGAGCACGATCTCGGGGCTGGAGACGGCGAACTCGCGGCGATGGTGCTCCCCCACGCCGAAGAACGACAGCCCGACCTCGTCGGCGAGGACCGCCTGCTCGACGACGTTGCGGATCGTCTGCGCGTCGCTGAGGCGCTCGCCGGCGTCGTCGATCGTCACATCGCCGAACGTGTCGAGTCCCAGCTGGATATCGGTGTGGTCAGCCATCGGGGCATCCTTCCATTCGCCTGCATGCAACCTGCGTCGGTGGCACGGCATTCCTCGACGGATGCCGCGAGCGTACCGTGGGGCCATGGCCCTCTTCGCGGATCGGACGGCCGCGGGCCGCGAGCTCGCGGGATCCCTTCTGCCGTGGAAGGGATCGGATGCCGTCGTCCTGGGCATTCCGCGAGGCGGCGTGGTCGTCGCGGCCGCTGTGGCGGACGCCCTCGCCCTGCCGCTGGACGCCGTTGTCGTGCGCAAGCTCGGCGCGGCCGGTCACGAGGAGTTCGCTGTCGGAGCGATCGCGGACGGTGTGCGCATCGTGGCTCCCGACGCCGTGCGCTGGGCCGGGATGTCCGCTCGCGACGTGGACGAGGTGGAGGCGGCGGAACGCGACGAGCTCGCCCGACGGACGGGCGCCTTCGGATCAGGGTCCGCCGATCTGAGCGGGCGGCCGGCGATCGTCGTGGATGACGGCGTGGCCACCGGGTCGAGCGCCGTCGCGGCGTGCCGAGCGCTGCGTGGCCGCCATCCGTCACGCATCGTCCTCGCCGTGCCCGTCGCCCCAGCTCGGTGGCATGCTCCCGCGGATGTCGTCGACGAGTTCGTCTGCCCGCATCCGCGGCGGGACTTCTGGGCGGTCGGGCAGTTCTACGACGATTTCACGCAGACCGGCGACGAGGAGGTCGTTCGGCTGCTCGCCGAGCGGCGCCCTCCGTCCGTCTGAGCGCGCGGCGACGGGCGCGCCGGTCGCGCGCTGCCCGCTCGGTCGCCGAGCGGGCAGCGCGCGTCGCCTGTCAGGTCAGCGCGAGAGCGCGAAGCGGAGGGTGTCCAGGCCCACGCCGCCGATGTCGAGCGCGCGCTTGTGGAACTGCTTGATCGAGAAGGCATCGCCTTCGCGCTCGGCGACCTCGTCGCGCAGCTGCTCCCAGATCCGCTGGCCCACCTTGTACGACGGCGCCTGCCCCGGCCACCCGAGGTAGCGGTTCACCTCGAACTTCACGAACTCGTCCGGCATGTTGACGTTGCGGCGCATGAAGTCCAGGGCGAAGTCCGCGTCCCACGTGCCGTTGCCGTCCGGCCGCTGCTTCTCGAGGTGCACGCCGATGTCGAGGACCACGCGGGCCGCGCGCATGCGCTGGCCGTCGAGCATCCCGAGCCGGTCGGCGGGGTCGTCGAGGTATCCGAGCTGCTCCATCAGGCGCTCGGCGTACAGCGCCCAGCCCTCGGCGTGGCCGGAGGTTCCGCCGAGGAGTCGGCGGTAGGAGTTGAGCTGTGCGCGGTTGTACACGGCCTGCGCGATCTGCAGATGGTGACCCGGCACGCCCTCGTGGTACACCGTCGTGAGCTCGCGCCACGTGTCGAATGAGTCCACACCCTCGGGCACCGACCACCACATGCGGCCGGGCCGCGAGAAGTCGTCGGTCGGGCCGGTGTAGTAGATGCCGCCCTCTTTGGTGGGGGCGATCATGCACTGCAGCCGCCGGATCGGTTCGGCGATGTCGAAGTGGGTCCGGCCGAGCTCTTCGACGGCACGGTCGCTGGTCTCCTGCATCCACTTCTGAAGAGCCTCGGTGCCATGGAGCTTGCGTGCCGGATCCTGTTCGAGGAAGGCGACCGCCTCCTCCACCGTCGCGCCCGGCTTGATCTCGTGGGCGATCGACTCCTGCTCGGCGACCATGCGCGCGAGCTCCTCGACGCCCCACTCGTACGTCTCGTCGAGGTCCACGGTCGCGCCGAGGAACCGGCGCGAGTGCAGCGCGTAGAGTTCGCGACCGACCGCATCCTTCTCCGACGCCGCGGGCGCGAGGTCGTTGGCGAGGAACTGGGCGAGCTCGTCGTACGCCACGCGGGCCGCGTTGGCGCTGTCCGCCAGCTCGCGGGCGAGGCTGGCCGGCAGCTGGCCTTCGGCCGGGGCGGCGTCGGCCGCGAACGCCGAGAAGAAGCCGCCGTCCTCGGTGTAGCGGCCGATCTGCGTGACGACCTCGACGACCTGACGGCGCGCCGGAACGATCCCCTGGGCGATGCCCTCGCGCAGCGTCTGGATGTAGCCGTCGATCGCGCCGGGCACCGCCTGCAGACGCGTGGCGACGACGGACCAGTCCTCGGGGGTGTCGGTCGGCATGAGGTCGAAGGCGGAGCGGATGTCCTGGGCCGGGGATGCGATGACGTTGAGGTCCCGCAGGTGCCACTTCGCCTCGTGCAGTTCGATGCCGAGCTGGATCTCACGCGCGAGGTCGTCCTTGGTCACCTCGTCGATGTCGTCGACGGCGGTGGCCTCGGACAGCGCCGCGAGGGTGCGGCGCCCCTCCGCGATGAGACGCTCCTGGCCGGCGGGGCTGTAGTCGCCGAAGCGGTCGTTGTACTCCGAGCGTCCGATATAGGTCGCCAGCGTCGGCTCGAGCTCGGCGAGGGTGTCGACCCACGCATCAGCGATCTTGTCGATCTGCGTGGGCGTGCGGGTTTCGTCAGTCATGTGGATGAGCCTAGGGATGAGTCCGACTGTGACAAAACGACGGGTTCAGTGGCCGGCGGCGTTCCAGTCGCCACCGCGACCGATCTGCACGTCGAGCGGCACCGAGAGGGTCGCTGCCCCGCCCATCCGCGTGCGAACGATGCGCTCCGCCGCGTCCCACTCCCCCGGGGCCACCTCGATGACGAGTTCATCGTGGATCTGCAGCAGCACGCGTGAGCGGAGCTCCTGGGCGGCGAAGTCGTCGTGGATGCGGAACAGCGCGATCTTCATGATGTCGGCCGCGCTGCCCTGGATGGGCGCGTTCAGCGCCGCACGCTCGGCGTTCTCACGCAGCACGCGGTTGGGGCTCGCGAGGTCCGGGAAGGGGCGGCGCCGGCCGAAGATCGTCTCGGTGTACCCGTCGATGCGGGCCTGCTCGACCGACGAGCGCAGGTAGTCCCGGACGGCGCCGAAGCGCGCGAAGTACTCCATCATGAGCTGCTTCGCCTCGGCCTGCTCGATGCGCAGCTGCTTGGACAGGCCGAACGCCGACAGCCCGTACACCAGGCCGTACGACATCGCCTTGACCTTCGTGCGCATCGCCGGCGTGACGTCCTCGGGTGCCACGGCGAAGACGCGCGCGCCGACGAACCGGTGCAGGTCCTCGCCGGAGTTGAACGCCTCGATGAGGCCGGGATCCTCGGACAGGTGCGCCATGATGCGCATCTCGATCTGCGAGTAGTCGGCCGTCAGGAGCGTCTCGTAGCCCTCGCCGACGACGAACGCCGAGCGGATGCGCCTGCTCTCCTCGGTCCTGATCGGGATGTTCTGCAGGTTCGGATCGGTGCTCGAGAGTCGACCGGTCTGGCTTCCCGTCTGCAGGTACGTGGTGTGGATGCGGCCGTCCGGACCGATCGCCGTGTCGAGCGACTCGATGATCTGGCGCAGCTTGGTGGCCTCGCGATACTGCAGGAGCAGATCCAGGAACGGATGCGGGTTCGTCTCGAGCAGGTCCGCGAGAACGGCGGCATCCGTCGAATAGCCCGTCTTCGTCTTGCGGGTCTTCGGAAGCTGCAGCTCGTCGAAGAGCACCTCCTGCAGCTGCTTGGGAGAGCCGAGGTTCACCTCGCGGCCGATCGCGGCGTACGCCAGCTCGGCCAGTGCGTCCGCGCGTTCACCGAGCTCGGACGAGAACGCCGAGAGCGAGTCGTGCGAGACGGCGACGCCGGCGAGCTCCATGTCGGCCAGCGCCTGCAGCGTCGGCAGTTCGACCTCGCTCAGAACCCCGGCGACGCTCGCGGGCAGGTCGGCGCGCAGTGCCTCGGCGACGCGCATGACGTACCAGGCCAGCTGCCCCGGCGTGGCCCCCTCCGTCTCGTGAACGAGCTGCGTGGGATCGGCCTCGGGGAGCTTCTCGTCGAGGAAGCGCTCGACGAGGTTCGCGAGGGTCTTGTCGGGGAAGCTCGGACGCAGGAGCCAGCCGGCGAGCAGGACGTCGAAAGCCAGACCGCCGAGCCGGATGCCGGCCCGACGGAGCGCCTTGACCTGCGGCTTGGCGTCGCTGAGCACTTTCGGCGACGGCGAGGCGAGCCACGGCGTGAGCGCCTCGGCGACTTCCGGAGTCCAGGTGGCTTCAGCCGCGGCATCCTCGGTGGCGAAGCCGATCCGCTGCGGCAGGCCGGCGGCGGACACGACCGTGACCCCGACCTCGCCCTCCACCGCCTCGAGCCAGGCTCGCAGATCCGCGGGCGCGGGCTCGACAGGTGTGGGCATCGGCACCGCCGCGGCCGACGTCACCGCCGCCATCTGCTGCTCGATGCCGGCGAGCTCCGCGACGCGCGGGATGAGCGTCTTGAACTCCAGGCGCGAGAAGATGTCGCGCACCGCTTGGGCATCCATGGGCTTCACCTCGAGGTCCCGCGGACCGATGGGCAGCTCCACGTCCGTCAGGAGGCGGTTCAGCATGCGGTTGCGACGCACGTCGTCGATGTGCTCGCGCAGGTTGTTGCCGACGACGCCCTTGATGGCGTCGGCGCTCTCGAGCAGCGCGTCGAGCGACCCGAACTGGGTCAGCCACTTGACCGCCGTCTTCTCCCCGACCTTCGGCACTCCCGGAAGGTTGTCGCTCGTCTCGCCCACGAGCGCCGCGATGTCGGGATACTGCTCGGGCGGCACGCCGTACCGGTCGATCACCGCCTGGCGGTCGTAGCGCTTCAGCTGGGACACCCCCTGAACGTTCGGGTACAGCAGGGTGATCTGGTCGTTGACCAGCTGGATGGTGTCGCGGTCCCCCGAGCAGACGAGCACCCGGTATCCCTCTGCGGCCCCCTGTGTGGCGAGCGTGGCGAGGATGTCGTCGGCTTCGATGTCCTCCTGCTGGAGCACCGGGATGCTCATGGCGGCCAGGCAGTCCTGCAGGAGGGCGATCTGGCCCTTGAACTCGCTGGGCGTCTCGGAGCGGTTCGCCTTGTACTCGGCGTACTGGCGCGTGCGGAACGACTGCCGGGACGTGTCGAACGCCACCGCCAGGTGCGTGGGCTTCTCGGCTTTGATCAGGTTGATCAGCATCGCGAGGAACCCGTAGATCCCGTTCGTGTGCTGCCCGTCCTTGGTGGAGAAGTTGTCCACCGGCAGGGCGTAGAACGCCCGGTACGCCAGCGAATGGCCGTCCACGACCAGAAGGGTAGGCTTTGCGGAGTCCGTCACCCTGCAAGCCTAGTCAGCGTCGCCGACAGCGCCCGGCGCTCCCGACCGAAGGTGAGACATGCTCGAACACTCCCCCACAGACGTCGACGGCCTCGCCTGGGCGGCCGAACGCGGGATGGGTGCCCTCGCCGAGAAGATGGGGGTGCGGTTCGTCGAGTTCTCGGTGCAGCGCGCGGTCGCCACGATGCCCGTCGAGGGCAACACGCAGCCGGTCGGGCTGCTGCACGGAGGCGCGTACGTCGTCCTCGGCGAATCGCTCGGCTCGATGGCGGCGAACCTGCACGCCGGTCCGGGAAGGCTCGCCGTCGGTGTGGACATCAATGCCACCCACACCCGTTCGGCGACGTCCGGCATGGTCACCGGTGTGTGCACGCCGCTGCACCTCGGCCGCACTCTGACCGTGCACGAGATCGTCATCACCGACGAGCACGGCAGGCGGTGCTCGACGGTGCGCATCACCAACCACATCAAGGACCTTCCGACTCCCTGACGCACACGAAAGCGGATGTCACACGGGGGTGGCATCCGCTTCTCGTCGAGGTTCCTGTCAGCCCTTCTTGGGTGCCAGCTGCTCGATGATCGCCTTTGCGACGTCCTGCATCGTCAGGCGGCGGTCCATCGACGCCTTCTGGATCCAGCGGAACGCCTCGGGCTCGGTCAGGCCCATCTTCTCGTTGAGGAGGCCCTTGGCGCGGTCGACGAGCTTGCGGGTCTCGAAGCGCTCGACCATGTCGGCGACCTCGGCCTCGAGCGTGATGATCTGCTCGTAGCGGGCGAGGGCGATCTCGATCGCCGGCAGCAGGTCGTTGGGCGTGAACGGCTTCACCACGTACGCCAGTGCGCCGGCCTCGCTCGCGCGCTCGACGAGCTCCTTCTGACTGAACGCGGTCAGCAGCACGACCGGAGCGATGTGGTTCTTGCTGAGCTTCTCGGCCGCCGAGATGCCGTCGAGCTGCGGCATCTTGACGTCCATGATGACGAGGTCGGGGCGCAGCTCGGTGGCCAGCTGCACCGCGGTCTCGCCGTCGCCGGCCTCGCCGACGACATCGAAACCGTTGTCGCGGAGGATCTCGACGATGTCGAGTCGGATCAGCGACTCGTCTTCGGCGACGACGACACGACGGGGGGTGGCCGCCGCCACGGCTGCGTTCTGCTCCTGCTCAGTCACCTTTAGATCCTAAGGTATGGTCGATCGCGGACGCGCGGCGGCGCGAGCCGGTGTGGCGGAATGGCAGACGCGACCGACTCAAACTCGGTTGCCCGAAAGGGCGTGTGGGTTCGACTCCCACCACCGGCACGAAGGTCCGGGAGCCGCCCGCAGGGTGCCTCCCCTTCTTCGTGCCCACCACCGGCACAGCGAGTCGCATGCGCCCTCTCGGCGCAGATCGCAACCCCCCTGCGTCACGGCCTGAGATGCCCGAGGCTGGCGGTATGACCGATCGCGATGACATCAAGCAGCCCTCGGACCACCTTCCACCCAAGGACGAGCGCGACCCCGGCACGGAGGTCGAACAGCCGCACTACCCGGGCACCGAGGCACCCGATGGCGTTTCCCCCGTCTCTCCCGCCACGGCGGCCGATCCGCGGATCGGCGACGCGGACCGTCACGACGTCGACACCATGCCTCCGAGCTGAAGCGGCCGACCCTCGGGGCGGGTCGTGTCAATCCCCCACGGCGAGCATCGGGCCGATGCGAGGATGGCCGCTCGCCATATGAAGGGATGCCGATGCCTGACTCCGTCATCGTCGAGACCGCCCGCGAGAGCTTCGGCTTCGAGGCGCTGCGCGAAGGGCAGCGTGAAGCGGTCGACGCGCTCGTCGAGGGTCGCGACGTCATCGGCGTCCTGCCGACGGGCGCCGGCAAGTCCGCGGTATACCAGCTCGCCGGGACGCTGCGTGACGGCGTCACTGTGGTCGTCTCACCGCTCATCGCACTGCAGAACGATCAGCTGGCACAGCTGGAGGACGCGCCGGACGCCCCGCGCGGCATCGTCCTCAATTCCACTCTCGGGGAGCGCGCGACCGCCGACGCGTGGGAGGCGCTCCGCACGGGCACGGCGCGCTTCGTCTTCCTCACGCCCGAGCAGCTGGCCAAGGATGCCGTCGTCTCGGCCCTGCGGGAGATCGGCGTGGGCCTTCTCGCGGTGGACGAGGCGCACTGCGTGGCCAGCTGGGGGCACGACTTCCGGCCGGACTACCTCCGGCTTGGCGCGGCGCGCGACCGACTGGGCAGACCGCCGGTCGTCGCCCTGACGGCGACCGGCGCGGAACCGGTCCGTGAGGAGATCGCCGAGCGGCTCGGGATGCGCGACCCGCTGCTGGTCGTGCGCGGCGTCGACCGCCCCAACATCGAGCTGACGGTGCACCGGGCGACATCCCCCGACGACAAGCGCCGCGCGGTGCTGCAGCTGGTTCCCGAGCTGCCACGGCCGGGCCTGGTCTACACCGCGACGCGCCGGGAAGCGGAGGAGTACGCGGAGGCGCTCGCCGAAGAGGCGGGCCTGCGCGCCGGCGTGTACCACGCGGGCCTCTCCGCCGCCGACCGTGCGGAGGCGCATCGGGCGTTCCTGCACGACGAGCTCGACGTCGTGGTGGCCACCAACGCCTTCGGCATGGGCATCGACAAGCCCAACGTCCGCTTCGTCGTGCACGCGTCCGTACCGGAATCGCTCGACGCGTACTACCAGGAGTTCGGTCGCGCCGGTCGGGACGGCGAGCCCGCCGACGCCGTCCTGTTCTACCGCTCCGAGGATCTCGGCATCCGGAAGTACTTCGCCTCGCGGAGCGTCGATCGCGACATGCTCGTCCGGATGCACCGCGCGATCGCCTCGGCGTCCGCGCCCCGGCGGATGAAGGGGCTCGCCGAGGAGCTGGGCATCTCGCCCCGCACGGCCACCGGACTGGTCAACCTCCTCGTCGAAGGCGGCGTCGGGCGGATGACCCGCCGCGGAGCCGCCGGCGACGCATCCGTCCCGCCGGAGGAGGCGGCTGCGCTCGCCGAGGCGGCGTCGGAGCGCCGGGAGCGGATCGAGCAGTCACGCCTGGAGGTCATGCGGCGCTACGCCGAGACGCGCGACTGCCGCCGTCGAGCGCTGCTGCACTACTTCGGCGACGACCTGCCCGACCCCTGCGGCCACTGCGACACCTGCCGGGCGGGCACCGCGCAGCGCGCGGCGGTCGACGAGGCGGCCGCGCCGTTCCCGACGGGCTCGGAGGTCGAGCACGTCGAGTGGGGTCGCGGGACCGTCTCGGCTGTCGAGGACGATCGCCTCACCGTGTTCTTCGAGGAACAGGGATACAAGACGCTCGCCCTCGACGCCGTGACCGAGAACCGGCTGCTCATCCTCGTCGAGTGATCGCCCGACGCGGTGCGGGTCAGCGGGACTGGTAGATCGGCGCCTTGCCGTGCACCGCGTCGCCCACCTTGTGGATGCGGATGTCGTTCGTCGAGCCGATGATCCCGGGAGGTGACCCGGAGATCACGACCACCTTGTCGCCGACCTTCGCGAGGTCGTTCGACAGCAGGTAGTCGTCGACCTGGAGGAACATCAGGTCGGTGTGGGCCACGTGCTCGACGAGCGAGGACTGCACGCCCCACGTGACAGCCATGCGGCGTCGGATGGCCGGGTCCGGCGTGAAGCCGAGCATCGGGATGCGCGGTCGCAGGCGCGACATGCGCCGTGCGGTGTCACCGGACTCGGTGAAGATGCACAGGTACTTCGCCTCGACGAACTCGGCCACCTCCATGGCAGCCAGCGTGATGGCCCCGCCCTGCGTCCGAGGCTTGGTGCTGAGCGGCTGGATGCGCTCCAGTCCGTGCTCCTCGGTGGAGTCGATGATGCGCGCCATCGTCTCGACGACGGTCACCGGATACTTGCCGACGCTCGTCTCGCCCGACAGCATGACCGCATCGGCGCCGTCGAGGACGGCGTTGGCCACGTCGCTGGTCTCGGCGCGCGTGGGAACGGGGTTCTCGATCATGGACTCGAGCATCTGCGTGGCCACGATGACCGGCTTGGCCATGCGGCGGCACAGCTCGACGGCGCGCTTCTGCACGATCGGCACGGCCTCCAGCGGAAGCTCGACGCCGAGGTCGCCGCGCGCGACCATGATGCCGTCGAAGGCGTCGATGATCTCCTCGAGATTCTCCACGGCCTGCGGCTTCTCGATCTTGGCGATGACCGGGACGTGGCGTCCCTCCTCGGCCATGATGACGTGGACGCGCTGGACGTCCTTGGCGTCGCGCACGAACGACAGCGCGATGATGTCGGCGCCCGCGCGCAGACCCCAGCGGAGGTCGGCCTCGTCCTTCTCGGACAGGGCCGGCACATTGACGGCCACACCCGGGAGGTTGATGCCCTTGTTGTTCGAGACCGGTCCCCCGACGACGACCTCGGTCGTCACGACGGTGCCGTCCGTCTCGATCACCTTGACGCGCACCTTGCCGTCGTCGATGAGCAGGAAGTCGCCCGGCTTGACGTCCTGCGGCAGGCCCTTGAACGTCGTCGAGACGATCTCCTTCGTGCCGAGGATGTCTTCCGTGGTGATCTTGAAGATGTCGCCGACGGCGAGATCGTGCGGGCCGTTCTCGAACTTGCCGAGCCGGATCTTCGGGCCCTGCAGGTCGACGAGGATCGCCACCGCGCGGCCGGCGTCGTCGGCCGCCTTGCGGACGTTGGCGAAGTTGTTCTCGTGGACCGAGTAGTCCCCGTGGCTCAGGTTGAAGCGGGTGACGTCCACGCCGGCGTCGATGATCGCGCGGACCATCTCATACGTCGATGTGGCCGGACCCAGGGTGGCGACGATCTTGGCGCGTCTCATCCGTGGTTTGTCTCCGGGGTATGTGGTGAAGGGGGCGAAATGCCTCGGCAAGCCTACGCGGGCTGCAGTCCGATGGCGACATCGTGCGGATGGACGGGAGCGGGCAGCTCGGTGTCGCCCATGAGGTACCGGTCGACCTCAGCGGCGGCGGCGCGGCCCTCGGCGATGGCCCACACGATGAGCGACTGCCCACGGCCGGCGTCGCCCGCGACGAACACGCCGGGGGTGGTCGTCTGGTAGTCCTTCTCGCGCCGGACGTTGCCACGGTTGGTGAACCCCGCGCCCAGCTGCTCCTGCAGCAGCGCCTGCTCGGGACCGGTGAAGCCCATGGCGATGAGGACGAGATCCGCCGGGATCTCGCGCTCGGTGCCGCTCTTGGGCACACGGCGCCCGTCGACGAACTCGGTCTCGGCCACGCGCAGCGCGCGGACCTCGCCCGCCTCGTTGCCGAGGAACTCGACGGTGGAGGCGAGGAAGCTGCGCTCTCCGCCCTCCTCGTGCGCGGACTGCACCTCGAACAGCGTCGCGGCCATCGGCCACGGCTGGTCCTCGGGGCGCTCCCCGGGTGGGCGGCGTCCGATCGCGAGGTTGGTGACGCTCAGCGCGCCGTGGCGGTGCGCGGTGCCGATGCAGTCGGCGCCGGTGTCGCCGCCGCCGATGACGACGACGTGCTTGCCCTCGGCGGTGATCTGGTTCGGCACGGCGTCGCCGGCGACGGCCCGGTTCGACTCGACGAGGTACTCCATCGCGAAGTGCACACCGGCGAGGTCGCGACCCGGGATGGGAAGGTCCCGGGGCACCGTGCTGCCCGTCGCGATGACGACCGCGTCGTAGCGCGCCCGCAGGTCGCTCCAGGAGATGTCCTTGCCGATCTCGACCCCCGCCCGGAACCGCGTGCCCTCGTCCTGCATCTGGCGCAGGCGCGCCTCGAGATGCCGCTTCTCCATCTTGAAGTCGGGGATACCGTAGCGCAGCAGTCCGCCGATGCGGTCGTCGCGCTCGAACACCGCCACGGTGTGCCCCGCCCGGGTGAGCTGCTGCGCGGCCGCGAGACCGGCAGGGCCGGAGCCGACCACGGCGACGGTCTTGCCGGTCAGGCGCCCCGGCGGCTCGGGCTCGACCCAGCCGTTGGCGAAGGCCTCGTCGATGATCGAGACCTCGACCTGCTTGATGGTCACGGCGGGCTGGTTGATGCCGAGCACGCAGGCGCTCTCGCAGGGCGCCGGGCACAGGCGACCGGTGAACTCCGGGAAGTTGTTCGTCGCATGCAGGCGCTCGATCGCGGCACGGCCCTCACCGCGCCACATCAGGTCGTTCCACTCGGGGATCAGGTTCCCCAGCGGGCAGCCCTTGTGGCAGAACGGGATGCCGCAGTCCATGCAGCGTCCGGCCTGACGGCGCAGTACCGCCGAGTCGCCCGGCTCATAGACCTCTTTCCAGTCCATGATGCGCACCGGCACGGGCCGCCGCGGCGGCAGCTCGCGCTCGGTGACCTTGAGAAAGCCTTTCGGGTCAGCCACCCGTCACCTCCAGGATGCGGTTCCAGACGACGTCGCCGTCGGGGTCCAGCCCCTGAGCGACCGCCTCCTGGCGCGTCTGCAGCACCGCGGCGTAGTCGCGGGGCATGACGCGGACGAAATTCTGCAGCTCCGCCTCGAAGTTCTCGAGGAGGTCGCGTGCGAGTGTGGATTCGGTTTCGGCGAGGTGGTGCTCCAGCAGGTCGCGGAGGATCTCGGCGTCGCCGGAGCCGAGCTCGCCGAGCTCGAGCTCGCCGGTCGACAGCGCCTCGCGGTTGACCAGCTTCTGGTCCAGCCGATAGACGTACGCCGTGCCGCCCGACATCCCGGCGCCGAGATTGCGCCCTGTCGCGCCGAGGATGACCGCGAGACCGCCCGTCATGTACTCCAGCGCGTGGTCGCCGACACCCTCGACGACGGCGGTCGCACCGGAGTTGCGCACGAAGAAGCGCTCCCCCACGACGCCCCGCAGGAACATGGTCCCCTGCGTCGCGCCGTAGCCGATGACGTTGCCGGCGATGACGTTCTTCGACGCGTCGAACGCGGCGCCGCGCGGGGGCCGGATGACGATCTGCCCGCCCGAGAGCCCCTTGCCGACGTAGTCGTTCGAGTCGCCCTCGAGGCGGAGTGTGATGCCTGCGGGCATGAAGGCGCCGAAGGACTGTCCCGCCGACCCGGTGAGGTTCACCACGATGCTGCCCGAGGGCAGCCCGTTCTCGCCGCGGGCGCGGGTCACATGGTGTCCGAGCAGGGTCCCGACGGCGCGTTCGGTGTTGCGGATCGGCAGGTCGATGGTGACGTGACCGCCGTTGTCGATGACATCCCGCGCGCGCTCGAGAAGCGCCACGTCGAAGTGCTCGTCGAGCTCGTGCTTCTGGCTCGTGGTGTTCCTGCGCGGCTCGTCCTCCGAGAAGCGCGGGCCTTCCAGGATCGGCGTGAGGTCGAGGCCGTTGGCCTTCCAGTGCGCGACGGCGCCCTCGGTGTCGAGCAGGTCGCTGCGGCCGATGGCTTCATCGAGCGTGCGGAAGCCGAGCTCGGCGAGGTACTCGCGCACCTCCTGCGCGACGAACTCCATGAAGTTGACGACGAACTCCGGCTTGCCGGTGAAGCGCGAACGCAGCACCGGGTTCTGCGTCGCCACGCCCACCGGGCAGGTGTCCAGGTGGCACACGCGCATCATGATGCAGCCCGAGACGACCAGCGGCGCCGTGGCGAAGCCGAACTCCTCGGCGCCCAGCAGCGCGCCGATGATGACGTCGCGGCCGGTCTTCAGCTGGCCGTCGACCTGCACGACCACACGGTCGCGCATGCCGTTGAGCATCAGGGTCTGCTGCGTCTCGGCGAGCCCCAGCTCCCACGGCGTTCCGGCGTGCTTGAGCGAGTTCAGCGGGCTCGCACCGGTGCCGCCGTCGTGACCCGAGATGAGGATGACGTCGGCCAGCGCCTTCGCGGTGCCCGCGGCGACGGCACCGATGCCCGACTGGCTGACCAGCTTGACGTGCACGCGTGCGTCGGGGTTCGCCCGCTTCAGGTCGAAGATCAGCTGCTTGAGGTCCTCGATGGAGTAGATGTCGTGGTGCGGCGGCGGCGAGATCAGTCCCACGCCGGCCGTCGCGTGGCGCGTGCGGGCGACCCACGGGTACACCTTGGTGGGCGGCAGCTGACCGCCCTCGCCCGGCTTGGCGCCCTGCGCGAGCTTGATCTGGATGTCGTCCGCCTCGGTGAGGTACAGGCTCGTCACGCCGAACCGGCCGGATGCCACCTGCTTGATGGCGCTGCGCCGCTCGGGATCGAGGAGCCGCTCGACGTCCTCGCCGCCCTCACCGGTGTTCGACTTCGCACCCAGGCGGTTCATCGCGATGGCGAGCGTCTCGTGCGCCTCCTTCGAGATGGACCCGTAGCTCATCGCGCCGGTCGAGAAGCGCTTGACGATCGACGACACCGGCTCGACCTCGTCGATCGGCACAGGGGGGCGGGCGCCGGTGCGCAGGCGGAACATGCCGCGCAGCGTCTTCAGCTCCTCCGTCTGGTCGTCGACCAGCTTGGTGTACTCGCGGAAGATGTCGTACCGACGGGTGCGCGTGGAGTGCTGCAGCCGGAACACCGTGTCGGGGTTGAACAGGTGCGGCGAGCCGTCGCGGCGCCACTGGTACTCGCCACCGGTCCACAGTCGCTCGTGAGCGCGGGCTGCGGCATCCGCCGGGTAGGCGAAGGCGTGGCGCGCCTCGTTCTCGGCGGCGATCTGCTCGATGCCGATGCCGCCCAGCTTCGTCTCCGTGCCGGTGAAGTACGCGTCGACGAACTCCTGGCTGAGCCCGATCGCCTCGAAGATCTGGGCGCCCGAGTACGACGCGACGGTCGAGATGCCCATCTTCGACATGATCTTCAGCACGCCCTTGCCGAGCGCGTAGATGAGGTTGCGCACCGCCTTCTCGGGTGTGATGCCCGTGATGAAGCCCGTGCGGACCAGGTACTCGACGGTCTCCATCGCGAGGTACGGGTTCACCGCCGACGCGCCGTATCCGATCAGCATCGCGACGTGGTGCACCTCGCGGACGTCACCGGCTTCGGCGACGAGACCGACCTTCATCCGGTTCTCGTTGCGGATCAGGTGGTGATGCACCGCCGAGACGAGCAGCAGCGACGGGATGGGGACGAGGTCCTTGTTGGAGTCGCGGTCGGACAGGATGATGAACTCCACGCCGCGGGCGATCGCCTCATCGACCTCGGTGCAGATCTCGTCCAGGCGCGCCTTCATCGAGCCGGGACCGGCGTCGAAGTGGTACAGCCCGCGGATCGTGACGGCGGACCGCTCCGGGAGGGCGCGGTCGATGTGCTGGATCTTGGCCAGCTCGTCATTGTCGATGACGGGGAAGTCCAGCGTGACGCGACGAGCGTGATCCGGGCCGGAGGCCAGCAGGTTCGGCTCGGGCCCGAGTCCTGTCTTCAGGCTCGTGACGACCTCTTCGCGGATGGAATCCAGCGGCGGGTTGGTCACCTGCGCGAACTGCTGCGTGAAGTAGTCGAACAGCAGACGCGGGCGCTCGCTGAGCACGGCGACCGGCGTGTCGCTTCCCATCGCGCCCAGCGGCTCGGCGCCGGTCTGCCCCATCGGGGTGAGGAGGATGCGCACTTCTTCCTCGGTGTATCCGAAGGTGCGCTGGCGACGGGTGATGGAGGCGATCGGGTGCACGATGTGCTCGCGCTCGGGGAGGTCCGCGAGACGGACGCGTCCGGCGTCGAGCCACTCCTGCCACGGCTCGAGCTCGGCGAGCTCCGCCTTGATCTCCTCGTCCTCGACGATGCGGCGCTGGGCCGTGTCGACGAGGAACATGCGTCCGGGGCGGAGCCGTCCGCGACGCTTGATCCGCTCGGGCTCGAAGTCGAGCACACCGGTCTCGCTGCCGATGACGATCAGCCCGTCGGTGGTCTCGGTCCACCGGCCCGGGCGGAGTCCGTTGCGGTCGAGCGTCGCTCCCACGAGCGTGCCGTCGGTGAAGATGAGCGCGGCCGGGCCGTCCCAGGGCTCCATCTGCATCGAGTGGTACTCGTAGAACGCCCGCAGCTTCGGGTCGATGTCGGCCTGCTTCTCGTAGGCCTCGGGCACCATCATCATGATCGCGTGCGGGAGGCTGCGGCCGGTCAGGGTCAGCAGCTCGAGCACCTCGTCGAACGACGCCGAGTCGCTTGCTCCCTCGGTGCAGATGGGCAGCAGCGGCCGGATGTCGCCGAGCAGCTCGGACTCCAGCTGCGACTGCCGGGCGCGCATCCAGTTGCGGTTGCCGTTGACGGTGTTGATCTCGCCGTTGTGCGCGAGCATCCGCAGCGGCTGGGCGAGGGGCCAGGACGGGAAGGTGTTGGTCGAGTAGCGGGAGTGCACCACCGCGAGCTCGGACGCGAACCGCTCGTCCTGCAGGTCGGGGTAGAACGGCTCGAGCTGGAGCGTCGTCACCATGCCCTTGTAGCCGAGCGTCCGCGCCGACAGCGACACGAAGTAGGCGTCGAGCTCGGTGCGGGCGCGCTTGCGCAGCCGGTAGGTGCGGCGGTCCAGGGCGATTCCCGACAGCGCGGGTGCGTCCGCGACGGCAGGGCGCGACACGAACAGCTGCTCGAAGGCCGGGCGCGCTTGGAAGGCGAGCTTGCCCAGGTTCTCCTCGGCGGTCGGAACCTCGCGCCATCCGAGCACCGTGAGGCCCTCGGATGCCGCGATCTGCTCGATGCCGGCCTTCTGAGCCGCGCGCGCCTGGTCGTCACGGGGCAGGAACACCATGCCCGCGGCGTACTCCCCCACCGGCGGGAGATCGAAGTCGACCACCGCGCGCAGGAACGCGTCGGGCATCTGCGTCAGGATGCCCGCGCCGTCGCCCGTGCCCGCGTCCGAGCCGATCGCTCCGCGGTGCTCGAGGTTGCGAAGCGCCGTGAGCGCCAGGTCGATGATGTCGTGACCGGCATGGCCGCGAAGGGTCGCGACCATGGCCAGGCCACAGGCGTCCTTCTCGAAGGCAGGGTTGTACATCCCCTGCTTCCGCGGGAAGCCTGCGGTACCCGACGATGCGGGGGCGTGCGCCTGGGAAAAGGCGCCGTGACGGGGGCTCGAAGCCATACCTACCGTCCTCACGTTGATGCTCAAGATGGGACGACGTCGGCCCGGGACACGCGCTCCCGGCGGGAGGAGCGCGCTATTTCGTGGCGGGTGTGCTTGTGGCGCTGGCGCTGTCGACCTCGGACGCCGGGGGTTCGCTGACGTCGACGAAGTCGTCGGTGTCCTGCGATTGTACAGAACCTTCCTGGGCCCATTCGCGCCCCGGCACATATGGGGACGGTTCGATTCCGGGATGCCGGCGCTTCTGGGCCACGAGGATGACCAGTCCCAGGAGAACGCCGAGGATCGCCGCCCACACGTTGGTGCGCAGCCCCAGGATGATCTCGCTCGGGTCGATGCGGATCGACTCCCACACGATGCGCCCGGCGCTGTACCACACGAGGTAGAGCCCGAACAGGCGTCCCCACTGCAGACGGAGGCGTCGACCGGCCCACACCAGCACGACGACACCGGCGAGGTTCCAGACCACTTCGTAGAGGAAGGTCGGGTGGAAGAGGGTGCCCTCGGGAAGACCGATCGGCCACGCCGGGTTCGGGTACTCGATCTCCAGGCCCCACGGCACGTCGGTGGGCCACCCGAACAGCTCCTGGTTGAACCAGTTGCCGAAGCGGCCGACGGCCTGGGCCAGAAGCAGACCGGGCGCGAGCGCATCGGCGAAGGTCCAGAACCGGATGCCGGTCCACCGGCATCCGAGCCACGCGCCGATCGCGCCGCCGATGAGGGCGCCGTAGATCGCGATGCCGCCTTCCCAGATGAACAGCGCCGAGAGCGGGTTCGCGCCCTCGCCGAAGTAGAAGTCCCAGTGCGTCACGACGTGGTAGACGCGTGCGGCGATGATCGCCAGCGGCACGGCGAGGAGCGCGATGTCGATGACCACCCAGGGCTCGCCACCGCGCTTGGTGAGCCGGTGGTTGGTCCACAGCACGGCCAGGACGATGCCGGCGATGATGCACAGCGCGTAGATGTGGATACGGAGCGGCCCGATGTCGAAGTAGCTGATCGGCGGGCTCGGGATGCTGGCGACGACGCTCGCGGCGGCGTTGATCATGGGAGAACCGTGTCCTTGCTGGTGGTGTGTCGGCGGCGACCGACGTCAGAAGTCTAGTTCGCGGGGCGGGCCGTGCCCGCGGCCAGTCTCCTGGCCGTGTCGGCGAGCCCCTCGAGGCCGCCGTCGCGCAGCGCCCGCACGAGTGCGGTGCCGACGATCGCGCCGTCGGCGTACTCCAGCACGCCGGCGACCTGTTCGGGCGTGGAGATCCCGATGCCGACGCACGCGCGTTCGGCGCCGCGCTCCCGCAGGCGGCCGACGAGCGTCCGGGCGGCCGCGTCCAGCTCAGCCCGCTCACCGGTGATGCCCATCGTCGAGACGGTGTAGACGAACCCGGTGGAGCTCTGGACGATCAGATCGAGCCGCTCGTCGGTCGAGGTCGGCGCGGCGAGGAAGACGCGATCGAGTCCGGTGCGTCGGCTTGCCGCGATCCACTCCCCCGCAGCCTCCGGGGTGATGTCCGGCGTGATCAGGCCGGCGCCGCCGGCGGCGGCGAGGTCGTCGGCGTAGCGGTCGACGCCGTACTGGAGCACGGGGTTCCAGTACGTCATGACGAGGACAGGGACATCCACGCGGCTGGTGATCTCCGCCAGCGCGGTGAACGTGTCGCGCAGCCGGAAGCCCGCGGCCAGGGCCGCCTGCGTCGCCTCCTGGATCACCGTGCCGTCCATCACTGGGTCGGAGTACGGCGGTCCGAGTTCGATGACGTCGGCACCGTTCTGCGCGAGCGTGACGGCGGCTTCGATGCTGTCACGGAGGCTCGGGAAGCCCAGCGGCAGGTAGCCGACGAAGGCGCCGCGCCCGGCGGCGTGCGCCGCGTCGATGGCGGCGGCGACCCGCGAGGTCATAGGTTGGTGCCCTCTCCCTTGGCCGCTTCGTCCGGCGGCGGCGTGTCCACCGGGCCGTCCTGGTCGTCGTACAGCCCGAAGTAGCGGGCGGCGGTGTCCATGTCCTTGTCCCCGCGCCCCGAGAGGCAGACGGCGAGCACGGCGTCCGGTCCCAGCTCGCGGCCGATCCGCAGCGCGCCGGCCAGGGCGTGCGCCGACTCGATGGCGGGGATGATCCCCTCGGTCTCGGACAGCAGTCGCAGGGCCTGCATCGCCTCGTCGTCGGTCGCCGGGATGTACTCGGCCCGCCCGATCGAGGCGAGCCACGCGTGCTCGGGCCCGACGCCGGGGTAGTCCAGGCCCGCGGAGATGGAGTGCGACTCGATGGTCTGCCCGTCCTCGTCCTGCAGGACGAAGGTCCTCGCCCCGTGCAGCACGCCGGGGCGACCGCGCTCGATGGAGGCGGCGTGGCGGTCGGTGTCGACGCCGTCGCCGGCCGCTTCCACGCCGTACAGCTTCACCGATTCGTCATCGAGGAACGCGTCGAACATGCCGATGGCGTTGGAGCCGCCGCCGACGCACGCCAGGACGGCGTCCGGCAGGCGGCCGGTCTCCTCGAGCAGCTGCGCGCGAGCTTCTTCGGAGATGACCTTCTGGAAGTCGCGGACCATCGCGGGGAAGGGATGCGGGCCCGCGGCGGTGCCGAAGATGTAGTTGGTGGTCTCGACGCTGGCGACCCAGTCACGGTACGCGTCGTTGATCGCGTCCTTGAGGGTGCGTGAACCGGTGCGGACGGCAACGACCTCCGCGCCGAGCAGGCGCATGCGCGCGACGTTCAGCGCCTGACGCTCGGTGTCGACCTCTCCCATGTAGATCGTGCAGTCCAGCCCGAACAGCGCAGCGGCGGTCGCCGTGGCGACACCGTGCTGCCCCGCGCCGGTCTCGGCGATGACCCGGGTCTTGCCCAGCCGCCGGGTCAGCAGCGCCTGTCCGAGCACGTTGTTGATCTTGTGGGACCCGGTGTGGTTGAGGTCCTCGCGCTTGAGGAACACCCGGGCGCCGCCGGCATGCTCGGCGAAGCGCGGCACCTCCGTGATGGGCGAGGGACGCCCCGCGTAGGAGTGCAGCAGCCGGGCCAGCTCGGCACGGAACGGGGGGTCGGCCATGGCCGCCTCGTACTCGGCGGTCAGCTCGTCGATCGCCGCGATGAGCGCCTCGGGCATGTAGCGTCCGCCGAAGTCCCCGAAGAAGGGACCGGACGCGTCGCGGAGTCTCACTCCGACTCCTTCCGTTCGCTCGCGCCCTCGGGCGCGCCGGCGTCGAGGAACGCCCGCAGCGTCGTGACCGGGTCGTTGGTGACGAGCGCCTCGCCCACGAGCACGACGTCGGCGCCGGCCGCGCGGTAGTGCGCGACATCCTGCGGCGTCAGGACGGCCGATTCGGCGATCTTGACGGCACCGGCCGGGATGCGGTCCACCAGCCGCCCGAACAGATCCCGGTCGAGGTGGAAGGTCGACAGGTCGCGTGCGTTGACGCCGACGAGCGAGGCGCCGAGGTCCGCCGCACGATCGATCTCGTCGGCCGAGTGGGTCTCCACCAGGGGCGTCATCCCGAGGTCCAGGGTGAGCCGGTGCAGCCGCGCCAGCAGATCCTGCTCGAGGGCGGCGACGATGAGCAGCACCAGATCGGCGCCCGACGCGCGCGCCTCGAGCACCTGGTACTCGGTCGCGATGAAGTCCTTGCGCAGCACGGGGAGACCGACCGCGGCCTTGACGGCCTCGAGGTCGGCGAGGCTGCCTTTGAAGCGGCGGCCCTCGGTGAGCACCGAGATCGCACTCGCCCCGCCCTCCTCGTACCGCCGCGCCTGCTGTGCGGGATCGGGGATGGCCGCGAGGTCGCCGCGTGAGGGGCTGGCGCGCTTGACCTCGGCGATGATCTTCACGCGGTCGGACGGGGCCAGAGCGGCGAGGGCGTCGAGGGCAGGGCGCTGCGCGAGCGCGGCGGCCTCGACCACAGCCGTCGGCCGCTCAGCCGCACGTGAGCGGGCGTCCTCCACCGCGCCGGCCGTGAGGTCGGCGAGCATGATCAGTGCTCTTTCGCGATGTACTTGGACCCGTTCGCGCCGTATCCGGCCTTGGCCATGATCCACCCCACGATGAGGCCGACGATCAGGAGCCCGGCAGACACCCATACCAGCAGCGGCATGTCGAGGAAGAAGAAGAGCGTGCCGAGGGCGACCGCGACGAGCATGATCACGACGGCCGTCCAGGCGGCGGGAGAGTGTCCGTGGCCGGGGTCGCCGATGTTGTTGCTCATAGGTGTCTCCTGGTTCAGCCGGGGGATGTCGCGGATTGCCGCTGGCCAGTCTATCGGTCAGGCGGTCGGATCCTCGCCACGCGACAGGTCGTCCCAGTCATCGATGGCGTCGTGCGGCCGTGAGCCCGCCGGCCCTGCCGCGTGCGCCGCGTCCTCGGTGCGGTACCGTCGCCCGACGCCGCCCCAGGAGCGGGCCGTGATGAGCGTGAAGATCCCGGATGCCGTCAGCACGATCCACACCGCGAGGGCGATGGGCGGCCATGCCGTGGCGGTGATGGTCGCGATCATGTCGGCGACACCGGGTGCGCCCGCGATGCCGGTGGACTCGGTGACGGTCGAGGCGACGGCGGCGGCCGGGTCGGCGAACACCACCTGCCCGCTCGTCCATGCCAGGATCCCGCCGATGGCCGTCGACAGCACCCCGAAGACGGCGCGCAGCACGACGCCCACGATCGCCAGTGCGGCGCCGAGCGCCAGCACGGCCAGGCTCAGCGGCGCCAGCACCGGGATGGCCGCGGCGCCGGGCACCTCGAGGGCGTGTCCCGCGCCGTCGTCGAGCACGACGGTCAGCCACGTCTGCGTCGAGGAGATCACTCCGAGGGCCCCGCAGGCCACGGTGGCGACGACGGCGACCAGGCGCGCGCGCCGCTTCACCCGTCTCGCTCCGGTCCGGCCACGGGCTCGAGGTCGTCGGCGTCGAAGCACGTCCGCGTGCCGGTGTGGCAGGCCGGCCCCACCTGATCCACCTCGACCAGGATGGCGTCGCCGTCGCAATCCAGCCGGGCGCCGCGCACGAGCTGGATGTGGCCCGAGGTGTCGCCCTTGCGCCAGTACTCGCGGCGGGAGCGCGACCAGAACGTGACGCGCCCCTCGGTGAGCGTCCGGCGCAGAGCCTCGGCGTCCATCCAGCCCAGCATGAGCACCTCGCGGGTGTCCCACTGCTGGATGATCGCCGCGACGAGGCCGTCGGCGTTGAACGCGACCCGCGAGATGCGCTCCTGGACCGTCTCGCTCATGCCGCCGCCACCTCCCGCACCGCGATGCCGTCGGCGGCCATCGCCGCCTTGACGTCGCCGACGGTCAGCTGGCCCGAGTGGAAGACGGATGCCGCGAGCACCGCGTCGGCGCCGGCGGCGATCGCCGGACCGAAGTGGGCGGCCTCGCCCGCTCCGCCCGACGCGATGACCGGCACGCTGGACAGCTCGCGCATCAGGCCGACCAGTTCCAGGTCGAAGCCCTGCTTCGTCCCGTCCGCGTCGATCGAGTTGACCAGGAGCTCGCCGGCACCGCGGTCGATCGCCTCCCGCGCCCACGCGAGCGCGTCCAGCGTCGTCTCGGTGCGGCCGCCGTGCGTGGTCACGACGAAACCGGACGGTGTGCGAGGCGACCGCTTGACGTCGAGCGAGAGCACGAGGACCTGCGCGCCGAACCGGTCGGCGATCTCGTCCAGCAGCGGAGGGCGCGCGATCGCGGCGGAGTTGACGCCGATCTTGTCCGCTCCGACGGCGAGCAGCCGGGCCACGTCATCGGTGGAGCGCACCCCTCCCCCGACCGTGAGCGGGATGAAGACCTCTTCGGCGGTCCGGCGCACGACGTCGTAGGTCGTCGCGCGGTCATCGACGGTCGCGGTCACATCGAGGAAGGTGATCTCGTCGGCTCCCTGTCGGAAGTACTCGCGGGCGAGCTCGACGGGATCGCCCATGTCGCGCAGATTCTGGAAGTTGACGCCTTTGACGACGCGGCCGGCGGCGACGTCGAGGCACGGGATGACGCGGCAGACCAGACTCATCACAGCCTCGCGTTGTGGATCGCCGTCACGAGGATCGCGCGTGCCCCGATGGCGTAGAGCGCGTCCATGACGTGGTTGACGCCGGAGCGCGGAACCATGACGCGCACCGCGACCCACTCCGGGTCGCGCAGCGGCGAGATGGTGGGCGATTCGATCCCCGGGGCGATGGCGACCGCGTCGTCCACGAGCCGCGCGGGCAGGTCGTAGTCCACCATCACGTACCGGCGCGCGACCATCACACCGCGCAGCCGACGCAGCAGCGTCTGCGTTCCGTCGGCCTCGTCGGGCGACGAGATGAGGACGGCCTCGGATTGCAGCAGCACGGGTCCGAAGATCTCGAGCCCCGCCTGGCGCAGCGTCGTGCCGGTGGACACGACGTCGGCGACGGCGTCGGCGACGCCGAGCCGCACCGCCGACTCGACGGCGCCGTCCAGCGGCACGAGGTCCACGGCCACGCCGTGCTCGTCGAGGAATCCGTCCACGAGCCCCGGGTAGGCCGTCGCGACGCGCATCCCCTCGAGGTCGGTCACGGCGGAGAAGCGGCCGGGAGGACCGGCGAAGCGGAAGGTCGAGTCACCGAATCCCAGCGCTTCGATCTCGCGTGCGCCCGGCATGCGCGCGTCCAGGAGCAGGTCGCGTCCGGTGATGCCGACATCCAGCGCCCCTGAGCCGACGTAGGTGGCGATGTCCTTGGGGCGCAGGTAGAAGAACTCGACGTCGTTGTGGGGGTCGATGACGTGCAGGTCCTTGGGGTCGCGACGACCCGTGTAGCCCGCCTCCCGGAGCATCTCGGAGGCGGTTTCGGCGAGCGAGCCCTTGTTGGGCACGGCGATTCGCAGCATGACGGCGGAACTTTCGGGTCGGAGGGCGGACGGGGACGCGCTCACAGATGTCGGTAGACGTCCTCGAGCGAGAGTCCCTTCGCGAGCATGAGGACCTGCAGGTGATACAGCAGCTGCGAGATCTCCTCCGCCGCGGCCTCCGTCGACTCGTACTCCGCCGCCATCCAGACCTCGGCGGCCTCCTCGACGATCTTCTTGCCGATCGCGTGGACGCCCGCGTCCAGCTGCGCCACGGTGCCCGATCCCTCGGGGCGCTCGGCCGCCTTGACGGCGAGCTCGGCGAACAGCGTGTCGAACGTCTTCACCATGCCAGGGTAGCGAACCTGAGACGGGTGGCGTCTCAGTACCGGTGGGCGGCCGCCGCCGCGCGGAGTGCGGCGATGGCCGCGGACGGGTCTCCGGCGCCGAAGACCGCCGACCCCGCGACGAACGTGTCGGCGCCGGCCTCCGCCGCCTGCGCGATCGTGCTCTCGCCGATGCCGCCGTCGACCTGGAGCCACACCGAAGACCCCCGCCGCCGCGCCTCCTCGGCGAGAAGGCGCAGCTTCGGCATGGTCTCGGGCATGAACGACTGTCCCCCGAACCCCGGCTCGACCGTCATCACGAGGATCTGGTCGAACTCGTCGAGCACGTCGAGCAGCCCGTCCACGGGGGTTCCCGGCTTGACCGCCACACCTGCGCGCGCGCCGATGGCGCGCAGCCGCCGCGCCAGCGCCACGGGCTCCTGCGCCGCCTCGAGATGGAACGTGACCGACGCGGCGCCCAGCTCGGCGTAACCCGGGGCCCAGCGGTCGGCATCCGTGATCATCAGATGCACGTCCAGCGGGATCGGGCTCGTCGCCTGGATGCGCTGGACCATCTGGGGGCCGAACGTGAGATTCGGCACGAAGTGGTTGTCCATCACGTCGACGTGCACGAAGTCGGCGGCGGCGATCCGGGCGAGCTCGGACTGCATGTTGACGAAGTCGGCGGCCAGGATGCTGGGATTGATGCGTGTGCCGATGTCTCGGCTCAGGTCGTCACTCGAAGGCACACGGTCCATTATCGCCGAGCCGCCAGGCGGCCCCCCGGCCGGGGCCGGGGTCAGGTCCGGCGGAGCAGACTGATCGACATCGCGTCGGTGTTGTGCCGATGCGGCCACAGCTGCGCCCGTCCGCTGCCGTCGGCTTGCGGCAGCAGCCCCGGGTCGGCGTCCGACAGTCCCGCGACGACGTCGCGCGCCGACATCTCCTCGAGCGCGTCGCCCCATTCCCGGCGCACCTCCGCGACGACCCCGGCGGTCTCCGCCAGGTGGGGCGAGCAGGTCACGTACGCCACGATGCCGCCGGGCTTGAGAGCCTTGATGGCGGCGTCGAGCAGCTCCTGCTGCAGGTCGACGAGAGCCGCGACATCGCTGGGCGCCTTGCGCCAGCGCGCCTCGGGGCGCCGTCGCAGCGCACCGAGGCCGGTGCACGGGGCGTCGACGAGGATGCGGTCGTAGGTGGCCGGCGCGCCGCCGGCGCGCGTGCGGCCGTCCTCCTCCGAGACGGGCACCTCCAGCGGCACGCCCGCGAGAGCCTGCCGCACCAGGCCCGCGCGCGACGGTGAGATCTCGTTGGCTTCGAGCCGGGCGCCGTGGGCGAGGGCCTCCGCAGCCAGGACCGCGGTCTTCCCGCCCGGCCCCGCGCACAGGTCCAGCCACCTCTCCCCCTCGGAGATCGGCACCGCACGGGAGAGGGCGAGGGCGGCAAGCTGGGAACCCTCGTCCTGCACACGGATGCGACCGTCCGACCCGCGCACGACGGCGTCGGGATCCCCGCCGCCCAGCCGGAAGCCGATCGGCGAGAACGGCGTGCGGCGCGCGTCCTCGGGCGGCTCGGCGATGCCGGGCAGGGCTGCCATGGTCACGCGCGGAGCGGCGTTGTCGGCCGTGAGCAGCGCCTCCAGCTCGTCGGCGCGGTCCTCCGCGGCCAGGGCGCGCCGCAAGGCGCGCACGACCCAGACCGGGTGGGAGAAGAGCAGCCCCAGCTGCTCATCGTCGGAGCGCGCGGTGGCCGCCACCCGGGTCATCCAGTCCCCCGGCGTGTCACGCGAGACGCGTCGGAGCACCGCGTTGGCGAATCCCGCTGCCCCGCGGCCGCCCGCCCGACGCGCGAGCTCGACGGATTCGTTGACCGCGGCGTGCGAGGCCACGCGCGTGGACAGCAGCTGATGGACGCCCAGTCGCAGCGCGTCCAGCACGGCGGGATCGATCTCGTGCACCGGCCGGTCCGCGGCGATCGCGATCACCGCGTCGTACGTCCCCTGCCGTCGGAGCGTGCCGTACGCCAGCTCGGTCGCAAGCGCCGCGTCGGCGCCCGACAGGCCGGCGCGCGCGATCGCGGTCGGCAGCAGCAGGTTGGCGTACGCGTCCGACTCGTTGACGGCCCGGATCGTCTCGTACGCGACGCGACGCGCGCCGACGGTGCCGTTCATGCGCCCGCCACCGGCGCGTCCGAACGCAGCCCGCGCCACCAGTCAGCCGCCCGCATCGGGCCCTTGCCCGCCGGCTGGACGACCTCGAGCACGACCGGCGCATCCCCGGTGCCCACGAGCACCGCCTTGCCGTGGGAGGCGAAGTGCCCCGGCGCCGGAGCCGGCGCATCGGCCGGCGCCCGCCGCGCGCCGAGGATCTTCAGCCGCGTCCCGTCCAGCGTCGTGTGCGCGCCGGGCTCCGGCGTCACGCCGCGGATGCGCGCGAGCACCGCCTCGGCGCCGTCGGTCCACCGGATCCGGCCGTCGTCGTCGGCGAGCTTGCCGGCATACGTCGGGGTGCCCTCCTGCGGACGCGCGACCGCGGTGCCGTCGGCGATCGCGTCGACCACCTCGGCGAGCAGATCCGCCCCGGATGCCGCGAGCTCGTCCAGCAGCTCTCCGGCGGTGACGTCGGCCGGGATGTCGCAGGACCTCTCCGCGTACACCGCGCCGGCATCCAGCTCCGGCACGAGCTGGAAGACGCTCACGCCGGTGCGACGGTCGCCGGCGATGAGCGCGTGCTGCACCGGCGCCGCGCCGCGCCAGCGCGGCAGCAGGGAGAAGTGCAGGTTGATCCAGCCGTGACGGGGCGCGGACAGCAGCGGCTCGCGCACCAGTCCTCCGTACGCCACGATCACGCCGAGGTCGGGGTCTCGGGCCGTCAGATCGGCTGTCACATCGGCGTCCAGTCGATCGGCGCGCAGGACCTCCAGCCCCAACTCCTCAGCCGCCGCGGCGACCGGCGACGGCGTCAGCACGCGCTTGCGCCCGAGCGGCGCATCCCTGCGGGTCACGACGGCCACGATGTCGTGGCCGGAGGCTGCGAGCCGGCGCAGCGACGGAACCGCAGGCGCCGGCGTGCCGGCGAAGACGAGACGCATGAAGTCCTTCACAGGTCGAGGTCGGGCACGTCGACCCGAACCCTCAGTGTATTCGCCGGCGCCGGCTGCCGACCCTTCCCCGGGCGGCGGGCGCCGACCGCCTGGCTGACCACGGACGCCCGCAGCGACGCCGCGACCCGCGCCCCCAGCGCGTACTCGAACCGCACCAGCGCGCGGACGCTCTCGTCTCGCGCGAGCGGACCCAGCACCGCCTCGTGGTCGAGCTCGGGGACGGCCCGCCGCAGCTCCTCCAGCGCCGTGTCCACCGCGCGCCGCGACCCCTCGACGGCGGCGACGCGGACCGTCGGAGGCATCCGCAGCGGGGCGCGGTCGGCGAGCTCGGCCCGCGCGTAGGCCGGCTGCGTCCACGTCGCCAGCGCACGGGCCACCGGCCCGGTCACCCCCACGAGATGGACCGGCGCGTCCGGGGCCGCCAGCGCCGCGGCGTTGGACCACCATCGCAGGCACGACTCCCCGATCCGCAGATCCTCGGCCAGCAGCATCCGGTCCCCGTCCAGCAGGATGACCGCCCGGTAGCCGCCGACGGCGAGCGGCTCGGCCCCGCGTGTGGCGACCACGAGCGCGGGCCGGTCGTCGATCGTCGCGACGGGATGGTCGCCGTCGGCGACGATCACGCGGGTGCCGGGGAACGCGCGCCCGAGTTCGTCCGCCGTGCGCTCGCTGCCGGAGGACGCCATGCGCACCCGCGTCGAGGAGCACTCCGGGCACGCCCAGCCCGTCGCCGAGCGTCCGCACCACGAGCACGCGGGCACGGCGCCGTGGCGCGCCGCGTGCAGCGGCCCGCCGCAGTGGGCGCAGCGCGCGGGATGGCGGCACTGCGCGCACACCAGGACCGGAGCGTAGCCCGGGCGCGCCACCTGCACGAGCACGGGGCCGGACTCCAGGGCCTCGCGGGCGGCCGCGAACGCCGACGAGGGCACCCGCGCGCCCCGCGACTCCCCCTCGCGGGTCGCGCTGAGGACCACTCGGGGACTGCGCCGCCGCGCCGCGGGCACCTCTCGAAGCCACCCGACGGCCACGAGCCGCTCGACGTCCGTGGTGCGGGTGTGCCCGGCGAAGAGGAGGGCGCCGCCATCGAGCTCCTGACGCAGCAGGGCGGCGTCACGCGCGTGCACCCCGGGACTGAGCGGCTCCGCCAGCAGCGGGTCGCCGTCGTCCCACACGGCGATGAGCCCCACATCCGCCGCCGGAGCGTACACGGTGGAGCGGTTGCCGATGACGATGCACGGCGCGTCGGCGATCGTCCGCAGGTAGGCGGCGTAGCGGGCGGGACCGCTCTGCTTGGCATCGTCGCGCACCAGCGCATCGGAGGGCACACGGCTCGCGAGGGCCGCCTCGAGCTGCGCGCGGTCGCGATGATCGGGAACCGCCACGACGGCGCTCCTGCCGCGCGCGAGCGTGTGGACCGCGGCGGCGGCCAGCAGCAGCGCCCACGAGCCCACCGGCGTGCCGTCCTCGAGAAGCGCCGGCGCGGGCGGCGCGTCGACCGCGACCCGTGCACCCTCGTCGAGCGCGTCGGGGAGCGCCGGGAACTCCGCGAGCACGGATGCGCACCAGGACTGCGCCTGCGGCGAGACCGCCGGCGGCGCCGGCGGGTCGGAGGCGAGCCACGCCTTCTCGGCCCGCACCATCCGCCGCGGGATCGCCAGCCGCAGGATGTCTCCGGCGGAGCCCGCGGCGCGGTCGGCCGCCCTCCGGGCGAGCGCGTACAGCCGAGGCGTCAGGACCGGCACCGGCGAGACGACCGCGTCGAGCTCGGAGAGCGGCCGGTCGGAGACGTCCGGCTCGCCCACCTCGACGAGGTACCCCTCCACCACGCGACCGGCTGTGCGCAGCGGCACGCGCACGCGCACGCCCGGCACGGCCGCATCCGCCAGCTCGGCGGGGATGGCGTAGTCGAAGAGGCGGTCCAGCTGCGGAAGCGGCGAGTCGATGAGCACGCGGGCGACGCGGCGCGCGGTCATGCTGCCGCCCGCCGAGGCATCCGCTTCCCGCTCACCGCGCTCACGCGGCCGTCGTCAGAGCCCGGCGGCCGCGCGCAGGGCCTCCGCGCGATCGGTGCGCTCCCACGTGAACTCGGGCAGCTCACGGCCGAAGTGCCCGTAGGCGGCCGTCCGCGCGTAGATGGGCCGGAGCAGATCGAGCTGATCGATGATCGCCTTCGGCCGCAGATCGAACACCTCGAGGATGGCACGGGTGATCGCCTCGTCGGAGACACGGCCGGTGCCGAAGGTCTCGACGTACAGGCCGACCGGCTTGGCCTTTCCGATGGCGTACGCGACCTGCACCTCGAGGCGCTCGGCCAGCCCGGCGGCCACGGCGTTCTTGGCCACCCAGCGCATCGCGTACGCAGCGGAGCGGTCGACCTTCGACGGGTCCTTGCCGGAGAAGGCTCCGCCGCCATGGCGGGCGGCGCCGCCGTAGGTGTCGATGATGATCTTGCGGCCGGTGAGCCCCGCGTCGCCCTTGGGGCCGCCTGTCACGAACGGACCGGCGGGGTTGATGTAGTACTTCACATCCGGAAGATCCAGTCCCGTCGCCTCGAGGACCGGATCGATGACCTCGGCCCGCACGGCGGCGCGCAGCGCCTTCTGCGAGATGTCCGGGTGGTGCTGCGTCGACAGCACGACCGACTCCACCGTCTTCGGCGTGGCGCCGTCGTACCCGAGCGTCACCTGCGTCTTGCCGTCGGGACGCAGGAACGGCAGCTCGCCGGAACGGCGGACCTCGCTGAGGCGCTCGGCCATGCGGTGGGCGGTCCACGACGCCATCGGCATGAGCTGCGGCGTCTCAATGGTCGCGAAGCCGAACATGATGCCCTGGTCGCCGGCGCCCTGCAGATCGTGCGGGTCCTCGGACCCGTCCTCCCGCCGCTCGAACGCCTTGTCGACGCCGGCGGCGATGTCGGAGGACTGCGCGCCGATCGACACGCTGACACCGCACGAATCGCCGTCGAACCCGGTGTCGCTGGAGGTGTAGCCGATGCGATTGACCACGTCGCGCACGATCGCGGGGATCTCGACATAGGCGGACGTCGACACCTCGCCTGCGACGTGGACGAGTCCTGTCGTCACGAGGGTTTCGACGGCCACGCGCCCTCGGGGATCGTCAGCGAGGATCGCGTCGAGGATCGAGTCGGAGATCTGGTCGCAGATCTTGTCGGGATGCCCCTCGGTGACGGATTCGGACGTGAACAGACGCAGGTCGGTCATCGATGCTCCAGGTCGGGATGGGCCGGCACCAGTATGCCCCCGAGGGCGGACAGCGCCGCCTCGGGGGCATCGGGACGTCAGGGGCTACTCGGCGGCGCGCAGGCGCAGCTTGTCCTCGTTGATCTCGTGGAGCGCGATCGTCAGGGGCTTGTCCTCGACGGTGGAGTCGACGAGCGGGCCGACGTTGTCGAAGAGGTTGCCCTCGTGCAGGTCGGAGTAGTAGTCGTTGATCTGGCGCGCGCGCTTGGCGGCGTAGATGACGAGCTGATACTTCGAGTCGACCTTCTCGAGCAGGCTGTCGATGGGGGGCTCGATGATGCCCTGGTTCGTTCCGGCCATGGCGAAACCTCCTGGATCGGATGACGGCGTGGAAGTCTGAGCGCCCCGATGTGCCGGGGCATCCCACCATTCTACGGGAGGGGGCGGCGGTCAGCGCGCCAGCCGCGCGACCTCCTCGGCGGCGCGGGCCACGTCGTCGTTGACGACGCGATAGTCGAACTCCCCCTGCGCGGCGAGCTCGGTCTTGGCGGTCCGCAGCCGACGGGCGCGTTCGGGGCCGTCCTCGGTTCCGCGGCCGACGAGCCGCTGGACGAGCTCGTCCCAGCTGGGAGGCAGCAGGAACACCAGCGTCGCGGACGGATCGGCGGCCCTCACCTGGCGCGCACCCTGCAGATCGATCTCCAGCAGCACCGTCCGCCCTTCGCCGAGGGCCTTCTCGATCGGCGCGCGCGGCGTCCCGTAGCGGGAGGCGTTGTGCACCGTGGCGTACTCGAGCAGCTCGCCCTGGGCGATCATCCGGTCGAACTCCTCGTCGTCCACGAAGAAGTAGTGCTCGCCGTCGACCTCGCCCGGACGAGGCGTGCGGGTCGTCGCCGAGACCGAGAGGTGGATCTCGGGGTGGTGCTCCTTGATGTAGGCCGCGACCGTCCCCTTGCCCACCGCCGTCGGCCCCGCCAGGACGATCAGGCGGCTGCGTCCGGCGCGCGGCTCCAGTTCGGGCCACCGCGCGTCCAGGAACCGGCGCAGCGCGTCCCGCTGGCGCGTGCCCAGGCCGCCCAGCCGTTTGACGGGCGAGATCTGCAGCTCGCGCAGGATCCGGTCGCGCTTGCCCTCGCCGATCGCCGGGATGGCGGTGAGGAACTCGGTGACCCGCATCGCGCCGGCGGGCGACTCGGGCTCGTCGAGGGCGCGCCGCAGGAGCTCTTGCGGCGTGATGACCCGCATCGCGACGTCCTTCTTCAGGGCGGCGCGCTCTCGCCGCGCGGCGACGGCGCGGCGCGACGCGGCGATGCGATCGACTTCGGGCGGGGTTCGTGAATCAGGCATCGGAACCACCACGGTACATCGCGGCGCGCTCGGCGATCCGTTCCGCGAGCCGCCCGGGACCCGCCGACAGGACGCTTCGGCTCTCGGATGCCACCACGTTGGGGGCGGCGTCGCCGAAGAGGCCGGAAAGGTCTGCGGGCTGCGCGCCCTGCGCGCCGAATCCTGGTGCGAGGATCGGCGCGCCGCGCAGCGCGTCGTCGCTCAGCCCCACCGCGGCGCGGTCCACGGTCGCGCCGACGACGAGACCGATGGGGCCGAGGCCGCCCTGGAAGGCGGCGGAGGCGTTGACCCATGCGATGTCGCGCGCCACGCGCTCGGCCACGGACTGGTCGTCCGTGGCGGCGACGTCGACGGTGCGCGCGCTCTGCAGGGCGAACGCCTCGGGATTGCTCGTGGCCGCCAGGACGAACGCGCCCTTGTCGGCGCGCACGGCGGCGGTGAGGGCGGGGCGCAGCGCGTCGGCGCCGAGGTACGGGCTGAGGGTCACCGCGTCCGCTTCCAGCGGCGAGCCAGGCGTCAGCCACGCGGCGACGTAGCCGTCCATCGTCGAGCCGATGTCCCCGCGCTTGGCGTCGGCGATCACCACCAGCCCCGCCGCGCGCGCGGCCGCGAGCACGGCTTCGAGCGCCGCGAAGCCGGCGGAGCCGTACCGCTCGAAGAAGGCGACCTGCGGCTTGACGATCCCCACGCGGCCGGCGGCGGCCTCGACGACTCGCAGCCCGAAGTCGCGGGCGGACGCCGCCGAGGCATTCAGCCCCCACTCGCCCAGGAGGTGCTCATGCGGATCGATCCCCACGCACAGCGGCCCGTGGTCGTCGAGCGCGCGGCGCAGTCGCGTGCCGAAAGACGTCACGCGCCCGCCCCGCGCTCGGCGGCGTACTCCTGGAGGCTCTTGACGGCGAACCCGTCCCGCAGCACCGGCAGTGCGCTCACCGCGGCGCCGAGCACGGCCATGGTGGTGAACAGCGCCTTGTCGCCCGCCACCGCCGCCGCGCGGATCTCGTAGCCGTCGGCGCGCGCTGCGCCGCCGCTGGGGGTGTTCACCACGATGTCGATCTCTCCGGCGTTGATGAGGTCGACGATGTTGGTGCCCCCCGACTCCTGGGTCTCGGAGAACTTCTCCACGACGCGGACCTCGATGCCGTTGCGTGCCAGGATCTCCGCGGTGCCCTCGGTGGCGACCAGGTCGAAGCCGAGCTGCCGCAGCCGGTGCGCCGGAAGGATCACCGCCCGCTTGTCGCTGTCGGCCACCGAGATGAACACCGTGCCCTGCAGCGGCATCCCGCCGTACGCGGCCTGCTGGGACTTCGCGAATGCGGTCGGGAAGTCGCGGTCGATGCCCATCACCTCGCCGGTCGAGCGCATCTCCGGGCCCAGGACGGAGTCCACCGTCTGACCGTCGGCGGTGCGGAACCGCTTGAAGGGCAGCACAGCCTCCTTGACGGCGACCGGCGCGTCCAGCGGCACCCGCGATCCGTCCTGCGCGGGCAGCATCCCCTCGGCCTTCAGCTCGGCGATGGTCGAGCCCGCCATGATGCGCGACGCGGCCTTGGCCAGCGGAATGCCCAGCGCCTTGGACACGAACGGGACGGTGCGGCTCGCCCGGGGGTTGGCCTCGATGACATAGAGCACGCCGGCCGAGATCGCGAACTGCACATTGAGGAGCCCCCGCACCCCCACGCCATCGGCGATCGCGTGCGTGGCCTCGCGCACCCGGTCGATGTCCGTGCGTCCCAGGCTCACCGGCGGCAGCGTGCAGCTGGAGTCGCCGGAGTGGATGCCGGCCTCCTCGAGGTGCTCCATGACGCCGCCGATGTAGAGGTCCTGCCCGTCGTACAGCGCATCGACGTCGATCTCGATCGCGTCGTCGAGGAACCGGTCGACCAGGAGCGGCATGCCGGGCCCGATGATCGCCTGATCGGCGACCCGCACGAAATAGTCGCGCAGCGCCGGGGTGGAGTAGACGATCTCCATGCCGCGGCCGCCCAGGACGAAGCTGGGGCGGACGAGCACCGGGTATCCGATCTCCTCGGCCACGGCGACGGCGCCCTCGACGTCGATCGCCGTGCCGTTCCGGGGCGCGACGAGGCCCGCCTGGTCGAGGAGTCGGGCGAACTGCTCGCGCTCCTCCGCCAGATCGATCGCGGCGGGACCGGTGCCGAGGATCCGGTAGCCGGCGTCCTCGATGCCCTTGGCGAGCCCGAGCGGCGTCTGGCCGCCGAGCTGGCAGATGACCCCGAGGATCTCGCCGGACTGCGCCTCGGCGTGGAGCACCTCGAGCACGTCCTCGAGCGTCAGCGGCTCGAAGTACAGCCGGTCCGAGGTGTCGTAGTCGGTGGACACCGTCTCGGGGTTGCAGTTGACCATGATGGTCTCGTAGCCGGCATCGGCCAGCGCGAACGACGCGTGGACGCACGAGTAGTCGAACTCGACGCCCTGCCCGATGCGGTTGGGGCCGGAGCCGATGATGACCACCTTGGTGCGCTCCGACGGCGAGACCTCGGTCTCGGCGTCGTAGCTGGAGTAGTGGTACGGCGTGAGCGCCGGGAACTCCCCCGCGCAGGTGTCGACCGTCTTGTACACCGGCCGGATGCCGAGGCCGTGCCTGATCCGGCGCACCTCGGCCTCGGTGAGGCCCCGCAGCTGCGCGAGCTGGGCGTCGCTGAAGCCGTGCTCCTTCGCGATGCGGATGGTCGCGGCATCCAGCTCGTCCGCCTGCCGCACGTACTCGGCGACGTCGTTGATGAGCACGATCTGGTCGAGGAACCACGGGTCGATCTTGGTCGCCTCGAACGCCTGCTCGACGGTCGCCCCCTTGCGCAGTGCCTGCTGCAGCACGACGATGCGTCCGTCGGTCGGGGTCTTCGCGATCTCGAGGAGCTCCTCCACCGAGCGCGGCTCGTCGCCCCAGTGGAAGCTCGACCCGCGCTTCTCGAGGGAGCGCAGCGCCTTCTGCAGGGCGGTGGCGTAGTTGCGGCCGATCGCCATCGCCTCGCCCACGGACTTCATGGTCGTGGTGAGCGTCGCGTCGGCGGCCGGGAACTTCTCGAAGTTGAATCGCGGCACCTTCACGACGATGTAGTCCAGCGTCGGCTCGAAGCTCGCCGGCGTCACCTTCGTGATGTCGTTGGGGATCTCGTCGAGGCGGTAGCCGATGGCGAGCTTCGCGGCGATCTTGGCGATCGGGAAGCCCGTCGCCTTCGACGCCAGTGCCGACGATCGCGACACGCGCGGGTTCATCTCGATGACGATCACGCGACCGGTCTCGGGGTCCACCGCGAACTGGATGTTGCAGCCTCCGGTGTCCACTCCCACGGCGCGGATGATGTCGATGCCGATGTCACGCAGCTTCTGGTACTCCCGGTCGGTCAGCGTGAGCGCGGGCGCGACGGTGATGGAGTCGCCGGTGTGGACCCCCACCGGGTCGACGTTCTCGATGGAGCACACCACCACCGTGTTGTCGGCGGTGTCGCGCATGAGCTCGAGCTCGTACTCCTTCCAGCCGAGGATCGACTCCTCCAGCAGCACCTCGCTCGTGGGCGAGTCGTGCAGACCGGCACCGCCGATCCGGCGGAGGTCCTCCTCGTTGAAGGCGAAGCCCGAGCCGAGGCCGCCCATGGTGAACGAGGGGCGCACGACCAGCGGGTAGCCGAGCTTCTCGGCGCCGGCGAGCAGGTCCTCCATGGAGTGGCAGATGACGGATGCCGCAACGTCGGCGCCGGCCTCGAGGACGAGCTCCTTGAAGATCTGGCGGTCCTCGCCCTTGCGGATCGCGTCGACCTTCGCGCCGATGAGCTCGACGCCGTACTTGTCGAGGATGCCGCGGTCGTGCAGGGCCATCGCGGCGTTCAGGGCCGTCTGGCCGCCGAGGGTCGGCAGGATGGCGTCCGGCTTCTCCTTGAGGAGGATCGTCTCGATGACCTCGGGCGTGATCGGCTCGATGTAGGTGGCGTCGGCGAAGTCGGGATCCGTCATGATCGTGGCGGGATTGGGGTTCACCAGGATCACGCGGATGCCCTCGGCGCGCAGCACGCGGCACGCCTGGGTGCCCGAGTAGTCGAACTCGGCGGCCTGGCCGATCACGATCGGACCGGAGCCGATCACGAGGACGCTGCGGATGTCGGGGCGCTTGGGCATCAGTGGGCGTCCTTCTTGGTCGCGAGGTGCTCCACGACCAGGTCGCGGAAGCGGTCGAACAGGTAGTTGGCGTCGTGCGGGCCGGCAGCGGCCTCGGGGTGGTACTGCACCGAGAAGGCCGGGATGTCCAGGGCGCGCAGGCCCTCGACGACGCGGTCGTTGAGGCCGACGTGGCTCACCTCGACGCGCCCGTAGCCGTTCGGGCTCTCGAACGCACCCTCCAGCGGCGCGTCGACGGCGAAGCCGTGGTTGTGGGCGGTGATCTCGACGCGACCGGTGGTCTTGTCGAGCACGGGCTGGTTGATGCCGCGGTGACCGAACGGCAGCTTGTAGGTGCCCAGGCCCAGGGCGCGCCCGAGGAGCTGGTTGCCGAAGCAGATGCCGAAGAACGGCAGTCCCTCGTCGAGCACGCCGCGCAGCAGGTCCACGTGGTCGCCGGATGCGGCCGGGTCGCCCGGGCCGTTGGAGTAGAACACCGCGACCGGGTCGATCGCGCGGATCTGCTCGATCGTGACGTCCTGTGGCAGCACGTGCACGTCGAAGCCTCGCGCCGCGAGGTTGTTCACCGTCGCCTGCTTGACGCCGAGGTCCAGCACGGCGAGATTCCCGATGCGCTCCCCCGTCGCCGGCGTGATCTGCACCGCGGGGACGGAGACCGAGGCGGAGAGGTTCCGTCCTGCCATCTGCGGTGCCTCCTGCACGAGGCGAAGCTGCTCGTCGGGGTCGAGCGCGGCCGCCTCGCCCGAGAAGATGCCGCCGCGCATGCTGCCGGCCGAGCGGATGTGGCGGGTCACGGCGCGCGTGTCGATGCCGCTGATGCCGACGACGCCATCGCTCACGAGGGCATCGTCGAGCGACTCCTCGGCACGCCAGTTCGACACCACGCGGGAAGGGTCGCGCACGATGTAGCCCGACACCCAGATGCGACGGGACTCGGTGTCCTCGCCGTTCATGCCGGTGTTGCCGATGTGCGGCGCCGTCTGCAGGACGATCTGTCCGGCGTACGACGGGTCGGTGAGGGTCTCCTGATAGCCGGTCATGCCGGTGGCGAAGACGACTTCGCCGAGCGTGGTGCCCCGCGCTCCGTACGCGCGGCCGGTGTGACGCGTGCCGTCCTCGAGGACGAGAACGGCGGGATCGTTCTGGAAGAGGGAGGTCATGAGGAGGTTCCCGTCTGGTTCGGGTGGCGGATGCCGGCGATCGCGTCCGCGAGGGCGCGGGCCGAGGCATCCTGCGGGCGGAAGTAGGAGTCGACGATCGTGGCGTCGTCGATGCGCCATGACAGGCGCACGAGGCCGTCGCGTTCGACGACGCGGTCGATGGTCACGGTGGCCTGCGCGACGTCGGCGATGCGGTCCACGGTCACGACGATGCGGGGCCGGCCGGTGAGGTCGATCGCCACCCCGGCGTCGGTCACGGTGACCTCGGCGCGCGAGCGGAAGCCCAGGCCCTTGATCGCGAGCCGCTCGAGCGGCTCCCCGTGACGGGTCGTGGCGACGTACAGGCTCGGGAAGACACCGGTCACAGCGGCCCCCGAGGGCAGGTCGCCGCCGGGCGGGACGAGGCCGGCGTCGCGTCGGGTGCGTCGCCACCACGCCCAGGCCAGCAGACCCAGCAGCGCCAGGGCGACCAGGACGATGACGAGGAGGGCGGCTTCGCGGGTCATGCGCGCACCCCGGGGATCTCCAGCAGCGCCCCGTCTGCGACGGTCACCGTTCCCCGGTGCAGCGTCCAGCGGACCTCGCCGGGCAGGTCGCGGCCGACGTAGGGCGAGTTGACGCTGCGGCCGCGGAGATCCTCGGTGGTGAACGTGCGCACCGGAGACGGGTCGTACAGGGTGACCGAGGCGGGCTGACCAGCCGTGAGCGGGGTGCCGTGCCCGGCGAGCCGGCCGATGCGCGCGGGCTCGCGGGACATGATGCGCGCGACGTCGCCCCACGTGATCAGGCCGGTGTCGACCATCGCCTGCTGCACCACGCGCAGCGCGCTCTCGAGACCCACCATGCCGTTCGCGGCGGCGTGCCACTCGCACGCCTTGGCCTCGGCGGGGTGCGGCGCGTGGTCGGTCGCGACGATGTCGATCGTGCCGTCGGCGAGGCCCTCGCGGACCGCGAGCACGTCCTCCTCCCGGCGCAGCGGCGGGTTGACCTTGAATCGGGCGTCGTAGTCGCGCACGAGCTCCTCCGTCAGGAGCAGGTGATGAGGTGTGACCTCGGCGGTGACGTCGACACCGCGCTTCTTCGCCCAGCGGATGATCTCGACAGAGCCCGCTGTGGACAGATGGCACACGTGCAGGCGCGAGCCGACGTGCTCGGCCAGCAGCACGTCGCGCGCGATGATCGACTCCTCCGCGACCGCCGGCCATCCGGCGAGCCCCAGCTCGGCCGACACGGCGCCCTCGTTCATCTGGGCGCCCTCGGTCAGGCGCGGGTCCTGCGCGTGCTGCGCGATGACACCGTCGAACGCCTTTACGTACTCCAGCGCGCGTCGCATGATGAGCGGATCCCACACGCAGAAGCCGTCGTCGCTGAACACGCGGACGCGCGCGCGCGAGTCCGCCATGGCGCCCAGCTCCGCCAGGCGCTCGCCCCGCTGCCCGACGGTGACGGCGCCGATCGGCTGCACGGTGACGAAGCCGGCCGCCTCGCCGAGCGCGAGCTCCTGCTCCACGACGCCGGCGGTGTCGGCCACCGGCGAGGTGTTGGGCATCGCGAACACGGCGGTGTAGCCGCCCGCCGCGGCCGCGCGCGACCCGGTCAGCACGGTCTCGGAGGCCTCGTACCCGGGCTCGCGCAGGTGCGTGTGCAGGTCGACCAGCCCGGGCAGCAGCACGAGGCCGTCGGCGTCGACGACCGTCGCCCCCGACCGGCTCAGGCCGGCGCCGATCTCGGCGATGACGCCGTCTCGGACGAGGACGTCCGCGGAGGCCGAGCCTTCGACGACGGCCCCGCGGAACAGCAGGACCTCCCCCGCCGCGACGGTCGTGGTGTCGTGTCCGGACGCGCTCATCGTGTGGTCCCCTTCCGCGTGGCATCCGTCGAGTCGGCATCGCGCTCCGCGCCCGCCAGCAGCAGGTAGAGCGCGGCCATGCGCACCGAGACGCCGTTCGCGACTTGCTCGAGCACCGTCGAGCGGGGCGAGTCCGCGGCTTCTGCGGAGATCTCGAGCCCCCGGTTCATCGGCCCGGGATGCATCACAATGCTATCGGCTCCGAGACCCTGCAGACGCCGGGCGTCCAGGCCCCACCGGCGGGAATACTCCCGTTCAGTGGGGAAATAAGCGGCGTTCATGCGCTCCAGCTGGATTCGCAGCATCATGAGAGCGTCCGGCTGCGCCGCGATCGCCTCGTCGAGGTCGTACAGCACGCGGACGGGCCAGGTCGAGACGTCCTGCGGGATGAGGGTGGGTGGGGCGACCAGCGTCACGCGTGCGCCGAGCGTGTGCAGCAGCCAGACGTTCGAACGTGCCACGCGCGAGTGGAGGATGTCGCCGACGATCGTGACGCCGACCCCGGAGAGGTCGCGCCCGCGGCTGTCCTCCCCGAAGCGGCGCTTGCGGATCGTGTACGCGTCCAGCAGCGCCTGCGTGGGGTGCTCGTGCGTGCCGTCGCCGGCGTTGACCACGCCGGCCGAGATCCAGCCGCTCGTGGCCAGTGTGCGAGGGGCTCCGGAGGCTCCGTGGCGGATGACGACCGCGTCGGCCCCCATCGCCTGCAGCGTCTGCGCGGTGTCCTGAAGGGACTCCCCCTTGGACACGCTCGAGCCCTTGGCCGCGAAGTTGATGACGTCGGCCGACAGCCGCTTCGCCGCAGCCTCGAACGAGATGCGGGTGCGCGTGGAGTCCTCGAAGAAGAGATTGACGACGGTTCTGCCCCGCAGCGTGGGCAGCTTCTTGACCTCGCGCTGCTGGGTGTCGGCCATGTCCTCGGCGACGTCGAGGATGCGCAGCGCCTCGGCGGGGCTGAGCGACTTGGTGTCGAGCAGGTGCCTCATGACGCGATCGTCACCTCCTCGCTGCCGTCGACCTCGGCCAGGCGGACGTTGACGCGCTCGTCCCGCGCGCTCGGCAGGTTCTTGCCGACGAAGTCAGGGCGGATGGGCAGCTCGCGGTGGCCGCGATCGACGAGGATCGCCAGCCGCACGGCGGCGGGGCGGCCGATGTCCTGCAGGGCGTCGAGCGCCGCCCGGATGCTGCGGCCCGAGAACAGCACGTCGTCGACGAGGACGACGACCTTGCCGTCGACGCCGCCGGACGGGATCTGGGTGGGCTGGGGCGCGCGTGTGGGATTGCGATGCAGGTCGTCGCGGTACATCGTGACGTCGAGCGATCCGACCGGCACGGGCGCCTCGCCGAACTGCTGGACGAGCCGGCCGATGCGGTGGGCGAGCGTGACGCCGCGGGTGGGGATGCCGAGGATCACCAGACCATCCGGGCCCTTGTTGGACTCGAGGATCTCGTGGGAGATCCGAGTCAGGGCTCGCGCGATGTCGGCCTCATGCAGCACGGTGCGCGTGCTCATCCGCCGCTCCCTTCTCCGCCTCACGGGACGGGGTTAAAGGTTGCTGTGGTCGTCGTCCAGTCTATGACACGGCGAGACCGGCTCCCAATCGGAAGCCGGTCTTTGCGCGAGGCTGCGTCAGCGCCGTACCCGACCGCGCAGCACGCGCGAGGCGACGACCAGGGCGGCCGCGATGAGCACGACGTTCTTGAAGATGTACTGCCCGGTCAGCGTGGGACCCACGGGACCGAAGACCTCGCCGGGCAGGAGCACGATCGGCGACATGATGCCGACGAAGGCGAAGGCGAGCACGACAAGCCCCGCACGGGCGAACGCGCCGCCGAGGATGAGGAGCAGGCCCGCAGCCACCTCGATCACCGCGGTCGCCACGAGCGCCGCGTGGCCGCTGACGAGGCCGAAGGTCAGCTTCTCCCACGTGGCGCTGACGAGAGCCTCCACGGGGCTCATCCCGGGGATCAGCTTGAGTGCACCGAACGCGACGAAGACGGCGCCGAGGGCGACCCGCAGCGCGGGCACGCTCCAGCGCACCAGGAGATTCTTGAGCGCGGACTCCGCGCGGGCTTCGAGGGCGAGGGCGGCGCGCAGCGGGTGCGGGCGACGGACGCGGGCGGGGACGACGCCGGCGGCGCCGTGGACGGAAACGGTGGTCATGGCGTGACTCCTTCGGTCTGATCGCCCGCGGTCGCGGGCACGGTGATCTAGACCGGGGAGCGAGGTCCCTGATACGCACGGCGCCGATTCAGCACCTGACAGACAGCGATATCGCCGGGACCGGGCCGATCGGTTGTCGGAAGGCTACAACCGGGGGTCGCCTCGCCGCCGCGAGGACGTCAGGCTGCCGGTGCCGCTGCCGCCCGATGCAGGTCGTCCTCCACCTGGCTGGCGCGGATCGGGTGACCGTGGGTCGTGAGGCACCGACCCGAGGTGAGATCCCACTTCCAGTCGTGCAGGCTGCACGTGAGCACGCCGTCCTGGATCTTGCCGGTCTTGGACAGGTCGGCGCGCAGGTGCGGACAGCGTCGCTGCACGACCCAGTCCTCGAGCTGGATGTCCTCCGACACGTCGGACTGCTCCGCGTACCAGTTCTCGACGTACTCGATGCGGTCGCGCGAGAGGCACTTCATGAACGTGTAGATGAACTCGTTGAACTTGCCCACGCGCCCGGCGGCGAACTGCATCGAGAGGAAGATCGAGTTCGACCAGTCGATCTCGCGATCGGCGATGTTGGTCGAGACGAGGTCGGCCGGGATGGTGAACCAGTAGCTGGTCTCCTCCCCCGCGTACTCGCGCACCTTTGCCTTCGGGAAGTCCACGATCATGTCGAGGTCGCCGATCGTGTAGCGCACCGGCCCGCCGACGCCCTCGCGGAAGATCCGCCCCCGACGCAGCAGCGGCTCCCACCACTCCTTGATGGCCTGCAGCATCTCCGCCGGCGGAAGCGTGGCCGGTCGCGAGGCCTCCTCCTCGGCGATCTCGGCCTGCCGGGTGGCGCGCTGCTGCTCCAGGTAGCCCCACTTGTCCTCGAACATCGCCTGGATCTCGGCATCCGTGTAGAGCGTCTGCTCGATGGTCTGCACGCCGTTCTCGATGGTGACCACGGTGCCGGGGATGAAGACGTGACCGGTGTACTGCGGAGCCTCCTTCTGCATGCGACGGATGAACTCCACCTGATCGGTGAAGATCGAGTCGTTCGCGGCGCCGAGGCCGTTGTAGCGGAACAGCTCGTCGCGAAGGAACATCGGCGGCCCTGCCATGGGGAAGACGTGCGGTGCGTCCACCTTCTCGATGTAGTACATCGCCCGCTTGTGCTGCGCCTCGCGCTTGAGGTGGGCGAAGTTCTCCTTCGCGTCCTGCGGCAGGTCGTACACCATCGGCCACCAGATGGCGCCCGAGAACTGGGTGAAGTACGCCTCGGGCTTCGAGAACGACAGCAGCTTGTCGAGATCGAGGGGGTGCGAGTCGTTCTGGTTGAGGATCGACGCGGTGCCGTCGTCGATCGAGAGGCTCGAATCGCCGATGGGTCCGTCGGAGGGGGCGCGCAGCGGCGTGATCATCATGCGCAGCGGCCCGTACTCGAGGACCTCGCCGGCCTGGGTGTAGACGATGTTGTCGTACCCGAGCCTGCGCAGGTCCTGCTCGAGGTCATCGGTCGGGTACTCGGGAAGGAGGACCTTGATGTCCTTGGGCACGTAGGTCTCCAGCAGCCACGGGTCGAAGTGGTCCCGGTGCCGGTGGGAGATGTAGAGGAAGTCGGCCTTGCCGTACCGCTCCCAGTCGAGCCCGCGGTTGTCGGGGAACGGGAACCACGATCCGAAGAACGCCGGCTTCACCCAGGGGTCGCAGAGGATGCTTCCTCCGGCCGTCTCGATGAACATTCCGGCGTGGCCGAGCCCCGTGATGCGCATGGGAGTCCTCCTGTTCGAACCAGTCGATTCTAGGCGAGTGCTCGCTGAGAGCCCGCGGGACGAGCCGGGCCTCGCGATCCCGGTCGCTCTCACGGCTCGAACAGCGCGCGTATGTCCTCGGCGGTGAGCGTCTGGCTGAAGAGCGCGTCGTCGTCGAGGACCGAGCGGAACAGGCGGGCCTTGCGCTGCTGCAGCGCCATGACCTTCTCCTCGATCGTCCCGGCCGCGATCATCCGGTACACCAGGACGCTGCGGTGCTGGCCGATGCGGTGAGCCCTGTCGACGGCCTGCGCCTCGGCCGCGGGGTTCCACCACGGGTCGAGCAGGAAGACGTAGTCGGCTTCGGTGAGGGTGAGACCGAACCCCCCGGCCTTGAGACTGAGGAGGAACACCGGCGCCTCACCGCCGCGGAACGACGCGATCGCGGCGTCGCGGTCACGTGTGGAGCCGTCGAGGTAGGCGTACGGGATGCCACGCTGCTCCAGGCGCGCCGCGACGAGCCCGAGGAAGGACGTGAACTGGCTGAAGATCAGCGCACGGTGACCCTCGGCGAGGGCCTCGTCCAGCTGCTCGAAGAGCACGTCGAGCTTGCTCGGCGCGATGTGCGCATGCGCGGGATCGACGAGCTCGGGTGCCAGGCTCAGCATCCGCAGGAGGGTCAGCGAGCGGAACACGATGAAGCGGTTCCGATCGAGGTCGTCCAGGAGCCCCAGCACCTTCTGGCGTTCGCGCTGCAGCACGGTGTCGTACAGCGCGCGGTGCGCCGCGCCGAGCTCGATCTGCAGGGCCTGCTCCTGCTTGGCGGGCAGATCGGGGGCGACCAGCTCCTTCGTGCGCCGGAGCACGAACGGGCGGATCCGGCGACGCAGCCGCGCGAGACGCTGCGCCCGGTACGCGCCGCCTTCCCGGTTCTCGGGCACCTTGCCCTTCTCGATCGGACCGACGAACTCCTCCCGGAAGCGGCGCGCGGACGGGAAGAGCCCCGGCGCGACGAGGGACAGCAGCGCCCACAGCTCCGTCAGCGTGTTCTCCAGCGGTGTGCCGGTGATGGCGTAGACCACGTCGGCGCTCAGCGCCTGCGCCGCTCGGTAGGCCTTCGTCGCGCTGTTCTTGACGAACTGCGCCTCGTCCAGCACGAGGCCCGCCCATCCCACGTCGGCGAACTCGCGCTCGTCCAGTCGGAGCACCGCGTAAGAGGTGATCACGAGATCGGCCGAAGCGGCGGCGTCCGCGACCGCGGTCCCCCGCCTTGCGCGTGTCGCGTCGATCACCGCGACGCGCAGGCCCGGAACGAACCGGGCCGCCTCGGCGCGCCACGTCGAGAGCACCGACGTGGGGGCGACGACGAGGAAGGGTCGGCGCTCACCGTCAGCGCGGGTGTGCGAGATGAGCGTCAGCATCTGAAGCGTCTTGCCCAGGCCCATGTCGTCGGCGAGGATGCCACCCAGTCCGTGCTTCCACAGGAACGCCAGCCAGTCGTAGCCGGCTCGCTGGTACGGGCGCAGCTCGGCGCGTACGTCGGGAGGGACCGGCGCCGTGGGGACGCCGTCGGCGTTGCGGAGCCCCGCGATCGTCTCGCGCCATGTCACCGCCGGCTCCGCCTCATCGGCGAGGTCTTCGAAGTCGGACCACAGCGCCGTCTGGTATCGGCTGAGGCGCGGGCCGGTCTCCCACTCGTCGAGATCGCCGGCCTCGTCGATGAGGTCGCGCAGGCGCTGCAGCGAGGGATGGGTCAGCGAGAAGTAGGCGCCGTCGCTGAGCAGGACCTTCTTGCGTCCGAGCGACAGCGCCGTGAACAGCGTGGCGAACGGGATGCGCCGACCGTCGATCGTGACGACGAACCCGAGATCGAACCAGTCGGGATCCGTGGACTCGACGGTCGTGACGGCGATGCGGGGGTCGCCGCTCAGTTCCCGGTAGTGGGGCCGCTCGCCCGAGATGCGCACCTCGATGCCGTGCTCGCCGTCCAGGCGCGGCAGCAGGCGCGCGGCGAACTCCGCCGCGACCAGGCCCGAGAGCGCGTCGCGTGCGGAGAAGGGAACGGGCGAGTACTCGTGCCAGAGTCCCCGCAGGCGCTCGCGGATCGCCTCCTCCGCGGACGGATCGCCATCGGCCGCGTGCTGCCCCTCGGGCACCGGTGGGTGTTCGCCGTAGCGCCATGACAGCTCGTACTCGAGCCGGTGCGACGGCAGGAACCGCACGTCGAGGACCGCGGTCGGAGCGGGCGCCGCGGGAACGTCGATACCAGGCGCGTGCACGTCGACACGCCGGGCGATCCGCGGCAGGTGCTGCCGCACGAATTCGTCGGCGTCCTCACGCGGCACGAGCACCTCGCCGCCGGCGGCGAGCAGCGCCGGCACCGGGTCCGGGAGCGCCACCTCGGCGAGGGTGAGCTCGATCCGTTCGCCGCGGACGACGAACCGGTAGACCCCGGTGCGCCCGACCGGCCGCATCCGCGAGGCGCTCGTCGGCTCGCCGTCGATGGTGACCGCCGCCGACACCCGGAGCCCCGCACCGTCCCGTTCGGTGCGCACGGCGATCGATGCCTCATCGGCGATCGTCAGCGTCGTCGTCCGCTTGGTGGGAACGATCGGGATGCCCTCTCCGACCGCGGCGGCCAGGTGCGACCACACGAGGCGCGACTCCACGTCGTCGAGGGTGAGCCACTCGGACGCATCCGAGAAGGCGCCGAAAAGGCGCACGTCGCGCGCAATGCTGTACAGCTCGGCGAACCACCGCGTCTGTGCGAGTCGATACGGGCCGCCCGGCCGGCGCACCGCCTCCCACGAGACGGCGCCCTTGATCCAGGCATCCGAGCGGCTGCTGCGCTCGAGCGGGCGAAGACCGATCAGGACGTCCTCGCCGTGCATGTGGAGCCCCCGTGCGGTCGCCGTCTCGACGCGCGCCGGCGCCCATGTGGACGCGCCCCGCCGGACCCTCTGCCGCAGCTCGACGCCGAGGGCGAGCGGCGTCGCTTCCAGGTCGCCGGGCGGCGATCCCGGCGACGGCGACAGCACGTCGCGCCACGACGGCCTTCCGGAAGCAGGAGCGGCCTCGGCCAGGCGGTTGCCGGCCAGCAGCGTGGCCACCGTGTGCTTGCAGTCGAACTGCACGGGGCACGTGCACGAGGTCGCGGCGACCGGGCGGTCGGTGCGACGCGGATCCAGCCGGACGCGGCACCGGTACGGCGTGGGGCCGCTGCCGAGGACCGTCGCCTCGACGACCGAGGTCTCCGCGTCCCACGCCACGTGCAGGACCGCGCCGTCGGCGAAGTACGCCACCCCTCGCTCGTACGTGGCGCCGTCGACGAGGCGCCGGATGTGGGCGGCATCGACGAACGGAGGGGTCACGGCATCCATCCTGGCAAGACCGGCCGACGTTCCGGCCGGTGGCCGGCGCCGGTCAGGAGGAGCGGGCGATGCGGGCGAGCACTCCGTGCACGAAAGGTCCCGACTCGTCGGACGAGAACTCCTTCACCAGCTCCACGGCCTCGTCGATCGCCACGGCGGTGGGCACCTCGTCGTTGTAGAGGATCTCCCATGCGCCGATGCGCAGGACGGCGCGGTCGACGGCGGGCATGCGGGCGAGCGACCAGTCCTTGGCGAACGTGGTGATCTGCTCGTCGATCGCCTCGCGATTGTCGATCACGCCGTCGACGATCTCGCGCGCGTACAGCCACGAGGCCTGGCGGGCGGGCTCGCCGGCGGCGCGCTTGGCCTCCGCGGCGAGGATCACCGCGATGTCGTCCCCGCGGACATCGGCCTGGAACAGGATGTCCAGCGCGCGCTTGCGCGCCTTCGAGCGTGCGCTCATCGGTTTCGTGCAGTCATGGGCGGGCGCGTGGCGGCGCTCAGTTGACGCGACCGAGGTAGTCGCCGGTGCGGGTGTCGACCTTCACCTTGGTCCCGGTCTCGAGGAAGAGCGGCACCTGGATCTCGTAGCCGGTCTCGACGGTGGCGGGCTTGGTGCCGGCCGACGAGCGGTCGCCCTGCAGACCCGGCTCGGTGTAGGTGATCTCGAGCACCACGGACGCGGGCAGGTCGATGTACAGCGGGTTGCCGTTGTTGAGCGCGATCGTGACCTGCTGGTTCTCGAGCAGGAAGTTCTTGGCGTCGCCCACGGTCGCGGCGGGGACGGTGATCTGGTCGTAGTCGGCCGTGTCCATGAACACGAAGCCTTCGCCGTCGTTGTAGAGGTACGTGAAGTCGCGGCGGTCGACGTTCTCGATCTCGACCTTCGCACCGGCGTTGTAGGTCTTGTCGACGACCTTGCCGGTCATGACGTTCTTCAGCTTCGTACGGACGAACGCGCCGCCCTTGCCGGGCTTGACGTGCTGGAACTCCACGACGCTCCAGAGCTGACCGTCGATGTTGAGGACGACGCCGTTCTTGATGTCTGCGGTGGATGCCATGAGGTGAGGAAGTCCGTTCGTGTGAGGAGAGCGCGGCTCGCGCGGTCGCGGAGCCTGTCGAAGCGCCGACGGTCGATTCTACGGGATGCCTCGTCCGGTGCCGTCCGTCAAGCCGGCGCCCTCGCCGGCGATGATCCCGATGAGCCGGTCCACCGCCGACGCGTACCCGGCGACGCCCTCGCCGATGACGTGCACGACGGCGACGTCCGCGATGTAGGAGTGGTGCCGGAAGGGCTCGCGCTTCGAGACGTCCGAGATGTGGACCTCTGCGACGGGGAGCGCGACGCCGGAGAGCGCGTCGCGCAGGACCACCGAGGTGTGCGTGAGTCCGCCGGGGTTGATCACGATTCCGGCGCAGTCCTCGCGCGCCGCGTGGATCGCGTCGATGAGGACGCCTTCGTGGTTGCTCTGCACGGCTCGGATCTCGAAGCCGCGGGAGGCCGCGGCATCCGTCACCAGACGCTCGACGTCGGCGAGGGTCTGCGACCCGTAGATCTCGGGCTCGCGCGTGCCCAGCAGGTTGAGGTTGGGTCCGTTGACCAGGAGCAGTCGGCGTGGCGGGTTCACGCTGGCACGATATCGCGCCCGCTCAGAGCGAGCGGACCATCTCCAGCTCCCGCCCGATCGGTCCCGTGAAGGTCACGCCGGTCGGAACGAACCCGGCGCGGCGATAAGCGGCCTGTGCGCGCGCGTTGTCGACGTGGACGTCCAGGCTGAGGCGGGTCTGTCCGCGCTCGGCCGCCCACGCCGCGGCTGCATCCAGCAGCGCGTCGATGAGGCCGGAACCGCGGTGCTCGGCGCGCACGAAGACGCCGACCACGTCGGCCCGCGAGATGTACACGGTGCGACCGGTGTGGTCGACCACTCCCGCGGGGCGCACGAGCACCGTCGCCGTGCCCACCCAGTCGTCGGCGACGGCCGCGACGAACTGCGCCGCGTCATCGCCGGCTGCGGCTTCGGCGGCGCGCTCACGCCAGAACGCGTCATCGTGCTCGAGCTCTTGCTCGCGCGTCGAGAGGAACGCGATCGACGCGTGGGGATCGCTCACGGCCTCGATGCGGAGACCTCGCACCCGCTCCCACTCATCGGCGAGGATGCGTCGGACGACCCAGCCGGGATTCACCCGGCGACCTCCTGGTAGGCGGCGAACAGCAGCGACTCGTCCGGCGCCTGCAGCACCGTCGGCTTGGCGATGTCGTCCAGGACGATGAAGCGGAGCATCCCGCCGCGGCTCTTCTTGTCGCGCTGCATCGTCGCCAGCAGCTGCTGCCAGGCGCCGGCGCGGTAGGTCGTCGGCAGGCCGAGGGTGGTGAGGATGTCGCGGTGGCGCTGGACGGCGGCGTCCGGAAGACGTCCCGCCAGGCGGGACAGCTCAGCGGCGAACATCATGCCGACGGAGATGGCCGCGCCGTGGCGCCACCGGTACCGCTCCGCGTGCTCGATCGCGTGGCCGAGGGTGTGGCCGTAGTTGAGGATCTCGCGCAGGCCCGCTTCGCGGAGGTCCTCCCCGACCACACGCGCCTTCATGTCGATGGCCAGCTCGATGGTGCGGCGGAAGGCGTCGCTGCGAGGATCGACCGCTCGCGCGGGGTCCGCCTCGATGAGCTCGAGGATCTCGGGCGCCCAGATGAAGCCCGCCTTCACGACCTCGGCGTAGCCGGCGACGCGTTCGTTCGGCGAGAGCGAGTCGAGCAGATCTAGATCGCACACGACGGCGCGGGGCGTCCAGAAGGCGCCGACGAGATTTTTGCCCTCCGCGGTGTTGACGCCGGTCTTGCCGCCCACGGCGGCGTCGACCATGCCGAGCACCGTCGTGGGGACCTGGACGATCTCGACGCCGCGCAGCCAGGTGGCCGCCACGAAGCCGGCGAGGTCCGTCACGGCTCCGCCGCCGAATCCGATGACGGCGTCCGTGCGGGTGAAGTCGGCGCGCCCCATGATCTGCCAGCAGAACGCTGCGACCTCGATGCGCTTGCCCTGCTCGGCATCCGGGATCTCGGCCAGGAGCACCTCGCGGTCGGCGAGCAGCTGCTCGCGCAGCCGCTCCGCCTGCTCGGTGAGCGTCGGCGGATGGATCACCAGGACCTTCCGGGCGGCGGGCGGAAGGGCGTCGCCGACCGACGGCAGGATGCCCCGCCCCACCGTGATGTCGTAGCTCGCGTCGCCGCTCACGGCGATCGTGGTCGCATCGGTCATCGCTCCTCCTCGGGCTGGTTCTCGCGCACCCACGCGACGATGGCATCCACCACGTGCTGGAGGGGCCCGCTCGATGTGTCGAACGTGACGTCGGCGAGCTCCTCGTACAGCGGCAGCCGTTCGCGCAGGATCGCCGTCCACCGCTCGATGGCGTCGTCGCCCTGCAGCAGCGGACGCGTCGAGTCGCGGAAGCGGCCGGCGACGACGCGCGGCGAGACCGTGAGCAGGACGACCAGGTGTCCGGCGAGGTCGGCGCGGGTGTCGGGGTGCAGCACGGCTCCGCCGCCGAGGGAGACCACACCGCCGGCGGCCAGACCGTCGACCACGGCGTCCCGCTCGAGTTCGCGGAAGCGGCGCTCGCCCTGCTCGGCGAACAGCGTCTCGATGGGTCCGTGGGAGCGGACGATCGCCGCGTCGGAGTCATAGAAGGGGCGACCGAGGGCGCGGGCGACCTTCCGTCCGACGCTCGTCTTGCCGGCCCCCATGGGACCGATCAGGACGACCGCCTCAGAGCGCGAGGTCATGCTCGCCCAGCGCCGCGTCGCTGGAGGTGGCGGTGCGCAGGGTCTCAGGGATCGCCGCGAGGTACCCCTCGAGGTTGCGGCGGGTCTCGTCGACGCTGTCTCCGCCGAACTTCTCCAGCACCACGTCGGCGAGCACGAGCGCCACCATGGCCTCGGCCACCACACCCGCCGCCGGCACCGCGCACACGTCGGATCGCTGGTGATGCGCCGAGGCCGCATCGCCGGTGGACACGTCGACCGTCCGCAGTGCGCGCGGCACCGTCGCGATGGGCTTCATGCCGGCCCGCACACGCAGCACCGTGCCGGTGGACATGCCGCCCTCGGTGCCGCCCGCCTTGTCGCTCGAGCGGGTGATGCCCTGACCGGCCAGGTGGAGCTCGTCGTGAGCCTGAGACCCGCGTCGCGTCGTGGTCAGGAAGCCGTCGCCGACTTCGACGCCCTTGATGGCCTGGATGCTCATGAGCGCCTGCGCGAGCTTGCCGTCGAGCCGGCGGTCCCAGTGCACGTGGGAGCCGAGCCCGGGCGGCAGCCCGTACGCCAGCACCTCGACGATGCCCCCGAGGGTGTCGCCGTCCTTGCGCGCGGCGTCGACCTCGGCCACCATCGCCTCGCTCGTGGCGGCGTCGAAGCAGCGCAGCGGGTCGGCGTCCAGCGCGTCGACGTCGTCGGGGGTCGGCAGCGCGGCGCCCTCGGGCACGCGCACCGGCCCGATCGACAGGGTGTGGCTGACCAGGCGGATGCCGAGTTCGGCGAGGAACGCGCGGGCGACGGCGCCGAGGGCCACGCGGGCGGCGGTCTCACGCGCGCTCGCACGCTCGAGGATCGGCCGGGCCTCGTCGAAGCCGTACTTCTGCATGCCGACGAGGTCGGCGTGGCCCGGACGAGGCCGGGTGAGAGGGGCGCCTCGGCCACGTGACTTCTCGGTGAGCTCGGTCGGCTCGGCGCTCATCACCTCGACCCATTTCGGCCACTCGGTGTTGCCGATCCGCAGCGCGATCGGGCTTCCCAGCGTCAGTCCGTGACGGACACCGGTGGAGATGGTGAGCTCGTCCTCCTCGAACTTCATGCGCGAGCCTCGCCCGTAGCCGAGCTTGCGGCGCGCGAGATCCGCTTGGATCGCGGAGCGCGAGACCGGGACGCCCGCGGGCAGTCCTTCCATGACGGCGACGAGTTCGGGGCCGTGGGATTCGCCGGCCGTGAGCACGCGGAGCATTGGTCTAGTCTCCCACGGCCGCAGAGGCCGTTACGCGCTCACCGGCTCCTCGAGCACCGCCCGCATGGCCGAGACGACCCGCTCCTCATCGGGGAGCGCGGTGTCGGCGTCGCCGTGGGCGAAGATGCGGATCTGCAGCACCGCCTGATGCAGCAGCATCCCGAGCCCTGAGCGCGCCGGTCGCCCGGTCCGCTCCCAGGCGGCGGACACGGCGGTCGGCCAATGTCCGTAGACGACGTCGAGCAGCAGGCCGCCCGAGCGCGCGAGGGCGTCGGCGGCTCCGGCCGGGACCTGCGCGTCCCCGGGGAGTGTGGCGATCGTCAGCGGCACCTCGTCGTGAGTGCCCGGGCTGAACGGTCGGGCGGTCACGTTCACGCCGATCCGCTCGCCCAGGCTCCGGAGTCGCTCGACGGACTCCGGGCGGCGGGCGACGACCTCGACCTCGTCGGCGCCGAGGTCGCCGAGCGCCACGAGCGCCGACGTGGCCGTGGCACCGGCGCCGAGCAGACGCGCGCCCGCAACGGCGGTGATGCCGTCGTCCGCGAGAGCACGGGAGATGCCGCCCACGTCGGTGTTGAAGCCGCGGATGCCGTCGGGATCCAGCAGCAGCGTGTTGACGGCGCCGGTGAGCGTCGCGTGCCCGTCCAGCACGGCGGCCGCGCGGTGCGCCGCGGACTTCAGCGGCATCGTGAGGGACAGACCCCGCCACCCGTCATCCAGCGACGCCAGTTCGCGTGGGAACGAGTCCTCCGCCACACGGCGGCGCCCGTAGCGCCAGTCGAGCCCCAGCACCCGGTACGCGGCCGCGTGCAGCTCGGGTGAGCGGCTGTGGGCGATGGGGTCGCCCCACACCTCCAGCTTGCGGGCGCGGGCGCTCAGCACCCCGAGCCCGGGTTCTCGGAGCACCACCGCTGCATCTGCTCGACGTAGCGCAGGTGCTCGCTGTAGGTCTCCGTGAAGATGGTCTCCCCGGTGTTGAGATTGACCGTGACGAAGTACAGCCACGGCCCGGGCTCGGGATTCACGGCGGCGTCGATGGCGTCGTCGCCGGGGTTGGCGATCGGCCCGACGGGCAGCCCGGTGTGCACGTACGTGTTCCACGGGTTGTCGTCGTACTGCGCCTCCTCCGACGTGCTCGCCGACCCGGCGTGAAGCTCGCCGTAGCCGTACTGGGCGGTCGAATCCATCTGCAGGAAGCCGTTGGTCTCCGGGTTGCTCGGGTCCAGGCGGTTCTGGATGACCGTCGAGACCTTCTTCATGTCGGCGACGTAGCGCGCTTCGCGCTGGATGATCGACGCGATGGTGAGGATGCGCTGCCGGTCGTCGGCGGGCACCCCGGCCGCGTCCAGCGACTGCACCGTGCGGTTCACGAGCGTCTGCACGACGTCCTGGGCGGTGACGCCGGGATCGAAGGTGTAGGTCGCCGGGAACAGCCAGCCCTCGAGGCTCTGGGCCGCCACGCCGTAAGCCGCCGGATCGGCGATCGCCGCTTGATAGTCCTCCAGCGGGATGCCGGTCCCCTCGGCCAGCCGCTCGATCGTCTGCTCGACCGTGAGCCCCTCGGGCACCTGAGCTGTGTTCTCCATCTTGTTCGCCGGATCCAGCAGCGCATCGAGAGCCGCCGCGGATGTCATCTGCTTCTGCAGCCGGTAGACACCGGGCTGGAAGGGCGGGTTGAGATTCTCCTCGATGAGGTAGTCGTAGAACGCCTCGGGGGTCTTGGTCACGCCGGCGTCGTACAGCGCCTGCGAGATCGGAGAGCCGGTGTCACCGGAGGCGATGGTCACGAACGCCTCGCCGTTGGCCAGTCCCTCTTCGTAGTCCTTGGGCGCCTGCCAGCCCATCACCTCGCGGATCTTGTCCTCGTACGTCGTCCACACGTACCAGCCGCCGCCGGCGATGCCGCCGAGGATCACGAGGACGATGCCCAGGGCGATCCAGCCGCCGATGCGGCGCCGGCGCTTGTTCTTCGGCGGCGGGACGGCGCCGAGCTCATCCGTGGAGCTGTCTCCGGTGAACAGGTCCTCGAGCGTCGCGGTCGCCCGCCGAGCAGGCGTCGCCTCCCGCTCCCCTGCGGCGTGCTCGCCGGCCCCGGGAGCCTGGATGGCGACGTCGCCGGTACGGCTGTAGGCCGGCGCGACGGACCCCGCCTGTGTGGGAAGAAGCGGCGGCTCGTCGCTCACGGACGCGGCCGTGGCGGCATCGACCGAGCGGGGAGCGGGAACAGTCCCCGCGGAGGTGTCGACCGGGATGCTGTGCGAGGTGACGGACGCCTGCTCCGCCGGCGCCGGAGAAGACGGCGCTGCGGGCGTTCCCGCCGTTCCTGCCGACGTGACCGGCGCCTCGCCCGAGGTGACCGGCGTCTCGCCCGTGGCGGCGCGCCGGGCGGCCTCACGAGCCTCGCGGCGCGACTTCGGGGCGGCGTCGACGCCTCCCGGCGCAGGAGGCGTCACCTGCCCGGAGCTGCTCCGGACCGGACGGATGTCCCGGGAGCGCGGATCGGGGAGTTTTCCGTACAGATCCGCGAAGGGATCATCGGACGTTGATTCGGGCATGTCAGGCGGGCTCCTGAGGGACGGGGGTTCCGGGCGGGCGGCCGGTGCTCTTCTCGACGTCGAGGGCTTGCTGGAGGAGGACGACCGCGGCGACCTGGTCAATGATGCTACGGGAAGTGCGCTGTGATCTGCCCGAAGTGCGAAGAGCAGCGTGTGCGGACACCGTCGAGAGTCGCTCGTCGACCAGCCGGACGGGAAGTCCGGAGGCGGCCGCGAGCGCGGCGGCGAAGCCGCGCGCATCGGTCGTCGACGCCGTGTCCTCGCCGCGCAGATTCAGCGGCAGGCCGACCAGAAGCTCGATCGCGGCGTGCTCCTCGGCGAGCGAGACGATCCGTGCGACGGCGGCGTCGTCCCGCGGCACCGTCTCGACGGGCGTGGCCAGGAGTCCGTCGGGGTCGCACCGCGCGACGCCGACGCGGGCCTTGCCCACGTCGATGCCGAGCCGCACCCCGCGGCGGAAGCCGCTCACGCGCCGAAAGCGTCCTGCACCGCGGCGAGGGCTGCCGGCAGCGCCGAGGCATCCGTCCCGCCGCCCTGTGCCACGTCGTCGCGACCGCCGCCCCCGCCTCCGAGGATCGAGGCGGCGGTCTTCGCGAGCACCCCCGCCTTGGCGCCGGCCGAGCGGGCCGGCTCGTTGGTGACCACGATGACGACCGGACGACCGTTGGCCTCCGCGCCGAGGGCGACGACCGCCGGCTCGGAGCCCAAGCGCTCACGCACCTGCAGCGCGAGCGATCGGACGTCGTCGGGCGAGGCCACGGTACCGAGCGACTGCGCCACCACCAGCGTGGAGCCGCGACGGGTCGCGGACTGCGCGAGGGCGGGGATGCGCTCGGCGAGGGCCTTGGACTCCAGTGCCGCGATCTTCTTCTCGGCAGCCTTGAGGCTGGCCTGCAGCTCCGCGATGCGGGCGGGCAGCTGGTCGCGCGGCGCCTTCAGAGTCGACGTCAGCTGCGACACGATGGCACGCTCGGCGGCGAGGGAGCGGAACGCGTCCAGTCCCACGAGGGCTTCGACGCGGCGGTTCGAGGCACCGACGGACGACTCCCCCACGAGGCTGATCAGGCCGATCTCGGCGCTCGCGGACACGTGGGTTCCGCCGCACAGCTCGCGAGACCACGGTCCCCCGATGTCGACCATGCGGACGGTGTCGCCGTACTTCTCGCCGAACAGCGCCATCGCGCCCAGTGACTTCGCCTCCTCGAGCGGCAGCACGCGCGTGGTGACCTCGAGGTTGTCGCGGACGGCGTTGTTGGCGATCTCCTCGATCTCGGACTTCGTCGCGTCCGACAGCGCCTGCCCCCAGGTGAAGTCGAAGCGCATGTACCCGGCGCGGTTCAGCGAGCCCGCCTGCGTCGCGGTCTTCCCGAGGGTGTCGCGCAGCGCCGCGTGGACGAGATGCGTGGCCGAATGCGCCTGGCGCGCGGCGCGCCGGTTCGCGGCATCCACGATGGATGTCGCCGACTGCCCCACGGCCACCTCGCCGGTGGTGACCTCGACGGTGTGGCTCACCAGGCCGGGGACGGGCTTCTGCACATCGAGGACGTCGAGCTCGTAGCCGGGGCCGACGATCACGCCCTTGTCGGCGACCTGGCCGCCGGACTCGGCGTACAGTGCGGTCTCGGCCAGGATGACCTCGGCGATCTGGCCTGTTCCCGCGCGGTCGACAGAGGCGCCGTCGACCAGGATCCCGAGCACGGTCGACTCCGTCTCGAGGTCGGTGAATCCGGTGAAGACCGTCTCGCCCTTCGCGCGGAGGTCGCGGTACACGCTCGTGTCGGCGAGCTGGCGCTTGCGCGCCCGCGCGTCGGCCTTCGCCCGCGTGCGCTGCTCCTGCATGAGGCTGTCGAACGCCGCACGGTCGACGCTGAGCCCGGCCTCCTCCGCGATTTCGAGCGTGAGGTCGATCGGGAAGCCGTACGTGTCGTGCAGCAGGAACGCCTCGGAGCCGGGGATCGTCGTTCCGCCGCTCGCCTTGGTCTGCGACAGGGACTCGTCGAGGATGCTCTCCCCCGCCGCCAGTGTGCGCAGGAACGTCGCCTCCTCGGCGAGGGCGTACTGCGAGATGCGGGGCCAGTCCGCCTCGACGATCGGGTACGCCTCCTTCATGGCGTCCCGCGAAGCCGCGAACAGCTCGGCGAAGGTCGGCCCCTCGACGCCGAGCAGGCGCATCGAGCGGATGGCGCGGCGCATGAGACGGCGCAGGATGTAGCCGCGGCCGTCGTTCGACGGCGTCACGCCGTCGGACATCAGCATCAGCGACGAGCGGATGTGGTCGGCCACGACGCGGAAGCGCACGTCGTCCTCGTGGTTCGCACCGTAGGTGCGTCCCGACAGCGCGACAGCCTTGTCGAGGACCGGGCGCACCTGATCGGTCTCGTACATGTTGTCGACGCCCTGCTTGATGAACGCGATGCGCTCCAGGCCCATGCCGGTGTCGATGTTCTTCGCGGGCAGCTCGCCGACGATGTCGAAGTCGTACTTCGACTTCACGTTGGTGATCTCGTACTGCATGAACACGAGATTCCAGATCTCGACGTAGCGGTCGTCGTCGGTCGCCGGTCCCCCGTCGATCCCGTACGCCGGCCCCCGGTCGAAGAAGATCTCCGAGCACGGGCCGGCGGGGCCGGGCAGGCCGGTGCTCCAGTAGTTCGTGTCCTTGCCCAGGCGCTGGATGCGCTCCTCCGGGAAGCCCGCGATGCGCTGCCACAGCTCGTGCGCCTCGTCGTCCTCCTCGTAGACGGTGACCCAGAGGTCCTTCGGGTCGAAGCCGAGCCCGCCGTCCGCCTCGGACGTCGTCAGCAGCTCCCACGCGAAGCGGATCGCGCCTTCCTTGAAGTAGTCGCCGAAGGACCAGTTGCCGAGCATCTGGAAGAAGGTGCCGTGACGCGGCGTCTTCCCGACCTCTTCGATGTCGTTGGTGCGGATGCACTTCTGGTTGTCGGCGGCCCGCGGGTACGGAGCGGGCACGTCGCCGCTGAGATACGGGATGAACGGCACCATCCCGGCCACGGTGAACAGCAGCGCCGGGTCGTCGGTGACCAGGGATGCCGACGGCACGATCGTGTGCCCGTTCTTCTCGAAGTAGTCGAGGAAGCGCTGTGCGATCTCGGCGGTCTTCATTCGGGTCCTCGCAATGGCACGATCCTCCGTCCCGGGGCATCCCGGGCCGGTCGGTCGTTGGGTCAATCGGTGAGCTTGCGGGCGACGTCGCCGGCGGAGTCGACGGCTTCGGTGACCGCGTCGTGGACGGCGGCAGCGCCCCCGGCCGCGGCATCGCGCACCTCGTCGACGATCCCGGTGAACCGGGCCTCCTGCTCGCGGTAGGCGTCGGCGATGCGGTCGGTGAACTGGGTGATGCGGGCGTCGACGTCGGCCAGGATCTCCTGTCCGCGCGGGTCCTTGTTCACGAGGTGCGCCAGCACGAAACCACCGGCGATACCGAACAGGAACCACACCAGCTTCTTCATGACCACTCCTCGGTTGTCGAGCAGGTCGCGGCGCGACCGTATCGAGACACGGCTGTCAGGATGTGTGCGCGGCCGCATCCGGGCGCGCGGGCCGCGGACGCGGCATCCTCCCCATCGTAGGGTGAAACGACGAAGGGCGCCGGTTGCCCGGCGCCCTCCTCGCTCGCCCGCTGAGCGGTTATCGAGCGGCGTAGTACTCGACGACGAGCTGGACGTCACAGACGACCGGGACCTCGGCGCGCTTGGGACGACGCACGAGACGGGCCTGCAGCTTGTCGAGCTCGACCTCGAGGTAGCCGGGAACCGGGGGCAGCACCTCGGCGTGACCGCCGGCCGCCGCCACCTGGAACGGCTCGAGGGCCTCGCTCTTGGGCTTGACGTGGATGAGCTGACCCGGCTTCACACGGAACGACGGGCGGTCGACCAGCTGGCCGTCGACGAGGATGTGACGGTGCACCACGAGCTGGCGCGCCTGCGCCGTGGTGCGGGCGAAACCGGCGCGGAGCACGAGCGCGTCCAGGCGCATCTCGAGCTGCTCGACCAGGTTCTCACCGGTCAGACCCTGCGTGCGGCGGGCCTCGTTGAACTGGATGCGCAGCTGCTTCTCGCGGATGCCGTACTGCTCGCGCAGACGCTGCTTCTCGCGCAGGCGGACGGCGTAGTCGCTGTCGGCCTTGCGCTTGGTGCGGCCGTGCTCACCGGGAGCGTAGGGACGCTTCTCCAGGTAGCGGGCGGCCTTCGGGGTGAGCGCGACGCCGAGGGCGCGCGAGAGGCGGACCTTGCGGCGGTCCTGGGACTTCGTTGCCACGAAGTGTTCCTTCCGTTGACGTGGACGTGTCTTTCACGACTCACGGGCGTATCTCCCCCGCTCCACCCTGTCCGGACTGCACGCCGGGGCATGCCGGAAGGTCGTTCAAGGAGGGAGGGGATGCCCGAAAACTCGGTTTCGAGCCGGTCAAGGCTACCAGATCCCGCCTTCGGGCGAGCTGGACGCGCTCGCGGTCACCGTCCGTCGAGGATCCGGCGGATCTTCTCCAGCCGCGCCTGCACGTCGCGCTCGGCGCCCAGCGCCTTCGGCTCGTAGTAGCGGCGGCCGCGCAGCTCGTCCGGAAGATACTGCTGCGGCGACACACCGACCTCCGAGTCGTGCGGATACACGTACCCCTTCCCGTGCCCGAGCCGCTTGGCCCCGGGATAGTGGGCGTCGCGGAGGTGGATCGGCACGCGACCGAACCCGCCGTTGCGCACATCGGCGATCGCGGCGTCGATGGCGAGGTATGCCGCATTGGACTTGGCCGTGGTCGCCAGATACGCCGTCGCCTCCGCGAGCGGGATGCGGCCTTCGGGCATCCCGATGAACTGCACCGCCTCGGCCGCGGCGACAGCGAGGGGCAGCGCCTGAGGATCTGCCAGCCCGATGTCCTCGGCGGCCGAGATGATGAGGCGCCGCGCGATGAACCGCGGGTCCTCGCCCGCCTCGATCATCCGCGCGAGGTAGTGCATCGCCGCATCCACGTCCGAGCCGCGGATCGACTTGATGAAGGCGCTGATGACGTCGTAGTGCTCGTCACCCTGCCGGTCGTATCGCAGCAGCGCGCGATCGACCGCCTGGGCGACCTGCTCGGAGGTGACGACGGGAACGGTCGAGGCATCCGTCTCCCCCTCGTCCTCGTGCTGCTCGTCGTCGGTGGGGGCAGCGAGGGATGCCGCCGCTTCGAGCGCCGTGAGCGCTCGCCGGGCGTCGCCGGACGAGAGGCGCACCAGGGCATCGCGTGCGTCGTCGCCCAGCGAGACCGCCCCGCCGAGGCCGCGAGGATCGGTGACGGCGCGATCGATCAGCATCCGCAGGTCGTTGTCGGAGAGGGGCTTCAGCGTCAGCAGGAGCGATCGCGACAGCAGTGGCGAGATCACCGAGAACGACGGATTCTCGGTCGTGGCGGCGATGAGCACCACCCAGCCGTTCTCGACGCCCGGCAGCAGCGCGTCCTGCTGCGCCTTGGTGAAGCGGTGGATCTCATCGAGGAAGAGGATCGTCGACTGCCCGTACAGATCGCGCTGGGTGAGGGCCTCCTGCATCACCTCGCGGACATCGCGCACACCGGCCGTGACGGCCGACAGCTCGACGAAGCGCCGCCCCGAGGATCGGGCGATCGCCTGGGCCAGCGTCGTCTTCCCGGTGCCGGGCGGGCCCCACAGGATGACCGAGGTGGCGGCGCGCGTCGACGCGTCGGGATCGGCGAGGGTCACCAGCGGAGATCCCGGGCGCAGCAGGTGCGACTGACCGGCGACCTCGGCGAGCGATGTGGGCCGCATGCGCACCGCCAGGGGCGTCTGCCCCTGGAACAGCGCGGTGGGGATCGTCACGATCCCAGGCTATCCCGGGGCTGCGACGCCGGGTCGGAGCGGGTTTGGTCGCCGTCGATCCCGCCCCATAGGATCATCCCGGCCCGGGCGCCGACCCGGATTCGAGGAGGTCCCGTGGCGACCGGTGGCAAGGATCGCGATGCGCGCGCAGCGCGAGAGCGTGCTCGGCTCTATCAGGCGCGGCGCCAGTTCCATCAGGATCAGGCCCGCCGCCGTCGCCGCGACAACCTGATCGGAGGGATCGCCGGAGGCCTTCTCATCCTGGGGCTCGCCGCTGTCCAGACCGCCTACTTCGTCGCCGGGCCGGGCGCGCCCGAGCCCACGCCCACCTCGACGCCGTCGCCCTCGCCGTCGGGCATGACCCCCGCCCCGACCGACTCATCCACGCCTGTCCCCGACACGACCGGGACGCCGACGCCGACGCCGTGAAACCGGCCGCCGAGGCATCGGAGCGGACGGCCCCGCCGTACTAGGCTTGGGATCCGTCCATCCCCCACAGGCGGCCCAAGCCGCGATGAGGTGCATCCCGTGACTGCCGCAGCAGAGTCGAACTCCGACACCACCGTGCCCGAGAGCCACGACGACCAGTCCCCCGAGTCGCTCGACGTCGAGCCCACCGACTCCACCGCCGACGCCGTCGACGCCGACGCCGTCGACGCCGTCGACGGCGCCGACACGTCCGGCGGCGAAGCGACGGAGCCCGAGCCGGCCACGGAGACCGCTGAGACGAGCGCCGTCGGCGGCGATGAGCCGTGGGGTCGTGTCGACGCCGACGGAACCGTGTCCGTGCGCGAGGCGACCGGCTGGCGGGTGGTCGGCCAGTTCCCCGACGGCCCTCCTGCCGAGGCGCTGGCCTACTTCGAGCGCAAGTACGCAGACCTGGCCGGCGAGGTCACGCTCCTCGAGGTGCGTCACCGCCGCGGCGGCGCGTCGGCCGCGGATCTGCGCTCCACGGCCCGCACCATCCGCGGGAAGCTGGAGAACGCCGCAGCCGTCGGCGATCTCGCCGCGCTCGAGACCCGCATCACGACGCTGCTCGAGGCGCTCGAGGCGGCGTCCGAGACCGAGGCGGCAGCCGCCCGCCAGGCCGTGGACGACGCCGTGCGCGCGAGGACGGAACTGGTCGAGAAGGCAGAGGCGCTCGCCGCGCGCGACCCCCGGACCGTTCAGTGGAAGCAGGCGACGGCGGAGATGACCTCTCTGTTCGACCAGTGGCAGGCTCAGCAGCAGAACGGCCCGCGCCTGCCCAAGTCCACCGCGCAGCAGCTGTGGAAGCGGTTCCGCGACGCCCGAGCGACCGTCGACAAGCACCGTCGCGCGTTCTACGCCGAGCTGGACGAAGCCCACAAGGCCGTGCGGGATCGCAAGACGCGCCTGGTCGAGAAGGCGGAGTCGCTCGCGGCGAAGGGCGAGGACGCGATCCCCGCCTACCGCGAGCTGCTCGACCAGTGGAAGGGCGCCGGACGCGCCGGCAAGAAGGTCGACGACGCCCTGTGGGCCCGCTTCAAGGCCGCCGGCGACGCGCTGTACAGCGCCCGCTCCGAGCGGGAGGCGGCGGATGCCGAGGCATCCCGCGAGAAGATCGAGGCCAAGCGCGCGCTCCTCGAAGAGGCGAAGGCCGTCGCCGACGAGCGCGACCTCGGCAAGGCGCGGTCGCTCCTGACCGGCATCCAGCGCCGGTGGGACGAGGTCGGCCGGATCTTCCCGCGCGACGCGGAGCGGTCCCTGGACGACGAGCTGCGCAAGATCGAGCAGGCGCTTCGCACCCGCGAGGAGGCCGACTGGAAGCGCAACGATCCCGAGACGAAGGCGCGCGCCAACGACATGACGCGCCAGCTCACGGAGGCGATCCAGAAGCTCGAGGACGAGCTGGAGACCGCCAGGAAGTCCGGCGACGCTCGCGCGATCGCGCAGGCGTCCGAGGCGCTCGAGGCACGTCGGTCGTGGCTGAAGGCGCTCGGCGGCTGACCGACGGTCCTCACAGCGTCGCGGGCCTCTCGCGCGACGTGACCGGGTGACGCCCCGGAGCCGTGATGTCCTGCGGCCGGTTCTCCACAGCGACGCCGGACGGCTCCGCGGCGGAAGACCGGGTGCGGCACACTGCCTCCATGAGATCGGTGTTCCTGTACTTCGTCGATGACCGGCTGTCGCGGGCGGAGCTGTCCGCGGCGCGGCTGGACGGGGACATCGTCGAACTCGGGGACGCGTACATCCCCGCTGACGCGGTCGAGACGGCCGCGCTCCGCGCCGGATCGCTCGCGCGCCTCCTGGGCGACTCCCTCGCCGCCACCCACCTCTCGGCCGCCTGGATCCACGGCACCTCTCCCTTCCCGCCTGCGCGGCACACCGTTCAGCGCGCGGTGCCGCGCCGCGTGCACATGGCGCCGGAGCGCCAGGTCGTCTACCGCGACCTCGCGGTGGCCCAGAGCGATCTGCTCATCCTCGGCGGCGTGCGAGTGACCTCGCACGCGCGGACGCTGATGGATCTGGCGCGCGTGCCGGATGCCGAGCACGAGCTGGCTGCCCGCCGACTCGCCGCGGCATCCCCGGATGCGCGCGACGCCGCGATCGAGCGACTGGAGCGCGGGGCGCTGCCGCACAAGCGGCGGGCGCTGTCGTTCCTGCGCGGGCTCGCGCCGGATCAGCTCGACGTGACCCGGTAGACGTCGTAGACGGCGTCGATCCGCCGCACCGCGTTGAGGACCCGGTCCAGGTGCACGATGTCCCCCATCTCGAACACGAACCGGCTGAGCGCCAGGCGGTCGTTCGTGGTGGACACGGTGGCCGACAGGATGTTCACGTGGTGCTCGCTGAGCACCCGGGTGACATCGCTGAGCAGACCCGACCGGTCGAGCGCCTCGATCTGGATCTGCACGAGGAAGACGCTCTTCGTCGTCGGCGCCCACTCGACGTCGATCAGCCGGTCGGAGTCCTCCATGAGGGACTTCACGTTCGTGCAGTCGGCGCGGTGGACAGAGACGCCGCTGCCGCGCGTGACGAAGCCGACGATCTGATCACCCGGCACGGGCGTGCAGCACTTGGCGAGCTTCACCAGGATGTCGGGCGCACCGCGGACGAGGATGCCGGAGTCGCCGCCGCGCGGCGTCCGGGACCGTCCGACGGCGGGCAGGTCGATCGGCCCGGTCGCGGTGTCGCTGGAGGCGACGAGCGCCGTCACCTTCTCGATCACCGACTGCGTCGAGACGTGCCCCTCGCCCACCGCGGCGTACAGGGCCGAGACGTCCTCGTAACGGAGCTGATGGGCGACCTCGGCGAACGAATCCTGGTTCATCAGGCGCTGCAGGGGCAGATTCTGACGGCGCATCGCTCGTGCGATGGATTCCTTGCCCTGCTCGATCGCCTCTTCGCGACGCTCCTTGGTGAACCAGCCGCGGATCTTGTTGCGCGCGCGCGTGCTCTTGACGAAGCCGAGCCAGTCCTGGCTGGGACCTGCGTCGGGGTTCTTCGACGTGAAGACTTCGACCACGTCGCCGCTCTTGAGCTCGGACTCCAGCGGCACGAGCCGGCCGTTGACCTTCGCGCCCATGGTGCGGTGGCCCACCTCCGTGTGCACCGCGTATGCGAAGTCGACCGGGGTCGCGCCGGCGGGAAGGCCGATCACGCGGCCCTTCGGCGTGAAGACGTAGACCTCCTTGGCGCCGATCTCGAAGCGCAGAGAGTCCAGGAACTCACCCGGGTCGGCCGTCTCCGCCTGCCAGTCGGAGATGTGGGCGAGCCACGCCATGTCGGTGTCGGTCGCGCGGGCGTCGGCCTTGCCGCCGTTCATCCGCTCCTTGTACTTCCAATGCGCCGCGACGCCGTACTCGGCCTGCTGGTGCATCTCATGGGTGCGGATCTGGATCTCGACCGTACGCCCGCCGGGCCCGATCACCGTCGTGTGCAGCGACTGGTAGAGGTTGAACTTCGGCGTGGCGATGTAGTCCTTGAACCGGCCGGGAAGGGGCGTCCAGCGCGCGTGGATCGCGCCGAGCACGGCGTAGCAGTCCCGCACGCTGCCGACGAGGATGCGGATGCCGATGAGGTCGTAGATGTCGTCGAACTCGCGTCCCCGGACGACCATCTTCTGGTACACGGAGTACAGCTGCTTGGGCCGGCCCATGACGCGGCCGCGGATCCGCAGCTCCCGCAGGTCGCTGTCGACCGCTTCGATGACGTTCTGCACGTACTGCTCGCGCTGCGGCGTGCGCTGCTTGACGAGGCTGTCGATCTCGGCGTAAAGCTTGGGATGCAGCACCGCGAAAGACAGGTCTTCGAGCTCGGACTTGATGGCCTGGATGCCGAGCCGGTGGGCCAGCGGCGCGTAGATCTCGAGCGTCTCGGTGGCCTTCTTGCGGGCCTTCTCCGGGGGGACGAAGCCCCACGTGCGCGCGTTGTGCAGGCGGTCGGCGAGCTTGATGAGCAGGACGCGGATGTCGCGCGACATCGCGACGATCATCTTGCGGACCGTCTCGGCCTGGGCGCTCTCGCCGTACTTGACCTTGTCGAGCTTGGTGACCCCGTCCACCAGCATCGCGACCTCGTCGCCGAAGTCGGCCGTGAGCGCCTCGAGGGAGTACTCGGTGTCCTCGACGGTGTCGTGCAGCAGCGCCGCGGCGATGGCGCGGGGACCGAGGCCCAGGTCGGCGAGGATCTGCGCGACAGCGAGGGGATGCGTGATGTACGGCTCGCCGCTCTGTCGGGCCTGCCCCGAGTGAGCGCGTTCGGCGACGGAGTACGCCCGCTCGATGATCGACAGGTCGCCCTTCGGATGATGCGTGCGCACCGTGCGAAGAAGCTGCGCGACGTCGTCGCGTCGTGCCGCGCGCGAGAAGATGCGCGGAACGAGGCGCCGCAGCGACGATGTCTGGGCGGGCGGGACGATCTCGGTCATCCGATCGCCTCCCCTCCGCTGGACCTCACAATCCTACGCCCGCGCTCCCAGGCCTCAGGCCGGGGTGCCGGCCAGTTCGCGGGCCGCGAGCACGCGGGCGTCGCGGGTCTTGATGGCCGGCTCGTTCTCACGCAGCAGCGAGTACAGCGGCGCGGCCACGAAGATCGTCGAGTACGCGGCCACGATGGTGCCCACGAAGATCGACAGCGAGAGGTCCGTGAGGGTCTGAGCGCCCAGCCACAGCGCGCCGATGAACAGGATCGCGCCGGTGGGCAGGATCGCCACGACGGTCGTGTTGATCGAGCGCACGAGGGTCTGGTTCACGGCGAGGTTCACCGACTCGCCGAACGTGCGACCCGACACCTCGCCGTCCTCGCTGGTGTTCTCGCGGATCTTGTCGAACACGACGGTGGTGTCGTACAGCGCGTACGAGAGGATCGTCAGGAAGCCGATGACCGCAGCCGGCGAGATCTCGAAGCCGAACAGCGCGTAGACGCCGATCGTGATCACGAGCACGTCCACGAGGCCGATGATCGCCGACACCGACATCTTCCAGGTGCGGAAGTACAGCGCGAGGATCAGGAAGGTCAGCGCGAGGAAGATGGCCAGGCCCCACAGCGACTGGCGCGTGACGTCCGCTCCCCAGCTGGGTCCGATGAAGGAGTAGCTGACCTCCGACTCGGGAACGTCGTAGGCCTGAGCGAGGGCTGCGGACACTTCCCGGCTCTCGGCATCCGTCATCTGATCGGTCTGCACGCGCACGGCGTCCTCGCCGATCGTCACGACCTTCGTCGCCGCGTCGGGGACGACCGACTGCACCGCGTCGGTCGCGATCAGCTGGTCGGTGGTCGCCACGCCGTTGACGGTGAACTGCGATCCGCCGGTGAACTCGATCGAGAACTGGATCGGGCGGAACAGCGGCACGAGCGCCGACCCGATCACGAGGATCAGTGCGATCAGGAACCACAGCCGCCGCCGCCCGACGAACGGGAACGAGGTCTTGCCGGTGTAGAGGTCGTTGCCGAGCTGGCTCATGGAGCGCATCAGTCGTCTCCCTCCTTGCCGGGCGTGCCGGGTCTGCTCTGGTCACCGGTGGTCGCCGCCGCGAGCTCGGCCTGCTTGCGCTCGGCGATCGTCTGCCGCCGCTCCGCCTCGCCGCGCGACCTGGCCGCGCGGCGCGCCGCGGCGGTGCCACCGGCCGCGCCGACGGGCGCGCGGAACTGCGCACGGCCGCGATAGACCGCCCCGAGCGCCGTGGGGTCGAGCCCCGACAGCGCGTGCCCGGAGCCGAAGAACTTCGTGCGCGCGAGCAGCTGGAGCATCGGGTGGGTGAACAGGATGAAGATGAGGACGTCGATCGCGGTCGTGAGGCCCAGCGTGAAGGCGAAGCCCTTGACCGTCGAGTCGGCGAGGATGTAGAGCACGACGGCCGCGAGGATGTTGATCGACTTCGAGATGTAGATCGTCCGCTTGGCGCGGCCCCAGCCGTCCTCGACGGCGCCGGTGATCGACTTGCCGTCGCGCAGCTCGTCGCGGATGCGCTCGAAATAGACGATGAACGAGTCGGCGGTGAAGCCGATCGTCACGATGAGGCCGGCGACACCGGCCAGCGACAGGCGGAAGCCCATGCGCCACGCGAGGATGCACAGCGTGATGTAGGTCAGCACGGCCATCACCGCGAGCGACGCGATGATGATGAATCCGAGCGCGCGGTAGACGATGAGCGAGTACACCGCGACGAGCGCGAGGCCGATCAGACCCGCGATCAGGCCGATCTGCAGCTGCTGCGATCCGAGGGTCGCCGAGATGGAGTTCGAGCTCTCGACCGTGAAGCTCAGCGGCAGCGCGCCGTACTTCAGCTGGTCGGCGAGGATCTTCGCGGTCTCCTGCGTGAAGCTGCCGGTGATGCTCGGCTTGCCGTCGACGATGACGCCGTTCATCGACGGCGCGGACAGCACGTAGCCGTCCAGCACGAAGGCGAACTGGTTCAGCGGCGGGTTCGCTCCGAACAGGCGCTGGCTGATGTCGCCGAAGATCTCGGTGCCCTCGGCGTCGAACTGCAGGTTGACGGCCCACTGGCCGTTGTTCTGCTGCAGGCCGAAGGTCGCGTCGTCGATGGACGAGCCGTCGAGCTCGACGGGACCGAGGATGTACTTGACGGTGTTGTCGGGGTCGCACGTGATCAGCGGCTCGTCCGCCGGCGCATTGGCCGGGTCGTTCGCCGGGTTCGCGCAGTCGTACGCGAGGAACTCCGCCTGGAGCGCCGGCGTGATCCACGACGTGTCGCTGCCGTTGGTGGGCGACGCCGTCGGCGTGGCCTGAAGCGACGGGTCGGGCGTGGGGTACGGCGTTCTGCTGCCGTCCTCGCCGACGAACGTGTTGGCGGGCTCGCCGGCCAGGAGCACCGCGCGCAGCTGCAGCTGGGCCGAGGCCTCGATGCGGTTCCGCGTCTCCTCGTCGGCCTGACCGGGGATCTGGACGACGATCTGGTTGCCGCCCTGCGTCGTGACGTCGGCCTCGCCGACACCCGAGGCGTCCACGCGCTGGCGGATGATGGTGACCGCCTGCTGCATCTGCTCGGTGGACGGGCTCGCGCCCCCCTCGGTCTGCGCTTCGAGGACGATCTGCGTGCCGCCCTGGAGGTCGAGGGCGAGCTCGGGCAGCCACGAGCTGCCCTTGAACACGTACACGCCCAGGGCGTTGATGCCGAACAGCACGGCGGTGATGGCGAGGAGGCCGATCAGCGCACGCCACGCATGCCGGACAGGAGTGGATGTCGCCACTTCTTCGCTTTCTCGAAGTGCCCGTGAGGGCGGACGGTCAGGCCTTGGGCTTGTTGTCGGCGTCGGGGTCGCGCTCGCCGCTCTCGGCGGCACGGCGGTCGTCGCTGATCGAGGTGATGTCGCCGCCGGCGACGCCGTCGACGTACTCGGCGCGGCTCTCCTCGGCCTCGATGAACTCGTCCTCGCTCACGGCGCCGGTCACGGGGTTCACGATGCGCAGGATCGCCTGGCTGTGCACCTTGATCTCGACGCCCGGGGCGAGCTCCACGATGGCCGGCTGGTCGAGGTTGTCGGGGTCGTACCGAACGATGGTGCCGTAGAGGCCGCCCTGCAGCAGCACCTCCGCACCGGGCACGGTCTGACGGGCGCGCTCCTCCTGCTCGAGCTTCTGCTTCTGCATGCGCCGACGGGAGCTCCAGAACATGAAGACGAGCAGGATGACCAGCAGCAGGATGAGACCGTACTGCTGGAGGAACAGGGCGAAGTCCATGGGAGCTGAGCGCACCTTTCAGGTGTGGCGTGCGCCCATGCGGCGCTGCCTTGGAGGTGGGAGGGGAGGCGTGAAGCCTTCAGCGATTATAGGTCATCGAATCCGAGCACCGATTCGGCGGCCGGCACGCCGAGGTGCCCGTACGCGGCAGGCGTGGCGACGCGACCTCGAGGCGTGCGGCCCATGAAGCCGATGCGCACCAGGTAGGGCTCGACGACCGACTCGATGGTGTCGGGCTCCTCGCCGACGGCGACCGCCAGCGTGCTGAGGCCGACCGGGCCCCCGCGGAACCGTCGCACCAGCGCGTCGAGGACGGCGCGATCGAGGCGGTCGAGTCCGATCGCGTCGACGTCGTAGAGGTCCAGCGCCGCGTCGACGGTCACCTCGTCCGCGCCGACCCCGTCGCCGTGCACCACGAGGTAGTCGCGCACGCGTCGCAGCAGCCGGTTGGCGATGCGCGGCGTGCCGCGGGACCGTCGCGCGATCTCGGCGCGCGCGGCAGGCGGCAGGGAGACGCCCAGCATGGCGGCGGAGCGCTCGACGACGCGCTCGAGCTCCTCCGGCTCGTAGTACTCCAGATGCGCCGTGAAGCCGAAGCGGTCGCGCAGCGGGTTGGGAAGGAGTCCCGAGCGGGTGGTCGCCCCGACGAGGGTGAAGGGCGCGAGATCCAGCGGGATGCTCGTCGCGCCGGCGCCCTTGCCGACCATGATGTCGATGCGGAAGTCCTCCATCGCGAGGTAGAGCATCTCCTCCGCCGAGCGGGCCATGCGGTGCACCTCGTCGATGAAGAGCACCTCACCCGGTGTGAGACTCGACAGCAGGGCAGCCAGGTCGCCGGCGTGCTGGATGGCCGGACCGCTGGAGAGCCGCAGCGGTCTGCCGCTCTCGTGCGCGACGATCATCGCGAGCGTGGTCTTGCCCAGTCCCGGAGGCCCCGACAGCAGGATGTGGTCGGGCGGGCGCTGCTGGATCCGCGCGGCATCCAGCAGCAGCTGCATCTGACCGCGCACCTTCTGCTGGCCGACGAACTCCGCCAGCGACGTCGGGCGCAACGCGCCCTCGATCGCGAGCTCGGTCTCGTCGACGGGCTCGCCCGTCTCTCGCAGGTCATCCACCGACGGGCTCCTTCCGCGCCGGGCCGAGGGCGGCGAGCGTGAGCCGCAGCAGGGCCGGCACCGAGCGGCGATCGGCGTCACCGGCGTCGGCGACGACCGTCTCGACGGCATCCGCGGCCACCCGTTCGGACCACCCGAGCCCCACGAGCGCCTGCACGACCTGTGCCGGCACCGCGGCCGGGGCCTCTCCGCCGGCGCCGCCTGCGGCGGGGCGCGCAGCGGCGATCTTGCCGGTCAGCTGCACCACGATCAGCTTCGCCGTCTTCGGTCCGATCCCCGAGACGCGGCGGAACGGGGCGTCGTCGTCCGCGGCGACGGCATCGGCGATCTGCGCCACGGTGAGGGTCGCGAGCACCCCCAGGGCGGACTTGGGGCCGACCCCGGTGACACTCAGCAGATGGAGGAAGACCGACAGCTCTTCGCGGGTCTCGAACCCGTACAGCGACAGGGCGTCCTCACGGACGATGAGCGTCGTGTGGAGGGTCACCGCGTCGCCGACGTGCACGACCCGTGCCACCTGCGGCGTCACGGCGACGTGGAGACCCACCCCGCCCACCTCGACGACGACGGAATCCGCCTCGACGTGGACCGCCGTGCCGCGAACTGACGAGATCATGGCTCGAGCCTACGTCGGGCTTCGGACCTTTGTTCGACCGACACGCGAGGGTGGTCGCCGATCAGCGGCGCGCGAGCCTCTCGGCATCCCGCCACAGACGCTGCGCGGGTGTCAGCGACGAGGATGCCGCGACGGCGGCTCCGCCTCGCCACGCGTGGCACAGCGCGAGCGCGAGCGCGTCGGCGGCGTCGGCGGGCTTGGGCAGGTCGTCCAGGCGCAGCACGCGGGCGACCATCGTCTGCACCTGGCGCTTGTCGGCCGACCCGTAGCCGGTGACCGCCGCCTTCACCTCCGACGGCGTGTGCGTCGCAGCGGGAAGCCCACGCTCCCCCGCGACCAGCAGCGCGATGCCGCTGGCCTGCGCGGTCCCCATCACCGTGTGCCGGTTGTGCTGTGCGAAGACCCGCTCGACGGCCACCACATCGGGACGGTGCGCGTCGACCACGGCGCGCAGGCCCGCCGCGATGACGGCCAGTCGCGCCTCGATCGGGTCGGACGGATCCGAGCGCACGACATCCACGTGGACCAGGGTCGCCGAGCGGTCGGATGCGACGTCGACGATTCCCACGCCGCACCGCGTCAGACCGGGGTCCACCCCCAGGACGCGAAGTGTGCCGCGGGTGCTTCGGGATGCCACTCCCCCACGCTAGGCGTGCCGCGCCCGGCGGCGGCGCAGGCGCGCCCGGACGCGGCATCCGTCGCGATCAGTCCTCGTCGTTCTCGAGCTCCGCCTGCACCTCGGGGGTCAGGTCGAAGTTGCTGAAGACGTTCTGCACGTCGTCGCTGTCCTCGAGCGCGTCGATGAGCCGGAACACCTTGCGCGCCGTCTCGGCGTCGACTTCGACCTTGAGGTTGGGGACGAACTCGACGTCGGCCGACTCGTACTCGATGCCGGCGTCCTGCAGGGCCGTACGCACCGCCACCAGGTCGGAGGCCTCCGTGATGACCTCGAAGCCCTGCGCGTGCGGCTCGACCTCCTCGGCACCCGCCTCCAGGACGGCCAGCATGACGTCGTCCTCGGTGGTGTTCTCGCCCGAGACGACGATGACGCCCTTGCGCGTGAAGTTGTAGGCGACGCTTCCGGGATCGGCGAGCGTGCCGCCGTTGCGTGAGAGCGCGGTGCGCACCTCCGCCGCCGCCCGGTTCTTGTTGTCGGTCAGACACTCGATCATGAGGGCGACGCCGTTCGGGCCGTAGCCCTCGTACATGATGGACGAGTACTCGACGGACTCGCCGCCGATGCCGGCGCCCCGCTTGATGGCACGGTCGATGTTGTCCTTGGGGACCGACGTCTTCTTCGCCTTGAGCACCGCGTCGAACAGGGTCGGGTTGCCCTGGAGGTCGGGTCCGCCGAGCTTCGCGGCGACCTCGATGTTCTTGATGAGCTTGGCCCACGACTTGGCACGGCGCGCGTCGATGACGGCCTTCTTGTGCTTGGTCGTAGCCCACTTGGAATGCCCGGACATGGTCCTCCTGTGATCGTGGTGGCTGGGCGCCCGGGTCGAGGGCCGCTATCGGCTCGGCCGCGGCGTCTGCGCCGACAGACCATTCTAAGCGCAGGCCTCCCGCCCGTCCCGAGACGGTCAGGCCACGCGCGCTGTCCCCCGCGCGGCCACGACCATGTCGAGGAAGAGCCGGTGGAACCGGTGCTCTCCGGTGACCTCGGGATGGAACGCCGTGCCGAGCCGCGCCCCCTGGCGGACGGCGACGATGCGCCCGTCCGGCAGCGTCGCCATGACCTCGACCCCGGCGCCGGCGTGCTCCACGAGCGGCGCACGGATGAAGACGGCGTGCACGGGGGGACCTTCCAGCGCGGGGACGTCCAGGTCGGTCTCGAAGGAGTCCGACTGCGTGCCGAACGCGTTGCGCCGGACGGTCACGTCCAGTCCGCCGAAGGTCCGCTGACCCTGGATGCCGTCGGTGATGCGGTCGGCGAGGAGGATGAGTCCGGCGCAGGTGCCGTACGCCGGCATCCCGGCGGCGATCGCGTCGCGGATGGGCTCCCGCACGCCGAACGCACGAGCCAGCTTGTCGATGACGCTCGACTCGCCCCCGGGGATCACGAGGCCGTCGACGCCGTCGAGGTCCGCCGGACGCCGCACCGACAGCACGTCCGCGCCCAGCTCCGTCAGCATGCGGGCATGCTCGCGGACATCGCCCTGCAGCGCCAGGATGCCCACGCGCGGGCGCCCGGTGGTCACCATCCGCGCTCCGCCAGGCGGTGCGGCGCGGCGAGGTCGGCGACGTTGATGCCCACCATGGCCTCACCGAGCCCCCGTGACACGTCGGCGATGACCTTCGGGTCGTCGTAGAACGTCGTCGCCTTGACGATCGCCGCTGCGCGCTGGGCGGGATTGCCGGACTTGAAGATCCCCGACCCGACGAACACGCCGTCTGCGCCCAGCTGCATCATCATGGCCGCATCCGCCGGTGTCGCGACCCCTCCGGCGACGAACAGCACGACGGGCAGGGTGCCGGTCGCCGCCACCTCGGCCACGAGGTCGTACGGCGCCTGCAGCTCCTTCGCGGCCACGTACAGCTCGTCCTTCGACATCGCCCGCAGCGCGTTGATCTCCCCCTTGATCTTGCGGATGTGCCTGGTCGCCTCGGAGACGTCGCCGGTGCCCGCCTCCCCCTTGGACCGGATCATCGCCGCGCCCTCGTTGATCCGTCGCAGCGCCTCACCGAGGTTCGTCGCGCCGCACACGAACGGCACCGTGAACGACCGCTTGTCGATGTGGTTGACGTAGTCCGCCGGCGAGAGCACCTCCGACTCGTCGATGTAGTCCACTCCGAGCTCCTGGAGGACCTGCGCTTCGACGAAGTGCCCGATGCGGGCCTTGGCCATCACGGGGATGGAGACCGACGCGACGATCTGGTCGATCAGATCCGGGTCGCTCATGCGCGCGACGCCGCCCTGCGCGCGGATGTCGGCCGGAACGCGCTCCAGCGCCATCACCGCGACCGCCCCCGCGTCCTCGGCGATCTTCGCCTGATCCGCGGTGACGACGTCCATGATGACGCCGCCTTTGAGCATCTCCGCCAGGCCTCGCTTTACGCGGCTGGTTCCGGTGTCGGTCATGGTCATGAGCGGGTCCCTTCGACGGGCACGTGGAGGCGTGCAGACAGGTTGCGATATTGGCCTAGGCCAAACGGTAGCATGTGTCCGGCCTACACTCGGGAGCAATGGACGCGCATATGGACCTGGCGATCGCGGGACGCTCGGCATCGGAGATCGCCGACAGCCTCCGAGCGTCCATCGAGCGCGGTGCCGTGCGTCCGGGGGCCGCGCTGCCGCCGGTGCGGACGCTCGCCGATCAGCTGGGGGTCAACCGCAACACCGTCGTCGCCGCCTACCGGCAGCTGACGCACGCCGGCATCGTCGTCACCCGCGGCCGCGGGGGCACACGCGTCGCCGACCGGGGCACGGTCCCTCAGGAGGGCTTCGCGCCCGACAGCGTGCTTCGCGACATCGCCACCGGCAACCCCGATCCGACCCTCATCCCCGACCCCTCGTGGGCGCTCGGCAGCATGGCGGGTCGCCCCGTGCTCTACGGCGAACCCGTCGTCGATCCGGCCCTCGAGCGATGGGCGCGCGCATGGATGAGTGACGGCCTCGCCACGGCGGACTCGATGCGGGTGACGGTCACCAGCGGCGCCGCGGACGCCGTCGAGCGGCTGCTCGCGCAGGCGCTCGCCCGCGACGACGCCGTCGCGCTGGAGGACCCGTGCTTCCTGGCCAGCATCCACACCGTCCGCCTCGCCGGCTACCGGCCGGTGCCCGTCCCCGTCGACGATGAAGGCATGACCGTCGAGGGTCTCCGTGCCGCACTGGAGCAGGGGGTCCGCGCCGTGGTCTGCACGCCGCGGGCGCAGAACCCGACCGGCGCGAGCCTGTCGGCCGGGCGCGCCGCGGAGCTGCGCGCGGTGCTGCGGGATCATCCGTACGTCCTCGTCATCGAGGACGATCACTTCTCGATGCTGTCGCGGCAGCCGTATCACTCGCTCATCGACGCCGGACACCGCCGCTGGGCGCTCGTGCGCTCGGTGTCGAAGTTCCTGGGGCCGGACATGTGCCTCGCCGTCACCGCGAGCGACCCGGAGACGGCCGAGCGGCTCGCGATGCGCCTGACTCCGGGGACCACATGGGTCAGCCACCTGCTGCAGCGGCTCACCTACGCGCTGGTCACCGACCCCCGCGTCATGGCGGACATCGAAGCGGCAGGCGAGCACTACCGCGCCCGCAATTCCGCCTTCGCGGCGCGGCTGACCGCACACGGTGTGCCGGCCGCGGCTCGTGACGGGCTCAACCTGTGGGTCGCCCTTCCGGTGCCGGCGCATCTGGTCTCCGAACGCCTCATGCGCCGCGGATGGCTGGCGCGCACCGGCGACGAGTTCTCGCTGAGCCGGGCGCCGTCGCACCGGCTGCGCCTGACCGTTCACGAGCTGGACGATGGCGACGCCGAGCAGCTCGCCTCGGACATCGCCGCAGCGGTGCGCGACGCCGAGAACCTCGTCGCGGGAAGTGGGAAGATCGGACGGTGAAGATCCTCTCGATCCAGTCCGCGGTCGCCTACGGTCACGTCGGCAACTCCGCCGCCGTCTTCCCTCTGCAGCGCATCGGCGTCGAGGTGATGCCGGTGTATACCGTCAACTTCTCGAACCACACCGGCTACGGCGCCTGGCGGGGGCCCCTGATCGATCCCGCCGACGTGCGGGAGGTCATCACGGGCATCGAGGAGCGCGGCGCGTTCCCGCGCACCGGCGTGGTGCTCTCCGGCTACCAGGGCGGCGAGGGCATCGCCGATGTCATCCTGGACGCCGTGGCCCGGGTCAAGGCCGCCAACCCGGATGCCGTCTACGCGTGCGATCCCGTCATGGGCAACGCCAAGTCGGGCTGCTTCGTCGCGCCGGCGATCCCCGATCTTCTGCGCGACCGGGTCGTGCCGGCGGCCGACATCATCACCCCGAACCAGTTCGAGCTGGGCTATCTGACCGACACCGAGCCGTACACCCTCGAGGACACGCTCGCGTCGGCCGACCTCGCCCGCGACATGGGACCGCGCACCGTGCTCGTCACGAGCGTGGAGCGTCCCGACCGGCCGGAGGGGACGATCGAGATGCTCGCGGTCACGGACGACGGAGCATGGATCGTGCAGACGCCGATGCTCCCGATGAAGGCGAACGGATCGGGTGACGTCACGGCGGCGCTGTTCACCGCGCACTACCGCGCCACCGGCGACGCGGCGCTCGCGCTGGCCCGTACGACATCGAGCGTGTTCGACCTGCTCACCCTCACCCACGATTCCGGCGAGCGAGAGCTCAAGCTGGTCGAGGCGCAGGAGTTCTACGCGCACCCGCGCATGCAGTTCGAGGTGCGTCAGGTGCGCTGACGCCGGCGTTCCCGGGATGACCGCGTCGCGGCATCCCGGGACCTGCTCAGGCCGGCCAGGCGTCGGCGACGGCGCGGCGCACGTCGCCCAGAAGCTGCGGCAGCGCCTTGGTGCGCGCGATGATCGGGAAGAAGTTCGCGTCGGAGGCCCATCGCGGCACGACGTGCTGATGCAGGTGCTCATCGACGCCCGCCCCGGCGACACTGCCCTGATTCATGCCGATGTTGAACCCGTCGCAGCGCGACACCGATCGCAGCACCCGCATCGCCTGCTGCGTGAGCTCGCCGATCTCGGCGATCTCCTCCACCGTGGCCTGATCGTAGGTCGGGATGTGCCGGTACGGGCAGATCAGCAGGTGACCGGAGTTGTACGGGAAGAGGTTCAGGAGGGCGTACGCCGTGCGACCTCGCGCCACGATGAGGCCGTCCTCGTCGGACTTGTGCGGCGCCTCGCAGAACGGGCACTCCCGGCGCAGCGCTTCCGGACCGGTCTGGATGTAGGCCATGCGATGCGGCGTCCACAGTCGCTGGAACCCGTCGGGCACGCCGGGCAGCGTGGCGGCGTCGGCGAGCGCTCCGTCGGCGCCATCCGATCGGTCCTCGCTCACGCGAAGTCCGACGCCGAGTTCACGAGCGCGTGAGCGGCGATCGCCTCGCGGACGCGACGGACGGCGTCCTCGATGGGCACCCCGTTCTCCTGCGAGCCGTCGCGGAAGCGGAACGACACCGTTCCCGCGGCGCGGTCCTGCTCGCCCGCGATCAGCAGCAGCGGCACCTTCTGCGTGGTGTGCGTGCGGATCTTCTTCTGCATGCGATCGTCGCTGTGGTCGAGCTCCGCTCGCACCCCCTGCCCGCGCAGCTGCGCGATGACATCGCCGAGGTAGTCGGCGTACTCCTCCGCCACCGGGATGCCGACGACCTGGACCGGCGAGAGCCAGACGGGGAACGCACCGGCGTAGTGCTCGAGCAGGATCGCGAAGAACCGCTCGATCGAACCGAACAGGGCGCGGTGGATCATGATCGGCCGCTTCTTCTGCCCGTCGCGGTCGGTGTACTCCAGCTCGAACCGCTCGGGAAGGTTGGGGTCGACCTGCACGGTGGACAGCTGCCACGTGCGCCCGATCGCGTCGCGGGTCTTCAGGTCGATCTTCGGGCCGTAGAAGGCCGCCTCGCCGGGAACCTCGGTGAGCTTGAGGCCGCTGGCCATCGCCACGTTGCGCAGGGCGTCGGTGGAGTACTCCCAGAACTCGTCCGAGCCGATCCACTTGTCCTTCTCGTCGTCGCGCATCGACAGCTCCAGCTCGAAGTCGTCGAGGCCGAAGTCGCGCAGCATCGAGATGACGAACTCGAGGACGCGAGTGGCCTCCTCCTCGAGCTGCTCGGGGGTCACGAACAGGTGCGAGTCGTCCTGGGTGAAGCCGCGCACGCGAGTGAGGCCGTGCAGCGCGCCGGACAGCTCGTTGCGGTACACCGTGCCGTTCTCGGCGAACCGCAGCGGCAGATCGCGGTAGCTGCGCGCACGCTCCTTGTAGATCAGGATGTGCATCGGGCAGTTCATCGGCTTGAGGTAGTAGTCGACGCCCGCCTTGGTGATCTCGCCCGCGTCGTTGCGCTCCTCGTCGAGGTGGATGGGAGGGAACATGCCCTCCCTGTAGGTGACGAGGTGGTTGGACTGAAGGAACAGATCCTGCTTGGAGATGTGGGGCGTGTAGACGTAGGTGTATCCGCCCTCGATGTGACGGCGCCGCGCGTGCTGCTCCATCTCGCCGCGGACCACTCCCCCGCGCGGATGCCACACCGACAGGCCCGAGCCGATCTCGTCGGGGAAGGAGAACAGGTCGAGCTCCTTGCCGAGCTTGCGGTGGTCGCGCTTGGCGGCCTCCTCGAGGCGGGTCTGGTACGCCCGCAGCTCGTCCTTGGTCGGCCACGCGGTGCCGTAGATGCGCTGGAGCTGCGGGTTCTTCTCGCTGCCTCTCCAGTAGGCGCCCGCGACGCGCTGCAGCGCCCAGCCGTTGCCGATCAGGCGCGTGTTGGGAACGTGCGGTCCGCGGCAGAGGTCCTTCCAGGCGGTCTCGCCGTCGCGGGTGACGTTGTCGTAGATGGTCAGCTCGCCCGCGCCGACCTCGACCGAAGCCCCCTCGGTCTTCTCGGCGCCGCCGCCCTTGAGTCCGATGAGCTCGAGCTTGAACGGCTCGTCGGCGAGCTCCGCACGCGCCTCTTCGTCGCTGACCACGCGGCGGACGAAGCGCTGGCCCTCTCGGATGATGCGCTGCATCTCCTTCTCGATCGCCTTCAGATCCTCGGGAGTGAAGGGATGCTCCACGCCGAAGTCGTAGTAGAAGCCGTCGGTGATGGGCGGACCGATTCCGAGGTTGGCCTGCGGATTGATCCGCTGCACCGCCTGCGCCAGGACGTGCGCGGTCGAATGACGGAGGATGCTCAGCCCGTCCGGGCTGTCGATCGTGACAGGTTCGACGGCATCGGTCTCGCTCACGGTGGTCGCGAGGTCTTTCAGCTCGCCGTTGACGCGGAGGGCGACCACGGAGCGGTCGGGGAACAGGGCGAAGCCGTCGGAGGGATAGGACACGTCCGACGGAAGGGCGAGGTCAGTCAAGGGAACTCTCCAGAGGTGGCTCGGTTCAAGGCTACTCAGCTTCGGGCGCTGTCCGCGCCCCGCCCGCTCAGGCGCCGAACGTTCGCGTGCCGGTGACAGCGACGACCGCCGCGTGCGTCATCCGAGCTAGTTCCATGTCGCCGAGTCTACGCCGGACGCCACCGCGCCTGCTCAGGGCCGGGTGCGGGGGGCGTGGCTCGGAAGGGACAGTGCCGGCGACGGCGAGCGGCCGCTTACCCGGATTGGGGTCCTTTCCACAACCCCCATCCGTGCGCGGCCGATCCGGACTCATGCTTCGGCATGACCTTGTTCGAGTTCAGGGCCGATGCGGGTCCTCGGCGGACCGACGCCATCCTCCAGGACACCGCCTCCGGGATCCGGGAGGAGGCCGCCTCCACGTTGCGCAGCACGGTGCAGCGCCCCTTCATCGGCGCCTTCGAGAGCACCTTCCTTCCGGCCGCGGGCGTGGACGTCGGCGAGACGACGGGCGTGTACCGGCACTGGCCCGAGCACCTCGATCGCCTGCAGGCCGCGGGCGTCACGCGGTTGCGGTATGCGCTCCGGTGGCATCACATCGCCCGCGATCCCGGGGTCTTCGACTGGGAGCAGACGGACGCCGAACTGGCTGAGATCCGGCAGCGTGGCCTCGAGCCGATCGTCGATCTCGTCCATCACACGAGCTATCCGAAGCGTCTGGAGGGCGGCTTCGCTGACCGGCGCTTCGCGGCGGAGTACGTGAGCTTCGCGGAGGCTGTCGCGCGGCGCTACCCGTGGCTGACGTCGTACACGCTCTTCAACGAGCCGTTCGCGACGCTGTTCCTGGCGGGCCACGAGGCGCTGTGGCCTCCGTACCAGGCCGGCATGGAGGGCTTCGTCCGGCTCGTCTCGTCGGTCCTTCCCGCCGTCAACGCGGCAGGGGCCGTCTTCGCCGAACTGCTCCCGGATGCCGATCACGTCTGGATCGACACCTGCGAGGCGCATTCGGGGACGTCGGGAAGACCCGCGGAGTACGCGGCCTTCGCCAACGACCGCCGCCACCTGCTGCTGGATCTGGCACTCGGTCGGCACCTCGACCGCGAGCGTCCGGCCCTGGCCGCCTTCCTGGCAGCGGGGGGCGAGCCACTGCTGGAGCTCGCGCCGATGCGCGTCGACGTGCTCGGCCTCGACTACTACCCCCATTCGGAGTGGTGGTACAGCGAGGCCGGCAGCGTGTCGCCCTCGCCCGCGCCGCGCGGCTTCGCCGCGATCGCGGCGGAGTACCACGACCGGTACGGCTTGCCCGTCCTTCTGTCCGAGACCAACATCCGCGGGCTCGCGTCGGACCGTGCGACCTGGCTGCGCTACATGATCGACCAGTACGACCGGGCCGTCGCCTCCGGAGTTCCTCTGCGGGGCTTCTCATGGTTCCCCCTCGTCGACTCCGCCGACTGGGACTCGCTTCTGGCCGTGCCGGCCGGGCACCGCGACCCCGTCGGCGTCTACGACCTGGCACCCAGTGGACACTGCATCCGCACCGAGTTCACCGAGGCGTGGGAACGCGCGGCCCGGGGCGCGCCTCTGGACGAGCTGCCGGCGTACCGGTTGCAGGCGCCCAACGACGAACTTCTGCACGGGTTCTTCCGCGACCTCGAGTGGCCGTGGCAGGACGCGCCCAACCCGGAGCCGCCCATCCCCGTGTACCCGCAGGCCCACGATCTGGTGGTGCTCTCGCACCTGCGCTGGGATTGGGTGTGGCAGCGGCCGCAGCATCTCGTCACGCGCTTCGCCGAGGACCGCGGCGGCCGCGGAGCCCGCACGTGGTTCGTGGAGGAGCCCATCCCTGGCGGTGTGCCCGAGCCGGAGCTGTGGACGGAGCAGGTCGGCAGGATCACGCGCGTGCGCCTGGTCGTGCCGATGGAGCCCGGACAGGGAACCAGGCTGAGCTTCGACGACCCGGCAGCGGCGCCGTACCGGACGCTGCTGGGGGAACTGCTGGCCGACGAGGGCGTGCCGCATCCGGACGTGCTCATCTACACGCCGATGGCGCTCGACATCGCCCGCAGCCTGGATCCGCACCGCATCGCCTATGACGTCATGGACGACTTGGCCTCCTTCGCGCAGGCGCCGCCCGGGATGCGGGAGCGCCAGCGGGAGCTCCTGGAGACCGCGCATGTGGTCTACGCAGGCGGTCGCTCCCTGCACCGCGGCGTGGTGGGCATTCGACCCGACTGCCACCTGTTCCCGAGCGGCGTGGACGTCGAGCACTACGCGGCCGCGCGCCTTCTGCGCGCGGCGGATCCGGCACCCCGCCAGGTGCTGGGGTATGTCGGCGTGCTCGATGAGAGGCTCGACCTGGACCTCGTCGCGGCGGTGGCTGCCGCCCTCCCCGACTGGACCATCCGCATGGTCGGCCCCGTCGCGAAGATCGATCCGGCCACGCTGCCCACCGGGCCGAACATCGAGTATCCCGGCATGGCCGACTATGCGGACCTCCCCGCCGTCATGGCCGGCTTCGACGTGGCGATGATGCCCTTCGCGCTGAACGAGGCGACCCGTTCGATCAGCCCGACGAAGACGCTCGAGTACCTCGCGGCCGGACTGCCGGTCGTCTCGACCCGCGTCACCGACGTGGTCACGGACTACGCCGACGTCGTCTGCTTCGCCGACGACGCCGCCTCGCTCGCCGAGGCGTGCCGCCGGGTCGTCGACGACGCCCAGGAGGATCGGGACCGCCTGGTCCGCGTGATCCAGGATCACCAGAGCTGGGATGCCATCGCGGAGTCGATGATGGGACTGTTCGAAGCACCGGCCGCCCGTCTGGAGGCCCTGCGGACCGACCCTGTCCACCGCGCCGCGACGCGAGCCGCTGCGGCCGGGCTGTCGGACGCGGCTCTGGGCTCGGCGCGCCTGCAGGGACCTCTGGTCACGACGCTCGCCGAGGCTGCGGTGGCGTCGGCGACGCCGTTCCTGCGAGCGCCGCTGCTGGCTCGGCTCTCCGCCGTCGAGCGGCTCCACCCGATGTCCGGCGACGCCTCCGGCGACTGTCCGAGCTGTGGCGTGCCTGCGCCGTGCAGCACGGCCGTCGCCTGTGCGTGAGGCCGTGGGCCACCGCCTGGTCCGAGACGCGCGGACATGAGAAAGCCCCCGGGGGCAACCCCGGGGGCTTTCTCGATGGTGGGCGATACTGGGATCGAACCAGTGACCTCTTCCGTGTCAGGGAAGCGCGCTACCGCTGCGCCAATCGCCCGAGTCGAACTCCGGTCGGGACCGGGAGTGGAGGTGGCGACGGGATTCGAACCCGTGTAAACGGCTTTGCAGGCCGGTGCCTAGCCGCTCGGCCACGCCACCGCGTGTGGTTTGACCCCACGTGCCGTGGTCTCCTCGGAAGAAGACCCCCGCACTCGAGCGGATGACGAGACTCGAACTCGCGACCCTCACCTTGGCAAGGTGATGCGCTACCAACTGCGCTACATCCGCATTTCGTTCCCGGGATTCGCACCCCGGGCACGTCATCGACTTTAGCCGATCCTCGGCGTCTTGCAAAACCGACACCGGCTCGCGCGTGTCTCACACGCGTGGTTCGAGGACGGCTCCGCCATCCGGTAGGATCATTACTCGTCCCCCACGGGAACGGGCGATTGGCGCAGTTGGTAGCGCGCTTCCTTCACACGGAAGAGGTCATCAGTTCGAGTCTGGTATCGCCCACCACGAAGGCCCGGCATCACATCGATGTCGGGCCTTTCGATTCCGGCTCACATCGTCACGGCCCAGCCGTAGCGACGGTGCAGCGCTTCAGCGACACGCGCGAACCGGGCGGGATCGAGGGCGGATGCCTCGCGTCGCATGCCGTCACGGTGCACGCTGTAGATCTGCTCGATGTCGACCCAGGAGGGGCGTCCCCGAGCGTCCCACTCCCCCGCGCCGAGCGGGAGGAAGTCGCGGTCTCCGTCGCGCGTCCTGCTGGTGAGCCGGACCGCGTAGACCCGCTCGTCATCGCGCCGGGCGATGACCAGCACCGGCCGGTCCTTCCCGCGACCGTCGTTCTCGTCGTACGGCACCCACGTCCATACGATCTCGCCCGCATCCGGCTCGCCGTCGCGATCGGGCCTGTACCGGATCCGCAGCTGCCGCGGCGCCGGAGGCGGCACCTCGACCGTCGCCGTCGACCCGGCACGATCGCGCAAGCCGGCTGCGCCGGATCGACGCCCGGCTGACCCGCTCCGTCGCCGTCGCAGAAGATCGGCGATGCTCGCCAGCAGGCTCGGTCGCGGTGTCACACGGTCACCCTAGCCCGGGCAGAGGACGGGGGCGCCGCAGCATCCGCTGCGGCGCCCCTGTCGATGCCTGTCGTCAGGCGCGCGAGTTCTCCAGCACGTAGCCCTCCTCGCCGTGCACGACGGTGTCGATCCCGGCGACTTCGTCCTCGTTCTTCACGCGGAAGCCGATGGTCTTCTCGATGACGAGCCCGATGACGAAGGCCAGCACGAAGGAGTACACAAGGACCGCGATGGCCGCGATCGCCTGAACGAGCAGCTGAGCGCCGTTTCCACCCATGAACAGGCCGGTGCCGTTGGCGAAGAAGCCGAGGTACAGGGTGCCGATGAGGCCGCCGACGAGGTGGATCCCGACCACGTCGAGCGAGTCGTCGAAGCCCCACTTGTACTTCAGCTCGATCGCGAGCGCACAGACGGCGCCGGCGACGATGCCGAGGACGATCGCCCAGATCGGGTCCAGCGACGCGCAGGCCGGCGTGATGGCGACCAGACCGGCGACCGCTCCCGACGCGGCGCCGACCGAGGTCGGCTTGCCGTCCTTGATCTTCTCCACGATGAGCCAGGCGAGCAGAGCCGCGGCGGGCGCTGCGATCGTGTTGATGAACGCCAGGGCGGCGACGCCGTCGGCGGCGAGCTCGGAGCCGGCGTTGAAGCCGAACCATCCGAACCACAGCAGTCCGGCGCCGAGGAGGACGAACGGCGGGTTGTGCGGGACGTGGACGCCCTTCTGGAATCCGAGGCGCTTGCCCAGGACGAGCGCCAGGGCGAGGGCCGCGGCACCGGCGTTGATGTGGACGGCGGTGCCACCGGCGAAGTCGATCGCGCCGACGCCGAACATCTCCTGCATGCCGTAGGTGATCCAGCCGCCATAGGCGAAGCTGCCGTCCTCGGCCAGACCGAAGTTGAAGACCCAGCTGGCGACGGGGAAGTAGACGATCGTGGCCCAGAGGCCCGCGAAGATCATCCAGGAGCCGAACTTCGCCCGGTCCGCGATGGCACCGGAGACCAGCGCGACGGTCAGGATGGCGAACGTGGCCTGGAAGCACACGAAGGCCATGGGCGGGAACGCGGCGTCCTCGGGCACCTCGAGGAGGCTCGACAGCCCGATCGCCGACCAGTCGATCGACCACGGGGCGACGAGGCCGTCAGCGCCGGGGAAGGCGATGGCGTAGCCGTAGACGACCCACAGCACGCCGATCAGTCCGAGCGCCCCGAAGCTGAGCATCATCATGCTGATGACGCTCTTGGCCTTCACGAGGCCGCCGTAGAAGAACGCGAGCCCTGGCGTCATCAACAGGACGAGTGCTGCCGCTATGAGCATGAATGCGGTGTTGCCTTGATCCATCTCGGTGGAGAACCTCTCTGCGGGGACGCAGGTGTAGCGTCGGGTCCCCCCAGTGTGATCAGGGCCCGTTTCAGCCGCGGGACACCCTGTGTTTCCTTCGCGTTACGCGTGCCGCTCGCCCGTAAACAACGTGTTTCGTGCCGCCGCGGGCTCGCTTCGGATCAGGCGAGCGTCGAGGCCACGAGCCGGGAGATGGCGCGGAGGTACTTCTTGCGATAGCCGCCTGCCAGCATCTCCTCGGGGAAGACGAGGTCAAGCGAAGTGCCTGTGGCGCGGATCGGGAGCTCGGCGTCGTAGACGCGGTCGATGAAGGCGACGAAGCGCAGCGCGGCGGACTGGTCGGTGAAGGGCTCGACGTCCCGCATGCCGATGAGGTCCACGCCGTCGATGAGCTTGATGTACCGCGAGGGATGCACGCGCGCGAGGTGTGCGACGAGGTCGGTGAACCGGTCGTCCGAGGCGACGCCGCGCGCGGCGGCATCGGCGATGGCGGTGTCGTACGCCTCCGTCGCCAGCACGTCGGCGTGGCCGTCCAGTGCACGGTGGCGGTAGTCCGTGCCGTCGATGCGGATCGTTCGGAAGCTCGACGCCATGGCGTGGATCTCGCGCAGGAAGTCCTGTGCGGCGAAGCGGCCCTCGCCCAGCGCGTTCGGCGGGGTGTTGGATGTCGCGGCCAATCGCGTGCCCGAGGCCACCAGCTCACCGAGCAGGCGGGTCATCACCATCGTGTCACCGGGGTCGTCGAGTTCGAACTCGTCGATGCACAGCAGATCCGACCCTCGGAACAGCTCCACGGTGTTCTGATAGCCGAGAGCGCCGACCAGCGCCGTGTACTCGATGAACGAGCCGAAATACTTCCGGCGCGCAGGCATGGCGTGGTACACGGCCGCGAGCAGATGCGTCTTGCCGACGCCGAACCCGCCATCGAGGTAGACGCCCGGCTTGACCTCGGGGCGCTTCGCCCGGCGGAAGAAGCCGCCCTTCGCCGGCGCGGCCGCTCCCCCGGCGAACACGGTCAGCAGGTCCTTCGCCTCCTGCTGCGACGGGTAGGCGGCATCCGCCCGATACGTCTCGAACGTCGCGTCCGCGAACTGGGGCGGCGGCACGAGGGCCGCGACCATCTCGGCGCCGGCGAGCTGCGGCGTGCGCTCGGCGAGGTGGATGACGCCGGAGCGGGTCTCGGGGACGGTCATGCGGATCCTGTGTCGGAGTCTTACGGGATGGCTGTGCCGCCGGCGCCGGGAATCTAATGTCGGAGGCGACGGTTCAACCCTAACCGTCACCGTCACCCGCCCCGACCGAGGAGCACCATGGCCGTCGAGACCGACACGTCGTCCGAGAAGTTCGCCGAGTACGCCGAGCCGGGGCGTCTCGTCACGGGACAGTGGCTCCAGGAGCGACTGGGCCGGCCGGGCCTGGTCGTGGTCGAGTCCGACGAGGACGTCCTCCTGTACGAGACGGGGCACATCCCCGGCGCCGTCAAAGTCGACTGGCACACCGAGCTCAACGACCCGGTCGTCCGCGACTACGTCGACGGCGAGGGCTTCGCCGAGCTGATGTCGCGCAAGGGCATCTCGCGCGACGACACCGTGGTGATCTACGGCGACAAGAACAACTGGTGGGCCGCCTACGCGCTGTGGGTGTTCTCGCTGTTCGGCCACGAGGATGTCCGGCTGCTCGACGGCGGCCGCGACAAGTGGATCGCAGAAGGCCGGCCCATCACGACCGAGGCGCCGTCGCGTCGCCCCACCGACTACCCCGTCGTCGAGCGGGACGACAGGCTGCTGAGGGCCTACAAGGAGGACGTCCTCGCGCATCTGGGGAAGCCCCTGATCGATGTGCGGTCGCCCGAGGAGTACGACGGCACCCGGACCTCCGCGCCGGCGTACCCGGAGGAGGGCGCGCTGCGGGCCGGGCACATCCCGACGGCTCGCAGTGTGCCGTGGGCGCGCGCGGTCGCCGACGACGGCGGATTCAAGACGCGGGCCGAGCTGGACGCGATCTACCGCGACGAGGTGGGCCTGCAGGAGGGCGAGTCGATCGTGGCCTACTGCCGCATCGGGGAGCGCTCGAGCCACACCTGGTTCGTCCTGAAGCACCTGCTCGGATTCGAGGACGTCCGCAACTACGACGGCTCCTGGACCGAGTGGGGCAGCGCGGTGCGGGTGCCGATCGCGACCGGGCCCGAGCCCGGTGAGGCGCCCGCCCGGCGCTGACGCGGTCGCGCGGTGGGACAATGGGACGGATGACTGATACCGCCGTTCCCGAGCGCCTGGCCGAGATCCGGGACGAGTTCCTCGAGCTGCCCGAGGCCGAGCGCCTCCAGCTGCTCCTGGAGTACTCGCAGGAGCTGCCGCCGGTGCCTCCCGCGTACGACGGCCACCCTGAGCTGTGCGAGCGTGTGGTCGAGTGCCAGTCGCCGGTCTACATCGTCATCGACGTCGACGCCGACGGTGTGGTCGCCATGCATGCCACCGCCCCGCCCGAGGCGCCGACCACGCGCGGTTTCGCGAGCATCCTCGTCCAGGGCCTCACGGGGCTGCGCGCCGAGGAGGTGCTGGCGATCCCCGCGGACTTCCCGCAGAGCATCGGCCTGACGCGCGCGGTGTCGCCGCTGCGCATCGCGGGCATGACCGGGATGCTGATGCGCGCGAAGCGCCAGGTGCTCGCCAGATCGGCGGCGGCGCCGGCCTAGTCGCCGATCAGTCCGCGCGAGGCGAGCCACGTGCGGATGCTCTCGCTCCAGCGCTCTTCGTCGTAGTTCCACAGCTTCGTGTGGCGGGCCACCTCGAACACCTTCATTTCCACGAGATCCGGACGCGCGACGACGAGGTCGTGCGACGCGTCGGACGGCACGAACCCGTCATCGTCGCTGTGAAGGATGAGGATCGGATGCCGCAGCTCGGCGGCGCGGGCGACGACGTCGAGCTCGTCGAAGCGGATCGGAGCGCCCGCGCGCGTCAGCGGCGCCGCCCAGCCGGTCTGCAGGGCTTCGATCGCGAGCCCGCTCACGGCCGTCGGCACGCGCAGAGCACGCGCCTGGTACTCCAGCACCACGCGCCAGTCCACGACGGGAGACTCCAGCACGAGACCGGAGATGAGATCGCGATGCGCCGAGTTCAGCGACAGCTGCAGGGCGATCGCACCTCCCATGGACCAGCCCATCACGATCACCCGTCGGGCGCCACGGCGACGGGCGAAGCCGACGGCGGCATCCACATCCCGCCACTCGGTCGCCCCGAGCGCGTAGGTGCCGGTGCGGCTCCGTGGTGCCTCGCCGTCGTTGCGGTACGACACCACGAGCGAGGTGATGCCCAGCGCGTGGAACACCGGGACTGCGCGCAGGCACTCCGCACGCGTCGTGCCTCGACCGTGGACCTGGATCACCCACGTCTCGCCGTTCCCCGCGGGGAAGAGCCAGGCCGGGCACGGCCCGGCGGGCGAGCCGATCAGCTCGGGCGTGAAGTCCAGGTGCAGCTGCTCGGGACGGTCGTAGTACCAGCCGCTGAAGGCCGCCTCGGGCGACAGGCGCGCATCGTGGCCGATATGGGTGAGGAGCTTGCGCTTGACGCTCACGTCGTCCTCGGACAGCACCGATCCGAGCTTGAGGTAGTCGGCGCTGCCGCTGGTGAACAGCCCGTACCGGCCGGGAAGGCGCGTGTCCGGCGTGCGGGCGAGCGTGATCGTCTGCGCCGCCGTGTCCAGCGACAGGATGCGGGTGTCCGGCACACGCTGGGCGGGCGTGACGACGCGGCGCGCCATGCGCACCGATCCGCCGGCAAGGGCGGCGAGCACGCCGATCAGGGCGACGCTCAGCATGGTGACGGCTGTCCTCACCGCGGCGAGGACAGCGGGAGATGCGCCGCCCATCGCGGCGCGCCTGGAGGCGACCATCGAGGCCTCAGCCTAGTCTGTCCGCGTGGCTGAGCATCGTCCTCCGGCGGCACCGACCTCGTTCGAGCAGGCGGCCGAAGCCGTGCGCGCGATGACGTTCCGCGAGGATCTGACGGTGCGCGAGATCACAGCGCCGGCCAATCTGGCACCGCACGCCATGGCGATCGCCGGGGACGTGCGCGCAGAGGAGCACGGCGTCGACTCGCCCTACGGCACCGGCCGGCTGGTTCTGCTGCACGACCCCGACGAACCGGCCCCGTGGGACGGCCCCTGGCGGATCGTGTGCTTCGCGCAGGCGCCCCTCGAGCCCGACATCGGCGTCGACCCGCTTCTGGCGGACGTGGCCTGGTCATGGCTCACCGACGCGCTGGCTTCGCGTCACGCCGGCTTCCACTCCGCGTCGGGAACGGCGACGAAGACGCTGTCCAAGGGCTTTGGGTCCCTCGCGGCCGAGGGCGACGGCGCGCAGATCGAGCTTCGCGCCTCGTGGTCGCCGGAAGGCGCGATCGCTCCGCACGTGGAAGCATGGGCAGAGTTGGTATGCATGCTGGCGGGGCTCCCGCCGGGGTCGGAGGGGATCGCGATGCTGGGTTCGCGGAGGATGGCGCGTGACTGAATACATCGTCATCGACGATGCGGCGGGACTGGCCGAAGCAGCGCGCCTGCTGCGCGCCGGCGAAGGCCCGGTCGCCGTCGACGTGGAGCGCGCCTCGGGGTTCCGCTACTCGCAGCGGGCGTACCTGGTGCAGGTCTACCGCCGCGGAGCCGGCGTGTTCCTGTTCGATCCCCCGCCGATCGAGGACTTCGCCCCGCTGCAGGAGGCGATCGGCGGAGAGGAATGGGTGCTCCACGCGGCGAGCCAGGATCTGCCCTCCCTGCGTGAGCTGTCGCTGGAGCCGGCATCGCTGTTCGACACCGAGCTGGCAGCGCGCCTGCTCGGTCACGAGCGTGTCGGTCTCGGCGCCGTCGTCGAAGACACCCTGGGGATCACGCTGGCGAAGGCGCATTCCGCCTCGGACTGGTCGACGCGCCCGCTCCCGCAGGCGTGGCTGGAATACGCCGCGCTGGATGTCGTGCACCTGGTCGATGTGCGCGACGCCCTCGTCGCCGAGCTGGCCGAGCAGGGCAAGACCGACTTCGCCGCGCAGGAGTTTCAGGCGGTGCTCGAGCGCGAGCCGAAGCCCGCGCGAGAGGAGCCGTGGCGGCGGCTGAGCGGCCTGCACACGGTGCGTGGGCGCAAGAATCTGGCGGTCGCGCGCGAACTGTGGACCGCCCGCGAGGACTATGCCCGCGAGCAGGATGTCGCCCCCGGCCGACTTGTCCCGGACCGCGCCCTCATCGCCGCCGTGCTGGCCGATCCGAAGTCCAAGAGCGCGCTCGCCGCCGTCAAGGAGTTCACGGGCCGGGCGAGCAGGTCCCAGCTCGACCGGTGGTGGGCGGCCATCGAAGCGGGTCGCGCGACGACGCAGCTCCCCCTCGAGCGGGCCACCGGCGGCGACACGCTTCCCCCGCCGCGCGCCTGGGCGGACCGGAATCCGGAAGCGGACGCGAGGCTCAAGGCGGCCAGGCCCCGCATCGAGCAGCGCGCGGGCGAGCTCGGCATGCCGACGGAGAATCTGCTGACGCCCGACCTGCTGAGACGGGTCGCGTGGTCCCCGCCGGAGCCGATCACCACAGCTGCCATCGCCGAGGCGCTGCAGGATCTCGGCGCACGCACCTGGCAGATTGGGCAGACTGCACAGGTGATCGCCGATGCGTTTGTCGAATCCATGCAACCGGCCGTGACACCCTCGGAAGCCGCTTCGTAGGAATCCGCCACCCGATTCCCGACGCCTCCGAGCGCCCTCCTAGGCTGGCCGCATCCCTAGTTTTGGAGGCAGAGTGGCCGAGATTTCGGACGTCTTCTTCGTCGACGGCATGCGCACCCCGTTCGGGCGCGCCGGCGAGAAGGGCATGTACTGGAACACCCGCGCGGATGATCTGGCAGTGAAGGCCACGATCGGTCTGATGGAACGCAACCCCGCGGTGCCGAAGGACCGTGTCGACGACGTCGCGATCGCCGCGACCTCGCAGACCGGGGACCAGGGCCTCACCCTCGGTCGCAGCGTCGCCATCCTCGCGGGACTGCCGCAGACCGTCCCCGGGTTCGCCATCGATCGCATGTGCGCCGGGGCGATGACCAGCGTCACGACCATGGCGGCCTCGATCGGCGTGGGCATGTACGACGTCGCCCTCGCAGGCGGCGTGGAGCACATGGGCCACCACCCGATCGGCGGCAACGCCGACCCGAACCCGCGCTTCGTCGCCGAGAAGATGGTCGATCCCGGCGCTCTCAACATGGGCGTGACGGCCGAGCGGATCTTCGACCGCTTCCCGCACCTGACCAAGGAGCGCTCCGACCGCTACGGCATGCTCTCGCAGCAGAAGGTCCAGGCCGCGTACGAGGCCGGCACGATCCAGCCCGACCTGGTGCCGGTGGCCATCAAGGGCTCTGACGGCGCGTGGGGCCTGGCGACCGAGGACGAGGGGCGCCGCCCGCAGACCACGATGGAGGACCTGGCCGGTCTGAAGACGCCGTTCCGTCCGCACGGGCGCGTGACCGCCGGAACATCGTCGCCGCTGACCGACGGGGCGACCATGTCGCTGCTGGCCGGCGGCCGGGCGGTGAAGGAGCTGGGCCTGCAGCCCAAGATGCGGCTGGTGTCCTTCGCCTTCGCGGGCGTGCAGCCCGAGATCATGGGCATCGGGCCGATCCCGTCGACCGAGAAGGCCCTCAAGAAGGCCGGTCTCACCATCGCCGACATCGGCCTGTTCGAGCTCAACGAGGCGTTCGCCATCCAGGTGATCTCGCTGCTGGACCACTTCGGCATCGCCGACGACGACCCGCGTGTGAACCCGTGGGGCGGCGCGATCGCATTCGGGCATCCGCTGGCGGCGTCCGGCGTGCGCCTCATGATCCAGCTCGCGGCTCAGTTCGCCGAGCGCCCCGACGTGCGCTACGGCCTCACCGCGATGTGCGTCGGCCTCGGCCAAGGCGGCTCGGTGATCTGGGAGAACCCGCACTACGACGGCAAGAAGAAGAAGTGAGACCGGGCTCGATGACGAACTACGACGAGATCGACTTCTCCCCCATCCAGGCCCTCGCCGGCGACGAGATCGTCACGCACTCGCGGGCGCGGGACATTCCCCTCCCCTCCGGCAGGGTGCTCGCTCTCATCACCCTCGACAACGGCCGGGACCACACCCGGCCGAACACGCTCGGCCCTGCGACCCTGACCGAGCTCGGCGAGACCCTCCAGACCCTGAAGAGGCGTGCGGCGGCGGGCGAGATCCAGGCGGTCGGCATCACCGGCAAGCAGTACATCCTCGCCGCCGGCGCCGACCTGTCCGACATCTCACGGCTGGGCTCGAAGGACAACGCCCGCCTCATCGCCCAGCTGGGGCACCACGTGCTGGGCTCGCTGTCGGAGCTGGGCGTGCCCTCGTTCGCGTTCGTCAACGGCCTCGCGCTCGGCGGCGGACTGGAGATCGCGCTGAACTCGACGTATCGCACCGTCGACGCCTCGGCAGCGGCCATCGCGCTCCCCGAGGTCTTCCTCGGGATCATCCCGGGATGGGGCGGCGCCTACCTTCTGCCGAACCTCATCGGGATCGAGAACGCGCTCGAGGTGGTCATCTCGAATCCGCTCAAGCAGAACCGGATGCTCAAGCCCCAGCAGGCCTTCGACTACGGCATCTTCGACGCGATCTTCCCCGCGTCGAACTATCTGGAGGACTCCCTCCGGTGGGCCGACGGCGTGCTGACCGGCGCGACCAAGGTCGTGCGGAAGAACGAGCCGGGCAAGCTGGAGCGGCTGACCAAGTGGCCGATCGCCGTCAAGATGGCCCGCGGGATGCTCGAATCCAAGATCGGCACGGTCCCGCGCTCGCCGTACGTGGCACTGGAGCTGCTCGACAAGGCCAGGAGCGGCACGAAGGCCGAGGGCTTCGCGCGCGAGGACGAGGCCCTGGCAGAGCTCGTCACCGGCGATCAGTTCGCGGCTTCGATGTACGCCTTCGATCTCGTGCAGAAGCGCGCCAAGCGGCCGGTCGGCGCGCCCGACAAAGACCTCGCCAAGAAGGTCACGAAGGTCGGCATCATCGGCGCCGGGCTCATGGCGAGCCAGTTCGCCCTGCTGTTCGTGCGCAAGCTGCAGGTGCCGGTGCTCATCACCGACCTGGACCAGACCCGCGTCGAGAAGGGGCTGGCGTACATCCACGAGGAGATCGGAAAGCTGGAGGCAAAGGGGCGCCTGGACGGCGACACCGCCAACAAGCTGCGCGCCCTCGTCACCGGCACGACCGACAAGACCCTGTACGCCGACTGCGATTTCGTCATCGAGGCGGTGTTCGAGGAGGTCGGCGTCAAGCAGCAGGTCTTCGGGGAGATCGAGCAGATCGTCGCCGAGGACACCGTCCTCGCCACCAACACGTCCTCGCTCTCGGTCGAGGAGATCGGCGCGAAGCTGGCGCATCCGGAGCGACTGGTCGGCTTCCACTTCTTCAACCCGGTCGCGGTCATGCCGCTGATCGAGATCGTGCGGACGCCGCAGACCTCGGACGCCGCCCTGTCCACGGCCTTCGTCGTGGCCAAGAGCCTGGGCAAGAACGCGGTGCTCACCGCTGATGCACCCGGGTTCGTGGTGAACCGCCTGCTGGCGAAGGTCATGGGTGAAGCGGCGCGCGCGGTGTACGAGGGCACTCCCCTCCTCACGGTCGAGAAGGCGTTCGCTCCCCTCGGACTGCCGATGACGCCGTTCCAGCTCATCGACCTCGTGGGGTGGAAGGTCGCCGCGCACGTGCAGGACACCATGGCGACGGCGTTCCCCGACAGGTTCTACGCGAACGAGAACTTCCACCGGCTGGCGGAGCTGTCCGAGGTCGTCGAGAAGGACAAGAGCGGTCGTGTCACCGGCTGGAGCAAGGCGGCCGAGAAGGTGCTCAAGGGCGCCACAGGCTCGTCCCCGGCGTCCGAGGCGGAGATCCTCCGCCGCGTGCAGGACGGGCTGGCCTCCGAGATCCGCATCATGCTCGACGAGGGTGTGGTCCCGGAGGTCGAGGACATCGATCTGTGCCTCATCCTCGGCGCCGGCTGGCCCTTCATCGACGGCGGCGCGTCCCCCTACCTCGATCGCGAGGGAGCCTCGGAGCGCGTGTTCGGCGATACCTTCCATCACCCGCCGATCCGCGGCATCGGCGCCTGACCTGCAGGGTCGTCCACGGAGAGCGCCCCGGCGCGCGGCTCGCCGAGTCCGCGCCGGGGCGCCGTCGTTCCTGCCGGACGCCTAGTCGCGGGGCGGGCGCGCGCGCGCCAGGTCGCCGATCGTCGGGATCTCGCTCGTCTGCGCACCGCGTGCCACCGGGATCCGCGTGCCGAGCACCTGCGCGACGACGTCCTGCGCGATGCGCGCCGGGGTGAGCCCGGCGTCCTGGAAGATCTCCTCGCGGCTGGCGTGGTCGATGAACTCGTCGGGCACCCCCAGTTCGTCCACCGCGGTGTCGACGCCCGCCTCGCGGAGCACCTGGCGCACCCTCGTGCCGATGCCGCCCACGCGGATGCCGTCCTCGATCGTGATGACCAGGCGATGGGATGCCGCAAGTTCGACGATGGACGGCTGCACCGGGATGGCCCAGCGCGGGTCCACGACCGTCGCCCCGATCCCCTGCGCGCGGAGTCGCTGGGCGACGTCGACGGCGATGTGGGCCATGGGGCCGATCCCGACCAGCAGCACGTCCTGGGCCTCGGAGCGCACGAGCACGTCCACGCCGTCGCGCAGCCGCTCGATCGCCGGCAGCTCGGGGCTCACGGCGCCCTTCGGGAAGCGCACGACCGTCGGCGCGTCCTCGATCGCGACGGCTTCGCGCAGCTCCTCGCGGAGGCGGACCTCGTCGCGGGGCACGGCGATGCGGATGTTCGGCACGATCTGGAGCATCGCGAGGTCCCAGATGCCGTGATGGCTGGGACCGTCGGGGCCGGTCACCCCGGCACGGTCCAGCACGAAGGTGACCCCGGCACGGTGGAGGGCGACATCCATGAGCACCTGGTCGAACGCCCGATTCATGAAGGTGGCGTAGATGGCGACGACCGGATGCAGTCCGCCGAAGGCGAGCCCGGCGGCCGACGCGACCGCGTGCTGCTCGGCGATGCCGACGTCGTAGACCCGATCCGGGAAGCGCTGCGCGAACGGCAGCAGGCCCGTGGGGCGCAGCATCGCCGCCGTCATCGCGATGACGTCGTCCCTGCTCTCACCGACGTGCACCAGCTCGTCCGCGAAGACGTCGGTCCAGGCGGTTCCCGCCGAGCCGCCCAGCGCCTCCCCGGTGAGCGGGTCGATCTTGCCGACGGCGTGGAACTGGTCGGCCTCGTCCGAGAGGGCCGGCGCGTACCCGCGCCCCTTCTCGGTGATCGTGTGGACGATGACCGGCGCCCCGTACTCCTTCGCCAGCTGGAGCGTCTCGATGAGCGCGGGGAGGTCGTGGCCGTCCACCGGGCCGAGGTACTTGATGTCCAGATTGGAGTAGAGCGCGGCGTTGTTCGTGAAGCGCGAGAGGAACCCGTGTGTGCCGCCGCGCACGCCCCGGTAGATCGCGCGCCCCACCGGACCCATCCGGCGGAAGAGCCGATCGGACGACCGGTGCAGGGTGCGGTACGAATCCGCGGTCCGCACGCGGTTGAGGTAGCGCGCCATACCGCCGATCGTGGGCGCGTACGAGCGGCCGTTGTCGTTGACGACGATGATCAGGTTGCGGTCGTTGTCGTCGGAGATGTTGTTGAGTGCCTCCCACGTCATACCGCCGGTGAGAGCGCCGTCGCCGACGACGGCGACGACATGCCGGTCCTTGCGGCCCGTGCGCGTCAGCGCGCGCGACACGCCGTCGGCCCAGCTGAGCGAGCTGGACGCGTGCGACGATTCGACCACGTCATGCAGGCTCTCGGCGCGCTGAGGGTATCCCGCCAGTCCCCCGCGGGCGCGCAGACGCGTGAAGTCCTGCCGTCCGGTGAGCAGCTTGTGCACGTACGACTGGTGCCCCGTGTCGAAGATGATCGGATCCGACGGCGAGTCGAACACCCGATGCAGGGCGATCGTCAGCTCGACGACGCCGAGGTTGGGGCCGAGGTGCCCTCCCGTGCGTGCGACGTTCTCGACGAGGAAGTCGCGGATCTCCCCCGCGAGCTCCTCGAGCTGTTCGATGGTCAGTGCGTCGAGGTCTCGTGGACCGGTGATCGACCGAAGAAGAGGCATCCGTCTCCCTTCGCCTCCCGACTTCCCGGGGCGTCACCCGACGATCGGATGGCCCCTCAAGCTTAGACCGCGGGGCTGAATGACCTCCCAGAGTGGACGGCGCGGGCCCCGTGCGGTAATGGGCGAGCCCCGGAACCGACGCGGTTCCGGGGCTCGCCGCGACTGCTCAGACGAGCGAGCGCAGCACGTACTGCAGGATGCCGCCGTTGCGGTAGTAGTCCGCCTCGCCGGGGGTGTCGATGCGCACCACCGCGTCGAACTCGACGGTCTCCTTGCCGGGCGCGGACGCGTCGCTGGGCGAGGCGGTGACGTGCACGGTGCGCGGGGTCGTGCCCGCGTTCAGCTCCTCGATGCCGGAGATCGAGAAGACCTCGGTTCCGTCAAGGCCCAGGGTCGCCGCGGACTGCCCGGCCGGGAACTGCAGCGGGATGACGCCCATGCCGATGAGGTTCGAGCGGTGGATCCGCTCGTAGCTCTCGGCGATGACGGCGCGCACACCCAGCAGGCGTGTGCCCTTGGCCGCCCAGTCGCGGGACGAACCGGAGCCGTACTCCTTGCCGGCGAGGATCACCAGCGGCGTGCCGGCCTCCTGGTAGTTCACCGACGCGTCGTAGATGAACGACTGCGGTCCGCCCTCCTGCGTGAAGTCGCGGGTGTAGCCGCCTTCGACGCCGTCGAGCAGCTGGTTCTTCAGGCGGATGTTCGCGAACGTCCCGCGAATCATCACCTCGTGGTTCCCGCGGCGGGAGCCGTACGAGTTGAAGTCCTTCTTGTCGACGCCGTGCGCGGTCAGGTACTGACCGGCCGGGCTGTCGGCCTTGATGGAGCCGGCCGGCGAGATGTGGTCGGTGGTGACGGAGTCGCCGAGCTTGGCGAGCACGCGTGCGCCGGAGATGTCCGCCACCGGCTCGGGCTCGAGCGTCATGCCCTCGAAGTACGGGGGCTTGCGGACGTAGGTCGACGCGTCGTCCCACTCGAACGTCGCGCCCGTCGGCGTCGGAAGCGAACGCCACCGCTCGTCGCCTGCGAAGACGCTCGCGTACTGGGTGTCGAACATGTCGGTCGAGATCGACGAGTCGATCGTCGCCTGCACCTCCTCGGCGCTGGGCCACACGTCGCGCAGGAACACGTCGTTGCCCTCGGAGTCCTTGCCGAGCGGATCGGTCTCGAAGTCGAAGTTCATCGAGCCGGCGAGGGCGTACGCGATCACCAGCGGCGGGCTGGCGAGGTAGTTCATCTTCACATCGGGGTTGATGCGGCCCTCGAAGTTGCGGTTGCCCGAGAGGACGGCGGTCACGGCGAGGTCGTTCTGGTTGACCGCCTCGGAGACCTCCTCGATGAGGGGGCCGGAGTTGCCGATGCAGGTCGTGCAGCCGTAGCCGACGGTGTAGAACCCGAGCGCCTCGAGGTCGTCGGTCAGGCCGGCCTTCTCGTAGTAGTCGGTGACGACCTTCGAGCCGGGCGCCATGGTGGTCTTGACCCACGGCTTCGCCTTGAGACCCTTCTTCGCGGCGTTGCGCGCGAGCAGTCCCGCCGCGAGCATCACCGAGGGGTTGGACGTGTTGGTGCACGAGGTGATCGCCGCGATGGTGACCGCACCGTGATCGATCGTGTACGTGCCGTCGTCGGTGGTGACCGTCGTCGGCCTGGACACGCCGGCGGGAGCCGCGGCCAGGTCCTGCGCGGCGAACTGGTGGTGGTGGCTGACGTCGCCGGCCGCCCCGTTCTGGACGTGGCCGTCGTCCTCGGCGGTGAAGCCGATGGGGTCGGAGGCCGGGAAGGTGCCCTCGACCGCCGCATCCACCTGGGTCAGCTGGTGGGCGTCGGCGTCGGCGTAGTCGAGCAGGTCGCTGGCGAACTGCTCCTTGGCGCGCGAGAGCTCGATCCGGTCCTGCGGGCGCTTGGGACCCGCGATCGACGGCACGACGGTCGAGAGGTCGAGTTCGAGGTACTCGCTGAAGGAGGGTTCGACCGCCGGGTCGTGCCACAGGTGCTGGGCCTTGGAGTAGTCCTCGACGAGCTGCACCTGCTCCTCGCTGCGGCCGGTGAGGCGCAGGTAGTCCAGCGTGACGTCGTCGATGGGGAACATCGCCGCGGTCGAGCCGAACTCCGGGCTCATGTTCCCGATGGTGGCGCGGTTGGCCAGCGGAACGGATGCGACGCCCTCGCCGTAGAACTCCACGAACTTGCCGACAACACCGTGCCGGCGGAGCATGTCGGTGATCGTCAGGACGACGTCGGTGGCCGTGACGCCCGCGGGGATGGCGCCGGTCAGCTTGAAGCCGACCACGCGCGGGATCAGCATCGAGACGGGCTGGCCGAGCATGGCCGCCTCGGCCTCGATGCCGCCGACGCCCCAGCCGAGCACTCCGAGGCCGTTGACCATCGTGGTGTGGGAGTCGGTTCCGACGCAGGTGTCCGGGTAGGCGCGGAGCACGCCGTCGACCTCGCGGGTGTAGGTCACCTTGGCGAGGTGCTCGATGTTGACCTGGTGCACGATGCCGGTGCCCGGCGGGACGACCTTGAAGTCGTCGAAGGCCGTCTGGCCCCAGCGCAGGAACTGGTACCGCTCGCCGTTGCGCTGGTACTCGATCTCGACGTTGCGCTCGAACGCGTCGGGGCGCCCGAACAGGTCGGCGATGACGGAGTGGTCGATCACGAGCTCCGCCGGCGCGAGCGGGTTGATCCGGGTCGGGTCGCCGCCGAGCTCGGCCACGGCCTCGCGCATCGTGGCGAGGTCGACGATGCAGGGAACACCGGTGAAGTCCTGCATGACCACGCGGGCGGGGGTGTACTGGATCTCGGTGTCGGGCTCGGCCTGGGGGTCCCACGACCCGAGCGCGCGGATGTGGTCGGCCGTGATGTTCGCGCCGTCCTCGGTGCGAAGCAGGTTCTCCAACAGCACCTTGAGGCTGAACGGCAGCTTCTCGTAGCCGGGCACCGTGTCGATGCGGAAGATTTCGTAGTCGGTGCTGCCGACCGTCAGGGTGCTCTTGGCACCGAAGCTGTCAACCGTGGACACGTCTGTCTCCTTCGTCGGCGGCGGGATGGGGCCGAAGCCCGGCATTCCCCATCTTCCCCCGCCGCGAACCGGTCGGCTAGTGAGGCAGACCTAATCCGGCGGGGGCGAATTTATCTCGATATCGAGATAAATGTATCACCTGGACGACGGTGGATAGAGCGCCCGCACGGCGAGCCACGTGACCGCGACGAGGGGCGCGAACAGCGGCAGCCCCATGACGAGCTTCAGCGTCCCGAGCGCTGTGACGTCGCCGGCGAAGTACAGCGGCAGCTGCACGAGCAGCCGCGCCGCGAACAGGGCGGCCCACGCGATCGACAGCCAGAAGAACACGCGGCGCTTGCGGCGGTCGCCTCGCCACGCCACCCCTTCGCCCATGAGGAAGCCCACGGCGAGGCCGATCAGCGGCCAGCCGACGAGAGCGGAGATCAGGAACGCGCTGCCGTAGAGGCCGTTCGTGACGAACCCCCACAGGAAGTTGTCCTCGGCGCGTCCGGTCCACAGGGCGAGAGCCGCGGCCGCCGCGGCGGCGATGAGGCCCCCGAGCGCGGCGCCCACCGCCTGCCTCTGCAGCAGACGCACGGCGGTGAAGATCGCCGCGATGCCGACCGACACGCCGAGCGAGAGGACGAGGTGCTGCGTCACGGTGAACAGCACGACGAACGCCAGGCTCGGCAGGACCGATTCCAGGATGCCGCGCCACCCGCCCATCGCGGCCCACACGACGTGGCCGGTGCCCTTGTTCTCGGCCGGGTCGAGCCCTGCCCGGCGGGCGGCGCCACCCAGGGCCGCTCCGAGGATGTCGCTCGGCGCGGGCTGCTCGCGCTCCGGGTCCGGCGGCGTGAGGTCGGCCCGGTCGCTCACGCGGTTCCCGGGGTGGCAGGCATCCGGAGCGGGATGAGGTCTCGCGGCGGCATGGGGGCGCCGCCGCGCACCACGACGATGGAGCGGAAGAGGTCCTCCACGGCGGCGGCTGCCTCGACATCCGACGTCGCGGCCCCGCCGATCACACCGCGCAGGAACCAGCGCGGCCCGTCGACGCCGACGAAGCGCGCCAGGCGCTTGCCCGCGGCGCCATCCGGCCCGGCGACCACGGGGACCTCCGCGAGCAGCTCGGGGCCCAGCGGCCCCTCCCGCTCCTCGACGCGCCCGCCCTGCTGACGGATCTGCTGTCGGATCTGGTCGCGCGTCTCGTCCCACAGTCCGGCCGAGCGCGGAGCCGCGAACGGCTGGACCTGGAGGGTGGATTCGGCGTAGTCCAGGCCCACGGCCACGATGCGCTTGGTCTGCTCCTCGACCTCGAGGCGCAGGTTCAGTCCCTCGCGGGGCAGGATCTTGATGCCGCCGAGGTCGATGTAGGGCCGCACCGGGTTGGCCTCGGACTCGTCGAAAGGACCGGTCGTCGGCCGGTCATCGGGTGCGACCTTGCGCGGGACGTCGGGCGAGCTGGCGTCGCTCATGCCGGGACTCCGTTCTTCTGGTAGCCGGTCGAGCCGAACCCGCCCTCCCCACGCGCGCTGTCGGGCAGGGATTCGACCGGGATGAAGCGGGCGCGAGGAACCGGCATCACGATCAGCTGTGCGATGCGGTCGCCGACCGCGATGTCGTGGGCGTGCTGCGAATCGGTGTTGAGCAGGATCACCTTGATCTCGCCGCGGTAGCCGGCGTCGACGGTGCCGGGGGTGTTCACGACGGTGATGCCGTGCTTGGCTGCCAGGCCGCTGCGCGGGACGACGAACGCGACGTGCCCCTCGGGAAGGGCGATGCGGACGCCGGTGCCCACGACGGCGCGCTGTCCGGGCGCAAGGCGCACCGGCTCGGCGGCGACGAGGTCGGCGCCCGCGTCGCCGGGGTGGGCGTAGGCCGGCATGTCGGCAGCGATAATGGGGACGTCCACCGTTTCAGTCACCCAATGAGGGTAATGCAGAAGACACCGCGCAGTGCGAGCCCCCGAAGCCGTTCCGAGGGCTACCGGGAGCGGCTCAGCCCCTCACTGTGGATCCTGTGCGCCGCGGCCGTCGCGGCTCCGATGGCCGCCCTCGTCTTCACCGCGATCGACACCACGGTGGCCCTCGTGATCGGCGCCGTCGTGGGGGTCGCCGTCATCGGCGCGATGGTCGCCGCCTCTCCGGTGATCCGGATCGAGGGAGGCGAGCTGCGGGCCGGCCGGGTGCACATCCCGGTGCGTCTCCTGGGAGCTCCCGAGGTGCACGAAGGCGATGACGCCCGTCACGCGCGGGGCGCGGGTCTGGATCCGCGCGCGTGGCATCTGATCCGCGGTGGCATCGACGGGATCGTGACGATCCCCGTCATCGACCCCGCCGATCCGACGTCGGCGTGGGTCATCTCCTCGCGGACGCCCGACCGCCTCGCGGCGGCCGTGCGTCGCGCTCAGGCTGTCACGCCGCGCACTCCGAGCAGATAGGTCCGTCGGCGGTGTCGTGATCGAGCTGCGAGCGGTGCTTGACGAGGAAGCAGTTGGAGCAGGTGAACTCGTCCTCCTGCGGCGGCAGCACGACGACGTCGAGCTCGAGGTCGGAGAGGTCGGCACCGGGGAGCTCGAAGCCCGACGGGTTGTCGGCGTCCTCCACGTCGACCGAGCCGGAGAGCTTGTCGGGAACACGCTCCTTGAGCGCCTCGATCGACTCGCTGTCGTCCTCGGTCTTGCGGGGGGCGTCGTAATCGGTGGCCATGCGTGGAGGTCTCTACTTCCGGGTGTTTCGGGTTGCGCTCGCCCAATCGGGCGGCGATAGTTTGCATGACGGCATCCCTTTTCGCAAATGCGATGCGTGATGCCTCGGATCGTGCGTTCCCCTGAAACTCGCGCCACGCGCGCGATATTCCCGGCGGTGGCGATCGGCTGTGTCAGCATGGGCGGGACAGGCACGATCGGAGGGGCGTCCGCATGGAACAGCTCAAGGTCATCGGAACCGAGGACGACAAGCTCGTCCTGGCCACCGAGTCTGGCGAGAGATTCTCGCTGTATCTCGACGACGTCCTGCGCGCCGAGCTTCGGAAGGCCCGCAAGGACCGGGATGCCGACGCGCACATTCCCCGGCCCAGCCCGCGCGAGATCCAGGCGCACATCCGCGCCGGCTTGTCCGCGCAGGAGGTCGCGACCCTGCTGGGTGCGCGCGTGGAGGATGTCGTCCGCTTCGAGCGGCCGGTGCTCGCCGAGCGCGAGCACATCGTCGGTCAGGCACTGTCGGTGCCGGTGCTGCTGGGCGGCGACTTCGAAGGCGACGGACACGCCACCTTCGGCTCGGCCGTCCGCGGCAAGCTCGCCGAGGCCGGCGCCAGCGGTGAGCGGTGGACCAGCTGGAAGGAGCCGACCGGCTGGATCATCAAGCTCGAGTTCACGGCGAACCAGATCGATCACGACGCCCGCTGGGGGTTCGACCCGCGCCGCAGCACGCTGTCGCCGCTGAACGCCGACGCGATCCAGCTCTCGCGCCAGGGGTCGCTTCCCGAGGGGCTGATCCCCCGGCTGCGCGCCCTCGACAATCCGCTGGGCAAGGACGACTCGCGGTTCGACAGCGGCGCCTTCGGCCCGCGCCGTCCCCCCGAGGCCGACCTCGAGTCTCCCGACCTTCCCGCACCGGCGGCACCGGCGGTGCAGCAGGCGGCGATCAAGCGCGCCGACGAGCCGGTCGTGACCAACGCCGAGACGGCCGACCTGCTCGAAGCGCTGCGGCGCCGGCGAGGCCAGCGCGAGCCGCTCCCCGGAGCCGATGAGGCAGAGGCGCCGCCGCGCGGCTCCTCCCCCGTCGCGCTGTTCGACGCGCTCGAGCCGGGGTACGACGAGGCCCCTGCCGAGCCGGAGCCCGAGACGCCGTCGCCGCCGGCGGTCGCCGAGGCGGGTCGGCGCAAGGGCCGTCCCTCGATGCCGTCGTGGGACGAGATCGTGTTCGGAGCGCGCTCGGACGACTGACCGTCACGCGGGCGTCGCGAACGCTCCCAGGCGGATCAGGGGCACGATGCGCTCCTCGTCGGTCAGCGACCCGTGCTGCCCGATCATCTTCTGCGGTCCCTTGTCGTCGAGGCGGTCGTCGTAATACACCACGCCCGCTCGTGCGGCCACGACGACGTCGCCGATCCGCTCGGCGACGTCGGGGGCGACCGCGCCGAGCAGCCCCGACGCCGCCAGCTCCTCGCGCGAGCAGACCCAGGAGCGGGATGCCTCGGCGTCACGCCAGCGGGCGAGGACCGCGTCGGCCTCCCCGGGCTCGGCGTACAGGTGCAGCATGCGCGGCTCCCCGCCGATGAGCCGGACGCCGTCGAGAAGAGGCGAACCCTCCTCGAGGAGCACATGACGATGACGCGGGACATCGACCATGCCGTGGTCCGAGGTGACGATGACGCCGGTGTTCCGGTCGACGGCTGCGGCGAGGGCGCGCGCCGCGGCATCCACGCGCTCGAGGACGGCGACCCACTCGTCGGACTCCCACCCGTGCTTGTGCCCGGCGGAGTCGAGCTCCGGCGCGTACAGGTAGGTGAGCGATCCCGGATGGTCGGCGGCGATCTCGGCCGCGGCACGCACCCGTGCGTCCAGATCGTCCTCCCCGCGGAAGCGTGCGCCGTCCAGGGTGACCGCCGTGAATCCGGTCCCTTCGTACTCGTCGCGCGACACCGCGAAGAACGGCCGGCCGAGCGCGCGCGACAGCGGCGCCGCGCGCTGGAAGGAAGGCGGGAGGCCGTCGGTGTCCCAGCCGCGGAGCTGGTTCACGACGTCGTCGGTGCCAGGCACGCGCGCCCGGTAGCCGACGATGCCGTGCTCCCCCGGCGCCGTGCCGGTCAGCAGGCTCGTCAGCGCCGCCGCGGTCGTCGACGGGAAGACCGTGCGCGCGGCATCCTTCTTCCCCCTCGCCTCCGCGAGGAAGCGCGCGTGCCCCGCCCGCGCGGACAGGTTGTGGGCGCCCAGTCCGTCGATCACCCAGACGATCGCGCTGCGCGCGGGAGCGAACCACTCCGAGCGGCCCTCCAGTGCGGCCGACATCTCGCGCACGACACGGGTCACGCTCCGGGTCCGCGCAGGGTCCGCAGGTAGGCTGAAGGACATCGGGGCCAGTCTCGCACACCGCCGACCCGCGCCCGCCGCTCCCGCCGTCACCCGAGGCTTCATCGTCACATGCCCGCATCCCGCACCGACTCCGCTCCCGCCGATCACGGACGCATCGAGGACGTCGACGTCTCGTCAGAGATGCAGACGTCGTTCCTCGAGTACGCGTACTCCGTGATCTACTCGCGGGCGCTTCCCGACGCTCGCGACGGGCTCAAGCCGGTGCAGCGGCGCATCCTCTTCCAGATGGCCGACATGGGGCTGCGCCCGGACCGCGGTCACGTCAAGAGCGCCCGCGTCGTCGGCGAGGTGATGGGCAAGCTGCACCCCCACGGGGACGCCCCCATCTACGACGCCCTCGTGAGGCTCGCACAGCCCTTCTCGCTGCGCGTTCCGCTCGTCGACGGCCACGGCAACTTCGGATCGCTCGACGACGGGCCCGCCGCCCCCCGGTACACCGAGGCGCGGCTGGCGGCGCCCGCGCTGGCGCTGACCGAGGACCTCGACGAGGACGTCGTCGACTTCATCCCCAACTACGACGGCCAGTTCCAGCAGCCCGAGGTGCTGCCGGCCGCGTTCCCCAACCTGCTGGTCAACGGCGCGACCGGCATCGCCGTCGGCATGGCGACCAACATGGCGCCGCACAACCTCATCGAAGTGGTCGCCGCCGCGACGCACCTGCTCGAGAACCCCGAGGCGACCGTTGAGGAGCTGATGGAGTTCGTGCCGGGGCCGGACCTTCCCGGCGGGGGCATCATCGTCGGCCTGGACGGCATCAAGGACGCGTACGCGACCGGACGCGGCAGCTTCCGGACGCGGGCGAAGGTCGCGATCGAGTCGCTCGGGCCGCGCCGTACGGGCCTGGTCGTCACCGAGCTGCCGTACCTCGTCGGTCCTGAGCGGGTGATCGAGAAGATCAAGGACGCGGTGAACGCCAAGAAGCTCCAGGGCATCGCCGACGTCACCGACCTGACCGATCGCCACAAGGGGCTGCGGCTGGTCATCGGGATCAAGACCGGCTTCGACCCGCAGGCGGTGCTCGAGCAGCTGTACCGGCTGACGCCGCTCGAGGACTCGTTCGGCATCAACAACGTCGCACTCGTGGACGGCCAGCCGCAGACCCTCGGCCTGCGCGACCTGCTGCGGGTGTATCTGGACCACCGCATCAGCGTCGTCACACGCCGCAGCCGCTACCGCCTCGGACGCCGCAAGGAACGGCTGCACCTGGTCGAAGGCCTCCTCATCGCGATCCTCGACATCGACGAGGTCATCCAGGTCATCCGCACCTCGGACGACGGCGAGCAGGCGCGCACGCGTCTGATCGAGGTGTTCGACCTCTCGCAGCCGCAGGCCGAGTACATCCTCGAGCTGCGCCTGCGGCGCCTCACCAAGTTCTCGCGCATCGAGCTGGAGACCGAGCGCGACAACCTCAAGGCCGAGATCGCCCAGCTGGAGGAGCTGCTCGCCAGCGACGTGCTCCTGCGTGGGCAGGTCGCCCGGGAGCTGGATGCCGCAGCGGAGGCGTTCGGAACGCCCCGGCGCACGCTGCTGCTCAATGGCGGACCGGTCGCGCCGCGGTCGCGCGCGGCGGCTGCGGCGGCCGACCTGCAGATCGCGGACGAACCGTGCCGCGTGTTCCTCTCGGTCACCGGCCGCATGGTGCGCGCCGCACTGCGCACCGCGCAGGAGGGCGCAGGCGAGACGGTCATCGGCATCACACCGCCGGCGCGGCGCTCGAAGCACGACGCCATCCGGTCCGCGGTGGATACCACCACGCGCGGAGACCTCGGGGCCGTCACGAGCGCGGGGCGTCTGATCCGCTTCTCGCCGGTGGACCTGCCATCGGTTCCGGGCAACTCGGTGCAGCTGGGCGCCGGCACGCGCGCCGACCAGTACCTGGGCCTCAGCGGCGGCGAGCACGTCGTGGCGCTGGTGCCGCTCGTCGACGCGCCGCCCATCGCGCTGGGAACGCAGCAGGGCATCGTCAAGCGGGTCTCCGCCAGTGAGCTCGGCACCAAGCACGACATCGAGATCATCGCGCTCCGAAACGACGACCGGGTCATCGGCGCGGCGCCTGCCTCCGACGGGGCCGAACTGGTCTTCGTCGCCGACGACGCCCAGCTGCTGCGCTTCGACGCGTCGTCGGTGCGTCCGCAGGGGCGCTCGGCGGGCGGCATGGCCGGCATCCGGCTGGCAGACGGCGCGCGCGTCATCGCTTTCGACGTGGTCGGTCCTTCCGACTTCGACGCCGTCGTGGTGACGGTCGCCGGCTCGACCACCGCCATCGCGGGAACGGATGCCGGCAGCGCGAAGGTGTCGCTGTTCAGCGAGTTCCCCGCGAAGGGCCGGGCGACCGGCGGCGTGCGCGCTCAGCGCTTCCTGAAGGGTGAGGATGCGCTCACGCTGGCGTGGGTGGGCACCGACCCGCGCGCCGTCGGTCCGGACGGTGCGACCCGCTCGCTGCCCGCCGCCGGAGCCAAGCGGGATGCGTCGGGCACGCCGCTGGATGGCGTCATCGGCGGACTGGGCGCGGGCATCCGCTGACCCGGCCGTCCCTCGGCCGCGCCGTGGCCCGCACCCGGCGCGCGCCCGACCTCGTCAGGCGTCGATGCGCTCGCGTGCGAGCCGGTCGCTGGAGTCGATGATGAACTCCTTGCGCGGGGCGACGTCGTTGCCCATGAGCAGCTCGAAGACCGACGACGCCGCCTCGGCGTCCTGCATGCGGACCCGGCGCAGGGTGCGGCCGGCGCGGTCCATCGTGGTCGTCGCCAGCTGGTCGGCATCCATCTCGCCCAGGCCCTTGTAGCGCTGCACCGGCTCCTGCCACCGCTTGCCGGCCTTGGAGAGCTTGGCCAGCAGTCCGTGCAGCTCCTGCTCGGAGTACGTGTAGATGGTGTCGTTGGGCTTGGACCCGGGGTTCATGACGACGACGCGATGCAGCGGCGGCACGGCGGCGAAGACGCGGCCTTCCTCGATGAGCGGGCGCATGTAGCGGAAGAACAGCGTGAGCAGCAGCGTGCGGATGTGCGCGCCGTCGACGTCGGCATCGCTCATCAGGATGATCTTGCCGTAGCGGGCTGCCTCGATGTCGAACGAGCGTCCGGATCCCGCCCCGATGACCTGGATGATGGCGGCGCACTCGGCGTTGGAGAGCATGTCGCTGATGGACGCCTTCTGGACGTTCAGGATCTTGCCGCGGATGGGAAGCAGCGCCTGATACTCGCTGTTGCGGGCGAGCTTGGCGGTCCCGAGGGCGGAGTCTCCCTCGACGATGAACAGCTCCGACTCCGCGACGTCGTTGGAGCGGCAGTCGGCGAGCTTGGCGGGGAGCGAGGACGACTCCAGTGCGTTCTTGCGGCGCTGGGTCTCCTTGTGCGTGCGCGCCGAGATGCGCGCCTTCATCTCGGAGACGACCTTGTCGAGCAGCAGCGCCGTCTGCGCCTTGTCGTCGCGCTTGGCGGAGGTGAACCGGGCGGTGAGCTCGCGCGTGACGACGTTCGTGACGATCTGGCGGACGGCCGGAGTGCCCAGCACCTCCTTCGTCTGCCCCTCGAACTGCGGCTCGGGCAGGCGCACCGTCAGGACGGCGGACAGCCCCGCGAGGATGTCGTCCTTCTCGAGCTTGTCGTTGCCGACCTTGAGCCTGCGGGCGTTCTGCTCGACCTGCGTGCGCAGCACCTTCATCAGGCCCTGCTCGAAGCCCTGCTGATGCGTGCCGCCCTTGGGCGTGGCGATGATGTTCACGAACGAGCGCGTCATGGTCTCGTAGCCCGTGCCCCACCGCACCGCGATGTCGACGTGGCACTCGCGCTCGAGCTCGGTCGGGACCATGGCGCCCGAGGGCTGCAGCACGGGCACCGTCTCGGTGAAGGTGCCCGACCCGGTGAGTCGCCAGGTGTCGGTGATCGCCGCATCGGGCGCCAGGAAGTCGGCGAACTCCGAGATGCCGCCGTCATAGCGGAAGCTGGTCTCGACCGGACCTCCGCCATCGCCATCGATGCCGCGCTCGTCGCGGATCACGATCTCGAGCCCGGGGACGAGGAACGCGGTCTGACGCGCGCGCTGCTCGAGCTCCTGGAGGTTGAACGCGGCGTCCTTGGTGAAGATCTGCCGGTCCGCCCAGTAGCGGATGCGGGTGCCCGTCACGCCCTTGGCGGTCCTGCCCGCCACGCGCAGCTCGGAGCTCTTCTCGAAGGGCGTGAACGGCGACGTGGGGTGCGGTCCGGCGAAGACGCCGGGCTCGCCCCGGTGGAACGACATCGCCCATGTCTTGCCGCCGCGGTCGACCTCGACGTCGAGCCGCTCCGACAGGGCGTTCACCACGGATGCGCCGACGCCGTGCAGGCCTCCCGAGGCCGCATACGAGCCGCCGCCGAACTTGCCGCCGGCGTGCAGCTTGGTGAAGACCACCTCGACGCCGGACAGCCCGGTCCGCGGTTCGATGTCGACGGGGATGCCGCGCGCGCGGTCGCGCACCTCGACGCTGCCGTCGGCGTGCAGCACGATGTCGATGCGGGAGCCGTGGCCGGCGAGGGCCTCGTCGACGGAGTTGTCGATGATCTCCCAGAGGCAGTGCATCAGTCCCCGCGAATCGGTGGATCCGATGTACATGCCGGGGCGCTTGCGGACCGCCTCGAGCCCCTCGAGCACCTGGAGATGATGGGCGGAGTACTCGGAGGTCACAATCTCCCATCGTAGGCGCGCCCGCCGACGGTCCCGCGCAGACACGCGTCCCCGGGCGCCGTCCGTACGCGCTGAGCGAAATCTTCCGGATCCCGGCATTCTCCCGCCTGCGGCGTGGTTGTATTTCATGACCCGAAACGGAGTTCTACGCATACGAGGAGGCACCGAGATGAACACGCTTTCGACGCAGCAGGAGAACGGCGCCGTCCTCGAGTACCGGCTCACCGCGGCGGACCGGTGCGACTCGTGCGGCGCGCAGGCCTACATCGCGGCCGAGGTCAACGGCAGCGAGCTGCTCTTCTGCGCCCACCACGGTCGCAAGTACGAAGAGAAGCTGCGTGCCGTCGCGTCGTCATGGCACGACGAGACCGCGCGTCTGACCGAGTCGGCCTGACACCGGTCACGCAGCCCCGTACACGCGCGGGAGGAGCGGCGAGACGCGCACCGCGATCTCCTCGCCGATCGTCCCGATGAGCTCGGCGAGGTCGGTCGGCGAGCCCGCTCCCCCGCCGTAGACGGTGACCGTGTCGCCCACGGCGGCACCGGGCCACGCCTCGACCGAGGTCCATTCGCCGATGGCGAGGACGCGGCGCGGGCCCGCCGGTGTCCCGACCCACGCGCGCCCTGCCAGTGTCGACGGCAGTCCGTCGAGTGCGCCGATGCCCACGGTGACCTCTCGCTCGCCGACCGCGATGACGTCGGCCTCCAATCGCCCCGCGGGCGCGAGACCCAGGGCCGCGGCGTCCGGGCCTCCGGCGGAGCGGATGCCGTAGCAGAACGCACCGACCCGGACCATGTCGTAACGGAACTCGGGGCGCGCGAAGGACGCCGCGCTCGCCGCCAGGTGACGCATCGCCGGCCGCAGGCCCGCGGCGGAGGCCTCGGCCAGCGCACGCTCGTATGCGACCCGCGCCGCGTCGTCCTCGTCGTCGGACGCCTCGGCGATGTGGCTCCACACCCCTGCCACCTCGATCGATCCTTCGGCTTGGAGCTGCGCCGCCCGAGCGACGAACGCCGGCCAGTGCTCCGGGCGCACGCCGTTGCGGTGCAGACCGGTGTCGATCTTCAGGTGCACGCGCGGCGTGCCGCCGGCCGCGCAGGCCGCACGCGCGACATCCTCGAGCAGTGCCGCATCCCCGACGCCGATGTCGAGGTCCGCTGCGATCGCGTCGTCGATGTCGCCGCCGGTCGCGGCGATCCACGTGAAGATGCGGGGGGCATCGCCCAGCGCATCCCGCACCGCCCTCCCGGTGCGCACGTCGAACGCGCCGAACCAGGTGACGCCCTCGCGAGAAGCCGTCCGCACGACCTCCCGCAGGCCGTGCCCGTACGCGTCGTCCTTCACCACGAGCATCAGCTCGGACGGCGCGACGGTCGCTCGCACCCGCTCGATGTTGGCCGCCAGCTGCGCCAGATCCACGTGCAGTCGCGCGGTCACGGCGCCACCTCCCGGATCGCCCTCAGGCCCACGGCGGCGACGAGCTCCGCCGGAAGCATCCCGGTCGCCGCGACCCACTCCGCCAAGGAGGGCTCTCCGCGACCGGCCTCTCCCAGGAACACCGCCTGGTCGCCGCGCGCGACAGGGACGTCGGCGACGTCCACCACGCACACGTCCATCGCGACGCGTCCGACGATCCGCTGACGCGACCCGTGGATCGTCACGTCGGCGACGTTGCCCAGCGCGCGGACGACGCCCTGCGCGTAGCCGCCGGTCACGAGGGCGACGCGCGTGTCGCGCGGTGCCCGGTAGGAGTAGCCGTACGAGACGCCTTCGCCCGCCCGGAGCTCCTTGACCGAGAGCACCGTGCCGTGCAGGCGCAGCACCGGGCAGGCGTCCGCGGCACCGCCGGGCAGCCCGAACAGGGTGAGGGGGTCGACGTCGCCGACCGCACCGCCGCCGGGCGCGAAGGTGAAGCCTTCACCGTCGAGGACACCGCGCACCAGGTCCTCACCGTGTCCCCACGCGTCGGCGCGGAGCAGGCGCGCCGAGAACGAGCGACCCCCCGCGTGCCCGGCGATGCGGGCGTTGCGAACGAGGGCGCTCCGCGAGACCCGGGCGACGGGGGCGCTGCGCGGAACGGATTGTTCCGCCGGCGTATCGCACCCAGAGATCGCCGAACCCACGCCTCTAGACTAACGGGGTCCCCCGATCCCGACCCCGGAGAACGCATGCCATCCTCAGGCCTGGGCCTCGCGCCTCGCCTCCGCTACCTCGCCGGCCGAGCACGCCGCATCGACGTCGGCTCCGTCCTCGAGCGCGCCAGGGAGACCTCGCGCCAGCACGGCAAGTGGATGCCGGCGATCCTGGTGGACATGCTGTGGTCGGCAGGATTCCGTCAGGTCGGATTCCAGGACTACGTCGACTACGACTTCGCGATCCTCAGCCGCGCCGAGCGCGAGACGTTCATGACGCATCCGGTGTCCAACCAGCTCTCGCAGAAGTACGACCACCCCGACCACCGCCATCTCTTCCAGGACAAGGTGGAGTTCGACCGGGTCTTCAGCGCGTTCCTGCGCCGCGAGTGGATGGTGGTCGAGGAGGACAACGCGGACGCCGTCCGCGCCTTCGCCGAGCGACACGGCACGATCGTGACGAAGGAGCCCGTCGGCCAGGCCGGCACGGGCGTCCATCGGTATCACGCCGCCGACGTCGAGGACTGGGATGCCTTCCACCGGGGGCTGCGTCAGCGCGGGGAACTGCTCATCGAGGAGGTCATCCGCCAGCACGACGACCTCGCCGCGGTGTGCCCTGGGACGGTCAATACGACGCGGGTGACGGCGTTCTTCGATGGTCAGCAGACCCACATCCTGGCGATGGCGCAGAAGTTCGGCCGCGGCGCGGTGAGCGACCAGATGACCTTCGGCGGCTTCTACACGATGCTCGACGACGACGGGCACGCCGTCGGGCCCGGCTACGACTCGCACGGCCACGTGCACGAGCGCCATCCCGATTCCGGCTTCGTGATCGCCGACTTCCAGCTGCCGATGGTGGAGCAGGTCAAGGCGTTCGTGGACCAGGTGGCGCGCGTCGTTCCGCAGGTGCAGTACGTCGGGTGGGACATCGTCGTCACCGCGGACGGGCCCGTCCTGGTCGAAGGCAACTGGGGGGCGGGCGTGTACGAGAACAAGCCGAGCGTGACGGGCATCCGCACGGGCCACAAGCCGCGGTATCGCGCAGCCATCGGATTCTGACAGCGACGAAGGGGCGGGGCCGGCGTGTGTGCCGGACCCGCCCCTTCGTGCGACGTCAGATCTCGCGGACGATGCCCAGCGGCGTCGACTCGTGACCCTGCCCCAGCGGATTGTCTCTGAGGATCGTCACGAGGCGGCGCTCGCCGGCCTTGTCGAGCGTGGAACCGAGGATGTTGCCGCCGATGTCGTTGATGTCGACCACGGCGACCTCGGCCCGCACCGGAAGCAGGCGCTGCACGCGCTGGGCGACCTCGCGCGGCTTCTCGGGACCGAGGACGACCGCCGTGTTGTACGGCGGGATCGTGTGCGACGTCGGCCCGTCGATCGAGCGCGCCTTGTAGCCGGCGACGCGGTAGAAGTCGCCCCGGCGGCCGAACAGCTTGGTGACGGCCGAGACGGCGGCGGCGAGAAGGATCCGCGGCGTGCCGCACTCCCGCAGAGCCATCTCCATCGTCTCGGGCATGCCCAGCCCGATGCCGTAGCTCGTGCGCGTGACGTATCTCGAGAGGAAGCGCGCCAGGCGCCGCGGCCGGATCTCGTCGAGCTGGTACGACCTGCCCTGGGTGATCGCCACGATCTTCTCGGTGACGAAGAGCAGGTCGCCCTCGCGCACCACGTCGGCGGCGTACTCGCGCACGATGCCGTCGAGGTCATCACCGGGCATCACGACACGGGTGCGGATCGGGATGCGGGCGTACGACGAGCCGTCGACGTGGACGGTGAGCGCCTTGCCGGCGTTGGCCTCGCTCACTCGAGGTAGTCCCGCAGCGACTGCGATCGCGACGGGTGGCGCAGCTTCGCCATCGTCTTGGACTCGATCTGACGGATGCGCTCGCGCGTCACCCCGAACGTGTCGCCGATCTGATCGAGCGTCTTGGGCTGCCCGTCACCGAGACCGAAGCGCATGCGGATGACGCCGGCTTCGCGCTCGGAGAGCGAGTCGAGCAGCGACTCCAGCTGGCGCTGCAGCATCGTGAAGCCCACGGCGTCGGCGGGAACGACCGCTTCGGTGTCTTCGATGAGGTCGCCGAACTCGCTGTCGCCGTCCTCACCGAGCGGCGTGTGCAGCGAGATCGGCTCCCGGCCGTACTTCTGCACCTCGACGACCTTCTCGGGAGTCATGTCGAGCTCCTTCGAGAGCTCCTCGGGAGTGGGCTCGCGGCCGAGGTCCTGCAGCATCTGACGCTGGACGCGTGCGAGCTTGTTGATGACCTCCACCATGTGCACCGGGATGCGGATGGTCCGCGCCTGGTCCGCCATCGCGCGGGTGATGGCCTGACGGATCCACCACGTCGCGTAGGTCGAGAACTTGAAGCCCTTGGTGTAGTCGAACTTCTCCACCGCGCGGATGAGGCCGAGGTTGCCCTCCTGGATCAGATCCAGGAACTGCATGCCGCGGCCGGTGTAGCGCTTGGCGAGCGACACAACCAGGCGCAGGTTGGCGCCCAGCAGGTGGCTCTTGGCGCGCTGACCGTCGCGGGCGACCCACTGCAGGTCGAGCCCGAGCTGCGAGGACTTCTCGGCGGGCGACATGTGCGACAGCTTCTCTTCGGCGAACAGCCCCGCCTCGATGCGCATCGCCAGCTCGACCTCTTCGGCCGCGTTCAGCAGCGGAACCTTGCCAATCTGCTTCAGATAGTCCTTGACGGGATCCGCCGTCGCACCGGTGATCTGCGTCGAGTAGACGGGGACGTCGTCCTCGTCGCTGGAGGAGATGACGATGGCGCCGGTCGGAAGCGGTTCGGTGAAAGCAGGCTTGGTGCTCTCCTCGTCCTCTTCCTCATCGCCGCCGGTGGTCTCGTCCGCCGCTTTCGTCGGGGCCTTCGCGGCGGGCTGGTCGCCCTCCTCCGCGGTGTCGTCGGCGTCCGCGTCGACGTCGGCTGCGTCGCCGGCGTCCTCAGCGAGGTCCTCGGTCTCGAGTTCCACGTCCTCGTCGAGCTCTTCCACCTCGTCTTCGAACTCGTCGTCGGCCTTCGCCGCGCGCTTGGACGCGGTCTTCGTCGTAGCCTTGGCCTTGGTCTTGGGCGCGGCCTTCCCCTTGGCCGCAGTCTTCTTGGCGGGCGTCGCGGTCACAGCGGCCGCCTCCTCCGTCTCGGTGTCCTTCGCGGCCGAGCGGGCCTTGGTGTTCGTGCCTGGAGTCACGTTTCGCCTTTCACCGACGCCGCGGGTCCCGCGCTGTCGGTCGATTTCGGACACTAGTAAGACCCTTGTCAAGTCCACGGGCGTTCGCGTACGCGAACGAAGTGGTTGACAACGGGTCAGGGCATCCAGTATCTCATACTCGTCGTGCGCCGCCAGCATCCCCTGAACCGGCGTGGGCGCACCATACCTTCCGAATGATGCAACGCGCCACCCGGCCGCGGAATTCCGCGTCAGCCGATGCGTTTGTCGTCGTCTCCCGGGCGCGTCGCGAGGAAGCGCTCGAGCTCCGCGGCGAGCTCGTCGGCGCTGGGCAGGTCGCCGGTGTGGATCATCGGCGTGGCCGACGTGGAACCGGCCATATAGGCGTCATAGCGCTCCTCGAGCCCCTGGACCATGCGAGCGAGCTCCTCGCTGCCTTCGATCTGCTCGGTGACCTTGGCGAGGTATTCGCGGTTCTCGTCCCGCAGCGTGTCGCCCGAGAACACCAGACCGGTGGCGACGGTGAGGCTGTCCAGCGCCGCGAGGGCGGCGGCCGGGTACTCGGTGTCTCCCAGATAGTGGGGCACCAGCAGCACGAAGCCGGCGATCGCGGCGCCCGCCTCCGCCAGACGGTACTCGAGCAGGTGACCGGCGGTCGCCGGCACCTGCGTGTGCGGCTGCCACACCGAGTGCGCCTCGGTCAGCTCCGAGCGCGTCCCGCTGACCGTCGTCCCGATGGGCCGCGTGTGCGGCACCGGCATGGGGATGGCGTGGACCCACGTCACCGTCGAGACGGCGAAGATGTCGGCGAAGTCGACGACCGCCTCGGCGAAGGCATCCCAGCCGAAGTCCGGCTCGTATCCTGCCAGCAGCAGGAAAGGCTGCCCGAGCGCGTCGTGCGCGAAGGACAGCTCGAGCCGCGGCGGACGGTAGTCCGTCAGGTGATCGCGCTCGAACGCGACGATCGGACGGCGCGCGCGGTAGTCCAGCAGCGAGTCGTTGGAGAAGACGGCCAGCGGCGTGGGCGCCAGCTCATCGCGGAAGTACTCGATCAGACGCGTGACCGCTCCGCCAGCGTCGGTGAACCCGGTGAGGGCGATGACGAGCGGCAGACCGCGGGGCACCGGCGGGGCCGATGCCGAGCGCTCGAACAGCGGGCCTGGGAAGGGCATGCCTCCATGCTACGAGTCGGGCCGGTGGTCGGACGCGCGACGGTGGCGCTCAGAGCGAACAGCGGCGTCTCTAGGATGGACAGCATGTCGTTCCCCGACCTCGAATACCGCACCGCACCGATCCGAGAGTCCGACGCAGACGCGATCCTCCTGGCGCTTCCGCCGCTGGAGGGGGACGACATCCCCGCCCTCGCCGATTGGCCGGGCCTTCGCGAGTCCCTGCTGGCTGTCGGGTTCACCGGCTCACCGGGGAGCGTCTCGCGGGTGTACGCGCCGGAGAGCACCTCGCTGCCGCTCGCCGTCGTGGGCACGGGTGCGACGCCGGATGAGGCGGCCCTGCGGGACGCCGTGGGCGCTGCGGTGCGCACCCTCACCGGTTTCGGGACGATCTCCGTGGCCGCACCGGCGGCCGACCCGAGCCTGTGGGTCGCGGCGGCCGAAGGCGCCGCCCTGGGCGGCTACCGGTTCGAGGGCTACAAACGCGAGCCGGGCAAGTCCCGGGCCGCGCGCGTCGTGGTGCACGGCTCTGCCGAGCCTGATGAGGAGGCGCTGCGCCTGGTCATCGAGACGGCGTCGGCGGTCGCACTGGTGAAGGACCTCGTCGCCACTCCGGCCCAGTGGCTCGGGCCCGACGACTTCGCGCGCGCGGCGACGGAGGCCGTCAGCGGTCTCCCCGTGACCGCCGAGGTCCTCGACGAGGCGGCGCTGCAGGAACAGGGATTCGGTGGGATCCTGGGCGTCGGTCAAGGCTCCGAGCGCCCGCCGCGGCTCGTGCGACTGGACTACGCGCCCGATGGTGCGACGCGGCACGTCGCACTCGTCGGCAAGGGCATCACCTTCGACACCGGCGGGCTTTCGCTGAAGCCTGCCGCGTCGATGGTCGGCATGAAGTACGACATGGCGGGCGCCGCGACGGTCCTGGCGGTGCTGCGCGCCGTCGCGGCGGTCGGCGCCCCTGTGCACGTGACCGCGTGGCTGTGCATGGCCGACAACATGCCGTCCGGTCGCGCGCTCCGTCCGGGCGACGTGGTCCGCACGGTCGACGGCACCACCGTCGAGGTTCTCAACACCGACGCCGAAGGGCGCCTCGTCCTCGCCGACGGCATCGCGGCGGCGAGCCGGGAGCGTCCGGATGTCCTGGTCGATGTCGCCACGCTGACCGGCGCCATCATCATCGCGCTGGGCACGCGGCACGTCGGCGTGATGGGCGACGACGAAGCCGTCGCCGCCTATCTCGCGGCGGCCGAGCAGGCAGGTGAGCCCGCATGGCGCCTGCCGCTGCCGGCTCACATGGCGGAGGAGCTCGACTCCCCCATCGCCGATCTGCAGAACGCCAAGATCGGCGACCCCGCGGGCGGGTCGCTGTTCGCCGGGCTGTTCCTGCGTCACTTCGTCGGCCGTGTGGGCGACGAGCCCGACGCTGCGCGGATCCCCTGGGTGCACCTGGACATCGCCGGCGCCGGCATGAACAAGGGCGGCGCGTACGGCTACACCGACAAGGGCCCCACCGCCGCGACCGTCCGCAGTCTCATCCGCTTCCTTCTGACAGAGGAGTCAGCATGACAGAGCACACCTTCGACCTCGTCGTCCTGGGCGGCGGCAGCGGCGGCTACGCTGCGGCACTGCGCGCTGCGGAGCTGGGCAAGTCCGTCGCGCTCGTGGAGAAGGACAAGGTCGGAGGCACGTGCCTGCACCGCGGCTGCATCCCCACCAAGGCGCTGCTGCACGCCGCAGAGGTCGCCGATTCGGCGCGGGATGCCTCTGCGATCGGCATCCGCGCGACCCTCGACGGCATCGATCCGGCGGGCGTGCGCGCGTATCGCGAAGGCATCGTCGCGAAGAAGTACAAGGGTCTCGAGGGGCTCGTGAAGGCGCGCGGCATCACGGTCGTGCCCGGCGCCGGGCGCCTGGAAGCCGGTCCCGCCGTGCGCGTCGGCGAGGACCTCTACCGTGGCGCGGACGTGGTGCTCGCGACCGGGTCGTACAGTCGCACGCTCCCGGGCCTCGAGATCGGGGGGCGGATCCTCACGAGCGAGCAGGCGCTCGAGCTGGACGAGATCCCACGGCACGTCGTGATCCTCGGCGGCGGCGTCATCGGCGTCGAGTTCGCGAGCGTCTGGCGCTCCTTCGGTGCGGACGTGACGATCGTCGAGGCGCTGGACCACCTCGTCCCCAACGAGGACGTCGCACTCAGCAAGGGGCTCGAGCGCGCCTTCCGCCGCCGTGGCATCCAGTACTCGCTGGGCGTGCGCTTCCAGAGCGCCTCGCAGACCGCCGACGGCGTCACGGTGACGCTCGAGGACGGCCGGGCTCTCGAAGCGGACTACCTGCTCGTCGCCGTCGGGCGCGGCCCGGCGACGGCGGGACTGGGCTTCGAGGAGGCGGGCGTCACCATCGATCGGGGATTCGTCCTCACCGACGAACGACTGCGCACCACCGTGGCGCACGTCTGGGCCGTGGGCGACATCGTTCCCGGTCTGCAGCTGGCGCATCGCGGATTCCAGCAGGGGATCTTCGTCGCCGAGGAGATCGCCGGGCTGAACCCCGTCGTGGTCCCCGACACGCAGGTACCCCGCGTCACCTACAGCCACCCCGAGGTGGCATCGGTCGGTCTCACCGAAGCCCAGGCCGTCGACATCCACGGCGCCGACGGGGTCGTCTCGTACGAGTACAACCTCGCCGGGAACGGCCGGAGCGAGATCCTGGGCACGAGCGGCATCGTCAAGGTGATCCGTGGGAAGGGCGGCCCGGTCCTCGGCGTCCACCTCATCGGCGCGCGTGTGGGCGAACTGATCACCGAGGGGCAGCTCGCGGTGGGCTGGGAGGCGCACCCGGAGGACATCGCACCGTTCGTCCATGCCCACCCGACACAGAGCGAGGCGCTCGGGGAGGCGTTCCTCGCTCTGGCCGGCAAACCGCTCCACGCGCTGTGACGCCTCGCGCACGGGCCATCACTAAGCTAGATCCGATATCCATTCCGAAGGAGACATCGTCATGAGCACTTCCGTGGTCCTCCCCGCTCTCGGTGAGAGCGTCACCGAGGGAACGGTCACCCGCTGGCTCAAGAAGGTCGGGGACACGATCCAGGCGGATGAGGGTCTGCTCGAGATCTCCACGGACAAGGTCGACACGGAGATCCCCTCGCCGGTGAGCGGTGTCATCGAGGAGATCCTGGTCCAGGAGGACGAGACCGTCGAGGTCGGCGCGATCCTCGCGAAGATCGGCGACGGCTCTGGCGCCGCCACGGGCGACGCGGCGCAGGAGGCGGCACCGGAGGCGCCGGCACAGCCGCAGGCGACCGAGGCCGCACCCGCCGAGGCGTCGGCTCCCGCCGAGGCACCCGCCCCGGCCGCACAGGCACCCGCGGCGGAGGCAGCCGCTCCGGCCGCTGCACCCGCCGCCGGCGGCAAGGACGTCGTACTCCCAGAGCTCGGCGAAAGCGTCACCGAGGGCACGGTCACCCGCTGGCTCAAGCAGGTCGGCGACGACGTCGCGGTGGACGAGCCGCTCCTGGAGATCTCCACGGACAAGGTCGACACCGAGATCCCGTCGCCGTTCGCCGGCGTGCTGCAGGAGATCCTCGTCCAGGAGGACGAGACGGTCGCGGTCGGCTCGCCCCTGGCGCGCATCGGAGAAGCAGGATCGGCTCCCGCCGCCCCTGCTGAGGCTCCCGCTGCACAGCCCGCCGCGCCCGCCCCTGCCGAGGCTCCCGCCGCGCAGCCCGCGGCGCCGGCTCCGGCTCCCGCGCCCGCCGCTGCCCCGGCACCGGCTCCGGCCCCCGCGCCCGCCGCTGCCCCGGCACCGGCACCGGCTCCGGCTGCGTCGGCACCCGCTGCGGCTGCGTCGGCCGGCGCCGACGGCGACGGCGACGAGGTGGCCTACGTGACGCCGCTCGTGCGTCGCCTGGCTCAGCAGCAGGGCGTGGATCTGGCAACGGTGAAGGGCACCGGTGTGGGCGGCCGCATCCGCAAGGAGGACGTGCTCAAGGCCGCCGAAGCTGCCAGCGCGCCGGCCGCTGCACCCGCCGCTCCCGCCGCTCCGGCCCGTCCGGCGCTCGAGGTCTCGCCGCTGCGCGGTACGACGCAGCCCATGTCGCGACTGCGCAAGGTGCTGGCCGAGCGTGCGGTCGCCTCGATGCAGGCGACGGCCCAGCTGACGACGGTCGTCGAGGTCGACGTCACGAAGCTGGCCGCGTTCCGCGACAAGGTGAAGGGCGACTTCCAGGCCAAGACGGGCGACAAGCTGTCGTTCCTGCCGTTCTTCGCCCTCGCCGCCGCCGAGGCGCTGCAGGCGTACCCGGTCATCAACGCCACCGTGGACGGCGACAAGATCGTCTACCCGGCGACCGAGAACCTCTCGATCGCCGTCGACACCGAGCGAGGCCTGCTCACGCCGGTCCTGCGGGATGCGGCCGGAAAGAACCTCGCCCAGATCGCGCACGAGATCGCCGATCTCGCGGCGCGGACCCGTGACAACAAGCTGAAGCCCGACGAGCTCGCGGGCGGCACCTTCACGCTGACCAACACCGGGTCGCGCGGCGCGCTGTTCGACACGCCGGTGGTCTTCCTGCCGCAGTCGGCGATCCTCGGCACGGGCGTGGTCGTGAAGCGCCCCGGCGTCGTGAGCGTCGACGGCAGGGACGCCATCTCGGTCCGCTCCTACGTCTACCTCGCGCTGTCGTACGATCACCGCGTGATCGACGGCGCCGACGCCGCGCGCTTCCTCGCCGCGGTCAAGGCCCGCCTCGAGGAAGCCGCGTTCGAGGGTCAGCTCGGCATCTGACACCTGCGCTATGGCTGCTGCGCGACGTCCTGCACGTCGCGCAGCAGCCATTCGCCTTCTCGGCGGGTGATCACGACGAGCTGGCTGGCGCCTGTCCCATCCGCCACGTCGACCCGCAGCACGGCGACCCCGCCGAAGTCGTCCAGAAGCGTCACGCTCCGCTCGGAAGCGGGCAGATCCACAGCGCCTGCCGGAAAGCGCGCGCCCGCCTCTGCCACCACGCCCGACAGACACGTGGCATCCGTCCCGCAGGCCGCGCGCTCGTCGAGGAGGCCCGCGCCGACCACGTCCAATCCTGGGAGCACATCGTCGGCGGTCGGCGCCGCGGCGGCGACGGCCTCGTTCCCCGGTCGCGGCGCCTGGGTGCGCTCCTGCCCGGATGACTCGGGAGCGACATGGGACGGCGACGGCGAGATCGCCCCGCTCGTGGCGACGCCGCCGGCCGTCGGCCACAGCGCTCCGCCGATCAGCACGGCGGCGGCGGCGCCGCCGGCAACGAGCAACGGCGCCCGGCGGGTCCCGGGGCGAGACCGCCAGCGGCGCCAGACGCCCGTCGTCGCTCGCGACAGCGCATCCGCCATCTCTTCGTCGACCGATCCGATCAGCCGCTGCCAGAGCGACCGCTCCGGCTGCTCGGAGTCGTGCTCGGCGACGACCCGGCGGCCGCCGACATCGACGGCGCTGCGCGGCGTCAGCGTCATCGTGACGAGCGGCTCCGGCGCCGCGGCGGCGAACAGCGCGTCCTCAGCCTCCCGCAGCTCGTGCGCCGTGACCCGGAGCGCCGCCAGCGCCGCGATGGCGGCATCCCACGAGCGCTGGAGCTCCGGAGCGACGGGGAGGCCGCGGAGCACCTCCGCCGCCGTGTCCAGTCCGCGTCGGTCCCCCGTGTCGGTGGCGAGGACCGGCATGCCTTGCCCGTCGAGCCACCACCCGCCCGTCACATCAGGATCAGCGACCAGCTGCCCGCACCCGCGCAGCAGGCTCACGCCCACGGTCACGCATTCGCCCGGCGTCAGCGGCATGCGCGATGAGCGCCGGCGGAGGAAGTCCTCGAGCCGCTCGGCGCACGCCGGCAGCGCTGCGTCGTGGCCGTCGGCGCGGCGGACGACATCCGTCGGCGCGAGGACGTGGCCTCGGACGTCGGCTCGCCACCCCCACCAGCGTGGTCCCAGCACGTCGACGTCGACGAGCACCACCGTGTCGTCGTCCGATGTCGACACCAGCGTTCCCGGCCAAGGTCCGTCCTCGGGCGCCCGCACCACGCGCACCGCCCGGTAGGGCGAGCGCAGCAGTCCATCGTCCGGTGTCACCCCACCAGTGTCGGCGGCGAGTGCCCGCTGAGGTGCGGACGCGGGCGCGGCTGTGGACGGATGCCGGCCGTCCGGCCCTGGGAAGGAGCCGATGGCCGGCCCCCTGAAAAGGTAGGCTTGACCCCATGGCCGCGCGCACGACGACTCCCGAGAAGCGCCCTGGATTCTTCTCCCAGCTTCGCACCCTCTACACCTTCACGCAGAAGGAGTTCCGCTGGCTGCCGTTCGTGCTGATCGGCATCCTGCTGGTCGGCGTGGCCCTCGGCGTCACGATCGGTCTGCTGATTCCGCCGGTCGCGATCTGGAGCGTGATCCTGTGGGGCATCACGGGCCTGATGCTCGGTGTGCTGGCGTCGCTCATGACCATGACGCGTCTGTCCACGCGAGCCATGTACCGCAAGATCGACGGCATGCCGGGCGCGACGGGCCACGTCCTCTCGACCTCTCTCGGTCGTCGCTGGCAGGCCAGCGAGATGCCGGTGGGCATCAACCCGAAGACGCAGGATGCCGTCTACCGCGCGGTGGGCCGCGGCGGCGTCGTCATCGTCGGCGAGGGGGCTCGCGGTCGCCTCACGAGGCTCATCAAGGACGAGCGCGCCAAGGTGCAGCGCGTCGCGGCGGGCGTTCCCGTCACGGTCCTCTACGTCGGTCATGGTGAGGACGAGGTGCCCATCGCAAAGCTCGCCTCCACCATCAAGGCGCTGCCGAAGAAGGTCGACCGCGCGACGATGGCAGCGGTGATCAAGCGCATCGACTCGGTCTCGCAGTCGCTGGCGTCGCTTCCGATCCCCAAGGGGATCGACCCCACCCGCGTGCGCGCGCCGCGTCCTCGCTGATCGCAGCCGGCGGCCGCCGGAAGCCTACGCGCGCAGAAGGACGGTGCCGGCGAGCTTGTCGTGCAGTCCCCGCTGATCGGGATCCCAGATCACAGCCGGGATCACGACCACCAGGAGCGCCGTGCGGACGATCGGCCGCCACAGCCCCACCCACGCTCCGTCCAGGCGCACCAGCTTCAGGCCGAACAGCCGGTGGCCGGGACTTCCCTGCAGGGTGGGCAGGAACACCAGCTGGATGGCGGCGAACAGGGCGAGGATCGCCAGGGGATCCCACGCGAAGAAGCCCGAGATCAGGTAGGCCGCGCCGTAGTCGACGAAGAGCGCCCCGACGCGCCGGCCCAGACGCGCGATCGAGCCCGCACCCTCGCGGGGCAGGCCCAGACGCTCGCCGGGGTAGTTCTGAGCACTCTGAGTCACCTCACCAGCGTATCCAGGCGGCTGTAACACGCTGGAAACATAGGTGACACTGCCGGGCAATGGCCCGTGGGTAGCGTGCATGGGGTCCGCGCCGCGCGCGGGCGATCCGAATGCCCTACCTCTGGAGCCTCAATGTTCAAAGATTCATCCGAGGTGCTGACCTTCATCAAGGACCAGGACGTCAAGTTCCTCGACATCCGTTTCACGGACCTTCCTGGCGTCCAGCAGCACTTCAACATTCCGGCAGCCACGGTCGATGAGGAGTTCTTCACCGTCGGTCAGCTGTTCGACGGCTCCTCGATCCGCGGGTTCGCCAACATCCACGAGTCGGACATGCAGCTCATCCCGGACGTGTCGACGGCCTACCTCGACCCGTTCCGCGAGGCCAAGACGCTGGTGATGGTCTTCGACATCTACAACCCGCGCACGGGCGAGATCTACCACAAGGACCCGCGCCAGGTGGCCAAGAAGGCCGAGAAGTATCTCGCTTCGACCGGCATCGCCGACACGGCGTTCTTCGCGCCCGAGGCGGAGTTCTACATCTTCGACGACGTGCGCTACGACGTGAAGCAGAACCACAGCTTCTACCATGTCGACTCCGACGAGGGCGCATGGAACACCGGCCGCGTCGAGGAGGGCGGCAACCTCGCCAACAAGACCCCGTACAAGGGCGGCTACTTCCCCGTCTCCCCCGTCGACAAGCAGGCCGACCTGCGTGACGACATCAGCCTGAAGCTGATCGAGGCGGGCCTGGTCCTGGAGCGCGCGCACCACGAGGTGGGCACCGGCGGACAGGCGGAGATCAACTACCGCTTCGACACCATGGTCCACGCCGCCGACGACATCCTGAAGTTCAAGTACATCGTCAAGAACACCGCCCTCGAGTGGGGCAAGGTGGCGACGTTCATGCCCAAGCCCCTGTTCGGCGACAACGGCTCCGGGATGCACACCCACCAGTCGCTGTGGCTGGACGGCAAGCCGCTGTTCTACGACGAGAAGGGCTACGCCCAGCTCTCCGACACCGCCCGCTGGTACATCGGCGGTCTGCTCGCGCACGCCCCCGCCGTTCTCGCGTTCACCAACCCGACGCTGAACTCGTACAAGCGTCTGGTCAAGGGCTACGAGGCGCCGGTCAACCTGGTGTACTCGGCCGGCAACCGCTCGGCGGCCATCCGGATCCCGATCACCGGATCGAACCCCAAGGCCAAGCGCATCGAATTCCGCGCCCCCGACGCCTCGGGCAACCCGTACCTCGCGTTCGCCGCCCAGCTCATGGCGGGCCTCGACGGCATCCAGAACCGCATCGAGCCGCACGAGCCGGTCGACAAGGACCTGTACGAGCTGCCGCCCGAGGAGGCCAAGAACATCCCGCAGGTGCCCAACTCGCTGCTGGACTCGCTCGAGGCGCTCCGCGCCGACCACGAGTTCCTGCTGCGCGGCGGTGTGTTCACGCCCGAGCTGATCGAGACGTGGATCGAGTACAAGATCGAGAACGAGATCCAGCCGCTGAACGCCCGCCCGCACCCGTTCGAGTACGAGCTGTACTTCGGAGTGTGACGTGATTCCGCGGAGCTTCGCGGGTTAGTCCGCGGATAGTCCGCAGGATCTCAGAAAGAGCCCGTTCCAGCCGCTTGCTGGGGCGGGCTCTTTCGCGTCTCGAGTGGCACCGGTCGAAGAATGGGAAACGGTACCGGCTGCGGTTCGGAGACGAGGACATTTCCCTACTCGTGCACCGACAGATGGTTGCCTCGCACAAGCGCTGATTTGCTTCACGTTCGACGCGTTACAGCGTTCCTCCACACAACCGTCTCTACTGCAGCCCGCAGCGCCGTACCACTCGACGATGACGACCCGGCATTCCACCCTTCGACGACCGCCGGCATCCGCTCAGCGGGGCGGTTGTTCCACTGAACCGACGCCCAGGCCGTTGGCCGTCTCCCTGCCACTCGATCGCGTTGGGTACTGCCAGGTTGTCGAACCGTGCCCGACTGATTTCGCCCTATCTGTCGAAACGGGACGAAGCTGTTCGTAGAACGAAGTGAAGGCCGCGAAGAGCCGCCGAACGACGGGAGGGGTGATATGGCGGGGCATCTGCGGAAGGGGATCGGCCGGCCGAGTACACCGCGTTGGACCGAACCGGCGTTTAGGCGGGGACAGTGACTGAGCCGCTTCCGACCCGATCAAGCAACCGAGGAGCACCGCGATGCCACAATTCGCCGTCCTGATCCACGCCGAAGACTCTCTGCATGCGCCCACCGCCACGAAGCAGCAGCTCCAGGAATGCGACGACCACTTCAACTCGCTCGTCGCCACCGGGCGTATGGTCCTCGCCTACGCTCTGATGCCGCGCCAGTATGCCCGCACTCTCCGCGCCGAGGAGGCCGCGGACGGCCCGTACCGGAAGGACGGCCACGTCGTGGCCGGCTTCTACGTCCTCGAAGCCGCCGACATCGATGAAGCCCTTGACCTCGCCCGCAAGGACCCTTCGCTTCTCACTGGTGGCGGCATCGAGGTCCGGCCCGTGCACAGCGGCGGCACGATCCGATCCACGGCCTGATCGCGCGGAAATCGACACTTCCGGCTCATCGCAATCAGAACACGACGACAACGACACCATGAAGGAGACCACACCATGACAGCCCCCACGCTCTACCTCTGGTTCCCGGGCAACGCCGCACAAGCGCTCCGCTTTTACCACGAGATCTTCGGCGGCAATCTCACCTTGCACACCCTTGCGGAGATGGGCCGCACCGACGGACCCGCCGACGCCATCGGCCACGGCATTCTCTACGGCCCCGTCAGCCTGTACGCAACCGACACCACCGGGGACCAGGACCCAGTGTCGATGAGCGGCGTAAGCATCGCCTTGCTCGGCACCGCCGACGGGGCAACCCTCACCCGATGGTTCGACGCGCTTTCCCAGGGCGGTACCGTCCTCGACGCACTGCAGGAGCGACCCTGGGGCGCGTACGACGGGCAAGTCGTCGACCAGTACGGAATCCGCTGGCTCATCGGCTACGAAGTTCCTTCCGACGACGAGGACGGGACCAGCGCATGATCCGCCAGCTCGTCGGTCGCTGTACCGCCCGCCGCATCCTCGGGACGCCGGCCGCGAGCGGCGGCTCCGCCGCGGCCGTTCGTCAAGACCTTGCCATGAGATCTTTCGGCATGTGAGGGTTGCCGAGCGCATGCGGCAGACACAATCGCCGGTGCGGGTTCTCGGGGGAAGCAGGCGGAGCGTGTCATGGTCAGCACAGCGGACATGGCTGTTGAGCTCAGACATGCGGTGAATCGCCGCGAGATCTCGGCGTGGTTTCAACCTCAGATCGACTTGCGGACCAACCGGATCGTGGGAGCGGAGGCGCTGTGCCGCTGGCATCACGTCGAGTGGGGTTGGGTCGCTCCGAACGAGTTCATACCGCTTGCAGAGCAGGACGGCACGATCGACCAGATCGGCAGATTCATGGCTGCGGAGGCTGTCGCGGCGATGGCGGCATGGAATGTCGGTGTCTCGGTGAACGTATCGCCCGCGCAACTCGAAAGCTCGGCATTCGTGAGTTGGCTCGTGGGGGTGCTGCAGCGCATCCGGAGGGGCGCCCACCAGCTGACTCTCGAGATCACGGAGCAGCGGCGTCTTCACCATGTCGCGTCGGTTGTTGCGCGCCTTGACCGGCTCCGCGAGTTCGGTGTCGGGATCGCGGTGGACGACTTCGGTGCCGGGCAGGCGTCCCTGACTCAGCTGAGGCAGCTACACGCCACGGAGCTCAAGATCGACCGGAGCCTCGTGAACGACGCATCCTCCGCCGCATCGAGCATGATCGGCGAGGCGGTTGCCTATGCCCACCGCATTGGCGCCCACGTCGTCGCCGAAGGAATCGAAACGGCCGACCAGCTTGAGAAGGTCGCCCGCCTTGGCTGCGATCGCGCGCAGGGCTACCTTCTCGGGCGCCCCATGCCACGAGAACAGATGACCGAACTGCTGGCCGGCAACTGACGGAGGTTCACTAGATAATGTTCCGCCGGGTCACCGCGTTACGCCACACCACTATCTCGCGTGCTCCGGTCGGGCCGTACCACTCGACGACCACGACCCGGTCGTTCCATCCCTTCGCTACTGCTGGGACGCGCTCGGCGGGCCGATTCGCCCACTGCACCCAGGCCCACACCGTTGACCGCCGCTCGGGCCATTCGATCGGGTTAGGGCCGTACGCCTGCACGGGGAGTGTGGCGGGGCGATCGGTGCTGTCGGCGCGGCGCTGGTCGTTGAGCCCGTCGTAGTGAGCTTCGTAGCGGCGGTTCTTCGTCAAGGGTGGCAGCGCTGGTTCGCTTGGACCTCACGGGGCCACCTTGAGGACGGCGGTATCGAGCATCACGACGAACTGCGCCGCGATGGGCACGTGCAGTGGCGTTCGTTCACGCACGAGCGAGAGCCTCCAGGACGGGGAGCTTGGCCGCACGCCGGGAAGGAGCGAGTCCGGCCAGCAGCCCCGCTGCCGCCACGATCGCGGCGATGACGAGCAGCTGCGCCACAGGGATCCTGATGCCGAGCGGAGCGATGGTGGACAGCGCACCGACCGCCGCGAAGCTCGCGGCGCCTCCCAGCACGAGACCGGTGACGACCGCAACGACAGCGACGATGACGGCCTCGGCCTGCACCATCAGCGCGACGGATCCGCGGGACATTCCCATGGAGCGGAGCAGCCCGATCTCGCGGGTGCGTTCGAGGATCGACAGTGCGAGGGTGTTGGCGATGCCGAGCACGGCGATGACCATGGCGAAAGCGAGAAGGACGGTCACCAGGCCGAAGATCTGGTCCACGGTCTGCGTGCGGCCGGCGATGACGGCGGCCTGGTCGCGCACCTGCACCGTCGGGTGGTCCTGCAACTCCGCCTGCAGCGCCGTGGCGAGCTCCGCCGCGGTGGTGTCGTCACCGGCGAGCACGAAGATGCTCGCGTCCATGTCTTCCGCGAAGAGCGAGGCGTAGGTGTCCAGGGAGACGAAGTAGTCCGTCTGCAGCGCTTGCGCGGGCCCGTCTTCGATGATGCCGACAATGGGGAGCTGCTGCTCGCCGGTGCGCGCGAACGTCATCGGGAGTTGGTCCCCCACGGTGAGGTTCCGGTCGGTGGCGACCCGTTCGGCGATGACGACGCCACCGTTGTGGAGGTCGGTGATGCTCCCATCGACCATCCGGATGCGAGCCACCGTGGAGATGGCATCGGGATCGAGGCCGGTCAGCGCGCTGGTCGTCTTGCCGTCCTTCCAGTGCCCGTACCTCAGCCGCGTCGCCTCGCCCACTTCGGCGACCTTCGCGACCTCGTCGTACACAGCTGGATGCACGCCGCCGAGCATCTCCTGGCCCGCGCTTTCGACGACGACGTCGGCGGAGATGACTTCGCGGTATTGCGCACCGGTCGCTGTCTTCACGGAGTCTCCGACGATGGACACGAACGCCATCAGGGCGAGCCCGAACGCCAGAGCCATGACCGTCGCGGAGGTGCGGCGCGGCCCTCGCAAAGCGGCATCGCGCGCGAGCCGGCCGGGGACCGTCCGGGACCCGGCGCGTCCGACCAGCGCGATCACGGGGCGCAGCGCAAGCGGTGCCACCATCACGACACCGACGAGTGCGAGCACGAGCCCTGCACCCAGTAGCAGCATCGGGGCACCCAAGGTGGGTGCCGCCGAACCGGCTGCCCCGACGGCCAGGAGGGCGACTCCGGCGATGATCCGGGGGCGTCCCATGCCGCGCGCTTCGGCAGCGCTGGCGCGCATCGCCGCCAGCGGTGAGACGGCAGCTGCCCGGCGGGCGGGTCCGACAGCGGCCACTACGGTGACCGTCACGCCCACCGCCACGGCTATGACGATGGTGCGAGGCAGGATCACGAGGTCCCCGTCGGGGATGCTCACGTCGAAGGCGCGGGCGAGGGTGCGTAGCCCGTAGGTACTGACGATGCCGACCGCGACGCCCGCGGCGGAGGCGACCACTCCGACGATGAGCGCCTCGACAAGCACGGAGGTGAGCACCTGCTTGCCGGTCGCGCCGGCGGCGCGGACGATGGCGAGCTCGCGGGTGCGCTGGGAGATGACGATGCTGAAGGTGTTGGCGATGAGGAAGGCGCCGATGACGAGTGCGGCCACGCTCATGGCGACCAGGATGACCTGCAGCATCTCCAGGTTGGAGGCCGCCTGTTCGGCGCCGGCGGCGGCGAGGTCCTGGGCGGTGGCGACCTGGATGTCCGAGCCCAGCTCGTCCGCCAGCAGGCTCTGCAGCTCACCGACGGGAAGGTCCGAGGTGACGAGGATCTCACTGAGCCCGTCCCCCACCGCCAGAACCTGCTGGGCGGTGGGCAGCGTGGTGAGCGCGACCGACCCCACCGGCGGCCCGTCGCTGTCACCGAACCCTGCCAGCCCGACGATGCGCACCTCTGCCTTCTCTGCCCCCGCAAGGGTGATGGAGTCGCCGATGCTCAGACCGAGCGTGTTCGCGGCGGCCTTGTCGATGACGACGTCGCCGACACCGTCCGGTGCGTCGCCCTCGAGGAGCGGGTAGGACCCGATGGGCTCGTCGACCCAGGTGGTCAGCTGCACGCTGCCGAGGTCGGTTCCCTGGTGCTGCAGCCGGGCGGCTCCCTCGGCGACGGGCACCGCCGTGGTGACGTCGTCGAGTGCGCTGACGTCGGCGAGGACGCTGGCCGGCATCGGGTCGCGTTCGACCTCGACGCCCATGCCGGAGTCGAAGGCGGTTGCCGTGCGGACGGTCACGTCGGTGCCGGCGGTGGCGGTGGCGAACTGGTCGTCGAACAGCCGTTGAGCGGTGTCGCTGAGCACGAGGCTGCCGGAGACGAAGGAGACACCCAGCATCACGGCGACGACGGTCAGCGCGAGCCGGACACGGTGGGCGAGTACCTGCGCGAAGGCGAAACGGATCATGCCGGCACCTCGTCGCGCTCGACGTCGAACCGCGCCATCCGGTCGAGCACCGACGCGGCCGTAGGGTTGTCGAATCCGTCGACGACCCGACCGTCGGAGAGGAAGTCCACCCTGTCGGCGTACCCGGCGGCGGCTGGGTCGTGGGTGACCATGACGATGGTCTGCCCCAGGTCGTGCGCGGCGCGGCGCAGGAACTCCAGCAGTGCCTTGCCGGCGCGGGAGTCCAGCGCACCCGTCGGCTCATCGGCGAAGACGACTTCGGGTCTGGCGGCGAGTGCGCGGGCGACCGCGACGCGCTGCTGCTGTCCGCCGGAGAGCTCAGCGGGGCGGTGGGTCAGCCGGTCGGCGATCCCGAGGGTCGCTGCCAGTTCGAGCATCCAATCGCTGTCGGCTTTCTTCCCGGCCAGCCGCAAGGGCAGCTCGATGTTCTCCTTAGCGGTGAGAGCGGGCACGAGGTTGTACGACTGGAAGATGAAGCCGATGCGCGTGCGGCGCAGCAGCGTCCGCTTCTTCTCGCTCAGCCCGACCAGTTCCAGGTCGCCGAGCCGGATGCTGCCCGCGTCGACGGTGTCGAGCCCCGCCATGGCATGCATGAGGGTGGATTTGCCGGAGCCGGACGGGCCCATGATGGCAGTGAAGCGACCGCGGCCGACGCTGAGGGACGCATGGTCGAGGGCTCGGACCGCGGCGGGTCCCGTGCCGTAAGTCTTGACGAGGTCGATGGCCTCGATGGCGTGCGGGAATGTCATGGCTTCGCTGTTCCTGATCAGTGGGCGGTCGTGGCGAGATGACGGCGGTACCGGTCGGGCGTCCAGCTGGCGGTCATCTTGGTGTTGAGGGTGGCGCCGAGGCGGGCGTAGAACCGCTGCCCGGAGTGGTTGTCCAAGCGCACTCCCCAGATGACGGAGATGTCATCGCGAGCAGCGAGCCGGGCGACAGCCGACATCAGCGCGCCGCCGACTCCCTTGTCGCGGTGCTCGGGGCGGACGTAGAGGTCGTCCAACGCCAGCAGGTCGCCCCCGCTCCACAGGTGCAGGCGCCGAACCGTCGATGTGAACCCGATCGCGGCCCCATCGGACTCCGCGATCAGCACGGTCACGTCCGGCCGCGCGAGAAGATGCCGCCACCTTCCAGCGTCGACGTGCACGTGCTCGAGCGAGTTCTCGTGCGCTGCGAGCTCCCGCACCATGTCGTCGAGCACCTCGGCGTCGGCGGGGGAAGCTTCCCTGATCTCCACCATGTTGACCCTCTCCTTACAGCGTCTCGTGTAGGGCGTACGCTGTACGCTAGCGATGTACATCATGCAACGTACGGTGTACGCTGTCAAGCAGGAGGCAGACAATGGCAGAAAAGCTCTCACAGCGAGCCATCGCGCAAGCGGCACTGGCCGTCATCGACGCGGAGGGCATCGATGCGCTGACCATGCGGAAGCTGGCACAGCATCTCGGCTCGTCGCCGATGGGGCTCTACACGTACTTCCCCGACCGGGAGGCCCTGCTGGACGGAGTCGCCCAGCTGCTGATGGCGGAGGTGGACACTCCGCCCGAGGATGTGCATTGGCGCGACGCCATGCGCTACATCATGACGTCGGTGCGGCACGTCGCAATGCGCCACCCGAACGCCTCACGGCTTATCAACCGCTTCCCACCCCACACCCCCGACGCGCTGGCTTTCGTCGAAGCGGGTTTCCGCAGCTTCCGCCGCGCCGGCTTCGACCAGCTCAGCACCGCACGCTGCTACCGCGCTCTCGCCGCCTACTCGCTCGGCACCATCGACATCGAACTCGGCGGATACTTCTCGCCTGAAGCGCGCGCCATCACCTCCGATAGCCAGGACAACATCGACACGCCCACGACCGCGAAGCTTCTTCCGCTCGTCACGGAGGTCAGCCCCATCCTGTTCGCGCAGGATGATGCCGCCGAGTTCGAGTACGGCCTCGAACTCCTTCTCGACGGGTTCGCGGATGCCATGACGCGCGCCGGCCGTTCGGCGTGACTCCGCCCCTCGCTCGGTGACCTCGCGCCGTGCTCGAACGCTGGAACCCGGTCATCCTGCTGCACGCCATCGCGGCGTCGTACGCGCTACTGCTCGGGTCGGCGCATCCACACCGTCAACACGATGACGCACAGCGCCGTGACGGTGGCCACGAGGTTCGGTACCGCCACGAACAGATCGCCAGTGATGAGACCGTATGCCGCCCACAGGATGAAGCCGGGAACAAGCAGGCCGAAGTAACCGAGCGAGATGTCGTCGCCCGACCGACGCTTCAGCATCCGGATGATCTGCAGCACAGGCGCCAGCGCCATCACCACGCCCCACGTCGATGCCGCCACTCCTACAACCAGATCAGGCATGTACCCGGCCTCCTTGCGCGTACCCGCGCTACCGGGTGTAGGAGCGCTGCGCGGACAGACGCAACGCTACACAGAGCGTGCCATCACTCGGGGGGAACCGATCAGAGTCGCCTGACATAGATGCTCACGCCATCGTCGTTCTCGACGTCCAGCCGGAACTCCTCGCCGTGGAACCAGGCCTCGGTGGGGATGGAGCCGTCGGGCTCCCGATCGCGCAGCTCCAGCCCGCGGGTGAATCGGCGCTGCCCGCCCGCGGCGACCTCGTCGAACTGGGCGGTGTACAGGTCGGCGCCATCCATAGGTCGAGCGTACGTGCTCGTCCGGGCCGACCGTGCCGCGGCATCCGCTACGGAGGACGTCCGCGCGGCCGCGGCGGAGCGGAAGCGCCCCGGTGCTGGGTGCGCCACCCGGCGCCTCCCCAGTCGGCCATGGGCGCGCCGCTCGGTCCGTGTGCGGAGACGTAGGCCATGTGCACGCGGAAGCACGCCTCGCGCAGCGTCGTCGCCCAGCCGATGACGTCGCCCCGCCAGACCGCCTTGTACCGGACGTCGGCGCCGTGCATCACCCGGCGTAGCTCCACGGTGCCGTACTGCACTCCATCCGGCGCCACCATCCGCCACACGCCCGTCGGGCCTTCGACGGCGGCCATGATGGGGTGCCAGTCGGGCTGATCGTGCATGCGCCGGATCCTCTCTCCGGCCGTAGAGATATTCTACGTCAAGCGCGACCGACCACCCTATCCATAGAACAGCCGTTCGAACACACGGCGCGCACGACGGGTCGCGCCCAGATAGTCCTCTTCGACGCGCGTCGCCGAACGCGGCGGATAATCGAGAAGACGCCCGATGCCGTCGAGCTTCTTGCGATCCACCGGAAGGATGTCGCTGGTCTGCCCGGACAGCAGAGTATTCGCCGAGCGCAGGCGACTTGCCAGCCGCCAGGCCTCGGCCAGCCGCTCGGCGGCCTCCGCCTCGATGAGGCCGGCCTCCACTGCGGCGGTCAGCGCCCCGAGGGTCGAGGTGGTGCGCAGGCCCGGTACGGCGTGCGCGTGCTGCAGCTGCAGCAGCTGCACGAGCCACTCGACATCGCTGAGCGAGCCGGGACCGAGCTTCAGGTGACGCAGCGGATCGGCGCCCTGCGGCAGTCGCTCGCTCTCGACCCGCGCCTTGATGCGCTTAATCTCGCGCACAGCGTTGGGTTCGACGGATGCGGGATACCGCACCTGATCGGCGAGCTCGGTGAAGGCCGCGATGAGCTTGGCGCTGCCTGCGATGCCGCGGGCCCGCAGGAGCGCTTGCGCCTCCCACGTCAGCGACCACCGTCGGTAGTACTCGGCGTAGGCGTCCAGAGACCGTGCGAGCGGGCCGTTGCGCCCCTCGGGGCGCAGCCCCGGATCCAGCTCGAGGGGGACCCGGTGGTCCTCCGAATACGTCCGCAGCGCCGAGACCAGTTTCAGGGCGAGCTGGTGCGCGCGCTCGGGGTCCACGCCGTTCGGCCGGTACACGTACATCACGTCGGCATCCGATCCGAAGCCCAGCTCGGCTCCGCCGAACCGGCCCATCGCGATCACGGAGAAGTCCAGCTCGTCGTCCTCCGGCGGGACGATCTCCCGCCTCACCGCGCGCAGCGTCGCCTGGATGGTCACCTCGGTGATGTCGGTGAGCGCGTGCGCGATCTCGTCGATCGTCACGGCTCCGAGGATCGCCGCCATCGCGATCCGAAGCTGCTCGCGGCGTCGCAGCGCCCGCACCGAGCGCATCGCATCGTCGATGGTGTCGTGCCGGGTCTGGATCGCGCGGGCCTCCTCCTGGAGCGCCGTCTTCGCGCGTGGACGCAGCAGCTCGGCGTCGTCGAGCCACGCCGCGGATTCCGGGATCCACTCCATGAGCTCGCCGACGTACCGCGAGCCCGAGAGGACGCGCGAGAGGCTCTCGGCGGCGGCGGACGAGTCGCGCAGCATCCGGAGGAACCAGTGAGTGTCGCCGAGGCGCTCGCTCAGCCGACGGAAGGCCAGGAGCCCGTAGTCGGGATCGACGCCGTCGGCGAACCAGCGGATCATGACCGGCATGAGGTGACGCTGGATCGTCGCCTTGCGGCTGACCCCGCTCGTCAGGGCCCCGATGTGCCGCAGCGCTCCGGCGGGATCGATGAAGCCGATCGCGGCCAGTCGGTCATGGGCCTGCTCGGGCGAGAGCTGGCGCTCATCGGCGGGAAGGGCGGCCACCGCCGAGAGCAGCGGGCGGTAGAACAGCCGCACGTGGATGTCGCGGACTTCGCGCTTGACCGACTCCCACAGCGACCACACCGCATCGCCGGTGTCGGCCAGTCCGGTCGCGCGCGCCAGCACGCGCAGCTCCTCCGGACGCGCCGGCATCAGGTGGGTTCGCCGGAGCTGGCGCAGCTGCGCCCGGTGCTCGAGCAGCCGCAGCACGCGGTAGTCGCGTGCGAACACCGACGCCTCCGAGCGCCCGATGTACCCCTCGGCGACGAGCGCCTCGAGCGCCTCGAGGGTGCTCCGCTGGCGGATGCGATCGTCGGAGAGTCCGTGGACCAGCTGCAGCAGCTGCACCGTGAACTCGATGTCGCGGATGCCCCCCGGACCGAGCTTGATCTGGTACGGCACGTCGGCCGCGGGGATGTGCTCGGTGACCCGCTCGCGCATGCGCTGGACGCTGTCGACGAAGTTCTCGCGCGCGGCACTCGTCCAGATCTTCGGCTGCACGGCGGCCACGTACGCGTCCCCGAGCTCGGGGTCGCCCGCGATGGGACGCGCTTTCAGCAGCGCCTGGAACTCCCAGCTCTTGGCCCAGCGGTCGTAATAGGCCAGATGCGAGTCGAGTGTGCGCACCAGGGCGCCCTGCTTGCCCTCAGGACGGAGGTTGGCGTCCACTTCCCACAGCGGTGGCTCGATCTCGACACCCGAGATGCCTCGCATGGTCTGCACCGCCAGCCGCGTGGCGATGTCGATCACCCGATCCTCTCCCAGGGCATCACCGGCGCCGCCGTCGCCTGCCACGAAGATCACGTCGACATCGCTGACGTAGTTCAGCTCGCGGGCGCCGGTCTTGCCCATGCCGATCACGGCCAGGCGTGTCCGGGCGACATCCCCGCGAGGGAACAGCCCCGCCCCCGCGACACCGCTCGACACCCGCGTCCGGGCGACGGCGAGGGATGCCTCCAGCGCGGCGCCGGCAGCGTCGGCGAGACTCGCCGTGACAGCGGCGACCTCGTCCACCGGGGCGGGGCTGAGCAGGTCGTACGCGGCGATGCGCGCGAGCATCCGCCGGTAGCGGATGCGCAGCGCGACCCACGCGGCCTCGGACGCGTCCGCGGCGAACCCGTCGTCGCCGGCGCCCACGGCGTTCAGGAGCGCGTCGCGCAGCTCCCCTGCGGACGGCAGCGCCGTCCCGGCGTCGGTCAGGAACGCCAGCTCCTCGGGATGCCGGAAGAAGAAGTCGCCGAACCCTGACGATGCCCCCAGCAGCGCCCAGACGGCTCGCCACGACCGGGTGTCGCCGGCCGCGGCGCGCACCGCGGCGACATCGCGGCGGGCCAGGCGCGCCAGCGCGCTCAGTGCCTCGTCGGGATCCGCGGCGAACGACGCGCCCTCGACCACGGCATCCCGCGGCACACCCTCCCCCTCGAGCTCCGTCAGGAGCGCCTCAGCTTCGCTGAGGCGTCCGAAGCCGAGCCGCGCGAGGGCGGTGAGGGTACCGGATCGCTCGCTTGCGGACATGCCCGAGGGTCAGAGCATCTCGAGGTTGCTCTTGAGCTCGAACGGCGTCACCTGCGAGCGGTACTCCTGCCACTCGCGACGCTTGTTCAGCAGCACGTAGTTGAAGACCTGCTCGCCCAGCGTCTCGGCGACGAGTTCGGACTCCTCCATGTACTCCAGCGCATGGTCCAGGCTCGCCGGCAGCGGCGCGTAGCCGAGGGCACGGCGCTCGGCATCCGTCAACGACCACACGTTGTCCTCGGCTTCGGCGGGAAGCTCGTACTCGTTCTCGATGCCCTTCAGGCCCGCCGCCAGCATGAGGGCGAACGCGAGGTACGGGTTGGCCGCGGAATCGAGGGCGCGGTACTCCACGCGGGAGGACTGCCCCTTGTTCGGCTTGTACAGCGGCACGCGCACCAGCGCCGAGCGGTTGTTGTGGCCCCAGCAGATGAAGCTCGGTGCCTCGTCCCCGCCCCACAGGCGCTTGTACGAGTTGACGAACTGGTTCGTCACGGCGGAGATCTCGTTCGCGTGGCGCAGCAGACCGGCGATGAACTGCCTGCCGACCTTCGACAGCTGGTACTGCGCGCCCTCCTCGTAGAAGGCGTTGACGTCGCCTTCGAACAGCGACATGTGCGTGTGCATCCCGCTGCCGGGCTTGCCCGTGAGGGGCTTGGGCATGAAGGTCGCGTAGACGCCCTGCTCGATCGCCACCTCCTTGATGACCGTGCGGAACGTCATGATGTTGTCCGCGGTGGTGAGGGCGTCCGCGTAGCGCAGGTCGATCTCGTTCTGGCCCGGGCCGCCCTCGTGGTGGCTGAACTCGACCGAGATGCCGAGGTCCTCGAGCATGCGCACCGAGCGCCGGCGGAAGTCGTGGGCGGTGCCGCCGGGCACGTTGTCGAAGTAGCCCGCCGAGTCGACCGGTTCGGGGCCGTCCGCGCCGAAGGACGAGGACTTCAGAAGGTAGAACTCGATCTCAGGATGCGTGTAGAACGTGAATCCCGCGTCGGCCGCTTTGGCGAGCGTCCGCTTGAGCACATGGCGGGGATCGGCGACGGCGGGCTGTCCGTCGGGCGTGGTGACGTCGCAGAACATGCGTGCCGTCGGATCGATCTCGCCCCGCCAGGGCAGGATCTGGAAGGTGGTCGGGTCCGGATGGGCGAGGAGATCGGACTCGTACGAGCGGGTCAGACCCTCGATGGCCGAGCCGTCGAACCCGAGTCCCTCGCTGAAGGCGCCCTCGACCTCGGCCGGCGCGATCGCGACCGATTTGAGGGTGCCGATGACGTCCGTGAACCACAGCCGCACGAACTTCACGCCTCGCTCTTCGATCGTCCTCAGAACGAAGTCCCGCTGCTTGTCCATCCGATCCTCTCCGGTCCCCGATCCGCGGCGAACCGCGCGTCGAAGCCAGACTACTGGTCGGCGCCGGGCCTGCCGGACACGTCGCCCCAGGCGTCGTCGCGCGCTTCTTCCTCGGCCCAGGCACGCGAGCGCTCGCGGAGGATCTCGGGTGCCCGCGCCGCCTCTTCCGCCGTGTCGAACGGGCCTGCACGATCGATCGCGGGCGATTCGTAGCCCTTCTCGACCGCTCCGGTCTTGAGGTTGTACCAGTACTTCTCGCTGTCGCCGGTCATCGCAGCTCCTCGATCGCGTATGGGCCTGGCCGTGCGGTCGATCCTAGTGACGGGCCGCGCCGAAGGGGCGGTCGGCTCGTCGATAGGCTGTGGCCATGGCATCAGGCACGACACGCGCCGTCGGCGTGGACATCGGCGGCACGGGCATCAAAGCGGGGATCGTCGATCTCGATCGCGGCGAGCTCGCCAGCGACCGCGTCAAGGTCGCCACTCCTCCCGGCGCCCATCCGCCGGACGTCCTCGCGGCCGTGCGGGAGGTGCTGGAGACACTGGGCGTCGCAGATGACGCCACGGTCCCCCTGGGGGTGGCGTTCCCGGCCATCGTCAAGAACGGCAAGACGCTGTCGGCCGCGAACGTGTCGGATGAGTGGATCGGCTTCGAGGCGGAGAAGTTCTTCGAGAAGGGCCTGGGCCGCGACATCCACTTCGCCAACGACGCCGACGTCGCCGGCGTCGCCGAGGTCCGCTTCGGCGCAGCGAGGGACCAGCCCGGCCTGACGATCCTCACCACGCTCGGAACGGGCATCGGCTCGGCTCTGCTGTACAACGGCGTGCTCATCCCCAACTCCGAGCTCGGACACGTGCAGCGGGCCAAGCACGGCAAGGATGCCGAGGCTTACGCGGCCTACTCCGCCATGGAGCGCGACGAGCTCACGTGGGAGAAGTGGGCCAAGCGGCTGCAGTGGTACTACAGCCACATCGAGTTCCTCTTCAGTCCCGACCTGTTCGTCGTCGGCGGCGGCGTGTCCAAGCACGCCGACCAGTTCCTGCATCTGCTGGAGCTGAGAACGCCGATCGTGCCGGCGGTGCATCGCAACAACGCCGGGATCATCGGAGCGGCAGCGCTCGCGCTCGGCTGACGGGGCGAATGGGCCGGCCTGTACGCCGGGTTCTGTCCGGGGGCGCGAGCCCCGTGGACGGTCATCTCTCTCGGCGACACGTTGCCGTGCCGCTCCAGCGGCCTACCCGGGGACTCGGCGGGCCGCGTCGTCATCCCCTGTCTGGCCTTGCTCCGGGCGAGGTTTGCCGTGCGGGTCATGTCACCACGACCCCGGTGGTCTCTTACACCACCCTTTCACCCTTACCGGGTCGCCCCGGCGGTCTGCTCTCTGTGGCACTGTCTCGCGGATCGCTCCGGGTGGGTGTTACCCACCGCCCTGCCCTGTGGAGCCCGGACGTTCCTCGGCGCGGTGCGGGATCACCCGTCCGCGACGCGACCGTCCAGCCGACCCATTCGCGCCCTTGATTCTACGCGGCCTCACCCGCGGCGTCCTGCGTCCCGCGGCGCCCCCCTCGCGCACGTCCCCACCATGCACTACGCTGTGAGAGCTCGCATGGGGATGCGAGTGTGTCCGCCTGGGGAGGCGGACGCGACTGGGGAACGTTCGATCCGTCCATGCTCATGGGCGGACGTGCACAGCCATTGGGGAGGCTGATCGTGCTGCGCAAGATTCTGTCTGTGATCGCTGTCGGGGCGGCGCTGGCGCTGGGAGCGCCTGCCGCACACGCGGGAAACGACTATCCGCCACCGCCGCCGAGTTCGGAGACGCTCGCCGGCTCCGTCGTCGCTGCGGAGTGCGTGGGTGATGTGCCATGGATCCGCTATGACGTGATCCGGACCGATCCGTCGGGGACGGCCACCACGGACGCCGCCACGCTCGTGCTGTCCCGGGGCGCGAACACCGTCGAGATCCCTCTCGGCACGCTCGTGGACGATCGGCTCTCGGGACGCGTCCTGTGGCCCGGCGCCGCGGTGGACGCCGCGGGCGCCGCGACCGGGTGGCCGGGGTACGCGGGGCAGGACGGCCAGTGGCTTCCGACCGACGGCAACTTCGCGTGGACGCGCGGTGCCATCACGGCCACGGTGAAGGCCGGTAGCGAGCTGTCGGTGCCGCTGTCGTATCCGCCGGCCTCCGCGGCCTGCGCCGGCCCGAAGGTGTCCGGAGCTGCGGCGGGGATCGGCTCCGGCCTCGCCGTCACCGGCGGTGCTCTTCCGCTGGCCGCGGCCGGCGCGGGCCTGGCGCTGATCGCCGTCGGCGGCATCGTCGTGCTCGTCCGGCGCCGTCGCCCGGCGCGGTGACGGCGGTGGCCGCGGCGCGCCGGTGGCGTCGTGCCGGCATCGCCGTCGTCCTCGGCCTGGTCGTCGCCGTCCTCGCCGTGGTGGCGTGGGTCGGTGTGCGCGGATGGATGGCGAAGAACGAACTGGACGCCGCGGCTGAGCTGACGGGTCCCCTGCGTCAGGCGGTGGCCGACCGCGACGTCGCCGCTGCCGCCGCCGCGATCGACGAGGTCGGCGCGCACGCACGTCGGGCTGCCGATCTGACGGGTGACCCGGTGTGGCGGCTGTCGGAGGCGATCCCTGCCATCGGGGCCAACCTGGCCGCGGTGCGCGTCGTGGCCGCTCAGTCGGACGCCGTCGTGAGGGACGCCATCGGACCGCTCGTGGCGGCCGGCGAGACCTTCTCATCGGGCGCCCGCACAGCCGACGGAGCCATCGATCTCGAGGCGGTCGCGTCGCTGCAGGAACCTCTTGCGCGGGCGCGGGCCGTCGTGGACGGCGCCGCCCGGCAGCTGGGCGCGATCGAACCGGACGATCTGATCGGTCCGGTGCGGGAGGGCACCGAGCAGCTGTCCGATGTCGTGGCGCAGCTGAGCCCGACCCTGGCAGCGATCGACGACACGGCGGCCCTTCTGCCGCCGCTGCTCGGAACCGGCGGCCCGCGGACGATCCTCGTCGCGCTGCAGAACAACGCCGAGCTGCGCACCGGCGGCGGCATCACCGGCTCGTTCGTGGAGGTGCGCGCCGACGGCGGGCGGCTCTCCCTCACAGCCCAGGCGGATTCCACGCGGTTCACGCGGCGCGACACCGATGTGATCCCGGTGCCCGCCTCGACAGCCACCATCTACGGCGACGGCGTCGCGCGGTTCGTGCAGAACGCCTCGACGGCCGCCGACTTCGGCCTCACCGGGCAGCTGCTGTCCGAGTGGTGGCGTTCAGCGACCGGCACCGCGCCGGATGCCGTCCTCTCGGTGGATCCGCTGGTGCTGCGGGCGCTGCTGAGTGCGTCCGGCGCCATCCACGCCGGTGGGCAGGAGCTCTCGGCCGACAACCTGGTCGCATCGCTCCTGGTCGCTCCCTACATGGCTCTCGATCGGAACGCGCAGACGACGCTGTTCCAGGAGACGACGGCCGCGGTCTTCTCACGGCTGATGTCGCCGGACGCCGACCTCATCGCGCTCGCCGGCGCCCTCGCCGAGCCGGTCGCGGAGGGACGCGTGTCGCTGTGGAGCGCGCATCCGGCCGAGCAGGCGATCATCGATCGCACCGCGCTCGCCGGCCCCGCCGCCCGGCAGCAGCAGGCAGGCGAGGACGCCTTCGCGGTCTACCTGAACGACGCGACCGGCGCGAAGATGGACAGCTTCCTCGACGTGGGCATCCACTGGGGCGTCGCCCAGTGCCGCGCCGACGGACACCGCGATGTGGTCGTGTCGGTGACGCTGACCAGCCTCGCGCCCGCGGATGCCCTGTCGGCTCTCCCGTGGGACATGACCGGCGGCGGGTTCTACGGGACCAAGGCGGGCGACATCTCCACCAATGTCGCGGTCTCGGCACCTCGGGGCAGCTTCTTCGGCGGCGTCTCGGTCCAAGGTCAGCCGGTGCCGGCGGCGGATGCCGAGGACGCCGGATTCCCGGTGGCGGCGACCGCCGTGGGCCTGAAGCCCGGGGAGTCCACGACCGTGGACTTCCGGTTCGTGTCCGCGCAGGCCCGGGAGCTTGCGCCTGTCATCCTGCACACGCCGCTCCTGGAGACGCCGGAGATCGCCGAGGCGCCGCTCGCCTGCTCGTGACGTCAGTCCTTCGCGGCCGTGTCGGTGATGCGCACGTCCAAGCGGAAGTCGATCGGGAACGTCCCGAACAGCAGGCGGCCGGCGGCGTCCGCCGCCTCCTGCACGGCGCGTGCCGCGGCATCCGCGTGCACGGCCGGGGTGTGCACGATGACCTCGTCATGGAGGAACAGCGCCAGGTGCGGTCGCCCCTGGAAGACCGGCCCCGACCGCGGCGCGGCATCCGCGCCGTCCACCGGCGACATGGCGGCGAGCCGGATACGCAGGTCGGCCAGCCACGCCAGAGCCCACTCCGCGGCCGTGCCCTGCACGACGAAGTTCCGGGTGAAGCGGCCGCGGTCGCGGGCGTGCCGGCGGGCCCGCGACTCGTCGGCGTCGGAGGCGTCCGCACCCGTGGCGCGGGACTGCAGGTCGCGCCATGCCTGCGTCGGCGGCGGCGAGCTGCGCCCGAGCCACGTGGAGACGGTGCCGCCGTCTTCGCCGACGCGGGCGGCCTCGTCGACGAGCGCCATCGCGCGCGGGAACGCCCGCCGCAGACGCGGCACGAGCCGGCCGCTGTCGCCAGAGGTCGCTCCGTACATCGCGCCGAGGAGGGCGACCTTCGCCTCGGACCGGTCGGCGAGCACTCCGCCGTCCACGATTCCCGCATACAGGTCTCGGCCACGAGCCGCCTCGGCCAGGGAAAGGTCTCCGGAGATCGCGGCGAGCACCCGCGGCTCCAGCTGCGCGACGTCTGCGACCACCAGCCGCCATCCCGGATCCGCCCGGACCGCGGCGCGCAGCTGTCGGGGCAGCTGGAGCGCGCCGCCTCCCGATGACGCCCACCGGCCGGTGACGACGCCACCGGGGACGTAGACCGGCCGGAACCGGCCGCCGGCGACCCACTCCTCCAGCCACGACCAGCCGTTGGCCGACTGCAGCCGAGCGAGCTTCTTGTACTCCAGCAGCGGCGGCACGGCCGGATGCCGGTGCCGCGCGAGCTCCCAGCGGCTCGTGCTCTCCACGAGCACCCCGGCGCGGTGGAGTGCGCGCAGCAGCTTGGGCTGCGAGTCCAGGGTCACGGCCGGGTCGCCCAGCGATTCCCGCACCCGTGCGGCGGCCGCGGCGAGCTTGGCCGGCGGTCCCCCGCCAGGGGGCCGCTCCCCCAGCACGTCGGTGAGGATGCGGTCGTGCTCGGCGGCATCCCAGGGAAGTCCCGCCGCGTGAAGCTCCGCAGCGATCAGCGCTCCGGCCGACTCGGCGGCGACGAGCAGTCGCATCCGCCCGGGGTCGGCGCTCGCCGCGATCGCGACCTGCTGGCGCTGCAGCTCCTCGAGCGCCGCCTCGAGGTTCGCCGGCGGCCCCGCCGAAGCCGGGACGTCCTCGAGCTCGAACAGCGCGGGCGCCCACCCCTCGCCGCGCGGTCCCCCGGATGCATCCCATGCGCTCGCACCGCGCACCGCCGCGTCGGCCGGAACGGCGGCCGACGAAGCGAGGATCGCGTGACTCAGACGCAGGTCGTGGCATCGCGCCACGCGCACGCCATCGGCGAGGAGCGGCGCGTACCACTGCGGCGTGTCGTGCCAGACCCAGCGCGGTCCCCATGCCGACTCGGCGTGAGCCACCCACCCGGCGAGTCCCTGATCGGCGATCGACTCCCGGCTGACCTCGGCACCGCTCGCGTCCAGCATCGCGGCGACCACGCCCGCACGTGAGCGGCCGAGCACCACCCAGCCGGGCCCTCCCGCATCATCCATCGTAGAGCTCCCGGTCGCCGCGCTCGCATCGGTCGACCTCGAAGGCCGACCGGATGCTCACAGCCCGGATTCGCCGTCGCGGACCAGGATGCAGCCGCACTCGGGACACGTCACCACGTCGTCCTCGGCCGCCCGGCGCAGCGCGTTGAGGTCTGTGCCCGAGAGCACCATGTGACAGCCTTCGCACGTGCGGCGGCGCAGATAGGCCGCGCCGGGGGTGCGCTGCGCCAGCTTCTCGTACAGCGAGAGCAGGTCGCCCGGAAGCGTCGCCGCGACGGCGGACCGGTCCCGGGTGGCCCCCTCGAAGGCGGCGTTCGCCTCGGCGACGGCGCGCTTGCCGTCTGCGCTGAGCTCGGCGCCCTCGGCGTTGGTGGCGGCGATCAGGGCCTCCTGCTCAGCGACGGCCGCCTCAGCCGCCTCCAGGCGCTCCATGACGGCGAGCTCGGCGTCCTCGAGGTCCGCCTTGCGGCGCACGAGCGCCGCCAGCTCGCTCTCGAAGCCCTGTGCCTCCTTGGCGTTGGTGGACGCGGCCAGCCGCTCCGCGTCGCGGGCATGGCGGGCGTCCACGACAGCGACGTCGGATTCGATCCGCGCGAGCTCCGCCCGCAGGTCGTCACGCACGCCCAGGCGTGCGGTCAGCTCCTGCGTGAGCTGCTGCCTCCGAGCGAGCAGCTCCTGCACGCGACCGGCCTGCGGCGGGTTCTTCCGGGCGTTGTCGGCCTGACGGATGCGCGTGTCCAGGGCGGCGACCTCCACGAGGCGCTGCTGATCGGCGGGGCTGGCTTTCACGCATCCCAACCTACCGCCGGGAGGAAGAGGTCGTGTGGGCCCAGAGAGACTCGAACTCCCGACCCCCTCGGTGTAAACGAGGTGCTCTAGCCGACTGAGCTATAGGCCCGTGCCGTCAGTCTATGAGGTGCGTCCCGGAGTTTCGGGACTCGCTAGGCTGGAAGGCGGTGCGTTGTGCCGGGCAGACAAGCTCCGGGCCGTGCCGCTCGCGAATCCCTGGCACGATCTGCCAGATGAAGAAAGGTCTTCTGTGACTGTCAACGATCAGGATCCCTACTCGCAGGACCCCCTCGACAGCGATCCCGACGAGACCGCCGAGTGGCAGGAATCCCTGCAGCAGCTCGTGCAGGCGAAGGGCCACGGCCGTGGCCGCGAGATCATGCTCAGCTTGCTGCAGACCTCGCGGGAGCTGCACCTGAACGTGCCGCAGGTCCCGACGACGGACTACATCAACACCATCGCGCCGGAGAACGAGCCCGAGTTCCCCGGCGACGAGGAGCTCGAGCGGCGGTACCGCCGGTGGATCCGGTGGAATGCGGCCATCACGGTGCACCGCGCGCAGCGTCCCGGCATCGGCGTGGGCGGGCACATCTCCACCTACGCATCCTCGGCGTCCCTGTACGAGGTGGGCTTCAACCACTTCTTCCGGGGACTGGACGACCCGCATGGCGGGGACCAGGTCTTCATCCAGGGGCACGCCTCACCCGGCATCTATGCGCGGTCGTTCCTCGAGGGACGCCTGAGCGAGGACCAGCTCGACGGCTTCCGACAGGAGAAGTCCAAGGCGCCGGTGGGTCTGCCCTCGTACCCGCACCCCCGGCTCATGCCGGAGTACTGGCAGTTCCCGACGGTCTCGATGGGTCTCGGTCCGATCAACGCCATCTACCAGGCGATGACGAACAAGTACCTCACCAACCGCGGGATCAAGGACCTGTCCGACTCGCACGTGTGGGCCTTCCTCGGCGACGGCGAGATGGACGAGGTGGAGAGCCGGGGCCAGCTTCAGGTCGCCGCGAACGAGGGCCTGGACAACCTCACCTTCGTGATCAACTGCAACCTGCAGCGCCTGGACGGGCCGGTGCGCGGCAACGGCAAGATCATCCAGGAGCTCGAGAGCTTCTTCCGCGGCGCCGGCTGGAACGTCATCAAGGTGGTCTGGGGCAGCGGCTGGGACGAGCTGCTCGCCAAGGACACCGAGGGCGCCCTCGTGCACCTGATGAACACCACGCCCGACGGCGACTTCCAGACCTACCGCGCCGAGGACGGCGCTTTCATCCGCGAGCACTTCTTCGGCCGCGACGAGCGCACGGCAGCCCTGGTGAAGGACTGGTCCGACGAGGACATCTGGGGCAAGCTCCGCCGCGGCGGTCTGGACTACCGCAAGGTCTACGCGGCCTACAAGGCCGCCGTCGAGCACAAGGGCCAGCCCACCGTCATCCTGGCCAAGACCATCAAGGGCTACGGCCTCGGTCACCACTTCGAGGGCCGCAACGCGACCCACCAGATGAAGAAGATGACGCTGCAGGACCTGAAGTACTTCCGCGACTCGATGCGCATCCCGATCTCGGACGCGCAGCTCGAGGAGAACCCGTACCTGCCGCCGTACTACAACCCCGGCGCGCAGGACGAGACGATCCAGTACATGCTGGAGCGGCGTCGCGACCTGGGCGGCTTCCTGCCCGAGCGCCGCTCCCACCACGTGGGGCTGGACCTTCCGGGCGACGACGCGTACGCGCTGCCGAAGAAGGGCTCCGGCACCCAGGAGATCGCCACGACGATGGCGTTCGTGCGCCTGCTGAAGGACCTACTCCGCGCGAAGGGCTTCGGTCACCGCATCGTGCCGATCATCCCGGACGAGGCCCGCACGTTCGGCATGGACGCGTACTTCCCGACCGCGAAGATCTACAACCCGCACGGCCAGAACTACACGTCGGTGGACCGCGAGCTGCTCCTGGCCTATAAGGAGAGCCCGCAGGGCCAGATCATGCACGTCGGCATCAACGAGGCCGGTGCTGCGGCGGCATTCACCGCGGCCGGGACCTCGTACGCCACGCACGGCGAGCCGCTGATCCCGGTGTACGTCTTCTACTCGATGTTCGGCTACCAGCGGACCGGCGACGCGTTCTGGGCCGCGGGCGACCAGATGGCACGCGGCTTCATCATCGGCGCGACCGCTGGGCGCACGACGCTGACCGGCGAGGGCCTGCAGCACGCCGACGGCCACTCGCCGCTGCTGGCCTCGACCAACCCGGCGACGATCTCGTACGACCCGGCCTACGGGTACGAGATCGCCCACATCGTCCGGTCGGGCATCGAGCGGATGTACGGCGGGAACCACCCCGACCCGAATGTCATGTACTACCTGACCGTCTACAACGAGCCCCTCGTGCAGCCGGCGGAGCCCGAAGGCGTCGACGTCGAGGGGATCGTGCGCGGCATCCACCGCATCTCGCTGTCCGAAGGCGACGGGCCGCGCGCGCAGATCCTCGCGTCGGGCGTCGGCGTGCCGTGGGCGCTGGAAGCGCAGCAGCTGCTGCGGGAGGACTGGGGCGTGTACGCCGACGTGTGGTCGGTGACGTCGTGGACGGAGCTGCGCCGCGACGGGCTCGCCGCCGATGAGCACAACTTCCTCCACCCCGACCAGGAGCCGCGCACCGCGTACATCACGCAGAAGCTCGCCGGCACTCCCGGCCCGGTCGTGGCGGTGAGCGACTACATGCACGCCGTCCAGGACCAGATCCGGCCCTGGGTGCAGCACAACTTCGCCACGCTGGGCGCCGAGGGCTTCGGTTTCTCCGACACCCGTCCCGCCGCCCGCCGCTTCTTCAAGATCGACGGTCCGTCCATCGTGGTGCGCACGCTGCAGGCCCTCGCGGCCGAGGGCGCGGTCGATCGCGACCTGGCGGTGAAGGCCATCGAGAAGTACCGGCTGCACGACGTGACGGCGGGCACCAGCGGGAACGCGGGCGGCGAGAGCTGACCCCAGCGATGCCCGGCGCGATCGACGCGATGGACAAGTCCGAGACCCTCGCTTGGCTGCGACGGATCTCGGGCGACCTCGCGACCGTCACGATCAAGCGGCTCGAGGAGACGCTTCCCTGGTACGCCGAGATGCCACCGGCCCGACGCTCCGCCGTCGGGCTGGTGGCGCAGGCCGGCATCACGTCGTTCATCCAGTGGTACGACGACCCCGAGTCCACCCCGTGGATCGCGGCGGACATCTTCGCCGCCGCGCCGCGGGAGCTGCTGCGCAGCGTCAGCCTGCAGCAGACCCTCCAGCTGATTCGCGTGACCGTCGAGGTCACCGAGGAGCGGGTCGCCGGTCGAGGCGAGCACCTGCGCGAAGCCATCCTGCTCTACTCGCGCGAGGTCGCCTTCGCGGCGGCCGACGTGTACGCGCGCGCCGCCGAGGCACGCGGACTGTGGGACGCGCGTCTGGAGGCGCTGGTGGTCGACTCGATCCTCACCGGCGAAGCCGATGAGGAGCTTCCCAGCCGCATCGCGGCCCTCGGCTGGCACGGCCACGGCGAGGTCGCCGTCCTCGTGGGCACCACGCCGCCGCAGTTCGACGTGGACCAGCTGCGCCGCACCGCGCGCAAGCTCGGCGTGGACGTGCTGATCGGCGTGCAGGGATCACGCCTTGTGCTCGTGGTCGGGCGCGCCGAGCTGAGCGGCCGCTCGGACGACACCGCGGTCGATCTTCCGTTCGCGGAGATCGCCAAGCGGCTCGAACCCGGGTTCGGCACGGGACACCTGGTCCTGGGGCCGACGGTTCCGGCGCTCGTGGATGCGAGCCAGAGCGCGCGAGCCGCGCTGGCCGGCTTCGCGGTGGCACGGGCATGGCGCCACGCGCCGCGGCCGGTCGAGGCCGACGACCTGCTCCCCGAGCGGGCACTGGCCGGCGATCCGCTCGCCAAGCAGACGCTCGTCGAGCGCATCTACCGGCCCCTGCAGTCCCACAGCGCCGACCTGGTCTCGACGCTGTGGGCGTATCTCGACAACGGGCGCTCTCTCGAGGCCACCGCGCGGGAGCTGTTCGTGCATCCGAACACTGTCCGGTATCGCCTCAAGCGCGTCTCCGAGGTCATCGGGTGGGATGCGACCGGTCCCCGTGAGGCCCTCATCCTGCAGACCGCGCTCATCCTGGGCTCCATCGGCTCGGATGCCAGCCGCCGACGCACCCCGATGCGCCGCACGCACCTCTGACCTGTGCGCCACGCACAAACCAATGCCCGATTTCTGTGACGGGATCGCCAGAATCCGTCGGTTGATCCTTGGAAGGATGGAACGGTGAAAATCGCGGTCTTCCCCGGGCAGGGCTCACAGTCCCCCGGGTTCCTCTCCCCCTGGCTCGGGCTCGACGGCGCCGCCGACCGTCTGGCGCAGTACTCCGAATGGTCGGGCGTGGACCTCGTGGCCGCCGGGACCGAGTGGGACGCCGACCGCATCCGCGACACCCAGGTCGCACAGCCGCTCATCGTCGCGGCGAGCCTGCTCTCCTGGAACGCGCTGGACGACCGCGACGCCGTGGGCGGGGTCGCCGGACACTCCGTCGGCGAGTTCGCCGCCGCCGCGGCGGCCGGCGTGCTCAGCGAGGAGGACGCTCTCAGGCTGGTGGGCCTTCGCGGACGGGCGATGGCCGAAGCGGCGACGTCCGCCCAGACCGGGATGAGCGCGGTGATCGGCGGAGACGAGGCATCCGTTCTCGCCCGCCTCGACGAACTCGGCCTGACGCCTGCCAACTACAACGGCGGCGGACAGCTGGTCGTCGCCGGCGCCGTCGAAGCGCTGCAGGCCCTCGCGGCCGACCCCGTCGCCGGTACGAGGGTCATTCCGCTCCAGGTGGCCGGCGCCTTCCACACCGAGTACATGCGGCCCGCCGTCGAGACGCTGCGAGGAGCCGCCTCCCGGGTGCACGCGTCCGACCCGCGCGTCACCGTGTGGACCAACCGCGACGGCGCCGCTCTCACCTCCGGCCGCGAGATCGTCGACGCCCTCGTGGATCAGGTCGCCTCGCCCGTGCGGTGGGACCGGTGCATGAGCTCTTTCGCGGACGCGGGCGTCTCGGGCATCGTGGAGCTGGCTCCGGCAGGCACGCTCACCGGGCTCGCCAAGCGCGCCCTGCGGGGTGTGCCCACCGTCGCCGTCAAGACCCCCGACGACCTCGGCGCGGCCCGCGCGCTGGTCGACGCCCACGCATGACCGGAGATCCCATGACCACCCCCTCTCTCGTCCAGCCCATCGGTCCGGCGCACACGCGCATCTACTCGTACGGCGCCGCCCGGGGCGAGATCGCCGTGCCGAACGAGGAACTCGTCGGCCCGATCGACTCGAGCGACGAGTGGATCCGTCAGCGCACCGGCATCGTCACCCGCGTCCGCGCGGTGCCCGAGACCGACGCCATCGACCTGGCGACGGATGCCGCCCGCGAGGCGGTCGAACGCTCCGGCGTCGCCGCGTCCGAGATCGACGCCGTGATCGTCGCGACGGTCAGCAACCCGAAGCAGACGCCGTCGGTGTCTGCGATCGTGGCGGACCGCATCGGCGCCAACCCGGCCGCCGCGTACGACGTGAACGCCGCGTGCGCCGGCTTCGCGTACGCCGTCGCGCAGGCCGATGCCCTGATCCGCGGCGGAGTCGCCCACTATGCCGTCGTCGTCGGCGCCGAGAAGCTCAGCGACATCGTCGACCCGACCGACCGGAGCATCTCGTTCCTGCTCGGCGACGGTGCCGGCGCGGTCGTCGTCGGGCCGAGCGACACTCCGGGGATCGGCCCCACGGTGTGGGGGTCCGACGGCTCGAAGGCGGACGCGGTGGGGATGAACCACACCCTCACCGAATTCCGTGACGGCGCGGCGCCGTGGCCGACGCTTCGGCAGGAGGGCCCCACGGTCTTCCGCTGGGCGGTGTGGGAGATGGTCAAGGTCGCACGTCAGGCGCTCGAGGCGGCCGGCGTCGAGGCATCCGACCTCGCCGCGTTCATCCCGCACCAGGCCAACATGCGCATCATCGACGAGTTCGCCAAGCAGCTGAAGCTTCCCGACACCGTCGTGATCGGGCGTGACATCGAGACCACGGGCAACACCTCGGCCGCGTCCATCCCCCTCGCGACGCATCGCCTGCTCGAGGAGCACCCGGAGCTCAGCGGCGGCCTGGCGCTGCAGATCGGCTTCGGCGCGGGCCTCGTCTTCGGCGCGCAGGTGATCGTCCTTCCCTGACGCCGCGACGGCCGACCCTAAACTGAGACCCGGTCCGCCCGGGCCCACGTTCCCCCGAAGAAAACAGGAGAGACAATGGCATTCACCAACGACGAGGTCCTCGCCGGACTGGCGGAGCTCATCACCGACGAGACCGGCATCTCGGCCGACGAGGTCGCGCTCGAGAAGTCGTTCACCGACGACCTCGACATCGACTCGATCTCGATGATGACGATCGTCGTCAACGCCGAGGAGAAGTTCGGCGTCACCATCCCCGACGACGAGGTCAAGAACCTCAAGACCGTCGGCGACGCCGTCACCTACATCACGTCGAACCAGGCGTGACAACCCAGCGGTGGGGGCTCCGGCCCCCACCGGCGAACCCACGAGGGATCACGAACGCATGAGCAACTCCCGCATCGTCGTCACCGGCATCGGGGCCTCGTCGCCCATCGGAGGCACGGCACCCGAGAGCTGGTCCGCACTGCTCGAGGGCGCCTCCGGAGCCCGGACCCTTGAGTACGACTGGGTCGAGAAGTATCAGCTGCCCGTCACCTTCGCCGCACAGGCGAAGGTGCGTCCCGACACCGTGCTGGAGCGTCCCGTCGCCAAGCGCCTGGACCCCGCATCGCAGTTCGCCATGGTGGCAGCGCTCGAGGCGTGGGCCGACGCCGGCAGCCCCGATGTGGCGCCCGAGCGTCTGGGCGTGGACTTCGCGACGGGAATCGGCGGTGTATGGACGCTGCTGGATGCATGGGACACGCTGCGTGAGAAGGGGCCGCGGCGCGTCATGCCGATGACCGTGCCGATGCTCATGCCGAACGCCGCGGCGGGCAATCTCTCGCTGCACTTCAACGCGCGTGCCTACGCGCGCACGGTGGCCAGCGCCTGCGCATCGAGCACCGAGTCCATCGTGAACGCGGTCGAGCACCTGCGCGCCGGCTACGCCGACGTGGTGATCGCCGGCGGCACCGAGTCGGCGGTCCACCCCATCACGGTCGCCGCCTTCGCGTCGATGCAGGCGCTCTCGCGACGCAACGACGACCCGGCCACCGCATCCCGCCCGTGCAGCGTCGACCGCGACGGCTTCGTCATGGGCGAGGGCGCCGGCGTGCTGATCCTCGAGACAGAGGAGCACGCGAAGGCACGCGGCGCCAAGATCTACGCGAGCGTCGTCGGCGGGGGCGTCACGGCCGATTCGTACCACATCACCGCGAACGACCCGGAGGGCCTGGGCGCCGCGCGCGCCGTCCGCATGGCGCTGGAGATGGCGGACGCCTCTCCCGACGACGTCACGCACATCAACGCGCACGCCACCTCGACCCCGGTGGGCGACCCCAACGAGTACACCGCGCTCAAGGCGGTGTTCGGCGACCGCATCGACGAGATCCCCGTGTCGGCGACCAAGGCCTCCACGGGGCACCTGCTGGGAGGAACCGGCGCCCTCGAGGCCATCTTCACGGTGCTCGCGCTTCGTGACCGCGTCGCTCCCCCGACGATCAACATCACCACGCAGGACCCCGAAGTCCCCTTCTGCATCTCGGGCAGCCCGACGCCTCTGCCCGCCGGCGACCACCTGGCGATCAGCAACTCGTTCGGCTTCGGCGGCCACAACGCCGTCGCCGCATTCGCATCCGTCTGAGTCGCAGCGCACACCCAGGACGCCCCCGGAGCGGGTTCTCCGCTCCGGGGGCGTCTGTCGTGTCAGGCGGTGATTCGCGGTCCCGCGGCCCGGGATCATCGGCCTCCGAGCCTCGGTAGTGGCGCCTCGCTCCGCCCTCGTGTGGGGGCTGTGCTCGCGTGATGTGCGGGGTCAGCCGACCTTGTGCAGCCACACGACGGGTGCTTCGTCGCTCGCGTGGCGGAACGGTTCGAGCTCCTCGTCCCACGCCGCGCCGAGAGCGACCTGCAGCTCGCGGTGCAGCTCCATCGCATCCGCGCCGGCGATCTCCATCGCATAGCGGATGCGGTCCTCGCCGACGACGACGTTGCCGGCGCTGTCGGTCTGCGCGTAGTGGATGCCCAGGCCCGGCGTGTGCAGCCAGCGGCCGCCGTCGCTGCGGGGTGTGGGATCCTCGGTCACTTCGAAGCGCAGGTGCTCCCACCCGCGGATCGCGGTCGCCAAAGCCGCCCCGGTGCCGGCGGGTCCCTCCCAGTAGAACTCCGACCGGCGGCTGCCGCCGAGCACCGGCTGGTCGGCCCACTCGAAGTTGACAGCACGCCCGAGGACGCGCCCTACCGCCCACTCCAGGTGGGGGCACAACGCTCGCGGCGCGGAGTGAATGAAGATCACTCCACGCGCTTGTGGTGTCGCCATGATCTCTCCGTTCGTCAGGTACGTCTTCCCCTACGACCTGACCGGCTCACGGCGTGCTGTTCGGTTGTGCTGCGGCCATTATGACCCGTCGACGCCCCGAATCACAAGGCTGTCATTCGCGATCCGTTTCCGCCCTCCCCGCCGACGTGCGAACAGAGGGCCCCTGTCCACTCGGGACAGGGGCCCTCGAGGGAGGCGGTGACTCAGGCCTCGCTCATCGCGCGGACCTCGGCCTGACCCTTGGCCGCGTAGTACGCGGCACGGGCGGCGTCCCTGCGAGCCTGCTCCGCGTACCCGGCGTCGAGGACGTCCTGGGGCACCTCGACGCTCTCCACGCGGTTCACACCGTTGTACTTCTCGATGTACGCGTCGAGCTCGGGGCCCGACGTCCAGGACGTGATGAGGCAGTAGCGGGGCTCGGTTCCGACGTGAGTGGCGGCATGCCACAGGCGCTGCGTGTCGATGATGAGCTGTGCGCCGGCCGGAAGCGCGATGCGCACCTCACCCTGGGGGTCGGTGCGGTTCTCGCGGAGTACGAAGAAGCTGTCCTTGTCGTCCGTCAGGTTGAAGAAGCCGCGGACCACCCAACCGGTGCCGTCGGGATTCAGGCGGTTGTTGTCGTCCTGGTGGAGGTTGTACAGGCACTCGCCGTAGGGGGTCGGCTGCAGCTCGATGACCCGGCAGCGTCCCACGTTCGCGCCCGGCTCCTGGGCGCGGCGCACCAGGTTCGGCGCCTTCTCGACCTGCGACGGGATCCAGACGCCGTCCTTGTCCGTGCGCGGCGGCTTGTGGTTCCAGAAGCCGTTGCACTCGATCTCGCCGAACGCGCTCGCCAGTGGCGCGAAGCGCGTGTCGCCCGAGGACTTCCAGTCGTTGTACTCGAGGTCGAGCCACTCCTTGGGGTCGAGCTCCTGGTTGTAGCGGTCGAGGACGACGTAGCCGGTCTCTTCCAGAGCGGCGGACTTGATGTAACCCATGACGAATCATGCCTTTCGGTCAGTGAGCCAGCACGTTTTAACAGGCTCAACTTAGGCAAGCCTACCTCGGCGCGCTCGCCGGTCCTGGGGGGCGCGGCGGTGCGCGGTCGCCGTGGAGACCGGCCCGCATAGACTGAATGAGCCATGGTGAACGCCACGAATGTCGACGCAAGCGCTGTCAACACGATCGGATGGCTCTCCGGTTCCGACTGGACGATCGTGGTCCCGGTCTACCAGCGGCAGTATCGGTGGGACATCGGAGGCTGCGAGCAGCTTCTCGCGGACATCCGCGCCGTCGCCGATCTGGACGATCGTCGCATGCACTTCATCGGATCCATCCTCTCTTCCGCAAGCGACGGCAGAGACGGCGACGGCCGGGAACTCGTCCTCATCGACGGGCAGCAGCGCACGACGACCCTCATGCTGCTCGTGGCAGCCCTCCATCACACCGTCCGGGAGGCGGATCCGGCCCTCGCCGATGAGCTCGCGCGCGTCCTGGTCCACTCGGACGATCCGACGCGAACGAAGCTGCGTCCGCACCGTGCCTGGGCGGAGGTCTTCGAGCGCGTCGTCTTGGACCTTCCGCTTCCCGCCGGCCAGGAGCGCGATTCCCGCTTCGACGACAACTACGCGTTCTTCCGCAGTCAGATCAGCCTCGAGGAGGCGCCGCGGATATGGCGCGGTCTGCAGAAGCTCGAGCATGTCGCCATCACACTCGGAGCGGGCGCCAATGCGCAGCAGATCTTCGAGAGCCTCAACTCCACCGGCGAGCCGCTGCGTGACCATGAGCTGATCCACAACTACGTGCTGATGGGGCTGTCGCACGCCGAGCAGCGCGAGATCGAAGCGCAGTTCTGGCAGCCGATCGAGCAGAGCACGGGCGATTCGATCGCCGATTTCTGGCGCCAGTACCTCGTGATGACCACGGGGCGGGAGGTCACCGTCGTCGGCGGACGTGGCGTGTACGACGCCTTCCGTCAGCGCTTCCCGCGCCTGGAGCTCACCGAGCTCGTCGCCCATGCCGAGGAGTGGCGGGCGCTGGCCCACGTCTACCGAACGCTGCTCGTGCCGAGCGAGGCGACGGATGCCGAGATCGGCCGCCACCTCGCGTACCTCAACACTTTCGGCACCGTCATGTATCCGCTGGTCATGCGCAGCTACCGCGACTTCGAGCTGGGGAGGATCGATCGCGACGAGCTGCTTCAGACGCTCGAGCTGGTGCAGTCGCTCCTCGTGCGACGCTCCGTCGTCGGGATCGGCACGGAGCGTCTGGTAGCCCGCCTCTGCCGAGCCCGCGAGGAGGGCTTCGATGCCCTCGTCACGGCGGTCTCGCGGATCACCCCGTCGGACGAGCGTGTCAGCGTCGCGCTCAAGTACTCCGAGCTCCCCCACGCCCGCTACATCCTGGCCCGCATCGCCGGTCTCGACGACACCGCGGACGTCGGCATCGAGCACATCTTCCCGCTTGCACCGAGCGATTCCTGGTCGGGCGACGGCGTCCGCGAGTGGGCCTCGTACTCCGACGACGAACAGAACAGCCACCGCGCGCTGGCCAAGACGATCGGCAATCTCGCTGTGCTGGAGGAGGACCTGGCTCTTCGCGCGCTGGATCGGTCGTTCCCCGAGAAGCGATCGCTCTACGCGCGCAGCGCGGTGCCCACGACATCGGAGTTGGCCTCCGTCGACGCGTGGGGAACCGCGGCGATAGCGGCCCGCACGACGCAGCTCACCGCACGGTTCCTCGAGGTGTGGCGCCGCGCGAGCGCGTCGCTCATCGACGACGACGGGCTCACGCCCATCCTCGACGCCATCCGTCGGAGGGGGTGGCCTGCCGGCTGGCACCGGGAGTGGTCGTACGTGGAGTACTGCGGCGAGCACTGGGAGGTCTACGACGTCAAGCACCTGTTCAATCGGGTGTTCAAGCGACTGTGGGCCGATGCGCGCGACGCCGTCGTGGCGTACAGCCGGCGCCGTGGCGGCCCCGTCTACACCGCGCAGTCATGGAACGGGCAGTGGGACCGGCTCGACGACGACCACTCGCTGTACATGGGCTGGGATTCCAGCTACATGCTCAGCGCCGTGCAGGGCGTCCTCGAGGAGGCGGGCCTGGCCCCGGAGGTCTTCGTCAAGTACTCCTACATCGGCAACGCGATGTGACGATCGTCATTCGAAGTCGATGCGCGCATCGGCGTTGTTCAGCACGACGACCGCGGTGATGGTGGGATGCCCCGCCGCGCGGATCCTCGCCGGGTCGAACCGCAGCAGCGGCGTGCCGGCACGGACCGCCTGACCCTTCTCCACGAGGGTGCGGAAGCCGTCGCCCTTCATCTGCACCGTGTCGATGCCGACGTGGATGAGCAGCTCGGTGCCGTCCTCGAGGACCAGCGCGACGGCGTGACCGGTGTCGAAGGTCGCCCCGACCGTGGCATCCGCCGGCGCGATCACGGTGTCACCGGTCGGCTCGATCGCCGCACCGGGACCCATGATGCCCTGACCGAAGGTGGGGTCGGGAACCTCTGACAGCGGCACCACGCGGCCTTCGACCGGCTGACGGAGGGTGATCGTGGTGACCGGGCGTGCCTTCGTCTGCACCGCCGATCCCCCGACCATGTCATCGGCCGTCGGCTTCGCGCCGTCGGGCACCGAGGCCTGACCCGACATCAGACGCTCCATGGCGTCCTTGACGAATTGGACGTTGAGCCCGTAGACGACCTGCACCGACCGACCGCCCGGCTTCATGGTGCCCGCCGCACCGGCACGCTTCAATGCGGCGTCGTCCACCTTGCTGACGTCACCGACCTCCATGCGCAGCCGCGTGGCGCAGTTGTCCAGTTCGAGGATGTTTCCCTTGCCGCCGAGGGCGGTGATGAACCGGTCGGCGGTGGCCAGGTAGGCGGCATCCTTCGTGTCGGCATCCGCCGTCGTGCCGGCCTCGAGCACATCCTCGTCTTCGCGTCCGGGAGTCTTCAGGTTGAAGCGCTTGATGAAGAAGTAGAAGACGACGAAGTAGATGAAGAACCAGAACACCCCCATGACGAGAATCAGCCACGGGTTCTGCGCCATGGGGTTCATCCAGCCGAGCACGAGGTCGATGAATCCGCCCGAGAAGCCGAATCCCATCCGCACCGGGAGGATCGCGCTGATCGCCATCGAGATGCCCATGAACACGGCGTGCACAAGGTAGAGCACCGGGGCGAGGAACATGAACGCGAACTCGAGGGGTTCGGTCACACCGACGAAGAAGGACGAGATCGCGCCCGAGAGCAGGATGCCGTAGGCCAGCTTCTTGCGGGTCGTCTTGGCCGTCAGGTACATCGCAAGCGCCGCGCCGGGGAGGCCGAACATCATGACCGGGAAGAACCCGGTCATGTACTGGCCGGTGACGCCGTACGTCCCGGCGCCGTCCAGGAAGTTGTTGAGGTCGTTGATGCCTGCCACGTCGAACCAGAACACCGAGTTGAGCGCGTGATGCAGGCCCACGGGGATGAGCAGCCGGTTGAGGAAGCCGTAGATGCCGGTGCCGATGGGTCCCAGGGTGACGATCCACTCGCCGAACTGCACGAGGCCGGTGTACACGAACGGCCAGACGAAGAACAGGATGATGGCCACGACCAGCGAGAAGCCGGCGGTCACGATCGCGACCGAGCGCTTGCCGGAGAAGAACGACAGCGCGTCGGGGAGCTTGGTGTCCTTGAAGCGGTCGTAGCAGTACGCGCCGATCAGGCCGCAGATGATGCCGACGAAGACGTTCTGGACCCGCAGGAAGGCGGGATCGACCTCGTTGACGTCGTCGACGCCCAGGAACAAGGCGACCGTCTCGGGCCTGAGGAGGGTGGTGATCACGAGCCACGAGACCAGGCCCGCGAGAGCGGATGTGCCGTCGGACTTGCTCGCCATGCCCAGCGCGATGCCCACCGCGAACAGCAGCGCCATGTTGTCCAGGAGCGAGCCGCCCGCGGCGCTCAGGAAGGTCGAGGCGAGATTGTCACCCGCTGCCGACTTGATCCAGTAGCCGAGCCCCGAGAGGATCGCCGCCACCGGGAGCACCGCCACCGGAAGCATGATGGATCGGCCGAGCCGCTGCAAGAACTTCATCGTTCCCCTCCCTGCGGGTGTGTCGCTGCGTTGAGGTTACACAACCGCCACCGCCACGGACAGCATTGACGGGGGCGGACGCCCGCGCTCACGGGATCGCCGCGCCGAGCGCCTCGCCGAGCAGCCGACGGGCGTTTCCTCCGGCGATCGCCGCGCGCGCAGCGGGATCCAGATCGGATGCCGCGATCTGCAGCATGGTCGGCTCCGGAGCCTGCACCGGCATCCCTGAGCCGAAGACCCAGCGCTCCGGTTCGCTGCCGATCGCGTCGGCGACCGCGAAAGGGCCGTTCACATGCCAGAGGTCCAGCAGCACGCCCTGAGGCGGCGCATCGGCCAGATGCGGCAGAACACGCTGCCACTCGTCCCACCGGAGCCCGCTGAGCACGACTGCTGCTCCGGAGGCACCGCGGAGGAAGGCGGCGATCTCCTCCTCGTGAGGATCGTCCGCCTGGAAGCGGGGATGCCGCACCCGGGCGTCGTCGAGGCGGACGAGAACCTGAAGCGGCAGGCCGCGCGCGCGGCACGCCTCCGCGACAGGAAGGGCCTGTCGCAGGCGATAGCCGTGGAAACCCGGCGCGATGCGCACGCCGACGGCACCCTCCGACAGCGCCCAGATGAGCTCGTCCTCCCACATCTCATCCGTGGGATCGACCACGGCGAACACGCGGAAGAGGGGATCCTCCGCGCACACCCGCAGACACGCTTCGTTGCCGGTACGGGTATCGAAGCCGAACAGCGCCGCCAGGTGCGAGACCCAGATCGCACGAATGCCGTGCGAGCGCGCATACGCACGCAGGTCTCCGGCGTCGGCGCATGCCTGCAGGCGAAAGGGCCACTGCCCCAGGTGACAGCTGACGTCGACGGCGTCAGCCTCGGCGAATGACGACAGCAGCCGGCGCGCGGGCACATCGCTCATGCCGTCACCTGCGCGAGCCACGTCGCCGCGGTTCCGCCCAGCACTTGCGCAAGGGCGTCGTCGTCGAGCCCGGCGCCCAGCACCTTTCCCACATTCGCCGAGAGACAGGCGTGATGCAGGTCGGAGCCGAAGACGACGCGCTGCACCCCCAGCCGCTGCACCGCGAGCGCCACCTCCCCGCGTCCGATGATCGTCCCCGAGGTGTCCACCGCGACGTTCGGGTGCGGGCGCACCGCGTTCAGCGCGGACTCCGGCTGTCCACCCAGATGAGCCATGACGAAGCGCACATCAGGATGGCGGGCCGCCACGCGGGCGACATGCGACGCGGTGGACTCGTGCGGCAGCTGACCCACGGTCTTGCGCCACGCGTGGGTGAGCACGATGAGCCGGTGCGCGGCGGCATAGTCCAGGAACGGATCGACGAGCGGGTCGTCGGCCAGCGTCGCGACCCACAGCTTGATGCCGATCATGCCGTGGTCTTCGACACAGCGTCGAAGGTCCGCCAGGCTCTCCCGTCCCCCGCGCGGGTTGACATAGCAGTACCCCTTCAGCTTGTCCGGGTACCGCGCCAGCTCCGTCACGAGCGAGCGGTTCATGGCGTGGACCTCGTCGGGATCGGGGTGATGAATGTAGGCGCCGATGTTGCTGCACAGGAACGTGCCGATTCCGAGTCGCTCGCCCTGCGCGAAGATCCCGGGATCGAAGCGGTCGCCCGCGAGGTGAGTATGGACGTCGACGCCGTTCATCGAGCGTCTCCCACCTCGGCGAGGGCTCGGTCCATCCGGGCGAGTGCTTCGTCGATGTCGGCCCGCTCGTGCGCGCGATTGACGTACACCACCGAGTAGAGCGAGACACCGTGGCGATAGCCGGCACGCAGGATCTCTTGCAGGATCGCCGGGTCCGTGGCGGTGATCTGCGGGCAGACCGGCTCCCCTCTCAGCGCGGCTGGAACGCCGTGCTTCGCGAGAAGCGTGTTGAGGCCCCCGAACAGCTGCGCCCCGCGGCGCCGCAGAACGCCGATGACGTCCTCGTCGCGATACGCCGTCATGACGGCCATCGCCGCGGCGAGCGAGAGCGTCTCGCCCGCATACGTCGAGCTGACCACCACCTGGCCCCGGTCGAGCACGGAGAGCACGTCGCGCCGGCCGCTGTACACCGCCAACGGCATGCCGTTGGCGATGCCTTTGCCGTACACAGCCAGGTCCGGCAGCACCCCCGAGTACTCCGCCATGCCGCCGACCGCGACCCGGAAACCGGTGACCATCTCGTCGTACGCCAGCAGCGCTCCATGCTCATCGGCCAGGTGACGAAGGAACTCGTAGAATCCGCTGCTCCGCGGCAGATCGGCGTAGTCCGCCGCCACGAGGATCACGGCGATGTCGTGGCCGTGATCGCGGAACACCCCCTCGAGCGCTTCGCGGTCTTCCCACGGAATCTGATGGTGCAGCTCCGCCAGGACGCGCGGCACGCCGGCGACGTCGGACGCCTGCGTCCCCGGGAGCACCCGAGCTCCCGGGGCCAGCGCGTTGAGCCAGCCGTTGTAGCCGATCTGCACGACCCGATCACGCCCGGTGAAGGCGCGGGCGACGCGGATGACCGCCGCAAGCGCCTCTCCCCCGGTCTTGAGGAATCGGACCGCCTCGGCGCCGGGCACGAGCTCGCAGAACAGCTCCGCAGCGCGCGTCTCCAGAGGGTGCGGATGGCCGAACAGGATGCCGTCCGAGAGCTGCGCGGCGATCGCGGCATCGACCCCCGGATCGGCGTAGCCGAGGGTCACCGGACCGAGGGCGTTGCGGAAGTCGATGAATTCACGGCCGCTGTCGTCCCACACACGGCACCCCCTGCCCCGGACGATCACCTCGGGCTCCTCGGGAAGCAGGAAAGGGGCCTTCGAGTTCGTACTGGAGCCGAGGGGGATCACCGCGAGCGCGCGCTCTCGCCATGTCTTCGGACGCGTGTCGGTCATCGCGCGCCGACCGGGAGTGCGTCGAGGGACACCACGGCGCCTCCCGCGGCATCCGAAGCCTGCGCGGCCTTCACGATCTCGAGGGTGCGGATACCCGCACCCGCGTCCGGTATAGGCGGGCGACCGTCGCGCACCGCGTCCACGAACTCGGTCAGCAGGAGGAAGTCGAGGTCGCTTCCTGTCGGAGTCCACGTCTCCCCGGTCGTGTCATGCCCGCTCACACCCTTCGCGAACGGACTCACCGTCACGGTCCCGCGCTCGGCGACGATCTGCAGCGTCAGCCCGCCCCACGTGGCGGAGCTCATGGGCCAGCTCCAGGAGCAGTCGATGGTCGCCACCACGCCACTGGGATACGTGATGCTCACCAGTCCCCCCGTCTCGACGCCCGGCGCCGTGTCCGCATGCAGGATGCGATTGGATACCGCGCGGACGGCGGCGGCGCGCTCACCGAGAAGCTCGTCGAACAGGTCCGCGCAGTGGACGACGTGATCGACGAGGGCGCCGCCGCCCGCGAGCGCGGCGTCGGTGAACCACGCTCTATCCCCGGGAAGCTTGCCGTTGTTCACACCCGTGACGCCCAGCACGCGACCCAGCGACCCGCTTCGCACCCGGTCGAGGACGTCGCGGAACTCCGGCGCGAAGCGCACGGGATACGCCACCGCGAGGTGGACCCCCGCTTGTTCGCAGGTATCCCGCATCTCAGCGGCGTCGGCGAGCGAAGTGGCCAGCGGCTTCTCGCACAGAACATGCGCGCCGGCCTCGGCGGCGCGGATCACCAGGTCGCGGTGCGCCGCGTTCTCGGCGGTGACGACGACGGCGTCTGGTCTCCACGAGAACGCCTCCTCGTACGTGTCGACGTAGTCGACACCCAGCAGTGCGGCCAGCTCCGCGCCTCGTGGCGCCTGGTCGGGAGCACGTCGCCCGTCTGGGTCGGCCGCCAGCACCTCGACACCCGGCATCCGCCGCAGGACGTCGACGTAGCTGATCGCATGCGTGTGCGCGAAAGACAGGACAGCGATCCTGACGGCCCTCATCGGATTCCCTCCTCGAGGGTGACGGGCGAGCCCGTGGCGAGCGAGGCATAGGCGGCATCGGTGACCGCGACGGCGGCAACCGCATCGGCGGGGCCGACGGCGGCATCCGCACCTGCCGTGATCGAGGCGACGAAGTCGGCGATCTCGCGACGGTAAGGAGTGTCGCCGGAGGACACGGGTGGCAGGTACTGTTCCGCTTCGGCGGCGACGGTGTCCACCAGCAGTGCCTGGTCGGCGGAGCTGCTGTATGTCAGGCGCCCTTCCGTGCCCGAGACCTCGACGCCCACCCGGAACGGCGTGCCTTGCGGCAGCCAGCTCCCCTGGATGTGGCTGATGACCCCACTGGCGTGCGTGAGGACGACATGCGCGGTGACCGGTTGAGGGACGGCGCCTTTCGCGGTCGTCGGGTTCTGCGAGGCGTACACCGACGTGACGGGGCCGGCGTACCACAGCGCCTGGTCGATGTCGTGGATCATCAGGTCACGCACGATTCCGCCGCCGGCGCTCTCGCGGAAGAACCATGGCGACGTGGGCGCCGATCCCATCCGGTAGAACCGCTGCGTGGCGAGCCTCCCGATCGCGCCGGCGGCGACACGCTCCTTGATCGCGCGGTACTCGTCGAAGTATCGGACCACGTGTGCCGGAAAGAGCCTCACGCCGGCAGCCTCCGCCGCATCGGCCAGCTCTCGCGCCTCGGAGGCGCTGGGCGCGAGCGGCTTCTCGCAGATGACGTCGAGTCCCGCGGCGATGGCGGCGCTCACCAGGTCGACATGGGTGTCGGTGGGCGTGACGATGTCGACGATGTCGGCGTGCGCGAACAGGTCTCCGAGCGAGTCGGCGACGGTGAATCCGTACATCGTCGCCAGCTGCTGGGCGCCATGGTGGGAGTGCACCCGGACGTTCGCTCCGAGCGCCCGCCAGGCGTCGGCGTGGACATGGGAGATGCCGCCGGCGCCGATGAGGCCGACGTTGAGTTGTCGCATCAGAATCCTCGTCGGAAGTGATCAGGTGGGGATGGCGGCGGAGGGCGTCCGCTCGGGCGTGGCCGGGTGCGGCACGGTGTTCAGCGGTGTGACGGGGGGAGCCGGCATGCCGCCGAATCCGTAGATGCTCGCCGTGCATCGGGTGAACGCGAAGACGAGCGCGCCGTGAGCGGCGGCGTCCGGCCCCAGGCGCGCCGCCACGATGGGGATGTCGAACGGGAGCGCGATGCGTCGCGTCACAGCCGAACGCAGCGGCGTCAGCAGCCGCTCACGCGCCAGCGACACTCCGCCGCCGATGACCACCAGCGCCGGGTCGACCGCCATCACGAGCGTCGCGATGCCCCGCGCCAGCTCCTCGATGAAGGCGTCCAGTTCTGTACGGGCGGCCTGGTCGCCTTCCTCCGCCTGCTGGAACACCGATTCGGCGGAGTCGGCGCTGTGCCACTCGATCTGCCCGGTCTGCGCGTCCCAGCCGCGGAACGCGAGCCGCCCGATGTCGCCGGCGACGTTGTGGACACCGCGTCGCGGCGTGCCGGCGAGGATCAGTCCCGCCGCGACGCGATTGCCCACCGACAGGTAGAGCACGTCGTCGACGAGCCGCGCCGCGCCGAGATGATGCTCCGCGACGGCCGCCAGACGCACGCCGTTGTCGATGACGACGGGGCACGAGAAAGCCGCGTGCAGGTGTCCGGCGACGTCGATACCCGACCACGTCGGAAGCACGACGGATGCCACGACCCTGCCGGCGTCATCGACGATCCCGGGCAGCGCGACGCCGATGGCGCGCAGATGCGAGGGCTCCACGCCCGCCTCGCGCAGGGTGTGTTCGATGTCGGCGACGACATCCAGCAGCTGCGCCGCACCATCCTCGTCAGGCTTCAGCCCCGCGAACGAGCGCTGCGCCCGCACGCCACCGGCGAGATCCGACAGGACGATGCGGATGCTGTGGACACCCACGTCCACGCCGGCCACGACGCCCGCCGACGCGTCGAACGAGAATCTGCGCGCGGGCCGGCCCGCGCCGCGCGCCGGGGTGACCGGCGCATCGCGTACCAGGCCTGCGTCCCACAGTGGCGCCAGGCTCGTCTCGACGGAGGTGCGGGAGATGTCCAGCGCGCGGGCGAGCTCGCTCACGGTGTGGGATCCGTGGTCGCGGAGGCGAAGAGCGAGCCGGAGCGTGACAGGCGACGTCGGCTGGAGCATCCGCCCTCCTTCCTGGTCCGGTGAGCGGTGGGCTCAAATTAGCACAGCGCGTCAGCGGAATCCATGGTCCGCTCACGCCGGGGTAACGGTTGCGAAACAAAGACGTTACGCGAAACGCTTGACCAATTATCACCGACCACTGTCATAATGGCGACCGGGTCCACAGTGCTACACGAGAATCTGCGAAGGAGCATCATGCGTGTTGGGAAGTTCATGACGGCGGCGGTCGGTCTCACAGCCGTGGGGCTGCTCGCCGGCTGCGCGGGAGGAGCCGGCGAGGCCGGCGGTGACCAGCGGGTGACGCTGTGGATGTATCCGGTGATCGCCGACGAGAAGAAGCACAAGGAATTCTGGGACGCCACGATCGAGGCGTTCGAGGCTGAGCACGAGGGCATCGACGTCGAGTACGAGATCTTCCCCTGGGCCAATCGCGACGAGAGCCTCCAGACGGCCATCGCCGCGAACAAGGGCCCGGATCTGGTGTATCTCGTCCCCGACCAGCTGGCGGCCTACGAGAACTCCATCGAGCCCCTGGACGACTATCTCAGCGAGGACCGCATCTCGGACCTCCTCGACAACGTCAAGACCTCCATCACGCTGGAGCCGGGCATCATGGGTGCGCCGGTGCTCACCAGCGCCATGACGCTGCTGTGCAACCCCGCCGCGTTCGAGGCGGCCGGCGTATCGGAGTTCCCCGAGACGTGGGGCGACGTGCTGGAGATGGCTCCGCAGTTCGTCGAGGCGGGGATGTACGCGCTGGCCTACCCCGCATCAGCGGAGAACACCCTCAACATGACCTTCTACCCGCTGCTCTGGCAGGCGGGTGGCGAGGTGTACACCGAAGACGGCGAAGTCGGTTTTAACAGTGAGGAAGGGCTCGAGGCTCTGACGTTCCTCACCGACCTGGCGGGAATGGGGGCTCTCGAGCCGAGCGTGCTCACCAGCCAGGTGCCGATCGAGCAGACCCCGCTGGCGCAGGGCAAGGTCGGGTGCACCTGGAACAACTCCGTCGTCGAGCTCGAGCCCTTCTGGGGCGAGGACATCGCCGTCCTGCCTCCGCTGACCGAGGAGAAGTCGGTTGCGTACGGCACCGTCGGGTCGCTCTCGATGCTGAAGAGCTCGAAGAGCAAGGACGCCGCAGCTCAGTTCGCCGAGTTCGCCACCAGCGCCGAGGTCCTGGAGCCCTACCTGCTCGAGGCCGGATTCTTCTCGGCGCTGAAGTCCACCGAGCCGCTGCACGCGCCCGACACCCTTCTGGGTCAGGTCGAGCAGTACGTGCCGGACACGACGGTGGGCGAGCTCGCGACGAGCTCCCGCGCACTCATGGGGGTGCTCTCTCCCGAGATCCAAGCGGCCCTGCTGGGTGCGAAGACCCCGGAGGAAGCGCTCGACGCGGCCGCGGCGGCAGCCGAACCGCTTCTGAAGTAGCCGGCGAACGAGGGGCGTGCGCCTTCTGCACGCCCCTCTCGATGTGAAGGATCGACGATGACGACGGCACCACCGCTGGCGGCTCCTCCGAGAATCGACCCTCCTCTCGGCAGAGCGCCGGGAAGAGCCTCCCGGATTCTGGCGCGTCGTGAAGCGCGCATCGCGCTTCTGTTCGTCCTGCCGGCGTTCCTGCTGTTCCTGGCGTTCCGGTTCGGTCCGACGATCGTCGGGATCGCCCTGAGTCTGTTCGACTACGACATCTCCGGGGAGATCGCGTGGCGGGGACTGGAGAACTTCGAACGCCTCGTGACCGATCCGCTGTTCTGGCGTGCCCTGACCACGACGGTTCTCTACACGACCTTCGCTGTTCCGCTCTCGCTCGTGCTGTCCACGGTGATGGCGCTCGGGGTGCGACGGGCGTTCAAGGGATCGCGCTTCTTCCGCTCGCTGTTCTTCCTCCCGGTCATCACCTCGCTTGTGCTCGCGGGCTCGATCTTCGTCTGGATCTTCTCCGCCAACGGACCCTGGTCGGCTCTGATGACCCCTCTCGGGCTCGGCGGCTCGTGGCTGGCGAGCACCGTCCTCGTGGTGCCGGCCGTGGTCGTCGTCGGGGTCTGGTCGCGCTTCGGCTACGGGATGATGATCATGATCGCGGCCATGCAGGACATCCCGCGAGAACTCGAGGAGGCCGCACTCGTCGACGGGGCCAGCGCCTGGCAGCGCTTCCGATGGATCATCCTTCCGCACCTGCGGCCGACGGTCTTCTTCCTCGCCGTCATCGAGACGACGGCGGCCTTCCAGGTCTTCGACGTCATCTACGTGATGACCCAGGGAGGCCCGGCGAACGCCAGCTACTCGCTGGTCTACCTCATCTACGACCAGGGCTTCCGCTACTTCGACTACGGGTATGCGGCGGCGGCCGGCGTCGCCCTGTTCGTCATGACTCTCGTCGTCGCGCTCATCCAGCGCCTCGTGATCGGAAAGCAGAAATGACAACGACGGCCACGGCGCACCTGCGCCGACGATCGTACCGGGCGCTCGAGCCCACGGGCCTGGGCATCGTCATCCGCTGGGTGTGGCTGAGCGTCGCGGCGATCTTCAGCTTCTTCCCCTTCTATGCCATGGTCGTGCTGAGCCTGAAGCCCGGCATGGTCGTCGACTTCCCGCAGTCGCTCCTCCCGTGGGGTGATCTCTCCTTCGCGTCCTACGAGCAGGTCCTGTCAGGACAGAACATCCTGCTGTGGCTGTTCAACACCCTGGTGTATTCGCTCGTTTCGGTCGTCGCGGTGCTGCTGCTGTCGACTTTCGCGGGATACGCGTTCGCGAAGAAGCGGTTCGCCGGCAAGGAGGTCATCTTCTGGTCGTTCTTGGCAATGGTGATGGTGCCGTTCCAGGTCACGCTCATCCCGACGTTCATCCTCATGGCCGGGCTCGGGGGCGTGAACGAGTACTGGGGCCTGATCCTGCCGACGCTCGCCAACGCGCAGGCGGTCTTCCTGATGCGTCAGTTCATCAGCGGGTTGCCTGATGAGCTCTTCGAGGCGGCCAAGATCGACGGCGCCGGAGAGTTCCGCATCGTGATGCAGATCGTTCTGCCGCTGTGCAAGCCCGTGCTGGCCACACTCGGGATCTTCGTCTTCCTGTGGCACTGGAACGACTTCCTCTGGCCGCTGATCATCGCGAAGTCGAATGACATGTTCACGCTCACCGTCGGAATCTCGTCGCTGCACGAGCAGAACGTGCCGCTGAGCGTCATGCTCGCGGGATCCGTCGTCGCCCTCGTACCCATCTTCCTGGCCTACCTCGTGGCCCAGAGGTACGTGCAGGAAGGCGTCACAGGAACAGGCATCAAGGGCTGAGGAATGGAAGGAACGGCAGTGAGCACACGAGGGTTCGCCTCGGAAGCGGAGTTGGAGTCGGCTCTGAGCCTGCCCAGCGACGGGCTGGTGGAGGACATGGCGTCAGGAGCCGGCGACCTGGTGATCCTGGGTGCCGGCGGGAAGATGGGTCCTACCCTCGCCATGCTGGCGAGGAGGGCCATGGATGCCGCAGGCCGCACCGACGACCGCGTACACGCGGTGTCCCGGTTCGGCGACGAGGGTGTCCGCATGCGGCTGGCTGCGGCGGGTGTCGACGTCGTCCCCTTCGACCTTGTCGCGAACGACGATCTCTCGGTGCTTCCCGACGGCTCGAACGTGATCTTCATGGTGGGAGCGAAGTTCGGCGCCGCGACGAACGCCTCGTGGGCATGGGAAGTGAACGCAGCGCTTCCCGATCGAGTCGCGCGTCGCTATCGCGACAGCTCCCTCTCGGTGCTCTCGACGGGGAACGTCTATCCGTTCGTGCCGGCTTCCTCAGGAGGCGCGACGGAGGAGGTCGCACCCGCGCCGATCGGCGAGTACGCGCAGTCGTGCCTCGGCAGAGAGCGCGTGTTCGAGTTCGGCGCGCAGGAACGCGGCACGCGGGTGGCCGTCATCCGGCTCAACTACGCCGTAGACCTGCGGTACGGCGTGCTGGCCGACATCGGCAGCGCTGTTCGGGACGGCGATCCCATCTCGCTCGCCACTGCCAACGTGAACGTCGTGTGGCAGGGCTACGCGAACGAGGTGGTGCTGCGCAGCCTCACCCATGCTTCGCCGGATGTCTTCACGGTCAACCTCACCGGGCCGGAGCTGCTGAGCGTGGAGTCCGTGGCGCGCCGGTTCGCACAGCTCCTCGACTGCGACGTCACTTTCGCCGATGAGCCCCAGCCGACCGCTCTGCTGAGCGACTCACGTCGCTGCATGGCTCTGTTCGGATACCCGCCGGTCTCCGCCGAGACCCTGATCCGATGGCAGGCGGCGTGGCTGCGCGACGGGCTCCCGCTGACAGCGAAGCCGACGAAGTGGGCCGTGCGAGACGGGAAGTTCTGATGAGCGCAGCACCGCCCCTGCGCCCCGAAGCGGCGACGACGCTGTCGCGCGGCGCCGTCATCCCGGCCCACCCCCTCGCGCTCACTTCGGCGCGCACGCTCGACGAGCGACGCCAGCGTGCACTCACCCGCTACTACATCGACGCCGGCGCCGGTGGCATCGCCGTCGGGGTGCACACCACCCAGTTCGAGATCCGCGATCCGCGACACGGCCTGTTCGAGCCCGTCCTGGCACTCGCCGCCGAGGAGCTGGACGGGCGTGCGGGCACGCATGTCGTGCGGGTCGCAGGCGTCGCCGGCGACACCGCACAGGCCGTCGCGGAGGCCGAGCTGGCGCGGAGCCTGGGCTACGACGCCGTGCTCATCAGTCCGCGACTGCCCGGCGCGGACGACGCCAAGCTGCTGGACCGGGCGCGAGCCGTCGGCGAGGTGCTTCCGCTCATCGGGTTCTATCTACAGGAGGCCATCGGCGGCCCCGTGCTCGGACGCTCGTTCTGGCGCGCGTTCGCCCAGATCCCATCCGTCGTCGCCGTCAAGTCGGCACCGTTCGATCGTTACCGCACTCTGGAGCTGGTCCGCGGAGTGGCCGAGTCCGGGCGCGCCGACGCGGTCGCGCTCTACACCGGCAATGACGACGCGATCGTGGCGGACCTCTTGGCCGAGTTCCACGTCGACTCGCCGGAAGGACCTCGCACGCTGCGCTTCGTCGGAGGCCTGCTCGGGCAGTGGGCCGTGGGCACACGCGCGGCGGTGAGGATGCTGGAATGCGCCCATCGCGCCGCTGCGGGCGACATCGAGGCCTATCGCAGGCTCGGTGCCGCCGCGGCCGACATGGTGGACGTCAACCAGGCCGTCTTCGACCCGGGCAACGACTTCCACGGCGTGATCGCCGGCGTCCACGAGGTGCTGCGTCAGCAAGGTCTGCTTGCGGGCGTCTGGTGTCTGGATCCCGCTGAGGGCCTGTCTCCTGGGCAGGCCGAGGAGATCGAGCGGGTCCGGCAGCGCTATCCGCACCTCCACGATGACACGTTCATCGCGCAGCATCGGGACGAGTGGCTGCGGTGACAGCGCCGACGGTGATCGCTGCGGTGTCCGAGCAGCTGATGACGGAGTTCTTCTCGGACGACGACCTTGCACGCCTGCACCGGGCGGCGCAGGTGCTCGCGGACGGTCGCGGGGAGGCATTCAGCCGCGTCGACGACCTGGGCGAGGCGCGGGATCGGGCAGGGTGCCGCATCCTCATCACCAGCTGGGGCGCGCCACCGCTCGACGAGGATCTTCTCGGCACGCTTCCGCTCCTGCAGCTGGTCGCGCACACCGGCGCGAGCATCCGTCCCTTCGCCACTGACGCGATGTTCGACCGGGGGGTCGTCGTCACACAGGCCGGTGCGGGCATGGCTCGTTCTGTCGCGGAGGTCTCGCTGGCCTTCACGATGGCGCTGCTGCACCGGATCCCGCAGATGCACGAGCGCCTGCGAGGGACCGCAGGCGGCTGGCACGTCGCGGGTGCACAGCACGAGATCCTCGGGGCGCCCATCGCCGTGATCGGCGCGTCCCGCACCGGTCGCTCCTATCTCGAGCTCATCCGAGCACTCGGGGCGCATGCCCTGCTGGTGGATCCGACGATCACCGAACCCGATGCGCACGCCCTGGGCGCCCGGCTCGTCACGCTCGACGAAGCGCTCAGCGAGGCGCGGATCGTCGCCCTGCACGCGCCCAGCCTGCCCGAGACGCGCCACCTCATCGGCGCCGACGAACTCGCGCGCATGGCGGACGGCTCGGGCCTGGTCAACACGGCGCGGTCATGGCTCGTCGACGAATCCGCCCTCCTGGCTGAGCTCGCCCGGGGGCGCCTCAGTGCCGCGATCGACGTCTTCGATGAGGAGCCGCTCGCGGCCGACAGTCCCTTCCGCACCGTCCCCGGCGCGCTGCTCACGCCACACCGTGCCGCGGGCACCGTCGAAGGACGGCTTCGCCAGGGCCGGATCATCGCGGACGAACTCGAGGCCTTCGCGGCCGGCAGGCCGCTTCAGCACGCGATCACGCGGGAGCAGCTCGCGGTGATGGCATGAGGATCGGCAGGCCGGTGCGCGTGGCGTTCGCCGGAGTCGCCCACTCGCATCCTTTCGCGGACGCCGAGAACCTCCGGGCGCGTGGAGCGCGACTGCTGTCGCTGTGGGACCCCGACGATCCCGCGGCCGCGAACGAGTTCCGGCGTCGGTTCGGGGTCGCCGCCCGCCCTGACCTGGACGCACTCCTGGAGGAACGGCCGGACGTCGTCGTCGCAACGGTGCGAACGCCGCGGGCGGCGCACGTGTCTCGCGTGTGCACGCGAGCACGGATTCCGGCGTTCTTCAACAAGACCGTCGCTGCCGACGAACGCGGGCTCGCGTGCTGGTCGGCGGCGGCCGGCGCTCCGAGATTCACGACGTCGGTGCTGCGCTTCGCTCCAGCCCTGCTGGAGCTGGCCCGCGAACTCCGGGATGTCCGGGTGCGAGCCGTGGACATCGTCGCACAGCATGACATCTCAGCGTTCCTGCAGCCCGGCCGACGCTGGCAGGACGATCCCCGTGGAGCGGGCGGGACGCTGGTCAACATCGGCATCCATGCATGGGAGATGCTCGACGTGCTGCTTCCCGGCGCGCGAGCGCGTGTCCTGTCGGCGACGGTGACGAAAGGGACCGTACCGACCGCGTCCGAGCTGCTCGCGACCGTGCACGCGGAGGTCGGGGAAACAGCGCTCGCCGTGACCGTGTCCGGCGTCGCGGGGCCCGACTGCTACGCCGTGCGCGCGCTGACCGACGACGGCCTTCGTCACGTGCGGCTGGGAACCGATCCTCCCGCGCTGGGGTATCACGGCGCCGCGGACGGCATTCTCCGCCTCGCGCGAACGCGCGAGCCTGCCGTCGCGGAGAGCCGCACGCGCGCGGTCTACGACAACGCCCTCGCTGCCGCGCGCGTCGCCCGGGATGCGGAGGCTTGCGCGGCACCTTCACCACCTCACCAGATCGGAGAACACAATGGCAGTGCATCCGTTTGACCCTCGCTCCGTCCCCTCCTGCGAGGGGCTCCCGCCCGCATCGGCGGCGCTCAGCCGCCGAGCTTTCCTGGGAGGAGCCCTGGGAGTCGGTCTCGGGCTCGCGAGCCTCACCGGCGCCGGCGCGACGGCTGCCGCGTACGCCTCAGCCGCCGGCAACCTCCTGCGCAACGGCGGCTTCGACGATGTGGCTGACGGCATGCCGCGAGACTGGAGCGTTTTCGCGCCGGCCTCCGCGCCGCACGTCCGCTCCTCGCAGGAGCGCGCGCGCGCCGGTGGCTGGAGCGTGCGGCTCGACGACCCGGACACCGGGACGGTCGTCGGCCTCCGAAGCGCAGCAGCCGCGGTAGCGCCGGGTGAGACGTACGATGCGGGCGTCCATCTCTTCCTCGAGAGAGGCGAAGCGAGCCTGTACCTGGAGTTCTGGGATGCCGCGGGTCAGCGGATCTGGAACCAGTTCCGCACCAGCTCGATCACGGGAAGCTGGCAGCATCTGGACGTCCGCGGCACGGCGCCGGAGCACGCGGTCGCAGCGACGGTTCTGGTGTACTCCGGACGGTCCAGCGTCGGCACGAGCTTCTTCGACGACGCGACCCTCACCGCCGTGACGCCGCTGATACCAGAGCTGTTCGGACCGGCGTCGCTCACGGCCGCTGTTCGTGGTGCCCTGCTCGTGGGCGATGTCGTCTATGTCACCTCGCGATACAAGACACCGGAAGGAAGACTCCGGCTGGCGCAGGTGGACGTGCGAAGCGGCTCCGTGACGACGGTCGACGATCTCGAGGTCGACGGCACGGGTGGGCACCGTCTGGCCTCCGACGGTCGATACCTCTACATCGGCCCCTCCGGCAGCGCGTGGATCTGGCGCTTCGACCCGTCGACCCGCACGGCTGAGCGGTGGGCGCAGGCCGGCACAGCGAGCACGTGGTACTACGCCATGACGGTCCACGACGGGCACCTCTACATCGGCACCTACCCTGACTGCGCGGTCAAGCGGGTGCGCCTGTCCGACGCCTCGGTGCACACCTACGGTCGCGTATCAAGCTCGCTCTACGCGACGGCCGTCGTCGTCGACGAGGAGTACGTGTACGCGGGTTCGGCGGCGCCGGGTCGGCTGCTGCGTTGGCCGAAGCAGGGAGGTGAGCCGCTCGACCTCTCCTCGGCGCTCAGCGAGTCCCCGGTGGGGATCCTGGCGATGGCAGCCGCCGGCGGCCTGCTCCACGTCGCCTGTGGCCGCGAGGTGATCTCCCTTCGGCCGGACGGCTCAGAGCGGGTGAGCCGGCCCATCCCCGAGGCCGACCGATACGTCGACCAGCTGGCCGTGGGCGGCGATCGCGTCTACGCGGTGGCGCGTCTCACCTCGAACCACTACGAGGTGACGGCGACCGGCTTTGTGCCCCTCGGGCGCCCGCTGGACAACGTCGAGAACCAGCTGCTGGCTGTCACCGCGGATGGCTCCCTCGCCGGCGTGAGCGGGCTCGGGCATGTATGGACGCTGCAGCCGGGCGGTGCCCACACGGTCTGGGACACCTCCACGCGTGGATTCGGGTATCCCGAGGTGGCGCAGTCGATGCTTCTGACGAGCCGGCAGCGCGTCTGGGTCGGCGGGCACTTCGCGATCACGGTGCACCATCCGCCTTCTGGTGGGAACGACAGATTCGACGTCAACGGCGAGCCGAAGGCGTTGGTGGAAGGGCGCGACGGCACGGTCTACGCCGGGATGTACCCCACGGGCGAGATCATCGCCATCGAGCCCGACACGCACGAGGTGACCGTCATGGGCACCCTGGGGAACCAGCAGATGCGTACCCGCGCGATGTACGCCGATCATCCCCGGAATCAGCTGCTCGTCGCGTCGGGTCCCACGGGAGGGATGCACACCGGCGCCCTCACGTTCATCGATCTCACCACGGGCGCGTTCGACGTGCACCGCGAGTACCTGCCGGACCAGAGCGTGATGTGCGTCGCCGTGTCGGGCACGACCGCGTACATCGTGGGCGACACCTACGGCGAGTCCACGGGCGGGCCGCTTCGCCCGGCCGCGGAGGTCGCCGCCGTGGATCTGCGAACCAGGCAGCTGCTGTGGCGCGAGGTCCTGCGCAGCGATTGGCAGTCGTACGAGGCCGTCCACGTCGCCGGCGACCTGCTCTACTTCATGAGCCGGCGTCCTCGCGGTCGCTGGTTCTCGTACGACGTCGCTGCGCGTCGGATCGTGCAGGAAGGTGATCTGGGGGGCTACGGGGCCTTCGGTGGCAACGACGGTCGCGTGCTGACCTGGGTGCACTGGACCTACGACATCCGTGAGCTGCCGAGCGTGCGCACCGAGGTCGGCAGGCTGCTGCACGCAGGGGTGCCGAACGGCTGGTACAACAACCCGGCCTTCAACATCACGCCCAACGGCAAGCACACGTGGGGCATGCACGGCACGGATCTGGCTCGATTCCCGATCCCGCGTTCCTCCTGATCGGCCGGTCATCCAGGAGCGGCCGGGCCGCCTGTCCGCCGTGCGCGCGGCTACGCGGTCCGGCCGGCCGAGGCCTCGGATCCGGCCTCGGCGGCCGCCGGAAGGGTGATCGCCGCGAGGCCGTCGCGGAAAGCGCCGACGGGCGTCTCCACCGGCTGGTACTGATGGGTGAAGCCGTTCTCGTCCACCACGGCGAGAGACACGAGCACGTAGCCGCGTCGCGGCAGCCGCTTCTGCTTGCTCTTGGCCATGCGGCGAGCCTACCGGCGGTGGCCGCCAGCACGCGGGAACGGCACACGTCACCGTCGAGTGGCGGCGCGTCGTAGGGCGGGTGGGACTTGAACCCACGATCGTCGGGTTATGAGCCCGCTGCCTTGACCAGCTTGGCCACCGCCCCTTGCGCCTCCGAGCCTACCGGTGAGAGAGCCGGCGCAGGAGTCGCCGTCAGTGCGCGTCGCCGTCGGCGGGGTCCTTCACCGGCGGCTCGGGCCAGACCTTCGACACGGCCTCGGTGACCCTGATGTTTCCCGTCCGGGGATGGGTGACATCCGGGCCGCCGCTGCTGCCTCGCTGGATCGGGATCTCCTGGCTGTCGCTGATGATCTGCGGATGATGACGCGCGAGCTGGAACACCCCCCACACGGCGGCCGCGCCGACGATGGCGAAGGCGATGTACACCCACAGCGGGGCACCGCTGGCCTCACCGAGGACGAACAGGCCGATGAGGATCGCGACGATGGGGTCGACGACGGTGAGTCCGGCGACGACGAGATCCGGCGGACCGGAGGCGTACGCGGTCTGCACGAAGTACGCGCCGATGATCGCACCCGCGATGAGGGCCGCCAGGCACGCGAACGTGAGCCACTCGAAGTCGCCGCCCTGGATCCGCTTGATGACCACCTTCGCCAGCGTCGCGACGAAGCCGTAGATGACGCCCGCGGCCATGATGTAGAACAGGGCGCGCATGCGCTTGCGCAGCCACACCCACAGCACCGTGAAGACGAGTGTGACGATGCCCAGCAGCACGAGGATCGTGATCAGCTGACGCTCCGACACGCTCTTCTCCGTCGCGAACAGCGCTGCGATGGTGACGAAGACGAAGACGCCCCCGACACAGGCGGCGATGGCGGTGAGCGACCGCCGCGTCGGGCGATGCCCGCTGATCTGCGCGTTGAGCAGCGTGGTGATGACGAGCGCGATCGCGCCGAGCGGCTGCACCACGATGAGCGGCGCGACCGCCAGCGCCGAGAGCTGACAGACGATCGCCACCGCCAGCATGAGCGTCCCGAGAACCCACGACGGGCGCGAGAGCAGCCGCAGCAGGTTGCTGCCGCTCAGCCCCTGACCCCCGCTGGAGCCGCTGAGCCGTTCGACCTTCATCACACCGCGATGCTGGTACTGAGCACCGAAGGACATGAAGACCGCACCGAGCAGCGCCAGGGGGATGCCGATCAGTAGAGCGGGGTTCTGGAACGCGCCGACGAGCTGGTCGCCGACGTCCTCGAGCTCCTGAACGGTGAACACCACGCTTCGACACTAGCCCGAAGGTGCCGGTCGGTAGTGTCTATGCGTGGCTGTTCTCCCGATTCGCATCATGGGCGATCCCGTTCTGCACTCTCCCGCGGCACCCGTCGAAGAGGTCACGGACGAGATCCGCGCCCTTGTCGCCGACATGTTCGAGACGATGGATGCCGCGCCCGGCGTGGGCCTGGCCGCGCCCCAGGTGGGCGTCCCGCTGCGGATCTACACGTACTCGTACGCCGACGACGACGGCAGCCCGTGGCGCGGCGTCATCATCAACCCGGAGCTGTGGATGCGGCCGCTCGAGCCGGGGCAGCCCGATCCCGACGAAGAGTCGGAGGGATGCCTGTCGTTCCCCGGCGAGCGGTTCCCGCTCCGGCGCTCGGACGAGGTCCTGGTGACCGGCACCGACCTGGAGGGCGAGCCGGTGCGGATCGAGGTCGACGGCTGGAGGGCCCGCATCATGCAGCACGAATTCGATCACCTCGACGGGATCCTCTACGTGGACCGGCTGGCCGACAGCGACTGGAAGACGGTGCAGAAGATCGCGCGCAAGCGCGGTTGGGGCCGGCCGGGACAGTCCTGGATGCCCGGCGTCGACGACCTCGAGGGCTGACGCGGCCGGCGCTGCGCGGCAGCGGCGGACAGCGTCGAACGAACTCGAAAAAAAGTCTGTCGAGTCGGGAATAAATCGACCTCCTCATGGCGTCGATGTGGATACAACCGAAACCACACGACCAGACAAGGAGGTTTGATGATGCTCTTCGATACGTTGCGTGCATTCGATCGTCCTGAGTCGGTCTTCGAAACCGCCTTGGACGGCATGACGACCATGGCGGCGCCGATGGACCTGCGACGGGACGCCGACCGGTACGTCCTGGAGACCGACCTTCCGGGCGTCGACCCCGACTCGATCGACGTCTCGGTCGACGGCCGCTGGCTCACCGTGCGAGCCGAGCGCTCGCACTCCAGCGAGGACGAGCGGGGTGAGTGGCTCGTCCGCGAGCGCTCTCGATCGCAGATGATGCGCCAGGTCACCCTGTCGCAGGACGTCGACGTGGACAAGATCAGCGCGAACTATCGCGACGGCGTGCTGACCGTGGCCATCCCGCTCCTCGAGTCGGCTCGCCCGCGGAAGATCGCGGTCGAATCAGGCTCCGGACAGCGTGCCCTGGGCACTCAGGAGACGGTGCAGGTGCAGGAGAAGGAGCACGCCGGGGCCGCGTCCACGGCGGGTCAGCCCGTCGAGGGAAAAGCGCCCGCCGCGCACTCGATCGCGTCCTGACGCGATGGTTCCCATGGGGCCGCCGCGACAGCGGCGGTCCCGGGGACTCTCGGGTGCGCGGCGACATCCCGGTCCGCATCCGTCGCCCGGCGCCGGCGAGGAGGGTCTGATGCGAGACGATCCCCTCGCCCTCGTCGACACCTTCCCGCCCCTCGCGCCGGGGAGCGACGACCCGGAGATCGATGTCCGAGAGCTCCCGAACCGCGCCGCCGATGACCGGTGCACGGGTGGCCGAGGGTCTGGCTGCCGGCACGGCCGCCCCGGAATTCGAGCTGCCGCAGGCGGACGGCACGCCGGTCCGCCTGTCCGACTTCCGAGGACGCCCGGTGGCCCTGGTGTTCTACCCGCTCGATTGGAGCCCCGGCTGCTCCGTGCAGCTCGAGCTCTACCAGCAGGAGTACGACGAGTTCGCCTCACGTGGCTTCCAGGTGCTCGGCATCTCGGTGGACTCCATCTACAGCCACGGGGCGTGGGCGGCGGTACGGGGCATCCGTTTCCCGCTTCTGTCGGATGCCAACCCCCACGGGGAGGTGGCTCGGCGCTACGGAATCTGGCGCGAGGAGGACGAATTCTCCGAGCGCGCCATCTTCCTCGTCGACGCCGACGGGGTCATCCGCTGGTCCCATGTCTCCGCGGAGCTTCATCACCTTCCCGATTTCGACGAACTGATCGCGGCGATGGACGACGTCTCGTCCTCGCACTCCGACAGACCTGAGGAGGTGCGCACATGACCCTCTACGACCTCGACGCTCGTCGTCGGACGGGGTGGTCGTATCCGCACGCCGCGGTGCGCCCACAGATTCCGATCGCGATCTACGGCAACGCCTGGTGCGGCCGAACGCAGCTGATCCGGCGGGCACTGGACCGCGCCGGCATCGATCACGCCTACGTTGATCTCGATCGGCATCCGGACGCCCATCGCAAGCTCCGAGCGCTGGCCGCGGGTCGGCTGCGCACACCCGTCGTGCACATCGATGGCGAATGGCTCATGGAGCCGACGCTGCGCGAGGTGGACAGGGTGCTTGCGTCCCGGGGAGTGTGGCGATGAGCGCTCCGGACCTCGTGACCCCGTGCCCGTCGTGCGGCGCCCGCAACCGGGTGCCGCGCGGCGGGCGGGGCCGCCTTCGCTGCGCCGCGTGTCATGCGGATCTCCCTTGGCTCGTCGAGGCGGATGACCACACGTTCGACGAGGCCGTCATGCGCAGCAAGCTCCCCGTGCTCGTCGACGTGTGGGCGCAGTGGTGCGGTCCCTGCCGCGCCATCGCGCCGGTCGTCGAGCAGCTCTCCAGGGATATGGCGGGGCGGCTGAAGGTCGTGAAGGTGGACGCCGACCGCTCCCCTGCGGTATCGCGTCGTAACGATGTGCGTGCCATCCCGACGCTGCTGCTGTGGCGCGACGGCGCGGAGGCGGCGCGCACGGTCGGCGCGGTACCGGCCGCGCAGCTGCGAACGTGGGTCGAGTCGGCGCTCGGCGCGCCCTGAGCGGCGGCGCCGACGGGCGCCGGGACAAAAAGAGACGGCTCGGAGGTGGAGCTCCGAGCCGTTCCGCTCCCCCACTTGGACTCGAACCAAGAACCTATCGGTTAACAGCCGATTGCTCTGCCAATTGAGCTATGGAGGAATGCGACGCGCTCTCGCGCGGGCAACCCCACCATATTAGCAAAGCCGCGAGGGTGCTCGTGACCGTTATGAGGACACCAGGCGCCGGTCGGCCTCGCCGCTCGGCGTCCACAGCAGGTCCTGCGTGCCGTGACCGTATGCCACCGCGTGACCACCGCGGAGCACGAGGACGTCGGCGTCCAGCTCTCGCACGACGTCGGCCTCGTTCGTGACGACGAGGGCCGACATGCCGAAGTCGCGGCGGCGTCGCAGCATCGCGTCCCGCGCGGCTTTGCGCACTTCGACGTCCAGGTTGGCGAAGGGCTCGTCGGCGATGAGCACCCGCGGCTCGAGGACCAGGGCCCGTGCGAGTGCGACCCGCTGCCGCATGCCCGCGCTCAGCTCGTAGGGGTACTTCGCCGCGGCGCCCAGCGGCAGCTGCAGCTCGTCGAGCAGAGTGGCCACGCGCACCGCCAGCGCCCGCTGGTTGACGCGGCGATCCCGAGCGGTGATCGGCTCGCTGATCACCTCGGAGACCGTGAGCCGCGCCGGCAGGTGCGCGCCGGCGGACTGCGGCAGGTAACCCGTCAGGTAGGTCAGCTCGCGGTGCGCTCTGCCCGGGCGGCGGACCGGTATTCCTTCGACGTGCGCCTGTCCTCCCACGACAGCCAGCCCGTGCTCGTCCGCACCGGCCAGCACAGCCACGAGGGACGATTTCCCCGCCCCGGTCGGTCCCATCACCGCCAGCGCGCTGGCGTGGTCCAGCCGGAAGGTCACACCGTCGATCACACGCTGCGACGCTCCGTGCCCGGCACGGGCGATCGAGAGGTCCGCGCAGTCGATCGCGACGTCGGCTTCTCGGCGGCGAGGCATGGCACCCATCCTGCCTTCCCAGGACGGTCGACGCCAGCCGGATGCGCGGTTCAGACGTCGGCCAGCAGGCTCTGACGCTCCACGTCGATCTCGCGCAGCCGCAGCCGGATGCGGCGCCCATCCTCCGAGTCCGCCGGCACCCGCTGAATCGCCCCCAGCAGCTCCTGCTTCTCCTGCTCCAGCGCCCGCTTGATCAGGTGGCGCGCGAGGTCCGCTGTCGAGGTGACCGCCTCGTCGTCGTCGAGGGCCGGGAAGTCGCCCGCGAGCAGCGCAGCAGCCAGGCCCCGGTACGGTTCTCGCACGCTCGAGACGGCATCCATCGCCCACCCGGGCCGCTGCATGTCCGGCGCGGCGCGGACGGCGGTGCGCACGGCCTCCAGCGCGGGATGCCGGAACGGCAGGTCGAGGGCTCGGGTCACCAGCGACGACTCCATGCGGTGCCCGAACTGCAGGAATCCCATCAGCGCGTTGCGCTCGAGGCTGACATCCGGATTCCGGGGAAGAGTGGCCAGCGTGACACGCGTCATCGCCGGCTCGGGAGCGGGATCGGATGTCGCCGACGCAGCGCCGGCCGGGGCATCCCGTCGCGCACCGCGCGCGATGCGCTCGACCTCGCGCCGGACGTCCTCGGTGTCCATGCCGAGCCGGCGCGCCAGGACGCGGACGTACTCGGGCTGCAGCAGCGGATCCCGCAGATCGGCGACCACCGGGGCAGCAGCGCGCAGAGCGCCCACGCGCCCCTCGACGCTGGCCAGGTCGAACCCCGAGATCCGCTGGTCGAGCACGAACTCGACCATCGGGACCTTCGTCTCGATGAGGGCGCGCACGGCGCCGTCGCCACGCGCGAGCCGGAGGTCGCACGGGTCGAGCCCCTCCGGTCCGGTCGCGACGTACGTCTGCGCGTTGAAGCGCTTGGCGTCGGCGAACGCACGCAGAGCGGCTTTCTGTCCCGCCGCGTCGGGATCGAAGGTGAACACCACCTCGCCGGCCGCCGAGTCGTCGCCCATGACGCGGCGCAGCACCGTGATGTGATCGGACCCGAACGCAGTGCCGCAGGTGGCGATCGCCGTCGTGATCCCGGCGAGGTGGCACGCCATGACGTCGGTGTAGCCCTCGACGACCACGACGCGATGATCGCGCGAGATCGCACGCTTGGCCAGGTCGAGCCCGTACAGCACCTGCGCCTTCTTGTAGATGGAGGTCTCGGGCGTGTTGAGGTACTTCGGGCCCGGATCGTCGTCGTACAGCTTCCGCGCACCGAATCCGATGACCTGACCGGTGACGTCCCGGATCGGCCAGATCACGCGGCCCCGGAATCTGTCGTACACGCCCCGCTGCCCCTGGGAGACGAGCCCGGCGGCGCTCAGCTCCTCATCGGAGAACCCCTGAGCACGCATCGCGGCATGCAGTCCCGACCAGCCCTTGGGTGCGTACCCCACGCCGAAGTGCGCCGCCGCGCCGGCGTCGAAGCCGCGCTGCCCGAGGAAGCGCCGCGCCGCATCGGCGTCGCCGCCGGCCAGCTGCGATCGGAAGTACTCGGCCGCGGCGGCGTTCGCCGCATACAGGCGGGCCCGGCCGGAGTTCTCCGGAGCCGCCCCGCCGTCCTCGTAATGAAGGGTGTACCCGATGCGCGCGGCCAGCCGCTCGACCGCCTCGGTGAACGACACATGGTCCATCGCACGCAGGAAGGAGTACACGTCGCCGGACTCCCCGCACCCGAAGCAGTGGTAGAACCCCGCCTGCGGGCGGACATTGAAGCTCGGGCTGCGCTCGTCGTGAAAGGGACAGAGTCCTTTGAGGGCCCCGACGCCCGCGGATTTCAGCGCCACCCGCTCGCCGATGATGTCGGCGATGTTCGTGCGCGCCTTGACCTCTTCCACGTCCGCCTGTCGGATGCGCCCGGCCATCAGACCTCCCCGCGGACGTGCGCGTCCACGGGACGCGCTCCCGGCGACCACACACCGAGGGATGCGGCGTCCACGGGCGCGACGAGCGCCCCATGCCAGGCGATCGCGAGCTGGTCGGTCAGGCTCGCGACCTGATCGACGATGACACGCCGGCGTGCGGCATCCGTCTGGGCCGCGTCGAAATCCGCCGCGTGCAGGGGATCGAGTGCTTCCGGTCGTTCCCAGAGCGCCGTCGCGAGGCGCTTGAGCACGCGTCGCTGCTCCCTGTACAGATCCTTGCGTCCCTCGATGGACACCACGAAGGCGCCGATGATGCCCTTGAGCACCGCCATCTCGGCCTCCACGACGCGCGGCACGACGAGGTGCCCGCGGTACCGGGTGAGGATCGACGTCGCATACGCTTCGCGGGTCGCGGTCGTCGCCGCCCGGGCGAAGCGCCCGATGAGGTCGGACGTCAGGTTCTTCAGGCGTGCCAGCGCCGGGCGCGTCCCATCGAAGGAGTCGATCCATTCCGGCATGCGCATCAGGCGATACAGCGCATCCTCGAGCTCGTCGCGCGCGAAGTCGAACCCCACCCAGGACTGGATCGCCGTCAGCAGCGCGTGATGCTCGGCCGGGTCGGCGAGCCGGGCGGGGTCGAGGTAGCCGTTGACGACGGCGTCCTCGAAGTCGTGGACCGAGTAGGCGATGTCATCCGAGAGGTCCATGACCTCCGCCTCGATGCAGCGGACGCGGCCCGGGGCGCCGTCGCGCATCCACCGGAAGACGTCCTCATCGTCCGGGTACACGCCGAACTTCAGACGGCCGCCGGGGTCGGGCAGCGGGTGCTCGGCCGTCCACGGGTATTTGCAGGACGCGTCCAGGCTCGCCCGTGTGAGGTTCAGCCCGAAGCTGCGCCCTTCGCCGTCGATGACCTTCGGCTCGAGCCGAGTGAGGATGCGCAGCGTCTGGGCGTTGCCCTCGAAGCCTCCGATCGACTCGGCCCATTCGTTGAGCGCGCGCTCCCCGTTGTGCCCGAACGGCGGATGACCGAGATCGTGGGTGAGGCAGGCGGTGTCGACGACGTCGGCCGCCAGCTGCAGCGCCGTCGCCAGCTCGCGCCCGACCTGGGCGACCTCCAGCGAATGGGTCAGACGGTTGCGGGCGAAGTCGGCGGGGCTGGCGGGACTGAGCACCTGCGTCTTGGCGGCCAGTCGTCGCAGCGCCGCGGAGTGCAGGACGCGGGCCCGGTCGCGCGCGAAGTCGTCGCGCTGGGAACGGTGCTGCTCGGAGTGGTAGCGCGCGGCGTCGGCGTCGTCGTACCCGGCGGGTCGCTCGGACGCGCCGGCGACCTCAGCCGCCACTGTGGTCGAGTTCCGCATCGGCCAGGGCGCAGGATGCCTCGACGCCCAGTTCCCGCGAGTCCAGCCAGCCGTCCGGCAGCGCCGGGCGCTTCGGCGTGCCCGCGCGGCCCCGCTGACCCTCGGCCGCCGCACCCGGGTAGGGGGCATCCAGGTCGAGCGTCGCGAGCAGCTCGTCGATCTCGGCGAGGGTCGAGACGGTCGCGAGGCGGGCGCGCAGATCCCCGCCGACCGGGTAGCCCTTGAAGTACCACGCGACGTGCTTGCGGATGTCACGGCAGCCGCGTCCTTCGTCGTCGAAGAACTGCACGAGCAGCTCCGCGTGTCGGCGGAACGCGTGCGCGACGAAGCCGAGCGTCGCGTCGACCGGCTCGGCGGGGGCAGCGCCGGGCGCGCCGAGGGCGCGCGCCAGATCGCCGAACAGCCAAGGCCGGCCCAGGCATCCGCGCCCCACCACGACACCGTCGCAGCCGGTCTCGTCCATCATGCGGACCGCGTCGTCGGCCGACCAGACGTCGCCGTTGCCGAGAACCGGGATGCTGGTCACCGCCTCCTTCAGCGCGGCGATCGCCGCCCAGTCGGCGTGACCGGAGTAGAACTCCGCTGCGGTGCGCGCGTGGAGCGCGACGGCTGAGATGCCGGCGTCCTCGGCGATCCGCCCGGCGTCGAGGTAGGTCAGGTGGTCGCCGTCGATGCCCTTGCGCATCTTGACGGTCAGCGGGATGTCGCCCGCTGCCCGGGCGGCGCGCGTGACGATCTCCCGGAAGAGCCCCAGCTTCCACGGGAGGGCAGCGCCTCCGCCCTTGCGTGTCACCTTGGGCACGGGGCATCCGAAGTTCAGATCGATGTGGTCGGCGCGATCCTCTTCGACGAGCATCCGCACCGCGGCCTCGGTGGTCGCCGGGTCGACGCCGTACAGCTGGATGGAGCGCGGCGTCTCGGATTCGTGGTGCGTGATGAGGCGCATCGTCGTCGCGTTGCGCTCGACGAGCGCGCGGGTGGTGATCATCTCGCTCACGTAGAGACCCGCACCGTATTCACGGCACAGCCGCCGGAAGGCGGTGTTGGTGATGCCCGCCATGGGAGCGAGCACCACGGGCGCATCGAGCTCGATGGGCCCGATGCGCAGCGTGCGCGCGGGAGCGAGGGCAGTGGTCACCATGTCATTCTCCCAGACTCCCGCTGAGCACGCGCAGAGCGCGGCCGGCTGTGGACGAGCCCTCGCGATCCGGGAGGCCGTAGCCTGAGGTCATGACCGAGGCGACGACGACCGACCTGCGTGACATCCCGTTCCGAACCGCCGACGGCGCCACCTCGACGCTCGCCGACTACGGCGACCGGGTGCTGCTCGTGGTCAACGTCGCATCCCGATGCGGGCTGACGCCGCAGTACGAGCAGCTCGAGCACCTGCAGCGCGCCTACGTCGACCGCGGGTTCACCGTTCTTGCCTTCCCGTGCAACCAGTTCATGGGTCAGGAGCCGGGGTCGGTGGAGGAGATCCTGGAGTACTGCTCCACGACGTGGGGCGTGACCTTCCCGGTCTTCGACAAGATCAAAGTCAACGGCAGTCATGCCGCTCCGCTCTACAAAGCGCTCAAGAGCGCGCGGGATGCCGACGGCAAGAAGGGCCGGATCATGTGGAACTTCGAGAAGTTCGTCATCACGCCGGCCGGCGACGTGCACCGGTTCCGTCCGGCCGTGAAGCCCGACGACCCGGCCATCGTGCGCGTGATCGAGGAGAACCTCCCCCGCTGACGCGTGGGCGTCAGCCCTCCACGCCGGCGGGCTCACGGTGTTCGGCCCACACCTGACGAACGATCTGGGCGAAGGCGGAGGCCGGCTGCGCTCCCGAGACCCCGTACTTCCCGTCGATCACGAAGAACGGCACGCCGTTGATCCCGTACGCGCTGGCCTGCGCCTGGTCGGCGCGCACCGCCTCGAGGTAGCGCCCGCTGCGCAGCGCCTCGCGGGCGGCCTCGCCGTCGAGCCCGGCATCGGTTGCGAGCGCCACGAGGTCGTTCTCGCGGCCGACGTGGCGACCCTCGGTGAAGTAGGCGGCCATGAGTCGTTCGGCCATCTCATGCTGGCGTCCGTGCTCCTTGGCGAAGTGCAGCAGCTCGTGCGCCTTGACCGTGTTGGTGTGCTTGAGGATGTCGAAGCGGTACTGCAGGCCCGCCTCGGCGGCGACGCCGGTGACGCGCTCGAGCATCTGCTCGGCCTGGTCGCGGGAGATCCCCTTGTGCGTGGCGAGGTACTCGGCCTCGCCGCCTTCGAAGTCGACGGGCGTGTCCGGCGCCAGCTCGAACGAGTGGAACGTCACCTCCACCGCGGGGGCGTCGTCGTCGCGGGAGGCTTCGGCCAGCCCGTTCTCGAGATTCCGCTTGCCGATGTAGCACCACGGGCAGGCGATGTCGCTCCATACGTCGATTCTGATGGCGTCCGTCATGCTGACAACAGCGCCGGGCGACCCGGATCTATTCCGCCGAATGCGCTCGCGCGGCCGTGGTCGCCTGCGGTGCGTCGACGGCCCCGCCGAAGCGGCGCTCGCGGCCGAGGTACAGGTCGATCCCGCGCCAGAGGTCCACGCGGGTGAAATCCGGCCAGAGGGTGTCGAGGAAGACGAACTCGGCGTACGCCGATTCCCAGAGCAGGAAGTTGGAGGTGCGCTGCTCGCCGCTGGAACGGATGAACAGGTCCACGTCGGGCATGTCCGGCTGGTACAGCCGCCGCTGCAGCAGCTTCTCGTTCACGGCCGACGGCTTGAGCCGTCCGGCGGCGACATCGTCGGCGATGCTCCGCACGGCGTCGACGATCTCGTTGCGCCCGCCGTAGTTGACGCACATCGTGAGGGTCAGCACGTCGTTGCCCTCGGTGAGCCGCTCGGCGAACTGCAGCTCCTTGATGACGCTCGACCACAGGCGCGGCCTCCGGCCCGCCCACCGGATGCGCACGCCCCACTCGTTGAGCTGGTCGCGCCGCCGATGGAGCACGTCCCGGTTGTATCCCATGAGGAAGCGCACCTCGTCGGGCGAGCGCGACCAGTTCTCCGTCGAGAACGCGTAGACGGACAGATGGCGCACACCGGCCTGGATGGCGCCGGCGACGACGTCCAGCAGCGCCGCCTCCCCCGCCTTGTGCCCCTCGATGCGGGTCAGCCCCCGGCGATTGGCCCAGCGCCCGTTCCCGTCCATCACGAGCGCGATGTGGTTGGGCACCGTTCCGGCGTCGTACGCGGGCGGGTACAGGCCGGTCCAGTCGATCGGGCGGTACGGGACGGCGTCGCGATGCGTGTACGGCTTGGGCGTCACTGATCCACTCCTGCCGCGGCTCGGACGTGGCTGAGCGAGCGGATGCCGCGCTCGAGATGCCACTGGGCATACGCCGCGATGAGCCCCGACGCCGCGGCGCTCGAGGCCGGTGACGCGGCATCCACATCCTGCCACTCACCCGCCATGAGGGACTGCAGCAGCGAGACGGTGGCCGGATGCACGCGGGCGGAGCCCGTCGGCGCGCAGTCCGCGCACACCATGCCGCCCAGTTGCGCGACGAAGGTGTCGTGTGTCCCGGGACGGCTGCATCGGGCGCAGTCCGAAAGCCCGGGCGCCCAGCCCGACAGCGCCATCGCCCGCAGGAGATAGGAGTCCAGGATGCTGCGCGACGCGTGCTCGCCGCGCGACAGCGCGCGCAGGCCGCCGACCAGGAGGAGATACTGCTGCGGGGTGGCCTCGGCCTCGTTGAGCCGGTCGGCGGCTTCCACCATGGCGTGCGCGGAGGTGTACCGGTCGTAGTGGGCGGCGATGTCGGCGCCGTACGCACCGAGCGATTCCGCCTGCTGCACGATGTCGAGCGAGCGACCCTGGTACAGCTGCACGTCGGCGACCATGAAGGGCTCGAGCCGGGCACCGAAACGCGACGACGTGCGGCGCACGCCCTTCGCGACCGCGCGCAGCTTGCCGTGGCGGCGGCTGAGCATCGTCACGATCCTGTCCGCCTCCCCCAGCTTGTGGGTGCGCAGGACCACGACTTCGTCGCGGTAGGTGGGCACCTGTCAATTATCGCCGCGGACGGGCCGCTTCGGCCGCACCCACGCGCCGTCGCGCTCCGTGTCGCCAGAACATTATGTATCGTATTCACTATGTCGGCCACGAAGATCCTCGACACGCTGCTCGCCATCTCCCGGCTCCTCGAACAGGATCAGCAACGAGAGCTGGAGCGGCGAGGACTGACGGTGCCGCGCACGCATCTGCTGTGGGTCCTGTACCACGGCGGCCCCGCGACGCAGGCGCATCTGGCCGAGGCCGTGGGCGTCACGCCGCGCCACGTCACCACACTGGTCGATGCGCTCGAGAACACCGGGTTCGCCCGCCGGAAGCCGCACCCCTCCGACCGGCGCGCCGTGCTGGTGCATCTCACCGAGCGCGGACTGTCGGAGATGGAGAGCATGGATGCCGAGCACAAGGCGCTGGGCGCAAACCTCATCGCCGGCTTGAGCGATGACACCATCACGGCCACCCGAACCGCTCTGACACAGATCCTCGAACGCCTCACCTCGCTGGTCGACCACCACACCGCGCGAGCCGAGTCCGAGGAGCGGGACCGATGAGGAACGACACGCCTCGCGCACAGAGCGAGCCCGCGCCGGCCGCGCGGCATCCCTCGCCGCCGTCCTCCGCCGGGGAGCCGTGGACGAGGCGGCTCCGCCGCGTCGCCGCGCGGGCATGGCGGATGGAGCTCGGGGTGTACCAGAGCCTGTACCGGTTCCTCTTCCGCCGACCGCGCGTGCCCGCCGGCGCGAGCGCGTTCCCCTACCACGCACCGGTGTCCACCATCCTCATCGTGTTCATCGTGCTCTCCGTGGTGGAGATCCCCATCGTGGACCTCATCGTCCACCGCTGGCCGTGGGTGCGCATCCCGCTGCTGGTCGTCGGGATCTGGGGCGTCACGTGGATGCTGGGCCTGCTCCTCGGATTCATCACGCGTCCGCACGCGGTCGGGCCTGACGGCATCCGCGTGCGGCAGGGTGCCGAACTCGACCTCGACCTGCCCTGGCAGGTCGTGCGGTCGGTGGAGCGCTCCGCCGTGACGGCAGAGAAGGGTCCCAAGGTCATCGACGAGCCGGGCGGCCGGACCTACGCCGCCCGCATGGCCGACGCCACGAATGTGCGCATCGAGTTCGAGCATCCGTTCGCGGCCCGGCTGCCCCACGGCGAAGAGCGCATCGAGGCGGTCCGGCTCTGGGTCGACGACGTCGACGGGTTCATGGCGGCGGTGCGCACGCACATCCCGTGAGCATCCGGCGCCCGAACCGTCCGGCGCCGACGACAATGGATCCGTGGATGAGCCGACCTTCGTGATCCCGCTGTGGGCCGACCTCATCGCCGTCGGCCTCGGCGGCATCCAGGGTGCCCTGTTCGCGTCCGGATTCCGCGGTCAGCGCCGGCTGGACCTGCTGGGCGTGGCCATCATCGGCGTCGTCGTCGGCATGGGGGGCGGGCTGATCCGCGATCTCCTGCTGAACGTCACACCGACGACGCTGCAGAGCAACTGGTATCTCCTGACCGCGACCGGCGCGGCGCTCGTCGGGATGCTTCTGGCCGGCCTGTTCGAGCGACTCAACGGGGTGATCGTCGGCCTGGACGCGCTCGTGATCGGCCTGTTCGGGGCGTTCGGAACGAGCAAGGCGCTCGTCCTGGGCCTTCCGATCGTTCCCGCCGTCTTCGTCGGAGTGTGCGCCGCGGTCGGTGGCGGCATCCTTCGAGACGTCATCATGGGGCTCCCCGTCGCGATCATGCACGTCGGGTCGCTGTACGCCGTTGCGGCAGCTGCGGGATGCCTCGTGCTCGCGGCCACGAACGCCCTGGGCCTGAACGTGGTGATCGCCGCGATCATCGGGATCGCCGTCACCACGGTGATCCGGCTGCTCGCGGTGATCTTCGACATCTCGCTGCCCGAGCAGCGCGCGCTCCACCGCCGCAAGGTCGCCGTCGAGACCTCGACGATCCCGATCGTCAAGTCCTGACCCGCCGGTCCGCGGCGCGCGTCAGACGGCTGCGAGGGCGCCCGAGAGCTCGCGGGTGCGGATCGCGCGGTTCACGCCCGACACGATCGCCTTGAGCGATGCCGTCGAGATGTCGCCGTCGATGCCGACGCCCCACAGGCGCTCGCCGTCGACCTGGAGCTCGACATAGGCCGCCGCCTGGGCGTCGCCCCCGGCGCTGAGGGCGTGCTCGACGTAGTCGTACAGCGTCACGTCGAAGCCCTGCGCGCGCACGATCTCGAGGAACGCGGCGACCGGCCCGTTGCCGTGACCGGACGCCTCGTAGGTCTCGTCGCCGTCGCGCAGCGTGACATCGAGTGCGACGTCGCCCGACATGTCGCTGCGCGTGCTCGTGGCCAGCAGCTCGAACCGCCCCCAGCGCTCGTCGGCCACGGTCGTGGGCAGGTACTCGTCGGTGAAGATGGCCCAGATCTGCTCGCTGGTCACCTCGCCGCCCTCGGCATCCGTCTTCGCCTGCACGACGCCCGAGAATTCGATCTGCAGTCGGCGCGGCAGGTCGAGCGCGTGGTCGGTCTTCAGCAGGTATGCCACACCGCCCTTGCCCGACTGCGAGTTCACCCGGATGACCGCCTCGTAGGAACGGCCCAGGTCCTTCGGATCGACCGGCAGATAGGGCACCGCCCATTCGATCTCGTCGACCGAGACGCCCGCTTCGGCGGCACGGGCCTCCATCGCCTCGAAGCCCTTCTTGATGGCGTCCTGATGCGAGCCGCTGAAGGCCGTGAACACCAGGTCGCCCGCCCAGGGGCTGCGCTCGTGGACCGGCAGCTGGTTGCAGTACTCGGCCGTGCGCTTGACCTGGTCGATGTCACTGAAGTCGATCTGCGGGTCGATGCCCTGAGTCAGCAGGTTGATGCCGAGCGCCACCAGGTCGACGTTGCCGGTGCGCTCGCCGTTGCCGAACAGGCACCCTTCGATCCGGTCGGCCCCAGCCATGTAGCCCAGCTCGGCCGCCGCGATCGCCGTGCCGCGGTCGTTGTGCGGGTGCAGCGAGAGGATGACGTTCTCGCGGTGGTTCAGGTGCCGGCTCATCCACTCGATCGAGTCGGCGTACACGTTGGGCGTGGCCATCTCGACCGTCGCCGGCAGGTTGATGATGACCTTGCGCTCCGGCGTCGGCTCGAACACCTCGAGCACCTGGTTGCACACGTCGACGGCGAACTCGAGCTCGGTGCCGGTGTAGCTCTCCGGCGAGTACTCGTAGAACACCTGGGTGTCCGGGACCGTCTTCTCGAACTGCCGGCAGAGCCGGGCGCCTTCCAGGGCGATGTCGATGATGCCCTGCTTGTCGGTGCGGAACACCACCTCGCGCTGCAGCACGCTCGTGGAGTTGTAGAGGTGCACGATCGCGCGCTTGGCGCCGGCGATCGCCTCGTAGGTCCGCTCGATCAGGTGTGCCCGCGCCTGCGTCAGCACCTGGATCGTCACATCGTCCGGGATGACCTCATCCTCGATGAGGTGTCGTACGAAGTCGAAGTCGGTCTGGCTCGCGGACGGGAAGCCGACCTCGATCTCCTTGTAGCCCATGCGCACCAGCAGGTCGAACATGATGCGCTTGCGCTCGGGGCTCATGGGGTCGATGAGCGCCTGGTTCCCGTCGCGCAGGTCGACCGCGCACCAGCGCGGTGCGGTCGTGATGCGCTGCGAGGGCCACGTGCGGTCGGGCAGGTCCACCCGGATCTGCTCGTGGAACGGCCGATACTTGTGGATCGGCATGCCGGAAGGCTTCTGGGTGTTCTCCATGATTGTCGCTTCTCTCGTCGCCCGATCGGGCTGGCTGAACGCCGGATGTGCGGGCCAACGACAAGCTCCGCGACGAGGAAGGCCCTAGAACGAGGTCTCGTCGCGGCGGCTAAGAAGGAGAAGCCCGCCGAAGCGCATGGGATCGATCGTAGCAGGATGCCGGGAACTACGCTGAGACGATCGGCGCGGGCGCGACACTTGTCAGACATGCGACGGAACAAGCGACTTCTCGTCACGCTCGCGGCCTGCGGCCTGGGCGTCTTCACCGTGAGCGGCTGCGCGTCAGCCGTGGGCGCGGATGCCGGCCGCGGGGCATCCCTCGGCTCCACGTCGCCCGCGCCGCCCGAGGACGAGGTGCTCGGGCAGGGCACCGTGCTGGACGGACCCGACGGGCCCCGGCTGTGCCTGGGCCCGATCGCCGAGTCGTATCCGCCGCAGTGCGAGGGGATCCCCCTCGAGGGCTGGACATGGGATGCCGTCGAGGGCGCGGAATCGTCGGGGGATGTCACGTGGGGTGCCTACGCGGTGCAGGGCGCGTACGACGGCGAGGCCCTGACGGTGACGCAGCCTCCGATCCTTCTCGCCCTGTACGACCCGATGCCGACCGACGACCCGACCGGCGGCAAGCCGGGCACGACCGCCGAGCGCACGCTGCTGGAGATCCAGGAAGAGCTTCCCGATCTGCTGGGGAGCGCCTACCTCTCGTCGTATCCCCAGGACGGCCGCCTGTGGGTGGATGTCGTGTGGGACGACGGCACGTGGCAGAACGCGGCGGACCACGACTACGGCGACGGCGCCGTCATCATCCGCTCCGCCCTGCGCGAGGTGGGCGCGTGACAGACACCCGGGCATCTGGCCTCTGATCGCGCGGCTCACTATGGTGTGCACAGGAAGGCTGTGCGCAACGCGGCGTCCGGGACGGACGCTGCTGATCAAGGGTGAGGCGCCATGGGGTCGATCGCCGAGCGATCCTTCGAGGTCGTGGTCCTTGCGGCGGCCTTCCGTCGCGGACGGACACACGTGGCCGATCTCTTCCCCGCGTCGGTGCTCGCCCTCTACGACGCGGTCACCGCGCAGGCCCTCTGGAACGAGGCGTCGCTGCCTGATCAGGCGCTGATGCTCGCGCGCCTCCTCGAGGCGCGCGCGGACCTGGCCGACGCCTATCGCGCCGATGTCGAGGCGGGGGCTCTCGGGTTCGGAGCGGGTGAGGACGACGAGATCGACCGCGCCATCGATACCGTGCGGCGGGTGCTCGAGGAGGAGGCGCCCGCGACGAGCGGCGGGGACGGGCTGCTCGGCGACGACGGCGGAGAGGCGGTCCCCGCGGGTCCGCCGCCGCCGCCCTCGGCGACTCCAGCGACACCGCCGATGGCGGAACCGCCGCTCGCCGAGGCGCCCATGCCCGACCTGCCGACGGCGGAACCGCCGATGCCCGAACCGTCGATGCCCGAACCGCCGGCAGAGCCGCCGACGACGGCCGACGGCCACGACACGGACGCACCATCCGACGGCGACGCCATCACGAGCTGGCTCAATGCCGAACTCGACCGGGAGGGCGCCGCGCTGGAGAGGGATCGGCCCCGGACGCTGGCGGTGTTCTTCGGAGCCCGCAGCGCCCACGCCGTGGCTGCCGCACCGGCGACTGTCGCGATCCCGCGGGATCGCGACACCATCGACCTCACCGTCGAGGTCACGAGCGCCGATTTCGCCACGCCGCCGTTCCCCCAGCAGCTTCGCCTCCAGCGCGACGGCACCTCCGTGAACCGCGCCCTGTTCGAGATCACGCCGTTGCACGAGGGCTCGTCGAGGCTCACGGTCGTCGTCACGGTCGAAGGCAACTTCCTGCAGCGGCTGGACATCACCTTCGATGTCGGCGGCGCCGGCCCGCCGGCGACGGAGAGCTTCGGGCGGCCGGCGGCGGCGGCATCCGTTCTCGAGAAGCGGATCGCGACGCTGCAGTTCAAGGACGAGGACTGGGGCTACGAGCTGCTGGCGCTGCAGGTGTCGCCCGACCCGATCAAGGTCGAGATCAGCCGCTTCGACCTGAACGCCCGCGTCGCAGCGGTGCGCGACGTCCTGCTGGCCGCCGTGAAGAAGGAGCGGGTCGCGCTGAACATGCAGTTCACCCCCGAAGACAACGCGGAGCTGCTGCAGAAGCTCGCCTTCGCCGGCTACCGCCTGTACCAGAGCATCTTCGAGGGCAATCTCGCCAGTCCCGAGCTGCGTCGTGTCGGCGACTGGCTGCGCGAAGGACTGACCGAGGTGCGCACGCTGCAGGTGGTGTCGAGCACCTTTCCCGTGCCGTGGCCGCTCGTGTACGTCACCGACCGCTTCGACCCGGCGACGCTGTCGTGGGACAACTTCCTCGGGATGCGCTGCGTGGTCGAGCAGGTCCCCCTCGCCCGGCTCACCCTCGCCCCACCTCCGCCCACGATCGAGTCGACGCCCGAGCTGAGCGTCCGAGTGCTCTACAACACCGGTATCGACGAGCAGATGCCGTCGCGACCGATCGCCGAGCAGCGACGGTACTGGTCGGCGCGGGGCGTCAGGGTGACGGAGGGGACGACGGCGGACGATCTGCTCCGCGTGGGACTGGCGCCCGCCGCGGACGACAAGGTGCTGTACCTGTACTGCCACGCCGAGACCGACGAGAACGACACCGACCACTCCCGGCTGGTGCTGACCGGCTCGCAGCGCGTGACGCTCGCCGACCTCGAGGTGTTCGCGCCCACGCGCGACCAGATGCCCAGCCGACCGCTCGTGTTCCTCAACGCGTGCGAATCGGGCGAGCTCGCTCCCATCTTCTACGCCGGATTCGTGCCGTACTTCCTCGCGAAAGGGGCGCGGGGCGTGATCGGCACCGAGTGCCGCACACCCGGACTGTTCGCCAGCGAATGGGCGAAGGCGTTCTTCGACGGGCTGTTCGAGGGCCGGACCCTGGGCGATGTCGTGCTCGATCTGCGACGGCGGTTCCTCGCCGAGTTCGGCAACCCCCTGGGTCTGCTCTACGGCGTCCACTGCGACACCGACACCGTCGTCGCGCCCGCCTTGACCGCACCCACCGAGTGAGCGAGAAGACCACGATGGCCCTGCGACGCATCCCCGGCACTGGGCGCGAATACCACCTCATCGCGTTCGACAAGCGGGGCGACGAGGTCCGCGACCCCGACGGCACCTCGGCGAGCGACGCCGCGCTCGCCGCCGCGGCCGATCCCGCCTCCGCGATCACGGACGTCTTCGTCATGAGCCACGGGTGGCAGGGCGACTACGTCGACGCGATCTCGCAGTACGATCGCTGGCTCGCGGCCGACGCGCCCGACCGGCCCGGCGACGGCATCCGTCCGCTCGTGATTGGGCTGCACTGGCCCAGCAAGGCGTGGAGCGACCGCACCATCCGGACGGCCGCGACCGGCGGCCTGCTGGCCGATGAGCCGGAGGCGAGCGGGGACTCGATCACCGTGGACGACGCCGTTGCGGAGTATGCCGAGCGCTTCGGCGACGATCCCGACGTCAGAGACGCGCTGCGGACCGTCCTGGAGCACGTCGCGGACGTCGATCCCGAGCGGGATGCCGAGCCCCGCGACCGTCTGCCCTCCGATGTGGCCGATGCCTACCGGCGGCTCGCCGAGCGCATCGGCGCGGCGGGCGACGACCCGCTGCTGAGCTCCGGGTGGGACGCCGAGGCCTCGTTCTCCGAAGCCGCGGAGCGGCATGGCGAGGAAGGCGACGACGGCCTCCTCGGCGACGGCTGGTTCTCCAAGCTCCGCGAGGCGATCCTGACGCCGCTTCGGCAGCTGACCTTCTGGCACGGCAAGAACCAGGCGCGCGAGTTCGGCGAGAGCGGAGCGGCCGGGCTGGTCCGCGCACTCATGGAGGCGACCCCCGCGCGCATCCACCTGCTCGGTCACAGCTTCGGCACCATCGTGATGTCCGGCGCGGTGCGGGGTGCCGGCGACGACCCCGAGCCGCTGCCGCGGCCCGTCGCGTCGCTCTTCCTCGCGCAGGGAGCCGTCTCGCTGTGGGCCTTCTCCCAGAACGTGCCGCGGGACGTCGGCGGGGGCAAGGGCTATTTCGCCGATATCGTCGATCCGGCCAGGGTGACCGGTCCCATCGTGGCGACGCGGTCCAAGTGGGACCACGCCGTCGGTCGGTACTATCCCCTCGCGGTTCGGGTGGCGGGTCAGTTCCTCCTCGGCGACGACCTGCCGAAGTACGGCGGGATCGGCACGTTCGGGATCCAAGGCGTTCCGGATGCCGTCGAGCTGCCGCCTCTGCAGTCGGGGCGGGCGCCGGAGGCGGCGTTCTCACCGGCGACCGTCCACAACATCGACGCCAGCGCCGTGATCTCCCGGCTGGAAGGAGCTTCCGGCGCGCACAACGACCTTGCCCACCGGGAGCTGGTGCAGCTCGCGTGGCGGGCGGCGCTCGCAGACAGGGGATGAGACCCGGGCGTCACCAGGTCGGGATCGCCGACCCCGAGGTCAGGTGTCGCAGGCGCAGATGACGTTCCACTCCACGACGCGATCCCCCTCCTCCGGACGCGCCCAGGCCTCGGCCTCGGCTCGCGTGCGGAACGAGCGAGGCGCCAAGCGGCCGTCCGCCATCAGGACACCGACCTCGATCTCGTCCCTCGGGTCCGTCCACACCGACGTGTGCGTCATGGCTATCCGATCCCTCCGCCGCTGGCAGCCGTGGGCGGCGGTGCGACCATGCTACGCGCGGCGCACTCCGCCCGCACGGGGTCGGGCGCGCCCGCGCGTCAGAAGCCGAGTCGTCCGAGCTGCTTCGGATCGCGCTGCCACTCCTTGGCGACCCGCACGTGCAGCTTGAGAAAGACCTTCATGCCCACGAGCGGCTCGATCTGCGCCCGGGCTCGTGTGCCGACATCCCGCAGGCGCGCGCCCTTGCGACCGATGATGATCGCCTTCTGGCTGTCGCGCTCGACGACGATGCTGGCGTAGACGTCGGTCAGGCCGCCTTCGTCGCGCTCGGCGATGTCGTCGATCGTGACGGCGATGGAGTGGGGAAGCTCGTCGCGGACGCCGTCGAGGGCGGCCTCGCGGATGATCTCCGCGATGCGGTCCTCGAGCGACTCGTCCGTCACCACGCCTTCGGGGTAGAGCGCGGGCCCTTGCGGCATGAGCGACAGCAGCTCGTCCGTGAGCACGTCCAGCTGGTCGCGGGTGAGGGCGGAGAGCGGAATCACCGCCGCCCAGTCCTCGCGCAGGGAGTCCACCTCCACCAGGCGATCGGTGATCTGCTCACGCGTCGCGGCGTCGGTCTTGGTGACGATGGCGACCTTCTTCGCGCGGCGGTAGCCGTCGAGGGACTCGGCGATGCGCCGATCGCCCGGTCCGACCTTCTCCGTCGCCGGCACACAGAAGCCGATCACGTCGACGTCGCCGAGCACCTGCTCCACCAGGTCGTTCAGCCGCTGCCCCAGGAGCGTCCGCGGCTTGTGCAGCCCCGGGGTGTCCACGAGGACCAGCTGGCCGCCCGGGCGGTTCACGATGCCGCGGATCGCGCGCCGCGTAGTCTGCGGCTTGTCGCTCGTGATGGCGACCTTCTCGCCGACGAGTGCGTTCGTCAGCGTCGACTTGCCGACGTTGGGCCGGCCGACGAAGGTCACGAAGCCCGAGCGCTTCCCGGCGTCGGCGGCACCCGCTTCATCGGTCATCCGTTCTCCGCCTTCCTCGCGACGCGGATCTCACCCGTCCGCGTGTCGATCACCCGCGTCTCCCCGGTCCTCGGCGCCCGGCTGGGCTCCGGTGCCGACGGCGCCCGTTCGACGAACACCGTGGCGATACCGCGCCCCCGGCCCCGCGAGGCGCCTCCGGTGAGCACCAGTCCCCCGTACTCGGCGGTGGCTCCCGGCTGCGGCACGCGCCCGAGCGCCTTCCCGAGCAGGCCCCCGATGGAGTCCACGTCGTCGTCCTCGAGCTCGATGCCGAACAGGTCGCCCACCTCGGCGAGCCCCAGTCGGGCGCTCACGCGATAGTGTCCCGGTTCGAGCTCCGTCACCTCGTCGGCGCGCGGATCGTACTCGTCGGAGATGTCGCCGACCAGCTCCTCGATGAGGTCCTCGAGGGTGACCAGACCCGAGACGCTGCCGTATTCGTCGACCACGAGGCACACGTGGATGGCGTCGCGCTTCATCTGCTGCAGAAGCGTCTCCGCCTTCATCGACTCGGGCACGAACACCGCGGGCCGGGCGATCCGCGTGATGGGCGCGTCGCGCCATCCGGACTCGTCCAGGAAGCCGAACTGCACGAGGTCCTTCAGGTACAGCACGCCCACGACGTCGTCGGCCTCGTCATCGACGATCGGGATGCGCGAGACGCCCTTCTCGAGGAAGATCGACATCGCCGTCCGGGTGGTGGCGGACGCATCCACCGTCACCATGTCGGTGCGGGGCACCATCACGGCACGCACGAACGTGTCGGTGAAGTCGAACACGGAGTGGATCAGCTCCCGGTCGTCCTCCTCGATGAGCTCGTTCTCGGCCGCCTCGTCGATGATGCTCAGCAGCTGCTCCTCCGAGGCGAACGACGCCCCTCGGGAGACCCCCGGCGTGATGCGCGTTCCGAGCGCGACCAGCCCGTGTGCGAGCGGGCCGAGGATGATGCGGACGCCGCGGACGACAGGCGCCGCGCCGCGCAGGAGTCCCTTGGCATGCAGCCGACCGACCGAGCGGGGACTGGCGCCCACCACGACGTACGACACGCCGGTCATGAGGACGGCCGCGGCGAGCATGGCCCACCAGATGCTCTCGAAGAGCAGCGTGAACGCCACGGTCACGAGAACCGCCGCCGCCGTCTCGGCGAGCACGCGGATGAACACCACCGCGTTCGCGTGCGCCTCCGGATCGGCCGCGATGCGCTGCAGCGTCCCGGCGTTGCGTCCGTCCGCGCCCAGCTCCGCCAGATCGGCGCGCGAGGTCACCGAGAGCGCGGCATCGATCGCGGCCATGAGGGCGCCGAAGGCGAGCAGGAGGGCTGCGCCGACGAGAAGGAGGGCAGCGGTCATGCGCGGTGTCGGCGACGCTCGGATGCCTGGAAGGAGGCGATGAGGTCGCGCTGCAGGCCGAACATCTCCCGCTCTTCGTCCGGCTCGGCGTGGTCGAAGCCGAGCAGGTGGAGCAGGCCGTGCGTGGTGAGGAGGATCAGCTCGTCCAGCGTGCTGTGCTTGGCCGCAGCCGCCTGCGTCTCGGCGACCTGCGGGCACAGCACGATGTCGCCGAGGAGCCCCGCGGGCGTGGGCATGTCCTCGGTGCCCGGACGCAGTTCGTCCATGGGGAAGCTCAGCACATCGGTGGGCCCGGGCTCGTCCATCCACTGGACGTGCAGCGCCTCCATGGCGCCCTCGTCGACGAGCAGGATCGCGACGTCGGCTTCAGGGCTGACATGCAGTTCGGCGAGGTTGTGCTCCATGAGCCGCAGGAGCACCGTCTCGTCGACGTCCATGCCGGACTCGTTGCCGATCTCGATCGTCATGAGCGTCCTCGCTTCGGCAGGTGATCGCGGGGACCGGCCGGCCGCGCGGCCGCCCGGCGCTCGGCCCGGTTGGCGAACTCGGATGCCTCATCCCGCTCGCGCCGCGCCGCGAGCCGTCGCTCGTCGTACTCGCTGTAGGCGTCGACGATGCGACCGACCAGCGTGTGGCGCACGACGTCGTCGCTGGTGAGGTACGCGAAGTGGATGTCGTCGATGTCCTTGAGCACGCGCGTCACCAGACGCAGCCCCGACGCGCCTTGCGGCAGGTCGATCTGCGTGATGTCGCCGGTGACGACCATGCGCGTGCCGAAGCCCAGGCGGGTGAGGAACATCTTCATCTGCTCGGGCGTGGTGTTCTGCGCTTCGTCGAGCACGACGAAGGAGTCGTTCAGGGTGCGACCGCGCATGTAGGCCAGCGGCGCCACCTCGATGGTGCCGGTCGCCATGAGCTTGGGCACGATCTCGGGGTCCATCATCTCGTTCAGCGCGTCGTACAGCGGGCGCAGGTACGGGTCGATCTTGTCCGTGAGGGTGCCGGGGAGGAATCCCAGCCGCTCCCCCGCCTCCACCGCGGGCCGCGTCAGGATGATGCGGTTGACCTCCTTGCGCTGAAGCGCCTGGACGGCCTTCGCCATGGCGAGGTAGGTCTTGCCCGTGCCGGCCGGACCGATGCCGAACACGATCGTGTTCTCCTCGATGGCGTCGACGTACGCCTTCTGCCCGAGTGTCTTGGGCCGGATGACCTTCCCTCGCGACGACAGGATGGCTTCCCCGAGCACTTCCGAGGGCCGCGGGCCCCCTTCGCTGCGCAGGATGCGGTTGGACGACGCCACGTCCTCCTCGCCGAGGGCGTGACCCGCCTTGGTCATCGCGAGCAGCTCATCAACGAGGCTGCGGGCCGCCGCGACGGCGTCCGCATCTCCTGTCAGGGTGATCTCGTTGCCGCGGACATGGACGTCGACGCCGGGATGCTCCCGTTCGACGACGCGCAGCAGGCGGTCCTGGGGGCCGAGCAGCTGCACCATTGCGACGCCGTCGGCGTAGATCCGGGCTGTTGTGGGTTCGTCAGCCACCGAGGCTCTTCTCCTCCAAGCCCCCCGCGAGCACATGGGCGTGCACGTGGAAGACGGTCTGGCCCGCGCCGGGACCCGTGTTGAAAATCAGGCGGAAATCGCCGTCGGCGTGCTCGGCTGCCAGGCTGTTGGCCAGACCGATCAGCTCGGCCAGCAGCTCGGGGTCGCCGGCGGCGAGCTCGACGACGTTGCGGTACTCCTGGCTCTTGGGGATGACCAGCAGATGCACCGGCGCCTGCGGAGCGATGTCGCGGATCGCGAAGGCGTTCTCGGTCTCCGCGATGATCTCCGACGGGATCTCGCCGTTGCGGATCCGCGAGAAGATCGATGGTTCGCTCATGCGGCCAGTCTACCGACGAGGCACCGCCCCGGGACGGCCCGCGGCTCCGGCCTTCACCAGCGCCCGACCGCCGCGCTCACGACGGCGAGCGCGGCCGGTCCCGCCGTCGATGTCCGCAGGACGGTGTCGCCCAGCCGCACGGGCAGTGCGCCGTTGGAGGCGAGGGTCTCCACCTCCTCCGGTGCGATCCCGCCTTCGGGTCCCACCACCAGCACGATGTCGCGGTCGCCCGCGAGGGGCTGCGCCGTCAGCGGGACCGAGGCGGTCGGCTCGAGCACGAGCACGACGGCCGCGGAGGCGCGGTCGGCGACGTCCCGCGTGGTCGCCAGCGGCGTCACCTCGGGCACCCACGCGCGGTGCGCCTGCTTCGCCGCCTCGCGCACGATCCCGGCCCACCGTTCGCGACCCTTCCGCGCTTTGACGGCATCCCACCGCGAGACGCTGCGCGCCGCCTGCCACGGGACGATCTCGTCCACGCCCAGTTCGGTCGCCGCCTGCACGGCCAGTTCGTCGCGATCGCCCTTCGCGAGCGCCTGGACCAGCACGAGGCGACGCGTCGGCGGGGGCACGTCTCGCCTGTCGGTGATCCCGACCACGACCTCCCGCGGCGACGCGGTCTGGACGCGGCCGCTCAGCCAGGCGCCCCGGCCGTCGCCGACCGTGACGTCCTCGCCGACCCGCACGCGCCGGACCGCGGCCGCATGGTGCGCTTCCGCTCCGGCGAGGACGACGGTTCCGCCGGGGCCGGCGTCCGTCGGCTCGTCCAGCAGGAAGTGCAGCGGCATGCGTCAGCCGTTCCGGAAGCGGTCGCGCAGCTTGGCGAACAGTCCCTGGTGGAACTCCGCGAGGCGGGGCGGCGGCGCCTTCGTGCGCTTGGCGAACTGCTCGATGAGGGCCCGCTCCTTCGCATCCAGCCGGGTCGGCGTGACGACGTGCAGGCCCACCCGCAGGTCGCCGCGCTGGGAGCCGCGCAGGGGGGTGATGCCCCGCCCCTTGATCGTCAGGACGTCGCCGCCCTGCGCGCCGGGACGGATCTCGAGGTCGACCGGTCCGTCCAGCGACTGGATGGTCGTGGTCGTGCCCAGGATGGCGTCGGGCATCGACACCTCGAGGGTCGCGAGCAGGTCGTCGCCGTCGCGGCTGAAGACGTCGTGCGGGGCCACGGTCACCTCGATGTACAGGTCGCCGTTGGGTCCGCCGGCCGGCCCGACCTCGCCCGAGCCGGGCAGCTGCAGCCGCAGCCCGGTCTCGACGCCTGCCGGGATGTCGAGAGACACGGTCCGGCGTGCGCGCACGCGGCCCTGCCCCTGGCACGTCGCACACGGGTAGGGGATCGTGGTGCCGTACCCCTGGCAGACGTTGCACGGCTGGGTCGTCACGACGTTGCCGAGGAGGCTCCGCACCTGGCGCTGCACGTGCCCGGTGCCGTGGCAGATGTCGCACGTGACCGGACTGGTGCCCGGCTGGCAGCACGACCCCTGGCACGTCTCGCACAGGACGGCCGTGTCGACCTCGATGTCACGGTGCACGCCGAACACGACATCGCCGAGTTCGAGGGTGACGCGCACCAGCGCGTCCTGGCCGCGCTCGCGGCGCGACCGCGGCCGACCGCCGCGGGCGCCGCCTGCGCCGAAGAACGTCTCGAAGATGTCGTTGAACCCGCCGAAGCCTGCGGCGCCGCCGAAGGGGCTGTCGCCGCCCATGTCGTATCGGGCGCGCTGCTCGGGGTCGCTGAGCACATCGTAGGCGTGGGTCACGAGCTTGAACCGCTCGGCTGCGTCCTCCCCTGGGTTCACGTCCGGGTGCAGCTCGCGGGCCAGACGCCGGTAGGCCTTCTTGATCTCGTCGGGGGTGGCGTCGCGCGAGACGCCGAGGACCTCGTAGTGGTCAGCCACTTTCGCCTTCCTGCCGCGGGGATGCCGCGGGATCGTGTGTGCGCGTCCGCGTCAGCGGCCGCTCTCGTCTTCCTCGAGCAGCCGCGTGAGGTAGCGCGCGACGGCTCGCACCGCCGCGAGATTGGTCGGGTAGTCCATGCGGGTGGGCCCGAGCACGCCGACGCGGGCGCGCGAGCCGGTGGTGTCGTAGTCGCTGGCGAGGACGGATGCCTCGGCAAGACCGAAGGGCTCGTTCTCGCGCCCGATGCTGGCCGAGAGCCCCTGTTCGTCGGCCACCATCTCGCCCATGAGCCGCAGCAGCGTCACCTGCTCCTCGATCGCCTCGAGCAACGGGTAGATGCTGCCGCGGAAGTCCGCCTCGCGCCGGGCGAGGTTGGCGCTGCCGGCCATGACGAGCCGGTCCTGCCGGAACTCCTCGAGCTCTTCGGCGACGGCCCGCACGATCTCGTCCGTGGCCGCCTCGCGAGCCGGAGCGCCCGGCGGCACGTTCGAGAGTCGCTCGCCGATCCGCTGCAGCCCGTCGCGTACCGACCGGCCGACCAGCAGCGTCCCCAGATCCGCGCGCATGCGGGCGAGGTCCGCGTCGTCGAACTCGTCGCGCACGAACGTCAGGCGCTGCGAGACCCGCCCGGTGTCGGTGACCACGATGACCAGCATGCGGCCGCCGCCCAGCTGCACCAGCTCGACATGCGTGATGTTCGCGCGGGCGAAGGACGGGTACTGCACCAGCGCCACCTGGCCGGTCAGCTGCGTGAGCGCGCGCACCGTGCGCGCGAGGACGTCGTCGAGATCCGTCGACCCGTCCAGGAACGACGCGATGGCGGACCGCTGGGCCGAGCTGAGCGGGCGCAGCTCGGCGAGGTGATCGACGAAGACGCGGTAGCCCTTGTCCGTCGGCACGCGGCCCGACGACGTGTGCGGGGCGGCGATGAGCTCTTCGTCCTCGAGCTGCGCCATGTCGTTGCGGATCGTCGCGGCGGAGACGCCGAACGCGTGCCGCTCGACGATCGCCTTGCTGCCGACGGGCTCGCGGGTGTCGACGTAGTCCTGGACGATCGCCCGCAGCACCTGCAGTCCGCGCTCGCTGACCATCCCGTCCCTCCTCACGCCGTTGGCACTCGCATGACTCGAGTGCCAATTCTACCGGATGCCCCGCGATCCGGCCCGGAAGCGCGTCAGGCCGCGAGTGCGCGCACGACGGCATCGGCGAGCAGTCGGCCTCGTCGGGTGAGGACCACCCTGCCTTGCAGCGCGTCGGCTGCCTCGACGAGTCCGTCGGCGATGAGTCCGGCGACGGCCCGTCGCCCGTGCTCGGCGAGCGCGGTCACGGCCAGCCCCTCCCGCACGCGGGTGCGGAGCATGGTGGCCTCGAGCGCGCGGGCCGCGGCATCCGGGACTTCACGCGCCGCCGCGGGCGAGGTCCCGCTCGCCAGGCGCTGGGCGTACGCGGCCGGGTGCTTGACGTTCCAGAACCGGACGCCGCCGATGTGGCTGTGCGCGCCGGGACCGAAGCCCCACCAGTTCCCGCCCGACCAGTAGCCCAGGTTGTGACGGGAGCGGTGCCGCTCCCCGCGCGCCCAGTTCGACACCTCGTACCAGCCGAAGCCCGCGGCCCCGAGCAGCTCGTCCGCCAGCTCGTACATGTCGGCCTGCAGGTCGTCGTCGGGCGCGGGGACCTCGCCACGGCGGATCCGCCGCGCGAGCTTCGTGCCCTCCTCGATGATCAGCGCGTACGCCGAGACATGATCGGGACCCAGCGCGATGGCGGCCTCGAGCGAGGCGCGCCAGTCCGCGAGGGTCTCCCCCGGGGCGCCGTAGATGAGGTCCACACTCACGCCCATGCCGGCACGGCGCGCAGCCGCCACCGCGGTTCGGACGTTGTCCGGGTCGTGCGTGCGGTCGAGCGCGGCGAGGACGTGCGGCACCGCGGACTGCATGCCGATGGACACCCGCGTCACACCGGCGGCGGCCAGTTCGGCGGCGACGCCGTCGCTCAGGGTGTCGGGGTTCGCCTCCACCGTGATCTCGGCGCCCTCCTCGACTCCGAGTGCGTCGCGGACGCCGTCGAGCATGCGCGCGAGGTCGCCCGGCGGCAGCAGCGTCGGCGTGCCGCCGCCGAAGAACACCGTCGACGCCGACCGCACGAGGCCGGCGTCGGCCATGACACGCCGGGCGAGCTCCACCTCCTGCAGCAGCACCTCCGGGAAGTCCTCGCGGCGCACGCCGCGCAGCTCGGTGGCGGTGTACGTGTTGAAGTCGCAGTACCCGCAGCGGACGGTGCAGAACGGCACGTGGAGATAGACGCCGAACGCGGCGGCCGGGTCGATCCGGACGGAGGGCGGCAGCGAGCCGTCCGCGGGGACGGGCTCGCCCACCGGCAGTGCCGATCCCATGACTAGGCCGGCGTGGTGTACAGCGGCGAGATCGCGCGCAGGTATCCGGTGAACAGCTCGCGCCGGCGCCGGCGGGTGAGGGCCGGGATCAGCCGGTACAGCAGCGCCTGCGGCGCGTCGAAGGCGCGCACGGTGAACCACACCTCGTCGTTGTCGTCACGCCAGTCGAGCATGAAGGACTCCTCGCCGCTGACGACGGAGTCCCCGACGGTGCCGAGGGCGAAGCCGACCCGCCGGGGCTCCTCGACCGCGAAGATGACACGCAGCCGCGCGTCGGCGCGGAGCCCTTTGACGCGACCGACCACGCGGATCGTCGTCCCGGGTCCCACGTACGGCGTGCCGTCGGCGTCGTAGCGCAGATCCGCCTCGGACCGGCTGGGCGCGATGGGCGTACCGGCCGCATCGAAGCTCACGCCCGTGTACATCGGGCCCGGAGCCGGCTTGACATCGCTGACCTGCAGACCCGCCCCGCGCTGAGCCGCCCACGACATCAGCGCCTCGCCGGCGCTGCGGAAGCGGGCCTCGCCGCTGCCGATGCGCCACGACTCCTCGGCCGGGATGCTGCGCTCCGGCGGGTACTGCATCAGGTCGGGCGCCTGCGTCGCCCCGACGGCGGCGTAGTCGACGGTCTCATCGTCACGGAAGGTTCCTCGACGCATGCCGAAAGCCTACTTGGCGCCCTTGCCCTCGACGTCTCCCGACAGCGCGGCGATGAAGGCCTCCTGGGGCACCTCGACCCGGCCCACCATCTTCATGCGCTTCTTGCCCTCCTTCTGCTTCTCGAGGAGCTTGCGCTTGCGTGTGATGTCACCGCCGTAGCACTTCGCGAGCACGTCCTTGCGCATCGCGCGGATGTTCTCGCGGGCGATGATCCGTGCGCCGATGGCCGCCTGGATGGGCACCTCGAACTGCTGGCGCGGGATGAGCTTGCGCAGACGCTCGGTCATCATCGTCCCGTAGGCGTACGCCTTCTCACGGTGGACGATCGAGCTGAACGCGTCGACCTTGTCGCCCTGGAGCAGGATGTCGACCTTCACCAGGTCGGCGGTCTGCGAGCCGGCGGGCTCGTAGTCCAGGCTCGCATAGCCCTGCGTGCGCGACTTGAGATGATCGAAGAAGTCGAACACGATCTCACCGAGCGGCATGTTGTAGCGGAGCTCGACGCGGTCCTCGCTCAGGTAGTCCATTCCCAGGAGCGTGCCGCGGCGCCCCTGGCACAGCTCCATGACCGTGCCGACGTAGTCCTTCGGCAGCAGGATGCCGACCTTGACGACCGGCTCGGACACCTCCGCGACGCGGCCATCGGGATACTCGCTGGGGTTGGTGACCGTCACCGTCTCGCCGGTGTCGGTGGTGACCTCGTAGGTCACCGACGGAGCGGTCGTGATGAGGTCCAGGCCGAACTCCCGCGAGAGGCGCTCGGTGATGATCTCGAGGTGCAGCAGCCCCAGGAACCCGCAGCGGAAGCCGAAGCCCAGAGCGACCGAGGTCTCGGGCTCGTACTGGAGAGAGGCGTCCGACAGCTTCAGCTTGTCCAGCGCCTCGCGCAGCTCGGCGTAGTCGCTGCCGTCGATGGGGTAGATCCCCGAGAAGACCATGGGCTTCGGATCGGTGTAGCCCGGAAGCGCCTCGGAGGCGGGCTTGCGCTGGTTCGTGATCGTGTCGCCGACCTTCGACTGCCGCACGTCCTTCACCCCGGTGATGAGGTAGCCGACCTCTCCGACGCCCAGTCCCCTCGTCGGGACCGGCTCGGGGCTGGAGACGCCGATCTCGAGCAGGTCGTGGGTGGCCCTCGTCGACATCATCTGGATGCGCTCGCGCGGCTCCAGCTTGCCGTCGACCATCCGGACGTACGTCACGACGCCGCGGTACGAGTCGTACACCGAGTCGAAGATCATCGCGCGCGCCGGCGCGTTCGCGTCGCCCTGGGGCGCCGGGATCTGCTCGACGATGCGGTCGAGCAGGGTCTCCACGCCCATTCCGGTCTTTCCGCTCACCCGCAGCACGTCGTCGGGATCGCCGCCGATGAGACCAGCGAGCTCGGCCGCGAACTTCTCGGGATCGGCCGCCGGCAGGTCGATCTTGTTGAGCACCGGGATGATGTGCAGATCGTTCTCGAGAGCGAGGTAGAGGTTCGCCAGCGTCTGGGCCTCGATCCCCTGCGCCGCGTCGACGAGCAGGATCGCCCCCTCGCACGCGGCCAGCGAGCGGCTGACCTCGTAGGTGAAGTCGACGTGGCCCGGCGTGTCGATCATGTTCAGCGCGAACGTGCCGTCGGCGGTCGACCAGGGCATCCGCACGGCCTGCGACTTGATGGTGATGCCGCGCTCGCGCTCGATGTCCATGCGGTCGAGGTACTGCGCGCGCATGTCGCGGTCGGCGACCACGCCGGTGATCTGCAGCATCCGATCGGCCAGCGTCGACTTGCCGTGGTCGATGTGGGCGATGATGCAGAAGTTGCGGATCAGCTCGGGAGGGGTCGCAGACGGCTCGAGAGGCTTCAGGGCGCGCGGTGACATGTTCAGACGATTCTACGGGTCGGGGATGCCGCGGTTCACGCGTCGAGCGACCCCGATAGCCTGTCGGCATGGTGGTCCAGGTCGTGCTCGTGCACGGCATCCGGACGTCCGCGACGATGTGGCGCACGCAGGTCGAGTACCTGCGTGCCCGCGGCAATCCGGTGACGGCGGTGGATCTGCCCGGTCACGGCACCCGCATGAGCGAGACGTTCACGCTCGAGGGCGCGTTCGCCACGATCGACGAGGCGGTGACGGATGCCGCCGCTCGCGGGCCCGTCCTGCTCGCCGGTCACTCGATGGGCGGCCTGCTGTCGATCGAGTACGTCGGCCGCGAGGATCCTCCGCCGGTGGCGGGGTTCATCGCCGCCGCGTGCACCGCCATCCCGCGCGGGATCGGCCTGGCCACGTACCGCCTGCTCGCGCGCGGATTCGACTCGCTGCCCGACCGCGGCATGTGGCTCACCATGCAGATGCTCAGCCGCACCCTGCCGCCGGAGACGGTGCCGGACTTCGGCGCGGGCGGGTACGCGTTCGACACGCAGGATGCCGCGCTGCGGAGTCTGTCGGTGCTGGACCTGCTCGCGGCGCTGCAGCGCATCGATGTCCCGCTGTGGTTCATCAACGGCCAGTACGATCAGATGCGGGTCAACGAGCGGCTGTTCCAGCGGGTGGCGCGGCACGCAGAGCTCATCATCGTGCCGCGGACGACGCACCTGGTCACGGCGATGCGACCGGCGGTGTTCAACGCGCTGCTCAATCTCGCGATCACGACGATCGAGCAGGGCGCCCGGGTCGCCGTCTCCGTCGGGGCGCAGGAGCCGCGCGAGACCTGATAGAATCCTTGTTTGGCTTGCGTGTGGGTTCGCCCTCACGACCGCCGCGAGGCGCCCCTCTCTCGCCGAACGGCATCAATCCGATTCACTCCGAACGAAAGAACGTCGACACGTGGCGAACATCAAGTCGCAGATCAAGCGCAACAAGACCAACGAGAAGGCGCGCGAGCGCAACAAGGCCGTCAAGAGCGAGCTGAAGACCTTCGTGCGCCGCACGCGCGAGGCGATCGCGGCCGGCGACCGTGCCGCTGCCGAGAAGGCGCTGGCGACGGCGACCAAGAAGCTGGACAAGGCCGTCAGCAAGGGCGTCATCCACAAGAACCAGGCGGCGAACCGCAAGTCGGCCATCGCCAAGCAGGTCTCCGCGCTCTGAGCCGGTTCCAGGCCGCAGGATTCGAAAGGTCCGCCCCGTCGGGGCGGGCCTTTCGCTTTTGCCACAGCGCTGCGCGCCTGCTCCGGAACTGCGCTTCGGTACGGCGCTGCGCGCCTGCTCAGGAACCATACGGCGCGCGCGTCGCGATCACGGTGATCATGCGCTCGAGCGCGAACACCGCATCCCGTGAGCCGCCCTTCACCTCGGCATCCGCTCGCGCCGCGGCCTGGATCGCCATGCCGAGGCTCGCCTCGTTCCAGCCCACCAGATCGCGACGCGCCCGGTCGACCTGCCAGTCCTTGAGCCCCAGTCGCGAGGCCAGCCGCGCCGCCGGCTCGCGGTTGCCCGCGACACGCGCCATCGTGCGCAGCTTGGACGCCACCGCCGCGACGAGCGGCACCGGGTCGGCGCCGGATGCGAGAGCGTGGCGGAGCGCGATGAGGGCGTCGCCGTAGCGGCCGGAGATCGCCGTGTCGGCGACGGTGAACGCCGAAGTCTCGACGCGTCCGCCGTAGTACCGCTCGACGACCTGCTCGGTGACGTCGCCGGGCACGTCGGCGATGAGCTGCTGGCAGGCGGCCGCCAGCTCGGTCACGTCATCCGCGAACGCCGAGACGAGCGCTCGCAGCGCGGCGGGCGCGATGCGCTTCCTGGCGTCCTGGAACTCTCCCGCGGCGAAGTCGAAACGGTCGGAGTCCCGCTTGATCGCCGGGCATGCGATCTCGACGCCGCCGCCGTCGCCGGCTCGGATCGCGTCCAGGAGCTTCTTGCCGCGCACGGTCGCCCCGGTGTGCCGCAGCACCACGGTGGCGCCGTCCTGCGGCGCCGACAGGTACGACAGCGCCTCGTTCAGGAACGCGTCGGAGCACTTCTCCACGCCGGTCACACGCACCAGACGGGGTTCGCCGAACAGAGACGGCGACGTCACCGCCAGCAGGGAGCCGGCTGCGTAGTCGTCGGCGCGCAGATCCGAGATCTCGAGAGTCGGATCCTCGGCGCGCAGGTAGTCCCGCACACCCGCGATCGCGCGTTCGGCGCAGACGTCCTCGGGCCCCGAGACGAGAACGATCGGCGCGGGCTGCGGCGCTCGCCACGACAGCTGCGGGATCGCGGACTTCGCGGCTTTCGCTGGTGCGCGGCGCGCGGTCGAGGCCATGGCTCCAGCCTACCGATGAGCACCGACTCAGCCGCCTCGCTCCCGCCACACCGACACCGCCCCGCGGGATTCCCAGACCGCGATGACGCCGTCCTGGTCGGTCCGCGCGACACGCGCCCCTCCCCCGCTGAGGACGGCGAGGATCTCGGCGCGCGGATGCCCGTAGTCGTTGTCGGCACCGACCGTCACCATCGCCAGCGCGGGATCGGACGCGTCGTAGAGGGCCGCGTCCTGGTCTGCGCTGCCGTGGTGGGCGACCTTCACGATCGCGTACGGCGGAGCGAGCCCGCCGGAGGTCCGCACCGCACGCTGAGGGTCGGCGGACAGGTCGCCGAGCAGAAGCGTGGGCGGAATGCCGCCGCCGCGGACGTCGAGCACGACGCTGGCGTCGTTCCCCGGCACGGATCCGGAACGGGCCGGGTCCGGCCACAGCACCCGCCACCGTGCCCGGTCGAGGGAGCCGCTCATGCCCGCGCTCGCCGCCGCCAGACGTGCGCCTCCCTCTGCCAGATCGCGCAGGATGTCCGCACCGTCGCTGTCGGGTGGCCCGTGCAGCACCGTGCCCACACGTCCCACGACGGCCGGGGCCCCGCCGGTGTGGTCGGCATCGAAGTGGGTGAGCACGAGCAGATCCACGCGGTCCACGCCGGCGCGCGTCAGGCACGAGGTCAGCGCGTCGGGCGAGGGCCCCGTGTCGACCAGCGCCAGCGCCTCACCCGACCGCAGCAGCACGGCGTCGCCCTGGCCGACGTCGCACGCGAGCACCGCCCATGAGGCCGGCAGCGTCCAGCGGCCCGCGATCGTCGACAGCGCGCCGCCGCCCAACGCCGTGCCGGCGACGCCGGCCACCAGCACACCGCAGAGCACGCGCAGTGCGCGCGTGCGCCGCCCCCGCCCCCGCGGCCCGACGAGGACCACCGCGACGGCCCCGCCGACGAGCGCGAGAAGAGCCGCACCGATCATCCCCTCCCACCACGGCAGCGTGTCCGCGGGCAGCGCCGACACCGTGCCGGCTGTGGCAGCGATCCACGATGCGGGCAGCCACGCCAGTGCCGCCAGGCCGTCCTGCAGCCACGGCAGTGGCGCAGTCAGGCACGCCGCAAGTCCCAGCACCGTCGCGACGGGGGCTGCGGGACCGGCGAGGAGGTTCGCGACGACGCCGTAGAGCGGGACCTGGGGCGAGATGAGGATGAGCAGCGGCCCGCAGGCCAGCTGAGCCGCAAGCGGCACCGACAGCGCGAGAGCCAGGGCGCGCGGCATCCATCGCCCCAGTCCGTCCGCCAGCGGACGAGCGAGCAGAAGCAGGGATGCGGTGGCCACCGCCGACAGCGCGAACCCCAGGGATGCGGCGAGCCAGGGGTCCGCGATCAGCAGCACCGCGACCGCGAGCGACAGCACCCCGATGCCGGCACCCGGTCGCCCCAGGAGCAGGGCCGTCATCGCCACGGCGGCCATCGTCGCCGCGCGCGCGACGCTCGGCTCGGGTGTGACGAGGACGACGAAGCCCGCGAGCGCCGCCAGGCCGCTGCCGATCCGCACGCGGCGCGGGGCGCCGAGCGCCGCGGCGAGTCCGAAGGCGATGCCGACGACGAGCGCGCAATTGGCGCCCGACACGGCGGTCAGATGCGACAGCGACGACTGCTTCATCGCGGCATCGAGCGCGGGTTCCACCGCCGCCGTGTCGCCCACGGCGAGGCCCGGCACGAGTCCCGCACCCTGACCCGGGAGACCGTCGACGGCGCGCACGAGACCTCGCCGCAGGTCGGCCGTCACGGCGGTGACGCCCTCCGGGCCGCGGATGATCTCCACGCCTCGCCCCGCCCACACCACGAGCACGGCTCGTTCACCTGGGTAGGCGGCCGACAGGGTCCCCCGCGCCCACAGCTCCGCGCCCACGTCGAGGCGCTGCAGCCGGTCCACCTCCGCGGGGTCGACGCGCACGACGACGTCGACGGCGACGGCGTGCGAGCGGGCGCCGGCGGCGATCGTCGATGCCGCGGCGTCGAAGCCCAGAGCGCCGTCGGGGCGCAGCTCGACCTTGCCCGTCACGCGCGCGCGGACCTCGACCGCACGGCCGCCCTCGAGCGCGAGCGAGGCGGCGTGCGCGCGCACCGGCTGCGCCAGCGCGACGTGCGATGCCACTGTCGCAGCCGCGGCGAGCGACAGCACGACCACCGCCCCGGCCATTCCCGGCTTCCCCCACCACCCGACCTTCCGCGCGAACGCGCGGCAGCTTCTTCCCCACCGTGAACTCGATGCCTCCGGGTGTTCAGGCCGGCGGTGCTGGGCGGAGCGGGCGGCCGCCGCGCGCAGGAGGCCGGATATCGCCGCAGACCAGAGCCCGAGCGCGAGCCACGCCGCAGCGTTCGGGTGGAAGGTCGCGATGCCCGCTACAGCCCACGCCGCGCCGGCCACCGGAACGAGGCGCAGTGCGGCGGTTCGCAGTCTCCCGGATGCCACACCCCGACGGTAGCGAGCACCCGGTGCGTCTCTGCTTCGAGGCCGACAGATCTGTGAGACACCCATCGCCCCAGCATGTTGGGGAGGAGAGGTCACGATCGCGACAGCATAAGGCTGGTCTGACGGTGCTCGTTAGACTAGTCTAACGATGCCGAACGGTGCGGCCGGTCGGGGGGCCACGGCCGCGCCGTTCGGACAGTGGGGAGTCCGGGCGGCTGTCCTGGGCTCGACGCCGCCGGCGCTGGGGAGCCCTCTGCGGCGCGCCTGTCCGCCGCGCCGTTCGGCCTGCAATGCTGCGCGCGACGCGCCCTCGAACCGCACACGACTCCGCGCTCACGAAGCGCTGTGGGTCAGCATCCCCGCAGGAACGACACGGTCGCGCGCGCCCACCCGGCGGGGTCCACGTTCCAGGCGGTCGTATGTCCGCCGGCAGAGGTCACCAGCTGTGCGGCCGGCGCGGCGGCCGCGAACGCCTCCGACGAAGCCACCGGCGCCGACCAGTCACGGATGCCGTGGTGGATGAGAACGGGCTGCGGCACGCATGCCGCGCGACGCGTCCAATCCATCTCGTCGAGATCGAGCGGCCGCTCCAAGCCCACCAGGTGCGCTTTCGCCGTGTTCTGCAGCCACGACTCAGCCAGCCGGCCCGCGCGGGGCGGAAGCCCGTGACGGCGGAGGTTCGCGGTGAGGACGCTGCGCCAGTCGAGGACGGGCGAGTCGAGCACGATCCTGTCGATGCGATGACCCCAGCGTTCACTCGTCGCCAGACGCAGCGCGATCTGCGCCCCCATGGACCAGCCGAACAGAACGAAGCGCTCTCTCCCGGTGACGGTGGCCCGCTCGAGCACCTGGGCGATGTCTTCTGCTTCGGTCGCACCCAGGTGACTGCGGCCTCGACCGACACGCGGGCCTTCGGCGGTGTTGCGACAGGCGGGAACGATGGACGGCAGGCCCGCCGCGCACGCCGCCGCAACCCCGCGCAGCGTGCCGGCGCGGGACGATCCCAGCCCGTGGACATGCACCGCCCAGAGATCGCGAGCCTCGCCCGGATCCGCGTCGACGAACCAGGCCGGCAACGCACCGGCGCGCGTGACGAACACGTGATCCATCCAGCTCAGACCGGCGACGGCGGGGTGCGGCGCGACGATGCCCGTCCATGACACACGCTCACCTGCCGCTGGGAGCTCGTCATCGCCCGCCACCCGCCACGTGACGCGCCCGCGCTCCTGCTGCGGCTCGCCGGCCAGGCGGATGTGTCCGCCGGACTCGCGGAACAGGCCCCACTCCCCCGGCTCGGTCGTCGGCGACGTGGCCTTCAGTGTGATGGTGCGCTCCCCGGTCGCCACGATGCGCAGCGGGAACCTGCGCGTGCCCGACTGCGCGGTGAGCGCGCGGGCGAGCGCGTAGCCGATCGTCACCGGCTGCCGGCCAAGAGGCGCTGCTCGGCGTCTGCGAGCAGCCGCCGGTCGACATCGGTGAGGTGGAATCCGTTGCGGCGATCCATGGCGGCGTCGCGGATCTCCACGATGCGGCGGTGCAGCCTGTCCTCCTGGTCGGCATCCTGCCCGTCCAGCTGTGGTGATGGCCGCGCTTGCGTGGCCCTCCGCCAGAGCGGGTACAGCTTGTCGAGGTATCGCTCGATCTCGCGATCGCGACGGCTCTCGCTCACCCAGCGCACGATGGGTGCGGTCGCCAGGCCCGCGGTGAGGAACGCGAACGTTCCGAGCTGGAGGAGGTAGTACGTGGGACGCCACGGCTCCGCCGCCGCCAGGCCGCCGACGAGCTGCGCGAGGTTCATCCCGATGACGGTGATGGACAACGCGAGTGTGCACACCGACCCCGTCAGCAGCAGTCCACCGGCGATCTTCTCACGCGCGAGACGGCCGTCCCGCGTGGTCCGCAGCGCGAAGAGGACGAGCGCCGAGAACACGTATAGGAGATAGATGTACTGCGTCGAGGCGTAGACCGCCGCGGCCGGGTGACTGCCATACACCCGCATGAAGCTCTCCGTCGTCTCGCCCAGGTGCGGCACCGAGAAGAAGGCGACGGTCGTGATGACGAGCGCGGCCCACAGTGCGACGCGGGCAGGCCAGCCGCTGATGTGCGGCTGGGCCGTGGCGCGGGAGACACCCTGAGCGAGGTAATGGACGCCGACCATGAGTGTGAGTGCGCTGAAAAGGTGCACGATGTCACGGCCACCGAACCAGCCATCCACGGCGAGGTAGAGCCGGTCGTCGTTGAGCATCATCGTGATGGCGATGGTGATGGCCGCGTAGAGGACCGATCGTTCCTTGCGTGCACGCCGGAAGACGATGAGCACGATGACGAGCGCCCACATCAAGGCGCTGACGATGAGCTCGACCATCAGCCGAAGATCTCCGAGAACTTCGACACCGGCCGGCGGCGCATGCGAGTGGCGAGGACGTCGGCGAGGCGCTCGGCAGCGAACTCGTACTCGTCGCTGATGCAGTCGCGGCCGAGGGCCTTGATGATGGTGGCGTTCTCGAAGCCGGAGAGCACCGAGGGGGTGAGGTAGCCGCCGGTGTCATCCACGCGGTCATGCAGGAGCAGCATGTGCGCCAGTTCGTGGAGGATGAACTGGTTGCGGTGCAACGGCGACTCGCTCGGCGCATGGAGGATGATGTCCGCGTCATCGGTGGCCAGCCACAGCCCGCACAGAGCGCTGTCGTTCTCGGTCAGCTCGGCGAGCTCCTCGATGCGAAGAGGTCTGCCGCGGGCGTCCTGGATCCTGGTGACGAGCTCGTCCAGCGTGATCCCCTCGTCCACCTCGACCGGCAGATGGGGCACCTCCGGATTGATCCAGTGCGGCATGTTCAGCTCTTCTGCGAGTCCCCAGCCCGTGCAGCTTCCTTGTCCAGGTACTTCGTGATGGCGCCGAGCGTCTCCGGCGACAGGTCCCCCAGCGTTCGTGCCGCATACGTGCGGACCTTCGCCGCTCGCATCGCGCGGACCAGGTCCAGCTGTGCGGTCACGATCTCAGGCGTCTCCCCCTCGCCGCGGAGGTACCCGTGGGGCACGCCGAAGTAGTCGGAGATCGCGTCGAGCAGCTCGCCGTCGTCGACGAACCGATGAGCGTTCACCATGTACGACCACCGCGCCCGCGACAAGGCGATGCCGCGACCGGTGAGATAGTCCGAGATCGCGGTGAACGTCACCTCCGTCCCGGTGCGAGCCTCGGTGACGTCGAGGAGTGTCCGCAGTCGATTGGCCAACAGCTCGGTCGCCCGGCGCTGTTCGTCCGATTCGATGGGTGTCATACGGTGTCTTGCCTCGCTCCCGGTGCCAGAAGAGCACGCCGGCCGCCCGGCGCGTCTTGGACACGTCTAAACCATACCGGCCGCGCGTCGCGAACCCAAGGACCGACCGCGGCGCTCACACGGTCACCAGGTCGCGCAGCGACTCGAGCATCTTGTCGCCGATCCCGGGCACCGCGAGCAGGTCCTCGACGCTGGTGAACCGGCCGTTCTCGTCGCGCCACGCGATGATCCGCTGCGCCAGCGCGGGACCGATGCGAGGCAGCGTGTCGAGCAGTGCCTCGTCCGCGGTGTTGAGGTCCACTCGGCCGTTTCCTGGCGCCGCTCCGCCGGGTGCCGCCCCTTCCGGGGGCGCACCACCCGAGGCCGAGGGCGGACTCTCGCCCTGCCGCGGCACGTGCAGCTGCTCACCGTCGCTGAGCGGACGGGCGAGGTTGATGGCGTCGCCGTCCGCGTCATCGGTCAGCCCGCCGGCGGCGGCGACGGCGTCGACCACGCGGGCATGGGCCGGCAGGACATACAGTCCCGGCTCGACGACGGCTCCGGCGACATGGACATACAGCTCGGCGCCGGCTCCCGCCGAGGCATCCGTCGTCCGGTCGACCTCGATCCGGTCGACGGGGGCCGAGGCGCCCCGCAGGATGCCGATGGCCACCGTGATCGCCAGCGCGGCGATCACGAGGACGATCAGCGCGCCGATACCCAGGCGTCGCCGCGGGGCGGCGCCGTCCGATGCGCCGGCGGCTGTCACAGCCCCACGCTAGAAACGCGTCGGACACACGTTCACCTGGCCGGCGCCTCCTGTGGGGGACGCAGCGCCCGACCGGCCTGTGGAGGAGCCTCAGTGCGTGCTGAAGCTCACGACCTTCGGCGGTCGCACCACGGCACGCGTGATCTCGCGGCCCGCCAGCGAGCGGGTCACCTTCTCGTCGGCACGCGCGAGCTGCTCCAGCTCGCCCGCGTCGATCCGTGCCGGCACCTGCAGCGTGGCGCGCACCTTGCCATCGACCTGGACCACCGCCGTGACGGACTCCTCGACCAGCAGCGTCGGGTCGGCGGTGCGCCACGGCACCAGACCGACGAAGCCGTCGTAGCCGAGGATCTCCCACATCTCCTCCGCGGTGTGCGGCGCGAACAGATCCAGCACCATCGCGGTGACCTCGGCGGCCTCCCGCACCGCGGGGTCGGCGGGACCGGCGCCGGTGTCGATCGCCTTGCGGGTGGCGTTCACCAGCTCCATCAGGCGCGCCACGACGACGTTGAACTTCGTCTGCTCGACCAGGCTCGGCGCGTCGGCGAGCAGACGATGCGTGATGCGGCGCAGCGCCGGATCGCCCTCCGCCCAGATCACATCGCGGTCGCTGGTGACGTCCTTCGCCACGCGCCAGGCGCGCGCGAGGAACTTCTGGGCGCCCGTGGTCGAGACGTCCTCCCAGTTGATGTCGTCCTCGACCGGTCCGGCGAAGGCGATCGCGACGCGCACGGCGTCGGCGCCGGGGTCGACCATGCTCGCGGCGAACTCGACGAGGTTGCCCTTGGACTTCGACATCTTCGAGCCGTCCAGCAGCACCATGCCCTGGTTGATCAGGCTCGAGAAGGGCTCGGTGAAGTCCACCAGTCCCATGTCGAAGAGCACCTTGGTGATGAAGCGCGCGTACAGCAGGTGCAGGATCGCGTGCTCGACCCCGCCGATGTACGAGTCGACGGGAGCCCACTTGCCGGCCTCGCGGGTCGGGAACGGCTGATCGGGGTCGGTGGCCGAGAGGAAGCGCAGGAAGTACCACGAGCTGTCGACGAAGGTGTCCATCGTGTCGGGGTCGCGCAGCGCCGGCTCGCCCGTCTCGGGGTCGGTGGTCTGCATCCACTCCGACGCGCCGCCGAGCGGCGACGTTCCCTTCGGAGCCAGGTCCAGCCCCTTGGCGTCGGGGAGCCGCAGCGGCAGCTGGTCGTCGGGCACCGGGACGATCCGGCCGTCCTGCGTGTGGATCATGGGGATCGGCGTTCCCCAGAACCGCTGGCGCGAGATCAGCCAGTCGCGCAGGCGGTACGACTTCGCGGCGCGTCCGGTGCCGGCGGCCTCGAGCTCCTCGATGATCCGGGCGATCGCGTTGCGCTTGGACAGTCCGTCCAGCGAGCCGGAGTTGATCATCCGGCCGTCACCGGTCAGGGCGATCCCGGTGCGCGCGGGATCGACGTCGTCCAGCGAAGGGATGTCGGCGCCCGGGTCCAGCGGAACGCCCTCGTCGTCCGTCTCGATGACGGGGATGGCTCCGGTGATCGGTGCGGTCGTGTCGACGACGACCTTCACGGGCAGACCGAAGGCGCGGGCGAAGTCGAGGTCGCGCTGGTCGTGCGCGGGCACCGCCATGACGGCGCCGTGCCCGTAGTCGGCCAGGACGTAGTCGGCGGCCCAGATGGGCAGCCGCTCGCCGTTGATCGGGTTGACGGCGTAGCGGTCCAGGAACACGCCGGTCTTGGGTCGGTCCGTGCTCTGACGCTCGATGTCGCTCTCGCGCTGCACGCGCTCCAGGTAGTCCTGGAAGCGCATGCGCACCTCGGCCGACGAGCCGGCCGCGAGCTCCGCCGCCAGGTCGCTGTCGGGGGCGACGACCATGAACGTCGCGCCATGGAGCGTGTCGGGGCGGGTGGAGAACACCGTCACCTTCTCGGGGTGACCTTCGATCTCGAAGTCGATGTCGGCGCCCACCGAACGGCCGATCCAGTTGCGCTGCATCCGGATGACCTTCTGAGGCCAGAAGCCCTCGAGCTGGTTGAGGTCGTCGAGCAGGCGGTCGGCGTACTCCGTGATCTTGAAGTACCACTGCGTCAGCTTCTTCTTGACCACCTCGGCACCGCACCGCTCGCAGTGACCGTCCACGACCTGCTCGTTCGCGAGCACGGTCTGATCGTTCGGGCACCAGTTGACCGGGCTCTCCTTGCGGTAGGCCAGGCCCCGCTCGTACAGGCGCTGGAACAGCCACTGGTTCCAGCGGTAGTACTCCGGATCGCTGGTGTGCAGCACCCGGCTCCAGTCGTACGACGTGCCGAAGTTCTTCAGGCTCTCGCGCTGCTGCGAGATGTTGGCGTACGTCCACTCCCGCGGGTCGGCACCGCGCTGAATGGCGGCGTTCTCGGCGGGGAGGCCGAACGAGTCCCACCCGATGGGATTGAGCACGTTGTATCCGCGGTGGCGCCAGAACCGTGCCACCGTGTCGACGTAGGCGTAGTTCTCGGCGTGCCCCATGTGCATGTCGCCCGAGGGGTACGGGAACATGCCGAGCACGTACTTGCGCGGCCGCGTGTCATCGTCACCGCCGGCGCGGAACGGGTCCGACTCGGACCAGCGCGCCTGCCACTTCTGCTGGATCGCGTACGCGTCGTAGCCGTCGGAAGGCGCGTTGGTGTCGGGGGTGATGGTTCGTGACACGAGGGTGGTACCAATCCTGGGATGCCGGGGGGCGCGCGCAGCGCAACGTCCAGGTTAGCGGACGGCGGGGTTCACCAACCGGGCGGGAGGACCGCTCCCAGGGCGGCCAGCGGGGCGCGCGCCTTCACGGCGACCTCGGCCACCTCGGCGGCGGCATCCGAGCGCCACGTGATGCCTCCGCCGGCGCCGACGTAGGCGCCGCGGGGCCCCCAGACGATCGAGCGGATCACCATCGCCAGATCGGATCCGCCGTCGTCGCCGACCCAGCCGAAGCAGCCGGAGAAGACGCCACGCGGCCGACGCTCCAGACGATGCAGGATCGACATGGCGGAGAGCTTCGGAGCCCCCGTCATGCTGCCGGCCGGGAAGGCCGCCTCCAGCAGGTCGTCGACACGGGTTCCCGGTCGCAGCCGTCCCGACACCGTGCTGACGAGCTGGTGGACCGCGGGGTATGACTCCACCTCGAGCAGCCCTTCGACCGCCACGGTTCCCGGCGCGCACACACGCGACAGGTCGTTGCGCATGAGATCGACGATCATGACGTTCTCGGCGCGCTCCTTCTCGCTCGTCACCAGCTCGGCCGCGAGCGCGGCATCCGCTCCGGCATCCGCACCGCGGGGCCGAGTGCCCTTGATAGGGCGCGTCCGGACCGTTCCCTCCTCGACCTCGAGGAACCGCTCGGGACTGGCGCTGAGAAGGGCCGCATCACCGGATCGGATGAGGCCGCCGTGGTGCGCCGGCGTCATCGACCGCAGTCGCCGGTAGGCCTCGATGACGTCGACCGCGACCGTGTCCACCGCGAACCTCGTCGTGAGGCACAGCTGATACGCGTCGCCGTCCCGGATCGCTTCACGGCATCGCTCGATGAGGCCGGCGTACTCCTCCGGCGTGTGCCGCGCCGCAGCCACGGTCGCGGCCGTCGGCGCGACGGGCGCCGGAGCCGGGTCCCGGTCGCCGGCGCCGGCGACGCGCATCGCCAGTCGACGGGCGCTGTGCTCGTCAGCGGCCAGCGCCCACACGCGGCGGCGCGCGTGGTCGAAGGCGACGAGGGTCCGGATCCGCAGCCACAGCTCCTGCGGCACGCCGTCGTCGTCCGAAGCCGCAGGCGCGCCGGCGCGGCCTGCCTCCGCGTCGTATCCGACCCAGCCGACCCATCCGCCGCGGAGTCGTCCGGGCTCCGCCGGCGTCTCGCCCGCGCACACCGTCGCCCGCACGTGCTCCGGGGCATCCGGGACCCCGGTCCCGATCCAGCTCCACCCGCGGACGGCGTCGGAGCCGGCGTCCAGCCAGAAGACATGCCGCTCGTGCGCGAAGCCGCCGGTGAAGACCGTCGCGGGCTCCCGCCACCGCTGCAGTTCCACGGCCACGAGGGACTCCGACATGTTCTCAGGCTAGAGGGGCGCCATCGCCGTAGGCTCATCGTCGTGAACGAGTTCCTCACGTGGCTCCTCGACGCCGTCCAGAGCGTCGATCCCGTGATCAGGACACTCCTGGCAGGCGTGGCCATCATGCTGGAGACCAGCGTGCTCGTCGGGCTCGTGGTCCCCGGAGACACCATCGTGATCGTCGCGGGCACCGCGGTCGCCTCTCCCCTGGAAGGCATCGCCCTCGCGGGTGCCGTGGTCCTCGGAGCACTCGCGGGCGAGAGCATCGGCTACTGGCTGGGACGTCTCATCGGACCCCGGATCCGGCACTCACGGCTCGGGCGGCGCATCGGCGAGGCGAACTGGCGACGCTCGGAGCGGTACCTGCGGCGCCGCGGCGGACCGGCGATCTTCATCTCCCGGTTCCTGCCGGTGCTGCACTCGCTGGTTCCCCTCACCGTGGGGATGAGCGGGTTCCCCTATCGCCGGTTCCTCGCCTGGACGGTGCCGGCATGCGTGCTGTGGTCGGCGCTGTACATCTCCGTCGCCGCCCTCGCGGCCGGCACCTACCGCGAGCTGGCCGACCAGCTCCATTACGCCGGGTACGTCTTCGTCGCCGTCATCGTGCTGTTCCTGGTGCTGGTGTTCATCAGCAAGAAGGTGATCGAGCGCGCCGAGCGCAAGCATCTCGATCACGACGGCGAATCGGATGCGGCCGGCGAGGGGGCCGTCGCAGACGTGGAAGACTGAAGTGATGCCCGAAACCGCTGCCCCACCGGCCAGCACCAAGGTGCTGTGGCTTGCGCGTCTGGAGTACCGGTTCCACGCGTGGCGTGAGCGGCGTGCGCGACGACGCGGCCAGAAGCCGACGGTCACGCCCTTCCCCGGGTACGCCGGGCCGGGCTGGGTACGGGTTCTCGGGCGGGTGATGATCGTCCCGCCGGGCAAGCAGACCGAGTCGGGCGAGTACGCCAGCGTCCGCGGCTGGCGCAGCTTCGTCGCCGTGCCGATCGGCTACGCCCAGGTCACCGTCCGGATCGGCGACGTGGAGCACGTCGTCGTGGCCGACCGCGGCGGCGTCATCGACACGCGGCTTCCCGCCGATCTCGAGCCCGGCTGGCAGACCTTCACGATGACCGTCGAGGGCGGCGAGCCCGTCGAGACGCGGGTCTTCGTCGTCGGTCCGGACATCCGCTTCGGCATCGTGTCGGACGTGGACGACACGGTCATGGTGACCGCGCTCCCCCGTCCGCTGCTCGCGGCGTGGAACTCGTTCGTCGTCGACGAACATGCCCGCCAGCCCGTGCCGGGCATGGCCGTGCTGCTGGAACGCGTCGTCCGGGACAACCCGGGCGCTCCCGTGGTGTACCTCTCGACCGGCGCGTGGAACATCGCGCCGACCCTGATCCGCTTCCTCCGCCGGCACCTGTTCCCGCCCGGTGCGCTCCTGCTGACCGACTGGGGACCCACGCACGACCGCTGGTTCCGCAGCGGCAAGGGACACAAGCTGTCGAACCTCCGGCGGCTCGCTCAGGAATTCCCGCAGGTCAAGTGGCTGCTGATCGGCGACGACGGTCAGCACGACGACGAGATCTACACGACCTTCACCGACGAGCACCCCGAGAATGTGGTCGCCGTCGCGATCCGACGCCTCTCCGCCACCGAGGCGGTGCTGGCTGGTGGTCGCACGGCGGTCAACGACCACGCCGCCGCAGCCGTGCCGTGGGTCAGCGACAGCGACGGCGCGGGGATCCTCGAGCGCCTGGAGGAGGTCGGCGTCGTCGAGCGCTGACGTCCGCACCCGCGCGTAGGCTGGCCGCATGTGCGGACGCTTCGTGGTGGCAAATGCCGGATCCGAGCTCGTCGGCGTGCTGCGGGTCGATGTGGAGGGCGATGATCTGCCCCAGCCGTCCTACAACGTCGCGCCGACCGATCGCGTGGCCATCGTGATGGATTCCACCAAGACCGATCCCCCCACCCGGCGGCTGGAGGCCGCGCGGTGGGGGCTCGTGCCGGGCTGGGCCAAGGACCCGAAGATCGGCGCGCGGGCCTTCAACGCGCGCGCCGAGGAGCTCGAGGACAAGCCGATGTTCCGCTCGGCTCTCGAGAAGCGGCGGGCCGTGGTCCCGACATCCGGGTACTACGAGTGGAAAGCCGAGGACGGCGGCAAGGTTCCGCACTTCATCCACCCCGCCGACGGTGAGCCGCTCTTCCTGGCCGGGCTGTACGAGTGGTGGCGCGACAAGACGAAGCAGGACGACGATCCGGACCGCTGGCTGCTGAGCTTCACCATCCTCACGCGCGACTCGATCGGGCGGCTGGGCTCCATCCACGACCGCATGCCGCTGTTCCTGGATCCCGACCACGCCGACGCATGGCTCGATCCGACCACCGACAATGTCCGAGACGTGCTCGACGCGGCGATCGACGCGGCACCGGCCCTGGCCGACACGCTCGACGACCACGTCGTGTCGAAGGCGGTGGGGAATGTCCGGAACAACTCCCCCGAGCTGATCGAACCCGTCGAGGACTGAAGGGCCATCGACCCGCGGCACCGCCCCGACCGGTCCGCGTATCCTCGTACGGTGACGCAGGCTCCCGTGACGACGGTGCTTCCGGCGCCCGAGTGGCGCGCGTATGAGCAGGCGCACATCGCGCGCGCCGATGAGCTCACGCGGGCACACCGCGAGCGCGCCGCGCGCCGGGAAGCGCACCCCGTCGAAGACTTCCTGTTCACCTACTACTCGTACAAGCCGTCCGTGCTGCGGCGGTGGCATCCCGGTGCGCACATCGAGCTGGCGGACGCCGCAGATCACCCACGGGCGGGGTGGCGCTGGTACCGCAGCGGCTTCGCGCCGGATTCCGTGACGGTGGACGCCGCGACGTTCCACCGCGATCGCGACGCGCTGATCCGTGCCGTCGGCGGCATCCTGCGCGCCACGGCCCGTCGTCCTGCCGGCTTCGGCTGCTTCGGGCTGCATGAATGGGCGATGGTGTACCGGCAGCGGGAGCACCGTCATCCGGTGCCGCTGCGCCTGGGACAGGACGGCACCGATGCCGTCGTGGAGGCGCACGAGCTGCGGTGCACCCACTTCGATGCGTTCCGCTTCTTCACACCCGCGGCCGCGCCGCGCAACCGCACGACACCGACGCGGGACCTTCAGGCGTCCCTGGAGCAGCCGGGATGCCTCCACGCCGGAATGGATCTGTACAAGTGGGCGGTGAAGCTCGGTCCGCTCGTGCCCGGTGGGGTGCTGCTGGATGCCTTCGAACTGGCACGCGACATCCGCGTGCTCGACATGCGCGCATCCCCGTACGACCTGAGCGACTGGGGCTACCGGCCCGTCCTGATCGAGACCCCCGAGGGGAAGGCAGAGTACGTGCGCGAGCAGCGCGGCTTCGCCGCGCGAGGACAGGCCGTACGCGCGCGGCTTCACGCCGCTCTGGAGATCTGACTCAGCCGACCGGCTCGCAGTCGGAGCAGGGCACGAGGCTCCGGCCCTCCGCTGCCAGCCCGAGTCGCAAGGCGGCCACGCGCTCGGCAGCCTCGGTCAGTCGCTCCTCGGGGAGCGTGCCTGCATCCACGGCGGCCACGATGCCGTCGACCGTGCGCGGTGCCGTCTCGGGGGTCGATGACACGACGGTGAGAACCAGGTCGCTGCCGGCGGCGAGGGCGGCGACCGCGTTGGCGACCGGGTCGGCATACGCAGCGACCCCCGACGCCTGGAGCATCCCGAGGTCGTCGGTGACCGCCACGCCGTCGAAGCCGAGCTCGTCGCGCGCGATGCGATGCCACGTCGCCGAGAGGCTGGCCGGAACGGTGTCGATCGCGGTGTAGGAGAGATGACCGAACATCAGCAGGGGCGCTCCGGCGTCGATCCCCGATGCGAACGGCAGTGCCGCCGTGCTCTGCCATTGCGCCTTCGGCATCCCCGTGGCAGGGATCACGCGATGCGAGTCGCCGGGCGCGGCACCGTGTCCAGGGAAGTGCTTGAGCGTCGAGAGCGCGACGCCGGCTTCGCCGTGCACCGCCGCGGCGACCCGCTCCGCGGCCGCCGCGGGGTTCGTGCCGAGCGCTCGGCGATAGATGAACGACGAGGGGTCGGCCGTCTCATCGGCGACGATGCCGAAGTTCACGCCGATGCCGGCGCGACGTACCAGCGCGGCCCGCGCGGCGAACGCCGCCTGAGCCTGATCCGGCGGCGCATCCTTGAGGGTGCGGGCCGAGGGGAACCCGTCCCACGGCAGCCGCGACACGTCCCCGCCTTCCTGGTCGATCGCCACGAGCGGCGGGAACGCCGGGTCGAGGGTGAGACTCGCCGTCAGCTCGCGCAGCGCCGCCTCCCCCGACGGCACGTTCGCGCCCATGAGGATGAACCCGCCGATGCCCGTGGACTCCATGTACGCGCGCAGTGCGCCGACGTCCGTGGTCGGGATGTGTCCCATCACGACGCTCGCGGCACGTTCACGCACCGTCATGGTCGCGACCACCCTCGCAGCGGCGGCAGCGACGTCCTCCGCGGCCGCCGGCTGCACCCGCACGGGCCCCGGTGCGCCACCGGGCTCCGGGGCTTCGGCCGCTCCGGCAGCCGGCGTAGCGCCCGCACCGGCGGCCAGGGCCAGCGCCGCCGTGAGCACGAAAAGGCGGCGCAGCGTTCTCATCCCGCCAGCCTAGGCGCCTCGGTGCGGGACTGCTCGTGGCGGGGCGACGACGGTCGGGCGACCACGTCACGGCTCCGGGCTGAGCTCGAGCCGGAGAAGCAGATCGTCGCCCTGACGCGGTGCGCCGCGCCCGTCGGTGTTGCTGGTCAGCAGCCACAGGGAGCCGTCCGGGGCGATGACGGCATCGCGCAGCCGGCCGTGCGCACCTTCCAGCGTCGAAGCCGGGGAGGCCGTCGGCTCCCCGCCGCGCGTGTCGACCATCCACAGCCGCTCGCCTCGGAGGCCGGCGACGAAGACCGTCCCGCCGCGTGCGGCGATCCCGCTCGGGCTGGCGTCGCGCGTGGACCACGTCGCGACCGGGTCGGTCAGCCCTGGTTCGCCGGCAGCGCCTTCCACGAGCGGCCAGCCGTAGTTCCCACCGGGCTCGATGCGGTTCAGCTCGTCCCACGTGTTCTGACCGAACTCGCTGGCCCACATGACGCCGTCTTCGGTCCACGCGATCCCCTGCACGTTGCGGTGGCCGATGGACCACACCTCGCTGCCCCACGGGTTGCCCGGCGCCGGGACGCCGTCCGCGGTGACCCGCAGGATCTTCCCGCCGAGGGATCCGGCATCCTGCGCGGCACCCCGCTGCTGCGCGTCCCCCGTCGTGACGTAGAGGAACCCGTCGGGGCCGAAGGCGATGCGGCCGCCGTCGTGCGTGCTCGCTCGCGGGATGCCGGAGAGCACGATCTCGGCCCCGCCGAGACCGAGCGCTCCGGGCCGGCCGGTCAGCGGCATCCGGACCACGCGGTTGTCGTCACGGGCGCCGAAGTAGGCGTACAGGAAGGCGCCGTCGGACTCGTCGTCGAGGAGGGCGAGACCGTGCAGCCCTGCCTCGCCGCCGGAGACGACGCCCTCGACGGTGCCGGCCGTGCGCAGCGCGCCGTCCGGAGTGAGCTCGAGGACCCGCCCGTTGTCGCGCTGGGAGATCAGTGCTCCGCCGGACACCAGCGGCACGACCGACCACGGGGCGGCCAGTCCCGAGGCCAGCGTCGAGACCCGTTCCGGCGACGGTCGCCACCACGCCGCCTCGGTCGCGGTCGGAGTGACCGAGGGAGCGCTGGTCGGTGTCGTGGGAGTCTCACGCGCCGGCGCCGGCGCCGGGGAGCGGCGCGACGCGTCCGGCGGGCCGCAGCCCGATGCTGCGGTCAGCGCGACGACGAGGATCGCAGCCGCCGCGGCAGCCCGGAGCCGCACCGTCATATCGAGCCCGCGGCGGCGGCCTCCAGCGCCGCCAGGTCGATCCGCCGCATGCGGAGCATCGCCTGCACACACCGGTGGGCGACGTCCATGTCGGGATGGCGGATCAGCTCCACGAGGCGGTCGGGGATGATCTGCCATGACAGGCCCCAGCGGTCCTTGAGCCACCCACAGGGCTGCTCCTGGCCGCCGTCGGCGGTCAGCGCCTCCCAGTAGGTGTCGACCTCGGTCTGGGTCGCGCACGACACGTACAGCGAGATGGCCTCGGTGAACGGGAACTGCGGCCCGGCGTCCATCGCGTAGTAGTCGCGTCCGGCGAGCCGGAAGTGCAGGTGCATCACCTTGCCCCCCATCCCGGGGACTTCAGCGGGATAGCGGTCGAGCGAGACGATCTCCGATCCGGGGATGAGGCCGGTGTAGAACCTGACGGCCTCCTCGGCGGCGTCATCGAACCACAGGAACGGTGTCACAGCGCTCATGCGTTCACCCTTCTCCCCCACCGGACGAGCCGCAACCGGTCCGCTTCAGCGCCACGCGGAAGCAACGTTCGCCGGCTGCTGCGCGAGCAGCTCCCGCGGCGCGCGGCCTTTCGGCTGCGACGGCGCCGGTCCTGGGTCCGGCAGCTCCGGCGTCGCAAGCGTCTGCGGAACACCGGGCACGAGCACCGCCACCTCGTCGAAGTGGCCGATCGTCAGCGGCGGGCCCGCGTCGATCCTGTACGTGGTCGCGTCAGGGGTCACCTCGACGCGCAGGATGCGGCCCTCCAGGCGCACGCCGAAGGACATGGCTGTCAGGGGCTCCGCCAGCCGCGGGGCGAATCGCAGGCCGGCCGCGGTCTCCCGCATGCCGCCGAACCCGCTGACGAGCGTCGTCCACACTCCGGCGAGCGCAGCCACATGCAGGCCGTCGTCGATGTCGTCGCGGAGGTCGTCCAGGTCGATCGTGGCCGCTTCCCGCAGGTAGTCCATGGCGAGGTCGAGATGGCCGACCCACGCGGCGACCACGGCCTGCGCGGCCGAGGAGAGCGAGGAGTCCCGGACGGTGAGCTGCTCGTAGTACGCGAACGCGCGCGCCGTCTCCTCCGCGGTGAACGACTCGTGCGCGAACTGCAGCGCCAGGACGAGGTCCGCCTGCTTCACGACCTGCTTGCGGTACAGGTCGAAGTACGGGAAGTGGTCGTGCAGCGGATACTGCTCGGGTGCCGTGGCGTCGAAGTTCCAGCGCTCCCGCTCCGTGAAGCCCGCCGACTGCTGATGCACGCCTCGCTCGACATCGAACGGCACGGCCATCGCGTCGGCGGTGAGGGTCCACGCCGCGATCTCATCCTGATCGACGCCGAGCGCGTCCGCCCGGTCGGGGTGGCGACGCGCCATCGCCGCGGCACCTCGCAGATTGCGCTGAGCCATCAGATTGGTGAAGACGTTGTCGTTCACCATCGCCGAGTACTCATCGGGTCCGGTCACGCCGTCGATGTGGAAGACGGCGTTCTCGTCCCATCGGCCCAGAGCCACCCACAGCCGGGCGGTCTCGATGAGCAGCTCGATGCCGGCGTCGCGCTCGAACTCCCTGTCGCCGGTGGCCGCCGTGTACCGCAGCACGGCGTCGGCGATGTCCGCGTTGACGTGGAAGGCGATCGTGCCGGCCGGCCAGTAGCCCGAGCACTCGCGTCCGTCGATCGTCCGCCAGGGGAACGCCGCTCCTGCGAGATGGAGCTGCTCGGCCCGCTGACGCGCACGATCCAGCGTGGCGTGCCGCCAGCGCAGGGCCTCCCGCGCGGCCTCGGGCAGGGTGTACGTGAGCACGGGAAGGACGTACGCTTCGGCATCCCAGAACGTGTGTCCCTCGTACCCGGGACCGGTGAGACCCTTGCCTGGAATCGACCGCATCTCGGCGCGCGCGGCCGACTGCAGCACCTGGAACAGCGCGAAGCGCACCGCCTGCTGCAGGCGCGCGTCACCCTCGACCGTCACATCCGCGCAGGCCCAGAACCGGTCGAGGTACTCTCGCTGCTGGCGGCAGAGATCGTCCCACCCGAGGTTGACCGCCGTCGCGAGGTTCGCCTCGACACGATCGCGCAGGGCGCCTTCACTCAGTGACCGCGACCACTCGTGCCCCACCGTCTTCACGATCCGCAGCGGCACGCCCGGCCTCACCCGCGCGGTGATCGTGGTGCGGGTCAGGTCCTCGGTGGCCTCGGTCGTGAGGGCGACATGCTCGCCGTCGACGGCGTGGTCCATCGCGACGGCGACGTCGATGCGGCTGCGCCTCGTGCGGTGGAGCACGGTGGCGCGGGACCCCGCGACATGCTGCGCCACCGGTTCGAGCGGCCGGTTCAGCGGGCCCTGGACGCGGTCGTCGTGGTGCACCTTCGGCAGCGGCTCATTCGCGACGATGTCCGACAGCACCGTCACGTCGACCGGGCCGCTCGTGGCGGTCACGACGTATTCGATCGCGGCGACGCAGCGGTGCGTCAGCGAGACGAGGCGTGTCGAACGGATGTCGACCGAGCGGCCGGCGGGTGAGATCCACGACACATCACGCCGCAGGGTCCCCGAGCGGAAGTCGAGGTGCTGGCGGTGCTGCTCCAGGCGCCCGGCGCGGATGTCGAACGGCTCGTCATCCACGAGCAGCCGGATGACGGAGCCGTCCGGCACGTTGATGACGCTCTGGCCGGCGTCCGGATAGCCGTAGCCGCCCTCGGCGTACGGCATCGGATGTTCCTCGAACACCCCGTTCAGGTACGTACCGGGCACCTCGCACGGATCGCCCTCGTCGACCACGCCGCGCCAGCCCACGTGCCCGTTGGACAGGGCGAACACCGACTCGCGCCGCGCCAGGCGCGCCTGGTCCCGAGTGGACCACCCGATTCCCCACGGGGAGACGTCGAACGCATCGTCACGACCAGCCGGCATAGTGCCATTCTCCGATGCCGCCGCAGCACGACCGGAGCACTTGCGTGCCAGGCGGTGCCTCCGTTAGGGAGCGGGAAGGTCGACGCGGCCCGCTCCTGAACCCGCGGAGGTGTCGTGGGGCTGTGCTCCTCGAGCGTCGCGGCTCGTCGCGTCAGCGCTTCTTCTTGGAGCCGTGCATGAGGCCGTCGAGGAAGTCGGCGGACCGCTGCTGCTCTCCTTGCTGCGCGCCGAGGACGATGAGCACTCCGGTGAGCGCCGGGAGCACCCACTGGAGGACGCGCTGCTGGAGCTGCGCCGACGCGAGTTCTTCCGATGCACCCGCCCCCGGTTCGGTCACCCCTTCGCCGCCTTCTGTGGAATGCCTGGCCATCTTCGCGCCGAGCAGGCCCGAGTACAGGCTCACCCCGCCCGCAGCGGCCGTGATCGCGAGCTTGATCCACGTGTTGGTCCGCGCTCCGGGCTGCGTCGCGAGGCGGGCCTGGTTTCCGAGGATGAGGCCCGCGCCGCCGATCCCATGCACGACGATCGCGGCGAGCTGCACCGGCGCCCACTTCGCCCAGCCGGCTGACGAGAGACGCAGTCGCTCGGACGGGTCCACGGCCTTCGCGGTCCCGCCGTTCAGTCCGACGGCCCCCATGAGGGAGCCCCCGAACCAGGCAGCGAGGCCGAGGTCGTGCATTGCGCGAACGATGGTGTTCCGAGGTGACATGATGCCGTCCTTCCGCAGGTGGTGAGTGGGCTCACGATGCGCCTGCGGCCGACCATTCCGCGCGGGGCTTGCCAGATGCAGGCGACCCCCCTAGCCTGCGCACCCCTCGATCCGCTGAGGACGCGCCCCGCTACCCGCTGAGGCAGTGGTCGGCCGACGCCACGGTGCGCGGTGGCGGGAGCACCCGAGGGATCAGCTCCCGTCGCGCAGATCTGCGAGCGTCCGCGTCTCGAAGGAGACGTCATCGAACATCACGCGGCACCCCTCGCCCACCGGACTCTGCCCCTCGAAGCCGACCTTCGCATCGCCCGTCTCGCCCAGGGCGAAGACCCTGACGAGCTCCCACGACTCGCCGGTGAGCGATGCGTGGAACGCGAACGCACGCCCGATGCGAGCGATGCGAAGCCACACGTGATCACCCGCCACGACGAACGAGTTGGCGTCGTCGGACACGCCTCGTGTCACCACGGACACGACCATCGCGCGACCGGCGGGCGACTGCTCGAAGCACAGCTTCGCCCAGTGGCTGTCGTCGGCCCACAGCATCAGTACGCCTGCGTCGAAGGTGTCGCCGAAGTCCGTCCGCACGCGCGCGGAGAAGAGGAAGTCACCGGGCGGAGGGTCTCCCAGGAGGGTCGTTGCGTCGAGTGAGGTCCCTGCAGCGCTGCCAGGTTCCCCGCTGGGGTCGATGAAGAGGTCGCTGCGTGGCTTCGCCGTCACAACGATGCGATCACCGTCTATCGACCATGGCCCCTCCTCGGAGGGCACCGCATCGAAGGGCAGACCTGGAACGAGAAGGGGTGTCGGCATACGTCCAACGCTATCGGCGAGTCGTCCTGGAGTACCGAACCGCCGAGGGCGACCGCATAACGTGGCGGGTATGCGCTCTGAACGACGAAAGCCCCCGGGTTCCCCGGGGGCTTGTTGGTGGACCTGAGGGGACTCGAACCCCTGACCCCCTGCATGCCATGCAGGTGCGCTACCAGCTGCGCCACAGGCCCTGGATGCCACCCCGAGAAGCGCGGGGCAACTCCCCTAGCTTACAACACTCGAAGGTGTGCTTCGAACCACGCTCAGTCGTCGGTCGCTGCACCGGCGGCCACGTGGACGGGAACGACGGGGCAGTCCTTCCACAGCCGCTCGAGCCCGTAGTACACCCGCTCCTGCTCATGGAACACGTGCACGACGAGGTCTCCGAAGTCCAGGAGGATCCAGCGCGACTCCTCCCGGCCCTCTCGGCGCAGGCGCTTGTGACCGGCCTCCAGGAGCTTCTCCTCCACCTCGTCGGCGATCGCGGCGACATTGCGCTCGCTGCGACCGGTGACGAGGAGGAAGATGTCCACGAGCGGCAGCGGCTCCGACACGTCAAGGGCGACGAGGTCCTCGCCGCCCTTCGAGTCCGCGGCGACAGCGGCGATCTGCAGCATGTCGTGCGACTGCGCGCTCGCGGTCATCAGAAGACTCCCGTCACGAAGGCGAGGATGAGCACGCCGACGAGGGCGAGCGCCAGCACACCGGCCGTGATCGCCAGCGACATCATCAGACGGCTGCCCTTCTCGGGAGCCGGCGGTCTGATCACCTCGCCAGGCATCTTGACGGTGCTGACCGCAGCGCTCGCGGCGATCGGCGTGGGCGACGAGTGCGACGGCAGTTCGCCGTCGACCAAGGTGGCGTCGATCTCCTTGCCGTCGGCGGTGCCCTTGGCGTGGCCCGTCGAGCCGAGACCCTCGGGCAGGCTGTACGTGCCCGTGATGAGCACTTCACCGGTGGCCGTCACGGGACCGACGAGCGGCGCCACCTCGGGCGACTGCGACACGATGAGCGCGTTCGGCGTCGACACCGTTCCGCCCGACCGCGACAGCAGCTGGTCGAAGGAAGCCGGGAACTCGGCCTTGACCGGTTCCCCGGCTTTCCTGCCATCCGCGAGCAGGCCGGCTCCGAGCAGCGGGCTCACGACCGCCTTGCCCTCTTCGCCACCTGCCGCCTCATCGCCGTCGGATTCCTCAGCGGAGGATTCGGCTGCCGACTCCTCAGCGTCGGCGCCGGCAGGGGCCTCCGCTGGCCGGGCCCACGGGGACGGCGCTGCCGCCTGCTCGGAGCTCGGAGAACTGGCGTCCAGCAGCGCCTGCACGCCGTCGGTGGTGACCGCGTCGGCATCCTCACGTTCGGGCGCCTCGGCGAGTGCCGACGTGTCGTGCGCGGGCGCGAAGGCGGTCGCCGCGGGCGCCACCGAGGTGAAGGGGCCGACGCCGCCGTGGCCCCCGGCGTGGGCGGCGACGACTTCGGGCGTGATCACGGGAACGGACGCCGTGCGGATGCGCTCCTGCTGGCGTGCTTGACGCCGAGTCAGCGGAGAGACGCCGAGGTCGACCGCGGCGTCCGCGATCGGCGGCGGCACGATGACAGGCTGCGCGGGCCGAGGCAGCGGCGCGGCGGCCGCGCCGCCCTTCGGCCCCTTGCCGTTGGTCGACGTCGCCTTCGAAGTCTGCTTCGAGCCCGCGGGCGTGGAGCCCGGGTCGTCTGGATTCTGCGTCGACGGATCACCGGTCGTCGCGGGAGCGGGCGGGATGACCGGGTTGGCCCCGGTGTTGCGGATCTCGCGCAGCTGCCTGCGGGTCAGGGGTGGCGTCGCCGGCTGCTCGGGTGTGCTCATTCCTTGCTCCGGTAGAGGTGGTGCTTCGCAATGTATTGGACGACCCCGTCCGGGACGAGGTACCACACCGGGTGACCCCGTCTCACACGATCACGGCAGTCCGTCGAAGAGATGGCGAGGGCGGGGACCTCGAGCTGGCTGACGTCGTCGCTGGGGAGCCCGTCGGTGTTCAGCACGTGCCCCGGACGAGACACCGCGACGAAGTGGGCGAGGTCCCACAGTTCATCATGGTCTCTCCAACTGAGAATTTGCGCTATAGCGTCCGCGCCCGTGATGAAGAAGAGCTCGGCGTCCGGCCGCAGCGCCTTGAGGTCGCGCAGCGTGTCGATCGTGTAGGTGGGACCCTCGCGGTCGATGTCCACACGACTGACGGTGAACTGCGGATTGGATGCCGTGGCGATCACCGTCATGAGGTAGCGGTGCTCGCTCGGAGACACCTCATGCTTCTGCCACGGTCGCCCCGTCGGCACGAAGACGACCTCGTCGAGGCCGAACGACTGGGCGACCTCGCTGGCCGCGACGAGGTGACCGTGATGGATGGGATCGAACGTCCCACCCATGACCCCGATCCTCGGGGCTGACGTCACCGACATGCAGCGGGCCTAGTGGCCGTGCCCCGCCTGCTGGACGTCGTTGGCGTGAGCCCTCGCGTAGGCCTCGGCCTTGTGCACGTGACGGTTTGCCACGTTGCGGTAGGACAGCGTCACCAGCGCCAGCGCGGCGAACACGATGATCGCGACGATGCCGTAGCCGACGGTCTCAAGCGCGACGTTGCCGTGGTGCTCGGTCTCTTCGGCGGCGAGGGCGAGGATCGTGGCGATGGTCATTCGGGCTCCGTTCGGGTTCGCCTCGTGGGGCGCGGGACAGCTCCAGTCTAAGCCGTCATGCGCGGACCTGCCCGGCGCCGCGCGCGAGCCACTTGCTGCTGGTGAGCTCCGCGAGCCCCATCGGGCCGCGGGCGTGCAGCTTCTGCGTCGAGATGCCGACCTCCGCGCCGAAGCCGAACTCGCCTCCGTCGGTGAAGCGCGTGGACGCGTTGGCCATGACGACCGCCGAGTCGACCTCCGCGAGGAAGCGCTCCTCGCTGGCGGCATCCTGCGTGATGATCGACTCCGTGTGGTGCGTGGAGTACCGCCGGATGTGGTCGAGGGCGTCGTCGAGATCCTCGACCACGCGCATCGCGAGGTCGAGACTGAGATACTCGGTCGCCCAGTCCTCCTCGGTCGCGGCGATGACGCCGCCGGCGAGCCCCGCCACCGCGGCGTCGCCGTGGACTGTCACGCCGTTCTCCTGCAGGGCCGCCACGACCGGCGGGATGAGCCGCTCGGCCGCACCGCGGTGGACCAGGACCGTCTCCACAGCGTTGCAGACGCTGGGTCGCTGCGTCTTGGCGTTCACGACGATGTCGCGCGCCCAGTCCAGCGGCGCCGTCTCGTCGAGGACGATGTGAACGACACCGGCGCCGGTCTCGATCACGGGCACCGTCGACTCGGTCACGACGGTCTCGATCAGCTGTGCGCTGCCGCGGGGCACCAGGACATCGACGAGGCCGCGCGCGTGCATGAGCTCGCGGGCGCCCTCGCGACCGAACTCGTCCACCGTCTGGATGGCCTCGGGATCGATGCCTCGCTCCGAGAGAGCGCCGCGCATCGCACCGACGAGCGCGGCGTTGGTCCGCTCTGCGGCCGTGCCGCCGCGCAGCACCACTGCGTTGCCCGAGCGCAGCGCGAGCGCCGCGATGTCGACCGTCACGTTCGGGCGGGCCTCGTAGATGGAGCCCACCACACCGAACGGAACGGCCACCTTCGTGAGCGTGACGCCGTTGGGCAGGCTGCGCTCGTCGAGCACACGGCCGACGGGGTCGGGAAGCGCCGCGATCTCGCGGACAGCCGCAGCGAGGGCCGCCACCCTCGGCTCGTCCAGGCGCAGACGGTCCTGAAGCGCGACCGACAGTCCCGTGTCGCGACCGCGCTGCAGGTCCTCGGCGTTGGCCGCGACGATGTCGGCCGCGGCCGCCTCGATGGCGTCGGCGATCGCCAGCAGAGCGTCGCGCTTCGGGACGTCGCCGAGCAGCCCCACCGATCGTGCGGCATCCTTGGCCAGCAGCATCCGCTCGCGGGCGGTCGTGGCGGTGGTGGTCATCAGGCCAGTGTATCGACGGCGGTGCGCACGGGACCTGTCGCGGCGGGGGCTGCGGGCTCCGGGTTGGGCTCGAACCACGTGCCGATCTCGGCGCCGTCGAGGGCCGCCTCGACCAGATCGGCGCTGGTCACGAGCACGCCGATGCCGGATGCCGCGGCGAGGCGGGCGGCCGAGACCTTGGTCGCCGCTCCCCCGGTGCCGACGCTGTTGACCACGACGGACCCGAACTCGAAGCCGTGCAGGTCGTCACCGTACGCGACGTGCGTGATGGGAGTCGCACCGGGCTCGCCGGGCGGGCGCGTGTAGAGGCACTCGATGTCGCTGAGCAGCACGAGAGCGTCCGCCCCGATGAGCTGAGCCACCAGCGCCGCCAGGCGGTCGTTGTCGCCGAACCGGATCTCGTGGGTGGCCACCGTGTCGTTCTCGTTGACGATCGGCAGGATCCGCAGGCCCAGAAGCCGCTCCATCGCGCGGCGGGCGTTCGAGCGGTGCGTGGCGTTCTCGAGGTCGCCCGCCGTCAGCAGCACCTGGCCGGCCACGATCCGGAACGGTCGCAGGGCCTCCTGGTAGCGGTAGATGAGCACGTTCTGACCGACCGCGGCGGCCGCCTGCTGCGTCGCCAGGTCGCTCGGACGCTCATCCAGCAGCAGGAACGGCATGCCGGTGGCGATCGCGCCGGACGAGACGAGGACGACCTCGGTGCCGCGGGCGTGCGCGGCGGCGAGGGCATCGACGAGCGGCTTGATCTTGTGGGCGTTGTCGCCGCTGATCGACGACGAGCCGACCTTCACCACGACGCGGCGGGCCGCCGGGATGCCCCGGCGCTCGAGGACGCTCATTCGTCGTCCACTTCGTCGCCACGGCTCGCGGCCGCCCGACGCTCGGCCTCGAGCTCGGCGCGGGCCTCGGCCTTGGCATCCATCCGCTCGTGGTAGCGCTCGCGACGCTCGGACGTGGTGCGCCTGCCGCCCTCGTACAGACGGGGGTCGGTGCCGCGCGGCGCGGTCATGAGCTCGGCCACCGACGACAGCGACGGCTGCCAGTCGAAGACGATGCCGTCGCCCTCGCCGATCACGACCGTCGCGCCAGGGGTCGCCCCCGCCCGGTAGAGCGCGTCCTCGACGCCCAGACGATCCAGCCGATCGGCGAGGTAGCCGACGGCCTCGTCGTTCTGGAAGTCGGTCTGCTGCACCCAGCGCACGGGCTTGTCGCCCAGGATCCGGTAGATGCTGCCGTAGGTGCCGCCCTCGACGCGGATGCTGAAGTCCCGCTCCGCCCCCTTGGGCCGGATGACGATGCGCTCGGGCGCCGGACCCTTCGCCTGCTCCGCGCGGTGCGCGGCGATGACCTCGCCCAACGCGAACGTGAGCGGGCGCAGCCCCGTGCGGCTCACGGTCGAGATCTCGAACACCTGGTATCCGCGCGCTTCGAGGTCAGGCCGCACGAGATCCGCGAGGTCTTTCGCCTCGGGGACGTCGACCTTGTTCAGCGCGACGAACTGCGGGCGCTCGAGAAGCGGGACCTGCCCCTCGGGCACCGGGTACGCGCCCAGCTCGGCCAGGATCACGTCCAGATCGGTGAGCGGGTCCCGTCCCGGGTCGAGGGTGGCGCAGTCCAGCACGTGCACCAGCGCCGTGCAGCGCTCGACGTGCCGCAGGAACTCCAGACCGAGGCCCTTGCCCTCGCTCGCCCCCTCGATGAGGCCGGGGACGTCCGCGACGGTGTACCGCACGTCGCCGGCCTGCACGACGCCGAGGTTCGGATGCAGCGTGGTGAACGGGTAGTCGGCGATCTTCGGCCGGGCGGCGGAGATCGCCGCGATGAGGCTCGACTTCCCCGCCGACGGGAAGCCGACGAGGGCGACGTCCGCGACGGTCTTGAGCTCGAGGACGACGTCGCCCTCCCAGCCGGGCACGCCGAGCAGCGCGAACCCGGGAGCCTTGCGCTTGGGGCTGGCCAGCGCCGCGTTGCCGAGGCCGCCCTGTCCGCCGGGCGCGACGACGAACCGCATTCCCGGCTCGATGAGGTCGACCAGCGTCTCGCCCGAGGGGTCCTTCACCACGGTGCCGACCGGGACGGGCAGCTCGAGCGACTCGCCCGCGGCTCCGGACCGGTTGTCGCCCATGCCGAAGCCGCCGTTGCCGGCGGAGCGGTGCGGAGAGTGGTGATACGACAGCAGCGTGGTCACCTGCGGGTCGGCGACGAGGATGATGTCACCCCCGTGGCCGCCGTTGCCGCCGTCGGGCCCCGCGAGCGGCTTGAACTTCTCGCGGCGCACCGACACACAGCCGTTGCCCCCCTTGCCTGCGCGCAGGTGCAGCGTCACGCGATCTACGAACGTGACCATGCGGTCCCCCTCGGTTCGGGCGTAGCCCGGGTAATAGCGAAGGGGCGAGCCGAAGCCCGCCCCCTCCTGATGTCTGCGTGCGTCTCGGATTACTTCGCAGCCGCGACGATGTTGACGACCTTGCGGCCGCCCTTCTGGCCGAACTCGACCGAGCCCGCGGCCAGCGCGAACAGCGTGTCGTCGCCACCGCGGCCGACGTTGGCGCCCGGGTGGAAGTGGGTGCCGCGCTGGCGGACGAGGATCTCGCCCGCGTTGACGACCTGGCCGCCGAAGCGCTTCACACCCAGTCGCTGGGCGTTGGAGTCGCGACCGTTACGGGTGGAGCTTGCGCCCTTCTTGTGTGCCATCTTCTACGTCTCCCTGGCTTTACTCGATGCCGGTGACCTTGACGCGCGTGAGGTCCTGACGGTGGCCCTGGCGCTTCTTGTAGCCGGTCTTGTTCTTGAACTTCTGGATCACGATCTTCGGGCCGCGCTCCTCGCCGAGGACCTCGGCGGTGACGGTGACCTTCGCCAGCTTGTCCGCGTCGGTCGTGACGGCATCGCCGTCGACGAGCAGGACGGCCGGGAGCTGGATCTTGTCACCGACGTTCGCGGCCTGGCGGTCGAGGACGACGATCGTGCCGACCTCCACCTTCTCCTGCCGGCCACCGGCGCGCACAACTGCGTAAACCACTTCACACCTGTTTCTTCTCGGAGCGCACGCGCTCGGGGATGTCCTGAAAGACGTGGTGCGGATGTCTCGACGCACCAAAGGGATACTTTACCGGATGCGGGGACCAGCCGCAAAAGCACTCGAGCCGGGCGCGAGCCGACGAGGGCATCCCACCATAGGATTCGGACGTGGCGATCCTGATCGACGACCCGCGCTGGCCCGCTCACGGGCGCATGTGGGCGCACCTCGTGAGCGACTCGGACCTCGATGAGCTGCACGCCTTCGCCGCCGCCAACGGCATCCCCCGGCGCGGGTTCGACCTGGACCACTACGACGTGCCCGAGGACGCGCACGCGCGACTGATCGCCGCCGGCGCCGAGCACGTCGATGGGCACGAGCTCGTGCGTCGGCTCATCGCATCCGGACTGCGGGTGACCGCCCGCGCGCGCCGCGGCCTGTGAGGCCGTGTCGCACACGGGCGGAGGCCGTCAGTCCTCGCTCGGCGTGTGCGCCACCGGCGTGCCGGTCAGCGCCGCCGTCGTGACGCGGCGCCGTGACCTGCCCTGACCGGGGGCCTTGGGCTCCGGCAGCGCGCTGAGCACGGAGTCCAGCAGCAGATCCTTCTCGGTCTTGGGCGCCTTGGCGCCGTCCTGACGCTTCTTGCGCGCCTTCTTCGGACGTTCCACCGGCGCTGCAGGCGCTTCCTGCACGACGGGATCCGGCGCGATGGCGGCCGGTGCCTCCTCGCCGTGATGGATCGTGGAGGCGGCGATCTGCGCGAGGGCGGACTTGACGCCCTCCGTGATCACGTGCGTGCCGTTGGCAGCGCTCGACGGAGCCGATCCCCCACCGCCGCGCTGTCGGCGGCCCGAGGACGAAGCCCCCACTCCGGCGGCGCGGTGCTTGACGACCGGATCGTGGTGGACGATGAGCCCGCGGCCGGCGCACACGTCGCACGGCTCGCTGAAGGTCTCGAGAAGTCCCAGCCCGAGCTTCTTGCGCGTCATCTGCACGAGGCCGAGCGAGGTGACCTCGGCCACCTGGTGCTTGGTCCGGTCCCGGCTGAGGCACTCGACCAGACGCCGCAGCACCAGGTCGCGGTTGGATTCGAGCACCATGTCGATGAAGTCCACGACGATGATGCCGCCGATGTCGCGCAGCCGCAGCTGCCGGACGATCTCCTCGGCCGCTTCGAGGTTGTTCTTCGTGACGGTCTCTTCGAGGTTGCCGCCGGACCCCACGAACTTCCCGGTGTTCACGTCGATCACCGTCATCGCCTCGGTGCGGTCGATGACCAGCGAGCCGCCGGACGGCAGCCACACCTTGCGGTCGAGCGCCTTCTCGATCTGCTCGGTGATGCGGAACGCGTCGAACGGGTCGTGCTCGCCCTCGTAACGCTCCACGCGCTCGAGGAGGTCGGGGGCGACGGATTCCAGGTACATGGAGATCGTGTGATGCGCATCCTCGCCCTGGATGAGCATCCGCGAGAAGTCCTCGTTGAAGACGTCGCGGACGATCTTCACGAGCAGGTCCGGCTCGGAGTGCAGCAGCGCGGGCGCCTGGATCGTCTCGACCTGCTTGCTGATGTGCTCCCACTGGTTGGTGAGGCGCTGCACATCACGGGTGAGCTGCTCCTCGGTGGCGCCCTCTGCGGCGGTGCGCACGATGACCCCGGAGGACTCGGGCAGCACCTCCTTGAGGATCTTCTTCAGCCGCGCACGCTCGGTGTCGGGAAGCTTGCGGGAGATGCCGTTCATCGCCCCGCCCGGCACATAGACGAGATAACGGCCGGGAAGCGAGATCTGGCTGGTCAGGCGCGCGCCCTTGTGCCCGACTGGGTCCTTCGTGACCTGCACGAGCACCTTGTCGCCGGTCTTCAGCGCGAGCTCGATGCGACGCGGCTGGTTGCCGGTCTCGACCGCGTCCCAATCCACCTCGCCGGAGTAGAGCACGGCGTTGCGGCCGCGGCCGATGTCGACGAACGCGGCCTCCATGCTGGGAAGCACGTTCTGGACGCGGCCGAGGTAGACGTTGCCGATGAGCGAGGCATCCTGGCTTCGGGCGACGTAGTGCTCGACGAGGACGTTGTCCTCGAGCACGGCGATCTGCACGCGGCCGTTGCGCGAGCGCACGATCATCTCGCGGTCGACCGCTTCGCGGCGCGCCAGGAACTCGGCCTCGGTCACGACGGCGCGGCGGCGCCCGGCCTCGCGCCCGTCGCGGCGGCGCTGCTTCTTCGCCTCCAGGCGCGTCGAGCCCTTGATCCGCTGCGGCTCGGTGATGAGCTCGACCGCGCGCTGCCGCGGCTGACCGGCGTCCTCGCTGCCGGATGCTTCGTCCTTGCCCTCCGCTCCCCGTCGGCGGTTGCGACGCCGGGAGCCGCCGGGCGAGGGGGCCTCCTCCTCGACCGCGCGCGACGGCCGGGCCGGCAGAGGCGTGATCTCGGGCGCGTAGAAATGCAGCTGCGTCGACACCGCCGAGACGAACACCTCGGGCAGCAGCCCGAGGCTCACCGCGGTGACGGGCTCGGAGCCCGAGGGTGCGGCGGCGGTGGTGTCCGCGGCGTCGTCGGACGCCGTTTCCGGAGCCGCGGTCTGCGGCTCTTCGGCGACCTGCGGCTCGTCGGCAGCCTGCGGCTCGTCGGCGGCCTGCGGCTCCTCGGCGACCTGCGGCTCCTCGGCGACCTGCGGCTCCTCGGCGACCTGCGGCTCGTCGGCGACCTCTTGCTGGTCCGACGCGGTCTGCGCCGCCTCGTCGGCGTCGCTTCCCGCCTCGTCGGCAGCGCTTGAAGCGATGCCCTCGGCCGTGCGCTCGGGCTCGCCGTCCGCGGATGCGGGCGCCACCTCATTGACGTCGTCCGTCGCCATCTCGGCGGCCGGTGGCGGCGTCAGCGGGGCGTTCTGCTCGACCTCGGGGTTGACGTTCTCATCGTTTCCATCGGCCATCTCTGGCGTACTCCCTGCGGGGCGACACCGCGCGTCGCCCGGCGAAATCTCGTGCGGCGCCGCACCTGCGGTGCCGCGAACTCACTCGGTCTGCAGCGGATCCCAGCTCTCGGCGGATGCTCTCGCTGCCACGGGCGTCCATCGCCCTGAAGTCTTCGGTGATGCACTACGGCGCGGCCGCGTGTCATCGACGACCATTATCGCACGTCGCCCCCGAATCCCCTCACATCCCGGCCGGAAGGATCGCCGAGCGCGCATGAGCCATGGTCGTCCGCGACCCCTGGGCGCGCATCGACGACCGGGTCGACCCCCGTCGCTACTCGGGCCTGGAGCGGATGGGGGCGGGGAAGAGGGCAACGGCGAGGACGGCGCCGATGCAGGCTCCGAGCAGCTGCGCGGCCACGAAGGCCACGGCCGATACGGGTGCGATGCCGGCGAAGGTGTCGGTGAGGACCCGACCCATGGTGACGGCGGGATTCGCGAAGGCCGTCGAGCTGGTGAACCAGTAGGCGGCCCCGATGTACGCGCCCACCGCGGACGCGATCGCGGGCACCGACCTGCCGGTGCGCGAGAGGCCGGCGATCAGGAGGATCAGACCGGCTGTGGCCACGATCTCGGCGAGGAAGGTCGCCGCCGTGGCGCGATCGGTCGTCGAGACCGATGTCGGCGTGGCGAACATGGCGTTCGCAAGCACGGCGCCACCGATCCCGCCCGCGCATTGCGCGCCGATGTAGACGCCGAGGGCGCCACCGGTGAGACCGGTCCTGTTCCCGCGGCCGAGGGCGAAGTCGGCGAGAGAGACGACCGGGTTGAAGTGCGCCTCGGAGACCGGCGCGAACAGCATGATGAGGACGCCGAGCGCGAGGGCGGTGGCGATCCCGTTCTCGAGCAGCTGCAGCCCGCGATCGGTCGAGAGCCGTTGCGCGGCGATGCCGGAGCCCACCACGACGGCGACGAGCAGCGCCGTGCCGAGCAGCTCCGCCAGTGCCCGCCGCCCGAGTGGCGACCGGGTCTGCGCCGCTGCGTCGACGGTCACCGGTGCGGCGCGAGCTCGCCCACGAGGGCCTGCACGCGGCTGCGGATGTCGTCACGGATGCGACGGACCGTGTTGACATCCTGCCCGGCGGGGTCGTCGAGCTGCCAGTCCTCGTAGCGCTTCCCCGGGAAGATCGGGCAGGCGTCCCCGCAGCCCATCGTGATCACCACGTCGGACTCCTTCACGGCGTCGACGGTGAGCAGCTTCGGGGTGTTCCCCGCGATGTCGATGCCTTCCTCGGCCATCACCTCGACGGCGACCGGGTTGATCTGGTCCTTCGGTTCCGAACCGGCCGACAGCACGTCGATGCGGTCGCCGGCGAGGGCCTGCAGGTAGCCCGCGGCCATCTGCGACCGGCCGGCGTTGTGGACGCAGACGAACAGGACGGTGGGCTTGGTGCTCATGGGTGGCTCTCGCTTCCGTTTCGGGTGGAGCGTCGTTCGACGATGATGGTGTTCACGGGGGTGGTCATGCAAACCGGGGAGCCATCGGCAGGCGTTCGAGCCGGCGGTTCCGCAAAGGTCATGAGCTCGGTCGGGATCATGAGCAGCAGGAGCTTCCCCCGTCGAGCCCGGTGGAGCAGACCCCGGTCGCCGGAAGGGTGAGCTGCACCCGGGTCGCGGAGCGCATATCGCCGTCGATCCAAGCCGTGACCGAGCGGACCTGCTCGTATCCGGTGGCCAGCAGGAATGTGGGCGCGCGGCCATAGGACTTCATCCCGACCACGAAGAACCCGGGTTCGGGGTGACGGAGCTCGTCGAATCCGTGCGGCGGCACCGTGCCGCACGAGTGCAGATTGGGGTCGATCAGCGGCGCCAGCCGGGTCGGCGCTTCCACGACGTCGTCCAGCTGCAGCCGGATCTCGCGCAGCATGCTCAGGTCGGGTCGGAATCCGGTCGCGCGCACGACCAGATCGGCGTCGTGTGCGGCAGGCTCGCCGCGACGGGTTCCGACCAGTCGGATGCCGTCGCCGTGGGCCTGAACACGGAAGATCTCGAACGAGTCGATCTTCTCGACGATGCCGTTCTCGACCAGCCGGTCGACGCGGGAGCCGAGTCGGGCGCGGTCGGCGAGCTCGTCGTCGGGAGAGGACGAGACACGCGCGGCGGACGCGTTACGGATCAACCAGCTCACGCGGGTGCTCGGTTCGGTCTTCGCGAGCTCCGCGAGGGCGATGAGGGTGTTGGCCGCGGAGTGACCGGCCCCGACCACCGTCGTGTGCTTCCCCGCGAACCGGGCGCGGTCGTGGCCGAGCACGTCCGGCAGCGCATGCAGCACGCGTCCGTCGACGTCGGCCGTGCCGATCGGGTCCAGCCCGGAGGAGCCGAGCGGGTTCGGGGTCGTGTAGGTTCCCGACGCGTCGATCACGGCCCGGCCGGCGAGCTCCTCGACTCGCCCGTCGGCGGTCGTGACGCGCACGAGGAACGGCGTGCGGTCGCGACCGGCGCTGCGGGTGCGGTCCATGCCCGCGCGTGCGACAGCGACCACCCGCGTGCCGTAGCGGATCCGCGGGCCGAGCTCATCCGTCCTGGCCAGCGGTGTCAGGTACTGGTCGACGAGTTCCCGTCCTGTCGGCGCGAGGGCTTCGTCGGCGGGCGGCGTCCAGCCCGCCGCGTCGAGCAGACGCCGGGAGGCCGGGTCGATGAGGTGGCGCCATGGCGAGAACATCCGGGTGTGGCCCCAGAGCCGTATGGACGCACCGGCATGGTCGCCCGCTTCGAGGACGATGAATTCGAGTCCCCTGGTGAGGAGGTTCGCGGCCGCCGCCAATCCGATCGGACCCGCCCCGATGACCACGACCGGAAGCGTCGCAAGCCGATCCGACACGGTGGCTCGCGGAGTGAGATCGAGCAGGGTCATGGCAGCCTCCCAGACTGAATATCGATGAACGTCGATGCTCAGTATGAGCGGCTCTATCGATATCTGTCAATATCGATTATTGTCGATGCATGATCGTGATGAGCGAGACCACCGACGCCTCTGCTGCCGGCGTCACCTGCTGTGCTCCTCTGGTGGGGGAACCGATCGATCAGCGTGAAGCCGAACAGCTGGCCGGGACCCTCAAGGCACTGGCCGACCCGGCCCGGCTGCGGCTGCTGTCGATCGTCGCATCCGCGGAAGGTCAGGAGGCGTGCGTCTGCGATCTCATCGAACCGGTCGGGCTGTCCCAGCCGACGGTGTCGCACCACCTGAAGGTCCTCACCGAAGCGGGGTTCCTCTCACGGTCCAAACGCGGGACGTGGGCGTACTACCGACTGCAGCCTGAGGCGCTCAGCGGTGTCGCGGCGTTTCTCACTGTCCGGCATTGACCGACCAAGGCGTCGAGCGCGACCTCGATCCCGACGCGGGCACGCGGCTGGCAGGCGGTCACCCAGACCCCGATGCCATAATCCGGAGCATGCCCGAGCAGCAGACGCATGCCCGCCCGAGAGTCCTCGCGGTGTGGCTGATGCTCGCCGGTGTGATCGGCTGGTGGGCGGCCTTCTCTCTGACGCTCGAGAAGTTCGAGGCGCTGGCCGACCCTGAAGCTGCGGCATCCTGCGATTTCAGCGTGCTGGTCCAGTGCTCAGCCAACCTCGACTCGTGGCAGGGCAGCGCGTTCGGATTCCCCAACCCGATCCTCGGTCTCACCGGGTGGATCGCCCCCATCGTGGTCGGCGCGGCGATCCTCGCCGGTGCGAGCTTCGCACGGTGGTTCTGGTGGTGCTTCTGGGCGGGGATCGCCTTCGCCTTCGGATTCGTCGTCTGGCTCATCGGCCAGAGCATCTACGACCTCGGAACGCTGTGCCCGTGGTGCATGGTGACGTGGGCGGTGACGATCCCCACCTTCTACGCCGTATCGCTCCACCTGCTGCGGTCGGGGCAGCTGCCCACGACGCCCGCGGTCCGACGGGGCGCCGACGCACTCCTGGCCTGGGTGCCGCTCGCGGCGATCCTCAGCTACGCGCTCATCCTGCTGCTCGCGCAGCTGCAGCTGGATGCCATCGACAACATCTGGCAGACGCTGTTCGGCTGACGCGATCGGGTCCGGCCGCCGGGCGGGGCCGCACCCGCTCGCGGCTCAGCCGAACCAGATCTCGAGCTCGCGCGCTGCCGACTCCGGGCTGTCGGAGCCGTGGACGAGGTTCTGCTGGACTTTCAGCCCCCAGTCGCGTCCGAAGTCGCCGCGGATGGTCCCGGGTGCGGCCGTCGTCGGGTCGGTCGCTCCCGCCAGAGACCGGAATCCCTCGATGACCCGGTTGCCGGCGAGCCGGATCGCCACGGACGGCCCCGACATCATGAATTCCAGCAGCGGCTCGTAGAACGGCTTGCCCTCGTGCTCGGCGTAGTGCCGCTCCAGACGCTCGCGGTCCGGCTCCACCAGGCGGATGTCGACGAGAGCGTATCCCTTCGCCTCGATGCGGGCGAGGATCGCGCCGGTCAGTCCGCGGGCGACGCCGTCGGGCTTGACGAGGACGAGGGTCTCTTCGGTGGCCATGAAGTCTCCGTTCGCCGTTCAGGCTGGGTCGGGGGGCTGTGCCGCGCGCTGCGCGTTGCGCCGATCGAGCGCGGCCCCTTTGATCGTCGCATACGCGTACATGCCACCGAAAATGAGCGCGACGAGTCCGAGCGCCGGCAGCAGGAACGCGCCGAGAGCGACGACGGCCTGCAGCGCCCACCCCACGGCGATGCCCCACGGGTGACGGACGATCCGCGTGGTGAGGATCATCAGGACCGCGAGCGCGATGCCCGCGACGATCCCCCACCACGGCTCCAGCGGCTCCGGGAGGGCTCGAAGCCCGTAGATGGCGAGCCCACCGAGGAACACCACGACGGACTCGAAGCCCAGCACGATGCTCGCGAGCGACTCCGCGGCGCCCCGCTGCCGCCGGGGTCGCGGCGCGCGTTCGGCCGTCACCGTTCCCACCCGCTCTTCCAGTCCTCCTCGGCCGACAGCGCAAGCGCTTCGCCGGCGAGGACGATCGACCCGGCCACGACCACGGCGCGCCGATCGGATGCCGACGCCCACTCCCGCGCGGCATCCGCCGCCTCCGCGAGGTCGCGGTGCACCGAGACCGACAGTCCGCGGGCCTCGGCGAGATCGGCGATCGCATCGGCGTCGGCAGCGCGCTCGGAGTCGGGCGCCGTCGCGAACAGGTGGGCGGAGACCGTCGCGATCTCGTCGACGATGCCCGCGGCGTCCTTGTCGGACAGCACGCCGAGCACCACGCCCCACTCGTCGAAGTCGAAGGCGTCCCGGAGGGCCGCCACGAGAGCTCGGGCGCCGTGCGGGTTGTGGGCCGCATCGACGACCACGGTCGGGTTCGCCCCCACCAGCTGCAGACGGCCGGGCGACGTGGCCCTTCCAAGGCCCTCGGCGACGATGTCCGGCGCGATGGCCTGCGTGCCGCCGCCGACGAGCGATTCCACGGCGGCGATGGCGAGCGCGGCGTTGAAGCCCTGGTGGGCGCCGTACAGCGGCAGGTACTCCTCCTCGTACGTCGCCGCCAGACCTCGCACCGTGATCTGCTGCCCGCCCACCGCGAGACGCTGCTCCGCGAGGGCGAAGCCGTCGCCCTCGAACTGGATCGTGGCCGACCGCGCGGCGGCGGCTTCGCGCAGCACGGCCGCGGCGGCGGCATCCTGACGCGCCGACACCACCGCGGCGCCGTCCTTGATGATGCCCGACTTCACGCGCGCGATCTCGGCGATTGTGCCGCCGAGCCGATCGGCGTGATCCACATCGATGGGCGCGAAGACGGCGACATCGCCGTCGGCGGTGTTCGTCGAGTCCCACGACCCGCCCATCCCCACCTCGAGGACGAGCACGTCGATCGGGGCATCCGCGAACGCCACGAAGGCGAGCACCGTGAGCAGCTCGAAGAAGGTCAGCGGCGCGTCGCCCGCGGCCTCCAGCTCGGCGTCGACGATCTCCACGAACGGGGCGATCTCGTCCCACGCGTCGGCGACCGCCGCGTCGTCGATCGGCTCCCCGTCGACCATGATGCGCTCGGTGAATCGCTCCAGGTGGGGGCTTGTGAAGAGCCCGGTGCGCAGCCCGTGCGCCCGCACGAGGCTCTCGATGATGCGACTGGTCGAGGTCTTGCCGTTGGTCCCGGTGACGTGCACGACCCGGTACGTCTTCTGCGGATCGTCCAGCAGCTCCAGCACACGGCGGGTGCGCTCGACCCGCGGCTGCACCCAGCGCTCACCCTGGCGCTGCAGCAGCGCCCCGTAGACGGCATCGGCGCGTGCCCGGTCTCGGTCGCTCATGCGCTGACCTCCTGCCTGCTCACGGCGACGGTGAACGAGCCGCGGTTGGCGTAGGTTCCCGCGTCGACGACGGCCTCGTACTCGACCTCCGCGCCGACTCCGACACCGTCGGACGACACGAGGGTCTCGGTGCGCGAGCGCACCGCGGCGGCGAGCGCCAGCGTCTCCCCCGCCACGTCGGCGGTCTCGAACGCGGCGGCCACGGCGTGGGCGTCGGCGTCGTCCTCGAACTGCAGCAGCAGGCGGATGCGGTCGCTCACGTCGAAGCCCGCCGCCTTGCGTGTGTCCTGCACGGCACGGATGACATCGCGGGCGAGGCCCTCCGCTTCGAGCTCAGGGGTGGTCGTGGTGTCCAGCAGCACGAAGCCACCGTCGCCGAGCAGCGAGATCGCCGTCCCCGCGTCGGCGCCGCCTGCTTCCAGGGTGAGGTCGTACTCACCTTCCTGCAGCTCGATGCCGTCGACCACGACGACCCCGTCGCGCTCCTCCCACACGCCGGCCTTGGCGCCGGCGATGACGTGCTGGACCTGCTTGCCCAGCCGCGGGCCGGCCGCACGGGCGTTGACGGTGAGCCGCTTGCTGATGCCGTAGCGCGCGGCGACGTCCTCGCCCAGCTCGACCAGGTCGACCGTCTTGACGTTGAGCTCGTCGCGGAGGATGGCCTCGAACTGCGTGAGCGATGCCGCATCCGGCACCGCCACGGTGAGTCGCGGCAGCGGCAGGCGCACGCGCTTGCCCTCCCTCTTGCGCAGGGCGTTGGCGACGCTGGAGGCCTCGCGGACGGCGTCCATCGCGGCGCGGATGTCGTCGGCAGCGGGGAACGCATCGGCGTCCGGCCAATCCTGCAGGTGCACGCTGCGCCCGCCCGTCAGCCCCTGCCAGACCTTCTCCGCCACCAGCGGGATCAGCGGCGCCGCCACCCGGGTGAGGGTCTCCAGCACCGTGTAGAGCGTGTCGAACGCCTCACGGCTGGCCGGGTCCTCGGACACGCCCACCCAGAACCGGTCCCGTGAGCGGCGGATGTACCAGTTGGTCAGCGCCTCGGCGAAGTCGCGCAGCTTCGCTGCCGCCAGCGTCGAATCCAGCGCCTCCAGGTCCGCGGCGACATCGCGCACGAGGTCGCCGGTGAGAGCGAGGATGTAGCGGTCGAGCACATCCGTGGAGTCGGTGCGCCAGGATGCCTCGTACCCGGCGCCGTCCGGTCCGCCGGCGGCGTTGGCGTACGTGGCGAAGAAGTACCACGCGTTCCACAGCGGCAGCAGGAACTCCCGCACGCCCGCGCGGATGCCCTCCTCCGTCACCACGAGGTTGCCGCCGCGCAGCACGGAGCTCGCCATGAGGAACCAGCGCATGGCGTCCGAGCCGTCGCGGTCGAAGACCTCGCTGACGTCGGGGTAGTTCCGCAGCGACTTCGACATCTTCTGCCCGTCGCTGCCGAGGACGATGCCGTGGCACGACACGCCGGTGAATGCCGGTCGGTCGAACAGCGCGGTGGACAGGACGTGCATCACGTAGAACCAGCCGCGCGTTTGTCCGATGTACTCGACGATGAAGTCCGCCGGCGCGTGCTCGTCGAACCACTCCTGGTTCTCGAACGGGTAGTGCACCTGGGCGTACGGCATCGAGCCGGAGTCGAACCACACGTCGAACACGTCCTCGATGCGCCGCATCGTCGAGCGTCCGGTCGGGTCGTCGGGGTTGGGCCGCGTGAGGTCGTCGATGTAGGGACGGTGGAGATCCACCTCGCCGTGCTCGTTGCGCGGCAGCCGGCCGAAGTCGCGCTCGAGCTCGGCAAGGGAGCCGTAGACGTCGACGCGGGGGTGCTCGGGGTCGTCGCTCTTCCACACCGGGATGGGCGAGCCCCAGTAGCGGTTGCGGCTGACCGACCAGTCGCGCGCGCCCTCGAGCCACTTGCCGAACTGACCGTGCTTGACGTTCTCGGGAACCCAGGTGATCCGCTCGTTGTTCTCGAGCAGCCGGTCCTTGAGGTCGGTGACGCGGACGAACCAGCTCGACACCGCCCGGTAGATGAGCGGGTTGCGGCAGCGCCAGCAGTGGGGGTACGAGTGCTCGTAGCTGGCTTCGCGCAGCAGGCGCCCCGCCTGGCGGAGCAGGCGGATCAGGGGCCGGTTGGCCTCCATCCACAGCTGCCCCGCGACATCGGTCACCTGCGGCAGGAACCGTCCACTGTCATCGAGGCTCATGATGAGCGGGATGCCGGCGGCCTCGGTGATCCGCTGGTCGTCCTCACCGAAGGCCGGGGCCTGATGGACGATGCCGGTGCCGTCCGCGGTGGTGACGTAGTCGTCGACGAGCACCCGCCAGGCGTCCTGCGTGCCCCACGTGGCGGCATCGGCGTAGTAGTCGAAGAGACGGTCGTAGGCGACGCCCTCGAGCTCGGCGCCGAGCACCGTCTGCTCGACCGCGTCGCGAGCGGCCCCGGCCGACTCGTACCCGAGGTCCTTCGCGTAGCCTGCCAGCAGCTCCTCGGCGAGGAGGTACCGGTGCGGCTCCGTCTCGGCGCGCTCGTCATCGCCACGCACGTCGGCCGCCCCGTGCGGGCCGCCGGGCACGACGACGTACCGGATGTCGGGGCCGACGGCGAGCGCGAGGTTCGTCGGAAGCGTCCACGGCGTCGTCGTCCACGCGAGGGCGCGCACGCCCGTCAGTCCCATCGACTCGGCCTTCGCACCCACGAGCGGGAAGGTCACCGTGACCGAGGGATCCTGGCGCATCTTGTAGACGTCGTCGTCCATGCGCAGCTCGTGCGCGGACAGCGGCGTCTCGTCGCGCCAGCAGTACGGGAGCACGCGGTGCCCCTCGTACGCGAGGCCCTTGTCGTGGAGCGTCTTGAACGCCCACAGCACCGACTCCATGTACGAGACGTTGAGCGTCTTGTAGCCGCGCTCGAAGTCGACCCACCGGGCCTGACGTGTGACGTAGTCCTCCCACTCGCGCGTGTACGCCAGTACCGACTCGCGGGCCTTGGCGTTGAACGCCGCGACGCCCATCGCCTCGATCTCGCTCTTCTCGGTGATGCCGAGCTGCTTCATCGCCTCCAGCTCCGCCGGAAGGCCGTGGGTGTCCCATCCGAACACCCGGTCCACCTTCTTGCCGCGCATCGTCTGGAACCGCGGGAAGAGGTCCTTGGCGTACCCGGTGAGGAGGTGGCCGTAGTGCGGGAGGCCGTTGGCGAACGGCGGGCCGTCGTAGAACACCCACTCCTGGGCGCCGTCGCGCTGCGCGATCGACGCGCGGAAGGTGTCGTCGGCCGCCCAGAACGCGAGCGTCTCGCGCTCGATGTCGGGGAAGCGAGGGCTGGGGACGACGGCGGCCGGCGGCGCGTCGGCGGCCGGCCCGACGCTTCCGCTCGCGGCTCCGCCGCTGCTCAGGGACCGTGATTCGGATCGCGGGTAGGTCATCATCTCTCGCAGTGCTCGCTCGTGTGCTGCCTGCCGGGACGACCCTCGCGGACCGCGGTACCACCCTGCGTTGACGGGATGCCTCGGGCGAGGCATCCGTCCCCTCTCACTGCGGCTGTGACGGGCCTGCCCCGCTCGGTTCTACTGGGGACCGGAGTCCTGTTCTTCCGAGAGCTCCCCGGTGATGGCCGGATCGATGCTGGTGCGTCGATTGTATCGCGGCGGCGCAATGGGAATTCCTGCACACGCCTCGGGGATTCTGGACTCGTGCCAAGATTGACGTCCGTGAGCTCCGCATCCCCTGTCTCCGCCGACACCGCTTCCCCGACCCGCCGCGTCGCGTGGGCGTCGATGGTCGGCACCTCGCTGGAGTCGTTCGACTTCTACCTGTTCGCGTACTTCTCGGCGTTCTTCGTCGGACCGCTCTTCTTCGACCCGCTCGGCCAGGTCGGCGCCACCAGTGTGGCCTTCCTGACGATCGCGGTCGCCTTCGTGGTGCGTCCGATCGGCGCCCTCCTGTTCGGCTACATGGGCGACCGGCTGGGCCGACGGGCGACGCTGCTGTGGACGGTCGGCATCATGGGGGTTGCGACCGGACTCATCGGCCTGCTGCCCACCTACGCGCAGGCCGGGTGGCTGGGCGCCGTGCTGCTCATCGTGCTGCGCATCGCGCAGGGCCTGTCGCTGGGCGGCGAGTGGGGCGGCTCGATCCTCATCGCCACCGAGCACTCGGGGCCGGTGAAGCGGGCCTTCTACGCCGCGGTCCCTCAGCTCGGCTCCCCGGTGGGCTCGATCCTCTCGGCCGTCGTGTTCCTCGTCATGACACTGTCGCTGCCGGCCGAGGAGATGGTCGCGTGGGGCTGGCGCATCCCGTTCCTGCTGGCGCTGCCGCTGCTGGCGGTCTCGCTGTACCTGCGGCTGACGATCTCCGAGACCCCGGTGTTCGCCGGCGTCGTCGCCGAGGGCCGCCGCGACCGCATCCCGTTCGTGACGATGTTCGCCAAGCGCCCCGTCGCCATGGTGATCGCGATCGGTGCCGCGCTGCTCGGCATCGGGTCGTACTCGCTCATGAACACCTACACCGTCAACTACGGCGTCGAGCAGCTGAACTTCGACTACACCGAGCTGCTCGTCGCCACCACGATCGGCGGCCTCCTGCAGCTGGTCACGATCCCGCTGTTCGGCGCGTGGGCGAACCGCATCGGCTCGGCGCGCGTGGTCGCGTGGGGCGCGCTCGGAACACTCCTCATCACCTTCCCGATGTACGCCCTCCTGCAGTTCGCGACGTTCCCGATCCTCGTGGGGACGATGATCATCGGCGGCATCCTTCCCACCATGTCGTGGGCGGCACTGGGCGGCCTGATGAACGACCTGTTCCCCGACAACGTCCGCTACTCGGCCCTGTCGTTCGCCTACGCCCTCGCCGCGACCCTCAGCGGATTCGTCCCCTACCTGACCTTCGGGCTCGGTGCGGCGACGGACTTCGCATGGTGGCATCCGGGGATCATCCTCGCCGTCATGTCGGCCGTGACGCTCGTGGCGGCCTGGGTCGCCTCGCGCCGCCGGCCCGAGCCGGAGCTGGCCACCCAGCCGGAGTCCGCCTCCATCGCCGTCTGAGCGAGCACCTCGCTCGCATCACGGCGTCACCGCCCCGTGAACCGGGCGACCGCTACGCCGCGCGGTGCAGACCATGCGTGACGGGCACGCCTGATGACGCCCTGCACCGCCGGCCAGTCGTGGACGACCTGCGCGTAGCCGACGTGGATCACGCTAGAAGGGCAGCAGCGGGTCGACGGCGATCGCCACGAACAGCAGCGTCAGATACGTGATGGAGGCGTGGAACACGCGCATCGGACGAGGCTCCGTGCCCCGGACCGCGCGGTTGTACAGGCGGTGGGACTCGTAGATGAACCAGCCGCCGAAGACCAGCGCCGAGACCGAGTACACCAGCCCCATGCCGGCCACCGGGATCAGCAGCAGCGAGCAGGCGATGGTGGCCCACGCGTACAGGATCACCTGCAGGCCGACCTGGGAACCGTCCCGGGTGGCGCCCAGCATCGGCACGTGCACCTCGTCGTACTGCTCGCGGTACTTCATCGACAGCGGCCAGTAGTGCGGCGGCGTCCACAGGAAGACCAGTGCGAACAGGATGACCGGCGGCCAGGCCAGCGACCCGGTCACGGCGGTCCAGCCGATCAGCACCGGGAAGCAGCCGGCGATGCCGCCCCACACGATGTTCTGCTCGGTGCGGCGCTTGAGGATCATCGTGTAGATCACGACATAGAAGAAGATCGCCGCCGCCGACAGCGTCGCCGCGAGCCAGTTCGTGGTGAGCCAGAGCCACACCGTCGAGAACACCCCGAGCGTCCACGCGAAGGTCAGCGCGCCGCGCGGCGACACCTCGCCGGTGACGAGGGGCCGGTTGACCGTGCGCTGCATGTGCGCGTCGATGTCGCGATCGAGGTACATGTTGAACGCCGCTGCAGATCCGGCGCTCGCGGTGCCGCCGATCACCGTGGCGAGAACCAGCCATAGGCTCGGGAACCCGCCCTGCGCGAGCAGCATGACCGGCACGGTGGTCACCAGCAGCAGTTCGAGCACGCGCGGCTTCATCAGCGCGATGTACGCCCTGACCGTGCGGCCGAATCCCTGGCGCGGGCGACGGGTCGGGTCGATGGTCGCGTCGGCCCCGGCCGTGCTCGTGATATCCATCGCCCCCGCAATCCGCTCGCAGAACTCCGGTCAAGTCTAGGACATCGGCTTCGACGGGCGATCCGTGGCCGCACCGGCGGCGACTGCAAGACGGCGTCATACAGGCCGGCGCATGACCCGGGCGGTATGCCGCTTCGCTATGCTGAAAGCACACGCGCGCCCGCCGCCGAATTCCCCCCTTCTCCATCCGGACAAGGGCCGCGGACGGCTTCTCTCACGGGGCGCGCACCCCTCGAGAAAGGCGGCCGGGTGTCGGAACTGCGTTGGGATGAGATTGATCGGCGCGCGGTGGATACCGCCCGCGTGCTGGCAGCGGATGCTGTGGAGAAGGTGGGCAACGGCCACCCCGGCACCGCGATGAGCCTGGCGCCGGCGGCGTACCTGCTCTACCAGCGGGTCATGCGGCACGACCCCGCCGACACGCACTGGGTGGGACGCGACCGCTTCATCCTGTCGGCGGGCCACTCCTCGCTGACGCAGTACGTGCAGCTGTACCTCGGCGGCTTCGGGCTGGAGCTCGACGACCTCAAGGCGCTGCGCACGTGGGGCTCGAAGACCCCGGGACACCCCGAGTACGGCCACACCGACGGCGTCGAGATCACGACCGGTCCGCTGGGACAGGGTCTGGCCTCGTCGGTCGGCTTCGCGTACGCCGCTCGCTACGAGCGCGGCCTGTTCGACCCGGATGCCGCGCCGGGGCAGTCGCCGTTCGACCACTACGTGTACGTCATCGCCAGCGACGGCGACCTGCAGGAGGGCGTGACCAGCGAGGCCTCCAGCCTCGCCGGCCACCAGCAGCTGGGCAACCTCATCGCGATCTACGACTCCAACCAGATCTCGATCGAGGACGACACCAACGTCGCCTTCACGGAGGACGTCGCCAAGCGCTACGAGGCGTACGGCTGGCACGTTCAGACCGTCGACTGGAAGAAGACGGGCGAGTACGTCGAGGACGTCGCCGAGCTGTACAACGCCATCGAGGCGGCCAAGGGCGAGACCGACAAGCCGTCGCTCATCGTCCTGCGCACGATCATCGGCTGGCCCTCGCCCGGCAAGCAGAACACCGGCAAGATCCACGGATCGGCGCTCGGCGCCGACGAGCTCGCCGCGACCAAGAAGGTCCTCGGCTTCGACCCCGAGCAGTCCTTCGTCGTGGCCGAGGACGTTATCGCCCACACCCGCGGCCTGCGGGAGCGCGCCGCCCAGGAGCGCGCCGCCTGGCAGGAGTCGTTCGACGCCTGGGCCGCCGCGAACCCCGAGCGCAAGGCCCTGTTCGACCGGCTGCAGGCCCGGGAACTTCCCGAGGACGTGGCATCCGCTCTGCCGAGCTTCGAGTCCGGCAAGGACGTGTCGACCCGCGCCGCCTCCGGCGTGGTCATCAACGCGCTCGCCGACAAGCTCCCGGAGCTGTGGGGCGGCTCTGCCGACCTCGCCGAGTCGAACCTCACCACGATCAAGGACGCGAAGTCGTTCATCCCCGACGAGTGGTCGACGCACGAGTGGTCGGGCGACCCCTACGGGCGCGTGCTGCACTTCGGCATCCGCGAGCACGCCATGGCGGCGATCGTCAACGGCATCGTGCTGCACGGGCCGACCCGCGCCTTCGGCGGCACGTTCCTCATCTTCAGCGACTACATGCGTCCCTCTGTGCGCCTGGCTGCGCTGATGAACGTGCCCAGCATCTTCGTGTGGACCCACGACTCGGTGGCCCTCGGCGAGGACGGGCCCACGCACCAGCCGATCGAGCAGCTCGCGGCGCTCCGCGCGATCCCGAACTTCACCGTCGTGCGCCCCGCCGACGCGAACGAGACCGCCGTGGCGTGGCTCGAGCTGCTGCGCCGTCACGCCGGCCCCGCCGGCATCGCGCTCACGCGACAGAACATCCCGGTGTTCGAGCGCGGCGACGGCGAGGCCTCGGGCGACGTGCTCGCGTCGGCCGACAACGTCGCCAAGGGCGCGTACGTGCTCGCGGAGGCCCCGAACGGCACGCCGGACGTCATCCTCATCGCCACGGGATCCGAGGTGCAGCTGGCTGTGGCCGCCCGCGAGACCCTGGCCGCCGAGGGCGTGAACGCCCGCGTCGTGTCGGCGCCGTCGCTGGAGTGGTTCGACGAGCAGGACGAGGCCTACCGCGAGTCGGTGCTCCCCGCCGGTGTGAAGGCGCGCGTGTCGGTCGAGGCGGGCTCGCCGCTGACCTGGCGCGGCATCGTGGGCGACTTCGGCCGCTCGGTCGCGATCGACCACTTCGGTGCGTCGGCGGACTACAAGACCCTCTTCCAGAAGTTCGGCATCACCGCCGAAGCAGTCGTGGAGGCGGCGCGCGAGACCATCGCCGCCGTGGCCGCGGCGCAGAGCAACAAGGAGTGAGCATGAGCACCCCCACCGAGAAGCTCGTCGCCGAGGGCGTGAGCATCTGGCTCGACGACCTGTCGCGCGAGCGCATCACGTCCGGCAACCTGACCGAGCTCATCAGCACCCGCAACGTCAGCGGCGTGACCACGAACCCGACGATCTTCCAGGGCGCCATCAGCGGCGGCGGTCATGCGTATGACGCGCAGATCACCGAGCTGGCGCGCTCGGGAGCCTCCGTCGACGACGCGATCTTCGCGGCGACGACCGACGACGTGCGTGACGCGGCGGACATCTTCCGCCCCGTCTACGACGCGACCGGCGGCATCGACGGACGCGTGTCGATCGAGGTCTCCCCCGACCTCGCCCACGACACCGAGGGGACCGTCGCACAGGCAAAGCAGCTGTGGTCGACCGTCGCGCGTCCGAACGTGCACATCAAGATCCCGGCGACCAAGGCGGGGCTTCCGGCCATCACCGCGACGCTGGCCGAGGGCATCTCGGTCAACGTGACGCTCATCTTCAGCCTGCAGCGCTACGCCGAGGTCATCGAGGCGTTCCTGGCGGGGATCGAGCAGGCGAAGGCCAACGGCCACGACATCTCGCAGATCCACTCGGTCGCGTCGTTCTTCGTGTCCCGCGTGGACAGCGAGGTCGACAAGCGCCTCACCGCGATCGGCACCGACGAGGCGCTCGCCTTGAAGTCGCTCGCCGGCGTCGCGAACGCGCGTCTGGCGTACGAGCTGTTCGAGAAGGAGTTCGCAACCGACCGCGCGAAGGCGCTGACGGATGCCGGCGCTCACGTGCAGCGGCCGCTGTGGGCCTCCACAGGCGTCAAGGACCCGTCGCTCCCCGACACGCTGTACGTCACCGAGCTCGTCGCCAAGGGCACTGTGAACACGATGCCCGAGAAGACGCTCGAGGCGACCTTCGACCACGGGCAGATCGCCGGCGACACCATCTCGGGCACCTACGAGGCCGCCAAGAAGGTCTTCGCCGATCTCGCCGCCGTCGGCGTCGACTTCGACGACGTCACCCAGGTGCTCGAGGACGAGGGCGTCGCCAAGTTCATCGCCTCGTGGCACGACCTCCAGGGCACCGTCAAGGCGGCGCTGGAAGGTGCCGTCGAGGCCGCCCGGTGAGCTTCGACATCCACCTGAGCGGGCGCGTCAAGTCGGTCGTCGACGCGACGCTGCCCGCTCTGGCGGAGAGCCTCGTGGCGTCGGGCATCACGGCGGGCGACCCCTCGCTGTGGGGTCCGGCCGCCGAGGATGAGGCATCCCGCCGCTTGGGCTGGGTGCAGGCGGTCAGCGTGTCTCGTCCGCTCGTGCCGCAGATCGAGGCGCTGCGCCGGCAGCTGCAGGCGCGCGGCGTCACGCGCATCGTGCTCGCGGGCATGGGCGGGTCCTCGCTCGCGCCTGAGGTGATCACACAGACCGCCGGCGTGCCGCTGGTGATCCTCGACTCGACCGCGCCCGGTCAGGTTCTCGCCGCCATCGACGGCGATCCGCAGTCGGGCGACCTGCGCAGCACCGCGCTGGTGGTGTCGTCGAAGTCGGGATCCACCGTCGAGACCGATTCGGCCAAGCGTGCGTTCGAGGCGGCCTTCCGCGACCTGGGCATCGATCCCGCCGAGCGGATCGTCGTCGTCACCGACCCGGGGTCTCCCCTGGACGAGGCGGCGCGTGCGGATGGATACACCGTGTTCAACGCCGACCCGACGGTCGGCGGACGCTACTCCGCGCTGACGGCCTTCGGACTCGTCCCCGCCGGACTCGCCGGCGCCGACATCTCCGAGATCCTGGACGAGGCGGAGGCGACGCTGCTCGAGGTCGCCATCGACAGCCCCGACAACCCGGCCCTCGTCCTGGCGGCAGCCATCGCCGGCGGAGAGCCCCGGCGCGACAAGCTCGGTCTCGTCACCGACGGCACGCACATCGTCGGGCTCCCCGACTGGATCGAGCAGCTGATCGCCGAGTCGACCGGCAAGGAAGGCACGGGCATCCTGCCCGTGGTCCTGCTTCCGGTGTCGCCGGAAGTGGAGAACCGGCCCGAAGACCTGCAGATCGTCCGGTTCGTCGACGAGGCCAAGCAGTTCCACCTCTTCGAGCAGCACGAGGACGAGATCCTCGTGAGCGGATCGCTGGGCGCGCAGTTCGTCGTGTGGGAGCACGCCACGGCGATCGCAGGGCGGATGCTCGGCATCAATCCCTTCGACCAGCCCGATGTCGAGTCGGCCAAGACCGCCGCGCGCGGCCTGCTGGACGAGCGTCCCGCGCCTCGTCCGGCCGACTTCCACGCGGAGGGCGTCGAGGTGCGCGTCTCCGACCCAGAGCTCGCGGCATCCGGGACCGTCGCCGGTGTGATGGACGCCCTGTGGGCGCGGATCCCCGACGGCGGCTACGTCGCCATCCAGGCGTACGTCGACCGGCTCGAGCTTCCGCAGCTGGCGGGGCTGCGCGAACTGGTCGCCGCGGACTCGGGACGCCCCACGACGTTCGGCTGGGGACCGCGGTTCCTGCACTCCACCGGCCAGTACCACAAGGGCGGCCCCGCGAACGGCGTCTTCCTGCAGATCCTCGAGCGGACCGACGTCGACCTCGAGATCCCCGGCCGTCCCTTCACCTTCGGTGAACTGATCCAGGCGCAGGCCGCCGGCGACGCACACGTGCTCGCCGAAGGCCATGGCCGTCCGGTCGTCACCTTGACCCTCACCGATCCCCAGATCGAAGTGCTGTCGCTGTTCGAAGCGGCCCAGTAGGAGCACCCTCCCCCATGACTGTCGACATCTCGCGCGGCCGCAATCCGCTGCGCGACCCCGAAGACCGGCGCCTGAATCGCATCGCCGGCCCGAGCGCGCTGGTGATCTTCGGCGTGACGGGAGACCTCTCCCGCAAGAAGCTCATGCCCGCCGTGTACGACCTCGCCAACCGCGGTCTGCTGCCTCCGGGCTTCGCCCTGGTCGGCTTCGCCCGACGCGACTGGGAGGACCAGGACTTCGCCCGGATCGTCTACGACGCGGTCCGGCAGAACGCGCGGACCGAGTTCCGGGAGGAGACCTGGCAGCAGCTCGCCCAGGGGATCCGGTTCGTGTCCGGCGAGTTCGACGACCCCAAGGCCTTCCGGCGCCTCCGCGAGACCGTCGAGGCGCTCGACGTCGAGCGGGGCACGATGGGCAACCACGCGTACTACCTGTCCATCCCGCCCAAGGCCTTCGCGCTGGTGGCGGAGCAGCTGCGGGCCTCGGGCCTGGTCGACGAGACCGCCGACCAGCCGGACGGATGGCGGCGCGTTGTCATCGAGAAGCCGTTCGGTCACGACCTGGCGTCCGCGCGCGAGCTCAACGACGCGCTGCGATCGACCTTCCCGACCGACTCGATCTTCCGGATCGATCACTACCTCGGCAAGGAGACCGTTCAGAACATCCTGGCGCTGCGGTTCGCGAACGAGCTGTACGAGCCCATCTGGAACCGCAACTACGTCGACCACGTGCAGATCACCATGGCCGAGGACATCGGCGTGGGCGGGCGCGCCGGCTACTACGACGGCATCGGCGCAGCGCGCGACGTCATCCAGAACCACCTGCTGCAGCTGCTCGCGCTGACGGCGATGGAGGAGCCGATCTCGTTCGACGCCAAGGATCTGCGGGCCGAGAAGGAGAAGGTGCTCGCGGCGGTCACGCTGCCGGACGACCTCGCACGCTCGACGGCGCGCGGGCAGTACGCCGGCGGCTGGCAGGGCGGCGAGAAGGTGCCGGGCTTCCTCGAAGAGGAAGGCATGAACCCGCAGTCCACGACCGAGACGTACGCCGCCATCACGCTCGAGATCAACACGCGGCGCTGGGCGGGCGTGCCGTTCTACCTGCGGACCGGCAAGCGACTGGGACGACGCGTGACCGAGATCGCCGTGGTCTTCAAGCGCGCACCCGAGCTGCTGTTCTCCCGCAGCCAGACCTCCGGTCAGGGCCAGAACGCTCTGGTGATCCGGGTCCAGCCCGACGAGGGCGTCACCATCCGCTTCGGCTCGAAGGTGCCCGGCGCGGGCGCCCAGGTGCGTGACGTCACGATGGACTTCGGCTACGGCCACGCCTTCACCGAAGCCAGCCCCGAAGCCTACGAGCGCCTCATCCTCGATGTGCTCCTCGGCGACCCGCCTCTGTTCCCCCGGCACGAGGAGGTCGAGCTCTCCTGGAAGATCCTCGACCCGATCGAGCAGTTCTGGGAAGAGCAGGGCGGTCCCCTCGAACAGTATTCGCCCGGGTCGTGGGGCCCGGCATCCGCGGACGAGATGCTCGCCCGCGACGGACGTAGCTGGAGGCGGCCGTGATCGTCGATCTGCCCGACACCACCGTGAGCAAGATCTCCCGTGCGCTGGTGAACGTGCGCGAGGAGGGCGGCGCGGTCGCGCTCGGCCGCGTTCTCACGCTCGTCATCCTGACCCGCGAGGGCGCCGTCGAAGAGGTCATCGAGGCCGCCAACGACGCCTCGCGTGAGCATCCGATGCGCGTCATCGTGCTGATGATCGACGCGGACGAGGCCGACTCCCGCCTCGACGCGCAGATCCGCGTCGGCGGCGATGCCGGAGCCAGCGAGGTCATCACCCTGCGCGCGCTCGGCGAGACCGGCCTGTCGAACCTGGAGAGCCTCGTCACCGGCCTGCTGCTGCCCGACGCGCCGGTCGTGGTGTGGTGGCCCAACAGCACGCCCGAGAACATCTCGAAGACCTCGATCGGCAAGATCGCACAGCGCCGCATCACGGACGCGGCCACGAAGTCGGATCCGTCGGCGTTCGTGGCCGGGCTCGGCCCGCAGTACGCGCCCGGCGACACCGACCTGGCGTGGACGCGACTGACCCGCTGGCGCGAGCAGCTCGCCGCCATCCTGGATCAGCCTCCCTACGAGCCGGTGACGCAGGTGCGGGTGCGCGGTGCGGCGACGTCCCCGTCCACCGCGCTGCTCGCGGCCTGGCTGCGGCTGGCGCTCGACGTTCCGGTGGACTGGACCTACCTCGGCGAGGACGAGTGGCCGCACGGCATCAAGTCCGTCGCTCTGGTCCGCGAGAGCGGCGAGGTGCTCCTCGAGCGCCCGACGCCGGGCGTGGCCATCCTCACCCAGCCGGGGCAGCCCAGCCACGAGCTCGCGTTCCCGCGGCGGACCCTGCGCGAGTGCCTCGCCGAGGAGCTGCGGCGTCTGGATCCGGACGTCCTGTATGGTCGAGTGATCACGGAGGGTTGGGAGCTGCTCGACCCGCCGGCGACGAAGGAGACGCGGGGCGAATGAGCGAGTCGGGCAAGTGACGTGATGGCTCGAGCCGGTAGCGAGAAACGCGTCGTCATCAGCCCCGATCCCGAGTCGCTCGCCGACGCTGTCGCGACCCGCTTCGTCAACCGCGTCATCAAGCGGGTGGACGAGGGCAAGATCGCACACATCTCCCTGACGGGCGGGTCCATGGGAGCGACCGTGCTGGCTGCGGCTGCGCAGGATGAGCGCATCGACCGCATCGACTGGTCGCGGGTGCACTTCTGGTGGAGTGACGAGCGGTTCCTGCCCGCGGCGGACGACGAGCGCAACGAGAAGCAGGCGCGCGCTGCGCTCCTGGACCGCCTGGATCTCCCGGCCGAGAACATCCACGCCATGGCCGCCAGCGACGCGGGGCTCGACCTCGACGCCGCCGCGGCAGCGTACGCCGATGAGCTCGCCCGGTTCCCGGGCCCGGACGGACCCTGGCCGTCGTTCGACGTGTGCTTCCTGGGCGTCGGTCCCGACGCGCACATCGCGTCGCTGTTCCCGGACCGCCCCGAGATCCAGGCGACCGACAGCGCCGTGCTGCCGGTGCGCAACTCCCCCAAGCCGCCGCCGGAGCGCATCACGATGACGCGGCCGGTCATCAACGGGTCGAAGCGGGTGTGGATGGTCATCGCCGGCACCGACAAGGCGTCCGCGCTCGGCCTGGCCCTCGCGGGGGCGAGCTACGCCAGCGTGCCGGCCGCGGGCGCCAAGGGTCGCAAGCGCACGATCTTCTTCGTCGACGAGGCCGCCGCGGCCCAGGTGCCGCCGGATCTCATCGACCAGGAGTACTGAACGGAAGAGAGCGGATGCCGATGGCATCCGCTCTCTCTTTCCGTCTGGATCGACGTCGGCCGTCAGTCCTGACCGCGACGCTCGCGCAGCTGGCGGAGGGCGTCGTCGAGGAGAGCCTCGGCCTCCTCCTCGGTGCGTCGCTCCTTCACGTAGGCCAGGTGCGTCTTGTACGGCTCGGTCTTCGCCACGGCGGGCGGGTTGTCCTTGTCGCGACCGGCGGGAAGTCCCGAGTGCGGGGAGTCGATGATGTCGGGGATCTCCTCGTCGGGGATGCCCGCGGCGAAGTACCGCACCGTCTCGTTGCCCAGGGCGTCCCAGTACGACACGGCGATGCGCTCGGCGTGGAAGCCGTGGTCCTGCTCGCCCATGGGTCCGGCACCGACGCGGGTGCCGCGGATCGCGTTTCCTCCGGTGGCCATCAGAGCGCCTGGAACTTCGTGATCAGTCCGAGCGCCACGATCGAGGCGAACCACGCCAGCGCCAGGATGACGGTGAACCGGTTGAGGTTGCGCTCCGCGAGGCCCGACGATCCCAGCGCGGATGTCATGCCGCCCCCGAACATGTCGGACAGGCCGCCGCCGCGCCCCTTGTGGAGCAGGATGAGAAGCGTCAGCAGGAGGCTCGTGATGCCCAGGAGCACCTGCAGAACGAATTCGAGGATCTGCACAGATCAACGCCTTTCAGCGAGCCGAAGCTCGGCACGCAGTGTCTCAGTATAGGTCAGACTCCGACGTGCTTCTGGTACCGGATGATCGCGGCGAACTCGTCCACGACGAGGCTCGCCCCTCCTACCAGGGCGCCGTCGACGTCGGGCTCCCGCATGAAGCTGGCGATGTTCGCCGCCTTCACCGAGCCGCCGTAGAGGATCCGGGTGCGGGCTGCTGCGTCCTCCCCGAGCTTGTCGCCGACGACCTCGCGAAGCTTCGCGCACACGTCCTGCGCCTGCTCGGGCGTCGCCGCCTGACCGGAGCCGATCGCCCACACCGGCTCATAGGCCACCACGATGTCGGCGCCGGGGTTGACGCCCTCCAGTGCCGCCGACAGCTGGCTCGCGGGGACGGCGCTGGCGCCGAACCGCTCGAGGTCCTCGCTGGTCTCGCCGACGCAGATGACCGGTACCAGACCGTGGCGCAGCGCCGCCTGAACCTTGGCGGCGACCACCTCGTCGGTCTCGGCGTGATACTGGCGACGCTCGGAGTGGCCGATGATGACGTAGCGCGCGTCCAGCTTCGACAGGAACGCGCCGGAGATCTCGCCGGTGTACGCCCCGGAGTCGTGCACCGACAGGTCCTGCGCGCCGAGCGCGAACGGGATCTTGTCGGCGTCGAGCAGCGTCTGCACGGTGCGCAGGTCGGTGAAGGGCGGGAAGACCGCGACCTCGACCGACCCGTCCTCGTGCTTGGCGTCTTTGAGGGTCCAGTGCAGCTTCTGCACGAACGCGACCGCCTGCAGGTGGTCCAGGTTCATCTTCCAGTTGCCCGCGATCAGCGGGGTGCGTGCGGTCACTGCCATCCGAGGACCTCCAGTCCGGGGAGCTTCTTGCCTTCGAGGAACTCCAGGCTCGCGCCGCCGCCCGTGGAGATGTGGCCGAAGTCGCCGTCGGCGAAGCCGAGCTGGCGCACAGCCGCGGCCGAGTCGCCGCCGCCGACGACCGACAGGCCGTCGACCTCGGTGAGGGCCTGCGCGACCGCCTTCGTGCCGGCCGCGAAGGCCGGCATCTCGAACACGCCCATGGGGCCGTTCCAGAACACCGTGCGCGATTCGCGGACATGCGAGGCGAACAGGGCGGCGGTCTCCGGACCGATGTCCAGCCCCAGACCCGAGGAGCCGAAGTCGGTGTCCTCGAGCGCCGTGGCGGGGGCGACCACGTGCTCGGCATCCGCGGAGAAGGAGGCCGCCACGACCGCGTCGACGGGGAGCACGAGCTCGACGCCGCGCTCCTGCGCAGCGGCGATGTATCCGCGCACAGTGTCGAGCTGGTCCTGCTCGAGCAGGCTCGAACCGACCTCGTTGCCCTGGGCCGCGAGGAAGGTGAACATCATCCCGCCGCCGACGAGGAGGCGGTCCACGCGCGGGAGGAGATGCTCGATGACGCCCAGCTTGTCGCTGACCTTGGAACCGCCGAGGACGACCGTGTACGGGCGCTCGGGGTTCTCGGTCAGACGGTCGAGGACATCGACCTCCTTCTCGATGAGCGATCCCGCCGCGGACGGCAGCAGCTCGGCGAGCTCGTACACGGATGCCTGCTTGCGGTGCACGACGCCGAAGCCGTCGGAGACCATCACGTCACCGAGCGCGGCGAGCTGCTCGGCGAAGGCACGTCGAGTGGTGTCGTCCTTCGCCGTCTCGCCCGCGTTGAACCGGAGGTTCTCGACGACCGCGACATCGCCGTCTTCCAGCACGGCCACGGCCTCCTGCGCGGACTCCCCCACGGTGTCGCGGGCGAACGCGACGGGCTTGCCGAGCAGTTCCGACAGCCGCTGCGCCACGGGCGCGAGGCTGTATTTCGGGTCAGGGGCACCGTCGGGACGACCGAGGTGCGAGCAGACGATGACGCGGGCGCCCTGGTTGATGAGGGCGTTCAGCGTGGGGAGCGTGGCCCGGACACGGCCATCGTCCGTGATGACCTCGCCCTGGAGAGGGACGTTGAGGTCAGCACGGACGATGACACGCTTGCCGGCCAGCGAACCCAGCGAGTCGAGGGTGCGCAGAGCCATGGGGATCAGAGCTTCGAGGCGACGATCTCGGTGAGGTCGACGAGGCGGTTGGAGTAGCCCCACTCGTTGTCGTACCAGCCGACGACCTTGACCTGGTTGCCGATGACGCGGGTGAGACCGGCGTCGAAGATGCAGGAGTGGTCGTCGGTGACGATGTCGCTCGAGACGATCTCGTCCTCGGTGTACTTGAGGATGCCCTTGAGCGGGCCCTCCGCGGCGGCCTTGTAGGCGGCCTTGATCTCGTCGACCGAGACCTCGCGCTCGAGCTCGACCGTGAGGTCGGTCGCCGAGCCGGTAGGCACCGGCACGCGGAGCGCGAAGCCGTCGAGCTTGCCCTTGAGCTCGGGCAGGACGAGCCCGATCGCCTTGGCCGCACCGGTCGAGGTGGGGACGATGTTGAGGGCGGCGGCGCGCGCGCGACGCAGATCGCTGTGGGGGCCGTCCTGCAGGTTCTGGTCGGCGGTGTACGCGTGGACCGTCGTCATGAGGCCCTTGACGATGCCGAAGTTGTCGTTGAGCACCTTCGCCAGCGGAGCGAGGCAGTTCGTGGTGCACGACGCGTTGGAGATGATGTTGTGGTTGGCGGGGTCGTACGTCTCCTCGTTGGCGCCGATGACGAACGTGCCGTCCTCGCCGCTGGCGGGAGCCGAGATCAGGACCTTCTTGGCGCCACCGGCGATGTGCTTGCCGGCATCGGCGGCCTTGGTGAAGCGGCCGGTCGACTCGATGACGATGTCGACGCCCAGCTCGCCCCACGGAAGGTTCGCGGGGTCGCGCTCCTCGAAGACCTTGATGGTCTTGCCGCCGACGGTGATGGAGTCTTCGGTGTACGAGACCTCCTCGTCGAGACGGCCGAGGATCGAGTCGTACTTGAGCAGGTGGGCGAGGGTCTTGTTGTCGGTGAGGTCGTTCACCGCCACGATGTCGAGGTCCGCACCCTGCGCGAGCGCCGCGCGGAGGTAGTTGCGTCCGATTCGGCCGAAGCCGTTGATGCCGATCTTGACAGCCACGGAGTTTCTCCTGAGATGTGTCGTGCGCGAGTGCGCGGTTTGGTGCGATTCAGATCCTGGACAACGGCGTCCCGGCGGGCGTCGCCCACCGGGACGCCGCGCCGTTTATGACAGTACCAGCAGGCCCGACGTCTTCTGTCGGGCGGCCTCGAAGCGCTCGGCGACGTTCTGCCAGTTGGCGATGTTCCAGACCGCCTTGACGTAGTCGGCCTTGACGTTGAGGTAGTCGAGGTAGAAGGCGTGCTCCCACATGTCCAGCTGGAAGACGGGGACGGTTCCCATCGCGGTGTTCGCCTGCTGGTCGAACAGCTGCTGGATGATGAGCTGCTGACCGAGCGGGTCCCAGCTGAGCACAGCCCAGCCCGATCCCTGGATGCCGGTCGCCGCGGCCGTGAAGTGTGCCTGGAACTTGTCGAAGCCGCCGAAGAACTCGTCGATCGCGGCGCGCAGCTCGCCCTCGGGCTCTCCACCGCCGTCCGGTGAGAGGTTGGTCCAGAAGATGGAGTGGTTCACGTGACCGCCGAGGTTGAACGCCAGGTCCTTCTCGAGCTTGTTCACGTTGGCGAGGTTGCCGGTCTCGCGGGCCTCGGCCAGCTGCTCGAGGGCCGTGTTCGCACCGTTGACATACGTCTGGTGGTGCTTGTCGTGATGAAGCTCCATGATCTTCGCGCTGATGTGAGGCTCGAGCGCGGCGTAGTCATAGGGGAGGTCGGGCAAGGTGTACTTCGCCATGTTCTCTTCTTCCTGTCGGCGCGCGCCGAGGCTCCTCGGCGCAGCGAGGGTGACGGGTTCATCCTACTGACGCCCAACGCGGACGGCAGGGGGTTGCTTCCCTCCATGACGTCGGTCGGGCGTCGGCGACCGGGCCCGAGCCCGGCGGTACGATCGCCGGATGACGCGACCGGCGGTGCAGCGATGGGCGGCCTTCTCCGACGATCCCGCGGGCGGCAACCCGGCGGGCGTCGTGCTGGACGCCGAGCGGCTGTCGCCGGCGGAGATGCAGCGGATCGCGGCCGAGGTCGGCTACGCCGAGACGGCGTTCGTGACCGGCTCCGGACGGTCCCGCGGCATCCGGTACTTCTCCCCCGTCGCCGAGGTGCCCTTCTGCGGTCATGCGACGGTCGCCTCCGCGGTGGCACTGGCCGGCACCGTGGGCGACGGCGCGTTCCTCTTCGCATCCCCGGTCGGCCCGATCGAGATCACCACGGAGTCGGACGGCAGGGGCCGGCACGCCTCCTTCACGAGCGTCGACCCGTGGGTGGCGCCCCTCGCTGAGCAGGAGCTCGAGGCGGTGCTGGCGCTCATCGGCTGCCGTCACGCCGATCTCGACCCCCGGCATCCGCCGCGCCTGGTGTACGCCGGCAACGCGCATCCGCTGATCGTGCTGAGGGAGGAGGATGCCTTCGACGCGTTCACGTTCGACCCGGCGCGCGCGCGAGCACTGATGGATGCCTCGGGGTGGCCGGCGACGATCATCGTGCTCCTGCGACGCGGCGAGCTCGCATGGGAGGCACGCAACATCTTCCCCGTGGGCACCGTCAGCGAGGACCCGGCGACCGGCGCGGCCGCGGCCGCCACCGGGGCCTACCTGCGCGAGACGGGCGCCGTGCGGGCTCCCGCGCACGTGCGCATCGCGCAGGGCCGCCACGTCGGGCGTCCAGGACTGCTGGAGGTCGACATCCCCGCGCGCGGCGGCATCACGGTCTCCGGCGCCGCCGTCCGGATCGACTGACCCGGTCAGTCCTCGAGACCGGCCGGCACGGCGGCGTCGGTGCCGGGCACGCCGTCCGCCTCGGCCTTCTTGTCGGCCATCGCCAGGAGGCGGCGGATGCGGCCGGCCACGGCATCCTTCGTCAGGGGCGGGTCGGCGTGGTGGCCGAGCTCATCCAGGCTCGCGTCCCGGTGCGCCAAGCGCAGCTCCCCGGCCTGACGCAGGTGCTCGGGCACCTCGTCGCCGAGGATCTCGAGCGCTCGCTCGACGCGTGCGCACGCGGCCACGGCCGCCTGTGCGGAGCGGCGCAGGTTGGCGTCGTCGAAGTTCACCAGTCGGTTGACGCCGGCGCGCACCTCGCGGCGCTGTCGCATCTGATCCCATTCGGCCGCGGCGCGGACCGCCCCCATGGCGGCGAGTGCGGCGCGGATGGCCTCGCCCTCGCGCACGACGACCCGGGGCACGCCCCGCACCTCACGGGCCTTCCCCGCGATGCCGAGCCGGTGCGCCGCCCCCACGAGCGCCATCGCCGCCTCCGAGGACGGGCAGGTGATCTCCAGAGCCGCCGAACGCCCGGGCTCGCTCAGCGTGCCGGCGGCGAGGAACGCCCCGCGCCACACGGCGGCGAGGTCGGCGCGCGAGCCGGTCGTCAGCTTGTTCGGCAGGCCGCGCACGGGCCGGCGGCGCTGGTCGAGGAGGCCGGTCTGGCGGGCGAGCGTCTCGCCGCCCTCGATGACCCGCACGGCATAGTGGCTCCCGTTGCGCGCGCCCGAGCCCTGCACGTGCACCAGCTCGGGGCGCACGCCGTAGAGCTCGACCAGGTCGCGCGCGGTGCGGCGCGCGAGGGTGTCGGAGTCCAGCTCCGCTTCGACGGCGACGCGGTTGGCGATGGAGTGCAGGCCGCCCGAGAACCGCAGCAACGAGGTGAGCTCGGCCACACGGGCCGTCGGGCGCGGATCGCGCACGGTGATCAGCTCGGCCTTGACGTCAGCGGTCAGCGACACGGGACTCCTTCGGGGTGGGGAACGACGGTCAAGCCTACTCGGCTCGTCACTCACGTCCGAGGTCGCGGTCCTTCACACGCACCGCGACGCCCGGCACCGTCCCCAGCCGCTCTGCGAGCTCACGAGCCATCACCACCGACCGGTGCTTGCCACCGGTGCACCCCACCGCGACGACGGAGTGGCGCTTGTTCTCGCGCTGATAGCCCTCCATCACGGGCCGCAGCGCCGCGGCGTATGCGTCGAGGAACTCACGGGCGCCGTCCTGCGCCAGCACGAACTCGCGCACCTCGCCGTCCTCCCCCGTCAGCGCGCGCAGCGCGTCGTTCCAGAACGGGTTCGGAAGGAACCGGATGTCGGCGACGAGGTCGGCGTCAGGCGGCAGCCCATACTTGAATCCGAAGCTCAGCACCGTCACGGTGTGCCGGGCGGCTCCTTCCTCGCGGAACAGATCCGTCACCTGCGTCGCCAGCTGGTGGATGTTGTACGACGACGTGTCGATGATGACGTCGGCGCTCTCCCGCACCGCCGCCAGGCGCTCCCGCTCGAGGGTGATGCCGTCGAGGATCGTGCCGTCGCCCTGCAGCGGATGCGGGCGCCGCACCGCCTCGAACCGGCGCACCAGCACCGGATCGGAGGCATCCAGGAAGATGAGACGGATCTGCCGGCGCTCACGCAGCGCCTGCAGCGCCTCGGGCAGGTCCGAGAACAGCTCGCCGCCGCGCACGTCGACGACCACGGCCACCCGCGGCAGCGATCCGGCTGCCAGCTCCGTCAGATCGAGCAGAGGCTTGAGCATCTGCGGCGGGAGGTTGTCGACGACGTACCAGCCGAGGTCCTCCAGCGCGTTGGCAGCCGTCGAGCGACCGGCACCCGACATGCCGGTCACGATCAGCATCTCCCCGGCGTCGCGGCGCGTCGCGTCGGTCATGACCACCCCCGTCTGGGTTCAGCCTACCCACCCGAGAGGTGCGCGTGGATCGATGCTGCCAGCTTCGGACCCACGCCCGGCAGCTCCTCGATCTCTTCCGGCGTCGCCCGCTTAAGCGCGGCCACCGAGCCGAAATGGCGCAGCAGCGCCTTGATGCGCGCCTCGCCGAGTCCCGGCACCTCCGCGAGCACGCTCTGGATGTCACGACGGCGGCGCCTGCGCTGATGCGTGATCGCGAACCGGTGGGCCTCGTCGCGCAGCCGCTGCAGCAGGTACAGCGCCTCCGAGGTCCGCGGCAGGATGACGGGGTAGTCCTCCCCCGGCAGCCACACCTCTTCCAGACGCTTCGCGATGCCGCACAGCGCGATCTCCTCGTGACCGGCGTCGCGCAGCGCCCGAGCCGCCGCCTCGACCTGCGGCTTGCCGCCGTCCACGACGAGCAGCTGCGGCCGGTACGCGAACCGGGGACGACGCCGCTCGGTCACCACGGGGCCCTCGGCGGTCTCATCGGCGGTCGGATCGGGTGCCGGCAGATCGTTCTCCTCGGGCCGGTCCAGGTACGCCAGACGACGCGACAGCACCTGGTAGAGCGAATCGGTGTCGTCGGTGGTCTCGGCGACGGAGAACGAGCGGTACTGGTCCTTGCGCGGCAGCCCGTCCTCGAACACGACCATCGACGCGACGACGTTCGTGCCGCTCAGGTGCGACACGTCGAAGCACTCGATGCGCAGCGGCGCCTCAGCCAGCTCGAGGGCCTCCTGGAGGTCGGTCAGCGCCTGGGTGCGAGCGACGTAGTCGCTGGTGCGGCGCGTCTTGTGCAGCATCAGCGCCTGCTGCGCGTTCAGGGTCGCCGTCTTCATCAGCTCGGCCTTGCGTCCGCGCTGCGCGACCTGGATCGTGACGGACTTGCCACGACGCCCGCGCAGCCACTCCTCGAGGTCGGCAGCGTCATCGGGCATCGCGGGCACCAGCACCTGGCGCGGGATGTCGGCGCCCGAGGCGTTGCCGTACGTGCGCTGCAGCACCTGATCGACCAGGTCGCCCCCGGTGATGTCGAGCTCCTTCTCGATCGTGGTCGCCCGCACACCGCGCACGCGTCCGCCTCGGACGACGAAGTGCTGCACGGCGGCGGCCAGCTCGTCCTCGGCGATCCCGAACAGGTCGGCGTCGGTGTCGGGCGCGAGCACGAGCGCGCTCTTGTTGAGCACCGCGTCGATCGCCTGCAGCTTGTCGCGATACACCGCGGCGGCCTCGTAGTCCATCGCCGCGGATGCCTCGCGCATCCGTGCGGTCAGCGCCTTGGTGAACCGCTGGTCACCGCCGGCCATGAACGCCACGAAGTCCTCGACGATGGCGCGGTGCTCCTCGATCGACACCTTCATCGAGCACGGGCCGCCGCAGCGGCCGATCTGCCCGGGGAAGCAGGGCCTGCCGGTGGCCATCGCCTTCTTGTAGGAGGCATCGCTGCACGTGCGGATCGGGAAGACCCGGATCATCAGATCGATCGTGTCGTGCACCGCCCACACCTTGGGGTACGGCCCGAAGTAGCGCGCTCCCGGGATGCGGCGATTGCGGGTCACGAGCACCCGCGGCGCCTCGTCGGCGAGCGTGATCGCCATGAACGGGTAGGACTTGTCGTCGCGGTAGCGGACGTTGAACGGCGGATCGAACTCCTTGATCCACTGGTACTCCAACTGCAGCGAGTCCACGTCGGTGGCCACGACGGTCCACTCCACGGACGCCGCCGTCATCACCATGCGCCGCGTGCGCTCGTGCAGCGTGTGCAGCGGGGCGAAGTAGTTGGACAGCCGCGCGCGGAGGTTCTTCGCCTTGCCGACGTACAGCACCCGGCCGTCCGCGTCGCGGAACCGGTAGACGCCGGGGTTGGTGGGGATCTCGCCTGGCTTGGGCTTGTACGGGACGGTCGGCGCGGAGCGGGCCATCGCGCTCAGCCCGCCTTGCGGGCCTCGACCAGTCCCGCGGGCGCGCGAAGGCCCAGCACCTCGGCGAGGAACTCGCCGGTGTGGCTGCCCTCGGCTCGGGCCACCTGCTCCGGCGTGCCGGTCGCCACGACCTGACCCCCGCCGGACCCGCCCTCGGGACCGAGGTCGATGACCCAGTCGGAGGACTTGATCACATCGAGGTTGTGCTCGATGACGATGACGGTGTTGCCCTTGTCGACCAGACCGTTGAGCACCTCGAGAAGCTTGCGGACGTCTTCGAAGTGCAGGCCCGTGGTCGGCTCGTCGAGCACGTAGATCGATCGGCCGTTCGTCCGGCGCTGCAGCTCGGTCGCGAGCTTCACGCGCTGCGCCTCGCCGCCGGACAGGGTCGTCGCCGACTGTCCGAGGCGGACGTAGCCGAGACCCACGTCGACCAGCGTCTTGAGGTAGCGGTGGATCGCCTGGATCGGCTCGAAGAACTCGGCGGCCTCGGAGATCGGCATGTCGAGCACTTCGGCGATGTTCTTGCCCTTGTAGTGCACGGCGAGCGTGTCGCGGTTGTACCGCTTGCCGTGGCACACCTCGCAGTCGACGTACACGTCGGGAAGGAAGTTCATCTCGATCTTGATCGTGCCGTCGCCCGAGCACGCCTCGCAGCGGCCGCCCTTGACGTTGAAGCTGAACCGGCCCGGCTGGTAGCCGCGCACCTTCGCCTCGGGCGTCTCGCTGAACAGGGTCCGGATGCGATCGAAGACGCCGGTGTACGTCGCGGGATTGGAGCGGGGCGTGCGCCCGATGGGCGCCTGGTCCACGTGCACGACCTTGTCGAGGTTGTCCAGACCCGTCACGCGCGTGTGCTTGCCGGCGACGCGGCGCGCGCCGTTGAGCCGCGTGGCCAGCACCTGGTACAGGATGCCGTTGACCAGCGTCGACTTGCCCGACCCGCTCACGCCCGTGACAGACGTCAGGACACCGAGCGGGAAGTCGACCGTGACATTCTTCAGGTTGTTCTCGCGCGCGCCGACGACGGTGATCTGCCGGCTCTTGTCGATCTTGCGCCGCTTCTTGGGCGTGGCGATCTGACGCCGGCCGGACAGGTAGTCGCCCGTGATCGACGAGCGGTCGGCGACGAGCTCGCCGACCGGGCCGGAGTGCACCACCGCTCCCCCGTTGACGCCCGCTCCCGGACCGATGTCGACCACCCAGTCGGCGGCATGGATCGTCTCCTCGTCGTGCTCGACGACGATGAGCGTGTTGCCCAGGTCGCGCAGCGCCACGAGGGTCTCGATGAGCCGGCGGTTGTCGCGCTGGTGCAGCCCGATCGACGGCTCGTCGAGGACGTAGAGCACGCCGGTCAGACCCGAGCCGATCTGGGTCGCCAGGCGGATGCGCTGCGCCTCGCCGCCGGACAGGGTCGCCGCGGCGCGACTGAGGCTCAGGTAGTCCAGCCCCACGCGGATGAGGAAGTCCAGACGAAGCCGGATCTCGCGCAGCACCTGCGCGGCGATCATCGCCTCACGGTCGGTGAGCGTCAGGCGTGCGAAGAACTCGCGCGCCTCACCCAGGCTCAGATGCGAGGCTTCCGCGATCGAGTGACCGTGCACCTGCACCGCGAGCACCTCGGGCTTGAGACGGTCCCCGTTGCAGACGGGGCACGGCACCTCGCGGAGGTACTCCGCCCACCGCTGACGCTGGGTGTCGGACTCGGCCTGCGTGTACTGCCGCTCGATGTAGGGCACGACCCCTTCGAAGCCGGAGGAGTACCGCATCTCCCGGCCGTAGCGGTTCTTCCACTTCACGGTGACCTTGTAGTTCTCGCCGCGCAGCACCGCCTCGCGCACGGACGCCGGCAGCTTCTTCCACGGCGTGTCCAGGGAGAACCCGAGGTCGCTGGCGAGTCCCTCGAGCAGCCGCTCGTAGTACTGGAACAGTCCCTTGCCCTGCGTGGTCCACGGGATGAGGACCCCCTCGCGGATGGACAGCTCCTCGTCACCGAGCATGAGCTCGACGTCGACGGACATCCGTGTGCCCAGACCCGAGCACGCCGGGCACGCCCCGAACGGCGCGTTGAAGGAGAAGGTGCGCGGCTCGATCTCGGTCAGCTGCAACGGGTGGCCGTTCGGGCATGCCAGCTTCTCGGAGAAGGACTGCCAAGCGGCATCCCCTTCTTCGTCCACGAAGTTGACCTGCACGATGCCTCCGGCCAGCGACAGCGCCGTCTCGACGGAATCGGTCACGCGGTCGAGGATGCCGGGGGCGGCGACCAGACGGTCCACCACCACCGCGATGTCGTGCTTGTAGCTCTTCTTCAGGGTCGGCGGCTCGGAAAGCTGGACCAGCTCGCCGTCGACGATCGCACGGGCGTAGCCCTTCGCGCCGAGCTCCTTGAAGAGGTCGACGAACTCGCCCTTCTTCTGCGTGACGACCGGGGCGACGATCTGGTAGCGGGTGCGCTCGGGCAGCTCCATCAGCTGATCGGCGATCTGCTGCACCGTCTGACGCTGGATCACGGCGCCGCACTCGGGACAGTGCGGCACCCCGATCCGGGCCCACAGCAGACGCATGTAGTCGTGGATCTCGGTGATCGTGCCGACCGTGGAGCGCGGGTTGCGGTTGGTCGACTTCTGGTCGATGGAGACGGCGGGGCTCAGGCCTTCGATGAAGTCGACGTCGGGCCTGTCGACCTGTCCGAGGAACTGACGGGCGTAGGCGCTGAGCGACTCGACGTAGCGGCGCTGCCCCTCGGCGAAGATGGTGTCGAACGCGAGGCTGGACTTGCCCGAGCCCGACAGGCCGGTGAAGACGACCAGCGAATCGCGCGGGATGTCGAGGTCGACGTTCTTCAGGTTGTGCACGCGAGCACCGCGGACGCTGAGCTTTCCGCTGGTGTTTCCGGGCATGGCGACAGGGACGATGGGCACCCGTCAAGTTTAGGCGGGGCCTCCGACACGGGCGCCGGAGACCCCGCCTTCACGGTTCGCTGTCAGGGGCGCGTGCTACCAGACGAGCACCGGAACCGTCGGGCTCGCCGAGGGCGCCACCGTGTCGCTGCCCCCGTACGCGGCCGAGAGCTGGTGGACGCCTTCGTCGAGCGTCGGCAGCTTCACCTTGACCACGCCGCGGTCCTTCGCGGTGAGGGTCGCGGTCGCGAGGACGGTATCGCCGTCCGAGATCGCCACCTCGCCGGTGACCGGCGTGCCGTTCTCGGCCATCACGATCGTGGTGAACTGCACCGCCGACCCGGCCTTGGCGAGCAACTTGTTCGGGATGCCGATCGTGACGCTCTGGGCGCGCCGGTCCTCGGCGGCGGCGACGCGCACGGGCACCGTCACGGTGGTGCCCGTCTGCGGTCCCGTGAGGAGGAGCTCGACCGTCTCACCGGCCGGCACCGTCGCAGGCAGCTCGACTGCGATCGTCGCGGTGCCGTGATCGTCGTACACCGCCGCGCCGATCGTGTTGTCGACGGGGAAGGAGCCGAGGACTTCGTCGCCGAGCGAGACGGCGATCTCGCCGTCACGGACGTCTCCCGGCGCCGACATGGCCCACGACTTCACGTCGAACGCCACGGCCGATCCCGGTTCGTAGGCCTCCGGCGCATCCGCGGGGAAGGTGACCTCCACGGCGCGCTGCGAGTAGTCGACCGCCAAGGGCGACCCTGCGGGCGCGAACGCCTCGAGGTAGTCGACCATCGCGGCGAGGTCGACCTTGCCGGTGTCGCGCTTGTCGGCGCCGTTGGCGAACTCGCGGAAGTTGTCGCCCCCGCCTGCGAGGAAGGAGTTCACCGTCACCGAGTACGTCGCGGCGGGGTCGATCGGCTCACCGTTCAGCCACATGCCGGTGACCGTTCCCTCGGGGGCCTGATACGTGAGCCCCTCCTCGTTGGCCGCCGTCGCCGGGTTGTCGCGCTGGACCTCGGTGGCGACCTGCTGCGTGTAGGTGTATTCGAATCCCTGCGAGGCACCCAGGCGCAGGAACGGTCGAGAGGGCAGGGCGTTGTACGCGTCGCGCTGCCACTGCTGCTCGAGGATCGCCTCGATCTGCGCACCGGTCAGCTGCAGGTTCACGAGCGTGTTCGCGAACGGCTGGACCAGGGATGCCTGCTTGTAGGTGAGCGTGCGCGGATAGGACCCGTCGGCCGGAGGCGTGCCGACCATGTCCGCGCGCAGGCCACCCGGGTTCATGAAGGCGATCTGCGCGCCCCCCGACTCGGGGGCTTCGGTCGCCCACTGCTGCACCTCCGCGACGAGGTTGCCGAGCGTGGACTCGCCGCCCCGGTTCTCCGTCGTGCCGTCCGCGAGCTTGGCGCGGCTGAAGGCGCCGGCGATCTCGCCGAGCGGCTCGGCGCCGAGCACCTCCGCCTCCGCCACCGCCTCGGCGACGAGCGCGGCGACCTCCGCGTCGGGCTGAGCGGGGTACGGCGCGACCGGGATGATGCTCTGCGTCTTGGCCTGCACCTGGCCGGTGGCTCCGTCCACGGTGAACAAAAGCTGGTTCAGATTCGTCCCGTACTGGCCGGCGGAGACGACTGGACGAGTGGTGACCGCGCGGCCTTCGTCGATCCAGGCCTGGACCGGGTACTCGCAGTTGTACGCGAGGTGGGTGTGACCCGACACGATGGCGTCGACGTCGGCGGACACGCCGGAGACGATGTCGCCCCAGGTCGTGCCGGCCGCCGCAGCCGCCGCGCAGTCGGTGGTCGTGGCGCCTTCGTGGACGAGCATGACCACAACGTCAGCACCCTCGGCCACCAGTTCGGACGCTTCGGCGTTCACCGATTCCACGATCCCCTGGACGACGATGTCGGCGATCCCGTCGGGATTGACCAGCGCCTCCAGCTCCTCGGTGACGGCGCCGACGAATCCGACCTGGACGTTGCCGAACTCCTTGATCCACGTGGAGGGAACGGCGTCGTCACCGGTCGCGCGAACCTTGAGGTTGGCCGCGATGTACTGCCACTGCGCTCCGCCGTAGGGGTTGGCGACCGGGTCGTACGGCGCCATGACGCGATCGATGAGGTCGTCGTAGCCCTGATCCAGTTCGTGGTTGCCGACGGCCGACACCTCCAGCCCGGCGGCATTGAGCGCGTCGATGGTGGGCTTGTCGCTCTGGATGAAGGACTCGAAGGTCGAGGCGCCGATGAGGTCGCCCGCCGCGGCGAACACCGTGTTCGGGTTCGCAGCCCGCAGGGCGTCGACCGTTCCGGCGAGCTTGGCCGCCCCCGCTTCGGTCCCGTTCGCGGCGATGCGACCGTGGAAGTCGTTGGTGGCGAGGATCTGCACCTCGGTGGGGGCCGCGTGCGCGGGCGCCGCCGCGAGGGCGCTGGCAGCGAGGGCCGCGGCGGTGGCGACGGCGGACGCGGCGAGCCGGCGAGCGGCGCGGGGACGGTCGGGGTGGGACCTGGGTCGCATGGGGGTTCCTCTGGACGGACGGATGGGTTGCCGCCGCGCTGGCGAGCGGGTTCACCGCTGTGGGCACGCCGTGCTCCCGAGCCTAGGAGTCGCGATGCGAGCCGACCAGGGGGATGAGAAAGACCTCATCGACGCACGGAGACGGCCGCTTCGGCCGCGGCGCTTCAGCGTCGACCGGCGAAGGGACTCAGCGCGTCCCGCAGCGCCAGCAGCGACTCGGCATCCGCGCCGACGCTCGCCATGACCTGCCGCGGAACGTCCAGCGCCTTCTCGCGGAGCTGCACACCCAGCGGAGTCAGCCCGACGTCCAGCGTCCGCTCGTCGCCGTTCCTGCGCGACCTGGTCACCAGTCCCTGCACCTGCAGGCGCTTGACCAGTGGCGACAGCGTCGCAGGCTCGAGGGCCAGTTCGTCGGCGAGCTGGCGCAGCGAGCGCGGCGCCTTCTCCCACAGCGCGAGCATCACCAGGTACTGCGGATGCGTCAGCCCAAGCGGCTCGAGGATCGGGCGGTAGATCGCCACGACGTTGCGGGCGGCGGTGACCAGCGCGAAGCAGACCTGATTGTCGAGCTTGAGCAGGTCATCGGGAGCGAGATCGGTGCCGGCCATGGATCGAGTCTATCGTGCGCTAATTCTTAGTACACTAAGTACATGCCCGACACCGACTCCTCCTCCGCCCGCCGACCGCTGCGCGAACGGGTCCGCGAAGCCGGCGGATGGTACGCGTGGATCAACCGCACCCTCATCAGAGCGGCCGGTCCGGCAGCCGTCGGTCCCTACGAGACGACACCCGCGCCGAGCGCGGCACAGCGCGCCGAACGCGCCTGCCCCCTGTGCGGGGCGCCGATCACGCAGCACACCTTCGACCGCTCGGGACCGAAGCCCCTCATGCACTGCCCGTGAGTGCCGGGCCGCCCACCCGTGAATGCCGGGCCGCTCAGGCGTGGCCGGCCCGCTCCATGGCGCGAAGCTCCTTCTTGAGGTCCTGCACCTCGTCGCGGAGCCGCGCGGCGAGCTCGAACTTCAGCTCGCCCGCGGCGGCCAGCATCTGCTGACTGAGGTCGGCGATCGTCGCCTCGAGCTGCTCCGCCCCCTCGGCTCCGATCCCCTCGCGACGCAGCTGCGGGGTGGGCGACTTGCCCTTGCCCGACTTCACACGGGAGTCCTTGCGCGAGAGCATCCGGTCGGTGTCGGATGCCTCGCGCGCCAGCACCTCGGTGATGTCGGCGATGCGCTTGCGCAGCGGCTGCGGATCGATCCCGTGTTCCTTGTTGTACGCGATCTGCTTGTCGCGCCGGCGGTTGGTCTCCTCGATGGCGTTGCGCATCGAGTCCGTGATCGTGTCGGCGTACATGTGCACCTGACCCGAGACGTTTCGCGCGGCGCGCCCGATGGTCTGGATGAGCGAGGTTCCCGACCGGAGGAAGCCCTCCTTGTCGGCGTCGAGGATCGACACCAGCGACACCTCGGGAAGGTCGAGGCCCTCGCGGAGCAGGTTGATGCCCACGAGGACGTCGTAGACGCCCGCTCGCAGCTCGGTGAGCAGCTCGACGCGTCGGAGGGTGTCGACGTCGGAGTGCAGGTAGCGCACCCGGACCCCGTGCTCGCCGAGGAAGTCGGTGAGCTCCTCGGCCATCTTCTTCGTCAGGGTGGTGACCAGGACCCGCTCGTCCCGGTCGACGCGGATCCGGATCTCCTCCAGCAGGTCGTCGATCTGCCCCTTGGACGGCTTGACGATGATCTCGGGGTCGATCAGCCCGGTCGGCCGGATGATCTGCTCGACGACGCCGTCGGCGATGCCCATCTCGTAGCGTCCCGGCGTCGCGGACAGGTAGACCGTCTGCCCGACCCGCTGCTTGAACTCGTCCCAGCGCAGCGGCCGGTTGTCGAGGGCGCTGGGCAGACGGAAGCCGTGCTCGACCAGCGTGCGCTTGCGTGAGGCGTCCCCCTCGTACATCGCGCCGATCTGCGGCACGGTCACGTGCGACTCGTCGATGACCATGAGGAAGTCGTCGGGGAAGAAGTCCAGCAGCGTGTGCGGGGGCTCGCCGGGCATGCGGCCGTCGAGATGCCGCGAATAGTTCTCGATGCCGCTGCAGAAACCCAGCTGCTGCAGCATCTCGAGGTCGAACGTCGTGCGCATGCGCAGCCGCTGGGCCTCGAGGAGCTTGTTCTGCGACTCCAGCTCCTTGAGCCGCTCCTCCAGCTCGTGCTCGATCGTGCCGATGGCGCGCTGCACGGTCTCGGTGCCGGCCACGTAGTGGGATGCCGGGAAGATCGGGACCGAGTCCATCCGCTGGACCACATCGCCGGTGAGCGGGTGCAGCATGTACAGCGCCTCGATCTCGTCGCCGAACATCTCGATGCGGATCGCGTACTCCTCGTACACCGGGATGATCTCGATCGTGTCGCCGCGCACGCGGAAATTGCCGCGCGAGAAGTCCACGTCGTTGCGGTTGTACTGCATCGCGATGAACTTGCGGATCAGCGCGTCGCGGTCGTAGACCTCGCCGACCTGCAGTGCGACCATCGCCCGGAGGTACTCCTCAGGCGCACCGAGGCCGTAGATGCACGAGACGGTGCTGACCACGACGACGTCGCGGCGGCTCAGCAGCGAGTTCGTCGTCGAGTGACGCAGCCGCTCGACCTCGGCGTTGATCGAGGAGTCCTTCTCGATGAACGTATCGGTCTGCGGCACGTACGCCTCGGGCTGGTAGTAGTCGTAGTACGAGACGAAGTACTCCACGGCGTTGTGCGGCATGAGCTCGCGGAACTCGTTGGCCAGCTGCGCCGCCAGGGTCTTGTTGTGCGCCAGCACCAGTGTGGGGCGCTGCACGGCCTCGACGAGCCACGCCGTGGTGGCCGACTTTCCGGTTCCGGTGGCGCCGAGCAGCACGACGTCGGTCTCGCCGGCGTTGATGCGGGCTGCGAGCTCGGCGATGGCCTGCGGCTGATCCCCCGACGGCGCGTAGTCGCTGACGACCTCGAAGGGTCGCACGGATCGAGTGGTCTGCACTCCTCCAGCGTATGCGGGGCGTCGGACACGCGGGCCGGGTTCGCCCTGGGCGGAGCCGGACTCAGCCGCCGAAGCCGCCGCCGTCGAACCCGCCGAAGCCGCCGCCGTCGAAGCCGCCGAAGCCACCCGCGTCGAGCCCGCCGCCGTCGAGCCCGGCGCCGGCGTCGACGCCGCCGGAGCCGACTGCGCCGGGGTCGTAGGTCTCTCCGACCCACGCCGGCTCGCTCGCGATGGCGAGAGATCCAGCGCCGGCCGAGAAGTACGTCATGACCGCGGCCGACATCAGGAAGTTCTGGGCGACGATCACCGCCGCCCCGCTGCCGAGCACGAGCTGCCGCGGGTCCACCGCGTCCCGCGGGTCGTCGGCGGCCGTCGCGACGGAGGCGCCGGCGGATCCGACCAGACCTCCACGTGCCGCCCGGCGTTCCTCGGCTCGGCGCACCAGCCTCGCGATCACCGTCGGGTCATCGGATGCGGCATCCCGCTCCCGGTCGGACAGGAACGGTCGCAGCTGCTCGAACATCGCGCGACGCCGCTCGGCCGGCAGGTCTTTGAACGCCGACGCGTGCGCGCTCTCGATGACGGGGGCCGGCAGCGTGTTGAGCAGATAGATGTACCGCCCCATGCGCTCCTCGTCGCTGAGGGCGTCGCGCCGCCTCCGGCGCCGCAATCGCGAGAGCAGGCCCATGGTGCACCTCCTGACGATGCCCACGCTACTCCGCGACGCCGCACCGGGCTAGGCGCGGGCGGCGACCCGGGCCGGCAGCGTGCGCCACAGCTCGTCGACCTGACTCAGCGTGTCGTCGATCGTGCCGGTCGTATCGATCACGACGTCGGCCAGGGCCAGACGCGCGGCGTCGTCGACCTGCGAAGCGATGCGGGCATCCGCCTCGGATCCGGTCATCCCCCGCAGCTCGACCAGCCGTCGCCTGCGCACGTCGGCCGGCGCGTGCGCCACCACGATGAGCTGCCACGGGTCCTCCGCCCGCGCCTCCACGAGCAGCGGCACGTCGTACACCACGACGGCATCCGGGTCCCGTGCGAACGCCTCCTCGAACCGCCGTGCCGACTCCGCCCGCACCGCGGGGTGCACGATCCGGTTCAGGCGTGAGACGGCCTCGTCGTTGCCGAACACCGCCGCCCCCAGCGCCGCCCGGTCCAGCGACCCGTCCGTGCGCAGCATCCGGTCGCCGAACTCGGTCGCGATGGCCTCGAGCACCGGCGACCCCGGCTGCTGCACCTCGCGCACCAGCTGATCGGCGTCCACCACGACGGCGCCGTGCTCCGCCAGCCGGCGGGCGATGGTCGACTTGCCCGACGCGATGCCGCCGGTGAGTGCGATGAGGGGCATGCATCGAGGATGCCACGCGCGGCGGTCGGCTCGGAGGACGACCCCGGCGAGGCTTGGGCGGTTCCTGAGGTCGATCTGAGGCTCGCCTGAGCACCCGCGGGTAGCGTCGTGGCACCCGAAGGAACGGAACAGCCAGCGGATCTGGGGAACGGTGGGCCATGGCCGGCGAACGAGCACTTGCGTCGCCGGTCGGCCGCCCGCCGAGCCGCACGCATCGTGCTCAGGCTCGGTGCGGGTCGTTCCGTCGTCGGCATGGCGGGGCGGCGGTCGTGGGGGCGACCGTCTCTTCGCGCCATGCATCGGGGTCGGGCGCGGGGTGGACCACGGGGAGGTCCGTCGCCCTGCGCGCGGCACCTCGTTCCGGCGGGGCGCGCGGCGCGGAAGTCCGGGGGGCACCGCGCCGCCGCCTCACCGGGGCGACGCCGGTGCGAAGCCGGCCCGCGCCGATGCACAGGGGGGACCTCCGTCGATGACAGGCGGTCATCGGTTCCAGGCGGCGTTCTGGGATATCATGACCGACGTCGAGGAGCCGGCGGTCGACCTGTCGGCACCGGAAGGTGCAGGGGTGGAAGAATCTCGGGTCGCGGTCGTGATCGAGGACGAAGACGACATACGCTCGCTGCTGTCCGCGGTGCTCTCGCAGGCCGGGTTCGAGGTCCACGGCGCGGCCAACGGGGCGGATGGCCTGGAGCTCGTGCGGGATCACGAGCCGCTCGTGACGACCCTCGACGTCAACATGCCCGGCATGGACGGGTTCGAGACCGCCAAGCGCATCCGCTCGATCAGCTCGACGTACATCGTGATGCTGAGCGCCCGCACCGAGGAGATCGACGCGCTGCAGGGCCTGGAAGCCGGTGCGGACGACTACGTGGCCAAGCCGTTCCGGCCGCGCGAGCTCCGGGCGCGGATCGACGCGATGCTGCGTCGCCCGCGCCACCACCTGGCGTCGCCGGGTGCGTCGCAGGACACCGCCGACGGCGTGCTCGAGCACCGGGGGCTGCGGCTGGACCCGGGTACGCGCATCGTGACGGTCGACGGCGGGAACGTGGAGCTCACCCGCAGCGAGTTCGACATCCTCGCCGACCTGCTGACGGCGGGGCGTGTGGTGCGTGCCAAGACCGACCTCGCGCTGATGCTCCGCGGTGAGCAGTTCACGGGCGCGGAGTTCGTCAGCGACAGCGACGCCCGCGCGATCGAGGTGCACGTGGCCAACCTGCGGCGCAAGCTGGGCGAGTCGCCCTCGCAGCCGCGCTGGATCGAGACGGTGCGCGGCGTCGGCTACCGCCTCACCGCCTGAACACGCCTTGCGCCACCACCCCTACGCGTTGCCGGAGAGGACGGACGTCTCGACGGTGGCGGCGGCTCGGGTCGCCGTCTCCCGCGCGACGCGCAGCAGCTCCGCCGGCTCGTAGCCGACGTCGGAGCTGAGCGCGAAGCCGACGCCCACGACGGGGATCACTCCCCCGGCGACGGTTCCCAGGTGATCGAAGACACCGCGATACACCTCTGCGGCTTGGCGCCGGGCGTCCTGTGCCGCGGGAACGGCGAGCGCGATCGCCAGGCCCGTCGGCCCGTCCTCGGCGACGGCCGCGTTCGTCGGCGCGTGCCGACGGACGCCCAGACGCCATGCCTCCCTGACCGAGGCGGCGACCTCGCTGCCGAACGCGCTCGACATCTGATCGAGATCCTCGATGCGCACCGCCGTGAGAGCGACGAGCTCGCCGCGGGAGCGGGCGCGCGCGCACAGGCCCGCCAGCGCGTGCTCGAAGGAGCGGGCATCGAGGATGCCCTCGCTCTCCGTCGCCGCCTCGCCGGTGCGCACCTGCCCCCGTATCGGCGTGCGGGTGGCACGCAGCACCGATGTGACGACGACCGCGACGATGGTGAGCGTGACGGTGAGGAAGCTCGTGGTGACGGTGTCGAACCAGATCCGGAAGAGGGCGCTGTCCGGGCCCGAGACCACGAAGACGATCGTGCGGGCGATGTAGAACAGCGACTGGAAGCCGAGCACCGCGGCCAGCACCCAGGCGGTGCGTGAGCGGCGCAGCTCGCCGCGCAGACACTCGGCGGCGCCGGCAGCCGCGAAGACGATGAGCGCGCCGAACATCCACAGCGCCCCGGCCCAGTCCCCGCCCGTGGGACCGGCCACCGCGACGGAGATCCCGGCGGCGGCCACCGCGAAGCCGACCAGCAGCGACGCCCACGTCATCCGGCGGCCGTTGAAGCGGCGGCATCCGAGCCACATGCACCCCGTGCCGGCCACGAACGCCGCATTGCCGACGGCCACCGCCCACCACGCGCCGCCGGGACCGGCCCACACGGAGTAGGCCAGCGTCGTCAGCATGCCGGCGAGGAAACCCAGCGACCACACGCGCCCGGCGCCGTCATCGCGGCGCAGGAACGTCTCGAGGATGAACAGGATGCCACTGACGTTCACCACGAGCGCCGTGAACACCAGAACGCTGAACAGGTCCAAGCTCATGCTCCATCCCCCTCCGATGTGGCCGGAAGCTTCACGACGAACGTCGTGCCCACTCCCGGCGCACTGTGCAGGCCGATCTCGCCGCCGTGCGCACGCACGATGTCCCGCGAGATCGCCAGGCCCAGTCCGCTGCCGGCGCGGCGCTCGGCACCGGCCTTGTAGTACCGCTGGAACAGGCGCGACCGCTCGGCGTCGGAGATGCCGATGCCGGTGTCGCGTACCAGGATCCAGCTGTGGACACCGTCGGTGGTGGTGCCGAGGAAGACCGTCCCGCCGTCCTTGTTGTAGCTGATCGCGTTCGACACGAGGTTGTCGACCACCTGTCGCAGGCGCAGCGGATCGCCCCACACCGGCGCCGGCTCGAGGCCGGACGCGTCGATCGTGATGGCGCGGGCGGCGGCGCGGGCCGCCGCCGCTTCGGCCGCCGCGCGCGTGATCTCGTCCGCCTGCAGGGCCTGCGGCGCCAGCGACGCCTCCACCGAGGACGACGATGAGCTCGAGGCGGCGAGGATGTCGGCCACCAGCCGCAGCAGTCGCTCGGCGTTGCGTTCGGCGATGTCGAGGTTCGACCGCACGGATTCCGGCATGTCGGGATGCTCGATGGCCAGATCGAGGTAGCCGAGGATCGACGTCAGCGGGGTGCGCAGTTCGTGGGAGACGGAGGCCACCAGGTCGTCCCGCGCGCGCAGCGCGTTCAGTTCCGCCGTGACATCGCGTGAGATCACCACGGCGCCCGCGTCTTCGCCGTCCGGGTCGGTGAGCCGGCGCGCGGTGATGGTCAGAGCGCGGCGCGAGGCCGGTTCCGAGCCGAACCACACCACCTGACCGTCGAACGCCTCTCCCCGGCGTGCCCGCTCCAGCGGCAGCTCGTCCGCGGGCAGTCGTGTGACGCCGTCGTCACGGAACGCCGCCACGTCCCCATGGGCGTCGAGCGCCCGCTGCAGCCGGCCGTGGGCCTCGTTCGTGACCGCCACGCGGCCGTCCGCGCCGATGCGGACGACGCCGAAGTCCACCGCCTCGAGCACCTCGGTGACGACCTGCTCCTGGCGCCGGGTGCGTGCCAGCACGCTTCGCAGCAGGTGCGACTGCTTCGCCAGGAGCGTGCGCTGCGCGTCCGACCGCCGGGCGTTGAGGTGACTGGTCACCGCCACCGCGGACAGCACGAGCGGGATCAGCAGCTCTCGGTACGTCAGCTGCTCCGCGTTCAGGACCATCAGCGCGGCGCTGATGCCGGCGATGGCCGCGACGACGCCGGCGAGGCCGAGAGGACCGAATCCTCCCGCCAGCCACATGGTCGGGAAGATCCACAGCAGCCCGAGCGCCGACTCCGGTGCGGCGAACTGCATGATCGCGATGGCGACGATGTCCAGGGCGGGCACCAGCGCCACCCACCCGTACGCCAGACGGTTCCACGGCACGATCAGCGTCGCCCCGGTGATCGCGAAGATGCACACGACCCCGAGGAAGAACAGCGCAGGGTCGCCCTCGAAGGGGCCGACCGCGACGAGGACGCCGAGGACGAAGATCACCGACGCCAGCAGCAGCTGGTTCAGCGTGGCGGTGCGGTCCCGCGTGCGATCGGCGATGGGAAGCGCCGCCCGCCTGGCGCGCCGGTGCGGATGCCGCACTCCGGTGGCCCCCGGCGAGTCGGTCGTCGCGGCTCCCATACCGTGACGGTAACGGAAGTCGTGCGTCGGGCGGCAGGTCTCCCGCCGACGCCGAGCGATGGACGGGCGCTCAGAAGCCGAAGTCGCCGAACCCGCCCATGTCTCCGGCGGCGTCGGCGCCCCACCCCGCGTCGACGCCCGGGTCCGCCCCGCCGCCGGCGTCGGCCCCGGTTCCGGCATCCGCTCCGCCCTCGCCACCGGACTCGGAGCCGTCCTGGTGACCCTGGTCGGCGGCGAACGAGGGCGCCAGGAACGAGCTGACCAGCGCGGATCCGAGGACGTACCCGACGACTGTGCCGAGGATCGACGAACCCACCATGGAGCCGAAAGACGGCCCCTGGCGCTGCGGACCGAGCGTGCGTTCCATGAATCCGGGATTCATGTACTCCGCACGGGTCGCGGCACGCGCCAGCGTGCCGGGATCGCTCGTGCGCGGCTGCTCCGCAGACGGCAGTCCGGCGGAGATCTCCGCGAGAACCTGCTGACGCTGCGGCTCGGTCAGCCTCGAGAAGGCCTCGGCGTGGACCTGCTCGATCGTCTCAGGAGGGGCGGTGCGCAGCAGGTACCGGTACCGCTCAATCGCGATCTCGTCCGCGCTCCGAGGCGGCTGGTTCGTCGGCGCGCCGTCCGGCGTCCGCGCGTCCCGCCACGCCTGGTCGCTGCGCGGCGGCGGCGCCTGATGATCGCGGTCGTCGCCGCCGAAGAGTCGGTCCAGCAGTCCCATGGTGTCCTCCCTGATCCGGGTCTGTCACGCTAGGCCGACTGGCTTTGAATCGGCTGGGCGCGTCGTCGCCGACGTCGTCAGCCTCGGAGCGCGATCGCCTCGCTCACCCACCGCGCGTACAGCGACCAGGGATCGTCCACGCCCGCGGCGACGGAGGCGATGTGGCTGCGCAGCCGTTCGGACAGTCGGAACCACTCGGTCCGCTCGTAGCGCTCCTCGGCGAACTGCGCATGGCGGCGCCGCTCGACCGCGCGGTCGCCGCGCTCGAACGCCAGGAGATCCTCATGCCAGATCGCGGCCAGACGCTGCCGCGGGTTGGCGGTCGTGCCGATCTTCACCCGGTCGGCATAGCCGAGGTAGTAGACCACATCGACCCTCGGCCGAGGGAGCTCATCGTCGGGCACGTCGCCATGACGCCACTCGCAGACGGCGCACAGCCACCCCGACCGGTAGCGGACACCCAGACGCGACCCGCACAGCACGCACGGCGACGGCAGCACGTCCACAACCCCGTTCTCGGCATCGAACCACTCGGATGCCGCCGCCGCGTGCCGCTCGCACAGCGGCACCGGCGCGTGCGGCGGCACCTCGCCGCGGCATCCGTCGTCGGCCACCAGGCAGCGGGGAGAGGCAGGGGTCACGCGGCGACACTACGCCGGACCACCCCCACGCACGCGAAAAGGCCGCCACCTTCACGGTGACGGCCCTTTCGATGTGGATCAGCCGATCAGCGACCCGAGAGCTTCTCGCGCAGGGCGGCGAGAGCCTCGTCGTCCGCGAGCGTGCCCGAGGGGCCGCTCTCGGAGGAGTACGAGGACGCGCCGGTCTCGACCGGAGCGGCGGCCTCGGCCTCCTGGGCCTTGAGGACGGCGGCCTTGTGCGCCTCCCAGCGAGCGTGGGCGGCGGCGTACTCCTGCTCCCACTTCTCGCGCTGCTCGTCGAAGCCTTCCTTCCACTGGTTGGTCTCGGGGTCGAAGCCCTCGGGGTACTTGTACTCCCCGTTCTCGTCGTACTCCGTGACCATGCCGTAGAGGGCCGGGTCGAACTCAGTGCCGAAGGGGTCGACCGACTCGTTCGCCTGCTTGAGCGAGAGCGAGATGCGGCGACGCTCGAGGTCGATGTCGATGATCTTCACGAAGACCTCTTCACCGACCGACACGACCTGCTCGGCGAGCTCGACGTGCTTGCCCGAGAGCTCCGAGATGTGCACGAGGCCCTCGATGCCGTCCGCGACGCGCACGAACGCACCGAACGGGACGAGCTTGGTGACCTTGCCCGGCGCGACCTGGCCGATCGCGTGAGTGCGGGCGAAGACCTGCCACGGGTCCTCCTGCGTCGCCTTGAGCGACAGCGAGACGCGCTCGCGGTCCAGGTCGACCTCGAGGATCTCGACGGTGACCTCCTGGCCCACCTCGACGACCTCCGAGGCGTGCTCGATGTGCTTCCACGACAGCTCGGAGACGTGCACGAGGCCGTCCACGCCGCCGAGGTCGACGAACGCACCGAAGTTGACGATCGACGAGACCGTGCCCTTGCGGACCTGGCCCTTGTGCAGGTTGTTGAGGAACGTGGTGCGCGACTCGGACTGCGTCTGCTCGAGCAGGGCGCGGCGCGAGAGCACGACGTTGTTGCGGTTCTTGTCGAGCTCGAGGATCTTCGCCTCGATCTCCTGGCCGAGGTACGGCGTCAGGTCGCGCACGCGGCGCAGCTCGATCAGCGAGGCGGGGAGGAAGCCGCGGAGGCCGATGTCGACGATGAGGCCACCCTTGACGACCTCGATCACCTGGCCGGTGACCACGCCGTCGTTCTCCTTGATCTTCTCGACGTCGCCCCACGCGCGCTCGTACTGCGCGCGCTTCTTCGACAGGATGAGGCGGCCTTCCTTGTCCTCCTTCTGGAGAACGAGTGCCTCGACCTCGTCGCCGACCTTGACGACCTCGTTGGGGTCGACGTCGTGCTTGATGGAAAGCTCACGCGAGGGGATGACGCCCTCGGTCTTGTAACCGACGTCGAGGAGGACCTCGTCGCGGTCGATCTTCACCACGGTGCCCTCGATCAGGTCGCCGTCGTTGAAGAACTTCAGAGTCTTCTCGACCGCGGCCAGGAAGTCCTCGGCAGATCCGATGTCGTTGATCGCGACCTGCTTGGTGGCCGGGGCGGTCGTTGCGCTAGTCATGTAGTGGGTTGTCCTTGTTGGGTTTGGTGTCGGGCCCCGGCTGTCATCAGCCCGTCGCGCGTGCGCGAGCGGATGCCTCGAGCCGAAGGCGAAGCGGATTGTTTTCGTGCGATGTCACCCGGCGTCGAAGCGATTCGACGCCCAGGCGTGGCGAGATGGCCACACGAGTGACACCCAAGGCTATCAGAACGCCCGGGCGCGCCGCGATGTTCCCGTGCGGGGCGACGCTGCCGGTTCCGGTGCGCGAGGATCAGCGCATGAGCATGTCCGCCGCGATCCGCTCGGTCAAGCGGCCGTCGATCCTGCAGGCCGCGAAGTCGGCGATCGCCACCATCGGGGCGTGGCTGCTGGCCGGCTGGCTCATACCGGGCCCCCCACCGGTGTTCGCCGCGATCGCGGCGCTGCTGGTGGTGCAGCCGAGCATCAACCAGTCCCTGACGAAGGGCGTCGAGCGGACCGTCGGTGTCGTGGTCGGGGTCGTGATCGCGTCGCTGCTGGGTGTGGCGCTGGGCAACGGCACCGGGGTCGTCCTCGTCGCCATCGCCGCGGCGTTCGTCCTCGTCTGGCTGCTGCGGATGACGCCGGGCACCGGCAACCAGGTGGTCATCAGCGCCATGCTGGTCCCGGCCCTCGGCACGGCGAGCGCCGGGTACGCGCTGGATCGGGTCATCGAGACGCTTCTGGGAGCCGCCGTCGGCGTCGTGGTGAATGTCGCCGTCGTCCCTCCGGTCGCGATCGAGCCGGCGCAGCGCGCGCTCCAGGCGGTGGGCAGCGAGCTGGCGACGTCGATGGAGCGCCTGGTCGAGGCATCTGGAACACCGCGCTCCGCGTCCGAGCTCGCCGACATGCTCGCCCGGGCGCGGGCTCTTCGGCCGCTCATCGGCGACGCCGAGGAGGCGATCCGCGCGGGCGAGGAATCGCTCACACTCAATCCGCGGGCGCGACGGCATCGCGATCGGCTGACGGAGTACCGTGCCACCCTGGACCGGTTCGGCCCGATCGCCACGCAGGTGATCGGCATGACACGGGCGTTCACGGACCGTTACGACGTCTCGCTCACGAAGGAGCCGACGATGGGCGCGATCGCGGAGCAGCTGGCCCGCGCTGCGCACGACGTCCGGCTGGTCACGGCGCGCGCGGGCGCCGGCGACGCCGAGCCCTCGGCGAGCGAACCGCCGGCGCTCACGCGACCCCTCGCGGTCGCCATGCCGTCCTCCGATCACTGGGTGCTGATCGGCTCGCTGCTGGTCGACCTCGAACGCATCCACGCGGCGCTCGTCGAGCTCTCCGCCGACGAGGACCGCCCCCGTCCGAGTGTCACGGAGCGATGACGCCTCGACGGCTCGCGCCGACGGCGATCGACCCTGACACGATGGAGGCATGTGGATCGGATGGATCGAGTTCGACCTGCTTCTGGGCGACGTGCACTCGCTGAAGGAGAAGCGCAGCATCCTCCGGCCCCTCATCGCGGACCTTCGGCGGCGCACCGAGTCGGCGGCCGCCGAAGTGGGCGAGCACGACCTGCATCGCAGGGCCGAGGTCGGGGTGGCGGTCGTCGCGTCGGGCTCATCCCATGTCCGTGACGTCCTCGACCGCGCCGAGAGGGTCGTGGCCGATCATCCCGAGGTCACTCTGCTGTCGACCCGGCGGGGACTCCACTCGAGCGAGGACTGAGCTCAGCCGGCGAGGGCGTGGCCGATCACGTCGTCGCCGCTGCCGAAGCGGATGGTGCGGCCCACCGTGGCGTCATTGTCGATGACGGCCGCGATGACGGCGGCGACATCCGCGCGAGGCACCGTCCCGCTGCCGCTGGGCTCGAGCTCGATGCGACCGGTGGGCGGATCGAGCGTGAGGGTCCCGGGGGCGACGATCGTCCATGCGAGGCCCGACGCCATCAGGTGCTCGTCCGCAGCCCACTTGGCGTCGGCGTAGGGGAAGAACGAGGAGTCGGGCGAAACCCCGTGATCGGCCCGCGACCCGAGCCACGACACCATGACGTAGCGTGCGACTCCGACCCCGGCGGCCGCATCCATCGAACGGATGGCGGCATCCCGGTCCACGGCGTAGGTGCGGCGTGGATCACCGCCGCCCGCCCCCGCCGACCACACGACGACGTCGTTGCCGCTGATGAGATTGCGCAGCTGGTCCAGGTCGTACGTCTCGATGTCGGCGACGACGGGAGTGGCCCCGGTTGCGACGACGTCGGCCTCGTGGTCCTGGTTGCGGATGACGGCGGTGACGGTGTCGCCACGGGCGGCCAGGAGCTGCTCGAGCAGCAGCGCCACCTTGCCGTGTCCGCCGAAGACGATGATGCGTGCCACGTCGGCTCCTTTCGCGGGTTCTCCACGGTACGCGGAATCGAAGAGTGCCGGGTGGGTCGAGGAAAGGTCAACCTGCTTGGCCGCGCCGGTGCGATCCTGGTACGGTCCGGTGGCGAAGACGCTCTGGTGAAGGGACGATGACGTGACGGCACCGCAGAACCCCGCCCGGCGCGCGACGGGCGACCGGCCACGCGAGCAGTGGACGGGCCAGATCGGTTTCATCCTCTCCGCGATCGGCTCCGCGGTGGGCCTCGGCAACATCTGGCGCTTCCCCGGCGTCGCCTACGAGAACGGCGGAGGGGCCTTCCTCATCCCGTATCTCGTGGCGCTGCTGACGGCAGGCATCCCCATCCTGTTCCTCGACTACGCGCTGGGCCACCGCTTCCGCGGCGCCGCGCCGACCGCGTTCCGCCGCGTCGGCCGGGCGCTCGGGCGATGGACGGAGTCGCTCGGGTGGTTCCAGGTCGCGATCGCGTTCGTGATCGGCCTCTACTACACGGCCGTCATCGCCTGGGCGCTGAGCTACTTCGTGTTCTCGTTCGACCTGCGCTGGGGTGACGACCCGGCGGCGTTCCTCATCGGCGAGTACCTGCAGACCGGCGATCCCGGCATCAGCTTCGAGTTCGTCCCCGGCGTGCTGATCCCGCTCGCGCTCGTGTGGATCGCGACCATCGCGGTGCTCGCGGCGGGCGTCGCCAAGGGACTGCAGCGCGTGAACGTCATCTTCCTGCCGCTCCTGGTGATCGCGTTCGCGATCCTGGTGGTGCGGGCCCTGTTCCTCGACGGCGCGGCGGCCGGCCTCGACGCGTTGTTCACGCCCAACTGGGCGGCGCTGGCGGATCCGAACGTGTGGATCGCCGCGTACAGTCAGATCTTCTTCTCGCTGTCGATCGCCTTCGGCATCATGATCACGTACGCCTCGTACCGCAGGCGCCGCGCCAACCTCACGGCGCCCGGGCTCGTCGTCGCCTTCGCGAACTCGTCGTTCGAGATCCTCGCAGGCATCGGCGTGTTCGCCACGCTGGGGTTCTTCGCCTTCCAGCAGGGCATCGAGGTGTCGGAGCTCGAGGGTCTCACCGGCGTCGGGCTGTCGTTCATCACCTTCCCGGCGATCGTCTCGCAGATGCCCGGCGGACCGCTGTTCGGATGCCTCTTCTTCGGATCGCTGGCACTCGCGGGCTTCACGTCGCTGATCTCGGTGTTGCAGGTCGTGTCCGCGGCGGTGCAGGAGAAGCTCGCGGTGTCGCGGCGGACCGCGGCGCTGAGCGTGGGGATCATCTCCGCAGTCCTGTCCATCCTGCTGTTCTCCACCACGACGGGCCTACTCGCCCTCGACGTCACCGATCAGTGGGCCAACAACATCGGCATCGTGGCATCCGCCGTGGTCACGACGATCCTCGTGATCTGGGTGCTGCGTCGCGGTCCCGAGCTGCGGGCCCACCTCAACGCGGTGTCCACCTTCAAGGTGGGAGGCATCTGGATCGCGCTGGTGGGGGTGCTGTCGCCCATCGTGCTGGGTTACATGCTGATCCAGCGCATCGTGACGCTCATCGTCGACGGCTACGCCGACATGCCGGGCTGGTACCTGCTCCTGTTCGGATGGGGCACGATCGCGGTCATCCTGGTGATCACGGTCGTCATGACGGTCCTGCCCTGGCGCGAGTCGCCGGATCGCTTCACACCATGGCCGGAGTACCGGGCGCCCGACCGAACGCCCACCCAAGGTGAGAGAGGAGCGTCGTCATGACACCGCTCGCCATCACGTTCCTCATCCTGGCGATCGTCATCGTGTGGGGCGGCCTCGTGGCCAGCGCCGTCTTCCTGCGGCGGCACCCCGAGGTCGCCGACTACCCGCGCGGCGGCGTCGACGACCACCGTGAGGACGTCGCTCCGCTCGAGCGCGACACCTGAAGCCGGTAAGGCGGGCGTTCCGTCAGTTGAGGTTCCGGGTGCTGCCGGGGATCGCGCCGTCACGATAGAGCTCGGCTGCCACATCTTGCAGCGCGGTGAGCGCCACCCGCTGCGTGGCCGGTCCATACGAGATGCGGGCGACGCCGAGCGACTCGTACTCGGACGCGGTGAGCGCGCCCGGAAGCCCGATGACGCTGATCCTGCGCTCGCCGATGCCTTCGACCAGCCGTCGTGTGGTGTCGGCGTCCAGGATGCCGGGAACGAAGACGAGGTCGGCGCCCGCGTCGAGATAGGCGCGACCCCGCTCGATGGCGTCGGCGACGGATGCCTCGACCGGGCGGTCGCCGGCTCGCAGGAAGGCATCCGTGCGGGCGTTGAGGACGAACGGCACGCCCTCCGCTTCTCCGGCGGCCACAACGGCCTCGACGACGGCGACCGCTTCATCGAGGGGCCGAAGCCGGTCCTCGATGTTCCCGCCGATCGCGCCCTTCGCGATCGCGCGGCGGACGGTGTCGCCGGCGTCGCCGAATCCGGCGTCCAGATCCGCCGTGACCGGCAGGTCGCCCACCGCCTCGACGATGCGCCCCACCATGTCGAGCATGAGATCCCGCGGAATCTTCTCGCCATCGGCGTATCCGAACGTCGCCGCGATCGAATGACCGGCAGTGGCGATGGCGCGGGTTTCGGGCAGCGCAGCCACTGTCGTCGCCGAGACGACGTCCCACACGTTCACCACCCGCAGGATCTCGGGCGCGGCGTGCAGCTGCGCGAGCGTCTGAGCCTTGGCCACCTGGTTCGTCATGGATCCACGCTAGCGGGACCGACGGCGACGCCTGCCCCGCGACGCTCAGCCGATGCGGCCGTCGAGATACCACCAGCGCCCGCTCTGGCGGACGAACCGGCTCCGTTCGTGCAGCACGCCGTCACGCTTGCCCTCGCGCCAATGCGCCTGGAACTCCACGACGCCGCGGGTGTCGTCCTCGCCGCCGGCATCCGTCGCCACGATGTGCAGTCCCGTCCACCGCTGCGCGGGGTCGAGCTCGATCGCCGCGGGGCGGGTGCCGGGATGCCACGTCTCGCGCAGATGCCGTTCGTCCCCCACCACGAACGCGGTGTAGCGCGACCGCATCAGCCGCTCGGCCGTGGGGGCGCTCGCTCCGCGCAGCAGGGGCTCACAGCAGGCCCCGAAGCGATCGCCGCTGCCGCAGGCGCAGGGGTCGCCGGCGCGCAGCACAGGGAACCGCCCTCGCGGTCCAGATGCGGCCGCTCCGAAGGACACGTCAGCCTCCCGCTCTCTCGGCGCATGCGACGCACCTCGTCGCGAACGGCCGGACACGGAGTCGCTCGACGGGGATGCTGCGACCGCAGTCGGCGCAGATCCCGTAGGTTCCGGCCTCCCAACGGCGCAGCGCGTCGTCGATCTCGCCCAGCTCGCGACGAGCGGCGTCGGCCACACCGGCGGCGTGCGCCCACTCGCCCGAAAGGGTCGCACCCTCGGGATCGTGCTCGTCGTCGGCGACGTCGACCGCCCGGTCCTGTCGAAGCCGTGCCATGGCCGCGTCGATGCCTTCCAGTCGTGCGCGGGCCGCGTCGGCCAGATCGTCCAGCAGCGCGCGCAGCTCGGGACGAGGAACGGAGGACGTCATCCTCCGAGGCTACGTCCGGTTGGCCGACGGGCGCCGCCCGGCTGCCGTGGACAGCATTCGCAGTGTGGGCACCGCAATCTCACAGGTGGCGGTGGGATCCTGAAGGCATCGCGGCAAGCGGCCCCCACCGAACCCCGCGATCCCCCCGCCACGGCATCGAGTCGGACGGGACTGCTCTCGTGCCGTTTCCCCCGGCGACACGAGGGGCGGTCTCATCGAACCGCCCAGAGCCGGCGATCACGGCCCCCGCGCGATCGCCGGCTTCTTCTGTCTCATCCGGGTTGTGGATAACTCTCCGCGGTCACCCAGCCCGCCGGTAGCGTGGGGCCGTGGGACTGCGGAGGGTGTCGGCGCTCGTGGCGGCCGGGCTCGTCCTCGGAGCGCTGACCGGATGCACCCCACCCCCCGCACCCGAACCCACGCCGACGTTCGCCGGCGAGGAGGAGGCCTTCGCGGCCGCGGAAGCCACCTATCGGGCCTACGTCGACGCGCTCAACGCCGTGGACCTCAGTGATCCCGAGACCTTCGAGGACGTCTACGCCTGGACCACTGGCGAGCTAAACGCGAGCGACCGCCGAGGCTTGAGCGAGTATCACGCTTCTGCCACCACGGTCACCGGCGAGTCGCATGTCGATCTACTTGAAGCCGAGAGCGTGAACTCCAACGACTCTGAAGTGCTTCTGTTCGCGTGTTTGAACGTATCGGGGGTTCAGGTTCTCGACCGCAACGGCAATTCACTGGTCGACCCGGATCGGACTGACGTCCAACGGTTGCGGGTGAACCTTTCCAAGGATGAGGGATCGCCCACGGGCTGGCTCATCGAATCCATCGGCCCCAGGGAAGAAGGCCCAGATTGCGCCTGATCGCAACGGTCATTGCCCTCGGGATCACGCTATCGGCGCCCTCGCAGGGTGACTCACATTGCAACGACGTCGGTACATGGACCACAACGTGCGACGTCAACAGCTCCGGTACGCAGGTCGACGTGTCGGGATCGCTGCACGGTCCCGGCGGAGGCGGCGGGAGCCGGGGCGACGGCCGGAACGACCATGGCGACGCCCCACGGGCGGAGGCGCCGGCGCGGCCCGTGGAGGAGAACGACTGCGAGACCATCGGCCGGTGCGGCGGCTATTCGGTCGTGACCTTTCCCGACGTCACGCTCGCCGACCTCGCGTCGTTCCGGCCGGCCGAGCCCACGCTCACCGGCGAACCCTCCGGCTTCGGCGTGGCGGGCATGCCGGCCAACGTCGTGGCGGAGGCGTCCGAGCAGCGCATCCCCGGCACCGTGCTGGGGTGGGACGTGACCGTGCGCTTCACCCCTCGGGCATTCGTCTTCGACTACGGCGACGGGTCCCGCTCACGCAGCTCGACCGGCGGCGCGACCTGGGCGAGCCTCGGGCAGCCGCAGTTCACCCCGACCTCGACCAGTCACGTGTACCGGTCGCGCGGCACCTATCCGGTGTCGGTGACGGTCGAGTACGCGGCATCCGTCGACTTCGGCAACGGCGCGTGGCGGACCGTTCCCGGAGTCGTCACGGCGACCGCGTCGGACTATGAGGTCCGCGTCGTGGAGGTGCGTACGGCGCTGGTCGAGCGCACCTGCGCCGAGGACCCGTCCGGCCCCGGCTGCTGATCGGTCGCGGCGAGGCTCGCTGAGGCGCTCGGGTCCGTCCTGATCGCCCGGCCGATCACGTGCACTCCGCGGACCACCGCCCGAACCGGCACACCGACCGCGAGCGCGACGACACCGGACGCGGACGTGTCGCTGCGGCCGAGCGCGACCTTCCGCTCCCACGCGTCTCGGAGCGGGCCGCCGCGGCGCGCAACGGGCCGCCGCGCCGGGAGGACGCCGGCTCGGCGCTCCGCGATGAGGTCCTGCAGCAGCCGCTCCCAGTCGTCCTCGTCGGCGGCGTGGAAGTAGTTGTCGTCCAGCCAGTCGGGATGGGGATGGCGGAAGCGACGCGCGATGACGTCCTCCTCGCTGCCGAGCAGCCCGCCGTCGGCGAGCACCTCGTTGATGAGCTCCGGCGACACGCCGAAGCTGTCGAGCGCGATGACGGGCACGCCCAGGGCGACGGCCTCGATCGCCGCGGTCGAGCTCACCGTGACCAGCCCCTCGGCCGTGGTGAGCGCACGCGCCATCGATGCGGTGGAGGTGACGAGGTTCGGCGGCAGGGGCCCGAGTTCGGCGAGCAGCTCCGGGTACCCGTCTCGTTCGATGTGCGTCTGGTGCTCGCCGTGCGATGCGCGGAGCTTCACCACCACGCGACGGGACGGATCGGCCGCCGCGGCACGGCGCAGCATGCGCGCCACGAGCAGCCGCTCGGACCGCTCCGCCGGCACGCGCGCTTGGGTGGCGAAGACGAGGTCGGTGCCGCCCGCCGAAGGGTCGGCATCCCGCGTGTCCGCCCGCCGAGCGAAGGGTAGCGCCGCCAGCGCGTAACGGTGAGCCAGTCCCGTCCGCATCGAGAGCGCACGGAAGTCGCGCACTTCCCGCTTCGAGTGCAGCACGAACAGGTCGCACTGCAGCCGGTACATGACGGCTTTCCTCGTCGCCGGGATCGAGATGCCGGGCAGTCCGGTCGCGATGACCGGTCGCGGCCGCATCGCCGCGACGTCCCGCGCCAGCACGCGCACGAGCGGCCCGCGCGCCGCGAGGAGCACCGCATCCGGGCGCGCGTCCGCGAGCCGGACCGAGAGGTCGCGGTACGACACCCGCTCGGTGCACTGCTCGGGCAGCCCGCTGCCGGCGAGCGCCGCCTCGAGCTGGGCGTCGCTGACGACCACAGGCGTCTGCAGCACGACGAGCGAGACATCCCATCGCTCCGCCGCGGCGCCCAGCAGTGCCGCCGCCCACTTCACATACGAGTCGGTGTCGGCGATGGCGACCAGGCGCGGCCGGGCCGACTCCCCTGCGACGTCTCCGCTCACGCGGGGACGCGGCGCAGCTTCGCCATCGGAGCGAGCTCGCTCTCGTACACCCGCTTGACTCCGTCGCCGAGGGCGGCCTCGATCACGCGGATGTCGCGGACGAGGTGCTGCAGACCGGTGGGCTCGAGCGAGGCGGCGTGATCGGAGCCCCACATGGTGCGGTCGAGGGTGATGTGGCGCTCGATCGCCACGGCTCCCAGGGCGACCGCGGCGAGCGAGATCTGCAGGCCCCGCTCGTGCCCGGAGTACCCGACCGGCACGCCGGGGAAGCGCTCGCGCAGCGCCGGGATCATCCGCAGGTTCGCCTCGGCCGGCTCCATGGGATACGTCGATGTGGCGTGCATGAGCACCAGCCGGTCGGTTCCGAGCACCTCCACCGCGGCGTCGATCTCGTCGGTCGTCGACATGCCCGTGGACAGGATCACCGGCTTGCCCGTATCGCGCAAGGCGCCCAGCAGGCGGTGATCGGTCAGGCATGCCGAGGCGACCTTGTGCGCGGCGACGCCCAGGTCCTCAAGGAACGCGACGCTCGGCTCGTCCCACGGCGACGCGAACCACTCCAGGCCTCGCAGCATGGCGTGGTCCGAGATCTCGATGTACTGCTCGCGGTCGAACTCGACGCGGTGCCGGTACTCCAGATACGTCATGGTTCCCCACGGCGTCTCGCGCGGGATGTCGCGCATGTGCTCCGGCGTCGCAATCTCGGGAGTGCGCTTCTGGAACTTCACCGCATCGGCCCCCGCGTCGGCGGCCACATCGATGAGGCGCTTGGCGAGCTCGACGTCGCCGTTGTGGTTCAGGCCGATCTCTGCGATGACGTAGGCGGGTCGCCCGCCTCCGACGACGCGTGATCCGATCGTGACGGTCATGATGCCTCCTGTGCGGCGCTCGGGGAACCGGATCGCCGGTTCGGGACGGGATCGGCGGATGTCGCCGCTGCCTCCGCGCGGCCGGCGAGGACACGCTCGGCTAGGTCGCGGACGGCACCGGCGCCGCCCGCGCGGTCGAGGACCACGCGGGCGCTGGCGAGAACGGACGGGTGCGCGTCGGGAACGGCGACAGGCCACCCGACCAGTTCGAGGCACGGCAGGTCGTTGACGTCGTTGCCGAGGTAGGCCACGCGGGACAGCGGGATGCCACGCTCGGCGGCCCACTCGCAAAGTGCGGCCGCCTTGTCGCGGGCATCCTGCCTGACGTCCACGCCGAGTTTGCGGGCGCGGGCCGTGACGACCGGATTCGCCTCCGTCGACAGGATCAGCACGGGGATGCCTGCCGCGCGCAGCAGCGAGACGCCCATGCCGTCGGTACGGCTGACCGTCACCGCTTCCACGCCGTCCTGGTCCACGCGGACGGTGTCATCCGTGTGCACCCCGTCGAAGTCCGTCACCACGGCGTCCACGAGGACCGGCCGCGGCCGGTCGATGAGCGGTGCGAGCGCGCACGCGATCTCGAGCTCCTCGGGCGTGTCGATCTCGATGGCGGTGCGTGCAGGGACCGCGGCCACCCCGATGCTGCCGAAGAAGCGGTGCCGGACGGCTCGAAAGCCGGCCGCGCGCATCACATAGAAGGCGCCGGTCTCGAGGTAGTCCGGCGACCGGTCCTGACGCCGGAGGCGCACGTCAGCGTCGTGGTTGACCGCCTCTGCCGCGTCTCCCACGCCTTTGCGCCACAGGAAGCCGAAGGTCTCGACCGCCGAGAACACGCTGTCGCGACGGCGGGAGCGCACGGATCGGACCGCAGCGTCGAGCGCATCGACGTCGATGAACGGCGACGTGGCCTGAAGGAACGCGACCACGCCGACGTCCACGCCGCGCGCCTCGAGCTCGCCGAGGGCATGCAGGAGGCCGCCCTCGGACGAGGTCTGGTCCCCCGCGAGCTCGGCCGGTCGCTGCACGATCTCCGCTCCCCACTCGGCCGCGACGGCGGCGATGTCGGGATCGTCGGTCGTCACGACCACACGGTGGATCGACGGGCAGCGGACGGCCGCGTCCACCGCGCGCGCCACGAGCGGCACACCGCCCACCCGGCGGAGGTTCTTGCGCGGGATGCCCTTCGATCCTCCCCGCGCCGGGATGATGGCGACGTTCTCGCTCACGCGACCACCCGTCCCGACGACATCCCGGCGCTGCCGGTGTGAAGCTTCGCCTGGCGGCCGGCGAGCACGAGAGGCAGCGTCGTGACCGTGCTCGAAGGAAGCGTGTGGATCTCGAGCGGACCGGGAGCGCCGGCGAGAACCAGCTCCACCGGGAGATTCGTCTCGCGGACCCTCACGCCGGGGAGCGCCGCGACGGCGGCCAGCTGCTCGGCGGTCTCGCGGCGATGCGGCAGGTACGCCGCTCCCCCGGCGGCGGCGTCGCGCACCCACCGCAGGTAGTCCGTGAGCAGCATGTGACCGTCCACCGGCCGGGCGCTTCCCAGCACGACGCGGCGGCCCAGGTCGGCGGCGGAAGGCGCCGTCGCGCGGGTCCAGGCGAAGTCGTGACGCCGGATGCCGAAGCCACGGTCGCCGAGGGCATCCGAGCGCTCCGCGCCCAGATCGAACGCCGTGAACAGGCTCACCCGACGTTCCCCGGCGCGACGGCGGATCAGCTCGGCCGTGAAGGGCGCGACGAGCGTGGTCGTGCGGCCTTCCCGGATCCCGGGTCGCGCGTAAGGCCGAAGGCCGAGCAGCGTGTCGGCGTAGGCCAGGGCGAGGGAGCCGTCGTCGAGGAAGGTGATGCGGCGCGGGCGCAGGACGGCCGCGGCCAGCCGGAACTGCCCCGAGTATCCGTCTCCCACCAGCCAGTGGTCGTGCCGCGCCAGCAGCGCCCATGGGACGCCGAGGTAGGGCTCGAGTTCGCCGAAGCGCGCACCGCGGGCCACCAGTTCGTCGGCCGTCTCCGACATCTGCGCGGTCAGCCTGCCGGCGACCGGCACCGTGCGGCGATGTGCCGCTGCCCATTCCGCGGCGCCCAGCAGCTGCAACGGCGATTCGACCCACGCGAGGACGTCGTCCCGAGCCATGGCACCTCCTTCGAGCGTCTATCCACCATGGGCGGGTCCCGTGAACGGCGAGGGCTCTGCACGGCGACGCGCGCCCAACAGGAAGGTGAACGGGCGGTGGCGCCGGTTCGGGCTGCTGCGCCCGCCACGGTCGGCGGCCCGTGTCAGGATGAAGCCGTGACAGACCGCCTCATGCTGCTGGACTCCGCGTCGCTGTACTTCCGCGCCTTCTACGGCGTCCCCGACACGGTGCGAGCTCCGGACGGCACGCCGGTCAACGCGGTGCGCGGATTCCTCGACATCATCACCAAGCTGGTCACGACGTACCAGCCCACGCACCTCATCGCGTGCTGGGACGACGATTGGCGTCCCCAGTGGCGCGTCGATCTCATCCCCACGTACAAGACGCACCGGGTTGCGGAGGTCGTTGCGGCCGGTCCCGACGTCGAGGTCGTGCCCGACCCGCTCGAAGTGCAGGTGCCGGTGATCCGCACGGTGCTCGACGCCCTCGGCATCCGGATCGTGGGCGCCCCCGAGCACGAGGCCGACGATGTGATCGGCACGCTGGCTACGACCGCCGCCGCGCCTGTCGACATCGTGACCGGCGACCGGGACCTGTTCCAGCTCGTCGACGACGCCCGGGACGTCCGCGTCATCTACACCGCGCGAGGAATGAGCAACCTCGAGGTCGTCACCGACGTCACCGTCGTCGGCAAGTACGGCGTCCTGCCGTCGCAGTACGCCGATTTCGCGACGCTGCGCGGGGACACGTCGGACGGGCTGCCGGGCGTCAGCGGCGTGGGCGAGAAGACGGCGGCGGGCCTGCTCAAGACCCACGGCGATCTGGCCGGCATCATTGCCGCCGCCGAGGCCGGGGAGGGCATGTCCGCCGGCGTGCGCGCGAAGATCATCGCGGCGCTGCCGTACCTCGATGTCGCACCGCGCGTCGTCGGCGTGGTCCGCGACCTGCCGCTGACCGTGCCGGATGCGCGGCTGCGTCCGCTCGACGACGCCGCGAAGAAGGATGCCTCGGCGCTGGCCGACAGGTGGGCCCTCGGTTCGGCGATGAGCCGGCTCGTCGCGGCGCTCGACAGCGTGTGACGTGCAGGGCGCCTGATCACGCCCGCGGGCGATCCGTCCACTCGCGCAGGCGCTCCAGCGGCCAGGTGGTGACGATGCGGTCCGCCGGCACGCCCAGGCGTTCGGCGCGTTCGGCGCCGTGATCGAGCAGTGACAGCTGCCCGGGCGCGTGGGCGTCGGAGTCGATCGAGAAGAGGCACCCCACCTCCAGCGCCAGCAGGATCAGCTCGTCCGGCGGGTCCTGGCGCTCCGGACGGGAGTTGATCTCGACCGCGACGCCGTGGGCGGCGCACGCCTCGAACACCGGCTGAGGCTCGAACGTCGAGGGCGGTCGTGTCCCCCGCGATCCCTCCACCAGGCGCCCCGTCACGTGGCCGAGGACGTCGACATGCGGGCTGGACGCCGCCGCGACGAGGCGGCGTGTCATGGGGCGGCTCTCCATGCGCAGCTTCGAATGAGCCGACGCCACGACGACGTCGAGCCGGTCGAGCAGCTCCGGCTCCTGATCGAGGGCGCCGTCCTCGAGGATGTCGACCTCGATGCCCGACAGCAGCGTGAACCCGTCGCCACTCAGACCGGACACCACGTCCAGCTGCTCGCGCAGCCGCTCGGGCGACAGCCCGTTCGCGACGCGCAGGCGCGGCGAATGATCGGTCAGGGCAAGGTATTCGTGTCCGAGAGCCCGCGCGGCCCCGACCATGAGGTCGATCGAGGTGAGGCCGTCGGACCAGTCGCTGTGCGAGTGCAGGTCACCACGCAGCAGCGGGCGCAGCGTGGAGCGGCGCTGGCCCCCTGCCCGCTCCCGCAGGTCTGCCAGGTACGACGGCACTCCTCCTTCGAGGGCCTCCTGGATCACCGCGAACGTCGAGTCCCCGATCCCTTTGCGCCGGCGCAGGGCCGCGGCATCCCGCAGCTGCGCATCGTCGAGGCCGGCGATCGCGTCCGCGGCCGCCCGGAACGCCTTCGACTTGTACCGCGAGGAGCGCTCGCGCTCCAGCAGCGTCGCGATCTCGGTGAGGGCCTCGTGCGGATCCATGGCGTCCGAGGGTCGGCTCAGGCGGCGAGGCCCCGGGTGACCTCGACCCAGCGGTCGAGGGTGGCGGTGGCCGCGCCGTCGTCGATCGCGGCGGCGGCGGCATCGCGGGCTTCGGCGAGTCGCTCGAGGATCGGGCGCTGCACCTGCCCGGGATCCCGGAACAGCCGGTAGGCGACGATGCCCGCGGCGGCGTTGAGCAGCACGATGTCGCGCACCGGTCCCTCTTCGCCGCCGAGCACGCGGCGGACGATGGCGGCGTTGTGGGCCGGATCGCCCCCCAGCAGGTCGTCGATGTCGGCGAGCGGGATGCCGAGGTCGCGGGGGTCCAGGTCGTGCTCGTGGATGTCGCCGAGGCTGATCTCCCACAGACGACTGTGCCCGGTCGTGGTCAGCTCGTCGAGACCGTCGTCGCCCCGGAACACCAGGGCGGTCGCCCCGCGCGTGCGGAACACCCCGGTGATGAGCGGCACGCGATCCAGCTGCGCGACCCCCACCGCGTTGGCCTCGGCGCGCGCCGGGTTGACCAGCGGCCCGAGGAAGTTGAACACCGTGGGAACGCCCAGTTCGCTGCGGCTGGCTCCGGCGTGGCGGAACCCGGGGTGGAACGCGGCGGCGAAGGCGAACGTGATGCCCGCGCGAGAGAGGGTCTCGGCGACGGCATCCGGCGAGAGCGACAGGTCCACGCCCAGGGCCTTCAGGACGTCGGAGGACCCCGACGACGAGCTGGCCGCCCTGTTGCCGTGCTTGACGACCGGGATCCCGGATGCCGCGGCGACGAGCGCCGACATGGTGGAGACGTTCACGGTGCCGAACCGGTCGCCGCCGGTGCCGACGATGTCGAGCACGGCGGGGTCCACGCGCAACGGCAGAGCCGCCTCGAGGATCGCGTCGCGGAATCCGACGATCTCGTCGACGGTCTCGCCCTTCGCGCGCAGCGCGACCAGGAACCCCGACAGCTGCGAGGGCGTCGCCGAGCCCGACATGATCTGTCGCATCGCCCACGTGGACTCCGACACACTGAGGTCGCGCCGCTCCAGCAGCGTCGTCAGGATCCCGGGCCAGGTGTAGAGCTCAGCCATACCGACAACCCTAGCCGCGCCGCAGAATCGCGACCGATTCGTGACCTTCGCCCCCGATCGGGAGCATCGAACCGTCTCCTGGCGTCCTCTCGGCGAACTGGCGGGGTTCTCTTAGGTCGTCCTAAGTCCTCACCCGAGCGAATCCGAGTGCCCGGATGCGAAAATCCGGCCGAAGCATCGGACATAATGGACTGTGTGACGACCTCCACAGCGACCTACTCCCAGGCCATGCGGTCCGTCAAGCGGCCGGATCCGGTCGCCGTCGGCACCATCGTGTGGCTCGGCAGCGAGGTGATGTTCTTCGCGGGTCTCTTCGCGATCTACTTCACCCTGCGCAGCACCTCCCCTGAACTGTGGGCGGAGCGCACGGCGCTGCTGAACATCCCCTACGCGACCGTCAACACGATCATCCTCGTGCTGTCGTCGGTGACCTGCCAGATGGGCGTGTTCGCCGCCGAGCGGTTCCAGCCCTACTCGACGAAGAAGCGCGGCTGGCTCGGCTGGGGCATGGTCGAGTGGTTCTGGCTGACCTTCGCGCTGGGCGCGATCTTCGTGTCGGGCCAGGTGTGGGAGTACGCGCAGCTGGTGGCCGAGGGCATGCCGATCGACTCGGACCCCTACGCGTCGGCGTTCTACCTGACCACGGGCTTCCACGCCCTGCACGTCACCGGCGGTCTCATCGCGTTCCTCCTCGTCATCGGACGTGCGTACGCCGTCAGGAACTTCGGGCGCAAGGAGATGACCTCCTCGATCGTCGTGTCGTACTACTGGCACTTCGTCGACGTCGTCTGGATCGCCCTCTTCCTCGTCATCTACTTCCTCAAGTAAGAGCGGAGCTGAATCACCGATATGGCACGACAGACAACGCGCCGCTCCAAGGGTCGCCGCAGTCCGTGGGCAGCCGCCGCACTCATCGGCGTCGGCCTGCTGATGACCGGCGGCATCTACGCCGGGGCCTCGGCCGCGATGGCGGCGACGACGCCTGAGACCACCGTCAACTCTGCGCTGACGGTCGAGGACGGCGAGAAGCTGTTCCAGGCCAACTGCGCCACCTGCCACGGGATGGACCTGCAGGGCACCGACGACGGCCCGTCGCTGTACGGCGTCGGCGAGCTGTCGGTGCACTTCCAGGTCAGCACCGGTCGCATGCCGCTGCAGATGCAGGGACCGCAGGCACCGCAGAAGCCGGTGCAGTTCACGGACGAGCAGGTCGCCGCGCTCGGCGAGTACGTGCAGTCCGTGGCTCCCGGACCGAGCTTCCCCGACGACGAAGTGCTCGACGGCGAAGGCAACGTGTCCGAAGGCGGTGAGCTCTTCCGGATCAACTGCGCGATGTGCCACAACGTCGCCGGCGCCGGTGGCGCCCTCACCGAGGGCAAGTACGCCCCCAACCTGCACAACACCTCGTCGCTGAACATGTACGCCGCGATGGTCACCGGCCCGCAGAACATGCCGGTCTTCAACGACATGACCCTCACGACGGAAGAGAAGCGGGACATCATCACGTACCTGCTGTGGCTGCAGGAGACCGAGTCCCCGGGCGGCTACGAGCTCGGCTCGCTGGGTCCTGTCGCCGAGGGCCTCTTCATCTGGATCTTCGGGATCGGCGCGCTGATCGCACTCACCGTGTGGATCACCGCGAAATCGAACTGATCCCCTGATCGAACTATTCGGAAAGCACGAACGAGGAGCAGCATGGCACACGAGGACGACCCGCTCGAGCACGAGAGGGCTTCTTGGAAGCCCTCCGCCGGGCTCGCCGTCGCGGTCCCCGACCCGGTGCGCCCCCCGGAGCTCCCGCCGCACCGCGAGCGGATGACCGACAAGGACCCCGCGGCCATGAAGCGCGCGGTCCGCACGGTGTACACCCTGTTCTACCTGTCGATCGCCGGCAGCATCTGGGCGATCGCCGCCTACATGCTCTTCCCGATCGAAAGCGGCCGGATCATCGACATCCGGTACAACAACCTCTTCATCGGTCTGGGTATCGCCCTCGCCCTGCTCGGCATCGGACTCGCTGCCATCCACTGGGCGAAGGCGATCATGTCCGACAAGGAGTTCGTCGAGCCCCGCCACGCCACGCGCGGCCGGGATTCGACGCGCACGGCAGCCATCAAGGCGTTCGCGGATGCCAACGAGGAGTCGGGCTTCGGCCGCCGAGCCCTCATCCGCAACTCGCTGATCGCCGCGCTCGTCGCGTCGGTCGCCCCCGGGATCGTGCTGTTCCGCGGTCTGGCGCCGCACAGCTCTCCCGAGCACCCCAACGCCGGTGACCCGGTCGCGCTCCTCAACCACACGATGTGGAAGGAGGGGATGCGCCTCGCGCACGACCCCTCGGGTGAGCCGATCCGCGCTGCCGACCTGACCCTGGGCTCCGCTGTGCACGTCATCCCGGAGGAACTGGCCGGGATCTCCCACTCGGACGGCTACCTCGAGGAGAAGGCCAAGGCCCTCGTCCTGCTGGTGCGGATGCTTCCCGAGCAGCTCACCGAGCCCGAGGACCGCAAGGACTGGTCGTACGACGGCATCGTGGCGTACTCGAAGGTCTGCACGCACGTCGGCTGCCCGGTGGCGCTGTACGAGCAGCAGACGCACCACCTGCTGTGCCCGTGCCACCAGTCGCAGTTCGACGTCAGCGACCAGGCGAAGGTCATCTTCGGCCCTGCCGCACGTCCGCTGCCGCAGCTTCCCATCACCGTCGACGACGAGGGCTACCTCGTCGCCCGCAGCGACTTCACCGAACCCGTCGGTCCGAGCTTCTGGGAGCGTCATTGAGTACCGCCACTCACCCCACCGAGAACGTCACTCGGGAGCCGGCCATCTCCGACGAGCCGCTCCCGCCGCGTGACAAGCCGCTGGGCGGCCGCTTCATCGGCGCCACGGCGAACTACATCGACGAGCGGACGAGCCTGTCGGGCTTCGTCAAGGAGCTCGGCCGCAAGGTCTTCCCCGACCACTGGTCGTTCATGCTCGGCGAGATCGCGATGTGGGCGTTCGTCGTCGTCCTGCTCTCGGGAACGTTCCTGACGTTCTTCTTCCAGGCGTCGATGACCGAGACGCACTATCACGGCTCGTGGCTGCCCATGCGGGGCATCGAGATGTCGGCGGCGATGGCCTCGACGCTCGAGATCTCGTTCGACGTCCGCGGCGGCCTCCTCGTCCGTCAGATCCACCACTGGGCCGCGCTGGTGTTCATCGCCGGCATCGGCGTCCACATGCTGCGCGTGTTCTTCACGGGCGCCTTCCGCAAGCCGCGTGAGCTGAACTGGGTGATCGGCTTCGTGATGTTCATCCTCGCGATGGGCGAAGGCTTCACCGGCTACTCGCTCCCCGACGACGTGCTGTCCGGCAACGGCCTGCGCATCATCGACGGCATGGTCAAGGGCATCCCTTTGATCGGCACGTGGACCTCGTACCTGCTCTTCGGCGGCGAGTTCCCCGGCACCGCGATCGTCGGCCGCCTGTACACGCTGCACATCCTGCTGCTGCCGGCGATCCTGGCCGCTCTGCTCGTGGTGCACCTGATGCTCATGGTCATCAACAAGCACACGCAGTTCGCCGGCCCTGGACGCTCGAACAGCAACGTCGTCGGCTACCCGATGATGCCGGTGTACATGTCGAAGATGGGCGGGTTCCTGTTCATCACCTTCGGCTTCATCGTGCTCATCGCGTCGCTCTTCGCGATCAACCCGATCTGGAACTACGGCCCGTACGACCCGTCGCCCGTGTCGGCGGGTACGCAGCCCGACTGGTACATCGGCTTCGCGGACGGCATGCTGCGCCTGATCCCGCCTCACCTCGAGATCGTGCTGTTCGACCGCACGTGGTCGTTCAACATCATCATCCCGCTCGCGGTCCTCGGCGGCTTCATCGTGCTCGTCATGATCTACCCCTTCATCGAGGCGTGGATCACCGGCGACAAGCGTGAGCACCACATCGCGCAGCGTCCGCGCAACGCGGCGACCCGCACCGCCATCGGCGCCGCCGGCGTCACCTTCTACGCGGTGATGTGGGCCGCGGCCTCGTCCGACCTCATCGCGACGCACTTCTGGCTCACCATGGAAGGTGTCATCCACACCCTCCAGGCGCTGCTGATCCTGGGGCCGATCATCGCCTACTTCGTGACGAAGCGCGTCTGCCTCGCGCTGCAGAAGAAGGACCGCGAGATCGCGCTGCACGGCTTCGAGTCCGGCCGCATCGTCCGCCTGCCCGGCGGCGAGTACATCGAGGTCCACCAGCCCGTCGACGAGTACGAGCGCTGGCGCCTGGTGGGTCACGAGACGTACGAGCCGCTCATCGTGCGCCCGAACGCGCGTGGCCGCATCCCCTGGCACGAGAACGTGCGGGCCGCGATCTCGCGCTGGTTCTTCGAGGACCGCCTCACGCCGCTCACGCAGAGCGAGCTGGACGCCGCGCTGGCGCACCAGCACCACGCGCTCGAGCACATCGCGACCGAGGAGGACGCCGAGCTGCAGGGTGCGCACGAGCGCGCCGGCGTGCCGGATGCCCCTCACCGGCCGATCGACGACGGCCGCAACTCCGAGACGGCCGTGCGGCCCTCGAACGTCATCGTTCCGGAGTCGTCCGGCGACGGGTCGCGCCGCGACGGCGAATAGCCGCAGAACACGAACACCGGATGCCTCGGCACGCACGGCGTGCCGAGGCATCCGTCTTTCCACCCACCATGCCCACGCGGCGGCCCCGACAACGGCAGGATTCGCGCGTGCGTTGTCGGCTGCCGCGGCGGAGGACCTGTCGGCGGGCTCATAGTCTGGGTCCATGATCGACGCCCTCTCCTACTTCTCCGGAAAGCTCGCCCACGAGACCGACGCCTCTGATGTGTACGCCGCCCAGAAGGCCGGCGAACGATTCGTCCTCGTCGATGTGCGGAGCCCGGAGGCATGGGCTCAGGGACGCATCCGCGGCGCGATCCACATGCCGTATCGGCAGATCGCCGATCGCGCCCCGGCCGAGCTCGACCCATCCGTGCCGGTCGTCGTGTACTGCTGGAGCCCGGGCTGCAACGCGGGGACCAAGGGCGCCGTCGAGTTCGCCACCCTCGGGTACGGCGTCAAGGAGATGATCGGCGGCTACGAGTATTGGATCCGCGAGGGCCAGCCGACCGAGAACGACGAGGGTCCGCTCCCCCGCGTGTTCGACCGCCAGGTGATGGTGGTCCGCGATCCCGTCGCGAACTGACGCCACTGCGCATAACTCAGGAAGATCGCGGCATCCGGCCCCGTATCAGGACCGACGGGCCGGATCTGCCTAAGTTGTGCGCACGCGGCGGGCGGTGGCGCCGCGTGTCCCCCGCCGATTGACCGTCCGGGGCCGTCAGGGCAGCGCAGACACCGCGGGCGTTCCACTGCGCATAACTCAGGCAGATTGCGGCATCCGGGCCCGTATCTGGACCGAAGTGCCGATTCTGCCTGAGTTGTGCGAACCCGCCGGGCGGTGGCGCCGCGTGGCCCCCGCCGATTGACCGTCCGGGGCCGTCAGGGCAGCGCAGACACCGCGGGGCATTCTCCTGCGCATAACTCAGGCAGATCGCGGCATCCGGCCCCGTATCAGGACCGACGGGCCGGATCTGCCTAAGTTGTGCGCACGCGGCGGGCGGTGGCGCCACCACCCAAGGGAACGAGGAAAGCCCCCGGGATCCAGAGATCCCGGGGGCTGCCATGTCGGCGACGGTGGCTCAGCGAGCGAAGTAGCCGCGGTAGTACTCGTACACCCAGCCGACGATCGCGACGACGAAGACAGCGATGCCGATCGGCATGAGCCACGTGCCCACCGCCAGGCCGATCATCCCCAGCGCCGCGGAGAACGCCAGCACGATGGGCCAGTACGACCACGGGCTGAACTCGCCGAGTTCCGGGTCGCCGTCGTCGATGTCAGCGGTGAGGATGTCCTCGGGCAGCTCGCCGCCCTGCGCCTTGTGGACGCGGCCGATGTAGAACGCGATGAGCGCGGCCATGAACGCCGTGAACAGCAGGGCGACGCTTCCGACCCACTCGATGCCGATGTACCACGGCACCTGCGGGTTGGCCAGGATGTTCCAGCCCGTGTAGACGATGGCGACCAGCAGGAAGAAGGCACCCAGCAGCCACCAGAGGGTCGTGTTGGTACGCATTTACTTGACCTTTCCCTCGCTCGCGTCGACGATCGGGGCGTCGGGCGCGTCCTTCGCCGGGCCCACACCGACGGGGATCCCCGCCTCCGGGTGGTTCAGGTCGAACGCCGGACGCTCGCTGCGGATCCGCGGGATCGACGTGAAGTTGTGCCGCGGCGGCGGGCACGACGTCGCCCACTCCAGCGACGCGCCATAGCCCCACGGGTCGTTCACGCTCACTCGCGGCGCCTTGCGGGTCGTGATCCAGACGTTGAACAGGAACGGGATCATCGATGCGCCCAGGAGGATCGCACCCACCGTCGAGACCTGGTTCTGCCAGGTGAAGCCGTCCTGATCGGCGTAGTCCGCGTACCGGCGGACCATGCCCTCGACGCCCAGCCAGTGCTGGATGAGGAAGGTCATGTGGAAGCCGATGAACAGCATCCAGAAGTGGACGTAGCCGAGGCGCTCGTTCAGCATCTTGCCGGTCCACTTCGGCCACCAGAAGTAGAACCCGGCGAACATCGCGAACACGACCGTGCCGAACACGACGTAGTGGAAGTGCGCCACGACGAAGTACGAGTCCGACAGGTGGAAGTCCAGCGGCGGCGACGCCAGGATCACGCCGGTCAGGCCACCGAAGACGAACGACACCAGGAAGCCCAGCGCGAACACCATCGGCGTCTCGAAGGTCACCGAGCCTCGCCACATGGTGCCGATCCAGTTGAAGATCTTCACGCCGGTCGGAACCGCGATCAGCATCGTCATCAGCGCGAAGAACGGCAGCAGCACGGCACCGGTGACGTACATGTGGTGTGCCCACACCGCCACCGACAGCGCGGCGATCGCGATCGTCGCGTAGACCAGGGTCTTGTATCCGAAGATCGGCTTGCGGCTGAACACCGGGAAGATCTCCGAGACGATGCCGAAGAACGGCAGCGCGATGATGTACACCTCGGGGTGCCCGAAGAACCAGAACAGATGCTGCCACAGCAGCACACCGCCGTTCTGCGGGTCGTAGATGTGGGCGCCGAAGACGCGGTCGGCCGCGGCGGCCAGGATCGCGGCGGCCAGCACCGGGAAGGCGAGTAGGACCAGGATGCTGGTCACGAGCGTGTTCCACGTGAAGATCGGCATCCGCCACATGGTCATGCCGGGAGCGCGCATCGTGATGATCGTCGTGATGAAGTTCACGGCGCCGAGGATCGTGCCGAAACCGCTCAAGCCCAGGCCGAGCATCCAGAGGTTGCCACCGGCTCCCGGCGAGAACGACGCGTTTGCCAGCGGCTGGTAGGCGAACCATCCGAACGCCGCCGCGCCCTGCGGCGTGAGGAAGCCGGCGACGGCGATGGTCGAGCCGAACAGGAACAGCCAGAAGGCGAACGCGTTCAGTCGCGGGAACGCGACGTCGGGCGCACCGATCTGCAGCGGCAGGATGGCGTTGGCGAAGCCGGCGAACAGCGGCGTCGCGAACATCAGCAGCATGATCGTGCCGTGCATCGTGAACAGCTGGTTGTACTGCTCCTTCGTCGGCACGATCTGCATGCCGGGCTCGAACAGCTCCGCCCGGATGATCAGGGCCATCACTCCACCGAGGAGGAAGAACATGACCGAGGCGATCAGGTACATGTAGCCGATCGTCTTGTGGTCGGTGGAGGTGATCCACTTGACGATCATGTTGCCCTTCTGCTCGACGCGGGTCGCGCTGAGCAGTGCGGCCTGGCGCGGCGGCAGGGTGGTGGGGCGACCCTGCGTCGTTTCCTCAAGCGGAAGCGTCGTCGCCATGTTCAGTTTTCTCCCTCGTCGTCGTCGGATGCCTCCTCGCCGGAACCGTCTGTTCCGGGAAGGTTCTGCAGCCGCGAGTAGGCCTCGTTGATGTCTCCGGTCTGTCCGGCCTCGCGCAGCGAGTCGAGGTAGTCCTCGTACTCGGCTTCGCTCACGACCTCCACGTTGAACAGCATCATCGAGTGGTATTCACCGCACAGCTCGGCGCACTTGCCGGCGTAGGTGCCCTCTCGCGTCGGCGTGAAGGACCAGTAGTTGTCCTTGCCGATGTACATGTCCTTCTTGTAGAGGAAGTCGATGATCCAGAACGAGTGGATGACGTCGCGAGACTGCAGCTTGATGCGAACCGTCTGATCCACCGGCAGCACCAGCGTCGGCAGGTCGGTGATGATGTCACCCTGCGCGTCGGTGCTGGCCTGGATGCCCATGGTCCAGACCGTGTCGTCCTCGGTCTCGCCGTCGTACTGGAAGTCCCACGACCACTGCTTGCCGATCGCGGTGATCTCCACGTCGGGGTCCTCGTACTGGGTCTCGAGGATCGTCTGGTCGCGCGCGGTGAACGCGAAGAAGCCGACCACGAGGATCAGCGGCACGACCGTGTAGAAGATCTCGATCGGCATGTTGTAGCGCAGCTGCACCGGCAGGCCGACCTGGCCCTTGCGCCGGCGGTACGCGATAGCCGCCCACCCCATGAGGCCCCAGGTGATGATGCCCACCGCGAGCAGCACGATCCACGAGTTCACCCACAGGCCGGCGACCATGTCGGTGTGGTTGGTGGCGGGCTGGCCGTCCTCGGTGAAGCCGGGAAGGTAGCCGTGCAGCTCAGTCGGGGTGCATCCGGCGAGGACTGCTGCCGCTGCGATCCCGACGGGAAGAACGGCCCAGCGGATACGGCGTTTCGAAGGCACGGTGCACCTTTCCGGATCGCGAACAGGACTCAAGCCAGTCTAGGGCAAGCACCCAGGGCATTCAGGCCATCCACCCAGGCTGCGCCGTATCGACGCGACCGAAAACGGCGGGCCCGGGCGCTATTCGAAGCGCCCGGGCCCGCCGGAAAGTCGTGGTGCCGCGTCCGGTCAGTGGAAGCTGTCTCCGCAGGCGCAGCTGCCGGCGGCGTTGGGGTTGTCGATCGTGAACCCCTGCTCCGAGATCGTGTCCTTGAAGTCGATCGTGGCGCCGTCGAGGTACGGGACGCTCATGTCGTCGACGATCACCTCGACGCCGTCGAAGTCGACGGTCTTGTCGCCCTCGAGGAAGCGCTCGTCGAAGTAGAGCTGGTAGATCAGGCCGCTGCAGCCGCCGGGCTGCACGGCCACGCGCAGACGCAGGTCGTCTCGCCCCTCCTGCTCGAGCAGGCTCTTGACCTTCTGTGCGGCGGCGTCGGTCAGCAGCACGCCGTGGTCGCGCACGGTCTGGTCTGTCGTCAGTGCGGTGTCGGTCATGGCACTCCTCCGGACGGGCCGCCGGGATCGGTCATCCCACGGGCGGCGGGATGCCTCGATTCTACGCGCGCCCGCCGGGAGGAGGCTTCGAGGGCGCTCGTCAACCGCGGGAGTCGCGGGCGTCGAGCTTCTCGAGGAGCAGCGCCTCGGAGACCACGGCGTTGCGGAACGTCTCCAGATGAAGCGATTCGTTCGGGCTGTGGGCTCGCGCGTGGGGGTCCTCGACGCCGGTGACCAGGATCTGGGCGCCGGGGAACTCCCGCACGAGATCGGCGATGAACGGGATGGACCCGCCGACGCCGATGTCGACCGACTCGACGCCGTAGCCCTCGTGCAGGGCCTCGCGGGCGGCCTCGACGGCCCATCCCGTCGTGTCCACGAGGAACGGATCGCCGAAGTCGTGGTCGCTGAACTCCAACTCTGCGCCGAAGGGGGCGTGCGCCCGAAGATGCTCCTCGATGGCGGCGTACGCCTCGCGGGCGTCCTGTCCCGGCGCGATCCGGGCGCTGATGACCACCGCGATCTCGGGGCTGAGAGTGTTGGAGGCGTTGCGGACGCTGGGCGCGTCGATGCCCGTGACGGTGATCGACGGCTTGTTCCACAGCCGGCTCAGGATCGTGCCGCGGCCGATCGGCGAGACGCCGGCGGGAAGACCTGCCTCGTCACGCAGGGTCTCCTCGCTGTACGGCGGGGTCGCGGCATCCCGCTCCGTCAGCCCTTCGACGGCCACAGCTCCGTCCTCGTCCCACAGGGTGGACAGCAGCTTGATCGTCGCCATCATCGCGTCGGGCACCGCTCCCCCGAACATGCCGGAGTGCGATGCGTGCTCGAGCGTGCGCACCCGCAGGGTGAATCGGGTGTTGCCTCGCAGCGACACCGTGAGAGCGGGTGTTGTGGCGTCCCAGTTGCCGGAGTCGGCCACGACGATGACATCGGCGCGGAGGGCGTCGGCGTTGTCGGAGAGGAACTGCGCGAACGAGCGTGAGCCGGCCTCCTCCTCCCCCTCGAAGAACAGCGCGACCCCGAGGTCGAAGTCATCGCCGAGCGCCTCTTTCAGCGCCCGCAATGCGGCGAGGTGCGCCATGACCCCGGCCTTGTCGTCGGCGGCCCCACGCCCGTACAGACGTCCCCCGCTGACCGTGGGCTGGAACGGCGGCGTCTCCCACAGCGCCTCGTCTCCCACCGGCTGCACGTCGTGGTGGGCGTAGAGGAGGATCGTCGGCCGCCCGTTGCGGGCGGGGCGCGTGGCGATGACCGCAGGCGCACCCTCCTCGCTGGTTCCCGGCACGGCAGCCGTCCGCACCTCGACCGTCTCGAACAGTCCCGTTGCACGGACGAGCTCGGCCGCCGCCTCGGCGCTGCGGCGCACCTCGCCCGGATCGAACCCGGGGAAGGCGATGGAGGGGATGCGGACGAGGTTGCCCAGGTCGGCGATGGCGGCGGGGATGCCGGATGCCGCGGCTTCGCGCACAGCATCCTGTCGGGAGCGCTCAGAGGTCATGCGGGTAATCTTAAGCACACCCGTTTTCGCACCCGAGGAATCATCCGTGGCCAAGACACCCGCCGCTCCGGCACCCAAGGACGCTTCGACCGACGCTCCGGGGGGCGGCAAGGGCCGCGCGACCCCGACGCGCGCCGAACGGGAGGCCGCTCGCAAGCGTCCGCTCGTGCCGGACACCAAGGAGGCGAAGGCGCGCGCTCGCGCCGAGCTCGCCGCCAAGCGCGAGAAGGCGCGGATCGGCATGGCCAACGGCGACCCTCGCTATCTCCCGGCCCGCGATCAGGGGCCGCAGCGGAAGTTCGTGCGCGACTGGGTGGACGCCGGCTGGCACCTCGGCGAGGCGGTGATGCCGGCGATGGTGCTGGTGATCCTCGCCACCTTCATCCCCCTCCCCGCCGTGCAGTACTACGCGTTCGTCGGACTGTGGATCTTCATCCTCTTCGTCATCGGCGACATGGTGATCACGTCGATCACCGTCAAGCGCGCCGCTCGCAGGACGTTCGGCGAGGACAAGCTCGAGAAGGGTCTCGGCTGGTACGCGGCGATGCGCACCGTGCAGATGCGCTTCCTGCGTCTGCCGAAGCCGCAGGTCAAGCGGGGGCAGAAGCCCGCTTGAGCCGCACCAGGCCACGGTTGATCTGCCGGGCCCACAGCGGACCGCGGTAGAGGAAAGCCGTGTAGCCCTGCACGAGGGTGGCGCCGGCATCCAGCCTCTCGCGGACGTCGTCCGCGGTCTCGACGCCGCCGACCGAGATGACGCAGAAGTCTGCGGGCACGGACCGGCGCAGCAGCCGCAGAATCTCGAGGGACCGCTGCTTGAGCGGGGCCCCGGAGAGGCCTCCGTCCCCCGCCGCCGCGACGACGGCCGCATCCGTGACGAGTCCCGCGCGGGAGATGGTCGTGTTCGTCGCGATTATCCCGGCAAGGCCCAGGTCCACGGCGAGGCCCGCGGCGGCCGTCACCTCCTCATCGGGCAGGTCGGGGGCGATCTTCACCAGGAGCGGGGTGCGCCCGGCGGTGTCGCGGACCGCAGTCAGAAGGGGCCGCAGCGTCTCCACGGCCTGCAGGCCGCGCAGACCCGGCGTATTGGGCGACGAGACGTTCACCACGAGATAGTCGGCGAGGGGGGCCAGCAGCTCGGCGCTGCGCACGTAGTCGGCGGTGGCGTCTGCGACGTCGACGACGCGGCTCTTGCCGATGTTCACGCCGATGACGGCGCGGCGCGCGCGGCGGCGCAGACGGCGCAGCCGGGCCGCGGCGGCGTGCGCGCCGTGGTTGTTGAACCCCATGCGGTTGACCACCGCACGGTCGGGGATCAGCCGGAACAGGCGAGGACGCGGATTGCCCGGCTGGGGAAGAGCCGTCACCGTCCCCACCTCGATGTGTCCGAAGCCGAGTGCATGCAGTCCCGAGGCCCCCGTGACGTCCTTGTCGAAGCCGGCGGCGACTCCGAACGGCGAGTCGAAGCGCAGCCCGAGCGCCGACGTGGCCAGCTCGGGCGCGGGCCGCGTGAACGCGCGGGCCAGCCATGAGAAGGGCGGCACCCCCAGCACCCGGATCACCGCCATCGCGGCGTGGTGAGCGGACTCGGGATCCATGCGCGACAGGACCGCGCGGAAGAGGAGGGGGTACATCGCGTCCAGGCTATCCGGTAACGGGACGGGTCCCCGTCGGATCAGGCGTCGAGCGCGCTGTGCTCGGGCTCCAGCGGGCGCCGCGGCGTGCGACCGTGATCCTGGCGGAGCTGCTCGATGGCGGACTCGAAGTCCTCGAGGGAGTCGAACGCCTGGTACACGCTGGCGAAGCGGAGGTAGGCCACCTCGTCGAGCTCGCGCAGCGGCCCCAGGATGGCCAGGCCGATCTCGTTCGCGTCGAGCTGCGACGCACCGGTCTGCCGGATGTTCTCCTCGACCGTCTGCGCCAGCACGGCGAGATCGGCCTCGGTCACCGGGCGTCCCTGACACGCCTTCCGGACGCCGGCCATGACCTTCTCACGACTGAACGGCTCGATGACGCCGGAGCGCTTGATCACGTTGAGACTGGCTGTCTCCACGGTGGTGAAGCGTCCGCCGCATTGCGGGCATTGGCGGCGCCGGCGGATGCTGAGACCGTCGTCGCTGGTGCGCGAATCGATGACGCGGGAGTCGGCGTGACGGCAGAACGGGCAGTGCATGGCACAGACAGACTACGCCGCGATCGGGCGTCAGGCCTCGAACCGTGCCGTGATGGCCTCGCCGTGCGCGGGCAGCACCTCGGCCTCGGCGAGCGTCACGATCGCGTCGCGGACGACCGCCAGCGCCGCGCGGTCGTACTCGATGACCTGCTGGGGCCGCAGGAACGTCGCGGCCGACAGGCCGGCCGAGTACCGGGCTTGTCCGCCGGTCGGCAGGACATGGTTGCTGCCGGCGAGGTAGTCCCCGAGGCTGACGGGCGTGTCGGCGCCCACGAAGACCGCGCCGGCGTGAACGAAGTCCTCGGGGCGAGGGTCGGCGAGATGCAGCTCCAGGTGCTCCGGCGCATACGCGTTGCTGAACGCCGTGGCGGCGGCCAGGTCGTCGACGAGGACGATGGCCGACTGCGCGCCGCGCAGCGCCGCCGTCACGCGGTCGGCGTGCCGCGTGCGGGCCGCGCGCACGGCGACCTCCTCGGCGACCGCGCCCGCGAGGGCCTCGGAGGCTGTCACGAGCACGGCAGAGGCCTGCTCGTCGTGCTCCGCCTGGCTGATGAGGTCGGCGGCGACGAGACGAGGATCGGCTGTCTCGTCGGCCACCACGAGGATCTCGGTGGCGCCCGCTTCGGCATCCGTTCCGACCAGGCCCGCCACCGCGCGCTTCGCGGCGGCGACGAAGTTGTTGCCGGGGCCCGTGACGACATCCACCGGGTCGAGGTCGAGAGCGGGAACCCCGTGCGCCAGTGCGCCGACGGCACCGGCACCGCCCATGGCGTACACCTCGGTCACGCCGAGGAGCCGGGCCGCCCCGAGGATGACCGGGTGCACCCGGCCGCCGAATTCGCGCTGCGGCGGCGATGCCAGGGCGATCTCAGCCACTCCCGCGACCTGCGCGGGAACGACGTTCATCACCACGCTGGACGGGTACACCGCCTTGCCGCCCGGCACGTACAGGCCGACCCGTCGCACCGGCTGCCAGCGCTGGGTGACCCGTGCGCCGTCGCCGAGCTCGGTGACCGACGAAGCGGGCACCTGCGCGGCCGACGCCTGACGCACGCGGTCGATGGCCTGCTCCAGCGCCGCCCGCACGGCGGGCTCGAGTGCGTCCAGCGCCTCGTCGAGGTGCTGCGTGGGAACCCGGATGTCGTGTCCGGCCACGCCGTCGAACCGCTCGGCCTGCTCGCGCAGCGCCGCCTCACCGCGCTCGGCGACGTCCGACACGATGCGTGCCGCCGTCGTCAGCGCCTCTTCGCGCGCGGCCGCGGCACGCGGAACCGACGCCAGGAGCTCCGCCGGGCTGAGGGCACGGCCGCGGAGGTCGATCGTTCGAAGCATCCTTCTACCGTACCGCGCGGCCGCCCGTCATCCGCTGGGAGGTCGGTCGCTCAAGCCGCCCCGTGGCGCTCAGCCCCGCGTGACGCCCGAGACGTCGTGGAGGTATCCGATCCGGCCGTCCTCGTGCCGGACCACGAAGACGTCGCCGCGGTCCTCGATGACGAGGGCCCACGCGGTCGGGCCGATGCGGAACACGGGGATGCCGATCTCGTCGACGACGTCACGCTCCTCCGGCACCAGAGCCCAGAACGCCTGGTGACGCGGCGGTACGGCCGCCGCCGGCTCGTGCGCCGCCTCCGGCGCCTGCTCGGCGTTCGGCTCGACCTTCGTCGTGGCGGTGTCCACGGGCTCGTAGGACTCGCGGGTGTGGGTCGGCTCCCACACGGCGGTCGGGGCCTCGTCGGCCGTCGCGTCGACGGGCTGTTCGGTCTGCTGGTCGCCGCGGCGGGGCTCGGTCGCCTCATGCGTGTCGAGGTGCGCACTCTCGCCGGCGGCGGCGGCGGGTCCGGTGGGTTGCGGCGCGGGGGCCTGCGGCGCGGAGGGCCCCTCCGGCGCCGCGGATCCGGCGCCGTGCGCCGGCGCCGCGCTCGGGCGGCTGGGCGCCGGGCGTGGCGACACGGGGCGCACGGGCCGTGCGTTGCGGTGCGCGGGGACCTCGGGGCGGCCGCGGAAGTCCTGGTCGAACGGCGGGATGATCGGCGCGAAGACGGTGAGCGCGACGCCGATGAGCATCAGGATGAACTCGACCCAGACGACCCATGTCGCCGCGAACACCCGCTGGTCGGCGAGCGTGATGAACGAGGTCCAGATGGTGGTGAGCCAGATCACGGCGGCGACCGAGAAGGCGACGGAGGCGAACTGGTCGATGCCCAGCGATCCGACGCGACGGATGCCCTGCGGCGACAGGCGTCGCAGCACGAGAAGGAACACCGCCACGGTGGGAACGCCGATCGTGAGGACCCAGTCGATCCCGCTGCTCCACACCGACGGTCCGAGGCCGATGGGACCGACCACCGGGAAGAACGACACCACGAAGGCGATCAGCCACACGCCGGCCAGCGCGACCTCGCGGATGGTGAAGGGCCCGACGCCGTACTGCGGCGGCGCGTCGTTGGCCACGCCCTGGTCCTTGATGATCTCTTCCCGTTCCCGACTCACGATTCTTCCCTTCAGCGGGCGCCTGGAGCCCGCGTCGTCCTGATACTACTCACGCCGTGTGAGACGTCGATGAGATGCCGGGGGCGCACCCGGGCACCGCCCGCGGCGGCGCCCGCATCCCTCGCGGCGGATCACCTCAGCCGAGGCACTGCGGCCCGAGAAGACCCTTCAGCTCGCCGTACAGATCCGGGGTGATCCGCACGGTGTGGGGCACTTCGAACACCTTCGCGACGTTGCCGCTGTGCAGCTTCACCGTCACCTCGGTGTCGCCGCGGTGCCGCTGGAGCATCTGCAGCAGCTCCCCCACGACCGCCTCGTTCGCGCGCCGCTCGGGCATCACGAGCACGAGGCTTCCCGAGTCGTCCATCGTGCCCAGGTCGGGACTGAACGCCGACTGGGCGTGGAGGTTGAGTCCGTCGTCTCGCCGCGAGACCCTGCCGCGCACGACGAGGATGGAGTCGGCCTGCAGCATCGGCGAGAACTCGGTGTACGTCTTGCCCATGAACATGACGGTCACCTCGCCGTCGAAGTCCTCGACGGTGATCATGCCGTAGGGGTTGCCGCTCTGCTTCGCCACGCGGTGCTGGACGCTCGTGACCAGGCCCGCGATGGTGACCTGGTCGCCGTCGTTGACATCCTCGGACGCCAGCAGGTCGTGGATGCTAGTGGACGCGTGCTTCGCCAGCGGGATCTCCAGACCCGCAAGGGGGTGGTCCGAGACGTACAGGCCGAGCATCTCGCGCTCGAACGCGAGCTTGTCCTTCTTGGTCCACTCCGGTCGCTCGGGCACCTTGGCCGCCTGCTGCGGCTCGTCCTCGCCCCACAGCGAGTCGAAGTCGAAGCCGACCTCGCCGTTCGCCTCGCGCCGCTTGTCGAGCACGGCGGCCTCGGTGGCATCCTCGTGGATCTCCATCAGGGCGCGGCGCGTCGAGCCCAGTGAGTCGAACGCGCCGGCCTTGATGAGCGATTCCACCGTGCGCTTGTTGGCGACGTGAACCGGCACCTTGGCCAGGAAGTCGTGGAACGACGTGAAAGGCGCTGCGGACCGCGCCTCGACGATGGCGTCGACGACGTTCGCGCCGACGTTGCGCACCGCGCCCAGTCCGAAGCGGATGTCTTCGCCGACGGCGGCGAAGTACCGGATCGACTCGCCGACGTCCGGGGGCAGCACCCTGATGCCCATGCGCCGGCACTCGTTGAGATAGACCGCGAGCTTGTCCTTGGCGTCGCCGACGCTGGTCAGGAGCGCGGCCATGTACTCCGCGGGATAGTGCGCCTTCAGATACGCCGTCCAGTACGACACCAGGCCATACGCCGCGGAGTGGGCTTTGTTGAACGCGTAGTCCGAGAAGGGCACCAGGATGTCCCACAGCGTCTTGATGGCCGCTTCGCTGAAGCCGTTCGCCTTCATGCCGCCTTCGAAGCCCTCGTACTGCTTGTCGAGCTCGGACTTCTTCTTCTTGCCCATGGCACGGCGCATGATGTCTGCTTGGCCGAGCGTGAAGCCTGCCACCTTCTGGGCGATGGCCATCACCTGCTCCTGGTAGATGATGAGGCCGTACGTGGTGTCGAGGATGTCCGCGAGCGGTTCTTCCAGCTCCGGATGGATCGGCGTGATGTCCTGCTGCCCGTTCTTGCGCAGCGCGTAGTTGATGTGCGAGTTGGCGCCCATCGGTCCCGGCCGGTACAGCGCGATGACGGCGGAGATGTCCTCGAAGTTGTCGGGCTTCATCAGCCGCAGCAGCGAGCGCATCGGTCCGCCGTCGAGCTGGAACACGCCCAGCGTGTCACCGCGGGACAGCAGCTCGTACGACGCCTTGTCGTCGAGCGGGAGATCCTCCAGCACGAGCGGGTGCCCCCGGTTCGCGGCGATGTTGTCGAGGGCGTCGTTGATGATGGTGAGGTTGCGCAGCCCCAGGAAGTCCATCTTGATCAGGCCCAGGGACTCGCACGCGGGATAGTCGAACTGGGTGACGATCTGACCGTCCTGCTCCCGCTTCATGATCGGGATGATGTCGATCAGCGGCTCGCTGGACATGATGACGCCCGCCGCGTGGACGCCCCACTGGCGCTTGAGGTTCTCCAGGCCCTGGGCGGTGTCGAAGACCGTCTTGGCCTCGGGGTCGGTCTCGATCAGCGTGCGGAACTCCGCCGCTTCCTTGTACCGCGGATGCTGAGGGTCGAACATGCCCGACAGCGGCATGTCCTTGCCCATCACCGCGGGCGGCATCGCCTTCGTGAGGCGCTCGCCCATGCTGAACGGGAAGCCGAGCACGCGGCCCGCGTCCTTCAGCGCCTGCTTGGCCTTGATCGTGCCGTACGTCACGATCTGCGCGACGCGCTCGTCGCCGTACTTCTCGGTGACGTACTGGATCACCTCGCCACGACGGCGGTCGTCGAAGTCGACGTCGAAGTCGGGCATCGACACGCGGTCCGGGTTGAGGAACCGCTCGAAGATGAGCCCGTGCTGCAGCGGGTCGAGGTCGGTGATCCGCATGGCGTAAGCCGCCATCGACCCCGCACCCGAGCCTCGTCCGGGGCCGACGCGGATGCCGTTGCGCTTGGCCCAGTTGATGAAGTCGGCGACGACGAGGAAGTAGCCCGGGAACCCCATCTGCGTGATGACGCCGGTCTCGTACTCGGCCTGCTTGCGCACGGCGTCGGGGATGCCGCCGGGATACCGCTCGTGGAGGCCCTTCTCGACCTCCTTGATGAACCACGACTCCTCGGTCTCGCCCTCGGGCACCGGGAACCGCGGCATGTAGTTGGCGCTGGTGTTGAACTCGACGTCGCAGCGCTCGGCGATGAGCAGCGTCGTGTCGCACGCCTCGGGATGGTCGCGGAAGACCTGGCGCATCTCGGCCGGCGACTTGACGTAGTAGCCGTCGCCGTCGAACTTGAACCGCTTCGGGTCGTCCAGCGTCGACCCGGACTGCACGCACAGCAGCGCGGCGTGGCTGGTCGCATCGTGCTGGTGCGTGTAGTGCAGGTCGTTCGTGGCGACGAGCGGGATGTCGAGGTCCTTCGCGATGCGCAGCAGATCGGTCATCACGCGTCGCTCGATCGCGAGCCCGTGGTCCATGATCTCGGCGAAGTAGTTCCCCTTGCCGAAGATGTCCTGGAACTCGGCCGCCGCAGCCCGCGCCGCGTCGTACTGCCCCAGCCGCAGTCGGGTCTGCACCTCGCCCGACGGGCACCCGGTGGTCGCGATGAGTCCCTTGCTGTACTTCTGGAGCAGCTCGCGGTCCATACGCGGCTTGAAGTAGTAGCCCTCGATGCTCGACAGCGACGACAGCCGGAACAGGTTGTGCATGCCCTCGGTCGTCTCGCTGAGCAGCGTCATGTGGGTGTACGCGCCCGATCCGGACACGTCGTCGTCGCTCTGCTCCGGGGTGCCCCACCGCACACGGGCCTTGTCGGCCCGGTGCGTGCCCGGGGTCACGTAGGCCTCGATGCCGATGATCGGCTTGATGCCGGCATCCTTCGCGGTCTTGTAGAACTCGAACGCCGCGAACGTGTTGCCGTGGTCGGTGACCGCGATCGCGGGCATGCCCTGGCGCACCGCCTCCTGCACCATCGGGCCGATGCGGGCGGCCCCGTCGAGCATCGAGTACTCGCTGTGCACGTGCAGGTGAACGAAGGAGTCGGATGCCACGGATCGAGTCTACGAACGGCGCCGACATCGACGACCGCGCCGTCGGGGGTGTCCCGGTTCCGCCCGTCGAGGTCGTTTCACCTTCGACCAGAGGGTGAAGGTCAGAAGTCCTCGTCGAGCGCGTACTGCTGCTGCCACGAGTGCGGCCTGTCGATCCGCAGTGCGTAGAGGTAGCGGATCAGCTGGCCTTGATGCTGGGTCTCGTGCTCGAGCAGCGCCAGCGCGTAGGTGAACGATGCCTCATCCGCCGCGTCGAGGCCCGCGATCCACTCGTCCACGGCGCCCGCGGTCGCCACGAGCGCGGCGCGCAGCGCGCCGGCATCGGCGGCATCACGCGGCACCGGACTGGTGAAGCCCTGCCACGCGCCCGCACGCGCCGCGCGAGGGTAGCTCTCCCGCGCCCCGAGTACGCACCACAGCTGGTGCCCCATCGTGTCGGAGGGGAGGTCCGCCAGTCGCGAGCCCAGCTGCTCGGCGCTGAGGGTGTCGACGAGATCCAGGTAGAGCGTGTTCGCGCGGGAGAGCCGGCGCCGCAGGAGGTCGTTCACGCTCTCACGTTAGGGGTTGTCGCGCAGGTCGAGCCGCATCACGACGCGCGGGAACCCGGCGAGCACGGACGTCGTGTCGGCGGCTTTCGTGAACCCGGCCCGCTCGAACAGGCGACGGGTGCCGACATAGGCCATCGTGAGGTCGACCTTCTCGCCCTTGTTGTCGACGGGGTAGCCCTCGACCACCGGCGCACCGCGCTCGCGCGCGTACGCGACCGCGCCGTCCAGCAGGGCGTGCATGATCCCCTGCTTGCGGTGTCCGGGCCGGACGCGGAAGCACCACAGCGACCACACCTCGAGGTCGTCCACGTGCGGGATGCGGCGGTTGCGCGCGAACGACGTGTCGGAGCGCGGGTGCAGGGCCGCCCATCCCACCGGCTCGTCGCCGTCGTACGCCAGGACGCCCGGCGGGGGATCCTGCGCGCACAGCTCGCGCACGCGCTCGGCACGCGCGGGCCCACGCAGGGCGAGATTCTCCTTGGAGCCGAGGCGGTAGCTCAGGCAGAAGCACACGTTCGACCCGGGGTTCTTCGGGCCGATCACCGCGGCGACGTCCTGGAACACCGTTGCCGGACGCACGCTGATCGACATGGTTCCACTGTGCCCGCCGCATCCGACATCGTCCACGGCGCGGCGGCCGTGAGCGACAGTCCCGCGCCGGGTTCGTAGGCTGAGGGCATGCCGACTCCCGACTTCGTCCTGGATTTGCGCCGCATGATCGGCACGCACCCGCTGGCGCTCGCGGGGGTCACCGCGGTGGTGTTCCGCGGCGACACCGTGCTGCTCGGACGCCGCAGCGACAACGGCGCGCTCACACCGATCACCGGCATCGTCGACCCCGGAGAGGAGCCCGCCGACGCGGCGGTGCGCGAGGCCCTCGAGGAAGCAGGGGTGGTGTGCCGCGTCGAGCGCCTGGCGTGGGTGCACCAGATCCCTCGCATCGTCTACGGCAACGGCGACCAGGCCGACTATCTGGATCTGACGTTCCGGTGCGCCTGGGTCTCGGGCGAGCCGTACCCCGCGGACGGCGAGATGACCGAGGTCGGCTGGTACGGGCTCGATGAGCTGCCCGAGCTGGACCGCGACATGCTGCGCCGCATCGCGCACGCGGTGGCCGAGGACGACCCGGCGCACTTCGAAGGCGGCCGCGCGCCGCGGTGAGCGGTCGCCGTCGGACCCGGGCCCACGCGAGCGCGGCTCAGTCGCCGCGCAGGATCTCCAACGCGTGGGCGAGGTCGGCGGGATAGTGCGAGGTGAAGGTGACCCACTCCCCCGTGGCCGGGTGGGTGAAGGACAGCTCCTGCGCATGCAGCCACTGACGAGCGAGTCCCAGCCGCGCCGACAGGGTCGGGTCCGCACCGTACAGCGGGTCGCCCACGCAGGGGTGCCGGTGCGCGGCCATGTGCACGCGGATCTGGTGCGTCCTTCCGGTCTCCAGGTGGATCTCTAGCAGGGCCGCTCCGCGGAACGCCTCGATGGTCTCGTAGTGGGTCACCGAGTCCTTGCCCGCGGGGGTGACGGCGAACTTCCACGAATGCGTGGGATGCCGTCCGATCGGCGCGTCGATCGTGCCGGAGAGCGGGTCGGGGTGCCCCTGGACGACGGCGTGGTAGACCTTGTCCACCTCGCGCGCCTTGAACGCGTGCTTGAGCGCCGTGTACGCCGACTCCGTCTTGGCCACCACCATCAGGCCGCTCGTGCCGACGTCGAGGCGGTGCACGACGCCCTGACGTTCCGCCGCGCCGGTGGTGGCGATCCGGAAGCCGGCGGCGGCCAGCGCGCCCAGCACCGTCGGCCCCTCCCATCCCAGGGAGGGGTGCGCGGCGACACCCGCCGGCTTGTCGACCACGACGATGTCGTCGTCGTCATGCACGATGCCCAGCTCCGGCACGGCGACGGGAACGACGCGCGGCTCCTCCTTCGGTGTCCACGACACCTCCAGCCACGCGCCACTGGCGAGCTTGTCGCTCTTGGCCAGCACGCGCCCGTCCATCGCGACGCCTCCCGCCTCGACGACGTCGGCCGCGAACGTGCGCGAGAAGCCGAGCATCTTGGCCAGCGCGGCGTCGACGCGTGTGCCGTCGAGCCCATCCGGCACGGGAAGGCTGCGGGACTCCACGTCAGTCCTTCTGGGAGCCGGATGCCTCGGCGCCGGTCGCGGCGTCGCCGGGGGTCGCGCGGTGGGCTCCCTCCGCCGGCTCGTCTTCGGCGCGGCGGCGCTCACGGGTGCCGTCGAGACGGATGCCGAGGAGCACGAGCAGCGCGACGGCGATCATCATCGAGACGATGAAGATGTCGGCGACGTTGTAGATGGCCGGCGACATGCCCGGGAGGAACCACATCCAGGGCGTCAGGATGAAGTCCACGACGTGCCCGACGCCGAACCCGGGGTCACGCAGCAGCCGATCGGCGAGGTTGCCGAGCACGCCGCCGAGCAGCAGCCCGAGGGCGACCGACCACAGTCGGGAGGTCACGCGGGTGGCAGCGAGCCAGACGATGGCGACCGCCACGGCGGCCAGGGCGATCGTGAAGACCCACGTCACCTCCTCGCCGAGAGAGAAGGCGGCACCCGGGTTGCGGGTGAGATAGAAGCTGAGGAAGTCGCCGAGAACCCGCACGGGCTCCTGGAAGGGCAGATTCTCGAGAGCGAAATGCTTGGTCAACTGGTCGGCGGCCAGCACCACCACCGCGAGGATCGCGATGGTGATGCCGGCCGCCGCCTGACGACCCTTGGAGGGGCTCAGGGACCGGGGTCGGCCTGTCAAAGGGCCGGCCTAGAGGCCCACGGCCGAGACCGACTGGGCGCCGGAGGTCGTCGCCGTGGTCTCGAGGTCGCGCAGCTTGCCCTCGATGTAGCTGCGCAGCTGCGCGCGGTAGTCGCGCTCGAAGTTGCGCAGCTCGCTGATGCGGCCCTCGAGGTTCGTGCGCTCGCGCTCGAGCTTGGCGAGCTCCTCGCGGCCGCGCGTCTCGGCCTCCGAGACGATGGATGCGGCCTGCGCCTTGGCGTCGGCGATCAGCTGGTCGCGCTGGGCGATGCCCTCGGCGACGTGCTCGTCGTGCAGGCGCTGCGCCAGCTCGATGATGCCGGCGCTGGCGGCGGGCGCCGTCGTGGCGGCGGGAGCCTCGGCGACGGGAGCCGGGGCGGGAGCGGGCTCCGCGGCCTGCGCAGGAGCGGGCGTCGCGCCGGACTCGTACGCGGCCAGCTTGGCCTTCAGCTCCTCGTTCTCGGCGAGTGCCTTGCGCCACTCGACGACGATCTCGTCGAGGAAGTCGTCGACCTCGTCGGGGTCGAAACCCTCCTTGAAGCGGACGTGCTGGAACTGCTTCGTGACGACGTCATCGGGGGTCAATGCCATGGTGATTCCTCTTTCGAGCGCTCAGGTCGCTGGCCGATGTCGGTGGACCGGCTGGGGGTCGGTCGTACCAGGAAAGCATAGCCGCGCCTCATCGGACTGTCGAAGGACGGTGACGCGCGAAGACGGCCGTCAGTTCGCGATGGCGCGCGTCACGCTGAGCAGGATGAAGCACAGCAGCATCGTCAGGGCGAAGCCGAAATCGATCGCGATCGTTCCCACCCGCAGCGGCGGGATGAGACGGCGGAACAGCCGGATGGGCGGGTCGGTGACGGTGTACACGATCTCAGCCGCGACCAGCCCCGCCCCACGGGGGCGCCACTCCCGGTTGAAGAACGGGATCCACTCCAGGATCAGTCGTGCCAGCAGCACGAAGACGTAGAGCAGCAGCGCGAGGTTGAGAATCGATGCGATGAGTTGGACGACAGCCACGAAGCCAGACTACGGCTGCGTGAACGGAACCGAATCCGCGTCGGCCTGTGCCACCGCGCCGTCACCGGACACGGCGACGTTCTCGGGCGAGAGCAGGAACACCTTGCTGGTGACCCGCTCGATGCGCCCGTAGAGGCCGAGCGAGAGGCCGCTGGCGAAGTCGATGAGGCGGCGTGCGTCCGCGTCGCTCATCTGCGAGAGGTTGATGATGACGGGGATGCCTTCGCGGAAGTTCTCGGCGATCACCTGAGCGTCGCGGTACTGCTTGGGGTGCACCGTCAGGATCTCGTTGACCGTGGGCGGCGCCGGCTGACGCACGACGGCGGGACGGTGGATCGGCGTCACGGGCGCCGCCTTCTCGACCACGGCCTCAGGCTTGCGGGCGCGCTGCTGCGGCGCGGGCTCCTCGTAGACCTCTTCCTCGTCGGCGAGGCCCAGGTACACCATGGTCTTCTTGAGCGGGTTCGACATCGCATCCTCCGTAGTGCTCATCTGTTCTGAGGTTAACCGCGTTCCGGCCGCGGGCCCGTGATTGCCGAGCCGATCCGCAGGTGTGTCGCGCCCGCGGCGATGGCCTCGGCGAAATCGGCGGTCATGCCGGCCGAGATCCAGTCGGCGTCGGGCACGACGGCGCGCACGGTGTCGGCGTAGCGGCGAAGCCGCTCGAAGGCCGGCGCCGGCGGTTCGTCGAGGGGCGCCACCGCCATGACGCCGCGCACCCGCAGGGACGGCAGCTGCGCCGCGTGCGTCGCCAGCGCCTCGAGCTCAGCAGGGGCGACGCCGCCGCGGCCGGGATCGTCGGTGAGGTTCACCTGCAGCAGCACGTCGAGCACGGGATCGCCGTCGTCTGCCGCGTGATGCAGCGCGTCGGCGAGCCGGGCGCGGTCCACCGAATGGACGACGGATGCCGCAGCCCGGATCGCCCGCGCCTTGTTGGTCTGAGCCTGCCCGATGAAGTGCCATCGCAGCCCCTCGAGCGCCCCGACCTCGACGACCTTGCGGCTGAACTCCTGCTGGCGGTTCTCCCCCACGTCACGGACGCCGAGCCGGTACAGGTCGGCGACGAGTGACGCCGGGTGGAACTTCGTCACCACGATGCGCGTGAGCTCAGAGGCATCCCGGCCCACCGCACGCGCGGCATCCGCGATCTGGGCGTCGACGGCGGCGAGGCGCTCGGCGAGGTCCGTCATCGGCTGGCCCGTCGGGGGCTTACTTCAGGAAGTCGGGGATGTCGAGGTCGTCGTCGCCGAACGCGGAGTCGTACGAGCTGTCGGACACGGCCGCCACCGAGACGGGGACGGCCGGCTCGACCTCGCGGTCCTTCGCGGCATCGTCGGCCGACGTCGTGGGCAGCGCCGGCGCCGTGACGACGCGCGCGGCCGTCATCGGCTCGATGCGCGCCTGCGGCTCGCCGCCGTCGAAGCCGGCGGCGATGACGGTGACCCGCACCTCGTCGCCGAGCGTGTCGTCGATCACGGTGCCGAAGATGATGTTCGCCTCCGGGTGAGCCGCTTCCTTGACCAGCTGCGCGGCGTCGTTGATCTCGAAGATGCCGAGGTTCGACCCGCCCTGGATGGACAGCAGCACACCGTGCGCGCCCTCGATCGAGGCCTCGAGCAGGGGCGACTCGACCGCGAGTTCGGCCGCCTTGATGGCACGGTCGGCACCGCGGGCGGATCCGATGCCCATGAGCGCCGAGCCGGCGCCCTGCATGACCGACTTGACGTCGGCGAAGTCGAGGTTGATCAGACCCGGAGTCGTGATGAGGTCGGTGATGCCCTGCACACCGGCGAGGAGCACCTGGTCGGCGGTCGCGAACGCCTCGATCATGGAGATCCCGCGGTCGCTGATCTCGAGCAGGCGGTCGTTCGGCACGACGATGAGGGTGTCGACCTCTTCCTTGAGGCGCGCGACGCCGGATTCGGCCTGCTGCTGGCGACGGCGTCCCTCGAACGAGAAGGGCTTGGTCACGACGCCGATCGTGAGTGCGCCGATCGACTTCGCGATCTTCGCGACGACGGGCGCACCGCCGGTGCCGGTCCCGCCGCCTTCGCCGGCGGTGACGAAGACCATGTCGGCGCCGCGCAGGGCCTCTTCGATCTCTTCGGCATGGTCCTCGGCGGCTCGCCGGCCGACCTCGGGATCCGCGCCGGCGCCGAGGCCGCGCGTGAGCTCGCGTCCGACGTCGAGCTTGACGTCGGCGTCGCTCATCAGCAGCGCCTGGGCATCGGTGTTGATGGCGATGAACTCGACGCCCCGCAGGCCGAGCTCGATCATCCGGTTGACGGCGTTGACGCCGCCTCCGCCGACCCCGACCACCTTGATGACGGCGAGGTAGTTCTGGTTCTGGCTCATGCCGGCCTCCGTAGCCCTGGACCTTCGTAACCTTCAACCTCTAGTAGAGGTATAAAGAATTGCCCGGTATGCAATTCCTCGACTCGAAAGTAAGGCGATGCCGTCGCCAAGCCCGGACCCGCGCGGCGTGTCGCGCCATCCCGTGTCGGAAGTCGCGAGGTCAGCGGATGACGATCGCCTGCGGCGACGAGACGTCGTAGCTGGAGACGTCGGCCGGGGGCCGTGAGGCCATCGCGCGCTGCAGCACGAAGGCCTTGTAGGCGGAGTCCTCGGCGCTGCCCCACACGACCTGCGTCTGCGTGCCGCCGAGCGTGAGCGTCACGTCGTCGGGTGTGGTTGCGGCCACGGCCGTGACCTGCGCGCGGATCTCCTCGGGAAGCGATCGCATCACCTGTCCGGCCGCCGTGAAGGCGTCCGAATCCACGCCGCCGCGGATCGACAGCACGGGGACACCCGCCGGTGGCGTGGCGGAGGTCGACAGCGCGACGCCCGCGGCATCCACGACGGTGTGGCCCGCGCGCGTCTCGATCGCGCCGATCGGCGTGCGCTCGACGATGCGCACCACCAGGTCGTGCGGCGGGCGCGCCTCGAGGGTGTACGACTCCACCAGTGGGAAGGCGACGAGCTCGGCCTTGATCGCGCTCTCGTCGATGAGCGGCAAGGGCGTGCCGATCTGATCCGACAGCGCGGCGGTCACCTCGTCGGGGTCCAGCTGCTGCACTCCGGCGACGGTGATGCGCTGCACCGCGAACAGCGGACTGTACGCGGCGCCGACCGTGCCGAGCGCCACGGCGAGCAGGGATGCCGCCACGCCGAGCCAGATCGCCCGGCGACGCCGCTGGCGGGCCGTGAACCGGCGGACCTCCGCGCGCAGCGCCCTGCGCCGGGCGCGGGCCGCCTTCCAGACCTGACGGAAGCCGACTCCGGGCGGCGCGTCCTCGGCGGCCACGTGGGGCTCCCCCGTTCCGCGCGGGTCGAGCGGCGCGGTGATGGGGATGACGGGCGCCGTGTCGTCGTGCTGCGGCGCGACGCGGGAGTCGGCCGCCGTGGCATCCGCCATGCCCGCCTCGGAGCGACGCGCGGAACGGCCGTGACCGGCGGACGGGGCCGGCTGCTCGGCGGCGCGCGCGGGCGGCTGCGGCAACGGCGACGGCCGGCGCACGCGGGGCTACTTCCCCGGATCCGCCGCGCTGCGCTCGAGAGCCTCGAGCACCTGCGGGATGATCAGGTTGACGTTGCCGCAGCCCAGCGTGATGACGTAGTCGCCGCTGCGGGCGATCGACGCGGTGTAATCGGCCGCAGCCTGCCAGTCCGCCACGAAGTGGACGCGCGAGGGGTCGTCGAAGGCGCCGCTGACGAGCTCGCCGGTGACACCGGGAACGGGATCCTCGCGGGCGCCGTACACGTCGAGCACGACGGTGTGGTCGGCCAGTCCCTCGAGCACCTCGGCGAACTCCCGGTACATCTGCTGCGTACGGGAGTAGGTGTGGGGCTGGTGCAGCGCGATGATGCGCCCGCCGCCGATCACCGTGCGCGCCGCCGACAGTGCCGCCGCGACCTCCGTCGGGTGGTGGGCGTAGTCGTCGTAGACGCTCACGCCGCGCTCGACGCCGTGCAGCTCGAAGCGGCGGACGGTGCCCGAGAACCCCTCGACCGCGCGCACGGCCGCCTCGAGCCCGTGCCCGAGGGTCAGCAGCACCGCCACCGCGCCCGCGGCGTTGATCGCGTTGTGCGCACCAGGGATGGGCAGGCGCGCCTCGACGGTCATGCCGTCGTGGGTGATGGAGAACGAGACCGGACCGTCGGTGCGGATGCCCGTCACGCGGACCACGGCGTCCTCGGCCTCGCCGAACGTGACGATCCGCGAATGCGTCAGCTGCTCGGAAACGAGCCGCGCACCGGGATCGTCCGACGAGATCACGACCGCCTCGCGGGCCTCGTCGGCGAAGCGCGCGAAGGCCGCGTAGAACGCCTCGCGCGTGCCCCAGTGGTCGAGATGGTCGGGGTCGACGTTCGTGATGAGGGCGATCGAGGTGTCGTAGAGCAGGAACGTGCCGTCGGACTCGTCGGCCTCGATGACGAACAGGTCGTCCGCGCCGCTGCCGCTCGAGACGCCGAGCTGGGCGATGACGCCGCCGTTGACGAAGGTCGGGTCCACGCCGAGGTCGCGCAGGGCCGTGACGATCATGCCGGTCGACGTCGTCTTGCCGTGTGCGCCGGCGACCGAGACGAGCCGGCGCCCGCCGATCAGCCAGTACAGCGCCTGCGAACGGTGGATGACGTGGAGCCCGCGCTCCTTGGCGAGCACGAACTCGGGGTTCTCGGGCCAGATGGCGCCGGTGTGCACGACGGTGTCGACGTCGTCTGCGAGGTTGGCGGCGTCGTGACCGACGTAGACGGCGGCCCCCAGCGCCTCCAGCTCCCGCAGTCCCTTGCTGTCGGCGCGGTCCGAGCCCGACACGCGGATGCCGCGCTCGAGGAACATCCGCGCGAGCCCCGACATGCCGGAGCCGCCGATGCCGATGAAGTGGGCGGCCTCGATGTGCTCGGGGATTGGAAGGCTGAGGTCGGGTCTGATCATGACCCGTCAATCCTAAGTTGGGCGACGGATGCCCCGGCCCCGGCGCGCTGGGCGACCCCGACCCGGTCCCGCTCCGACGTCGTGTTGACACGTTGGTACAACCCGCGCCACAGTGACGGGATGGAATGGATCATCGCCATCGATCCGTCGTCGCACATCCCGCCGTTCGAGCAGCTGCGCGCGCAGGTGATCGACGCGGTGGGCTCCGGCGCGCTGCCGCCCGGGCATCGGCTGCCGACCGTCCGCAAGCTCGCGGAGGACCTCGGCGTCGCTCCGGGCACGGTGGCGCGCGCGTACCGCGAACTCGAGGCATCCGGGGTCATCGAGACCCGCGGCCGCAACGGCACGTTCGTCTCGTTCGACGCCGACCCCGCCAGGCAGCAGCTGGAGCGCGCCGCGGCAGCGTTCGCCGATCAGGTGCGGCACCTGAGGTTCGACGCGGATGAGGCGCTCGCACTCGTCACGGCGGCGCTTCGGGCGGTGAGGACGCGCTGAATCGGCTCGGGCGCCCGCTCAGAGGAGATCGACGCATCAGAGGGCCGCAACCCCGCCTTCTGCTCCTCGCCTGCGCAGATTCCCTCTGAAACGACGTCGGACGGGCCCCGCGTCAGCGCGCCAGGGCGTCGTCGATCATGGCGACCACGTTCTCGGTGCCCGACCGGGTGCCGACGGATGCCGCCGACGCGGTCATCGCGGTCCGCCGGGCGTCGTCGGCCAGGAGGGGGATCACCTCGGAGCGCACGCGCTCGCCGGTGAACTCGGCATCCGGGATCAGCAGGGCCGCCCCGGCGCGCACGGCGGAGGCGGCATTCAATGCCTGCTCGCCGTTGCCGACGGCATAGGGCACGTACACGGCCGGGATGCCGAGCGCGCTGATCTCGCTCACGGTGGCCGCCCCCGCCCTCGAGACGATGAGGTCGGCGAGGGCGAAGGCGAGGTCCATCCGATCGACGTAGCGGTGCACGGCGTATCCCCGTGCCCCGGGATCCGACAGCTCCGAGCGCTCACCGGTGACGTGCAGCAGCTGCCAGCCGGCCGCCACGACGTCGCGCCAGGCCTCACCGTGACCTTCGCCGAAGGCCTCGTTGAGCCGCTGCGCGCCGAGCGAACCGCCGAAGACGAGCAGCACCGGACGGTCAGGCTCCAGGCCGAAGTGCGCGGCGGCCTCTTCTCGCCGCGCGGAGCGATCGAGGCTCACGATCTCGCGGCGCAGCGGCATCCCGACCACGCGCGAGCGCTTGAGGGGCGTGCCCGGGAAGGTCACGCCCACGCCGGCCGCGCGGCGGGCGCCCAGGACGTTCGCCAGGCCCGGCCGGGCGTTGGCCTCGTGGACGACGAACGGCACGCCGGCCCGTCCGGCGGCGACGTACGCCGGCGCCGACGCGTACCCGCCGAATCCGACGACGACGTCCACGCCGCGGGCGCTGATGTGCTGACGCACCTGGGCGATCGCGCGACGGAAGCGCATCGGGAAGGCCGCCGCGGCGCGGTTCGGCCGGCGCGGGAAGGGCACCTTGTCGACGAAGAGCAGCTCGTAGCCCCGCTCGGGCACGAGGCGCGCTTCGAGGCCCTCCCTCGTGCCCAGCACGAGGACCTCCGCCTCGGGATCGCGCGCGCGCAGCGCGTCGGCGACGGCCAGGAGCGGGTTGACGTGCCCGGCGGTCCCGCCGCCGGCGAGGAGATACGTCGTCACCCACCCGAGCCTAACGGCGCAGCGATCGCGTCGATCCTGATCCCCGCCGGTTCGGCCGCGCTCCGCCGTGCGCGCCGGCCGTCAGCGCGCCGGCGCGAGGGGCCGGGCGGGAAGCGATCGGGCGAACGACAGCAGCACGCCGCACGCGAGCAGGACCGACAGCAGCGATGTGCCGCCCTGGGACATGAACGGCAGAGGTACGCCGAGCACCGGGAACACGCGCAGGACGACGCCGATGTTGATGAGAGCCTGCCCGACGACCCACACGGTGATCCCACCGGCGGCGATGCGCACGAAGGAATCGTCGGTCTTCCGGATCACGTGGAAGGCGCCGACGGCGAAGAGCGCGAACAGCGCGAGCACGACGGCGCAGCCGATGAGACCGAGCTCCTCCCCCACGATCGCGAAGATGTAGTCGTTCGCCGCGGCGGGAAGCCAGTCGTACTTCTCCCGGGAGTTCCCCAGGCCCAGGCCGAAGATGCCGCCGCCTGCCAGGGCCCAGATGCCGTGCAGCGGCTGGTAGCAGTCGTTGTAGTAGTCGTCCAGGCAGTTGGGGTTGAGAAAGCTCATGAACCGCCGCATGCGGTCCGGGCTCGCGATGGCGAGGTATGCCACGGCGACGGCCGCCGCGATCGCGGGAAGGATGAAGATCCGCAGCCGGACGCCGGAGAAGAAGAGGCCGCCGAGCACGATCAGCACGAGGATCATCGCGGTGCCGAGATCCTCGCCGGCGAGCACCGTGGCGATCGCCAGGCCCGCGACCGGCACGAGAGGGATGAAGACGTGCTGCCACTTGCGCAGCAGCGTCTGCTTGCGGAAGAGCACATAGGCCACCCACAGCGCCAGGGCGAGCTTGAGGAATTCCGACGGCTGCGCCTGGAATCCCGCGACCGTGATCCAGTTGCGGTTTCCGTCGGCGGAGTGTCCGAGCGGCGTGAACACCAGCATCTGGAGCCCGACGGCGAGGATGAGGGCGGGCCACGACATCTTCTTCCAGAAGCTCACCGGCAGCCGGCTGGCGATGAACATGATCGGGATGCCGATCACGGCGAAGACGACCTGCTTGAGGACGATCTCCCATGGCGCCTCGCCGCGGGCCGTCGCCGTCGCCGATGTCGCCGACAGCACCATGATCAGGCCGAAGACGGTCAGCAGCAGGGCCATCGAGGCGATGAGCAGGAACTCGCTGGGGACCGGGGCGAAGACCCGGCCGAGCGAGACGCGGGCGGCGAGGCCGCGCCTGGCGGTGGAGTCGGGCTCAGCCGGCGCCGGGCGGGTCCGCGGGTGCGTCGTGCTCACCGTCGTCCCCCGTTCCGATCCATTCCGTGACGGCCGCCGCGAATCGGGTTCCGCGGTCGGCGTAGGAGGCGAACTGGTCGAAGGACGCCGCGGCGGGGGCGAGCAGCACCACGTCCCCGTCACGCGCGACTCCGGCCGCCAGCTCGACGACCCGCGTCATGACTCCCTCAGTCTCATCGGCGTCGACCTCGAAGACAGGCACCGCGGGGGCGTGTCGTGCAAACGCCGCGACGACGTCCGCGCGATCGACGCCGATGACGATCGCCGCCTTCACGCGAGGGCCGCGGTCGGCGACGAGCTGCGAGATGTCCACGCCCTTCAGAAGCCCGCCGACCACCCACACCGCACCGGGATAGGCAGCCAGTGAAGAGGCCGCGGCGTGCGGATTGGTGGCCTTGGAGTCGTCGACCCAGGTGACGCCGGCGTGCCGCGCGACGACCTGGATGCGGTGGGGGTCCAGCCGGAAGCCGCGCAGCGCCTGACGGATCGCCGACGGCGGCACATCGAGGGACCGCGCCAGTGCCGCGGCGGCGAGGATGTTCGCCGCGACGTGCGGTGCCCCGAGGCCGAGGTCGGTCAGCTCCGAGACCGTGGTCAGCTCCAGCGCGCTGGTGCGGCGGTCCTCCAGGAAAGCGCGGTCGACGAGGATCCCGTCGACGACGCCGAGGTCGCTGGGCCCGGGCACGCCGAGATCGAAGCCGATGGCGCGGGCGCCCTCGACGACGTCGGCGTCCTCGACCATGCGCATCGTCGCGGCGTCGGCCTTGTTGTAGACGCACGCGACGCGCGTGTTGTCGTACACGTGCGCCTTCGCGTCGCGGTACGCCTCGAACGAGCCGTGCCACTCGAGGTGGTCGTCGGCGAGGTTCAGGCAGACGGCGGCGTGCGGCGAGACGGGGTCCGGACCCTCCTGCAGGCCCAGGTACCACAGCTGGTGGCTGGACAACTCGACGACCAGCGCATCGAAACCCGACGGATCCCGGACGGCATCGAGGACCGGGGTGCCGATGTTCCCCACGGGCGCGGCCCGCAGACCGCCGGTGACGAGCATCGTCGCGGTGAGCCGGGTGGTCGTCGTCTTGCCGTTCGTCCCGGTGATGAGGACCCAGTCGGCCGGCGTCCCGTCCGGGCGCAGCACCTTGTCGCGCACCCGCCAGGCGAGCTCCACGTCGCCCCACAGGGCGATGCCCGAGTCGCGTGCCCACGCCACGACGGGATGCCGCGGCGGGAACCCGGGAGAGGCCACAACGACCTCGGGCGCGAAGTCGGCGAGCTCCTGCGGCACCGCATCGAGCGGGCCGGTCCACAGACGCGCGCCGATCACCGGCAGCAGGCGCTCGTACTCCTCTTCGGCCTTCTCGGTGACCACGAGCACCTCGGCACCGAGCTCGGCGAGCGTGTCGGCGACCGAGAAGCCGGTGACCGAGAGCCCGAGCACCGCGACGCGCAGGCCCTTCCAGTCGGCGTGCCAGCTGGTCAGCTGCGACAGACGGTCCGAGACGGTCATGTGCGCGACAGCCATTCCACGTAGAAGAACCCGATCCCGGAGACGGCGAGCAGCCCCGCGATGATCCACATCCGCACGACGATCGTGATCTCCGGCCATCCCCGCATCTCGAGGTGGTGGTGCAGCGGGCTCATGAGGAACAGGCGCTTGCCGCGGGTGAGCTTGAAGTACAGCCGCTGCAGGATCACCGAGCCGGAGGCGATGACGTAGACGCCGGCGACGAGGATCAGCAGCAGCTCGGTGCGGGTGAGGATCGCCATGGCCGCGATCACCCCGCCGATCGCCATGGATCCGACGTCGCCCATGAACACCTTCGCCTTGGGCGCGTTCCACCACAGGAACCCGATGAGAGCGCCGACGAAGGACGCCGACACGATGGCGAGGTCGAAGGGGTCCCGCGTCGGATAGCACGCGGCCTGCGCGGCCGGCGACAGAGCCTCGCCGCCCCAGCAGGCCTGGTTGAACTGCCAGAACGCGATCAGGCTGTACGCGCCGGTGACGAAGATGCCGGCGCCCGCGGCGAGACCGTCGAGGCCGTCACTGAGGTTGACGGAGTTCGAGGTCGCGACGCCGATGATCGAGACCCACAGGAGGTACAGGATCCAGCCGACCACCGCGCCCAGCGCCATGAACGACAGCGCCGGGACGTCGCGGAACACCGAGATGAAGGGCGATGCCGGCGTCTGGTCGTACAGGTTCGGGAAGTTCAGGGCGACCACGCCGAACGGGATGAGCACGATCATCTGCCCGACGATCTTGCGCCAACCGCTGAGGCCCAGGCTGCGCTGGCTGCGCACCTTCATGTAATCGTCGATGAATCCGACGACGCCGAAGCCGATCATCATCCACAGCACGAGGAGGCCGGAGATGGTCGGCGGGTTGTTGCCGGTGAACGCTCCGACGAGGTAGCCGACGACAGTGCCGGCGATGAAGATCGTGCCACCCATCGTGGGCGTGCCCCGCTTGGCGTGGTGGCTCGGGTTGTGGATGTTCTCCGGAGTCCGGATCACCTGGCCCCAGCCCCATGCGCGGAAGAGCCGGAGGAAGACGGGCGTCAGGAACAGCGTGAACGCCAGCGAGATCGCCGCCGAAGTCAGGAGTGATCTCACGAGAACGATTCTCCCAGACGATCGCCGAGGAACCTGAGCCCGGCCGAGTTGGAGGACTTCACCAGGACCCTGTCGCCGTCGCGCAGCTCGCCCTGCAGGTAGTCGAACGCCTCGTCGGCCGTCTCGAAGAACACCGCCTCGTTGTCCCACGAGCCCTGGGCCACCGCCTCGAGGTACATGCGACGCGCGTCGGCGCCGACGACGACGATGCGCTGGATGCCCAGGCGCACCGCCAGCAGCCCGACCCGGTCGTGCTCCTCCTCGGCGTACTCGCCGAGCTCGCTCATCGCGCCGAGGACCGCGACGGTGCGCTCCCCCGGGCCGGCGATCTGCGCGAGCGTGCGCAGCGCCGCCGCCATGGAGTCCGGGCTGGCGTTGTACGCGTCGTTGATGATGCGCACCCGGTCCGAGCCCAGGGGCTGCATGCGCCACCGCTCGGCGATCTCGACGCTCTCGACCCGCTCGACCGCCTCTGGCAGCGAGACCCCGAGCGCGGTGGCCGTCGCGATGGCCGCGAGGGCGTTCATCACATGGTGCTCGCCGAGCACGCGCAGCCGCACGGGAAGGGACTGTCCATCGGCGGTCACGGTGAACGTCGTGCCGGATGCCGTCACGGCGACGTCGTCGGCGCGGACGTCGGCGGCGGCCGGTCCCCGACCGAACCACCGCACCGCGGCATCCCGTTCGGCCGCGATCGGAGCCATGGCCGACACGCGCGCGTCGTCGGCGTTGAGCACGGCCAGCCCGCCGGGGCGGATCGCGCGGACGAGCTCGGACTTGGCATGGAAGGTCGCCTCGATGCCGCCGAAGCCGCCGGCGTGCGCCATGCCGACCATGAGCACGACTCCGACGTCGGGGTGCACCAGGCCCGCCAGGCGCGCGATCTCGCCCGGCGCGCTGGCGCCGAACTCGCTCACGAGGAAGCGGGTGTCGTCGGTGACGCGCAGCATCGTCAGCGGCGCACCCACCTCGTTGTTGAACGAGGCCTTCGGCGAGACCGTCTCGCCCTCGCCTTCCAGGATGCGGGCGAGCAGGTTCTTCGTCGTCGTCTTGCCGTTGGAGCCCGTGATGCCGACGATCCGCAGGGCTCCGGCTTCCCGCACCCGCGCCACGACGACGCGCGCGAGGTCGGACAGCGCCGCGACGGCATCCGGCACGACGATCTGCGTGACCGTGGACCCGTCCTCGGGCTCGACGACGTGCTCGACGACCGCGACGGCTGCACCGGCCGCGATCGCCGCGCCGACGAAGCGGTGGCCGTCGGTCTCGGCTCCGGGCTTGGCGACGAAGACGCCGCCGGGCGCGATCAGGCGCGAGTCGGTGTCGACGGCGCCGCTCACGACGGTGTCGAGGGTGTCCCCGGCGGCGAGGTGGACTTCGCCCGAGACGGCGTGGGCGAGCTGGGCGATGGTGAGCGCGATCATGGTTCTCCGGCCGTGTCGGGCGGCTACCCGAACTTGGGCAGCTGCTCCGGCGCCGTCGTCGAGGGCATGACGCGATAGGTCTTGAGCACCTGGGTCATGGCCTTCTGGAACGCGGTCGCGTTGGCCGCAGACGATGTTACCTTCGTCGGCTCATCGAGGGTCACGACCACGACGTACTCGGGGTCGTCGGCGGGGGCGAAGCCGACCATGGTCGTGTAGTAGACGCCCGCCTTGTAGCCGCCGTTGACGAGGTCGGCCTTCTCACCGGTTCCCGTCTTCCCGCCGACCCGGTAGCCGGGGATCGCGACCTGGCTGGCGTACGGGGCCTGCAGGAAGACGTTCTCGAGCATCGTGCGCATCTGCGCCGACGTGCTCTCGCTGACGACCTGCTCCGGCTCGGGGAGCTCCGGCTCGATGACGGTGCCGTCGGCGGTCGTGCACGACTCGACCACCGACAGCGGCATCTTCACGCCGTTGTTGACGATCGCGCCGTACGCGCGGGCGAGCTCGGGCATCGTCGTGGTCACACCCTGCCCGAACGACGTGTTGTACGCCGTCTGCGCGCCCCAGTCCGCCGCGGGGTAGATGAGACCTGCCTGCTCACCCGGGTACGACGCGGTGCCCTCTCCGATGCCGAAGCGCTTGAAGTAGTCGTAGCGCGTCTGGTTCGGAACGGTCTCGCTGAACTTCGAGATGCCGGTGTTCGACGAATCGATCAGCACGCCGGCCAGCGTGTACGTGTACGCCGGGTGCTGGAACGAGTCGCGCACGCGCGCCCCGCCCGGGAAGTTCTCCAGGCCCGACGCCACGACGGTCGACGCGGGCGTCTGGCCCCCGGCGTCGATGACGGTCGCGGCGGTGAGCGCCTTGAAGGTCGATCCCGGCTCGAACCAGTTGCGGAAGATGCGGCTGCTGCGATCGACGTCCGGCGTCGCGTCGACGTCGTTGGGATCGACCGTCGGGAACTCCGCGGCTGCCCGGACCTTGCCCGTCTTCGCCTCGTAGACGAGGATGGCGCCGGCCTGGGCGCCCATGTTCTGCGTCTGCTCGGCGATCAGCTGCTGCAGGTACCACTGCAGGTCGCGGTTGATCGTCAGCTGAAGGGTGCCGCCGTCGACGGCGGGCTCCTCCTGCTCGGTGCCGGGGATGATGACGCCGTCCTTGCCCTGCTGGTATCGACGGGTGCCGTTGGTGGCGGCGAGGCAGTCGTTCTGCAGCTTCTCCAGCCCCTCGAGCGCCTCGCCGTCGGTGCCGACGAACCCGACGAGGTTGCCCGCCACCGCCCCGTCCGGGTACGCGCGGGCGGGATGCTGCAGGCACTGGATATACGGGGCGAGCGCCACGAGCCCTCGGTACTGCTCGGTCGTGACGCCGTTCTTGAGCTTCGCGTACTGCGTATCCGGGTTCTCGGCCAGCGCCGCGGACACGATCCCCCGCACCTCGTCGGGCGTCTGACCGGTGATGGAGGCCACATCGACCGAGACCTCCTGCCACAGCCGTGCGTCGGACTTCCCCGCGATGATGCTCTCGTCGGTCTGCCGGATGAGCAGCGGATCGAGCTGGCAGTCGTACAGGAGGATGCTGCCGGCGAGCGTCTGCCCGTTCTCATCCACGATGGCCCCGCGCGTGCCGTACAGCTCCTGCGTCCCCGCGAACGCCCAGTCCATCGAGTCGGAGACGTGCTCGTCGGCGTTGACGACCTGGATGTCGACCAGCCGCACGATGAACCCGGCGAGCACCGACAGGACGACGGCCAGGGCCACCACCGTGCGACGGCGTGGCGTCCTCGTGCTGCGTGTGGTCATCGGTCAGCGTCCCGTCGCATCGAGTCGGCGTCCGTTCTCGTTCGTGCTCAGTGTGTGCTGGGGGTGGGCAGTCCGTCGGTAAGGGCGGGCGGTGTGTTCGAGACTCCACCGTCGGCCGCCGCCGCTTCCTCGGACGCGGGCGGGCCGGCGATGGTCGCATCGGGCTCGGTGACCAGCGGCGTGTCGGTGATCAGCGCGTTCGGAACGGCGGCGCGGCCCAGCGCGTCGACCGACGAGGAGCCCACCGCCACCTGCGAGGCTCCGAGGATCGCCCCGTCGCTGAGCCGCAGGTAGCTCGGGGACTCGTCGATCACCATGCCGAGCGCGGTGGCGTTCGCGGCGAGATACTGCGGGGAGCTGAGCCCCGCGACGTCGTCGTAGAGCATCTGCTTGTCGTAGGTGAGCGCCCGCTGCTCCTTCGCCAGGGCCGACAGCTCGTACGAACCCTGCGTCGTCATGATCGACAGGCCCATCTGCGCGGCCGCGATGAGGAACGCGCCCATCACGGCGACGATGCCGTACAGCAGCTTGGGCTTGCGCCGACGGGCGGGCGCCTCGACGACGCGCAGGCGCCGGCTCGGGGCATCCCGCCGTTGGGGTGCGGGTGCCGCGGACCACATGGGCGCGGTGGCGAGCGCACCGAGGTTGGTGCTCATGCGTCCTCCCTCACGCGTTCGGCGGCGCGCAGCCGCACAGGGGTCGCGCGCGGGTTCTGCGCCCGCTCGGCCTCGCCGGCGAGCTCTGCGCCCTTGACGAGCAGTCGGAACCGAGGTGCGTGCTCGGGCAGCTCGACGGGCAGCCCGGGCGGCGCCGTGGACGCCGCGGCTTCGGCGAAGGCCCGCTTGACCAGGCGGTCCTCGAGCGACTGGTACGACAGCACAACGATGCGGCCGCCGACGCGAAGGATGCCGAGCGCCGCCGGGATGGCGCGTTCGAGCACGGACAGCTCGCGGTTGACCTCGATCCGCAGCGCCTGGAACACCCGCTTGGCGGGATGGCCGGTGCGCTGCGCGGCGTAGGGGGTGGCGGCCACGAGGATCTCGACCAGCCGGCCCGACCGCTCGATCGGCGCCTCGGCACGGGCGGCGATGATCGCTCGCGCGTACCGGCCGGCGAGCTTCTCCTCGCCGTAGCGCTCGAAGATGCGTCGCAGGTCGCCCTCGCCGTAGGTCGCGAGCACGTCGGCCGCCGTGGGGCCCGAGCTCTGATCCATCCGCATGTCCAGGGGCGCATCCTGCGCGTAGGCGAATCCGCGGTCGGCGACATCGAGCTGCAGCGACGAGACGCCGAGGTCGAACAGGATGCCGTCGACCCTGTCGAAGCCCGCGGAGGCCACCGCCTCGGCGATGCCGTCGTAGACGGTGTGCACGAGCGTGACGCGGTCGCCGAAGCGCGCGAGACGCTCACCGGCGATGCGCAGCGCGTCGGTGTCGCGGTCGAGGCCCACGAGGTGGACCCGCGGGAAGCGCTCGAGGAGCGCCTCCGCATGCCCGCCCATCCCGAGCGTCGCGTCGACGAGGACGGCGTCCTCGCGGTCCAGCGCGGGCGCGAGCAGCTCGACGCAGCGGTCGAGCATCACGGGGGTGTGGATGTCGCGGAGGTTCATGTTGTCGGGGCTTCCGCTCCCCCGGCTCCGATCCCCATCCACTCTGACCTGGCGCCGGGGAAGTGCGTCAGGGCGTGAGCGGCTGGGAGTCGCAACCGGGGGCCTCAGAACAGGCCCGGAATCACCTCCTGCTCCAGCTCGGCGTATGTCTCTTCGTTGGCCGCCGCGTACGTGTTCCACGTCTCGGCGTTCCAGATCTCGGCGTGCGCGCCGACGCCGGTGACCACGAGGTCGCGCTCGAGGCCGGCGTAGGTGCGCAGGGGCGGCGGAATGGTGATGCGGTTCTGGCCGTCGGGCTTCTCGGCGCTGGCCCCCGAGAGGAACATGCGCAGGAAGTCACGGGCCTGCTTGTTGGCCAGCGGCGCCTCGCGGATGCGCTCGTGCACGCGCTCGAACTCCCGCTCGCTGAAGACGTAGAGGCATCGGTCCTGGCCGCGGGTCACGACGACACCTCCGCCCAGGTCGTCGCGGAATTTCGCGGGGAGGATGACCCGGCCCTTGTCGTCCAGCTTGGGTGTGTGCGTGCCCAACAGCATCGGAACATCACACCCCCCTCTGGCCGGCCCCCCGGGATGCACGCCACTTTACTCCACTCTCCTCCACTTCGCTACCATTCCGGTGCATCGCTTCTCCCTGAGCGCCCCAGCACTCGGCGCATGGGCCCCGCCAGGGCAACAAAAAAGCACCGACCCGGAGGTCGGTGCTCGTTGCCGGTTCGGACGGCGGGCGCGTCAGCGCCCTTCCTGCCGCCTGTCCCATCGGTCGTTCATGCGATCCATGAACGATGAGGAGGGCCTGCCGGGTCTGGCGGCGGATCGGTCGGCGTGGTCGTGGACGCGTGCCGGGCCGCGGCCGGGCGTGACGGCGAGGACGACCCCGCCGAGCATCACGACGAATCCGATGACGCCCACGACGATGAGGGGCACGGAGACCCCGACGATGAGACCGCCGAGGCCGAGCAGCACGAGGATGGTGCCGTAGACGATGTTGCGATAGCTCAGCGAGCGTCCGCCACGCGGTGCACTGACGACATCCGCGTCGTTGCGCATGAGATGGCGTTCCATCTCATCGAGCAGGCGCTGCTCCTGTTCGGAGAGTGGCATGCATCCCCCTCTGTCCTTGTGGTGGCGACGATTCTACGCGCGCCCTAGAACACTAGGCTAGGCCCGTGTCCGCCTCCGAAGCGCCGATCGAAGCTGTTTCTCAGCGACTGGACAACTTCATCTCGGATCAGCGCGCGGGCGCCGCCGATCTGGGCGCCGAAGCGGCTCTCCTCATCGATTCCGCGGCCACCTCCGTGACGGGCGGGAAGCGTCTGCGGGGCCGGTTCTGCCTCGCCGGGTGGAGGGCGGTGGAGGAAGCCTCGCGACCGGCCGCAACGCCGCCGGCGTCGGTGATCGCCGCCGCGGCCGCCCTCGAGATCTTCCACGCCGCAGCGCTGGTCCACGACGACCTCATCGACAACTCCGACACCCGTCGCGGCCGGCCCTCCGCTCATCGAGCGCTGGAGCACCTCCACCGACGAGCCGGCTGGATCGGCGATGCCGCCGCCTTCGGCCGGTCCGCGGCGATCCTGCTCGGCGACCTCCTCGTCGCGTGGAGCGACGACCTGCTGGAGGAAGGGCTGGAAGCGGCCGGCACGAACGCCGGCGCGGCCCGCAGGGAGTACGCCACGATGCGCCGCGAAGTCACACTCGGGCAGTTCCTCGACGTGGCCGAGGAGTCCGCGTTCGCATCGGAGTCCGACGACCGGCATGCCGAGCGGGCTCTGCGCGTGGCATCCCTCAAGTCGGCGCGCTACAGCGTCCAGCAGCCGCTCGCGATCGGCGCCGCCCTGGCGGGAGCCGATGCCCAGCAGCGGCAGGCTCTCGCGGCATTCGGGCATCCGCTGGGCATGGCCTTCCAGCTGCGCGACGATGTCCTGGGCGTGTTCGGGAACGAGCGCGAGACGGGCAAGCCGTCGGGCGACGACCTGCGCGAGGGGAAGCGCACGGTCCTCATCGCCTATGCCCGGGAGGTGCTGGACACCCCGTCGCGTCGCATCCTCGACGAGCTCCTCGGCGATCCGCACCTGGACGAAGGGCAGATCGCGTCGCTTCAGCAGACGATCGTCGACAGCGGAGCGCTCGAGCGTGTCGAGACGCTGATCGCCGACTTCGCGCGCGAAGCCGACCGGGCGCTCGTGGGCGCGCGATTGGGACACGCGGCGGTGAGCGACCTGCGCGAGCTGGCGCGCGCCGCCACCGTGCGCGTCACCTGAGTCCGGCCTCCTCCCGGCGTACCCGGACGCGGCGACTGCGGATCAGGCGAGCGTCTGCGCGACCCGGCGCACCTCGCTCTTGCGCCCGGCGAGCAGGGCCTCGATGGGGGCGACCCCGATCGAGTCCTCGCGCTCGAGCAGCCAGTCGATGACCTCGTCGTCCGAGAATCCGGCGTCGTGCAGCACGATGGCGGTGCCGCGAAGCGACGGCAGCGGGTGCCCGTCCTTGATGAAGACCGCGGGCACCGCAAGCGCGCCGTGGCGGCGCGACCCCACCAGATGGGACTCATCGAGGAGGCGGCGTACGCGGCCCAGCGGTTCGCCGAGCACCTCCACGAGTTCGGGCAGGGTGAGCCATTCGGTCTCGATGCGCGAAGCGTCAGCGGTCACGATGCAACTATCTCAGATCCTCGCTCCGGCGCACCGCTTCTCGCCACGATGCGCACCGACACCATGGATGTCACATCAGTCACACGTGCAACGACAGTTGACACCAGTTGCCATACGTGACACGGTTTTCGCAGTCGACAGAGGGGGACAACTCGTGCGACCTGCAACTCCGACCCGCCGTGATCCGCACCAGCGGGCCCGTCGTGCGGGGCTTCCCGTCGCCGTCGTCGGCTCGATCGCGCTGTCGCTGTCGGCCCTGCCTGCGCATGCCGAGCCGAGGGATGCCGCCGAGCCGGGATCGGCCGAGGCCCGAGGAGCCCGCGCTGCGGCATCCGTTCCCCTCGCACCCAAGGGAGCCACCGCAACCGCGCACAAAGGCGCCTCCTTCATGCGCGCGGCCGGCGCCGCCACCCACGCCGCTCCCAAGGCTCCCCACGCCGCGCCCGCTCCGGCGACCTATGTCGTGCAGAGAGGCGACACCGTCAGCGGCATCGCCGCCCGGTTCGGGCTGCGCACTGCGGACGTCCTGGCGCTCAACGGGCTCGGATGGCGCTCTGTGATCCAGCCGGGCCAGGTGCTCGTTCTGGGCGCCAACGCGGCGACGACGCCGCCGCCGCCGAGCGCGTCGTCGAGCGCGTCGTCGTATGTCGTGCAGCGGGGCGACACCATCAGCGCGATCGCCCAGCGCCACGGCCTCACCACGCACGCCGTGCTCGCGGCCAACAGCCTGGAGCGGTCGTCGATCATCTACCCCGGGCAGACGCTGACGATGCCGGGCGGCACCGCCTCCCCCGCCGCTCCGGCACCGGCCCCGGCGCCGTCGCCGGCCCCCGCCGCTGCGTACACGGTCGTCGCCGGAGACACGATGAGCGGCATCGCCCAGCGTCACGGCGTCACGACGCGCGCCCTGCTCGCCGCGAACGGGCTGGATGCCTCGTCGATCATCTATCCCGGTCAGCGGATCGCCGTGCCGATCGCCGCCGTGCCGGCATCGGCGACGACCGTCCCGGGGCTCGACGCCGAGCAGACCGCCAACGCGCAGCTCATCATCCGCGTGGGTCGCGAACTGGGCGTGCCCGATCGGGGCATCGCGATCGCCCTGGGCACCGCCATGCAGGAGTCGTGGATCCGCAACCTGGACTGGGGCGATCGGGATTCGCTCGGTCTGTTCCAGCAGCGGCCGGCCACAGGCTGGGGCACGCCCGACGAAGTGCGCGATCCGGTGCGCTCCATCAAGGCCTTCTTCGGCGGCGCGTCCGATCCGAACGGATCCCGCACGCGGGGCCTCCTCGACATCCCGGGCTGGCAGGACATGTCCTTCGCCGACGCGGCGCAGGCGGTGCAGATCTCTGCATACCCCGACCGCTACGCGCGGTGGGAGGCGCCGGCGTATGCCTGGCTCGCCGCGCTCGGGTGAGCCCTCACGTAACGGTACGGTCGCAGGGTGAGCCGCTCCGCTGGCTTGCAGGCGCGCGTCCGTAGACTCTTCGCGTGAGCACGAGCCAGCAGACGGACCCGCTGATCGGGCGTCTCGTCGACGGCCGGTACCGGGTGCGTGCTCGCATCGCCCGCGGCGGGATGGCGACCGTCTACGTCGCCACCGATCTCCGTCTCGAGCGCCGCATCGCGCTCAAGGTGATGCACAGTCACCTCAGCGACGACACGATGTTCCAGAGCCGGTTCATCCAGGAGGCCCGCGCCGCGGCCCGCCTGGCCGATCCCCACGTGGTGAACGTGTTCGATCAGGGCCAGGACGGCGAGATGGCCTATCTCGTCATGGAGTACCTCCCCGGCATCACCTTGCGCGAACTCCTGCGCGAACAGCGCCGACTCACCGTGCCGCAGGCGGTGACGATCCTCGATGCCGTGCTGTCGGGCCTCGCCGCCGCCCACCGCGCCGGCATCGTGCACCGCGACGTCAAACCCGAGAACGTGCTGCTCGCCGAGGACGGCCGCATCAAGATCGGCGACTTCGGCCTCGCTCGCGCCACGACGGCGAACACGGCATCGGGCGCGCAGCTGCTGGGGACGATCGCCTACCTCGCCCCGGAGCTGGTCACCCGCGGCACCGCCGACGCCCGCAGCGACATCTACGCCCTCGGCATCATGCTGTACGAGATGCTCACGGGCGAGCAGCCGTACAAGGGCGAGCAGCCCATGCAGATCGCCTTCCAGCACGCGACCGACTCGGTGCCCAGGCCGAGCGTGAAGAACCCCGGCGTCCCCGAGCCGCTGGACGAGCTGGTGCTGTGGGCGACCGAGAAGTCCCCCGACGACCGTCCGCTCGACGCGGGTCAGATGCTCGAGCGACTCCGCGAGATCGAGCGCGAGCTCGGCATCACGCCCGCCGTCACGCGCACGACGCCGCTGGGGGTGACCCGCGAGCAGGCGACCTCCTCGACCGGTGAGCTGACCGCGGTGCTGCCCACCGCATCGACGGGCCCCACGACCGCCATGGAGGAGGTCGACAACGCCTCCCGCCTGCGCCGCGCCATCCGCCGTCGCCGCGCCAAGGGCGCATGGCTGGCGGCCGTCGTGGTGATCCTCGCGGTCCTCGCCGCCGGAACGGGATGGTGGTTCGGCTCGGGGCCGGGATCGCTGGTGCAGGTCGCCGATGTGTCGGGCATGACCTTCCCGCAGGCATCCGAGCGTCTTCAGCAGGATTCGCTCGTGGCCGTCGAGCGGGGCGAGCACAGCCTCGAGGTTCCCGTCGGACAGGTGATCGGCACTGATCCGGCCAGCGGCGACCGCGTGGACCGCGAGACCGAGGTCGTCGTGTTCGTCTCGCTGGGGCCTGCCGAGGCGACCTTCGGGTCCTTCCTCGGGATGCCCGAGCAGGACGCGCGCACGGCGCTCGGCGACCAGTCCGTGACCGTCGCCGACGACAACGCCGAGTTCTTCACCGACAGTCCCGCCGGTTCCGTCGTCGGCGTCATGATCCGGCCGGCCGGCGCGCCCGAGGACGGCTCCCAGGACGTGCCCTGCGGCGAGGGCTGCACCGTGCACCAGGGGGATGTCGCGACGCTGTGGGTCTCGCTCGGCGCCGTGCCCGACGTGGCGGGCCAGAGCGAGGGATCGGCGCGCAGCGACCTCGAACGCGTCGGACTCTCCGTCGCCGAGGACAGCCGGACCGAGGCGAGCGAGACCGTCGAAGAGGGGCGCGTCCTCCGGGTCGTGGGCCGTGACGACGGGGGATGGCTGCGCCCCGGCGACACCGTCACGCTCGTCGTCTCGAGCGGTCCCCCGCTCTTCGAAGTGCCCGACGTCGTCGGGATGACCCGCGATCAGGCGAAGGCCGCGATCACGAACGCCGGCTTCCGCGTGGAGTACAACACCCTGTGGGACGTCGTCCTGGACGAGGCCACCGAGGTGGAGGCGCAGAACCCCGAGGGCGGGTCGATGCAGCGCAAGGGCACCGTGGTCTCGCTCCGCATCGAGGGCAGCTTCTGACTCGTCCCCCTTCCGTCGGGCCCCGCGAGACTTCACGAATGTCCGCGGATACACCGCACCGGGCGACATACGCGAAGTCTCGGCGGATCACGCGCCGCGCGTGCGTGCGCGGGCGAGCGCGCGACGGACACGCCCCGCCAGAGCGGCCGAGTCGGGCACGATGTCAGCTGCGCCGACGACCATGACGTCGTACCCGGCATCCTGAAGCAGCTGCACCCGCGTCAGATCCTCGAGCCACTGCCTTCGGTCCGTGCGGTGGTGATCGCCCTGGTATTCGAGCAGCAACCGGGCGTCGGGGTAACCGAGGTCGGCGTGTCGCAGCCCCGCGGCCGTCACGACCGGAACCTGCACGTCGGGCTCGGGCAGACCGTGGTCGACGAGCCCGAGCCGCAGCAGGGTCTCGCGTGGTGAGTGCGCGCCTGGACGAACGCGATCGAGTGCCAGGGCGAGGTCCTTGACGCCCCTCTTGCGTCGGCGACGCTGAATGGCGCGCATCAAGTCGTCTCGTGTGCACAGCGGAACCCGCGCCCGACCGATGCGTGGGCCCGTGAGCAGGTAGTCGCCGACGGCGACGAGCCAGTCCGACGTCAATCGCCGCCTCGATCCCGTGTCGGGGTCCACGCCCGTCGCTCCCGGCACGGCGAGCTGCGCCCACACGTCCGCAGGTGCGATCACGGGCAGCATCCCGAGCATCAGCCGCGGCAGGTCGGCCACCTCGGTCTCCCAGCCGATGATGCCCGGGCGGCGCATCGGGGCGGCATCCGACACGGCCATCACATGCAGATCCTCGTCGGCGCTCCATGCGTACGGCAGGGGGAAGTTCCACAGGCGCCCAGCGGTCACGTGGCTGAACCAGAGTTCCTGACCGAGCAGGGAGACGATCTCCTCGCACCGGGCGACGACATGGCGCGGTTCACCGCCGGCAACGTACAGTCCCCGATGCGGGTGACGTAGGTCCGGAGCGCGCAGGCGACTGCGTGCGACACCGGCATCGACCGCGTCGTGGAACAGGAAAGGCCCCCGCGTGAGCGACTCCGGGAGGTCCGACCAACGAGTCATCCCACGAGGATGCCCGCGCAGCCTCGGTGTGCGCGTTGACTGTCCACAAGCCCACGCGAGACTTCGCGCACGTCAGCGAAACGGGTGCCGACGGTGACGGACGCGAAGTCTCGCGGAGGGGGCGGATGTCTCGCTCGCGGACGAGCCCCGACGGATCAGCGCTTCTCGAGCTCCTCGGCCACGAGGAACGCCAGCTCGAGCGACTGCATGTGGTTCAGGCGCGGGTCGCACAGGGACTCGTAGCGCGTCGCGAGGGTCGCCTCGTCGATCATCTCCGAGCCGCCCAGGCACTCCGTCACGTCGTCGCCGGTGAGCTCCACATGGATGCCGCCCGGGAACGTCCCGACGGCACGGTGCGCCTCGAAGAAGCCGCGCACCTCGTCCACGACGTCGTCGAAGCGACGCGTCTTGTAGCCGGTCGGCGTCGTGATGCCGTTTCCGTGCATCGGGTCGGTGACCCAGAGGGGGGTCGCGCCCGAGTCGCGCACCGCCTCCAGGAGGGGCGGCAGCGCGTCACGGATCTTGCCCGCACCCATGCGCGTGATGAACGTGAGGCGTCCGGGCTCGCGCTGCGGGTCGAGCTTGTCGATGAGGGCGAGCGCGGTCTCGGGCGTCGTGGTCGGACCGAGCTTCACGCCGATCGGGTTGCGGATCTTCGAGAAGTAGTCCACGTGCGCACCGTCGAGGTCGCGGGTGCGCTCACCGATCCACAGGAAGTGCGCCGAGGTGTTGTACGGGGTGTTGGTCCGCGAGTCGATGCGCGTCATCGGACGCTCGTAGTCCATCAGCAGGCCTTCGTGGCCGGTGTAGAACTCCACGCGCTTGAGCTCGTCGAAGTCGGCGCCGGCGGCCTCCATGAAGCGGATGGCGCGGTCGATCTCGGTCGCCATGCGCTCGTACTGCTGATTGGCGGGGTTCTGCGCGAAGCCCTTGTTCCACGAATGCACCTCGCGGAGGTCGGCGAAGCCGCCCTGCGTGAACGCGCGGATGAGATTGATGGTCGACGCGGCCGTGTGGTAGCCCTTGAGCAGTCGCTGCGGGTCGGCCTGACGCGACTTCTCCGTGAAGTCGTAACCGTTGACGATGTCGCCGCGGTACGCCGGCAGCGTCACCTCGCCGCGCGTCTCGGTGTCGCTCGAGCGGGGCTTGGCGAACTGGCCGGCCATGCGGCCCATCTTCACCACGGGCATCGAGGCGCCGTAGGTCAGCACGACCGCCATCTGCAGCACCGTCTTGATGCGGTTGCGGATCTGCTCGGCCGTCGCGCCCGCGAACGTCTCGGCGCAGTCGCCGCCCTGCAGCAGGAACGCCTGACCCGACGCGGCGCGCGCCAGCCGGTCGCGCAGGTTGTCGACCTCGCCGGCGAACACCAGCGGGGGCAGGGTGGCGAGCTCCGCAGACACCTCCGCGACGGCCTCGGCGTCGGGCCACGCCGGCTGCTGCTTGATGGGCAGAGTCCGCCAGTGGTCGAGCGTGTCGAGGTGCTGAAGCATCCGCTCATTCTATCGGCGCCAGCGGACCCTCCGACGCCGCGTGACGACCGTTCACGCGCCGCTCACCGGCGCTTGGTCTTGAGCCTGTCCTTCACGGTCGAGGCGTACACGTCCTCGTACTCCTGCTCCCCCAGCCGCTGCAGCGCGACCATGATCTCGTCGGTGATGGAGCGCAGGATGTAACGGTCGCCCTCCATCCCGGTGAAGCGCGAGAAGTCGAGCGGCTCGCCGATCACGACGCCGACGCGAACGATCCGCGGCACGCGGGTTCCGATCGGCATCATGGTGTCGGTGTCCACCATCACGACGGGAACCACCGGCACGCGGGCCTCGAGCGCCATGCGCGCGATGCCGGTCCGCCCCCGGTAGAGCTTGCCGTCCGGACTGCGCGTCCCCTCCGGGTAGATCCCCAGCAGATCGCCGCGTCCGAGCACCTGCAGCCCCGTATTGAGGGATGCCTCGGACGCCTTGCCGCCGGACCTGTCGATCGGCAGCTGTCCGGTGGCTTTGAAGAAGACGCGCGTCGCCCAGCCCTTGAGCCCCTTGCCGGTGAAGTAGTCGCTCTTGGCGAGGAAGGCGACGGGCCGGTCGATCATCAGCGGCAGGAAGACCGAGTCGACGAAGGAGAGGTGGTTGCTGGCGAGGATCGCCGCGCCCTCCGCGGGGACGTTGCGACGGCCGACGATCCACGGGCGCCAGATCGCCTTCACGATCGGGCCGATCACCACGTACTTCATCAGCCAGTAGAACATCGCCTACTCCTCCGTGCCCGCCAGGTCGGCGGCGCCGATGAGGCCGGCGTCGTTGCCGAGCTCGGCGATGACGAACTCGGCGACGGGACGATCCCCGTACCCCGGAAGCGATGTCTCGTACGCGATGCGGACGGGCTCGAGCAGGTCGTCGCCCAGCTGGGCGACGCCGCCGCCGATCACGAACAGCTCGGGGTCGAGGACGGCCTGGAACCCGCCGCAGGCCTCGCCGAGCGCCGTGGCCACACGGCGCAGGGCTTCGATCGCCCCTTCGTCGCCCGCCAGGACGAGGCGGGACACCGCCGGGCCGCTGATCGTGCCCTTCTCCGCGCGGACTGCCGCCAGACCCGCGCCGATGCCGCCTGCGTCGGCGATCGCGTTCGCTTCGCGCTGCAGGGCTCGGCCGGACGCATACTGCTCCAGGCATCCGTTCTGCCCGCATCCGCACGGCAGGCCGTCGCGGATGAAGCGCATGTGACCGAGTTCGGCGCCGATCCCGTGACCGCCGCGGAACAGCTGCCCGTCGCTCACGATCGCGCCGCCGACGCCTGTCCCCATGGTCAGCATCACCATGCTGTCGGCATTGCGCGCCGCGCCGAAGCGGAACTCCGCCCACCCGGCGGCGTTGGCGTCGTTCTCGATCGTCACAGGCAGGTCGATCCCCTGCTCCAGGACCGCCTGAAGCGGCTCGTTGCGCCACGCGATGTTGGGCGCGTGGATCACCGTCGCCCGGTCACGGTCGATGAACCCCGCGGCGGCGACGCCGACGGCTGACACCCCGTGGTGCGATCCGAGGTGGCGGGCCATGTCGATGACCGCGCCTGCAAGCTGGGCGGTGTCGGTGGGCGTATCGATGCGCAGCTTCTCGAGGATGCGCCCCTCCGGGTCGACGACACCTCCGGCGATCTTCGTTCCACCGATGTCGATCCCGACCTTGAGCACCGCACTCCCCTCCGCTCGACGCGCGCGCGACGGCGGGTTGCATTCTATCCAGGCACGACGCGTCCACACCGCTCTGCAGCCTCCGTGGCCGGTCCCATTAGACTCACATGAGATCCACCCGAGATGCAGTCGTTCCGGTACCGAAGGAGTTGCCGTGGTCCAATTCGAAGTCCCCGCCGTCATCCCCGCCGATCCTCAGGCGAACATCACGGATCTGCTCGTCGAGCGCGTGAAGGCGACGCCCGACCGGCCGCTGTTCGGCGTGCCGGACGGCGACGGCTGGCGCGACATCACGGCCGCGGAGTTCCAGGAGCAGGTGATCGCCCTGGCGAAGGGCTTCGTCGCCGCAGGCATCGAGCCGGGCGACAAGGTCGGGTTCGTGGCCCGCACCACCTACGACTGGACGCGCGTGGACTTCGCGCTCTTCTATGCCGGGGCCGTGATGGTGCCGATCTACGAGACGAGCTCACCCGCGCAGCTGCAATGGAACCTGTCCGACTCGGGCGCCGTCGCGGTCATCACCGAGTCGGCCGAGCACACCGCGCGGCTCGAAGAGGTCCGCGGGGACCTTCCCCTCATCCGGTCCGCCTGGGAGATGCATCGCGGCGATCTGGACCGCCTCATCGAGCAGGGCGCATCGGTCGCGGACGACGAGATCGAGCGCCGGCGCAACATCGCCAACGGCGCCGACATCGCCACGCTCATCTACACCTCGGGCTCGACGGGGCGCCCGAAGGGCTGCGTTCTCACCCACAGCAACTTCGTCGAGCTCACCCGCAACTCCGCGAGGGCGCTGCACGAGGTGGTCGAGACGCCCGGGGCATCGACGCTCCTGTTCATCACCGCCGCTCACGTCTTCGCGCGGTTCATCTCGATCCTCAACGTCCACGCGGGCGTCAAGACCGGACACCAGCCGGACACCAAGCAGCTGCTGCCCGCGCTGGGGTCGTTCCAGCCGACGTTCCTCCTCGCCGTCCCGCGCGTGTTCGAGAAGGTCTACAACTCGGCCGAGCAGAAGGCCGAGGCGGGTGGCAAGGGCAAGATCTTCCGCGCCGCCGCACACACCGCGATCGAACACTCGAGCCTGCTGCAGGACGGCAAGAAGGTGCCGCTGGGCACCCGCCTGAAGTTCGTGCTGTTCGACAAGCTCGTCTACTCCAAGCTCCGCGCCGCCATAGGCGGCCGCGTGACGTACGCCGTGTCGGGTTCGGCCCCGCTCGGGCCGCGCCTGGGCCACTTCTTCCACAGCCTGGGTGTGACCATCCTCGAGGGCTACGGCCTCACCGAGACGACGGCGCCGGCGTCGGTGAACCTCGCGAACAAGTCCAAGATCGGCACCGTGGGCCCCGCTCTCCCGGGCGTCGGCATCCGCCTCGCCGACGACGGCGAGATCGAGGTGCGCGGCATCAACGTGTTCAAGGAGTACTGGCGCAATCCCGAGGCGACCGCCGCCGCCTTCGACGGCGACTGGTTCAAGACCGGCGACATCGGCTCGTTCGACGACGAGGGCTTCCTCACGATCACCGGCCGGAAGAAGGAGATCATCGTCACCGCAGGCGGCAAGAACGTCGCCCCTGCGGCGCTGGAGGACCCGATCCGCGCGAACCCGATCGTCGGTCAGGTCGTGGTCGTGGGCGATCAGAAGCCGTTCATCTCGGCGCTGGTGACGCTCGACCCCGAGATGCTGCCGACCTGGCTGTCCAACAACGGCCTGCCCGCCGACATGCCGCTGGCCGAGGCAGCGAAGAACGAAACGGTGCGCGCCGAGGTGCAGCGCGCGGTCGACGAGGCCAACACGCACGTCTCGCGCGCCGAATCGATCCGCAAGTTCACGATCCTGCCCAGCGAGTGGACCGAGGCGAGCGGTCACCTCACGCCCAAGATGAGCATCAAGCGGAACGTCATCCTCGAGGACTTCGCCTCGCAGATCGACGAGATCTACGCCACCCCGGTGAACACCTCCAACGTCTCGCTGCCGTAAGGCGATCGCCGTCGTCGAGCGGGCGGAGCGAACGGAGCGCCTCGCGTTCCGCCTCGCTCCGCCCGCTCGACCTCGACACGCGCCGGGTCAGAACCAGTCGGACTCGCGGATCTCCCGCATCGCGACACGGCGCTCCTCGGGACTGAGACGCTCGAGATACAGGTTGCCGTCGAGGTGGTCGGTCTCGTGCTGCAGGGCCTGCGCGAGCAGCCCCTCCCCCTCCAGGACCAGCTCGTTGCCGTCGAGGTCGATGCCGACGACTTTGGCACGCGGGTACCGGATCGCGTCGTGCCAAAGCCCCGGGACGGACAGGCATCCCTCTCCGATCGCCTCGGGCTCGCCCGAGACCTCCGCGAGCACGGGGTTGATCACGTAGCCGATGTCGCCGTCGATGTTGTAGCTGAACGCTCGCAGCCCGACGCCGATCTGCGGCGCAGCGACGCCCGCGCGACCGGGCAGTTCGACGGTGTCGAGCAAATCGCGCACGAGGGCGCGCACGCCGTCGTCGATCTCGTTGATGGGCGCGCTGACGGACTTGAGGACAGGGTCGCCGAAGAGGCGGATGGGACGTACCGTCACGGGACGCCTCAGGCCGCCGACGCGAGCGATCGAAGGCCCTCGACGACCGTGGCCGCGAGCTCTCGTGCCGCCTGACGCGTGGCCGGCTGCAGGTCCCGGAACACGATCGCGCTTCCGGCGGCGATCTGCGGGTCGTACGGCATCCGGACCACCGCGCGGACGCGCGTGCGGAAATGCGACTCCAGCTCATCGAGCCGCACCGGCGGGCTGCCGGGGCGGGCGTTGTTGAGAACCACCACGGCGCCGCGCACCTTGTCGGCGTAGCCGTTCGTCTCGAGCCACGTCAGCGTCTCCGAGGCGAGGCGCGCTTCGTCGACGCTGAGACCTGCGACGATGACGAGCTGGTCGGCCAGGTCCAGCGTCGCACCCATCACCGAGTGCACGATGCCGGTGCCGGTGTCGGTCAGCACGATCGAGTAGTAGTGCGCGGCGAGGGCGGCGACCTGGCGATAATCCACGTCGTTGAACGCCTCCGACACGCGCGGGTCGGCGTCGGACGAGACGATGTCCAGGCGCGTCTCGTCGCGGGCGACGATGTTGGACAGGTTGTTGAAGCCGACGACCTCGCCGCTGGAGCGGATGAGGTCGCGCACCGTCTTGCCGCTCGCGCGCGAGATGCGCTCGGCGAGGGTGCCGCGGTCCGGGTTGGCGTCGACGGCGATCACGCGGTCGTCCCGCGCATCGGCGAGGGCCATGCCCATCAGCGTCGTGATGGTCGTCTTACCCACACCGCCCTTGCGGGAGAGCACCGGCACGAACCGCGCGCCGCCGTTCAGGGGTGCCGCGATGCGCTGATCGAGCTCCTTGCGCGCGCGTGCGCGCTTGCTGTCGCCGAGATTGATCCGGTGGCCCGAGATGGAGTACAGCAGGTGCTGCCACAGCCCCTCGGGCTCCGAGCGGACGACGTGGTGCGGGTCGAGCAGGCGGTCGGCGGTGAGGAGGTCGGCGGTCTCGCGGTCGGCCTCGAACTCGCCCAGCCGCTTGGAGGTCAGCGTGACGTCGGGGCGTGCCGGGGCGCGCTCGACGGCGGAGTCCGGCTGCGGGATGGCACCGGAGACGCTCTCATGACGCGCGGCCGACGCACGCCGAGCGGCGGGCGCCGGGGCGGGAGCTGCGACGGCGGTCTCGGCGCGCGCGGGGGCTGCGACCTCCGGGACGGATGCCTCGGCATCGTCGCCGGCGGGAGTGGACGCGTCCATCGGCTCCTCCTCGGCGTGGTCGAATCCAGTGTCGCCGTCCGCCGCGGCGGCGTCCACCACTTCGTCGGTCCCGAACTCGTCGTTGCCGAACCCGCGGGCGTCCTCGACGTCGTCGACCACCTCATCGGCGTCGGCGATGTCCTCGACGGCGTACTCCACCGGCCGCGCGTCCCCCTCGATGGTCCAGTCCTCCAGCGGAGAGTCGGCGACGATCTCGGCCTCGGCGGTCTCGGCGGGGAGGTCGACGACGAACGGCACGCCGTCCTCGATCGCCTCCGCCGGGATCTCCACGACGAAGGGCACCTCGCCGTCGATCACCGCGTCGTCGTCGAGGTCGTCGTCCTCGTCGCCGGGAAGCTCGACGTTGACCTGCGCCGTCGCACCCCTGAGGATGCCGAGTCCGGTCGTGTCGACGCTTCCGGTATCGGAGAGCACGCCGTTCTCGGGCTCGTCGGGCGTGTGGTCAGGGTGGTCGGGCGTCACAGCGTGGTTCTCCAGTGCAGACGGCGGTTTCGGGCGGGTGCCGCGCTGCACAAGGCTACTGCGCCGGACGGATCACGAGCAAAAGGTCGCCCGCGTCCACCTGCGCCGTCTCGGCGATCGCGAGGCGCTCGATCACCCCGTCGACCGGCGCCGTGATCGCCGCCTCCATCTTCATCGCCTCGATCGACGCGACCGGCTGCCCCGCCTTGACCGTGTCTCCGACGAGCGACTTGAGCGTCACCACGCCCGAGAACGGCGCAGCCACCTGACCGGGCTTGGACGTGTCGGCCTTCTCGGCGGTGCGGCTGTGCACCTCGATGCTGCGGTCCCGCACGAACACCGGTCGCAGCTGTCCGTTGAGGGTGGTCATGACGGTGCGCATGCCCTTGTCGTCGGCCGCGCCGATGGCTTCGAGACCCACGTAGAGCTGCACGCCCCGCTCGATCTCCACCACGTGCTCCGCGCCCGGCGTGAGCCCGTAGAGGTAGTCGGCCGTGTCGAGCACGCTGAGGTCGCCGAAGAGCTCGCGTCGCTGTTGGAACTCCCGCGTCGGACCGGGGAACAGCAGCTTGTTGAGCATCGTGCGCCGGGATGAGGCGTCCCCCTCAAGCGCCTGCGCCTCGGTGTCGCTGAGCGGCGTCACGGCGATGTCGACATGGCGTCCCTGCAGCACCTTGGTGCGGAAGGGCTCGGGCCAGCCGCCCGGCAGATCTCCGAGCTCCCCCGCCATGAAGCCCACGACCGAGTCGGGGATGTCGTACTTGTGGGGATTCTCGGCGAAGTCCTTCGGGTCGGCCTTCACCGCGGCCAGATGCAGGGCGAGGTCGCCGACGACCTTGGACGACGGCGTGACCTTGGGCACCCGGCCGAGAATCTCGTTGGCAGCGGCGTACATGTCCTCGATGAGCTCGAAGTCTTCGGCCAGGCCCAGCGCGATCGCCTGCTGGCGCAGATTCGACAGCTGGCCGCCGGGGATCTCGTGGTGGTACACGCGACCCGTGGGGCCCGGGAGCCCGGACTCGAAGGGACGGTAGAGATGCCGGACCGCTTCCCAGTAGGGCTCGAGGTCGCTGACCGCGCCGAGATCCATGCCGGTGTCGCGCTCGGTGTGCGCGAGCGCGGCCACGAGGGCCGACAGCGACGGCTGGCTGGTGGTACCCGACATGGGTGCGGCGGCCGCGTCGACGGCATCCGCTCCCGCGGCGCTCGCGGCGAGCAGCGTCGCCAGCTGTCCGCCCGCGGTGTCGTGCGTGTGGACGTGGACGGGCAGGTCGAAGCGCTCCCGCAGCGCGGCGACGAGGCGGGATGCCGCGGCGGGCCGCAGCAGGCCCGCCATGTCCTTGATTGCCAGCACGTGGGCGCCGGCGTCGGCGATCTGCTCTGCGAGGCGCAGGTAGTAGTCCAGCGTGTACAGCTCTTCGCGGGGATCGAGCAGGTCGCCGGTGTAGCAGACGGCGACCTCGGCGACCGAGGTGCCGGTCGCGAGCACCGCGTCGATCGCGGGCCGCATCTGCGCGACGTCGTTCAGTGCGTCGAAGATGCGGAAGATGTCGATGCCCGATGCCGCGGCCTCGCGGACGAAGGCATCCGTCACTTCCGTGGGGTACGGCGTGTAGCCCACGGTGTTGCGTCCGCGCAGCAGCATCTGGATGGCCACGTTCGGCAGCGCCTCGCGCAGGCGGTCCAGCCGCTCCCACGGGTCCTCGCCGAGGAATCGGAGCGCGACATCGTACGTCGCGCCGCCCCACGCCTCCACCGAGAGCAGCTGCGGTGTCAGGCGCGCGACGTACGGCGCCACGGTCACCAGGTCCTTCGTGCGCACCCGCGTGGCGAGGAGGGACTGGTGCGCGTCGCGGAACGTCGTCTCGGTGACGGCCAGCGCCGTCTGCTCGCGCAGCGCCCTCGCGAAGCCGGCGGGCCCGAGCTCGAGCAGGCGCTGGCGCGACCCCGCCGGGGGCGTCGTCAGCAGGTCCAGCCGCGGGAGCTTCGAGCGAGGGTCGACGGTGACCGGGTTCTCGCCGTGCGGCTTGTTGACCGTCGTGTCGGTCAGCCAGGCGAGGATCTTCGTGCCGCGGTCCTTGGACTCGCGGCCCTTGAGCAGGCCGGGACGCTCGTCGATGAAGGACGTGCTGAGGTCGCCGGCGACGAACGCGGGGTCGTCGAGCACCGCCTGAAGGAAGGGGATGTTGGTCGAGACGCCGCGGATGCGGAACTCGGCCAGCGCGCGGCGGGCCCGGACGACGGCGGCGCCGAAGTCGCGGCCCCGGCAGGTGAGCTTGGCCAGCATCGAGTCGAAGTGCGGACTGACCTGGGCCCCCGCGGCGGTGGTGCCGCCGTCGAGGCGGATGCCGGCGCCACCCGGGGAGCGGTACGTGGTGATCTTCCCCGTGTCGGGCCGGAAGCCCTGCGTCGGGTCTTCGGTGGTGATGCGGCACTGCAGGGCGGCACCGCGAAGCTGGATGCGGTCCTGGGTGAGGCCCAGGTCGTCGAGCGACTGACCGGCGGTGATGCGCATCTGCGACTGCACGAGGTCGACGTCGGTGACCTCCTCGGTGACGGTGTGCTCCACCTGGATGCGCGGGTTCATCTCGATGAACACGACCTCGCCCGCACGCGGCCCGGCCGTCTCGAGCAGGAACTCGACCGTCCCGGCGTTCTCGTAGCCGATCGAGCGCGCGAACGCCACGGCGTACCCGTGCAGCGCGTCGCGCACGGCGGGATCGAGGTTGGGCGCCGGGGCGATCTCGATCACCTTCTGATGCCGGCGCTGCACCGAGCAGTCGCGCTCGAACAGGTGCACCGTCTCACCGGTCTTGTCGGCGAGCACCTGCACCTCGACGTGCCGGGGACGCTGCACCGCCTGCTCGAGGAACACCCGCGGGTCGCCGAACGCGCTCCCCGCCTCGCGCATGGCCTCGGACAGGGCCGGTGCGAGCTCTTCGTGGTGCTCGACACGCCGCATGCCCCGTCCGCCGCCTCCGGCGACGGCCTTGACGAAGATGGGGAAGCCGATGTCGTCGGCCTGCGCGAGGAGCGCGTCGACGTCGTCGGAGGCCTCCGTGGAACGCAGCACCGGCACCCCGGCGGCGACGGCATGCTGCTTGGCCGTGACCTTGTTGCCGGCCATCTCCAGCACGTGCGCGGGCGGACCGATGAAGGCGATGCCGTTCGCGGCGGCCTTCTCGGCGAGCTCGGGGTTCTCGGACAGGAAGCCGTAGCCGGGGTAGATCGCGTCCGCCCCCGCTTCCTTGGCCACGCGGATGATCTCGTCCACGTTGAGATAGGCGCGGACCGGGTGGCCCTTCTCACCGATCTGATACGCCTCGTCGGCTTTGAGCCGATGCAGCGAGTTGCGGTCCTCGTACGGGAACACCGCGACGGTGCGCGCGCCCAGTTCGTAGGCCGCGCGGAAGGCACGGATGGCGATCTCACCACGGTTCGCGACGAGGATCTTGCGGAACATTCGACCTCCGGAGCGGCGGTGCGGGCGGGGCGGAGTGTGCTCTCAGCCTAGGGGACGGTAACGTGGTGGCTTGTGCACGTCCTTTCCGTCAGCTCACTCAAGGGTGGTGTCGGCAAGACGACCGTGACTCTCGGACTCGCATCCGCGGCCTTCGCCCGGGGCGTCCGCACGCTCGTCGTCGACCTCGACCCGCAGTCCGACGTGTCGACGGGAATGGACATCCAGGTCGCCGGACGTCTCAACGTCGCCGACGTGCTGGCCAACCCCAAGGAGAAGACGGTCCGTCAGGCCATCACCTCCAGCGGCTGGGCCAAGGTGCACCCCGGCACCATCGACGTGATGATCGGGAGCCCGTCGGCGATCAACTTCGACGGTCCGCATCCGAGCGTGCGCGACGTGTGGAAGCTCGAAGAGGCCCTCGCCACGATCGAAGCCGACTACGACCTCGTCCTGATCGACTGCGCACCGTCGCTGAACGCCCTGACGCGCACGGCGTGGGCCGCGAGCGACCGGGTGATCGTGGTCACCGAGCCGGGCCTGTTCTCCGTCGCCGCCGCCGACCGCGCGCTGCGCGCGATCGAGGAGATCCGACGGGGGCTCTCCCCGCGCCTGCAGCCCCTCGGCATCGTCGTGAACCGCGTGCGCCCCCAGTCCATCGAGCACCAGTTCCGCATCAAGGAGCTGCGCGACATGTTCGGCCCGCTCGTGCTCACGCCGCAGCTGCCCGAGCGCACGTCGCTGCAGCAGGCGCAGGGCGCAGCCAAGCCGCTGCACATCTGGCCGGGCGACTCCGCACAGGAGCTGGCGGCCGACTTCGACTCGCTGCTGGACCGCGTGATGCGCACCGGGCGCATCCCGGTCCCCGGCGAAGCGCGCACCTGACACCGCCTCTTTCGCGAGACTTCACCGGAGCGCCGAGACTGCGCTCGTCGGAGCGCTGTTTCGGCGCCCGGATGCTGTCTCGCGGTCGAGTCCCTGTCGAGGCGAGGTAGGCCGACGCCGGGCGAGGGGAACACCGGTGGTCACAATGATCACCGAATGAGCAGAATGCTCGCCTTGTGCACGGCGTGATCGCCATGACTTGCGCGCACCGGCGCCGTCGCTGAACATATCGCCATGGCACCGATGACGTTGCATCCCGACAGCCTTGCCGTCCACGCCGGACGCGAGGACCTCGCGGCCCTCGGGGTCCACGCGCCGCCGCTCGACCTGTCGTCGACCAATCCGCTGCCGGACATCGAGCTCGGCGGTCTCTCCTACGAGGTGCTCGCCACCGGCGGTCACCCGATCGACGGCGGCTCCCACGTCTACGCCCGCCTGTGGAACCCAACCGTCGCGCGGTTCGAGCAGGCGCTCGCACGTCTCGAGCACGCGGAGGAAGCGGTGGCGTTCTCCTCGGGCATGGCGGCCGTGACCGCCGTCATCCTCGCGCTCGCGCACGAGAGCGGCCGGCGGCACGTCGTCGCGGTGCGTCCCCTCTACGGCGGCACCGACCACCTGCTCGCCTCCGGACTGCTGGGCGTCGAGACGACCTACTGCAGACCGGATGCCGTCGCCGCGGCGATCCGGGACGACACGGCGCTCGTCGTGGTGGAATCGCCGTGCAACCCGACCCTCGAACTGGTGGACATCCCTGCGGTCGTCCGTGCGGCGGGCGCCGTTCCGGTGCTGGTCGACAACACCTTCGCGACCCCCGTGCTGCAGCATCCGCTCGATCTCGGCGCCGCGCTGTCGCTGCACAGCGCCACGAAGTATCTCGGCGGCCACGGCGATGTCGTCGGCGGGGTCGTGGCGTGCGATGCCCGGTTCGCCGCTGCGCTGCGGCGCACGCGCGCGATCACCGGGGCGATCATGCACCCGTTCGCGGCCTACCTGCTGCACCGCGGTCTTGCGACCCTGCCGGTGCGCATGCGGGCGCAGCAGGAGAACGCGCGCGCGGTGGCCCGTTGGCTCGCCGAGCGCCCCGAGGTGGCGCGGGTGCACTTCCCCGGTCTGCCCGGATGCGACCCTGCGGGCCTCATCGGCACGCAGCAGCACGGTCCCGGCGCGATGATCTCCATCGAGCTGGCCGGCGGGTTCGAAGCCGCGAGCCGCCTCACCACAGCCGTCCGCCTCTTCACGCATGCCGTCTCACTGGGGAGCGTCGACTCGCTCATCCAGCACCCGGCCGCGCTCACCCACCGCCCGGTCGAGTCCGCCGCCAAGCCCTCCGACGCGCTGGTGCGCCTCTCGATCGGACTGGAGGACCGAGCCGACCTCATCGCGGACCTGGGCCAGGCGCTGGAGGCGACGGCGGACACCCCCGCAGAGGACGTTCAGTCCGGGGTCGAGGCGGGAGCGGCGTGAGTCAGGCCGAGCGCGCGGCCCGGCGGATCGCCAGCTCGTCCATCGGGTCGGGCTTCTCGACCTCGAACTCGACGAGCTCGGATTCGACCTCACGCAGCACCTTGCCCACGGCGATGCCGAAGACGCCCTGACCGCGGCTGACGAGGTCGATGACCTCGTCGTTCGACGTGCACAGGTACACCGACGCCCCGTCGCTCATGAGCGTCGTGCCGGCCAGATCGCGGATGCCGGCGGCCCGGAGCTGGTCGACGGCCGTGCGGATCTGCTGCAGCGAGATGCCGGTGTCGAGCAGCCGCTTGACGAGCTTGAGCACCAGGATGTCGCGGAAGCCGTACAGCCGCTGCGAACCCGAACCGCTCGCGCCGCGGACGGTGGGCACGACCAGCTCGGTACGCGCCCAGTAGTCGAGCTGACGGTACGTGATACCCGCTGCCCGCGCCGCCACCGCGCCGCGGTAGCCGACCTCATCGTCCATCGCGGGGAGCCCGTCGGTGAAGAGGAGTTCGGCGGCGAACGGTTCGCCATCGGCCGCGTCGTGAGCAGTCATGCTCGTCCCCCCTCCGGAATCGGATATCTCCACGCTAGATGAGCGTCCCGCCTGCGGCAACGACATCCGACTTCCGCGCCCGGCGTGTCGCGCCCTTCGCCGTCATGAGCCGCCGCGGGGACGGTCACGACAGCAGGCGGTCCAACGCTGCCCGCACGAAGATCGCGCGCACGTCGTCGAGGCGCTTGGTCAGCTCGGATGCCAGCTCTCCGGCGCGCCCGCGGGAGGCTGCATCCGTCCGGCGCAGCAGCGGCGAGAGGGCCGACTCGACCAGCGCCACGTCACGCTCGGCGTTCTGTCGCAGGGAACGGACATGGCGGGGCTCGATGCCGTGCCGGTCGAGGGCCACCAGCGCGCGCAGCAGGGCCACGGACTGTTCCGTATAGGTCTCGGCACCCACGATCACGCCGGTGCTGATCGCATCGTTGAGCAGCTGCGGCGCGGCGCCGGCGGCGGCGAGCAGCTCATCGCGGCGGTAACGGCGCGGAGCCGGCACGATCGACGGCGGCGGCACCGCCGTCGGGGTGGCGGGATTCCGGCCGGCATCGACGTCCTCGAGATAATCGCGGATGACCGACAGCGGCAGGTAGTGATCGCGCTGGAGCGTGAGCGCGAGACGCAGCCGTTCGAGGTCGGCCTGCGAGAACTTGCGGTACCCCGACTCCGTGCGCAGCGGCGTGACGATCCCCTGCACTTCGAGGAAGCGCAGCTTGCTCGAAGTCAGCGACGGGAACTCCGGCGAGAGCCGCGCGAGCACCTGGCCGATGCTCAACAGCCCCGCGGACGACGAGCGTTCGCGGGCGGAAGCAGGCGGCATCAGGCGTCCGCAGCCTGCGGCAGGTCCGCCGGCGACACGAAGAAGTTGAGGCGGAACTTGCCGACCCTCACCTCGGCCCCGTTGCGGAGCACAGCGCGGTCGACGCGCTCCCCATTGACGTACGTGCCGTTCAGCGAGCGCTGATCGACGAGTTCGAAGGTCGTGCCGGACCGGGTGATCTCGGCGTGCCGGCGCGAGACGGTCACGTCGTCGAAGAAGATGTCGGCCTCGGGGTGGCGTCCCACCGTGGTCACATCGGTGTCGAGCAGGTAGCGCGCACCGGCGGTGGGTCCCGACCGCACCAGCAACAGGGCGGCACCGGAGGGAAGAGCCTCGATCGCCTCGAGCTCCGCCTCAGCGAGTTCGCTGCCGAACGGCACGAACGAGAGGTCGGAGTCGTGCCCGAACGTCTGCGTCGTGTCCGCCGAGCGGTCCGACTCGCGCGCGTCACCTCCCGCTGCGCGGCGGATGTCGCCCTGTTCGGGTCGGCGGTCGTCCTGCACGGTGGTCCTCCTCTGTTCCTCAGCCTATCCGATCGCCCGCGCCCGGAAAGGGCGGATCCGCGTCGCCCGCGGATGCGTGCGAATGTTTCGTCGCGTGTCGGCGGAGATGCCCCTCGAGGAGCTGCCGCCTAGCCTGGCTGGACAACGAACCTAGTGAGAAGGAGACCCCCGTGTCGAGCCCGCACCGCCACATTCCGCCCCTCGAGGTGCGTGAGCGTGCTGCGTGCATGTGCGACCGCGGCGACACCTGCTCCTCCTTCGCACCGGGGCACGCGCTGCACCTCATCCAGGCGCGCCTGGCCTCGGCGACCCCGTCGGACTGGGTCGACGCGATCGTGGACGCCGCCGACGCGCGCTCGGGGTTCCTGATCCTGCGCACCCTGACCGGCGAGGCGATCGCGCTGTGGAACGGCGTCGGCGCGGCCGGGCATGTGTCCGTGGGCGCCCCGGTGGCGCTGCATAAGCGCTACCACGTGCTCGCGGTCGGGCGCGAGCGCTTCAACGTCCTGCGCGGCTGAGCCGGGCATCGAGGTCGCGGCGGCCGGCCGTCGCGACGCCCAGGTCAGCTCGTCGCCATCATCGCGTCCTTGACCGCCATGCAGGCGTCCATGCACGCCTTGCACGCCTGCGCGCACATCTTGGCGACCTCGCTGTGGTCGGCGTGCTCCATGCACTCGTCCATGCACATCCGGCACATCGCGATGCACGCGTCGAGCATCGCCGTCATGGACGCGGGAGTCATGCCCTGAGGACGCAGCATGGCCCGCATCATCGTGTTGCACATGTCGGCGCAGTTCATGCACGCCGGCGCGCACGACATCATCTGCGTGGAGCACACGGTGCATGCCTGCTCGCAGGCCGAGCAGGCGTCCATACAGGCCTGCATGACCGCCATGTCCATCGTCTGCATGCCGGTCATCGACTGCATGTCCTTCGACATGGCGTCCATCATCATCGAGTCCATCTCCCACCTTCCTTTCACCATCCGGTCGGCGGGCGAGTCGTCCCGCCAAGGGCCATGCTAGACCTCGGCTCGGCCGGATCGAAGGGGGCGGATAGGCTCGATCGGGTGATGGCACCGGCACTGCGCAGGACCCGTTCGCTTCGACCGTTCGCGCTCGTCGCGGCGCTGCTCCTGGCGCTGCTGGCGCTGCTGGCGCACCCGTCCCCCGCGTCGGCCCACGACGAGCTGCTGGGCAGCGACCCGGCCGCCGACAGCACGGTCGACGCCCTCCCGGCGCAGCTGACGCTGACCTTCAGCGGCGTGATCGCACCCGACGCCGGCGCCTCCGAGGTGCAGGTGACGGATGCCTCGGGCGCCGAGCTCACCGACGGCGTTCCCACCGCACAGGACAACGTGCTCACGCAGGACCTCGCCGGCGAGGCATCGGGCGCCGTCACGGTGCTGTGGAAGGTCGTCTCGAGCGACGGGCACCCGATCTCGGGCCAGTTCTCGTTCACCGTCGCCGGCGCTCCCACGCCCACCGACACGGCCTCCCCCACGCCGACCGCCACGCAGACGATCGCACCGTCGCCCAGCGAGACCACGGCGCCCGCACCCACACCGGGTCTCCCGGCGAGCGCGGCCGACATGACGCCCTGGATCATCGCCGGCATCGTCCTCCTGCTGCTGGTGATCGCCGCGATCGTCTATCTCGTCGCATCGCGCTCCCGGCGTGAGAAGGCCATCGCCCGGGCGCGGGAGGGCGCCGCCCAGGGCAGGGGGCCGGCCGGAACCGAGCCACCGGCCTCGCACTAGGCTGGAGGCATGCCTCACTACGACGTCGCCATCCTCGGCGCGGGCCCCGGCGGGTACGTCGCGGCCGTCCGCGCCGCACAGCTCGGCCTCACGGTCGCGATCATCGAAGAGAAGTACTGGGGCGGTGTCTGCCTCAACGTGGGGTGCATCCCCTCGAAGGCGCTGCTGAAGAACGCCGACCTGGCCCACCAGTTCCACCACAAGGCGGACCTGTTCGGGATCTCCGGCGACGTGCAGTTCGACTTCGGCGTGGCATGGGATCGGAGCCGCACCGTGGCCAACGGCCACGTCAAGGGCATCCACTACCTGATGAAGAAGAACAAGGTCACCGAGTACGAGGGCCGCGGCACCTTCGTCGACGCCAACACGATCGACGTCACCAAGACCGACGGCTCGTCCGAGCGGGTGACGTTCGACAACGCGATCATCGCCACCGGCTCCAAGGTGCGCCTGCTTCCCGGTGTCCAGATCGGCGGCAACGTCGTGACGTACGAGGAGCAGATCCTCGCGCGCGATCTGCCGAAGTCCATCGTGATCGTCGGCGCCGGCGCCATCGGCATGGAGTTCGCCTTCGTCATGGTCAACTACGGCGTCAAGGTCACGATCATCGAGTTCCTGGACCGGGCACTCCCCAACGAGGATGCCGACGTGTCGAAGGAGATCGCCCGCCAGTACAAGAGCTACGGCGTCGACATCCTCACCTCGACCAAGGTCGAGACGGTCACCGACCACGGCGACCGCGTCACCGTGACCTACACCGGCAAGGACGGCAGCTCCGGATCCATCGACGCCGACAAGGTGATGATGTCGATCGGCTTCGCACCGAACGTCGAGGGCTTCGGCCTGGAGACCACCGGCGTGAAGCTCAGCGAGCGCGTCGCGATCGAGATCGACGACCACATGCGCACCAACGTGCCCCACATCTACGCGATCGGCGACGTGACCGCCAAGCTGCAGCTCGCGCACGTCGCGGAAGCGCAGGGCGTCGTGGCCGCCGAGACGATCGGCAAGGCCGAGACGATGACGCTCGGCGACTACCGCATGATGCCGCGCGCGACGTTCTGCTCGCCGCAGGTGGCCTCGTTCGGCCTCACCGAGCAGCAGGCGCGCGACGCCGGCTACGACGTCAAGGTCGCGAAGTTCCCCTTCTCGGCCAACGGCAAGGCCAACGGCCTGGGCGAGCCGATCGGCTTCGTCAAGCTCATCGCCGACGGCGAGCACCTGGAGCTGCTCGGCGGCCACATGATCGGCCCCGACGTGTCGGAGCTGCTTCCCGAGCTCACGCTCGCGCAGAAGTGGGATCTGACGGCGCTCGAGGCGGCCCGCAACGTCCACACCCACCCGACGCTGTCGGAGGCGGTCCAGGAGGCCTTCCACGGCCTCGCGGGACACATGATCAACTTCTGACGCGCGAAGCGAGCCCCGGGGTCCACGGATCCCGGGGCTTCGTCGTTCCGTGGCCGGTCGGCACCGGCCAGGCGGCTCTACGCGCCGAGCGTGCGCGCGAGCTTGGAGTCGGATGCCGCGGGCTGGCCGCCGACGGCGTGCACGGCCGCCTCCGCGGCGGCGAACAGCGCCTTGCGCGCTTCGGGGTCGGCCGGTGCGGCGGGGCCCAGCTCGAACTCCCACTCCCGCCAGGACCGCTGCACACCGGAGCGCTCGTCGGTCGCGACCACGCGATCGTCGACGAACTCCGCGATCAGGCCGCCGTCGGCGCCGCGGAGGGCGTACGCCGTGCGGGTGTTGCGGATGCGGGCGATGGGGGCCAGAGCGGCGGCATCCGTCACCTCCGCGACCGCGTCGCGCAGCGCGACCGGCACCTCCCCCGCCTCGCCGAGCGGCCAGTGCAGCTCGGTGCGGGCGTCGCCGACCTTCGGACCCTTGATGTGCCACCCCTCGTCGGGTCCGCCGGTCCGGCGTCGGACGGCGTAGCCGGCGTGGGCAAGGGCCAGGTCCGCCGTGTCGTAGTACACGGCATCCAGATCGCGGAGCTCGGGCTCCCCGACCGCGGCCACGCCCGGCAGCGCCGACCATGACGGCAGCGCGGTGGACTCGTCGACGTCGAACTTCAGCTCGACCTCGACAGCGCGCGTCGCCTCCGGCGACGCGGAGGGATCAGTCGTCACGTGCGTCGGGGTTCGGGTCGATGTCCTCCGTCGCCTCGACGTACACGAACCGGCTCTCGGTGGGTCCGTCGTGCTCGCCGGTGTTGCGCGCGGCGCCTTCGCGCCGATAGACGAGCTGCCCCTCGCCGTAGGCGACGATGTACGAGTCGGAGTCGTTCGAGTCGAGCGGGACGAGCTGTCCGTCGAGCGGACCTCCGTGCAGTCGAGCGATGGCCATGGTCACAGCGTAGACCCGCGTGGCGGCGCGCCGCGTCCGGCTCGACAGGTTTCGCGCCGGTGTCGTGGGGGTGTCGATTCCGGCACCAGTGCAAGCGCTTTCAGCCGGTGCCCCTAGAATCGCTCGCGTGAAGGCCATCCGCACGTTCACCGTCCGTCCCGTCCTGGCAGCGTCGCTCGCTCCGCTGGACCGCCTGGCATCCAACTGGCGGTGGTCGTGGAGCCGCGCGACCCACGCGCTCTTCGCCTCGATGGATCCGGCGCTGTGGCAGGAGGTCGGCGAGAACCCCGCCCGGATGCTGGGCGCGCTGGGGCAGGCGCGGCTCGACGAGCTCGCGGGCGACGACGACTTCGTCGCCCGAGTGCGCGCGGAGGACGAGCGCCTGGAGGCCTACCTGACGGGCGACCGCTGGTTCCAGCAGCTCGAGGGTGACAAGCCCGCGCACATCGCGTACTTCTCGCCGGAGTTCGGCGTCGACGGCTCGCTTCCGCAGTACTCCGGCGGTCTCGGGATCCTAGCCGGCGACCATCTCAAGAGCGCCTCCGACCTCGGCGTCCCGCTCACCGGCGTCGGGCTGTTCTACCGCGCGGGATACTTCCGGCAGTCGATCGGCGACGACGGGTGGCAGCGCGAGAGCTACCCGCTGCTGGACCCCTACGGTCTCGGCCTGACCCTGCTGCGCGACGCCGAGGGGGCGCCGGTCGAGATCGGACTGGACCTTTCGGGAGGGCGCCGGCTGCACGCGCGGATCTGGGTGGCCGACATCGGCCGGGTGCCGCTGCTGCTGCTCGACTCCGAGACGCCGTCGAACTCCGATGACATGCGCAAGGTCACCGACCGCCTGTACGGCGGCGGCGGCGAGCACCGGCTGCTGCAGGAGCTGCTGCTCGGCGTCGGCGGCGTCCGCGCGGTGCGCGCCTGGTGCCGGCTCACGGCCCGGCCCGCTCCGGACGTCTACCACACGAACGAGGGCCACGCCGGCTTCCAGGGGCTGGAGCGGATGTCCGAGCTCATCACGCAGCGGGCGCTGACCTTCGACGAGGCCCTCGCGCAGGTGCGCGCATCGACGGTGTTCACCACGCACACCCCGGTGCCGGCCGGCATCGACCGGTTCCCGCGCGACCTCATCGCCGATGCGCTCTCGAGCGGCCTGTTCGCGAACCTCGATGCCGAGCGCGCGATCGCGCTCGGGCTCGAGACCTGGGACGGCGGCGACCCGAACGTGTTCAACATGGCCGTGCTCGGGCTTCACCTGGGCCAGCACGCCAACGGCGTCTCGATGCTCCACGGCGAGGTCAGCCGCAGCATGTTCGGGCACCTGTGGCCGGGCATCGACACCGACGAGGTGCCGATCACGTCGATCACCAACGGCGTGCACGCGCCGACGTGGGTGCATCCCGCCCTCAAGGCCGTGAGCGAGCGGGTCTGGGGCGACCCGCACACCGACATGCACGACTGGACCGACCGCGAGGCCGTGACGGATGCCGAGCTGTGGAGCGTGCGCCGTCAGATGAAGGGCGAACTGGTGGCCGAGGCGCGTCGCCGGGTCGCGGCATCCCTCCACCCCGGGGGCAACGGCGTCGCACCGGCATGGGCGGACGAGCTGCTGGACCCCGACGTGCTCACGATCGGCTTCGCGCGACGGGTGCCGACCTACAAGCGGCTGACTCTCATGCTGCGCGACCCCGAGCGGCTCACCCGGCTCCTGACCGACCCCGAACGGCCGGTGCAGATCGTCATCGGCGGCAAGTCGCACCCCGCCGACGATTCCGGCAAGATCCTCATCCAGCAGCTGGTGCGCTTCAGCCGCGATCCGAAGGTCCGCGGGCGCATCGTCTTCCTGCCGGACTACGACATCACGCTGGCCAAGGAGCTGTACCCCGGGTGCGACGTGTGGCTCAACAACCCGCTGCGGCCGCTGGAGGCGTGCGGCACCAGCGGGATGAAGGCCGCGCTGAACGGCGCCCTGAACCTGTCCATCCTCGACGGGTGGTGGGACGAGTGGTTCGACGGCGAGAACGGCTGGGCGATCCCCACGGCCGACACCGCCGCCGATGAGCAGGAGCGCGACGATGCCGAAGCGGCGGCGCTCTACGACATCATCGAGCACCAGCTCGTGCCCAAGTTCTACGACCGCGACGGCGGCATCCCGCAGGCGTGGCTCGGCATGGTGCGCCACACGATGACCGAGCTCGGCAAGAAGGCCACGAGCGACCGCATGGTGCGCGAGTACGTGCAGCGGCTGTACGTGCCGGCTGCCGCGCACGATGCCGCGCTGCGCGCCGACGACTTCGCCCGGGCACGCGCCCTCGCCGCCTTCATCCGGAGGGTGAAGGACGCGTGGGGCGGTGTGTCGATCGCGAGTGTCGACAGCTCCGGCATCCCGCAGCAGGCGCAGGCCGGCGACACGCTGCAGGTGCGGGCCGACGTGCGCCTGGACGGGCTGTCGCCCGACGACGTGGCGGTGGAGCTCGCGTACGGCCACACCGACGAGAACGACGCCCTCGCGAGCGACCACGCGGTGCACCGCCTCTCGCCGGAAGGACCCGCTGTCGACGGCATCACCACCTTCACCGGCTCTCTGCCGCTGACGGTGACCGGCTCGTTCGGCTACACCGTCCGCGTCGTTCCGACGCATCCGCAGCTGGTCTCGCCCGTCGAGCTGGGCCTGGTCACCTACCCGTCCTGATCGGGAAGGCGGACCCTCAACCGCGCACCACGCGGTCGACCTCGACGGTGCCGACGGGGAGGAAGCCCTCCAGCTCGGGGCCGAGCCCGATGTCGCCCAGCACGAGCTCCCCGGCGAGCTCCGGTCCGCGTCCGCGCACGAGGCCCGGCTTGACGGCGCCGAACGTGACCGTGACGGATGCCGGAAGCACGACGTCTCCGGCTTCACCGGTCTCGGGATGCAGGCCGCTGGGAAGGTCCACCGCGACGACGTGCGAACGCCCTGCCCGCACGGCGGGCAGGAGCGCCCGGACCGCCTCCCTCGCGTTCCCTCGCAGCGCGGGATCGGTGGTGCCGACCCCGAGGATGCCGTCCACGATGACGTCGTAGGAGTCGGATGCCTCACGCACCGCCGGGATCTCGACCCGCCGGGCGCCCGCGGCGAGCGCCGTCGCGAGGCCCGCGTCGTGCACGCGAGCGCCGACGGTCAGGACGTCCACGTCCAGCTCGTCGGCCAGGAGCGCCGCCGCGTACAGTGCGTCTCCCCCGTTGTTGCCGCTGCCGGCGAGCACCAGGACATGGCGCGCATGCGCCGTTCGCGAGCCGGCCGGTGCGGCGGCATCCGGTCCCGTCCCCGACTGCGCGAACCGGTCCCGCACGACCTGCGCGAGCGCTGAGGCGGCGCGGGCCATCAGCGGCTTCCCCGCCGCGAGCAGGGGGGATTCGGCCACGCGCACGTGCTCGACGGTGTGGACCGGGACCTCGATCATCGCTTCTCCCGCTCGGCATCGGCTGCTTCACGCGCATGCCGCAGCTCCTCGGTCGCCACGGCGACGGCATCCTCGGCCTGGCGCACGCGACGCAGCGCGAAGGTCGGGGAACCGTGCCGCTCCCGCACCCGGTCGCTGCGCTCGCGTTCCCCGATGATGATCCACGTCGCGGCGAGCAGGATCACCTGCGACGACAGGTTCATCCACAGGAGCAGCGCGATGAGGGCGGCGAACGACGCCAGCAGCGGGTTCGTCGACGCGCCGCCCACGAACAGCCCCGACAGCTGCTGCAGCACGGTCAGGCCGATCGCGCCGATGATGGCGCCGCGCCACAGTGTGCGGGGGCGGGCGCGGACGCCGCTGAGCGTCACGAACGCGAGCGCGACCAGCGCAGCGTCGAGCACGAAGACGACGATGATCGAGACGCCCCGCGTGGCGAGGTCGGTGAGCAGACCGCGGTCCAGTCCCATCCAGTCGCGGAGGACGTCGATGAACGCGGTACCGGCGACGGTCCCCAGCGCCGACACCGCGAGGCCCCCGCCGATCGCGACCGCGAGGAGCAGATTGCGCAGCAGCACCCACACGAAGAACGTGTCGTCGTGCACCTTGTCGGCGAGCGTGCGCAGCGCCACCCGGAGCGACCCGATCGCGCCGATCGCCGCACCGACCAGACCGACGAGCGCGATCACGCCGGCAAGGGTGAAGCCGGCGGGCGCCTCGATGTCGGCGACGTCGATCAGTCCCTCCTCGCCGACCAGGCCCGGAACGGCGGCATCCACGGCGGAGACCAGCGACCGCAAGGCGGCCGGATTGCCGCTGAGCCAGAGCGATGCGAACGAGAATCCCAGCAGGACGCCGGCGAAGACGGAGAACAGCGACCGGTACGTCACGCTGTCTGCGAGCATGGGTCCGCGACGCTCGACGAAGTGCAGCCACACGCGCACCGGCTTCACCGACAGCGCCCACGCCGTCAGGCGGGCCATGACGGCGGGAAGTCCGCGATCCTGCGTTCCGTTCTCGGCGGTGGCAGACATGCGGCCAGGCTACCGATCCCTCCGCCGGGCAGGTCGGGCTTGACGAGCACCTCCCGATCGGGCAGATCCTATGATGAGCGGAGGAAGGGGGCTCGGTGAGAGGACTCGCGAAGACCCTGGTGCGCAACGGGGTGGTCGGCGCCGACGACATGTCGACGCTCGTCGCCCGCACCGGTGAAGGACCCGAACTGCGCCAGGAGCTCGTCACCGCGCGCCTCGCGACCGAGACCCAGATCGCCGAGGCGGAGCAGACCAACCGGCCGTTCGTCGACCTCGGAAGCGTGACCCTCGATCCGGAGATCGTCGCGCTGGTGCCGCCGGCGCTGTGCCGCCGCTACCACGTGCTGCCGATCGCGCGAGGAAGACGTCAGCTCACGGTGGGCATGCTCGACCCCGAGGACCTCATCGCGCTCGACGACCTCGCGACGGCGACCGACCTCAACATCGTGCCGGTCGTGGTCGCCGCGGACGCCCTTGCCTCGGCGTTCGCGCGCTTCCTCCGCTCGGACGAGGAGCTCAGCGACCTGTCGGAGCAGATCGGCGAGATCGCCGCCGCGGACGCGGGCCCGGCGGGCACCGAGTCGCTCGAGGATCAGGCGGGCGACGCCCCGATCGTACGGTTCGTCAACATCCTCATCACGCAGGCGATCAGCGATCGCGCGAGCGACATCCACATCGAGCCCGGCGAGCGCCAGCTCACCGTGCGCTACCGGATCGACGGCGTGCTGCACGAGATGCAGCGGGCCGACCGCTCGATCCAGGACGGGGTCATCTCGCGGCTGAAGATCATGGCGAACGTCGACATCGCCGAGCGCCGGCGGCCGCAGGACGGGCGGCTCTCGGTGCTGCACGAGGGGCGCCAGGTGGACCTGCGCCTTGCGACCCTCCCGACGGTGTGGGGCGAGAAGATCGTCATGCGCATCCTCGACAACTCCGGCACCGCGATGGAGATGTCGGAGCTGCGCTTCTCCAGCATCAACGAACAGCGGTTCCGCTCCGCCATCACCCGGCCCCACGGCATGGTTCTCGTGACCGGGCCGACCGGTTCCGGCAAGTCCACGACGCTGTACACCGCGCTCAACACCGTCGCGAACTCGCAGATCAATGTCATCACCGTCGAGGATCCGGTGGAGTACCGGATCGCGGGGATCAGCCAGATCCAGGTCAACCAGCGCGCCGGTCTCACCTTCCAGGCCGCGCTGCGATCGATCCTGCGGTCGGACCCCGACGTGGTGCTCGTCGGAGAGATCCGTGACAAGGAGACCGCCACGATCTCGATCGAAGCCGCCCTCACCGGTCACCTCGTGCTGTCGACGCTGCACACCAACGACGCGCCGAGCGCCCTCACGCGCCTCATCGAGATCGGCTGCGAGCCGTTCCTCGTCGGCACGGCGCTGTCGGCGGTCGTCGCGCAGCGTCTCGCCCGGCGGCTGTGCGTGAAGTGCCGGGTCCCCTACGTCGAGTCCGCCGACGCGCTCCGCTCCGTCGGCTTCCCGCATGATCCGTCGGATCTTCCCCAGCTCTACCGCGCCGTCGGCTGCTCGGCGTGCTCGGGAACCGGCTTCCGGGGACGTGTCGCCCTGCACGAGGTCATGACGCTCAGCGAGGGGCTCGAGCAGCTCGTCGTGGGCCGGGCCACAGGCACCGAGCTGCGCCAGCTCGCCCTCGCGGAGGGCATGGTGGCGCTGCGTGACGACGGGTTCAGCAAGGTCGCCGAGGGCATCACCACGATCGACGAGGTGCTGCGCGTCGCCGTGTGAGCACCGGCGGGGTCACTGCCCCTGCTGCCCCAGCTCGCCGTAGATCGAGAAGATCGGCATGTACAGCGAGACCACCATGCCGCCGATGATGATGCCGATCCCGACGATGAGGATCGGCTCGATCGACGCGGTCAGCTGCGAGGTCGCGGTCTCCACCTCGTTCTCGTAGAAGTCCGCGATGCTGGCCAGCATGTCGGCGAGCGTGCCGGACTCCTCCCCGACCGCCGTCATCTGCGCCACCATCGGCGGGAACACCTCGGCCCTCGCCAGCGGGGTCGAGAAGGACCGGCCCTGTCTGACCGACTCCTGGATCTGGTGGACCGCCTGCTCGATCTTCCAGTTGTTGGATGCCGCCGCCACGATCGACAGCGCCTGGACGAGGGGCACGCCCGCGTTGAGCATCATCGACAGGCTGCGGGTGAAGCGCGCGACGGCGATCTTCGTCACGAGCGGCCCCATCACGGGGAGCTTGAGCTTCCAGGGGTCGACGATCCGGCGGACCTTCTCCTCCCGGCGGTTGCGGAGCCACCAGAGCCACCCGACGACGGCGAGCACGATCAGCACCGGGAGCAGCCACACCATGTTGTTCGACAGCGTGACGAGGATCTGCGTCGGCACCGGGAGCTCCGAGCCGAGGTTGGAGAACATCCCCTCGAAGATCGGCACGACGAAGGTCACCATCGCGATCACGCCGAGGATGGCGATGACGAAGACGATGATCGGGTAGGTCGTGGCGGACTTGATCTTGCCCTGCAGCTCGGCCTCGCCCTGGTAGGTCTCGGCGACGGTCGCCAGCGACTGGCCCAGGAAGCCGCCGGTCTCGCCGACCTTGACCATGCTGATCATGAGCGGCGGGAACACGTCGGGGTAGCCCGCCAGCGCCGCCGAGAACGACGAGCCCGACTCGACGGCGGCGTGCACGCCGATCAGGGCGCTCTGCAGCTTCTTGTCCTCGGCCTGCTCGATCAGGATCGTGAGCGTCCGCATGAGCGGAAGACCGGCGTTGATGAGCCCCGCCATCTGCTTGGCGAAGACCGCCAGCGTGCCGACCTTGACGCGCTTCTCGAACCCCGGGATGGAGACATCCCGGTTCAGCCCGGTCTTCGAGGTGAGCGTGACCTCGAGCGGCGTGAGGCCCTGTGCGCGCAGCTTCGCCGTCACCGCCCCCTCGCTCGGGGCCTCGAGGGTCCCCTTCACGATGCCCCCGCCGGTGCCGTCGACGGCGCGGTAGGTGTACTCCTGGACGAGCGCCATCAGTAGCCCCAGCCGGCGGACTGCCGCTCGGAGGCGTGCAGCGACCAGGACTCGGCATCCAGGTCGCGGGGCCGCACGCGCGCGTCGTCCAGCGATGCGGGGTCGGTCGCGTACGCCTTCGCGGTGGCCATCGCGATGGTGCCCTCCTCGACCAGGCGGCGCAGGTCCTGGTCGAGCGTGTGCATGCCGAGGCTGCCTCCCGCCTGCAGCATCGAGTAGATCTGGCTGACCTGGCCCTCGCGGATGAGGTTCGCGATCGCGGGGGTGTTGACGAGCACCTCGGTCGCGATCGCGCGTCCCGAGCTCTGCGCGCGCGGCAGCAGGGTCTGGCTGATGATGCCCTGCAGCGTGTCGCCGAGCTGAGTGCGCACCTGCGTCTGCTGGTCGGGCGGGAAGGCGTCCACGATGCGGTTGATCGACTTCGCGGCGCTCTGCGTGTGCAGGGTGGACAGCACGAGGTGGCCGGTCTCGGCGGCCGACAGGGCGGTCGAGATCGACTCGGGGTCGCGGAGCTCGCCGATGAGGATCACATCGGGGTCCTGACGCAGCACGCGACGCAGCGCCTCGGAGAACGATGCGGTGTCGCTTCCGATCTCGCGCTGGTGGATGAGCGACCTGCGGCTGGTGTGCTGGAACTCGACCGGGTCCTCGACGGTCACGATGTGCGCCGGGAGGGTCCGGTTGACGATGTCGATCATCGCGCTGAGGGTCGTCGACTTGCCCGACCCGGTGGGACCGGTCACGAGCACGAGGCCGCGGGGCTTCAGCACGAGGTCGCGGGCGACGGCGGGCACGCCGAGCTGCTCGAGGCTCTTCGTCTGGTCGGGGATGAATCGCATCGCCACCGCGACGTCGCCGAGCTGGCGGAAGACGTTGACACGGAACCGGGCGACGCCCGGAACGGTGTACGAGAGGTCGACCTCGCCGTGCTGCCGGAACTGGTTGACCTGGTCGGCCGTCATGATGGAGCCGATCGCGCCCTCGAGCCAGTTGGTCGGCGTGGGCGCCTCGAAGTCCGGGATGGGCTCGAGGTCGCCGTCGACGCGCATGAGCGGCGGGTGGTTCGCCGTGAAGTGCACGTCGGAGGCGCGGGCGGCGCCGGCGGCGGCGAGCATCGAGGGCAGGGCGTCGGATGGGTACATGTCACTCCTCGGTGCGGATGAAGGCCAGTGCCGAGACGACGAGGGTCGTCCCGTCGGTCAGCGTGCCGTTGGTCGGCGAGAGAAGACGGGGGCCTCGACCGAGCGCGTCGATGAAGGCGGCCGCCTGCGTCGCGTCGGCGAGCTCGACGGTGATCGTGAGCGGGATCTGCTGCTGCGGCGACGCCTCGGCGTCGGCGGGCGCGGATGCCTCGGGCGCCGTATCGGCGGGGCCACCGGTCGCGGCGCCGGCGGGGGCGTCTGCGCCCGGCTCGGCGGCTGCCGTCGGCGCGTCCGCGGGCGGCGTGGCGCCGGCGGCGGGGGCCTCGGCGCCGCCGTCCTCGGCGCCCGGGACGATCGGCGCCCACGGCTCCCGTTCCGCAGCGACCACGCTGGTGATCGTCGCTCCGGTGTCGGCCGCGGCGGCGAGGATGATCTCGTGGACGTCGTCCAGCTTCGGGATCGCGGCGATCTCGCGGCGCAGCTCCGCCAGACCGGCGGTGATCTCGGTCATGCGCTGCTTGTCGGCCGAGAGCCGCTGCACCTGGATCTCGTACACGTCGTTGGTCTGGGCGACGGTGCGAGCCTGCGCATCGGTCGTCTGCGACGCGCCGTACATCGGCAGGGCGATGAGGCACACGCCGGCGACGACGACGCCGATGACGACGACCGCGCCGAGCAGATTGATCAGCTGCTTGGGGATGTTCACTCGTCGACCTCCTCGGCGTACGCACCCGAGTAAATCGATTGGTCGACGGTGAGGCGCATCTCGTAGGTGTAGGCGCCCTGCTCCTCCATGACCTGCCAGCCGTCCGCTTCCAGCACACCGGGAAGCGCGCGAAGCGCACGGATGATCGGCACGATCTCGGCGGGCGTGGCGCTGGTGAGCGTCACCGTGCCGCTCACGCCGACCTCGACCGTCGGGTCGTCGCCCTGTGGCATCCCCCCGGGAGTGAGGTTGAACCCGGAGGTGCTGACGCCCGGCGGCAGCGCGCTCTGCACCGTCCGCAGCAGTCCGCTCCACGACAGGTCGTTGGCCATGGCGTCGGCGCGGTAGCCGCGCAGCTCGGTTCCGAGGTCGAGAGCCTGGCGCACATCCGCCAGTGCCGCCAGGTCGGTCAGCAGCGCGCTGGTGCGGGCGTTCTCGGAGGCCAGTCGCAACGCGGCCGAGAACTGCAGGTAGAACGCGCCGGCCGATGCGGCGCCCACGAGCAGCAGCGCCGCCAGGAGCGCGCCCACCCAGCGGCGGGCGAGCGCGGATCGCTCGCGACGCTCGGTCTCAGCGCGCGGCATGAGATTGACGCGGGGCGCGCCGCCCCACTGCGGGACGGCCGCGTTGGCGGTGGCCATCAGCGGGCGCCGCCCATCGCCAGCCCGACGGTCGCCAGGAGATTCAACGCATCCTCGCCTTCCGGCATGAGCCTGCCTGTGATGACCTGGCCGACGTCGAGGTATTCGACCGGGATCGGCAGGCTGGCCGCGAGCGCCGCGGCGACGCCGGGAGCCGCCGCGCCGGCGCCGCTGAGCAGCACGCTGCTGACCGGCTGCGCGCCGGTGCGGTCGGCGTAGAACGCCAGGGTGCTGCGCAGCCGCGCGGCGAGGTCGGCCACGGCGGATTCCGACATGCCGGTCGGCCGCGGTGCCCGGCTCGCGGACCGGATGCGGCGCGCCGGGGCGCCGTCGGTGGGAGGGACCGTCTCGAGGGCCTCTTCGGGCTGACTCTCCTCGGCGACCTCGGCCAGCGCAGCGAGTTCGCGTGCCCGCACCGCGCCGGTCACGATGTCGACGGGGATGATGCGGACGAAGCGCGGGATGCCTCCTTCGATCACCACGACGTAGCTCGTGTGGTCGCCCAGGTGGAAGGCGGCCACCGCCTCGTGCGGCGCGGTGACCTTGGTGGCGGCGCGTGCGAGCCCGAACGGGGCCAGGTCGACGACATCCACCGTGAGCTTGGCCTTCGAAACGGCGGCGATGAGCTCCTCGACCGTCTCGGCCACCGCGGCCACCAGCAGGCCCGTCACCTGATCGCCCTCCTGCGAGGCCGGGTAGAAGTCGAGCACGGCCTGGTCGAGCGGCACCGGCAGGAGGTCCTGCACCTGGTACGGCAGCGCCTGACGCAGGAGGTCGGGGCGCATGGCCTGCGTGGTGAACTCGCGGACGAGGATGCGGCGGCTGCCGAGGCCGAGCACGACGCGCCGGTTCTTGATTCCGGCGCGGCTCCACAGCTGGCGCAGCGCCAGGGCGACGGCATCCGCGTCGAACACCTCGGAGTCCTTCGCCGCTCCCGGAGGCAGCGGCACGGAACCGCTCGCGACGAGGGTCGGCTTGCCGCCGGTGGTCACCTCGGCGGCGCGGACGCCTTCCTCGGTGATCTCCAGTCCCACGATCGTCTTCGCCATGACCCGTCCTTCCTGCTGATGTCGTGCGCCGGTCAGGCGACCACGAAGAGTCCGATGTACGACTGCGCGAGCCACTCCCCCGCGGCGATGCCGACCCACGCACCTGCGAGCATCCATGGCCCGAACGGAATCGCGGTGCGGCGGCTCGCGCGGCGCGTCAGGAGCAGGGCGATGCCGAAGATCCCACCGAGGAGGAAGGCCGCGAAGGCGCCGACGACGAGGGCTCCCCAGCCGAGCCACCCGAGGCACAGGCCGACGACGCCGGCGAGCTTCACATCGCCGCCTCCCATGCCTCCCGGGCGGACGAGGCGCAGGAGGGCATAGAACGCGTACAGCACGACCCCGCCGAGCGCCGCCCGCAGCAGCGCCGCCCACTCGGCACCCAGCAGGCACGCGAGCGTGAGCAGCGCGCCGATGACGAGGTAGCTCGGCAGCACGATGGCGTTGGGCAGCCGGTGGGTGTCGAGGTCGATGAGTGTGAGCGCGATCGTGATCGCCGCGAAGTAGAGGTACGCCGCGATGACGGCGGTGGCCGCTCCCGTGCCCGCCGTCGGCGTGGCCTGCGCGAACAGCAGGCCCACGACGCCGACGAACGCGACGGCGGTGGCCGCTTCGACGAGCGGGTACCGGCGCGAGATGGGAGTGCCGCAGTCGCGGCAGCGGCCGCGGAGCGCGAGCCACGACAGCACGGGCACGTTCTGCCAGGGCCGCACGGGCGCATCGCATGCGGGGCACCGGCTCTCGCGCGTGAGCGGGATGCCGGCGGGCACGCGATACACGACCACGTTGAGGAACGAGCCGATCGCCAGCCCGAAGAGTCCGGCGAATGCCAGGACGACGGCATATGCGGCACTGTTCACGCGTCAGTCCTCGCTCTGGTACACGAGCTCGCCGAGCCGCTGGATCACCGAAGATTCCACCAGGCCGCCGTCGCCGGTGATCCGGCAGCCCAGCTGCTCGAAGGCCGTGCTCCACGCCATCGGCTCGCAGGTGTAGGTCGCGGAGGAGTGCATGTGCGTGACGTCGTTCGTGTAGTACTGGCCCGAGAAGCTGGAGGTCGTCGTTCCCGTGAGGCCGCACGGTGAGTAGATCATGATGTGGACATCGGGGTCGATGGACCCCGAGACGTCGAACTTGTCGTTCTGCGAGCCGTTGCCGCAGTGCGGCACGGGCTCGCCGCCGCTGAAGTTGCGACTGGCGTCCGAGTGCACGAAAACCATCTGGTGCGGCCCGCCGGCTTCGCTGATCGTGCCGCTGACGGAGACGACCATCCTCACCGACGGCTTCGCGATGAAGACCACGTCTCGGCGCACGGTCGCCCCGTTCAGCGAGATCGTCACGGCGCCGTTCCCGCACGAGGTGAAGTCCAGCACGAGGGGGTCCCCGGCGGTGGAGAGCAGCGACGCGATGGTCGGGCTCGGGTTGTTGCTCACCAGACGGCAGGGATCGGTTGCGGCGTAGGCGGCGCCCCAGCCGGTGTTGTCGAGGTCGATCCAGCGTGTCGCTGCTCCCAGCCACGAGAGAGTCGGCGTGAACACCGGGTCGCTCGTGTGCGACGGGGTTCGCGTGCCGTCGACGGTCCATTTGGAGCCGACCGTGATCGCGCCGCGCGACGTGAGGCTTCCGGTGACCCGCGCTGGGGTGCTTCCCTCATCGGTCAGCGCGATCGGCCCCTTGGCGGTGATGCTGCCTTCGATGAGCGCGCCGCCGTTGGCCGAGATCCTCACCGCGCCGTTGGTGGTGATGTTCCCTCGGATCGTGACGGCCTGACTCGAGCTCGTCACGTCGCCGCTGGCCCACACGTTCCCGTTGATGGTGCAGTTGTTGCTGAGCTCGACCGTGCCCTCGAGCACGTACAGGTCGCCGTCGAGCACCCCGCCGATGTTGCACGACCAGTCACCGTGGCGAAGAACGAGGTCGCCGGTGTAGCGCGAGACGCCGGCGTTGAAGCTGACCGAGAAGTACGTGACGACACCGCCGGGCGTCTCGGAGGGGAAGACCTGCCAGGGGTAGACGGAGTCGATCGTCGTGGTGGATCCGTCCGGCGCGGTTCCGGTGGACCGGATCACGACGTACCGGCTCTCGCGGGTCGGGCATCCCGCGGTCACCCCCGGGTCGGTCGCGGTGTCGGGGCGATCCCCCGTGGTGACGAAGATGGCGCTCTCGTAGCGCGGTGTCGTTCCCGAGAACGTCGTGCTCGCGCAGCCCCGGGCCAGCGCGGCGACGGCGACGTCGCGCCCGGACTCGGCCGCGACGAACGCCTGCGTGTCGTTCCTGGTGGCGTCGTTCCTGGTGACGGTGAAGATGACGGATGCTGCGACGGTGCTCGCCACGATGAACCCGACGAGCATGACCACGAGGACGGTGATCAGAACAGCACCGTCGTCGTCCCCGCGCGGACGCCGGATCCGTGTGTTCACCAGCACGGTGCGCTCACCCCCGTCGCCGCCGAGCGGGAGGCCGCTTCGCCGAGGAATCTCACGGACGCGGAATCGGTCCGGACATCGAACGCGTACCTCACCGTGTCACCGGATCGGGTGAAGTAGTCGGCGCCGTCCGCGCGGGCGATGCCCTGCTGCCAGGATGTCCACGTGCTGGGGTCGGTCAGCGTCGCCGAGGACTGCGAGAAGCGCGCGGTTCCGTCTGTCAGGAAGAACCCTTGGCATTCGAGGCTGCCATCGAGCGACGTGCGCACCCGGAGCTGCGAGCCGTCGGCGGAGACGTCGAACTCGAGTGCGTTGCGCACGGCGCGCTCGATCGTGGCACCCATCGTCTGTCCTCGGTTGGTGGCGGTGTTGACGCTGTCGACATCGCGCTGGGTCGTCCACGAGAGCACGAGCACCGTGGTGATCGCGCTCAGCGCGAGCAGGGCCAGCATCATCGCGATGATGAGCTCGATCAGCGTCAGCCCGGCCTCGGCGCTGTCATCGCGGGTCATGGCACGTACACGATGGCGGTCAGGTCCGCGAGTCGGTCGCCGCTCCCGTCGACAGCCGTCAGTCGCACACTGACGGTCTTGTTCGTCGAGGGACAGGCACCGGAGGTGCCCGAGATGACGATGCTCTGGCCGGAACCGGTCGTGATGGTGCGACTGGCGGTCGCAGTGGCGATCTGCGCGCACGTGGGGTTCTCGCGGGTCTCCTCGAGCAGCGCGTGGATCTGACGAGAGGCCGTCGCCGTTGCGGACTGCTGCACGGAGAGAAGGAGGCCCTGCCACAGCGCCGGAAGGATCGCGACCGCGACCAGCCCGAGGAGGAACATCGCGATGATGACCTCGACGAGGCTGAAACCCTCCTCGGTGCGTGTCACGATGTCACCTCCTGACGAAGCGCTCAGGCCAGGGCCGCCCCCCAGGCTTGGGGCGACCCTGGCCGGTCTGATGCGGCGCGGTTCGGGTGTCACGCCGGCGATCGGTCGGGCGGACCAGGCCCGGCGCTCCCTCCCTAGCGCCGGACCAGGCCGGTCAGAAGTGTTACGGGCAGCCAGGACCGGCCGTCGCGTAGTCGACACCACTCGTCGCGCCACCACGGGACGCGGAAACGCAGAAGCCGTCGAGCGTTCGGCTGGTGCCAACCCACGCCACGGTGATGTCACCCTCCGTCAGGTTGTCGAAGTCCTCTGTGTCCGCTGCTTCCTGGGCGATCGAGGACGAGGCCTGGGTCGCGGCATTTGCGGCCGCAGCCTCCAGCGCGTTGCGCGAAGCGTCCGCCTGCAGGTTCAGGAAGATCGGGATGGCCACAGCGGCGAGGATGCCGAGGATCACGACGACGACGATGAGCTCGATGAGCGAGAAGCCGGCCTCACCGGACTCCTCACGGCGGGCCTTCTCGGCCTCGATGTAGTTGCGGATGAAGGAACGCATTGGCGGCTCGCTTTCTGAAGGATGAAGAAACATCCCTGATAGACCGCGTTTTCGCCCAGTCGCCCAGTCTCGTCAGGCTGAGATCCGATTTCATGCCTTCGCATGATCCTTACCTCGCGGTCAATCATTAAAGACTTCTCATGATCTGTCAACCTGAGATCCTCAAGAGCAGATCAGCGAATCCTCAACGTCGCGCGCGCCTGCGTGACGACGGGTCACCCGTCCAGTACATCGAGTCTCACGGTGACCGGTCCACCGTCGACGAGTGACTCGGCATCCCGCACCGCCTTCTTCAGCGGCAGCAGATACGCCCCTCGCTGCGAGTCGGGGAAGATCGAGGTCTGCCACTCCGAGCCGCCGACGCGGGCCCGCACCCGCACGGAGCCGAAGCCCCGAGGCGGCCGCGGGATCTCGCGAATGTCGTCGCTGAGCTCCGGCGGCACGGTGGTGAAGTACCAGGACGTGTCGTCGCGGCCGTCCCAGCGGAAGACAGCGCCCTCGAACTCGATGATCACGGCGTCAGGCTACCCGCGCGCCGCGACATCGCTCCGAGAGAAGACGCTCACAGGTGCTCCCCCGGCGGGCCGCCGTAGCGGTCGACGAGGCGCTGCAGACAGTTCGACCACCCCTCGACGTGGCTGGATCGCTCCTCCTCGGATGCGAAGCCCGCATGTCGGACGGTGACGCGGGTGGCGGCATCCGCTGTGCGCGCGAGCGTGATCTCGACGTCGGTGGACCCCTCCTCGCCGGCCCAGCGCCATGCGAGCCGCAGGCTGACGGGTGCCTCGAACGTCAGGATCTTCGCCTCGACGGCGAGGTCGGCCACCTCGGACCGCACCTCCCACCGGCCCAGCTCGAACAGCTCCACGGTCGCGGTCGTCTCGAAGCGCTCCGGCCAGATCCACTGCGCGAGGCGGTCGGCCGCGGTGAGGTCCGCCCATACCGCGTCGACGGATGCCGCCACCAGCGCGCGCTCTGTCAGCTCATGCATGGCTGACACGCTAGCGCCCCACCCGCGGCGACGCCCGGCCTCCGGGAATCGGGCGGCAGCGCTGACCGCGCGCGGAACAGATGCCGCGCCCGTTACGTCACCAGAGCGGGTGGATCGCCTCGCGCAGCCGCCGGTCGTACACCTCGTGCACGGCGCGGTCGAACGGGGCCAGGTCGAAGCTTCCCTCGAGGAGCGCCGCGGCGTCGGCGTTCGCCTGCGCCTGCTGCACGTTCCGTGCGCCCGGGATGACGCTGGTCACACCGGGCTGCGCCGCGATCCACGCGAGCGTCGCGGCCGGCAGCGACACGCCCTCGGGAAGGGCCGCCGCCAGCTCGCGGGCTGCCTCGACGCCCACCTCGAAGTCGACGCCCGAGAACGTCTCGCCGCGGTCGAACGCCTCGCCGTGCCGGTTGTAGGTGCGGTGGTCGTCGGCGGCGAACGTCGTCTGCGCCGTGTACCTACCCGACAGCAGGCCCGAGGCCAGGGGCACGCGCGCGAAGATCGCCACTCCCGCTTCGGCGGCGGCCGGCAGCACCTGGTCGAGCGGCTTGAGCCGGAACGGGTTCACGATGATCTGCACGTTCGTGACGTTCGGGCGCGCGATGGCGGCGAGCGCCTGCGCACTGGTCTCGACCGAGACACCGTACGCGGCGATCGCACCATCGGCGACGAGCTCGTCGAGCGCGTCGTACGTCGCGTCGTCGTCGATGACGGCCGAGGGCGGGCAGTGCAGCTGCACCAGGTCGAGCGTGTCCACGCCGAGGTTGAGGCGCGACCGCTCCGTCCAGGCGCGGAAGTTCTCGGGCGTGTAGTTCTCGGGTTCCTGCGCCAGGCGCCGCCCCATCTTGGTGGCGACTGTCACGCCGGCGCCGGGGCGCTCGGCCAGGAAGGCGCCGATGATCGACTCGCTGCGGCCATCGCCGTAGACGTCGGCGGTGTCGAACAGCGTGACGCCGCGATCGACGGATGCCGCCAGCACCGCGTTCGCGTCCTCCTCGGTGACCGCCCCCCAGTCGGCACCCAGCTGCCACGTTCCCAGGCCGATCGCCGACACCTCGCGTCCGGTGCGGCCGAGTGGTCGTTGCTGCATGGTGGCTCCTTCTGGATGACGCGGGCCGGGTGACGCGTCCAGCATGTCACGCTCGTGGGGCCGGCGGCCGAGCCGCCGGCCCCACGGACGCGGCGATAGCATGAAGCGGTGGACGGCAGCACGGCGCACCCGATCCGCACGATCGGGATCATCGGTGCCGGCAGGGTGGGCACGGTCCTCGCCCGCCTGGCCCTGGCGGCCGGCTTCCGGGTGGTCATCGCGGGATCGGGCGCTCCGGAGCGCATCGCATCCACGATCCAGACCGTGGCCCCGGGCGCGGTGGCCGCCGAGGCATCCGTCGTCGCCCGGAACTCCGACGCGGTGATCCTCGCCCTGCCGCTGGGAAAGCACCGGACCCTCCCGGTCGACGCGCTCCGGGGGAAGCTCGTGCTCGACGCCATGAACTACTGGTGGGAGGTCGACGGGCTGCGCAATGAGCTGAGCGATCCGCGCACGTCGACCAGTGAGATCGTGCAGGCGTTCCTCGCCGAGTCGCGCGTGGTGAAGGCGCTCAACCACATGGGGTACCGCGACCTCGAGGACGAAGCGCGGCCCCGCGGGACGGCCGGCCGGAAGGCGATCGGGATCGCCGGCGACGACCCCGACGATGTGGCGGCCGCGGCGGGCATCGTCGACGCGCTCGGATTCGACCCCGTCGTGGTCGGACCGCTCGCCGAGGGGGTGCGGCTCGAACCGGGCACCGAGCCGTTCGGCGCGGACGTCGACGCCGACGAGCTGCGGCACATGCTCGCCCGGTTCGCCGACTCGCAGCGCGGCCGGATGCTCGCGCGCGCCCGGTCGTCGACGCCCGACGCGGCGGCCTAGCGTCCGATCCGCCTCAGGGTGAGGTCTCCGATCGCGATCACCGCGACGCCGATGAGGTACACCACGAGATCGCGAGCGTCGAACACCGTCCCGAGGACCAGCATCGCCGGCGGGAAGACCGCGCCGAGGGCGAGCGGGATGCCGGTGAGCTGGAACAGCTCGACCGCCAGGCACCACGCCGCAGCGATCCCCGCGACCAGAAGCGGGTGCGACCGCGGCGCCACCACCACGAGCCCCAGGAAGACGGCCGACGCGTACAGCGCGTCGCCGGCGATGTCCGTGGCCGCGGTGTCGGGAAGGAACCCGTGCACGAGGAGACCGGCCAGCACGACAGCGCAGAGACACCCCGCCGCGACGAGTCTGCGCACCGTCTGCGGGCGACCCGGAGCAGGAGGAGCCGCCGCCCGATGTCGGCCGCGCGAAGGCGGGAGCGTCACGGGATGACCCCCGCCGCGCGGGCGGGTTCGGCGTACGCGTCGGCGAGCGAGGCGACGGTGTCGTGCGCGTTCAGTCCGCTCGGATTCGGCACCACCCACAGCTCGGCGTCGCCGAGGGAGTCCGATTGGCGCCCGGCCTGCGCGCGGGGCCGGGCGAACCCGGTGCGATATGCCGTCACGCCGACGATCGCCACGACCCGCGGGCGCCATCGCGTGACGTCGACCGCCAGCCGGGCGGCGCCGTCGCGGAGCTCGGCGCGGGTCAGTTCGTCGGCGCGCGCCGTCGCGCGGTGCACGATGTTCGAGATGCCGATGCCCGCGTTCAGCAGCATGCCGCGGTCGGCCGGAGGCATCCCGTCGTCGTCGATCCTGGGAAGGCGCGGGAGGATGCCGGCCGCGACCAGCGCCGGGTAGAACCGGTTGCCCGGGTGACCGAAGTGCGCGCCGGTCGCGGCCGTCCACAGCCCCGGGTTGATGCCGATGAACACCAGGCGGGGCTGCTCCGGCATGAGGTCGGGGACGCTGCGCCCACGGAAGCTCTCCAGCTCGGCGCGCGTGAACCCCATGCCCTCAGTCTGGCGGAGCGCCGCTCACCGGGGCGATTCAGCCGTCCTCGCGGTTGGGATTGTCGAGGCGGAAGAAGTTCGACGGCGAACCGTCCGAGCGGGTCTCCTGGTAGATGAAGTTCAGGCCGCGCTCGTCGAACGTCCCGAACCACTCCTCCCAGCTCACGTGCTTCAGCGACTGCGAGTCGTCGCCGAAGTCGAGGCGCAGCACACCGAGGTGTCCCTCCTGCTCGGTGCCTTCCACGGTGGCCGGCGTCGCGTTCCGGTCCTCGGCCCACTGGCGGATGACGTCGTGGCTCGTGGTCGCGAGGCTTCGCCCTTCTCGCTCCGGCTCCTCGTCGGGAGAGGTCACCTCCTGCGAGTACTTCAGCGAGGACGATGCCTCCGGCCCCTGCCGGATGTGCCCGCCGTCGGGGCCGGCACCTTCGACCTGCACTTCTTCGTCCTTGTCGTCAGCCATGTGTACCTCCTCGGTGGTTGGCACCACTGTGCGTCGCGACGCGCGGAGAGCCCAGGGGCTTGCCGCGCAAGGGCGCGGTCGCTAGCCCGGGCAGCCTCAGCGGTGCGTTCGCGCCGCTAGCTGCGTCGGGCGCCGCCGTCAACCGGGTACGGATGCTGTGGGCGTCGATCTACGTTCGCGGAAGGGAAGGAACAAGCACGATGAGCGACGCACAACGCGGCAACACCAAGCACGCGCAGGAGCTCGACGACCAGCTCGAGCAGGAGACGCGCGGCATGGTTCAGGGCCACCCCGGAGCTGCACACGCCGAGCCGTTCCGCGAGACCGAGCCTCTGCCGGACGACGCCGACGACATCGAGACGCAGCGCGCATTCCGCCGGGACGGTCCCGAGATCGCCGACGACGAGACGCGGCCGACGGACTGACGAACAGCCCGTCGACACTGCGCTCCTATTCGCCCCGGCCGCCGGATCCCGCGCCGCGCTGCGAGGCGCGTAGGACCCCGAGGTAGAAGACCGCCGCACCGGGTGTGGCGAGAGCGGCGAGGATCGCGACGACGGGCTGGAGACGCCCGCCCTCTGCGAGCAGGAGGTGCGCGACACCCTGCAGCGCCGCGCACGCGCAGCCGGTCCAGAGCACCGCCCACCGCGCTCGCGCCGCCCGCAGCGACGACGTGCGCCGCTGCGGCGCCAGGAAAGCGGCGATCGCGAGGACGCCGGTCACCACGAGGCTCATCCGCTGGTCGAGCGCCGTCATGCCGGACGGTCCGAGGGCGCCGGGGCCGAGGACGCCCCACACCGTCATGGCGACCCCGATCGGCAGCAGACCGACCGCGCCGACCAGGCTCACCCATCGCTTCGGAGGGCGCGGCGCACCCGAGAGCAGCGCGCCCCACCGGGTGACGGCGTAGAGGCCGAAGAGCACCGCGAGCGCGGCGGCGAGGAGACCGAAGCCGCTGTAGACCAGAACGAAAGCCCACCCGGCGAGGCCTCCGTCCTCCGCCGCGGTGAACGGTCGACCGGATGCCGCCTGCAGCACCATCCCCAGCGGCAGCCCGAACAGGATCGGGACGAGCAGCCCCGTCGCGGCGCCTGCGGTCACGGTCGCGAGCCACCCCGGAACGCGCCGGCCCCACGGACGCGTGAGTGCGAAAGCGGACGCGATCGCGGCCAGCTCCATCGCGGCGGTCACGGCGTTGCCGACGACGAACCGCGGGGTCCGCATCGCCTCGATCGCCGCCTCGTCCTCGAGCCCGACAGTGAGGCCTGCCATCCAGGCGACCTTGAGCGCGAGATACGGCAGCGTCGCAAGGATCGCCGCCCAGAACGCGATGGTGCGGACAGCCGCCGATCCCTCCGACACAGCGCGCTGGTTCCTCATGTCGCGCCTCACGCTACGACGTGTCGGCGGTCGGATGCCACTTCACGGCTGTGTGCATCGCCCAGGTCGACGGCCTACCGTTGCGTGCGTCGAAAGGAGGCGGCATGACCGACGACAGCCTTCGTCGCAGGCCGCTGCGGCGCGCGGCATCCTTCACGGCGCGGCTCGCGGAGCAGCCCCGCGTGCTGCTGGCCGCCAAGACGGCCCTCGCGGCGGTGCTGGCGTGGTACCTCGCCCCGCTCATCCCCTTCGCCCAGGCCGAGTACTCGTACTACGCGCCGTTGGGCGCTCTCGTCACGATGCATCCGACGATCGCCCGGTCGCTGCGCGTGGGGTGGCAGGTCCTGCTGGGGATCGCGGCCGGGATCGCACTGGGACTCGCGGGGACCGCGGCCGCGCGCCTCGGTGTGCCCGGAGGCATCGTGCTGGCGGTCGTGCTGGGCGTGGCCGTGCTCACCGGTGGCCTCCGTGTCTTCGGCGCAGGTCGGGACTGGGTGCCGCTGGCTGGGCTCTTCGTGCTGCTCACCGCCGGAGCGCAGCCGCAGGAGTTCTCGGTGTCGTACCTCGTGACGATGGCCTTCGGCGTGCTGGTCGGCGTGGCGGTGAACTTCCTGCTCCTGCCGCCGCTGTACCTCCGCCGGGCGAGCGAACGGCTCTCGACACTGCGCGAAGCGGTCACCCGCGTGCTCGAGGATGCGGCGGACGCTGTCGCGAGCGGCGAGATCGACCGCGACAGTTTCAGCGCCGCGCTCACCGAGCTGTCGGACCGGATCTCGGCGGTCAGCGCGGACGTGAGCGAGGCCGATGAGAGCAGCCGCGCGAACCCCCGTCGGCGCCGCCAGGCGCACGTCCAGGAGGAGAACGCCCACCGCCTCTCCGCGCTCGAGCGGACGGCGTTCCTCACGCGCGATCTGGTGGACCTGCTCGAGGAGCTGCAGTCCTCCGACGACGGCGGCGTGGTCTCCGCGGTCCGGGACGAACTGACCGAGGCCATCCGCCGCGTGGCGACCCTTGTGGCCACGCCGCTCGGTCACCCCGAGGGGCCGGCGCGCCTGGAGGAGGCATCCCGCGCATTCGAGGCGTACGAGCGGGCGCTCGGGATGCCGCGTCCCGGTGGCCGTTCCGACGTGGCGACCGGCGCAGCCATCGAGCTGTGCCTCCGGCGGATCATCGACGTGTCACGCGCGTTCGTCTGAACGGGACGCAGGGATCATGGACGGATGTGTTCGCCCCGTCGATCCGCGAGCGACCAACCTGCCAGCACGATGCTCTGCACGCCGATCCCGATCATGGTCGCGTGCGGCCAGTATCCTCCCGCCAGCGTCGCCGCGATGCCGATCAGCGGGGTTGCGGCGAGCAGGAGCCGGATTCGGAGCGCAACGCCGCGCCGCCGAGCAGCCGCGACGGCGACGACGATCGAGAAGAGGAAGATCGCCGCCAGCACGAAGGCCTCGGCGCCCCACAGCGCGTGAAGAGGCGCGTCGGAGGGGTGGTTCAGGTAGCTGAGCAGTGTCACCGGAGCGAGGACCAGCCAGCCGCCGCTGAGCGCGCGCCCGAGGGGGCCGAAGCGACACAATGCTGGGTTCATGGCCCACCACGCCAGGAGCATCGAAGGGACGATGGCGACCCCGAACACGAGATAGCGGTCATCGAGGCCCTGCGCTGCGAGCGCCCGCTCGAGAGCACGGTAGGGCAGGGCGTCGTAGAGCCAGCGCACCCACGTGTGCGGCGAATCCGAGGCCCACCAGCGCTGCCATTCGACGGCCTGAGGCGGAAGCGCCAGCAGCGCCCAGATCGTCGCCAGGATGCCGGCGAGCACGCGGGTTATGGTGCGAATGTGCCGCAGACTCGGTCGGCCCCCGCTCCCCAGAGCAGGCGCGGCGCGTCGTGCGGAACGTCACCTCCCGCGAGCACGAAAGAGGGCCGGCCTTCGGCCGACCCTCTGACGTTTCTGTCGGGATGACAGGATTTGAACCTGCGACCCCTTGACCCCCAGTCAAGTGCGCTACCAAGCTGCGCCACATCCCGAAGCCCGCGCTCGCGCGCGGACAACTCCCCCATCCTACCCGCTCGGAGGATCCGCCGCGAACCGGCCGCGGGCCCGGCGCGTCGTACGAGTCTTGTCGGTGTCGTCACCCCCGGCTACCGTCGCGACATGGCGCGAATCACCATAAAGCCCGCCACACCGGACCGGTTCGATGACGCGGAGCACACGCTGACGGGCGGCGGTGACGGCGCGTCCTGCCAGTGCCAATGGTGGATGATGCCCGGCACCGAGTGGAACACGACCACGCGCGACCAACGCACCGCGATGCTGCGGCGCGAGCTCGACGAGGGGCCGCCGCCGGCGCTCATCGCCTACGTCGACGACGAGCCTGCCGGCTGGGTGCGCGTCGGCCCCCGTACGAGACAGGTGCGCTTGGCGCGCACGCGCAACTACGCCGCGCACTCCCAGGAGCCGTGGGACGACCCCTCCGTGTGGGCCGTGAGCTGCTTCGTCGTGCGGAAGGAGCATCGGCGCATCGGCGTGAACGCCCGGCTGCTCGAGGCGGCCATCGACTATGCGCGCACGAGCGGCGCGCGCGTGCTCGAGGCGTACCCCCTCGACCCCGCGAGCGGGCGCCGGAAATCCTCGAACGAGCTCTACCACGGGATCCTGTCGACCTTCCGAGACGCCGGCTTCCGCGAGGTGGCGCGGCCGCGGCCGGACCTCGCCATCGTCTCGCTCGAGCTGAGCGGCTGACGCGCGCGGCCCGCCTCCACCACCGGTGCACGACGCAGCGCCCAGGCGGCGCGAGGCATCCGTCATGCGACGATGATGGGGGCAGGCGCACGAGGGGAAGCACGCGCCCGGCCCTGCTCGGACCACGCCTCAGCCGGAAGGACAGCATCATGACGGATGCCGCGGTCAGGGTCGACGCGTGGCTGTGGGCTGTCCGGGTGTACAAGACCCGCTCCGCCGCGACGACCGCGTGCCGCGCCGGACACGTCCGGGTCAACGGCGAGCGCGCGAAGGCCGCCCAGCAGGTCCGGGTCGGCGACGAGCTGCGGGTGCGCATCCACGGGTTCGACCGGGTCCTCGTCGTGAAGCAGCCGATCTCCAAGCGCGTGGGGGCGGCCGTGGCCGTGGAAGCGGTCGAGGACCGCACGCCCCCGCCCCCGCCGCGCGAGTTCGCCGGCGTCATCGCGATCCGGGACCGGGGCGCCGGCCGTCCGACCAAGCGGGAACGGCGCGAGATCGACCGGCTCCGTGGCCGCGACGAAGATCTTCACCGCTGAGGACCCGCGTCGATCAGACCCTGCCCGTAGCAAAGGAGAGCGATCAGATGAGACCACTTCGGTACGCGATCAACGTGACCCTCGACGGCTGCTGCCATCACGAGGCGGGGCTCCCGCCCGATGAGGAGTCGATGCGCTACTGGACCGCCGAGATGGAACGAGCCGATGCCCTGCTGTTCGGTCGGACGACCTACGAGATGATGGAGTCGGCGTGGCGGCGGCCGGGCACGGGCACGTGGCCCGAATGGATGCGGGAGTGGGAGGTCCCGTTCGCCGAGACCATCGACCGGGCCAAGAAGTACGTCGTGTCGAGCACGCTGAGCGGGGTCGACTGGAATGCCGAGCTGGTGCGAGGCGACCTCGGACAAGCGGTGCAGCGGCTCAAGCAGGAGCCTGGGGAAGGCCTGTTGGTGGGCGGCGTGACGCTCCCCTCGGCGTTGGCGGACGCCGGGCTGATCGACGAGTACACGTTCGTCGTGCATCCGGTCCTCGCCGGACACGGCCCGACGCTGCTCGCCGGCCTGCACGAGCGCGTCCGGCTCGAGCTGGTGGAGCGCCGCGAGTTCCGGTCGGGGGCGGTCGCCGTGCGCTACCGGCCCACGCACGCGACGGCCTGAGTCAGGCCGGGAGTTCGCCCAGCTGGGTCGCGTAGGAGGCGAGGCCGCGCCGCACCTCGGCGTAGATTTCGCGCACCCGCGCCGGCGTGCCCATCTCGGCGCGGCGCGCCCACTCGTCGAAGGCGAGCCTGGTCGCGGTGCCGACCGCCGCGATGAGCGCACGGGCCATCAGCACGTCGGCGTCGGCGCCGGCCGCGTCCACGGCCGCGTCGGTCAGCCGGTCCTCGTGCTCGGCATCCTTCGCGAGGGCGAGAGCGAGCAGGCTCGGCTCGGCGTGGATCAGTCGCCGCACGCGCAGCGCCCGCGCGCGGTCCGCGGGACGACGATCGAACTCGTCGAACAGGCGCATCCACCCCGATTCCAGCGCCGCGACGATCGACGCACCCCCGCGGATCGCCTGGAGCGATTCCCGCATGACCGTGTCGAAGCCCTCGTCCTCGACGAAGAGCGCGTGCTCCTTGGTCGCGTAATACCGGAAGAAGGTCCGCTGCGAGATCCCGGCCGCCTGCGCGATGTCGTCCACCGTCGTGCCGTGGACGCCCTTGCGCTCGAAGAGCTCGATCGCGGCATCCGACACCTCGCGCGCCGTCTCGCGGCGTCGCCGCTCTCGAAGCCCCAGCGGGGCGTCGGCGTCGGGTTCGGTCGTCACATCGTCATCCTACAGTTGCTGCCAACGTGGCAGAGACTGTCATATAATCGATCTTCGCCCTCACGGCCCGACGATGCGCCCGTGCCCTCGGCCGGCCTCCGCGCCGCCGTGAACGAAGGAACCCCTCGCGTGACCCTCGAGAAGCAGCCGCCCACCCTCACCTCGCAACCCGCCGTACCCGCCGAACGGTCCCCCGGCTCGGGGCCGGTGATCGCCCTCCTCGTCGCCTCGGCGTTCGTCGTGATCCTCAACGAGACGATCATGAGCGTCGCCCTGCCGCGTCTGATGAACGACCTCTCCATCACCGCTGCCACCGCCCAGTGGCTGACCACCGGCTTCCTGCTCACCATGGCCGTGGTCATCCCGCTCACCGGGTATCTGCTCGAGCGGTTCCCGCTGCGCCGTGTCTATCTGGCGGCGATGACGCTCTTCACCATCGGCACGCTCGTGGCCGCTCTGGCCCCCGGCTTCGGCATGCTGCTGACCGGCCGCATCGTGCAGGCCTCGGGCACGGCGATCATGATGCCGCTGCTGTTCACCACGGTGCTGAACATCGTGCCGCCGACGCATCGCGGCCGCATGATGGGCGTGATCTCGATCGTGATCGCCGTGGCTCCCGCTGTCGGCCCGACTGTCTCGGGCATCATCCTCGCCGCGCTCGACTGGCGGTGGATGTTCTGGCTCGTCCTTCCGATCGCCGTCGTCGCGCTCATCCTCGGCGCGATCTGGGTCCGCAACGTGACCGAGACGCAGGACGTCCGCTTCGATCCCTTCTCGGTCGTCCTCTCGGCGCTCGCCTTCGGCGGGCTGATCTTCGGTCTGAGCTCCATCGGCGAGGCAGCCTCCGGTCACGCGCCCGTCCCGGTGTGGATCCCCCTCGTGATCGGCGCGCTCTCGCTCGCGGCCTTCGTCGCGCGCCAGCTTCGCCTGCAGCGCTCGGATGCCGCCCTGCTCGACCTCCGCACCTTCCGATCGCGCTCGTTCAGTCTCGCGATCGTGCTGGTCGTCGTGGTGATGGCCGCGCTCTTCGGCTCGCTGGTGCTGCTGCCCATCTACCTGCAGCAGGTTCTGGACCTCGACACCCTCTCGGTCGGGCTGATGCTGCTTCCCGGCGGCATCCTCATGGGCGTGATCGCCCCGATCGTCGGCTCGCTCTTCGACCGCTACGGTCCGACTCCGCTGGTCATCCCGGGCATGGTCGTGGCCGCCGCCGCGCTGTGGGGCATGGCGACGTTCGGGACGGACACGGCGGTCGCATGGATCATCGCCGTGCACATGGCACTGAACCTTGGACTGGGATTCGTCTTCACCCCGTTGCTGACCTCGGCGCTCGGCTCGCTCCCCAAGCCGCTCTACCCGCACGGCAGCGCGATCGTCGGTACGGTCCAGCAGGTCGCGGGCGCCGCCGGCACCGCGGTCTTCGTGACGCTGATGTCCGTGCAGAGCGCCGCCGAGCTCGCCGGCGGAGCGGAGCCGGTCGCCGCGACGGCCGCCGGCGTCCATTCCGCTTTCCTCATCGGCGCGATCGTCGCGTCCGCCGCCGTCGTGCTGGCCGCCTTCGTGCGCAAGCCGGTCGAGGCGCCGCACGACACCGAGGCGATGCCCCTGCACTGATCGCCTCGCGGTCACCGAACGCAGACGCTCACACCCGGGAGCCCGGACGCCTCGGCGTCCGGGCTCTCACCCGTTGCGAGCAGTGCGGCCGCGGCGCCGGACCGGCCGACCCCGTGTCAGGGCAGCAGGTCGAGCAGCCAGCGCGCGCCGCGGACCTGCGTCGCCGCATCCGTGACGCGTTCGGCGAGGCCTCGGTCGCTCGTGACCACCGTCACGGAGCGGCCGGCCGCCGCCAGATTCTCGACCGTCTCGGCGATCGCGTCGTCGCCGGATGCCTCGGCCCGCCGCACCTCGACACCCGCGGTCTCCGCGGCCGCCCGGGCCGCGCCCTCGACGACGGCGGTCCACTGCGGATACCAGATGTGCTCGGGCAGCTCGAGGGCGCCGGCCGGCACGCCGCGGGCGGCGAGGTCGCCGATGCGCTGCAGGAGCCGCTCGGCCGCGCCGGATCGGTCGCGCCACCAGCCGTCCGGGACGGCACCCACGACGTTGGCGACGTCGACGACGACCACCGGTCGCACGTCCAGGAGCGGGCGGAGCCGCTCCCACGACGCGGCGAATCCGGGATGCAGCGGGTAGCCGGCGACCTCGTCCACCGGCACCCAGGCCAGCTCGCGGCTCTCGGGGTCGCTGATGATCGGCTCGAACGGCTGCGCCACGTCGCCGACGACCGTGGTGTAGCTCCAGTAGCCGAGATCCAGCGTGCTCAGCAGGCGCGGCCGCGTGGAGGCATCCGGAACCCCTGCCTCCTCGGCCGCTTCGCGCAGCGCGGCGTCGCACGCCGACTCCCCTTCATGGCGCGCCCCGCCGGGCAGGGCCCACGTGTTGCCGAAGTGGCTCCACGAGACCCGGTGCTGCAGCAGCACGCCGCGCTCGGAGTCGAGCGCCAGCAGTCCGGCGGCGCCGAAGCGACCCCAGTACCGCTCCCCCGTCGGCGCGACGACCCACGCGTCACCTGGGTCGCGGGGGCCGTGCGGACGTCGCGGCTCGCCGGGTGCGGGAGGCTCGATGGTCACGCTGCCAGCCTGTCACACCGCCCGCGGCATCCGTCCCCCTTGCATGTCCCGGAATCACGCCTCGAGGGCGCCTCCAGACCGAGGATTCGGGACATGCAGCCGAGGAACCGGGACACGCCCGATCGCGCGCGATGCAGGAGGGGGCTCAGCGCTGGCGACGCTCGCGGACGCGCATGTTGATGACGATCGGCGAGCCCTCGAAGCCGTACAGCTCGCGCAGGCGCCGCTGGATGAAGCGGCGATAGCCCGGGTCGAGGAAACCGGTCGTGAACAGCACGAAGGTCGGCGGACGGGTCGAGGCCTGCGTGCCGAACAGGATGCGGGGCTGCTTGCCACCGCGCAGCGGGTGCGGATGCTCCGCCACGAGCTCCGACAGGAAGGCGTTGAACTTGCCCGTGGGGATGCGCTGATCCCACGACGTCAGGGCCGTCTCGAGCGCCGGCACGAGCTTGTCGAGGTGGCGCCCGGTGCGGGCGGAGATGTTCACGCGCGGCGCCCACGACACGTGCGCCAGATCCTGCTCGATCTCGCGCTCGAGGTAACGGCGGCGGTCCTGGCCGTCCATGTCGTCGTCGTTGAGCCGGTCCCACTTGTTGAAGGCCAGCACGAGCGCGCGCCCCGACTCGAGCACCAGGTCGATGATCCGCACGTCCTGCTCGCTGAGCGGCTGGGTGACGTCGAGCACGACGACGGCGACCTCCGCCTTCTCGAGCGCCGCCGAGGTCCGCAGCGACGCGTAGAAGTCCGCGCCCTGCTGCAGGTGCACGCGGCGGCGGATGCCGGCGGTGTCGACGAAGCGCCACATCTTCCCGCCGAGCTCGACGACCTCGTCGACGGGGTCGCGGGTCGTGCCGGCGAGCTCGTTGACCACGACGCGCTCCTCGCCCGCGGCCTTGTTCAGCAGCGACGACTTGCCGACGTTCGGGCGTCCGAGGATCGCGACGCGGCGCGGTCCGCCGATCTCGCGCTTGGCGACGGCGGAGACGTCGGGCAGCACCTTGACGACCTCGTCGAGCAGGTCGGCGACGCCCCGACCGTGGATCGCCGACACCGGGTGAGGCTCTCCGAGGCCGAGGTTCCACAGCGCCGCGGCCTCGGGCTCCTGCCGCGCGTCGTCGACCTTGTTGGCGACGAGGAAGACCGGCTTGCCGCTGCGGCGCAGCAGCCGCACGACGTGCTCATCGGTGGACGTGGCGCCGACCATCGCATCCACGACGAAGAGCACCACGTCCGAGAGGTCGATCGCGACCTCGGCCTGCGCGGCGACCGAGCGGTCGATGCCCTTGGCGTCCGGCTCCCATCCGCCGGTGTCGACGAGGGTGAAGCGACGATCCATCCACTCGGCCTTGTACGTCACCCGGTCACGGGTGACGCCCGGGGTGTCCTCGACCACGGCCTCGCGGCGGCCGAGGATCCGGTTCACCAGCGCGGACTTGCCGACGTTCGGCCGTCCGACGATCGCCACGACCGGCAGCGCGGGGAGGAACTCGATGCCCTCCGCGCCGCCGGCGAGCCCCTCGAGGAGCGCGGCATCCTCTTCGTCGAGGTCGTAGTCCTCGAGTCCCGCGCGAAGGGCGGCGGCGCGCTGCTCGGCGATGTCCTCGTCGAGGTCGGCGAGGTTCTCAGCCAGGCGGTCGTCGCTGCCGTAGTCGTCGGCGTCGAAGTCGTCGGAGGTGCGGTCGTCAGCGGCCATTTCGGGCTCCCGTCGGTGCTGGGTCGTCCGCGTTCGCGGGGCGTGCTCGGCGGATCACGTCGAGCACGGCGTCTACGGTCTGTTCGAAATCGAGGTGGGTGGAGTCGACGACATCGACACCCGGTGCAGCGGTGAGGAAGTCCACGACGGCGGAGTCGGAGGCGTCGCGACGGTGCAGGGCGGCGGCCACGGTCGCGGCATCCTGCGTAGTGACCTCGGCGCTGCGCCGGGCCGCGCGAACCTCGGGCGCGGCCGTCAGCAGGATCCGCACGGGCGCGTCGGGCGCGACGACGGTGGTGATGTCCCGTCCCTCGACCACCACGCCGGGCCGGCCGGATGCAGCGACGAGCGCGCGGAAGAGGGCGTTGACCGCCTCGCGCACCGCCGGCACCCGCGCGACGCCGCTGACCGCGTCGGTGACCCGCGGCTCGCGGATCGCCGCCGTCACGTCATGCCGGCCCACGCGCACCCAGTACGCATCCGGGTCCAGCGAGATGGCGTAGTCGAAGTCGTCCGCGACGCGCAGAACGGATGCCTCGTCGGCGGTGTCGACGCCGTGCTCGAGGGCGTGCCACGCCAATGCGCGGTAGGCGGCGCCGGTGTCGAGGTAGCCGAAGCCCAGGCGGCGCGCGACCTGCTTCGACACGCTGGACTTGCCGCTGCCGGCGGGGCCGTCGATCGCGACGATCGCCGGACCCGGAAGGGCATCGGCCGGCGGAGTCTGGTCAGTCATTGGTGGTGCTCGCAATCTTCCAGCCGCGCGCCTCGAGACCGTCGATCGCGCGCCGGACGGCGCTGGGCACGACGCTGATCTCGGCGAGGCCGAACTGCGCGCCGGGCGAGTGCTCGAGGCGGAGATCCTCGACGTTGACGTCGAGCTCCCCGAGTTCACCGAAGAGCCGGCCGAGCTGGCCGGGGGTGTCGTCGACCATGACGACGACCTGCTCGAAGCGCCGGTTCTGGCCGTGCTTGCCCGGCAGGCGCTCGACGCCGTCGTTGCCGCGGCGGATCGTATCGGCCACCGCCCGCCGCGCTCCCGGCGCATCCGGCGCGCGCAGCGCGTCGGCGACCGCGGCGAGGTCGGCCGCGAGCCGGTCGAGCACGTCGACGACCGGCTCGGCATTGGCGCCGAGGATCTGCACCCACAGCTCCGGAGCGGAAGCCGCGATGCGGGTGGTGTCGCGCACCCCCTGGCCGGCGAGCCGGAGGGACGCTTCGGGGGCGTCGACGAAGCGGCCGGCGAGCAGGCTCGCGACAAGCTGGGGCACGTGCGAGATCAGCGCGACGGCGCGGTCGTGGTCTTCGGGGGTCATCTCGATCGGGGTGGCGCCGAGGTCGAGGGCGAGGGCCTCCACGAGGGCGAGATCCGCGGAAGACGTCTCGCCGTCGCGGCACACCACCCAGGGACGCCCGACGAAGATGTCGGCGCGGGCCGAGATCGCGCCTCCGCGCTCGCGTCCGGCGAGCGGGTGCGAGCCGATGTAATGCGTCAGATCGACACCGCGCGCCTGCAGCGCACGCAGCGGCTCGAGCTTCACGCTCGCGACGTCCGTGACGACGGCGCGCGGATGGCGCGCCAGCTCGCGCTCGATCACGTCGGCCGTGACGTCCGGCGGAACGGCGACGACGACGAGGGCGGGATCGTCTCCCGCTTCGACGCGCCGGCCCGCGCCGTAGTCCACGGCGAGGCGGAGCTGCGAGGGCGACGTGTCGTCGAGGGCGACGTCGACGCCGCGCGCGCGCAGGGCGTGACCGATGCTCGCTCCGAGCAGCCCCGCCCCGACGATGCGGACCGTGCCCTGCACGCGCGGCGCGAGCGGCCCATCGGCGGGACGCTCGCTCGCGGGCACGCGCGCGGCCGCCTGCGTCGAATCGGTCACTTAGGTCTCCTGATGGCTCCGCGGCGCGGGATCGTCGCCTCGGGTGTCGGGCGCGTCCGGCTGGTCGGAGGAGGCGGACGCACGGCGCGCGAGTGTCAGCAGAGCGCCGCGCTCCACTTTAGTCAACTCGCGTGCCTGCCCGGCTGGCAGGGTTCCCAGGTGCAGGGGTCCGAACTGACGGCGGACCAGCTCGACGACCGGATGCCCCACGGCGGCCATCATGCGCCGCACGATGCGGTTGCGGCCGGAGTGGAGCGTCAGCTCCACCAGCGAGCCGCCGCCCTCCGCGGACGTCGACAGCAGTCGCGCCTTGTCGGCGGCGATGGGGCCGTCTTCGAGGTCGACGCCGCGCAGCAGCTTCTGGATCGTCTGCGGCGTCACACGGCCTTCGACCTTGGCGATGTACACCTTGGTGACGCCGAACGAGGGGTGGGCGAGCACGTGCGCCAGCTCGCCGTCGTTGGTCAGCACCAGCAGGCCACTCGTCTCAGCATCCAGGCGGCCGACGTTGTAGAGCCGCTCCGGCCACTCCTTGGTGAACCGGCGCAGGTCCGGGCGGCCGCGGTCGTCCTTCATAGAGCTCACGACGCCCGTGGGCTTGTTGAGCATCACGTACCGCTTCGACTGGTCCAGCTGCACCGCGGTCCCGTCGACGTCGACGAGATCCTTGTCGGGATCGATGCGCGAGCCGAGCTCGGTCACGACCTCGCCGTTGACCCGCACGCGCCCTTCGACGATGAGCTGCTCCGACACGCGGCGCGATGCGACGCCGGCGTTCGCCAGGGCCTTCTGCAGGCGCTGCAGGGAGCCACCCGGCTCCTGCACGGCATCCCGGTCGTCCCTCGCGGTCATCGGCGCACCCCTTCGTCCAGTCCGTCGAGGGCGGCCACCTCGTCGGCGCCGTCCAGCAGCGGCGAGATGGGCGGCAGCTCGTCCAGTGAGTTGATGCCGAGGTGCACCAGCAGGGCGTCCGTCGTCCCGTAGTTGATGGCGCCGGTCTCGGCATCGGCGAACAGCTCGGTGATGAGCCCGCGCGAGAGCAGCGTCCGCACGACCGAGTCGACGTTCACGGCGCGGATGGAGGCCACCTGGGAACGCGTGACCGGCTGCTTGTAGGCGATGACGGCGAGGGTCTCCAGCGCGGCCTGGGAGAGGCGGGCAGGCGCCTGCCCGCCGACGAACTCGCTGACGAGGTCGTCGTGCTCTTCGCGCACGTACAGGCGCCAGCCGCCGCCGACCTCCCGCAGCTCGAACCCGCGCACCGGTCCCCCGGTCCTGCCGTCGTAGTCGTCGACGAGCGCCTCGATCGCCTGGCGGACCGCCGGCACCGGCGCGCCGACGGCGGCGGCGAGGCTCACGAGGCTCTGCGGCTCGTCGACGACCAGCAGGATCGCCTCCAGGCGGCGGGCGACGTCGGTGGCGGAACCCGCGGCGGGCGCCGGAGGGACAGCGGCCGCGTCGGTCGCTCGGTCATCGGTCATAGTCGGCTCCCAAGGTGGCGAGGTTCTCGTCCGACCAGCGCTGGGCGCTCCAGCGCAGGGTCAGCTCCCCGAGCGGCTCCAGCTGCTCGAACGACAGGGCGGCGTGGCGGTACAGCTCGAGCACCGAGAGGAACCGCGCGACGACGACGCCTGACTGATCGACGCCCGCGATGAGCTCGCGGAAGGTCAGGGTTCCGGCATCCCGCAGCAGCGTCACCACGATCGCCGCCTGCTCCCGGATGCTCACGAGGGGCGCGTGGAGGTGATCCAGACCCACGCGCGGGATCTCCTTCGGCGTCATCGCCAGAAGCGCCAGCGCGGCGAAGTCGTCGGGGCTGAGCGTCCACACGAGCTCCGGCACGGCGTTGCGGTACTTCTCGTCCAGACGCACCGAGCGGGTGTGGCGGCGCTCCTCGCGGCGGAGGCAGCGCTCGAACCACGCCGAGACCTCCTTGAACGCGCGGTACTGCAGCAGGCGCGCGAACAGGAGATCGCGCGCCTCCAGCAGCGCGACCGACTCCGCGTCGACGAGCTCGCCCTGCGGCAGGAGCCCTGCCACCTTCATGTCCAGCAGCGTCGCGGCGACGACGAGGAACTCGGATGCCTCGTCGAGGTCCTCGTCGGGTCCGAGGTCGCGCAGGTACGCGATGAACTCGTCGGTCACCTTCGACAGCGACACCTCGGTGATGTCGAGCTCGTGCTTGGAGATCAGCGTCAGCAGCAGATCGAACGGGCCGTCGAAGTTGCCCAGCGATACTCGGAAGCCGTCACCGGGGTCTGCGACGGTGCCGTCAGCGCCCGCTCCGGGCGTCTGTTCGTGTGCCGGCGTCGACGCCGTGCCCTCGGGCGGCGCCTCAGGCGACGGCGCCACGGGCGACCAGCTCCCGCGCCAGCCGCAGGTACGCCTGCGCGGCCGCGTGCTCGGGCGCGAACTCGGTGATCGGCATGCCCGAGACCGACGCGTCGGGGAACTTCACGGTGCGTCCGATGACGGTCTCGAGGACGTCCTCGCCGAAGGCGTCGACGACGCGCTCCAGCACCTCGCGCGAGTGCAGTGTGCGCGGGTCGTACATCGTCGCCAGCACGCCGTCGAGCGTGATGGTGGGGTTCAGCCGGTCGCGGACCTTGTCGATCGTCTCGATGAGGAGCGCCACGCCGCGCAGGGCGAAGAACTCGCACTCGAGCGGGATGATGACCCCGTGGCTCGCGGTCAGCGCGTTCACGGTGAGCAGGCCGAGCGACGGCTGACAGTCGACGAGGATGACGTCATATTCGTTCGAGACCTTGCGCAGCACGCGCGCCAGGATCTGCTCGCGCGCGACCTCGTTGACCAGGTGCACCTCGGCGGCGGACAGGTCGATGTTCGCCGGAAGGACGTCGAGGTTCTCGACACGCGAGTGGACGATGACCTCGTGCGGGTCGCGCTTGCTGTCCAGCAGCAGGTCGTAGATGGTCGGGATGTCGTGGGTCTGGATGCCGAGCCCCGCCGACAGCGCCCCCTGCGGATCGAAGTCGACGGCGAGCACGCGGCGGCCGTAGCCCGCGAGCGCCGCGGCGAGGTTGATGGTGGTCGTCGTCTTGCCGACCCCGCCCTTCTGGTTGCACAGCGCGATGATGCGCGCCGGCCCGTGTCCGTCCAGTTTCGGCGGCGTGGGGAAGCCGCGGTACGGACGACCGGTCGGGCCGATGGGCACCTCGGACTCCGAGGCCTTCACCGTCCTGGTTCTCGCCCTGCTCTCTGCCACCGCGCTCCTGCTTCCTCGTGCTCGCTCGATATTAGTCGGCCCGGCCGCCTGCGACCGGGAGAAACGGCGTCGCGGCGCCGACCGGACTGGGTCTGATGACGCTCGGACCCCTCCCGCCCGGGCGTGTCCGGGCGCCGGCACGCTAGCGAGCGCGGGGGTGGGACGTCGCGTACACGTCCCGCAGCGCGTCCACCGACACGTAGGTGTAGATCTGGGTCGTGGCGACCGACGCGTGGCCGAGCAGCTCCTGCACGACGCGCACATCGGCGCCGCCCTGCAGCAGGTGCGTCGCGAAGGAGTGCCGCAGCGTGTGTGGCGACACGTGCGCGGTCAGCTGCGCCCGCTCCGCGGCATCCCGGATGACCAGCCACGCGCTCTGGCGCGACAGCGGTGCCCCGCGAGCCCCCAGGAACAGCTTCGGCGTCGCGCGCCCGCGGCGCGAGAGCTCCGGCCGGGATCGCGTCAGGTACGCCTCGACCGCCGCCCGCGCGTACGAGCCCACCGGGACGATCCGCTCCTTCGACCCTTTGCCGCGCACCCGCAGCACGTCGCCGTGGGCCATGTCATCCACGTCCAGCTGCACGATCTCGGAGACCCGCGCCCCGGTGGCGTAGAGCAGCTCGAGCAGGGCGCGATCGCGGATGCCGAGCAGGTCGCCCGGCGCCGCGCCGGGCTCGGCACCGACGGCCGGCGCCGGGCCGGAGGCATCCAGCAGCCGCTCGACCTGATCGATCGTCAGCGCCTTCGGCAGCCGTCGGGGCTGCTTCGGCGGTCGCAGGCGCGCGGATGGATCGGCGTCCTCGACGCCTTCACGGGCGAGGAAGCGGTGCAGTCCGCGGACGGAGGACTGCAGACGCGCGAGCGAGGACGCGGCGATCGGCGGCTGGGCGGAGGCCCGGTCGGCGACGAAGTCGGCGACGAGGGCGGGCGTCACCTCGGACGACTCCTCGACGCCGCGCTGCTGCAGCCATTCCAGGTACGCGGCGAGGTCGCGCCGGTACGCCGCGACGGTGTTGTCCGACAGACCCCGTTCGATCGAGATGTGCCGGAGGTAGGAGTCCACCGCGCGGACCAGGCGCATGTCAGCTCCCCGCGGACTCCGACCGCGCGCGACGCAGGCGCTCAGCGGCGGCGAAGGCCCCGGCGGTGAGGATGCCGTTGCGCAACCGGCCGGCGAGGATCCCCGACACGACGTCGGCCAGCGGCACCCATTCGATGCGGATGTCCGCCTCCTCCTCCTCGCGCTCATGCGTCCGGTGCGCGGGCGACAGATCGCGGGCGAGGAAGAGGTGCACGATCTCGTCGTTGCCGCCGGGGGTGGTGAAGATGCTCACGAGCGGCTCCCACGACGCCGCGGCGAGGTCGACCTCTTCAGCCAGTTCGCGCTGTGCGCTCTCGAGCGGCGCCTCTCCCTCGACGTCGAGGAGCCCCGCGGGCACCTCCCAGTCGCGGTGACGGATGGGATGCCGGTACTGCTGGATCAGCAGCATCCGGTCGTCGTCGTCCAAGGCCACGACGGCGGCCGCACCGGGATGGTCTACGTACTGCCGCGTGATGGTTCCGCCGCCGTACGCGACCACGTCGCTGCGGACGTCCCACACCCGGCCCTGGTACACCAGGTCGCTCGAGACGACCGGGAGCTCGACCGGTTCGTCGGCGAGCTCGCGCGGCGGCTCGGGCCGGTTCGCTCCGCTTGCCGCCGCGTCAGGCATTCTCGACGTCGAACAGCTCGCTGGACCGGTGACGCTCGAGGGCGGCGCCGACCAGGCCGCGGAAGAGCGGGTTCGCGTTCGTCGGACGGGAGCGCAGCTCGGGGTGCGCCTGCGTGGCGATGTAGTACGGGTGAACGTCGCGCGGCAGCTCCACGTACTCGACGAGGTCGAGGTCGGGGTTCACCCCCGAGAACACCAGGCCGGCCGCCGCGATCTGGTCGCGGTAGCGGTTGTTCACCTCGTAGCGATGACGGTGACGCTCGGTCGCCGACGTCGAGCCGTAGACCTCGGCGGCGATCGAACCCTCGAGCAGATCCGCCGGATACAGCCCGAGCCGCATCGTGCCGCCCATGTCGCCGCGGTCGAGGATGTCGACCTGCTCCTCCATCGTGGCGATGACCGGGTGCGTGGTGTCCGGGTCGAACTCGCTGGACGAGGCGTCCTCGATGCCGGCGACGTGGCGCGCGTACTCGATGACGATGCACTGCAGACCGAGGCAGATGCCGAGCGTGGGGATGCCCTGCTCGCGGGCGAACTTCAGTGCGCCGATCTTGCCCTCGATGCCGCGGATGCCGAAGCCGCCGGGGATGACGATGCCGTCGAGGTCGCCGAGCGCCTTCTCGGCGCCTTCCGGCGTCCGGCACTCGTCGGACGGGATCCAGCGGATCTTCACGTGCGTCTCGTGCGCGAAGCCGCCGGCCTTGAGCGCTTCGGTGACCGACAGGTAGGCATCCGGAAGGTCGATGTACTTGCCGACGAGCCCGATGGTGACCTCGTGCTTGGGGTTGTGCACGGCCTGCAGCACGCGCTCCCAGCGCGACCAGTCGACGTCGGTCGCCTGCGAGAGGCCGAGTGCGCGCACGATGTACTCGTCGAGTCCCTGCTCGTTGAGCATCGATGGGATGTCGTAGATGCTCGGCACGTCGACCGCGTTGACGACCGCGTCCTCGTCGACGTCGCACATCAGCGCGATCTTGCGCTTGTTCGCCTCGGTGACGGGACGGTCGCTGCGCAGCACGAGGGCGTCGGGCTGGATGCCGATGGAGCGGAGGGTCGCGACCGAGTGCTGGGTCGGCTTGGTCTTCTGCTCCCCCGACGCGCCCATGAACGGCACGAGCGAGACGTGCACGAAGAACACGTTCTGGCGGCCGAGCTCGTGGCGGATCTGACGCGCCGACTCGATGAACGGCTGCGACTCGATGTCGCCGACGGTGCCGCCGATCTCGGTGATGATGACGTCGGGGCGCGGCTCCTCGGTCGCCTGCAGTCGCATGCGCCGCTTGATCTCGTCGGTGATGTGCGGGATGACCTGCACGGTGTCGCCCAGGTACTCGCCGCGGCGCTCCTTGGCGATGACCTGCGAGTAGATCTGGCCGGTGGTGACGTTCGCCGCCTGGCTCAGCTCGATGTCGAGGAAGCGCTCGTAGTGCCCGATGTCGAGGTCGGTCTCGGCGCCGTCGTCCGTGACGAAGACCTCACCGTGCTGGAACGGGTTCATGGTGCCCGGGTCCACGTTCAGATACGGGTCGAGCTTCTGCATCACCACGCGCAGACCGCGTGCCGTGAGAAGGTTCCCCAGGCTCGCGGCGGTGAGGCCCTTGCCCAAAGAAGAGACGACACCGCCGGTCACGAAGATGTGTTTGGTGGTGTCGTCGGAAGAGTCGCCGCGGGAAGAACCAGAAGTCTGCGTCACGGGCTTTTATCCTATCAGTCCGGTGTCCGAGCGGAGGCTGAGCAACTCACGGGCATGGCTGAGCGCCGCGTCGGAATCGGGCATGCCCGAGAGCAGACGCGCCATCTCCGCCTCCCGCTCGGCGCCGTCCAGGCGCCGCACGTCCGAGGCTGTGACCGAGCCGTCGTTGGCCTTCACGACGGTGAGGTGGTTCGTGGCGAACGCCGCGACCTGCGCCAGGTGGGTGACGGCGATCACCTGGGAGCTCTCGGCGAGCCGCGCCAGACGCCTGCCGACCTCGATCGCCGCGGCGCCGCCGATGCCGGCGTCCACTTCGTCGAACACGAACGTCGGCACCGGGTCGACCGCGGCGATGACCACCTCGATCGCGAGCATCACGCGACTGAGCTCGCCGCCGCTGGCGCCTCGTGAGACCGGACGCGGCTCGGCACCGGGGTGCGGTGCCAGCAGGATCGCCACGTCGTCACGACCCCACGCCGACTCGGCACCGGGCGTGACGGCGACCTGCAGACGCGCGTCGGGCATGGCGAGGGCGCGCAGCTCCGCGGTCACGGCGTCCCCGAGTCGCCCGGCGGCCTCGGTGCGCGCCGCGGTGAGGACCGCGGCGGCCTCATCCAGGCGCACCGCCGCGGCATCCCTCTCCTGGCTGAGCCGTTCGATGCGATCGCCGTCGTCGTCCAGTTCGGCCAGCCGCGCCGACCCGGAGTCCAGCAGCACGAGGGCGGCGTCCAGCGTGCCGTGCGCGCGCACGAGCGACGCCAGCACGGCCCGTCGCTCCTCGACCGCGGCGAGCTCGTGCGGTCCGGTCTCGTCCAGGTCGGCGAGGTAGCCGGCGAGCGCGGCGGCGACGTCGGCGGCGCGGTAGCCGAGGTCCGCAACCTGCTCCGCCAGCTCCTGCAGCAGCGGGTCGTGGACCCGCTCGAGGGCGCGCCGCGCGTCGGCCAGGAGCGAGCCGGCGTCGGGTGCCTCCCCGTCGCCCGACAGGGCGTCGTGGGCGGATGCCGCCGCCAGGCGCAGCTCCTCCGCGTTCGCCAGCCTCTCGGCGCGGGCGGCCAGCTCGGCGTCCTCCCCCGGCTGCGGCGCCGCCTGCTCGATCTCGTCGAGCTGGGCTCGCAGCTCCTCGGCCTCGCGGGCGCGCGCATCGCGGTCGCCCGTCAGCTCGGCGAGTTCCCGGTCGATCGCTCGCCACTGCTCGTACGCCAGCCGGTAGGCGTCCCGTGCTTCCTGGACCGGCCCGCCGCCGAACCGGTCGAGCGCGTCGCGCTGCGCCGCGGCGGAGCGCAGGCGCAACTGATCGGACTGCCCGTGAACGACGACCAGGTGATCGGCGAGATCGGCGAGGACGCCGGCGGGGGCGGCGCGCCCGCCCACGGAGGCACGTCCGCGACCTTCGCTCGAGATGGACCGTCCGACGAACAGCTCGGCGCGGCCGTCGCCGAGCGGCTCGACGTCGCCGCCGGCTTCGCGGACACGATCGGCGACGGGGCCCTCCTCGGGGACGATCCAGACGCCGTCGACCGTCGCCTGCGGCGCACCGGCGCGGACGGCACCGGAATCGGCGCGCTGGCCGAGCAGCAGGCCCAGGCCGGTCACGACCATGGTCTTCCCGGCGCCGGTCTCACCGGTGATCGCCGTGAACCCGGGACCGATGGGCAGGGTCGCCTCCGCGATGACGCCGAGATCCCGCAGGCGCATCTCTTCGATCATCGGGCGGTCTCCGGATCGCGGGGCAGCTCGCCGCCATCCTGCGCGAGAACGGCACCTGCGCCGTCGTGCGTGGCCCCGGCGTCGGCATCCGTCCCGTTCGGCGACACGGTCTGCAGCGTCCCGGTCATCACCGCCGGTCCGCGCCAGCCCTCGACGGGCAGGCGGAACTTGCGCACCAGGCGGTCGGTGAACTGGGCGGGGTGCAGGCGCGCCAGTCGCACCGGGCGGTTGGAGCGGCGCACCACGACGCGCGCGCCCGGCGGGAGGTCGTGGGATCGACGGCCGTCGCACCACAGGATGCCGGTCCCGTTGGTGCGCTCGAGGAGCTCGATCGCGACCGCGTGCTCGGGGCCGACCACCAGCGGCTTGGCGAACAGGGCATGCGCCGACAGCGGCACTACCGCGATCGCCTCCACGGTGGGCCAGATGATCGGTCCGCCGGCGGAGAAGTTGTAGGCGGTCGAGCCGGTCGGTGTGGAGACGACCATACCGTCGCAGCCGAAAGAGGACAGCGGGCGACCATCGATCTCGATGACGACCTCCAGCAGCCGCTCTCGGCTGGCCTTCTCGACGGTCGCCTCATTCAGCGCCCACGTCTCGTAGACCACGGCATCAACGGTGTCCTTGACCCGCACCTGCAGGGCCATCCGCTCTTCGACGGCGTAGTCGCGCGCGATCACCCGGTGGACGGCGTCGTCCATGTCGTCGCGCTCGATCTCGGCCAGGAACCCGACGTGGCCCATGTTGATGCCGAGGACCGGCGCCGTGCCGTCGCGGACGAGCTCCGCGGCGCGCAGGATCGTCCCGTCGCCGCCCAGCACGATGGCCAGCTCGATCTCGGCCACGGGAACGTCGCGCCCCAGCACCGCGACGTCGGCGAGGTGCGGGCTCACGCCGATGAGGTCGTCACGGTCGTCGGGCGCCAGCACCGGCCGCGCGCCCGCCGCACGCAAGGCGGCGACCACCCGTTCAGCGGCGAGCACCGTGTCATCGCGGCGGGCGTGCGCCACGACCAGGATGCTGCGCTCGGCGCGTGCGTCGGTGTTCGTCATCGGCTCCCCGCCAGTCGGTCCACGGTGCCCAACCATTCTGTCGGATTGGTCCCGCGCCCCGGCGCGAGGTGGGCGATGAACTCTCGGTTGCCGTGCGTCCCGGCGATGGGTGAGGGTGCCAGCCCGCACGTGCCGAGCCCGGCGTCCCATGCCGCCCACAGGACTCCCGCGACGGCGTCGGCGCGCTGGCCCGGATCGGTGACGAGCCCGCCCTTGACGGCCGTGCGCCCCACCTCGAACTGCGGCTTGACGAGCAGCACCAGGTCGGCGTCCGCGGCGGCGACGGAGCGCACCGCCGGCAGCACGTGCGTGAGCGAGATGAACGACAGGTCGCCGGTGATGATCGAGGGCGCGTCGGCGATCCCGCTCGCCGCGCGGAGGGACTCCGGTGTCATGTAGCGGACGTTGAAGCCCTCGACCACCACGACCCCCGGATCCTGCGCGACGGATGCCGCGATCTGGCCATGACCGACATCGACGGCCATCACCGGCTCGGCTCCTCGCTCGCGCAGCACCTGCGTGAAGCCGCCGGTCGACGCGCCCATGTCGAGGGCGACGCGGCCGCGCACGTCGAGGTCGAAGGCGTCCAGTCCCGCGATGAGCTTGTGCGCGGCACGGCTGACATAGTGGTCCGAGCCGGCGACGTCGATGACGCTCTCGGGCGTCACCGGGGTCGAGGCCTTGACGACGGGGCGGCCGTCGACGGTCACGAGCCCGCCGGCGATGAGCGTCGCCGCGTGGGTGCGGGATCGCGCGAGACCTCGAGCGGCCAAGGCGGCGTCGAGGCGCGTGCTCATGGGTTCGCGCCGGCTCCGGGGCTGGCCTCGAGGCGCCGAGCCAGGGTGTCGTGCAGCGCGTCGTACGCCTCCGCGCGCGTCGCGAGCGGCTGCGCCTCGATCACCTCGAGTGTCGAGAGCAGATCCCCGGCGTCGTCGTCACGGTCGCGCGTCTGATCCATGACCCCAGGATACGGGCGACCGCGGCCATCGAATCGCCCGACACCGGGATCGGCGCGACGCCGGCGATCAGGGACGGTGGAAGGGGTCGGCGTAGAGCCGCTCCGGCACCCGGAAGCCGAAGATCGCGCGGCCGGTCGACCAGATGGCCGCCGCGCCGGCGCGCACCAGATCGATCGGACGGGTGCCCTCACTGAGGATGCGGATGTCGGGACCGTCGATCTCGACCTTCGCATCGCGGACGGTCGCGACGTGACCGTCCACCCGGACCTCGGGATAGGGCTCGTGCAGCTCCCGCAGGTCCCCGAGGATGTACGTCGGGCGCGACCCCTCGGGCGCGGCGAGCACATGCTTGGGACGATCGATGCCGGTCAGCACCAGCGCCGACGGGATGCCGGCACGGTTCGCGCCGAGGATGTCGGTATCGAGGCGGTCACCGAGGAACAGCGGATGCTGCGCCTCGAACCGCGCGACCGCCTCTTGGAAGATCGGCACCTCCGGCTTGCCCGCCACCGTCGCGAGCCGGCCGACCGCGGTGTGCACTGCCGAGACCAGCGTGCCGTTGCCCGGCGCCACCCCGCGCGCCTGCGGGATCGTCCAGTCGGTGTTGGTGGCGATCCAGGGGATCCCGCCTTCTTCTTCGGGCAGCTTGAGAGCGTACGCGGCCTCAGCGAGCTGGGCCCATCCGACTTCGGGCGCGAAGCCCTGCACGACGGCAGCCGGATCATCGTCCGCGCTGCGTGTCACGATGAAGCCGGCCCGCTCCACCTCCACGACGAGCCCTTCGCCGCCGACGACGAGGATCTTCGATCCCGCGTCCACCCGCTCGGCGAGCAGGCGCATCGCCGCCTGCGGACTGGTGACCACCTCGCGCGGAGCCGTGTCCAGACCCAGAGCCGTCAGGTGCGCGGCGACCGAGGCATCCGTCCGCGATGCGTTGTTGGTGATGTACGCCAGGGCGCGACCGTCGCGCGCGCGGTTGAGACTCTCGACCGCGTGCGGCAGCGCACCCGACCCGGCATACACGACCCCGTCGAGGTCGGCGAGCACGACGTCGACGCCCTCCAGCGGCGCGGCGGTCGACGACCGCCGCCGGAACAGCCCCATCAGCGATCGCCCTCGGGGCCGGTTGCGTCGGTCTCGCTTCCATCGGAGCCGGCGGACGGTTCGTCCGCCGTGTCGATGCCCGCGTCGGAGAGGATCTCCGCGACCTCGTCCTCGACGGAGAAGGCGTCGGCGTCATCCGCCGTGGCGATGTCGTCCGTGCGGGACGCGGCGGTCTGCTCCTCGTCCAGTTCGGCGTCTCCTTCGGCCGGCGAGGCGTCCTCTTCGAACGAGGAATCGTCCTCTTCGAACGAGGAACCGTCGCCCTCGAACGAGGGGTCCTCCTCTTCGATCGAGTCCCGGTTCTCGACCGAGGCGTCGTCGAACTCCTCGCCGACCTCCTCGATGAGCACGGTCTCGAGGTCGCCGAGCCCGCTCGCGGCATCCAGCACCTCGGCGGCGACCTCAGCGCGCTCGCGCCACTGCGCGGCCTCGTCATGACGACCCAGCTCCTCGAGGACCGCCGCGCGCGCCGCGAACAGTCCGGGGCTCCACTCGAACGCGCGGTCGGGGTCGAGCTCGGGGATATCGAGCTCGAGCAGGGCCCGGTCGGGCTCGCCGAGGTCCAGACGCGCGCCCGACATCGCGATCGCGAGTTCGACGCGCGCGGCCGTCGGCAGCGACGAGCGGTCGACGCTGCGACCGACCTCGAGCGCGCGGTCGGGACGCCCGACGCCGCGCTCGCTGTCGACCATGAGGGCGATCTGGTCGTCCTTGCCGGAGATGCGGCGGTACGTTCGCAGCTCGCGCAGCGCGAGGGCGTAGTCGCCGGTGGCGTAGGCCGTGATCGCGAGCGTCTCACGGACGACCGCGATGCGGCCGGCGCGGCGGGATGCCGAGAGCGCATGCTGATGGGCCAGCTCCGGGTCGTCGTCGATCAGGCGTGAGGCCATCGCCAGGTGACGAGCGACCTCGTCGGCGTTCTCCTTGCTCAGCGTCCTGAGTTCGTTTCGTGCGCTCGGGTTCAGGTCGCGCGGAGTGATCTCTTCGGGGATGGCCGGGTCGTCGTGGCGCGGGCGGACGGGGCGGATCTCCCCCTCCCGCACCGCGCGGTCCGGTCGTCCCGCCCCGCCGCGTGTAGGCCGCGGCCGGCGCGCGTCGCCCGTGTCGCCCTCGCGGCGCGCGTAAGGGCGGTCCCCGTCGCGCTTGGCGTAGGGACGGTCACCCTCACGCCGGGCATAGGGACGGTCACCCTCACGCCGGGCGTAGGGACGGTCACCGTCACGCTTCGCGTACGGACGGTCACCGTCACGCTTCGCGTACGGACGGTCACCCTCGCGCTTCGCATAGGGACGGTCACCCTCGCGCTTGGCATAGGGACGATCCCCGTCACGCTTCGCGTACGGACGCTCACCCTCGCGCTTCGCATAGGGACGGTCACCCTCGCGCTTCGCATAGGGACGATCACCCTCACGCTTCGCGTACGGACGGTCACCCTCACGCTTCGCATAGGGACGGTCACCCTCACGCTTCGCATAGGGAC
>NZ_JBNHGA010000003.1:0-858170 GCF_059090765.1 Arthrobacter sp. Cza30 | reverse complement strand
CGAGAACGTGCGGTCTCGACGAGAGAGCGTCACCCGGGTTCGGCGAGAACATGCGGTCCCGACGAGGACGGGGCCGCGCGGAGGGTCAGCCCCGCGATGCCCACCACGACCGGAGGCGGCGCTCGGCCTCCTCTTCGCCGAGCACGCCTTCGTCGAGCCGCAGGTCCAGGAGGAACCGGTATGCCTCGCCGACGTCACGGCCCGGTCTGATCCCGAGGATCTCCTGGATCCGGTTCCCGTCCAGTTCCGGCCGGATCGCGTTCAGCTCCTCCTGCGCGGCGAGTTCGGCGATGCGCCGCTCGATGTCGTCATAGGCCGACGCCAGCCGCGCGGCCTTGCGCTTGTTCCGAGTGGTGACATCAGCGCGCGTCAGGATGTGCAGCCGTTCCAGCTCGTCTCCGGCATCGCGCACGTACCGGCGCACGGCGGCATCCGTCCACGCTCCTTCGGCGTACCCGAAGAAGCGCAGATGCAGCTCGATGAGCGTGGCGACGGTCCCCATCGTGGCTGTATCGAACCGCAGCGCCTGCAGCCGTTTGCGCGCCATCCGCGCGCCCTTGATGTCGTGGTGGTAGAACGTCACGCCGCCGCCGGGTTCCAGCCGCCGCGTCGCCGGCTTGCCGATGTCGTGGAGGAGCGCGGCCAGGCGCAGCGGGACGTCGGGCCCGGCATCCGGATGGCGGGTCTTCTCGAGATCGATCGTCTGCCGCAGGACCGTCAGCGAGTGCTCGTAGACGTCCTTGTGATGGTGATGCTCGTCGACCTCCAGCTGCAGCGCGGGGATCTCGGGCAGGAACTCGTTCATGAGTCCCGTGTCGACGAGGTGACGGATGCCTCGCACCGGGTCGTCGGTGGCCAGCAGCCGGACCAGCTCGGCCTGGATGCGCTCGGGACTGACGATCTCGAGCGTCTGCCGCAGCTCGGTCATCGCCGACACGGTGACGTCATCGATGTCGAACTCGAGCTGCGAGGCGAAGCGCGCGGCTCGGAGCATCCGGAGCGGGTCGTCCCCGAAGCTCACGCGCGGGTCGACGGGCGTGCGCAGGATGCCGCGCAGCAGGTCTTCGACACCGCCCGTCGGGTCGACCAGGGTGCGTCCCGGAACACGCAGCGCCATCGCGTTGACGGTGAAGTCGCGCCGCACGAGGTCACCCTCGATCGTGTCGCCGAACTCGACGGTCGGCTTGCGGGTGAGGCCGTCGTAGCTGTCGGCCCGGTACGTCGTGATCTCGACCTGCTCACCGGCCACCTTCGCGCCGATGGTGCCGAACGCGCGACCGACATCCCATTGCACGGTCGAGATGGGTTTGACGACGCGGAGGATGTCGTCGGGGCGGGCGTCCGTCGTGAAGTCCAGGTCGTTCGTCGTCCGGCCCAGCAGCGCGTCGCGCACCGGGCCCCCGACGATGGCCAGGTCGAATCCCGCGTGGACGAACGCGCGTGCCAGCGTGTCGACGACGGGGGACTCGGCGAGCGCGCCGAGGCGCGCGATGCCCTCGGCCATGTTGAGCATGATTCGAGCCTACCGAGGCCCGCACCCCGCCCCGTGAGACCGGGGTCGCTCAGGCGAACCGGAGGAAGCCGGTGAAGGCCAGTTCCCGTGCGCGCGGCAGCAGGTCGGCGCGAAGCGCCTCGGCGTCGACCTCGAGGAGCTGCGCGATGGCATCGATGAGGGAGCCGAGCGGCAGGTCGCCGTCGCACGCGCCGACCAGCGCGGCCAGCCCGGGATCGACCGTGAGCGTCCTCGCGAAGCCGCCGCCCTGCCGCAGCTCGATGACGGTCGGATCCGCACTGCCGGGCAGGTGGTGCCGCGCTTCGGTGACGTCGGGCGCGACGACGAAGCGGGCTTCCGCCAGTTCGGTGTCGTCGAGCACCGAGAGGCGGTCGTGCGCCTCGAGGCAGGCGGCGAGGTGCGCGCCCAGCCCCGCGCCGGAGAGCGGACTGTGCAGCCGCTCGTAGCGAGCCAGGGTCGGCGCCGGCTCGACCGGCCGCCGCAGCAGCAGGTATCCGAAGCCGATGCGGCTGACTCCGCGGGCGCCGAAGTCGTCGAGCCACGCGTCGACCAGCCGGGCGAATCCCGGCGTGCCGGGAAGCGTCCCGCCATCGCGCACCCACAGCTCGGCGTATGACAGCGGGTCCAGGCTCTCCCGTTCCACGATCCACGCGTCCAGCGGGACGGGGGATGCCTCGACCCACTGGCGCACGCGGTCGAGTCCGTCGAGTCCGTCCCGGGTCTCCCAGTTCCCGAGCAGCTGCGCCACCCCGCCGGGCGTCAGATGCGCGCCGACGCCGGTCACGAAAGCCGCCACGAGCTCGTCGCCGACCAGGCCCCCGTCGCGGTATTCATAAGCCGGCACGCCCTCGGCGCGCGGCGTGATGACGAACGGCGGGTTGGAGATGATGCGGTCGAACTGCTCCCCCTGCACCGGCTCGAACATGCTGCCCCGGCGCACCTCCACGCCGTCGATCCCGTTGAGGAGGGCGTTGAGTCGGGTGAAGGCCAGCGCTCGCGCCGAGATGTCGGTCCCCACCACGTGCTGCACATGGGCCCGTGCGCGCAGCGTCTGGATGCCGCAGCCCACACCGACGTCCAGGCCGCGGTTCGCCGGCGTGGGAAGCTGCAGGCCGGCGAGCGTCAGCGACGCACCGCCGACGCCGAGCACGTGATCCTCGGGAAGAGGACCTCCCAGCGCGGCTTCATCCAGGTCGCTGGCCACCCACCACTGTCCGCTGCCGGAATCATCGGTGAAGGACTGCGGACGGATCACCGCCCGCGGTCGGACAGGCCCTTCCTCGAGAGTCGCGAGACCGAGGTGCGCGAGACCCCTCGCCCCCGTGCGCGGCAGGGATCGATCGACGGATGCCGTCGGCTGTGGCATCCCGAGGACCAGCAGCCGGCCCAGAACGGCGACCGCATCGTCGCGAGCGCCGAGGGCACGCGCCGCGGGAGCCCGCAGGCCTCGGGCGATCGCGTCGTCGGCCGCCTCTCCCCACGCCGAGCGGAGCGCCTCGGCGGTGTAGCCGGCGTCGCGCAGGTCGGCCGCGAGCGCGCGACACACGGCGGGATCGGGTTGCACAAGCACCACACCATTCAACCGCGTGCGGCCGGCTGGAATCCGCCCTCGCCGCCGACGTTCGGGGGCCTCGGAGCGTCGGACCGTAGAATCGCATCCGATCGTGCGGTCAGGACATCGCACAGGAGCGAGCCCCCCACAGGATGATCGTGACCACACCGGCAGCACCGGCCAGGCGACGTGCCGAGCGCCGAGCGCCGCGCCTCGCCGCGGCCGTCGCCGCGATCTCGGCGATCCTCGCGGGCCTGCTTCCGGGCGTCGCCGCCGCCGCGCCGACGCCCACGCCGACCCCGTCGACGGCGACCGGCGTCCTCGAACTGACGCTCTCACCCGTCTCGAACGGCATCGTCCGGCCCGGCGAGCCACTGAACGCGTCGGTGGCCCTCGAGAACGGCACGGATGCGGCGACCGCCCCGGCCGACGTCACGCTGGCGATCGGCGCGGCCGCGCTGCCCGACCGCCGAGCGCTCACAGCGTGGCTGGAGGGCGATACCGCGGGCGTCGATCTCTCGCCGGTCGGCAGCGGCATGCTCGAAACCGTCGAAGCCGGCACCGAGCGCGTGACCGGCATCACGGTGGCGCCCGACAACCCCGCCCTCGCGAATCGGGCGCCGGGCGTCTATCCGCTCGTGGCCACCGTGACGACCGCTGAGGGCGTGCTGTCGTCCACCAGCGCCATGATCGTCCCGCGGGATGACGGTCGTGAGGTCGGAATCGGCGTGCTCGTGCCCATCACCGCGGGAACGCTGACCGAGGGCCTGCTGACACCCGAACGGCTGACGGAGCTGACCGGTCCCGCGGGAGGACTGACGAGCCAGCTCGACGCCGTCGAGAACACCGACGCGATCCTCGCGGTCGATCCCGCCATCCCGGCCTCGATCCGCGTACTCGGATCAGCGGCACCGGCCTCGGCGCTCGCGTGGCTGGCTCGGCTGGAGAGCCTGCCGAACTCGCGCTTCGCGCTGCAGTTCGGCGACGCCGATGTCGCCGCGCAGCTCCAGGCAGGGCTGCCGCGCCTGCTCAGTCCGTTATCCCTGGCCGCTTTCGCCGACGCCCCCGCCGTCACGCCCGCCACGTCCACGCCGGCGCCGACGCCGAGCCCCACCCCCGCGCCCACGACGGACGTGCTCGACACCGAAGAGCTCCTGTCGATCGGGGCCGTGGCGCGGGAGAACGTGTTCTGGCCCGCTGACGGAACGGCGGGACCCGACGTCATCGCGCAGCTCGGCGGTCTCTCCGGCAGTGGTGCCACCTCACTCACCATCGTGCCGTCCACCTCCGTCGCGGACGGGGCCGCCGGCGAGACCGTGTCTGCCCGTGCACACGCGGCCGACACGGAGCTGCTGGTGTACGACGCTGCGGTCTCGGCGGCGCTGACCGAGGCGTCCCTGCTCGAGCGCCCGTCGCTGCGCGGTGCGCCGCTCACCGCGGCCACGGCCCACCTCGCCTTCGCCACGGCCGAGACCGACGGTCCGCTCCTGGTCTCGCTCGGCCGCGAGACCGAGCGCTCGCGGGTCAGCCTCGCCACCGCGCTCGCGACCGCCACGGCCGCGCCGGGGCTCGCTCCGCGCGCGCTGACCAACGTCGTGGCCGGCGCCAGCGTGCCCATCGACGTGGTCGCCGTCGAACCGGACCCCGCGCGGCCTGCCGCAGTATCGGCTCTCGTCGCCGATGAGGACGAGCTGGCCCGTTTCGCCACCATCCTCGATGACCCGACGCTGCTCACGGGGCCGGAGCGCGCGGAACTGCTGCAGCTCCTGAGCGTCGCGTGGGTGGGGGACGACGGCTGGTCTCAGGCTGTGGCCGAGCATCGAACGCAGACGAGAGAGACGTTGGATTCCGTCGGCCTGCTGCCCGTCAGCTCCAACGAGCTGTACGGGTCGAATGCGGCGCTGCGGTTCTGGGTGCGCAACGACCTGGAGTACCCCGTGAATCTCGTGCTCCACGCCACGCCCGACAATCTGCGGTTGGACGTGCAGCAGAAGACGCCGGTGGTCGCAACGCCCTCGAGCAACACCCGCATCGAGGTGCCGGTGCAGGCTCGCGTCGGCCGGGGCGAGGTGACGCTGTCGCTGCAGCTGCGCAGCCCCGCGTCGGTCGACATCGGTCCGGGCGAATCCGTCGAGGTGAACGTCTGGGCCGACTGGGAGGGCTTCGGCATCGGCGCGCTCGCGGTCATCGTCGGAGGCCTGCTGGTTATCGGCATTGCGCGCACCGTTGTCAAGGTCCGCCGCCGCAGAAGACGAACGGATGCCTCTTCAGGCATGGACGCACCCGCTACAGGCGCCGACGGGAATGGGGGTGGGCGATGAGCGGGATCGGTCGAGCGAGCGTGTTGATCGGCGCCGGCACGGTCGCGTCACGTCTGACGGGCTTCCTCCGCACGGTGGTCCTGGTGTCCGCAGTCGGTGCCTTCAGCGAGGCAGGCAACGCCTTCGCCATCGCGAACCAGCTCCCGAACAACATCTACGCGATCATCTCCACCGGCCTGCTCAGCGCCGTGGTGGTCCCCCAGATCGTCAAGGCCGCCGCACACGACGACGGCGGGCGCTCGTTCGTGTCGAAGCTGTTCACGCTCGGCGCGGTGGTGCTGCTGCTCACCACGGTGGTCGCCACCCTCGCCGCGCCGTGGCTCGTCGCCCTCTACGCGCCGGAATACTCGCCCGAGCAGCAGGCGCTGGCCACGGCGTTCGCCTACTGGTGCCTGCCCCAGATCCTGTTCTACGGGCTTTTCGCGCTCGTCGGCGAGTCCCTCAACGCGCGACGCGTCTACGGTCCCTACACGTGGGCGCCGATCGTCAACAACGTCGTGTCGATCGCCGGCTTCCTCGCGTTCATCGGGATCTTCGGAGCGGGATCGCCGACGACCGACTGGACGCCCACGATGATCGCCCTCCTGGCCGGCACCGCCACCCTCGGCATCGTCGTGCAGGCGCTGATCCTCTTCGCCTTCTGGCGACGCACCGGGCTCCACGTGCATCCCGACTTCCGATGGCGTGGTGTGGGTCTCGGCGAGATCGGACGGCTCGCGGGCTGGACGTTCCTCATGGTGGTCGCCGGGCAGCTCGCCGGCCTCGTCCAGTCTCGTGTCCTGTCGGAGATCCCGAGTGACGACCCAGGATTCTTCGCCTCCCAGAACGCCTGGCTGCTGTTCATGCTCCCGTATTCGATCATCGTCCTCTCCATCGGGACTCCGTACTTCACCCAGTTGAGCGAGCACGCCGCTGCGGGCCGGCATGCGGAGGTCCGCGAGGACATCGGCCGCAGCATCCGGACGTTGACGCTGTTCGTCGTCGGAGCCACCGCCGCCCTGGGCGTCGCCGCAGTCCCGGCCTCCCGCATCTTCACCGGCAGCAGCACGGAGGCAGTCGCGGCGTCATGGGTGCTGCTGTGCTATCTCGTCAGCTTGGTGCCGCTCGCTGTGCTGTTCGTCGTCCAGCGGACGTTCTACGTGTACGACGACACCCGGACACCGTTCCTCTTCACGCTGCTGCAGTGCGCCCTGGTCGCCGCGACGGCCTGGATCGCGCAGTGGGCGTTCCGCGAGGGCGTCCTGGAACCAGGACAGCTGGCGGCGGCCGTCGCTCTCGGGCAGTCCTTCGCCACCGTCGTTCAGGTGGTCGTCGCCACGTGGCTGCTGCATCGTCGTCGCGGCGGCATCGGCGTCGTGTCGTGGATGCGTTCGCTCGGGCGCTTCGTGACCGCCGGCGTTCCGGCGGCTGCGATGGGATGGCTCACCTTCCTCCTCCTGGGGGGAGCGGACGGGTGGACCGTCTCGGACAAGCTTCCCGGCGCAGCGGGTGCGGCGATCATCGGCATCGTCGTCCTCGCCGTCTACGTCGGCATCCTCGCTCTCCTGCGTGCGCCCGAGCTGACAGCGGCCACCGGACTCGTACGTCGAGTGCTCCCGGGGCGGCGCTGAGCCGGGCATCAGGGCCATCACGCGCCGGTGAGAACCGCCTCGCGCGGCACCGCCGAGCCCCACCGCCGGGGGAATGCCCCGCGGTTACCATGTGTTGAAGCATCCGGGGCAGAAACCCCGAAACGGAAAGGTGCGCTCGTGCGTCAGGTCATCATCATCGGGTCGGGTCCGGCAGGTTACACCGCCGCCATCTACGCGGCACGCGCCAACCTGAACCCGCTGGTCGTCGCCAGCTCCGTCGAGGCGGGCGGCGAGCTGATGAACACCACCGAGGTCGAGAACTTCCCCGGCTTCCCCGAGGGGATCCAGGGCCCGGAGCTCATGGCGAAGATGCAGGCGCAGGCCGAGCGGTTCGGCGCCGAGGTGCTCTACGACGACGTCGTGTCGCTCGACGTGGACGGTCCCGTCAAGACCGTCACCCTCGGCAGCGGTGCGGTCCACCAGGCGGACTCCATCGTGTTCGCGACAGGATCGGCGCCGCGCAAGATCGGCATCGAGGGCGAATCGCGCCTGTCGGGCCGAGGCGTGTCGTACTGCGCCACATGCGACGGCTTCTTCTTCCGCGAGCGCGTGATCGCGGTCGTCGGCGGCGGCGACTCCGCGATGGAGGAGGCGACGTTCCTCACCAAGTTCGCCTCGAAGGTGTACATCATCCACCGCCGCGACGAGCTGCGTGCCTCGAAGATCATGCAGGAGCGCGCGTTCAAGAACGACAAGATCGAGTTCATTTGGAACAGCGAGGTCGTGGACATCCTCGGTGAGGACGCCGTCAGCGGCGTCGTCCTGGAGAACACCGTCGACGGCACGCGCAGCGAGCTCGCGCTGGACGGCCTCTTCGTGGCGATCGGCTACGACCCGCGCACGCACCTCGTGCACGGCAAGCTCGACCTCACGCCCGAGGGCACGGTCTGGGTCGACGGGCGCTCCTCGCGCACGTCCGTGGCCGGCGTCTTCGCGGCCGGTGACGTCATCGATCCGACCTACCGACAGGCGGTCACCGCCGCGGGCAGCGGCACGGTCGCGGCGCTGGACGTCGAGCACTACCTGGCCGGATTGGGCGAGGCCGGTGCGCCGGACGTCGTGGGAGACCAGATCGCCGGCCTCCCCGAGGCCGACGCGGCCACTGCGGCAGCCGTCTGACCCCTGCGCCGGCGGGCCGATCGGCCGCTCGGAACATTCCACGCCATCGAGGCGTTGCATCAAAAGACAGACTTCCCAGTGAAGGAGACACTATGACCGCCAAGGCCACGACTTCCGCCACGTTCGAGCAGGACGTGCTTCAGGCCGAGGGCCCCGTCCTCGTCGACTTCTGGGCCGAGTGGTGCGGGCCGTGTCGTATGGTTTCGCCGGTTCTCGACCAGATCCAGGCTGAGAACCCCGACAAGATCACCGTGCTCAAGCTCAACGTCGATGAGAACCCCGATCTCGCGATGAAGTACCAGATCACCTCCATCCCGGCGATGAAGGTGTTCAACAACGGCACCGTCGAGACCACGATCATCGGCGCGAAGCCGAAGTTCGCCCTCGAGCAGGACCTCGCGACCTACCTCAAGTGATCGCGTCGCTCGGTCAGCGAGCGATGTGAGGACCGCCCCGGCGCTCCGGACCCTTCTCGCCGAAGGTTCGGGACGCCGGGGTTTTCACTTTCCGGGCTGAGAACGCCAGGTCAGGACGCGTCGGCACGGACGATCGCATCCCAGCGCCGGTGCGTGTTCGCGTCGCCGAGGAGGCGCCACACGGCGCGTGTCAGCGGCGGGTAGTCGAGTGCGATCTGCCGGAGGACGCGGTAGTGGCGGGCGGCGTTCGGGCGAGCGCCGCCGTTCGCGGCGATGTTCTCCGCGCGCAGCATGAACACCACGAGTTCGTCCACGCTCGGCAGGTCTTCCATGAAGTCCCACGGATCTTCGCCGGCGCGGAGGCGCTCGGTGACGAGAACAGACAGTTCGTCCGCTGCCTCAGCGCGCAGGAGCTCCAAGCTCGCGCGCCGCTGCGTCGGTCTCTCGTCGTGCGTCACCAGTCCAGGTTACGTCGCGCAGACCGCGCCTCGGGCCGCCGCGCCGACTGCCTCAGGCCGCCCCGTAGCCCGTCTCGCCGAGCTCCTCCATGATCCGGTTCAGATCCTGGATGGTTGCGAAATCGATGTTGATCTGGCCTTTTCTTGCCGTGAGTGAGATGCGGACCCGCGTGTTGAGTCGGTCGCCGAGCCGCTCGGCGAGTTCGTCGAGGTGAGCTCTCCGCGAACCGGCTTGCGGCTTCGCCGATCGACCCGGCGAGGCATCCGGCATCTTCGCCGCGGCCTCCGCCGCGCGCACCGAAAGGTCCTCGTTGACGATCTTGTCGGCAAGTCGCTGCATCGCCGCGGGGTCCTCGACGGAGAGGATCGCGCGGGCGTGACCGGCGCTGAGCACGCCGGCCGCGACCCGCTGCTGCACCGGGACCGGCAGCTTGAGGAGGCGGATCGTGTTGCTGATCTGGGGCCGCGAGCGTCCGATGCGTGTCGCGAGCTCTTCCTGCGTGATGCCGAAGTCCTCGAGCAGCTGCTGGTAGGCCGATGCCTCCTCGAGCGGGTTCAGCTGGGACCGGTGAAGGTTCTCGAGCAGCGCGTCGCGCAGGAGATGCTCATCGGCCGTCTCGCGGACGATCGCGGGGATCGAGGTCAGGCCGGCCTCGCGCGCCGCGCGCGTCCGCCGCTCGCCCATGATGAGCTCGTAGTCGCCGTTCTCGTTCTTACGGACCACGACCGGCTGAAGAACACCGAACTCACGAACGCTGTGCACCAGCTCCGCGAAGTGCTCGGCGTCGAAGTGCGTGCGCGGCTGGCGCGGGTTCGGAACGATGGAGTGCGGGTCGATGTGCGCGAGCCGGGCACCGGGTACATCGAGCAGCTCCTTGTCGTCGCTCGCCTCCTCGGTCGGCGCGGGCCGCGGGAAGAACACGTCGGACGGCCGATCCTCCACGGCTTCGTTCGTGGGGATGAGTGCCCCGATGCCGCGACCCAGTCCTGTGCGCTTGGCCATCACGCGTCTCCTTCGTTCTTTACACTGTCACGCTTGATGATCTCGACTGCCGCTTCGCGATAGGCGACCGCGCCGGCGGATTGACCGTCGTAGGCGATGACCGTCTGCCCGAAGCTCGGAGCCTCGGAGACCCGCACGGAGCGCGGGATGACGGTCTGCAGCACCTCGTCGGGGAAGTGGCTGCGCACCTCGTCGGCGACCTGCTGCGCTAGCCGCGTGCGTCCGTCGTACATCGTCAGCACGATGGTCGACAGGTGCAGGGTCGGGTTGAGGTGCTTCTGGATCATGCGCACCGTGCCGAGCAGCTGGCTGAGTCCCTCGAGCGCGTAGTACTCGCACTGGATCGGGATCAGCACCTCGCTGGCGGCCGTGAACGCGTTGATCGTAAGGAGGCCCAGGGATGGCGGGCAGTCGATGAGGATGAAGTCCACCCGCTCCTCGGACTTCTCGAGGTATTCCTCGACGGCGGTGCGCAGCCGATGCTCGCGAGCAACCTGCGAGACCAGCTCGATCTCGGCGCCGGCCAGGTGGATGGTGCTGGGCGCGCACAGCAGGTTCGGCGACTCCGGGCTCGTCTGCACGATGTCGGCGAGCGGGAACTCGTCGATCAGGACGTCGTACACGCTCGGGGTGTCGGCGTTGTGGGGAACCCCGAGCGCCGTCGAGGCATTGCCCTGCGGGTCCAGGTCGATGACGAGCACTCGCGCGCCTCTGTCGGCGAGCGCGGCCGCCAGATTCACCGTCGTCGTCGTCTTTCCGACGCCGCCCTTCTGATTCGACACCGTGAACACGCGAGTCCGGCCGGTCAGGGTGACTTCAGCGGAGTCGAGCGCCTTGCGTCGAGCGGAGAGGTCCGCGAGTTCCCGGGCGAGAGGCGTGTCGTCGAACGAGAAGGATGCCGTAGCCTCGGTCTCGTCGGGCTGTTTCACGTGAAACACTCTCTCTTTCGCCGAGCCGGGTACAACGCTTCCCACTCTAACCCGGACCACCGTCCCGCCCCGTCGCGCGACGCCGTAACACTGTCGTTGCTGTCGCCGCCCGGCCTGAGAATCGGGCGCCGTCGCCGCGTACCGAACCCCGCAGAATCGCGTCCGCCAGCCAGCGGTCGAGTAGCGCGCCAGCGCGCACCGGGACCCCGCAGGACCCGTTCACCGGCCCGCGGTGGCGTCGGAGCATCCCGGTGGTCGCGGAGCACGCCGGCGCGTATCGAGGCCCGCGGGCCCGGCCTCCCCCCGTTCGCTTGCCCGCGAGTAGCCAGTCACCGCGCGTCCGGACCGTTTAGGCACTGCGCTCACCATCCGGCGGTCGGGTAGCGCGCCAGCGCGTATCGAGACCCCGGCTCACCGTTCGCTGATCGGTCAGCGCGCCCCGCGCATCAGAACGCCGCGGCACCGCATCCGACCGACCGTAGTCCGACACGTTTGTTCTTCGGGTGGCGCCCACCGCGTATCGAAAGGCCCTCGCGCGCGCATCCGACCGTCGGCGTAGGGTCGCGCTCACCGCTGGGCGGTCGACGCGACCCGCAGAGCTGGTTCCACCCACGGAGCGCGGACGTCTCGGAGCCGTCACGGTCGGGGCGTCTATGCGCAGGAGTCACCTCGTCACAATTCGCGCGGATGCCTCACGGTCACGATCACCAACGGTGACCGCGCGCTGAGGCAAAGGGCAAGCTACCTGCTTCGCAGGCGCCGACAGGAGTGGAGCAGCGGGCGCGACTTTCTAAGACGACGTTTCACGTGAAACGCCCTGTATAGATGACTCCGGCCAACAGGGAAGGGCGGCTGGCGGTCGGCTGGGATGCCTCCAGGACGGGACGCAATCCAAAGCGAGGATGCCGCGCTGTAGCAGGCATCTGCGCCGCGGGTGAAAGTGGGCGCTGAGGAGCGGGGCTTCTAAGAGGCCCTTCCACATGAAACGCTGTCCACCAGACCTCGACCGGCGGAGAAGTCGAGTCGACTGTCGGCCGCCATGCTCCCCAGGTCGCGCGCGATCAACAGCGCAAGACCGCCGCAGTAGCCATCTGCTCCGCGGGTGCCGGCAGGAGCTCAGACGCGGGAGTGACTCCCAACAGGACGTTTCACGTGAAACGCCGTCTACTGCGACAAGCGGAACGACGGCAGGTCGGCTGTCCATCATCAAGCTCCTTTGCGTCCGGGGCGCAACGCTGTAGCGCCGAGACCGACGCAGTACCTGCCGGGACCCAATGCAGTATCCAGGCCGTGGTCGGTCTCTGGCTGCCATACGAGCCGCGCGACGCATCCACCGGTTCGACATCGGAGGCCGTCATGCACGGAATCGTTGCGACTCAACGCCGGCAGCTGCCCGTACTCACCGTTGACCAGCGCCAAACCGCTTGGCGCGACTCCACCCCTGTACTTGTTTCGCCCTCCGGACCGCGTCATCCACCCGGCTGAAGTCCTCGAAGGACAACCACGTCACGGGTCGACGGGTTCTCGTGTACTCGGCGCCGTCGCCTTGGTTGTGCTGCGCGATGCGATACCCCCAGGTTCTTCGTGCTGCCGACGTACAGCGATCGGTCCGCGCACTCCAGGATGTACATCACGGTATGTGCCGATCATGCCTGCTCACGGCAGGCTGAAGTGGAGCCTGGTTCGAACCCAGCGCATGCCGGCGCGGCTGGCGCACTGTGGAGGAGTGGCGGTTACGCCCTTTGTCCTGAGGCGATCGATGCGGTTGTCGACCCGCGCGTGCGATGTTTCACGTGAAACGCACCTGGACCCGTTTGGAGCGAACCTGCGCCTGAGTGGTCGCTTTCGCCGCAACCCTCGTGGGTGCATTGGTCGGCTGCGAGGCTCGCACGGACTGCGGCGAGAGCCAGCGTGTGTTGGACGTGCATCGCCCTGTCCAGACGTCGTCGGCTACACCGCGCCCAGAAAGGCGACCGCGCGTCTCGGTCAGCGCCGGGTCCGCCGACCCAACGCCGCTGGCGATCACTCCGGAGCCGGGCGCCGGCCCTCTCGGGATCCGTTGTTGCGCGCTGACGCGCACTCATCGAGGAATCCCACTTCTCACTTCGAACCTCACTTCGAACCGCAAGCGGCAGGCCACGATGTCACGATGGCGGCACGCGAGCCCGCGAGCTGCTCGAAGCGGGATCGCTGCTGCAGGGTACGCACAACAACGCAGACGGCCCACAGGGGTTGATGTCGGTCACAGTGGCCGCGGAGCCTGATCGAGCGGATCTCGATACGCGCTGGAGCGCTACTCGATCACCGGAGAAGCGATCGCCCATGACGAAGGCGGACACGACGTCTCAAGCGACGCCGAAGAAGAAGTCCGTCAGCGGTCGCCGGATCGACGGGGAGAACGGATCTCGATACGCGCTAGCGCGCTACTCGATCACCGGGAGAGCGATCGACCACTGACGTGCTGATGCGAAGGCAAGCGCTGGACCGAAATCAGAACCGCGCGAATCTCGCGCGACAGACCGGATCATCCATGACAGCGGATCTCGATACGCGCTGGCGCACTACTCGATCACCGGGGGAGGGTTGATGCGCAACCAACTCGCACCGGAAGCGTTGACCAAGCTACTCGATCAGCGGGGAAGGCGGCCCGCCCGTTTCACGTGAAACCGTCAGCGCACGGTGGCGCGGAAGACGCGCGTCGGTTCCTCGAGGAGACCTTCACCGACGATCTCTACCCGGGGCGCGGTCACCTTGAACTTGCGGAGCTGCTTCTCGGCCGATGCGATCTCGTTGTCCACGCTCGCGCCCTTCAGCAGGATGAGTTCGCCGCCGTCGCGGACCAGGGGAGCGGTGATCGGCACGAGGGTGCGAAGTGCGCTGACGGCGCGCGCGGTGACGACGTCCAGCACCGGCCCGCGTCTCCAGTCTTCCGCTCGCGCGCGCAGTACCTCGACGTTGTCCAGCTCGAGCGACTCGACCTGCTCGGTGAGCCACGCGACCCGGCGCTCCATCGGCTCGATGAGCACCCACTGCACGTCCGGCCGCGCGATGGCGAGCACGAGTCCCGGGAGGCCTGCACCGGAGCCCACGTCGCCGACGCGTCCGTGGAAGAGCGGCGCGACGACGGCGCTGTTCAGGATGTGTCGCGACCACAGGCGCGGCGGCTCGAGCGGCCCGATCAGCCCTCGTTCCTCGCCGTGCCGACCGAGCGCATCCGCGAACTGTCTCGCGAGCTCGATCCTGTCGCCGAAGATCTGCGTCGCCGCCGCGGGCTCGCTTTCGATGGAGATGTCGACCATCACTGTTTCACGTGAAACGTCAGCCGCGACGGATCACGGTGTGACGGTCTCCGCCCTCACCATAGGACTCGGAGACGAATCCGCGCTCGGCCACGATGTCGTGCACAAGCTTGCGCTCGTAGCTCGACATGGCGGGGAGGGATGCCTGCGACGCGCCATCGTCAAGGCGAGCAATGGCGCGGTCGACGAGCGCGGCCAGCTGGTGCTGGCGAGCATCCCGAGACCCGCCGACGTCCAGGATGAGGCGGGAGAAGCGGCCGGTGCGGTTCTGGACCGCGATCCGAGTGAGCTCCTGCAGCGCCTGAACGGTGTCCGGCTCCGAGATGAGCGCCACCGAACTGCCCTCCGGAGCCTCCACGGAGACGTAGGCACGGCCGGCGCGGACATCGAGGTTCAGGTCGCCCTCGATGTCGGCGATGTCGAGCAGGCCTTCGATGAAGTCCGCCGCGATGTCGCCTTCCTGCTCGAGCTGCTCGACCGTGGGTGTCACTCGGTCAGCCGAGCTGTCGACGGGTGCGAAATCGGGCGAAGTGGTCATCATGTCCTCGGGTGTCGGCGTGAGGGATCGGGGGCGATCAGGATGCCGGGGTTCCGGCGGGCCCGGAGGTGCCGGATTCCCCGGCGCGCTGTCCCGGCTGCTTCTGTCCCGGCTGCTTCTGCGCCTGCTTCTTGGCCCGCTGCTTGCCCACGGGCTGCTGGCGCTTCGGCGTCGCGGCCTTGGCGCGCTCGGCCTCTTCGTACAGGCGCTGCTGCTCGGCGAGGTACTTCTCCATCGGCACGACCTTGCCGTTGGCATCGATCGCCTTGCCCTTGCGTGCCAGACGCTCCTCGCGCGCCTTCGCCGCATCCGAGCCCGGCGTCGGCATCTCGCGGATGACGAGGAACTGCTGGCCCATGGTCCACAGGTTGGACACGAACCAGTAGATGACGACACCGAGCGGGAAGAAGACACCGGAGAAGACGAATGCGAACGGCAGGACGTACAGCATGATCTTCTGCATCTGGTACGCCTGGCCGGTCTTGGCCTCGGGGGAGAGGTTCTTGGAGATGATCTGCAGCTGCGTGAAGAACTGCGACGCGATCATCAGCACCACGAGCACGAGCAGGATGACGATCGCCGTGGTGTTGCCGGTGCCGAAGGCGTCGATGAGCGTCTCGTGGAGCGAGGCGCCGAAGAGCTTGGCGTCGTAGAACTCCTGTGTCGCGTCGGCGTTGAGAAGGCCCACGCCGCCGATGCCGGCGCGAGCGTGACGGGTCACGTCATTGAGCACCGAGAACAGCGCGAAGAACACCGGCATCTGCACCAGGAGCGGCAGACAGCTGGACACCGGGGTCGTGCCGTGCTTCTTATAGAGCGCCATGGTCTCGCGACTCATGGCCTCGCGTGAGAGCTGGTCGCGCTTGCCGCGGTACTTCTCCTGAACTTTCCGCAGTTCAGGAGCAATTTCCATCATCTTCCGCTGGCTCTTGATCTGCCGCACGAACAGCGGGATCAGCGCCGAGCGCACCACGATCACCAGACCGACGATCGCGAGCACCCACGTGATGCCGTCCGCCGGGGGCAGCCCGATCGCGGTGAAGACCCAGTGCCAGAACACCAGCACCGCCTCGACGAGCCACTTCAGCGGCCACAGGATGGTGCCGATCAGGTCGAAGCCCCCGCCCGAGGGCGCAGGGGACGGCGACGGCGTGGAAGCCAGCAGAAGATCCATGCGGTGGATCAGTCCTTTCCGGTGGGGGCAGGCACGACGAACCCGTGGGAGGTGAGCGCGTGCCGGAAGTGCGAGTGGGCGGGCACGTCGTCGACGCCGCCGGCCGCCCAGGGATGGCAGCGGGCGATGCGCGCCGCCGTGAGTGCCGCGCCCTTGAGCGCGCCATGCTGCTGAACCGCGCCGACGGCGTAGGCAGAGCAGGACGGGAAGTACTTGCAGACGTCGCCGTAGGTGTGCGAGATGGTCGCCCGATAGCCGTGCAGCAGTGCGAGAACGGCGTTGCGGGGGAGGAGCGGGATCGTGCGGAGGATCTCGGATGCCTCGAACCGGGCATCGCCGAGCGCATACGACGGCAGCACGCTCATGCCGCAGCCCGTCCCAGGCACCGGGTGAGGTCGGCTCGCAGATCGGAGAACGACGCGGTCGCGGAAGTCGGAAGGGCGCGGATCACCACGGCGCTGCCGGCCGGGACTCCTCCAAGCGCCTCGGCGCACAACGCCTTCAGGCGACGCCGAACGGTGTTGCGCACCACGGCGCCTCCCACCTGGCGGCTGACGATGAAGCCGAACCGCGCCGGACCTTCGGTCACGACGCGGCTGACATAGGTGACGGTATGCGCTCCGGCACACCGACGACCCCGACGGACAACGGCCTTGTATTCCGCTCCGCGGGTGAGTCGGTTCGGCCTCGCGAGCACCGCTCGGCTCAGGCCGAGAGCTCGGTGCGCCCCTTGGCGCGGCGAGCCGAGAGGATCGCACGGCCGGCGCGCGTGCGCATGCGGGCGCGGAAGCCGTGCTTCTTGGCGCGGCGGCGGTTGTTGGGCTGGAAAGTGCGCTTGCTCATGGGGACTACTTCCGATCAGGTGTCACCGGGACGCTCGAGACCGGGGACGCTCTTACAAAGGGACTGCCACGAGGGCATAAGTCAACCGATTAAGGCTACGTCGAGACGCCCGATAACTCAAACCGAGCATGCGCGCGGACATTATGCCGTCGTCGCACTTCATCCTGGAACTGACACGCGGCCTGGATCTACAGTGGAGTTTGCTCACGCGTCCACTGCTGACTAGCGTGGCTCCGGCAGTTATCCACAGGCTCAGTGCAGCGGTTCCGCGGCATCCGGTGGAGTCATCAACAACCCGGGGGGGCCATGTCACCGCACGAAGTTCCAGACGTACCGGTCTGGTCGGCCGTTCTGGACGAACTCGTGAGGGACGAACGCGTCACCCCGCAGCTGCACGGCTTCCTCAACCTCGCGGTCCCGCAGGGCGTGATGGGCGGCACGCTCTACCTCGACGTGCCCAACGACCTCACGGCGGCGCAGTTCACCAAGCGGATGCGGGCGCCGATCATGGAGGCTCTCGCGCGGGTGGACCAGGACACGCAGAACCCGGCATCGGCGTTCCGCGTCGTGGTCAACCCGGAGCTCGCCGAGGTGCACACCAGCGCACCCGCCCCCATGCCGGTGGCGACGGTCGCGGCCGGTGGCGGTCCGTTGAGCGGCTCGGTCATGCGCTCGCCCATGGAAGAGCCGGTGGAGCCGGCCTCGGTCTCCCGCAGCGACACGCGACTGAACCCCAAGTACACGTTCGACAACTTCGTCATCGGACAGTCGAACCGCTTCGCCCACGCGGCCGCCGTCGCGGTGGCCGAAGCGCCTGCGAAGGCATACAACCCGCTGTTCATCTACGGCGACTCGGGGCTGGGCAAGACCCACCTGCTGCATGCGATCGGCGACTACGCCCTGAGCCTGTATGCCGGCATCCGCGTGCGGTACGTGTCGAGCGAGGAATTCACCAACGACTTCATCAACTCCATCGCGAACAACCGCGGGTCGGCGTTCCAGGCCCGCTACCGCGATGTGGACATCCTTCTGATCGACGACATCCAGTTCCTGCAGGGTCGCGCCGAGACGCAGGAGGCGTTCTTCCACACGTTCAACCAGCTGCACGATCACGACAAGCAGGTCGTGATCACCAGCGACGTCCCGCCCAAGCACCTCACCGGCTTCGAGGACCGCATGCGCAGCCGGTTCGAGTGGGGCCTCATCACCGACGTGCAGGCGCCCGACCTCGAGACCCGCATCGCGATCCTGCGCAAGAAGGCTCAGTCCGAGCGCCTCCACATCCCCGACGAGGTCCTCGAGTACATCGCCACGGTGGTCTCGTCGAACATCCGCGAGCTCGAGGGCGCGCTCATTCGCGTCTCGGCATTCGCGAGCCTCAATCGTTCGACGCTCGACATGTCGCTCGCTCAGACCGTGCTGCGCGACATCGTCGACCAGGACGACGCCAATGTCATCTCGCCGACCGACATCATCTCGGCGACCGCCCAGTACTTCAAACTGACCGTCGACGATCTGTACGGGTCGAGTCGCTCCCAGTCGGTGGCCACCGCGCGGCAGATCGCCATGTATCTGTGCCGTGAGCGCACGAGCCTGTCGCTGCCGAAGATCGGGCAGCTGTTCGGCAATCGGGATCACACCACCGTCATGTACGCGTACAAGAAGATCAGCGACCTCATGAAGGAGCGCCGCTCGATCTACAACCAGGTGACCGAGATCACCGCGTCGCTGGGCCGCAACGGCCGCTGAGCCGCCTCGGTGTATGCCGAAACCGGTGCTTGACACCGGCGCTTCGGCGCGCCATCATTTCCGTTCTTCACAGTGTGGAAAACCTGTGGATAACTTCCCGGCGCTGCGGAGAGCACTGTGAACCGCGGTCGAAAGCCTGTGGATGAATCGTGGATGCCTGTCGACGCGACATCCGTTGTCCCGACGAGCATCCGCAGCCGTTCCACAACTCACACTTTTGTGATTCCGGTGTGCCGACTGGGCTCGACGGAGTTGTCCACAGTTTCCACAGCCGTTAACACCATGACAAGAATCTTCTGAGAGAGACCGGTTCGATCACCTTGTCGGTGGACAAGCCGGTCGAGTGGGCCACCCGCCGGGCGGGACTGGTTTTCGCCGGGCCTGCCACTAGCATGAGAAACCCGAGCCCGGCATCCAGGGCCCGCTGCAGAGGGAGCGTTCGTGAAGTTCCACGTCAATCGCGATGTGTTCAGCGAAGCCGTGTCGTTCGTCGTCAAACTTCTGCCGCAGCGAAACCCACAGCCGATCCTCGCGGGCGTGCTGATCGAGGCGACCTCCGACGGTCTGTCGCTGGCGGCGTTCGACTACGAGGCCTCCGCGCGCACCATGATCGAGGCGACCGTCGACGAGCCGGGCACGATCCTCGTCCACGGGCGCCTGCTGTCCGACATCGCAAGCCGGCTGCCGAACGCCCCGATCCAGATCCAGGTCGATGACGACGGCGGCATCCTGCTCACGTGCGGTTCCGCGCGCTTCACGCTCGCGTCGATGCCGGTGCAGGAGTACCCGGCCATCCCCGAGGTGACGGGCGACTCCGGCCTCGTGCCGTCCGACGACTTCGCGACCGCGATCGCCCAGGTGGCCTTCGCCGCGTCGCGCGACGACGTCACGCCTGTCCTCACCGGCGTGCAGCTCGAGGTCTCCGGCACCTCGCTGAGCCTGGTGGCCACCGACCGTTACCGCGTCGCGCTGCGCGAGATCCCTTGGGACGGCGGCGCGGCCGTGGGCGGCGAGTCCATGACAGCTCTCGTCCCGGCGCGCACGCTGACCGAGGTCGGCAAGACCTTCGCGCACGGGGGCGACATCTCGATCGCGTTCTCGGGCACGGGCGATCGCGAGATCATCGCCTTCACCGCCGGCAACAAGACCGTCACGTCGCTGCTGATCAAGGGCAACTTCCCGCCCGTGCGCCGGCTCTTCCCGGAGCAGACCGATCACCACGCCGTGGTGAACACCGCCGAGCTCGCCGAAGCGGTGCGTCGCGTCTCGCTCGTGCTCGACCGCTCGGCGCCGCTGCGGTTCACCTTCACCACCGACAGCGTCTCGATGGATGCCTCGGGCACAGAGCAGGCCCGGGCGACCGAGTCCGTCGACGCCAACCTCGTCGGGGAGGATGTCACGCTCGGCCTGAACCCGCAGTACCTGCTGGAGTCGCTGGGAGCGGTCCGCAGCGAGTTCGTGCGCATCACGTTCACCTCGAGCGAGAACGCCAACAAGCTCAGCCCGGTCCTCATCACGCCGCAGACCTCGGTCGACAAGGCCGGCGCGGAGTCGTTCCGCTACCTGCTGCAGCCGAACCTCCTCCTGCGCTGATCTTCGTCGCCGGATCGCTCCCCGATCCGAGGTCAGGCGTCGGTCCTCGTCATTAGGCTTGTCCGGTGATCGTGGAGCAGCTGAGCCTCGTGGACTTCCGCAACTATGCGGTCGCCGAGGTCGCGCTCGCTCCGGGCCCGAACGTGTTCGTCGGCCGGAACGGTCAGGGCAAGACGAACCTCGCCGAGGCGATCGGGTTCTTCGCGACCCTCGGGTCGCACCGCGTCTCCAGCGACGCGCCGATGGTGCGCGACGGCGCGGATGCCGCGATCATCCGCGCGCGGCTCGCTCACGGCGAACGACGCGTCCAGCTCGAGGCGCAGGTCAACCGTCAGGGATCGAACAAGGCGCGCGTCAACGGCGCGCCGGTGAAGCCGGCAGAGCTGCCGCGGTACGCGCAGGTGGTGCTGTTCGCGCCGGAGGATCTGCAGATCGTGCGCGGCGACCCGTCGTCGCGCCGCCGCTTCGCCGACCAGCTCCTGGTGCAGCGCGTCCCGCGCATGTCGGGCGTGCTGGGCGACTACGACCGCGTGCTTAAGCAGCGCACGGCACTGCTGAAGTCCGCACGCGCGCGCGGCATCCGGGGCGACGCCCTGTCCACCCTCGATGTGTGGGACGACAAGCTCGTGGCCCTCGGCACCCAGGTGATCGAAGCGCGCGTCGCCCTCGCCCGTGATCTCGCCACGCCGCTCGAGGCCGCATATGCCGCCATCGCCGGCGCTGATCACCGGCCCGAGATCGAGTGGGCGCTGTCGATCCGCGGCGGCGACCCCGAGGAGGGCACCGACGCCCTCGCCGATGCCGGCGCCGCGCGCGACACCGCTGCGCTGTTCCGTGACGCGCTCGCCGCTCGCCGGTCGGCTGAGCTCGATCGCGGACTGACCCTGGTCGGGCCGCACCGCGACGACCTCCTGCTGCGCATCCGGGGACTTCCGGTCAAGGGCTATGCCTCTCATGGTGAGTCGTGGTCGGTCGCGCTCGCGCTGCGGCTGGCATCGGCCGAGCTCCTGCGCGCCGACTCGCGCCTCGGTGACCCCGTGCTGATCCTCGACGATGTCTTCGCCGAGCTCGACGCCGACCGGCGAGCGCGGCTGGCGCAGCTCGCCGGCGGCTACGAGCAGGTCGTGGTGACCGCGGCGGTGGCCGAGGACGTGCCTGACGGGCTGCGTGCCCGCATGGTCCGTGTCGAAGCCGGGCGGATCCTGGAGGCGACGGATGCCTGAGCATGCCGCCGGCACGGGAGGCGGAGCGTCACCCGACCCCGCCCGGCTCCCCGAGACCATCGCGACCTACCTGCGCCTGCGAGGGCTCGAGCCCTCCCAGCGGTCGTACCGGAAGCGCCGCCGGCGCGACCCCGACGATGAGAACGCGCCGTTCACGCCGGGTCGGGATCCCCGCGGAGTGGGCGACGTGCTGGCAGACCTCACTCGCCAGGCGGGATGGGACACCCAGCTCGCCCGCGAGGACGTCGTGCGAGCCTGGTCCGAGGTGGCGGGCGCCGACACGGCGCAGCACACTCGCCCGGTCGCGTTCTCCGAAGGGACGCTCACCGTTCAGGCCGACTCGACAGCATGGGCCAAACAGCTCCAGCTGATGCGGGCGCACATCCTCTCGGAGATCGTTCGGCGATTCCCCGAGGCCGGCATCGACGCGATCCGTTTCCTCGGCCCGGACGTCCCCTCCTGGAAATGGGGTCCCAGAACGATTCCAGGGCGTGGTCCGCGCGATACATACGGATAAGGCACGTCAAGAGCTATCCGAAGTCATTTCGGCGCGTCACAGCGGCGTCTGTGCCCCGTGAGGACCCTGTCCTTGGTAGGATGGACAGGCCGCTGTCCAAGGATATGGAGCGCTTCTGCTTATGACGTCTGACAACCCCGAAAGCGTTCCCGAGGAACCCGAAGCGCGACCCGCCGATCAGGTCCCCAACGAGTACGGGGCAGACGCCATTCAGGTGCTCGAAGGACTCGAAGCCGTCCGCAAGCGCCCGGGCATGTACATCGGCTCGACCGGGGAACGCGGTCTGCATCACCTCGTCTACGAGATCGTCGACAACTCCGTCGATGAGGCGCTCGCGGGCCACTGCGACACCATCGACGTCACGATCCTGGCCGACGGCGGCGTCCGTGTGATCGACAACGGCCGCGGCATCCCCGTGGCGGTGCATCCCACAGAGGGCAAGTCGACCGTCGAGGTCGTGCTCACCGTGCTGCACGCCGGAGGGAAGTTCGGCGGGGGCGGTTACGCGGTGTCAGGAGGCCTTCACGGCGTGGGCTCCTCGGTCGTGAACGCGCTGTCGACGCGCCTCGAGGTGGAGGTCAAGCGCGACGGACACGTGTGGCGGCAGTCGTATCGCAACGGTGGTCAGCCGCAGGCGCCGCTGGAGAAGGGCGAGGAGAGCGGCGAGACCGGGACGACCATCACGTTCTGGCCGGATCCGGACATCTTCGACACCGTCGATTTCGACTACGACACGCTGCGCACGAGGTTCCAGCAGATGGCGTTCCTCAACAAGGGACTCCACATCAGCCTTCGCGACGAGCGCCCCGACGCCCTGGTCCCCGACGACAACCCGGGCGACGGCGTCTCGGAGCCGCAGCCCCGCCACGACAGCTTCCTCTACGAGCGGGGTCTCGTGGACTACGTCGAGCACCTCAACAAGGTCCGCCACGCCGAGGTCGTCAACGACGAGATCATCGAGGTGGAGTCCGAGGACACCGTCCGGCACATCTCGATCGAGCTGGCGATGCAGTGGACCACGAGCTACACCGAGAACGTGTTCACGTTCGCCAACACCATCAACACCCACGAGGGCGGAACCCACGAAGAGGGTTTCCGTGCCGCCCTCACTACACTGGTGAATCGCTACGCCCGCGCACAGAACATGCTCAAGGAGAAGGACGACAACCTCACCGGGGAAGACATCCGCGAGGGGCTGACGGCCGTCATCTCGGTGAAGCTCTCAGAACCGCAGTTCGAAGGGCAGACCAAGACGAAGCTCGGCAACACCGAGGCGAAGGCGTTCGTGCAGAAGGTCGTGGGCGACAAACTCGGCGACTGGTTCGACCGCAATCCGACGCAGGCCAAGAACGTGATCCGCAAGGCCATCGACGCCGCGTCCGCGCGCCTGGCCGCCCGCAAGGCACGCGAGACAGCCCGGCGCAAGAGCGTGTTCGAGTCGGCCGCGATGCCCGACAAGCTCAAGGACTGCACCAGCAAGGACCCGTCGATCAGCGAGATCTTCCTCGTCGAGGGGGACTCCGCCGGGGGTTCGGCGGTGCAGGGACGTGACCCGCACACGCAGGCGATCCTCGCGCTGCGCGGCAAGATCCTGAACGTCGAGCGGGCACGGCTGGACAAGGCGCTGGGCAACAAGGAAGTCCAGGCGATGATCCAGGCCTTCGGAACCGGCATCGGCGAGGACTTCGACATCGACAAGGCGCGCTACCACAAGATCGTGCTCATGGCCGACGCCGATGTCGACGGCCAGCACATCACGACGCTGCTGCTCACGCTGCTTTTCCGCTACATGCGCGGGCTCATCGAAGCGGGCTTCGTCTACCTCGCCATGCCGCCGCTGTACCGGCTGAAGTGGTCGAATGCACCCCACGAGTACGTCTACTCCGACAGGGAGCGCGACGCGCTGCTCGAGGACGGCCTCGCCAACGGCAAGCGCATCCCCAAGGACTCCGGCGTTCAGCGGTACAAGGGTCTGGGCGAGATGAACGCCAAGGAGCTGTGGGAGACGACGATGGATCACCGCACCAGGACCCTGCGGCAGGTGACCATCGACGACGCCGCTGCGGCCGACGAGATCTTCTCGGTGCTGATGGGCGAAGACGTCGAGTCCCGTCGCACCTTCATCCAGCGCAACGCCAAGGACGTTCGGTTCCTCGACATCTGAACACACGGTCGTGGGCGTTTCGTCTCGCTTCGCTCGCTCAACGACCGATGCCCCGCTCATCGAGCGAGGAGCGAAGCGACGAGACGCACTGATACGAAAGACGGAGCATGGCAGACGAAGAGCGCCCGGATCCCAACGCCGAGCACGACCACGGCCGCATCGACCAGGTCGATCTGCAACTGGAGATGCAGCGCAGCTACCTCGACTACGCGATGGCCGTCATCGTCGGTCGAGCACTGCCGGACGTGCGGGACGGGCTCAAGCCGGTGCACCGTCGTGTCATCTACGGCATGTACGACGGCGGCTTCCGCCCCGACAAGTCGTTCTCGAAGTGCGCACGCGTCGTCGGCGAGGTCATGGGTCAGTACCACCCTCATGGCGACGCTCCGATCTACGACGCCCTCGTGCGTCTCGTTCAGCCGTGGTCGATGCGCTACCCGCTGGCCCAGGGCCAGGGCAACTTCGGCTCGCCGGGCAACATGGGTGCCGCGGCGCCGCGCTACACCGAGACGAAGATGGCGACACTCGCCCTCGAGATGGTGCGCGACATCGAAGAGGACACCGTCGATTTCCAGGACAACTACGACGGGCAGACGCAGGAGCCCACCGTGCTGCCTGCGCGGTTCCCGAACCTCCTGGTCAACGGGTCGGTCGGCATCGCCGTCGGCATGGCGACGAACATCCCGCCGCACAACCTGCGCGAGGTGTCCGCCGGTGCGCTGTGGGCGCTCGACAACCCGGAAGCGTCGCGTGAAGAGCTTCTCGAAGCGCTCATGGAGCGCATCCCGGGCCCCGATTTCCCCACGGGAGCCCAGATCCTCGGCACCAAGGGGATCCGTGAGGCGTATCGCACGGGACGCGGATCCATCACGATGCGCGCCGTCGTGTCGATCGAGGAGATCCAGGGTCGCACGTGCCTCGTGATCACCGAGCTGCCGTACCAGGTCAATCCGGACAACCTGGCGGTCAAGATCGGCGACCTTGCGCGCGAGGGCAAGATCACCGGCATCGCCGACATCCGTGACGAGACCAGCGACCGCACCGGTCAGCGTCTCGTGGTGGTCCTCAAGCGGGATGCCGTGGCCAAGGTCGTGCTGAACAACCTGTACAAGCACACGCAGCTGCAGGAGAACTTCGGCGCGAACATGCTCGCGATCGTCGACGGCGTGCCGCGCACGCTGCCGCTCGACGGATTCATCTCGTACTGGATCGACCACCAGATCGACGTCATCGTGCGCCGCACGAGGTACCGTCTGCGTGAGGCCGAGAAGCGCATGCACATCCTGCGCGGCTACCTCAAGGCACTGGATGCGCTGGACGAGGTCATCGCGCTCATCCGGCGCTCGCCGACAGTCGACGACGCGCGCGAGGGTTTGAAGTCGCTCCTCGACATCGACGACATCCAGGCCGACGCGATCCTGCAGATGCAGCTGCGCCGCCTCGCTGCGCTGGAGCGTCAGAAGATCGTCGACGAGGCGACCGAGCTCGAGGCCAAGATCGCCGACCTCAACGACATCCTGGTCAAGCCGGCGCGCCAGCGCACGATCGTGCGCGACGAGCTGAGCACCATCGTCGACCGCTTCGGCGACGAGCGTCGCACGCACATTCTGCACGGATTCGACGGCGACATGTCGATGGAAGACCTCATCCCCGAAGAGGAGATGGTGGTCTCGGTCACGCGCGACGGCTACATCAAGCGGACGCGCAGCGACAACTACCGCTCGCAGCACCGCGGCGGCAAGGGCGTCAAGGGCGCGCAGCTTCGCGCCGACGACGTCGTCGAGCACTTCTTCGTCACGACCACCCATCACTGGCTCCTGTTCTTCACCAACAAGGGCCGGGTGTACCGGTCGAAGGCGTACGAGGTTCCCGAGGCCGGGCGCGACGCGAAGGGACAGCACGTCGCGAACCTCCTCGCGCTGCAGCCCGACGAGGAGATCGCCCAGATCCTCGACATCCGCGACTACAACGTCGCGACCTACCTCGTGCTCGCCACCCGCAACGGCCTGGTCAAGAAGACGCGCCTGACCGAGTACGACACGAACCGTCAGGGAGGCATCATCGCGATCAAGCTGCGCGGGCAGGTGCCCGACGAAGAGGATGCCGAGGCCGGCCCCGACGACGAGGTGGTCAGCGCGCTGCTCGTCGACGAGGGCGACGACATCCTGCTCATCAGCCGCCACGGCATGTCGCTGCGCTTCTCCGCCACCGACAGCGCGCTGCGCCCGATGGGCCGTTCGACGTCGGGCGTGAAGGGCATGGACTTCCGCGAGGGCGACAGCCTGCTGTCGGCATCCGTCGCGACAGACGACGGCTACGTGTTCGTCGTCACGGAGGGCGGCTACGCCAAGCGCACCGCCGTGGACCAGTACCGGGTGCAGAACCGCGGCGGACTGGGCATCAAGGTGGCCAAGCTCAACGAGGACCGGGGCGATCTCGCGGGCGGTCTGATCGTCTCCGAGGACGACGAGGTCTTGGTGGTTCTTGCCAGCGGCAAGGTGGTACGCTCTGCCGTGGCCGAGGTGCCTGCCAAGGGTCGAGACACGATGGGAGTCGTGTTCGCGCGCGCGGGGGATGATGACCGGATTCTCGCGATCGCCCGCAATGGTGAGCGGGGCCTCGCCCAGGAGGCGGAAGAGGCAGCGGCCGACAACGCGACCGAAGAGCCGTCACCCGAGACCCCCGCGGACGCCGTCGCGACGCCTGAGACCCCGGAAGAGAGCACTGACGCATGAGCACGGTAGCCGACAAGCTCGCCAAGAAGTCCACGCACAAGACCAGCGCCAAGCAGGTGCGCCTGCGGCTGGTGTACATCGACTTCTGGTCCGCGGTGAAGCTGTCGTTCCTGGCAGCCATCGCGATCGCCGTCGTGACGGTCGTGGCGTTCATCATGATCTACCTGGTCGTCCAGACCACGGGACTCATCGCCAAGGCCGACGAGTTCTTCGGCAGCTTCTCGGACGGCAGCATCCTGCTGTCGTCGTTCGTGAGCTTCCCGCAGGTGCTGGCGTTCTCGGCCGTGGTCGCGATCCTCAACCTGGTCGTGGTGACGGTCCTGGGCGCGGTGATCGCGGGCATCTACAACCTCGCCGTCAAGGTGACCGGCGGCCTGCTGGTCGGGTTCACCTCCAACTGACTCAGCCGACGGATGCCGCGGCCGGCCGATTCGCCAGATGCGGGGTTCGTCAGGTAAAGTCTTGGAGGTTGCGGAGCGCAAGCGCCGCAGCAGATGGGGCTATAGCTCAGGCGGTTAGAGCGCTTCACTGATAATGAAGAGGTCCCAGGTTCAAGTCCTGGTAGCCCCACAACAACAGCCCCGGGGCCTTAGCTCAGTTGGTAGAGCGCCTGCTTTGCAAGCAGGATGTCAGGAGTTCGAATCTCCTAGGCTCCACAACGCGCAAGAGCCGGCCCGAAGGGTCGGCTTTTCTGCGCGTTATCGGACACTGCGATTCGAACGCCGGCGAAGCCGGTTCGATGGGCCCCCGGCGCCGAGGCTCCGCGTGACGCGCCAGCGGCATGTGGAGAGCGCCGGGGATTCCTGGGCTCCACAACGCGCAAGAGCCGGCCCGAAGGGTCGGCTTTCTGCGTTTCGGCCGGGCGGATGCCCCTGGTCGGTAGGGTGACGGCATGGACCTGCGCGTCTCGGCGTACGCCGTCATCGTCGACGAGGAGGACCGGCTGCTGCTCGCCCACTGGGTTCAGGGTCGCCGCGCCGCGTGGACCATGCCCGGCGGAGGACTGGAGCCCGGCGAGGACCCCGAGGACGCCACGCGCCGGGAGGTGCGGGAGGAGACCGGCTACCGCGTCGCGATCGATGAGCTGCTCGGCATCCACTCCCGGGTCATCCCGACGCACCGCCGGCTCGCGGTGGGCGCCGCCGACCCGCTGCACACGCTGCGGATCGTCTATCGCGCCCACATCATCGGCGGGCGTCTGCGCAACGAGGTCGACGGGTCGACCGACCGCGCGCAGTGGTTCGCCCTCGACGAGGTGAGCAGCCTGCAGCGGGTCAAGCTCGTCGACATCGCGCTCGAGATGGCGGGTCTGGCCTGAGGCGGCCGCGTGGCGCTACTCGAGCGGCTGCGAGATGTCGGCGACCGTGGCGCCATAGGCGGCGATGAGGTCGTCCGCCTCGACGAAGAGGCTGTAACCGTGCGCGCCGGCGCCCATCGCGATGCGCCGGCCCGCGATCCCGGCGTCGGCGTAGATCGGCCAGTCGTTCGTGCTGCCCAGCGGCACGATGGTCCCGCGCTCGTATCCGGTGGCCTCCAAGGCGCGCGCCGGGTCGGGCAGCTGCAGCTTGTTCACGCCGACGACGGCGCGCAGCTTCGGCCACGAGATGCCGCGGTCACCCGGGATCAGCGCGAAGAGATACGTGTCATCGGAGCGCTTCACCACGAGGGTCTTGACGATCCCCGAGGGTGGGATGCCGAGGATCTCGGCCGCCTCGGGAAGACTGCGCGCGGCGGGGCGCTCGCGGATCTCGATGTCGAGCCCGCGCTCGACGGCCGCGTTCCTGACCCGCTCGAGTCCGTTGCCCGGCTCAGGCATCCGGTGCGCGCAGCGGGTCGTCAGCGACCCACAGCTCGTCGTCGGCGCGCAGCGTCTGCCACGCCGCGTAGAGCACGCCGGCGGCCGCTGCGACACCGAGGATGATGGCGATCACGCCACCTGCGCCCATGCCGCGCTTCTGCGGCTTGGGGTTGAGCTTCGCCGACAGCTTGGCCGTGGCGTCCTTCGAGTACATGCCTGCCTTCTTCGCATACGTCGCGGAGTCGGGGAACGCGAAGCCCTTGCCCGTAGCCAGTCGCTGACGGGTGTCGTTGGCGGCGTCCCACACGGAGAGGGCCGAGCCCACGACCGCACCGGCGGCGGGAACGACTCTGCCCTCGAGGACCTGCTTCGACACCTGCACGCCCTTGCCGATGTAGGGCGCCGCATACTTGCCATAGCCGGCCTGAACCTGCGGCAGAAGCTGCTCGCGGTTGTACTTGCCCAGCTGCCTTCCCGCTTCGCGTGCGACCGCGGCCGCCTCCCCCACCAGTACCTGCTGCGACTCCCACAGGTTCGTCGCCTGCTTCTGCAGCTTGTGGAGTTCCTTCTTGCGCTTGCGGCTGAGGCTCACGATGCCCTCCCTGTTGTGGGATCTCGGTTCCCCCATCTTGCCAGACCGGACCTCGGACGGGAGGGCTTGCAGTGAACTCTGAGACAATGTATGAATGCCGCTTCACACAGCCGTCGCAACGATCCACACCAACCACGGCGACATCGTCGTCAATCTCTTCGGTGACCACGCGCCCCGCACCGTGCAGAACTTCATCGGTCTCGCCGATGGATCGCAGGCGTGGACCCACCCGGCGACCGGCAAGCCCGGCGACGGTCCGCTGTACAAGGACGTCATCTTCCACCGCATCATCTCGGGCTTCATGATCCAGGGCGGCGACCCGCTCGGGCAGGGCGTGGGCGGTCCCGGCTACACCTTCAACGACGAGATCAACGCCGAGCTGACCTTCACCGAGCCCTACAAGCTCGCGATGGCCAACGCGGGACTGCGTCGCAACGCGATCACCGGCAAGGCCGAGGGCACGAACGGCTCGCAGTTCTTCATCACCGTCCCCGGTCAGGGCGGCCGTGGACCCGAGTGGCTGCAGGGCAAGCACACGATCTTCGGCGAGGTCGCCGACGACCAGTCCAAGGCCGTCGTGGACGCGATCAGCGAGGTGCCGACCGGTGCGGGCGACCGCCCTGTCGAGCCGGTCGTGATCCAGTCGATCGACATCACCGCCGCCTGAGCCGGCCGGAACCGAGCGCCGGCGCGTGACCACCGACGACTTCCGTCGCAACAGCGACAACTTCTGCTACCGGCATCCGGATCGCCAGAGCTTCGTGCTCTGTCAGCGGTGCCTCCGCACGATCTGCCCGGAGTGCCAGACCCAGGCGGCCGTCGGGGTGATCTGCCCCGAGTGCCTCCGCGACCAGCAGAAGAGCCAGTCCCCCGCGCAGCGGAAGGCTGAGCGTCGGTGGTCCCGCCCGCGCGCGGTCACCATGACAGACTCGCGGCCGGCCGTCACGTACAGCATCGTCGCGATCACCGCCGTGGTCTACGTGATCACCCTGATCCCCGGTGTCGGCGATGCGGTGCAGCAGGCGCTGTGGTTCTGGGCTCCCCTGCTCTATCCGAACCTGACGGGATCCTTCGAGCCGTGGCGGCTTCTCACCGGGGCGCTCGTCCACTCCGGCTTCTGGCACATCGGCCTCAACATGCTGGCGCTGTGGATGATCGGCCGCAGCCTCGAGCCGCTGCTCGGCCGGTGGCGATTCCTCACGCTGTACGCGCTGAGCACGCTCGGCGGCTCGGTCGCCGTCGCGCTGCTGTCCTTCATGACACCCGTCGTGGGCGCGTCGGGAGCGATCTTCGGCCTCTTCGGCGCCCTGCTGGTCATCGGGCGGCACCTCGGCGCCAACATCGCCGGCATCGCGATCGTGCTGGGCATCAACCTGGTGATCGGCTTCCTCCCGGGCTTCAACGTCTCGTGGCAGGCGCACGTGGGCGGACTCGTGGTCGGCCTCGCCGTGGGATTCATCTTCACCCGCACCCGCGCCGTGCGGCAGCGAGGACTGCAGATCGCTCTCATGGTCGGTGTCGCGGTCGCGCTGCTGGCCCTCCTGCTCATCCCGGTGACGGTGCCCGGGTTCCTCCGCTGACAGCCGGGCCGGGAGTTATCCACAGGTTCGTCCACACCTGGGGAGAATCACACGGGTGTAATTCACACCTGTTAACAGACTTGTTAACGACCCCCCGCACGAAAAAGCCCCGGTCATCGACCGGGGCTTTCGCGTTGATGAGTCAGCGCCAGCGCGTCGTCATCAGGAAGCCGAGGAACGCGATGCCGAAGCCGATCACCAGATTCCAGGCCTGGATGCCGGGGATCGGGAACTGCATGCCGCTGAGGTAGAAGACGAGGATCCATACCAGCCCCACGAGCATGAGCCCGATCATGATCGGCTTGAACCACACCGGGTTGGGTGCGGCTTCGCCTTCTGCGCGCTCGACGAGCGAGTCGTCGTCCTTGCTGCGTGGTCTTGCCATGCAGCGATTGTATCTGTCGGTGAGCCTTCACACGTGCTGACTAGAATCGCGCTGTGGATCACGCGGTCGGCGCCGCCCCGGCAGGGGCTGCGGCAGTGGGCGGTGCGCGACGTCGCAGCGCCTCTGAGCGTCCGCGCCGTCGCACGTCCGTGGTGGGGGTGATCGGCGAACTGCTCATCACCGCCGGGGTCATCGTGCTGCTCTACGTCGTCTGGCAGCTGTGGGTCGGGGACCTCATCTACGGTGCCCAGCGCAACGCCACCGGTCAGGAGCTGTCGGAGCAGTGGGCGCAGCAGTATGAGGCCGCCGCCCCCAGCACCGAGCCGGAGGCCGACGCGCCCGTCACGGCCGAGCCGATCATCCTTCCCGAGCCGGCGGACGCGCAGGAGTTCGCCGTCATGAGGATCCCCCGCTTCGGCGACGATTACGCCGTCCCCATGGCGGGCGGAGTCTCGCGCGCGCGAACGCTGGACACGATCGGCATCGGCCACTACCCGGGCACCGCCATGCCGGGCGAAACCGGGAACTTCGCTCTCGCTGCTCACCGCACCACGTGGGGCAAGCCCTTCAACCGCATCGCCGAGCTCCGTATCGGGGACGCCATCGTGGTCGAGACGCCCGACGGCTGGTACACCTACCGCTTCCGCACGCTGGAGTACGTGACGCCCGACGAGGTCGAGGTGCTTCTGCCCGTGCCGCAGCGCATGGACGTGCCGGCGGGCACGGCCTACATCACCCTGACGAGCTGCAGCCCCATGTACTCCCTCGCCGAGCGCATCGTCGCGTACGGCGTGTTCGAGTCCTTCACCCCCCGCGCGGCCGGGGAGCCGGCATCCCTCGAGGCGGTGGCTTGATGTACGCGGCGCTGTGGCGAGTCCTTCCCGGTCCCTGGTGGGTGCGTCTGCTCATCGTCCTCGTCCTGCTGGCCGCGGTCCTCTACGGCCTGCTTTTCTACGTGTTCCCGTGGGTCAGTCAGTTCGTCAACCCGCAGGAGGTCACCGTGTCGCTCGGCATCCCTTCCGGCACGTCGTTCCCGGTGTGAGGCCGTCCTCATGACCACGGCGCCGATCCTCGTCGTCGACAATCACGACAGCTTCGTCCACACGCTGGTCGGCTACCTGCATGAGCTCGGCGCCGCCACGGAGCTCGTCGAGGCCGACGCGATCAGCGACCCGGCGGAGGCGATCGCGGGGCGCCCGGGCGTGCTCGTGTCACCCGGACCCGGCGCGCCCGAGGACGCCGGCGCCTCCGTCGACGTGGTGCGCGCCGCCGCGACCGGCGGCGTCCCGCTGCTGGGCGTGTGTCTCGGACATCAGGCGATCGGCGTCGCGTTCGGCGCGACCGTCGACCACGCCGCCGAGCTGATGCATGGCATGACGTCGCAGGTGCACCACGCGCGAGGCCCGCTGTACGACGGTCTTCCCGACCCGTTCGTGGCGACGCGCTACCACTCCCTCGCGATCGTGCCTGAGACGCTCCCCGAAGCGCTCGCTCGGACGAGCTGGACGGGCGGCGGTGTCGTCATGGGCGTCTCTCACCGCAGCCTCCCGATCCATGGGGTGCAGTTCCACCCCGAGAGCGTCCTCACCGAAGGCGGCTACCGCCTGCTGGGCAACTGGCTTGCGAGCCTCGGCTATGCGGATGCCGCCGCTCGTGGCGCGTCGCTCAGCCCGCACCGCGCTCGCGGTGCCTGACCGCCTTCGCCCGCGGACTCGCTAGGAGCCCGAGCAGAAGGTGAGGGTGATCTCGGAGTGCACGGGCACGTCGCCGGGCGCGAGCGACTGCGACGCGACGGTCGGCGGTGCGGAGGCCGGGCACGCCGTGTCCTCCTGGGTCAGCACGGTGAGCCCGGCCTCCTCGAGTTCGCGCGTCGCCGCTTCCACGGTGTAGCCGCGCACATCGGCGATCGTCACGCGACCGGATGCCACCACGAGGTTGACGGTCGTGCCGACAGGCACCTCGGCGTCGGCGGCGTGATCGGCGGAGATCACCGTGCCGCCGGCCAGGGCCGGGTCATTGCGCTGCGTGATCGTCCCCAGCGTGAGGCCGGCCGCTTCCAGCGCCTGGATGGCGGCATCCTGCCCCAGTCCCTCGAGCTGCGGGACCGTCGCCATCTCCTGACCCGCGGAGACGTAGACGCGCACCTCCTGCTGGGGGTTGACCGATTCGCCGGCGGCCGGGTCGGTGCGGATGACGTTGCCCTCGGCGACGTCGGCGTTCTCCTCGTCGACGCGGATGGCCAGCAGATCCTCGTCGGCGAGCTCCTCGTTGGCCCGCTCGTACGTCATCCCCGCCACGTTCGGCACGATGCGCGCATTGGCGGGCACGTCCTCGCGCGGCTGGATCGACAGCACCCAGAACAGCAGCGAGATGAGCAGCACGGCGAGAAGTCCGACGCCGGCCCAGATCCACGCGACCGGAGGACCGGCCTGCGTGCGCTTCATGGTGGTGTCGGTGCTGAGCTGACGCAGGGACCGCGCGGTCTCGGCCGCCTGACGCGGGTTGGGACCGTAGAGCTCGCTGGTGAGAGCGCCCACCTGCCGCTTGGTCGGCTGGCGCCCGTCGATGGTGGCATCCAACGCCTCTCGGAAGCCGGCGGCGTCCTGGTAGCGCTGGAACGGATCCTTGGCGAGTGCGCGAAGCGCAACGGCGTCGAGCGCCCGGGGAACGATCTCGTTCACCTCGGACGGGGGCACCGGGGCCTCGCTGACGTGCTGATACGCGACGGCGACCGGCGACTCGCCGCGGAACGGCTGGCGTCCGGTGAGCAGCTCGTACAGCACCACGCCGGTGGAGTAGACGTCGGCGCGGGCGTCGACCGGCTCACCCTTGGCCTGCTCGGGCGAGAAGTAGGCGGCGGTGCCGAGGATCGTCGTCGTCTCGGCGACCGTGGAGGAGCTGTCTGACACCGCGCGGGCGATGCCGAAGTCCATCACCTTCACCTGGCCGGCGTCGGTGACCATCACGTTCCCCGGCTTGATGTCGCGGTGCACGACCCCGGCGCGATGGGAGTACTCGAGCGCCTCGAGGATGCCGTCGACATAGCGGACGGCATCCGAGACGGGGACCGGGCCCGCGGCGATGATCTCCTTGAGCAGGCGGCCCTTGACCAGCTCCATGATGATGAACGGAACGGGCCGGGTCACGCCGTCGGTGCCGGTGACGGCGTCCTCGCCCGCGTCGTACACGCGCACGATCGTGGGGTGCGCCATGCGGGAGGCGGCCTGCGCCTCGAGGCGGAACCGGGTGCGGAACGCGTTGTCGTCGGCGAGGTTCCGGTCGAGGATCTTGATGGCGACTTCGCGGCCCAGCGTGAGGTCGTACCCCCGGTAGACGCTCGCCATGCCGCCACGACCGATCGGCTCGTCGACGCGGTAGCGTCCCGAAAGCACGCGCGCCTCAGCTGTCACAGTCTCTCCCTGCATGGAACCTCAGCCAGACTAACCGAGCGCGCACGGCTCCCGCCGAACGCGCGACTCCGGATGACGCCTAGAGCGTCGGCACCGGAGTGGGGTCCGCCGGCTGGATGGTGGAGGTGGCCTCACCGGACGGGCCCGACGTCCGGTCGCCGGACGGGCCGCCGGTGCACGTCACGGTGTAGGTCACGATGACCGTGCCGCTCGTGACGTTCTCGGGCACCTCGATCTGGGTCGACCGCTCGGAGGAGCCGAAGGACGAGCTCGACTGACCGTTGGGGAACGTGCCGATCGACGTGGTGAAGTTGTACGCGCTCGGCGACCCCTCCCCCGGCGGGCAGGTGTAGCCCTGCCACGTGACGTTCAGCGTGCCGCCGGGCTGCACCGTCGCGGAATCCACCGCGGGCGCCGTCGGCGTCGGCATGGCGACCTGAGGACCGTAGGTCGTCAGGTTGATCGTGGTGCCGAGCTCCACGCGGCCGGTGGGATCGACGTTGTAGATCAGCCCCTCCTGCTCGGCCGTCGGTGCGGCGTTCCCGGCGGTGCAGCTGGCGACGAGGTTGTTCTCGTCGAGGATCGCCCGAGCCTGGTCGCACGTGATGCCCTCGAGGCCCAGCGCGTTCACGTTCACGCGTTCGGGTGTCGTCGGGGTCGGCGTGGGCGTCGTCGTCGCCGTGCGGGTCGGCGCTGGCGCACTCGTCGAGCGGGTCGGCTCGGGCTGGCCCTGGTTGGCGATGACCGCCCAGAGCGTGCCGAGGAGCACCAAAAGGAGCAGCGCGATCAGGGCGATGAGCGGCCACGTCCACGGACTGCGCTTCTTCTTCTCCGCCGGCGGCTCGTCGGCCCCGACCGGATCCTCGCCGGCGGCGGCTGCGGGAAGCAGCCGCGTGGCGGCACCCGTGGCGGCGCCGGCGGCGAGCAGCTGCGTCGCCTCGTCGCCGGCGGCCATGCCGGCTGCGATGGCGGGAACCGCGGCCGTCGCCGCGGTGAGGTCGCCGCGTCGCAGCGCCGTCGCGGCACGCGACACCGCCGCCGCGGAGGCCGGGCGCTCCTCGGGCTTCTTCGCGATCATCGCCATCACGAAGTTGCGCACCGGCTGCGACACCGTCGGCGGCAGCGGCGGAGGCTGCTCGTTGATCTGCGCCATCGCGATCGCCACCTGCGACTCGCCGGTGAACGGCCGCTTGCCGGCCAGGCACTCGTACGCGACGATGCCGAGCGAGTAGATGTCGGTGGCCGGCGACGCGGGGTGCCCCGAGGCCTGCTCGGGCGAAAGGTACTGGACCGTGCCCATGACCTGACCGGTCGCGGTCAGCGGCACCTGGTCCGCGATGCGCGCGATGCCGAAGTCGGTGATCTTCACACGGCCGTCGGGCGTGATGAGCAGGTTGCCGGGCTTGATGTCACGGTGAACGAGACCGGCGGCGTGGGCGGCCTGCAGGGCGGCGGCCGTCTGCGCGACGATGTCGAGGGTCTTGTCGGTCGAGAGCGAGCCGTCGCGTTCAAGGATGGTCGACAGCGCCTCGCCGGGCACCAGCTCCATCACCAGGAACGCGCTGCCGTTCTCCTCGCCGTAGTCGAAGACGCTGGCGATGCCTTCGTGGTTCACCAGGGCGGCGTGTCGGGCCTCGGCGCGGAAGCGCTCGAGGAAGCCGGGGTCCCCCATGTACTCGTCTTTGAGGATCTTGATGGCGACCGTCCGTCCGATGACGTGGTCGGTCGCCTCCCACACCTCGCCCATGCCGCCGATCGCAATGCGCGAGTCGAGTTCATAACGGCCGCCGAAGGTCACGCCCTGCGTCGGTCTCATCTGCCCAGCACCGCCTCCATGACCTTCTTCGCGATAGGAGCGGCGATGGTGTTGCCGCTGCCCGACTGCCCTTGCCCGCCGCCGTTCTCGACGACGACGGCCACGGCGACCTCGGGGTTCTCCGCAGGTGCGAACCCGGTGAACCACAGCGAGTAAGGAGCGTCGCCGTTTTCCGCGGTGCCGGTCTTTCCGGCCACGTCGACCCCGTCTATTCTTGCACCCGACGCAGCGCCGTCACTGACATTGGCGACCATCATCGAGACCATCTGCTCGGCGAGGTCCTCGTCCAGTGCGCGCCCGAACTCGGTGTCGTCGAACGTCTGCTGCACCGACAGGTCGGGTCCGATGACCCGGTCCACCATGCGCGGATTCATCACGACGCCGCCGTTGGCGATGCCGGCCGACACCATCGCGATCTGGAGCGGCGTGGCGATGACCTGGCCCTGGCCGAACCCGGTGAGGGCCGTCTGCGGGTCGTCGAGGCCGCGCGGGTAGCTGGAGGCCGTCGACGTCAGCGGCAGCTCGAACGACTTGTTGAACCCGTACTTCTCGGCTTCCTCGCGGATGGCGTCGTCGCCGAGCTGGACGGCGAGCTCCGCCATCGGGATGTTGCAGCTCAGTCGCAGCGCGTCGGCGATCGTCACCGTCTCTCCCGGTCCGCACGTCCCACCGCCGGCGTTGTGCACGACGCTGTTGGACTGCGGCAGCTGGTAGGACGCCGGGTTGGGCAGCGTCGACTGCGGCGTGTACTTCCCCGAGGCGAGCGCAGCCGACACCACGACGAGCTTGAACGTCGAGCCGGGCGGGTTCAGGTTTCCGGCGATCGCCCGGTTCCACAGCGGCTTGGCCGGGTCGGATTCGAGCTGATCGTACGTGGCGTTGACCTCTCCCGTCAGGTGCCCGGCCAGCAGGTTCGTGTCGTAGCTGGGGCTCGTCACCATCGCGAGCACCCGACCGGTGTCGGGCTCGATCGCGATGACGCCGCCTTCGAGGTCGCCCAGCGCCTCATAGGCGGCGCGCTGCACGTTGGCGTCGAGGGAGAGCACGACGTTCGATCCCCGCGGGGGCTGGCCGGTGAAGATGCGCTCGATGCGGGAGAAGAACTGCGAGCCCGCCGTGCCGCTGAGCGCGCCGTTCATGGCCTGCTCGATGCCGGTGGCCGCACCGAGGGCGGGATTGATGTAGCCGGTCACGGGGGCCCACATGTCGGCGTCGGCGTACTGCCGCTGCCAGCTGTAGACGTCGTTCGACGGCACGGACGAGGCGATCGCCGCGCCGCTGGCGATGATCGACCCGCGCTGCACCTCGTACGAGTCGTAGAGCGCCCGGGTGTTGTTCGAGTCACGGGCGAGCTGATCGGCCTGGACCACCTGGATCCAGCTCGTCGAGCCGAACAGGGCGAGGAACATGATCAGCATCAGGATGCTGAGACGGCGGAGTTCTTTGGTCATATCAGCCGATCACCACCCGGGGACGACTGCGGACGGCATCCGAGATCCGCAGCAGCAGCGCGACGATGATCCAGTTGGCCACGAGCGAGGATCCGCCCGCCGCGAGGAACGGGGTCGTGAGACCCGTGAGCGGGATGAGCCGCGTCACACCGCCCACCATGATGAACACCTGCAGGGCGATGGTGAACGACAGTCCCGTCGCCAGGAGCTTGCCGAAGTCGTCCTGACCGGCCAGGCCGATGCGGATGCCACGGCTGGTGAACACCATGTAGAGGCAGAGGATCGCGAAGACGCCGACGAGGCCGAGCTCCTCGCCGAGCGCGGGAAGGATGTAGTCGCTCTCGGCGACCGGGGTGATGTACGGGCGCCCCTGCCCCAGACCGGTGCCGATCAGGCCGCCCTGTGCGAGCCCGTAGATGCCCTGCACCAGCTGGTAGCTGCCTCCATCGCGGGCGACGATTTCGGGGTTGAAGGCATCCAGCCAGTTCGCGAAGCGGCCCCCCACGTACGGCAGCACGCGCGAGGCCAGGAGCGCGCCCGAGACGGCGAGCACGACGCCGATGAGCACCCAGCTGGTCTTGCCGGTGGCGACGTAGAGCATCGCGACGAACATCCCGAAGATCAGCACGCCCGTGCCGAGGTCGCGCTGCAGGACGATGATGCCCAGCGAGATCAGCCAGATCACCAGCAGCGGACCCAGCTCGCGCGCACGCGGCCAGGTCATGCCGAGGAAGCGCGTGCCCGTCGACGTCAGACTCTCGCGCGTGCGAACCAGGTAGCCGGCGAAGAAGATCGCCAGCGAGATCTTCGCGAGCTCACCCGGCTGGAACGTGAAGAAGCCCACGTCGACCCACACGTCGGCGTTGCCGCCGCCGCTGAGGCCCGGAATGATCGGCAGCACCAGCAGCAGGATGCCGGCGAAGCCGAAGATGTACGTGTACCGGAACAGCACGCGGTAGTTGCGCATCAGGAGCACCACGACGATCGCCGCAACCAGGGCGATGGCGCCCCAGGCCAGCTGGCGCGTGGAGAAGGCATCCCAGCCGTGGCGGTCGCGCGCGAGGTCGAGGCGGTAGATCATCGCCAGCCCGATGCCGGTCAGCAGGGTCGCGATCGGCACCACGAAGGGGTCGGCGTCGCGAGCGCGCAGTCGCAGCAGGATGTGGAGCGCGAGCACCAGCGCGGTGAGGCTGCCGCAGTAGACGAGGAACGTCCAGTCGATCGCTCCCTCCGAGCCCAGCTGCACGAGCGCGATCGCCGACCAGTTGATGGCGAACACGAACAGCAGCAGCGCCAGCTCGCGGTTGCGCTGGGTCTGCGGCACGCGGATCCGACGGAGTGCGCGTACGACCGCGGTGTCGGCCGACACCGTGCCCGTGGCGGGTGCCGCCGATCTCGTGGATGCGCTGCTCATCGGCCTCCTCCCGCCGTGTCCTCGATGCTCGTCACGATACGGCGCGCATCTGTGAGGGAGCTCGCCGAGATCGTCTGCTCCACCGTGGCGCGGGCGAAGTCCGAGAGCGAGTCGAGCGGGATCTCCGTGTCCTCGTACGGCGTGGACAGTGAGATGGGGCCGATGTTCTGCTGCACGCCGCGGTAGATCACCACGGTGTCCTCGTCGCCGCCGACGTAGTAGCGCGTCTGCGTCCACTGGTAGCCCACCCACAGCGCCCCCGCCAGGAGGGCGAGCACGAGGAGGACGCCGGCGATCCAGCCGACGCGGCGGCGCCGCGCCCGACGACGGTCCTCCTCGATGAGCTCCTCGAGGAAGTCCGACGACGGCTCGTAGTGGGTCGGCTCGTTGGCGGCCTGACGGTTCGGATGCAGCCAGCTGGTGCGGCCGGGACGCGCCGCCGGGACCTCGACGCCGCTGGGGTTGGAAGCCGAGCCGACGATCGTCGGGGTGCCCGAGAACAGCGGATGGTGGCCGCCGACGTCGACGATGACGATCGTGACGTTGTCGGGAGCGCCGCCGTCGAGCGCCTGCTTCAGCAGGATGTCGGCGGTCCGCCCGGGCGCCAGACCCTGCCCGAGCGCCTTCGCGGTGTGCGTGTCGTCGACCACGCCCGACAGGCCGTCGGAGCACAGCAGCCAGCGGTCGCCCGGCTGCGTGGGCATGATGAACGTGTCGATCTCGGGGTCGGCATCCATGTCGCCGAGCACCCGCATGAGGACGGACCGGCGCGGGTGGTAGCGCGCCTCCTCCGGTGTGATGCGCCCGGAGTCCACCAGGCGCTGGACGAAGGTGTGGTCGGTGGTGATCTGGGTGAGCGCGCCGTCGCGGTACAGATAGATGCGCGAGTCGCCGATGTGGGCGATGACGGCGTAGTCGTCGACCATGAGCAGCGCGCTGACGGTCGTGCCCATGCCGGCGAGCTCGGGTTTGACGTTCACCGTGTCGATCAGTCGCACCGCGGTGTCCGAGATCGCGTCGCGCAGGGCGGCCTCGGCGGCCGTGGGCGAGTCGTACGGCCCGTCCAGCTCCTCGAGCCGGGCGATCGCGAGGCTGGAGGCGACGTCGCCGCCCGCGTGGCCGCCCATGCCGTCGGCGACGACGAACAGGTTCGATCCCGCGAATCCGGAGTCCTGGTTGTTGGAGCGCACCTTGCCGGTGTGCGAGATCGCCGCGCTCGAACCCTGGAAGACCATGCCTGAGGGATCCGCCCGTTACTTCCGCAGCTCGAAGGTCGTCGCGCCGACCTTGATCGGGGCGCCGATCTTCACCGGGACGGGCGAGGTGACGCGCGTGCCGTCGTGCCAGGTGCCGTTGGTGGAATCGAGGTCCTGGATCATCCACTGGTCGCCCCACAGCACCAGGCGGGCGTGGTGGCTGGAGGTGTAGTCGTCGCGGATCACCAGGCCCGACTCGCTGGACCGGCCGATCGTGAGCGACTCGTTCCCGAGGGGCAGTTCGAGGCCGGCCTTGGGGCCGCTGGTGATCACGATGCGGGATGCCGTCGTGGTCGTCGCCGGCCCGTCAGCCGGTGACGGCGCGGGCGCGGGTGTGAACGGCGCGGTGGCCGACGAGGGCCGTGCGGGGGCCGGCGATCCGGCTGCCGCCGGGGCCGGGGCATCCGGCAGCTTCCGCACCTTCACGCCGAACAGGTCTGCGCGCAGCGAATAGATGACGGCGAAGACGAACGCCCACAGCACCACGAGGAACCCGATGCGCAGCAGGAGCAGGGTCAGTTCGCTCATGCGAGCGGCCCTCCGTCGCGAAGATCGAACGCGCGGGTGGCGTCCTCTGCGGACATGCGGGGCTTGGGCGGCGCCGCCTGAGGCACGACGCGGAACACGATGTCGGTGCGCCCGATCGTCACGGTCGACTCCGGCGGAAGGGCCGCCTCGGTGATCTTGCGGCCGTCCAGCGAGGTGCCGTTCGTGGAGTCCATGTCGCGGACCATCGCGCGCTCGCCGTCCCACAGGATCTCGACGTGCTTCCGGCTGGTGCCGGCGTCCGAGATGGTGATGTCGGCGTCGCTGCCCCGCCCGATCACCGTGCGGGACTTCGTCAGGGGGATGCGCCGGCCCTCCACGTCGACGACGCCGCGCCACGACACGTTGCCGCCCTGGGCGGTGGAGGACTCCACGCGCAGCGTGCCGGTGGAGAGCTGCTCGTCGCGCTGGAGCGAGATCGACACCGGACCGGCGAACGAGTACCCCTGGGCCTTGGCGTGCTTGTGGACCAGCGTGTCGAGCTCGTGGCGGAGCGCGTCGCCGAGCGCCGACATCCGGTCGTCGTCGGAGGGCGCGAGTCGCACGGTGAACGTGTTGGGCGCGAGGATGCGATCGCGCGCGACGACGGCGGCCTGCTTGTCGAGTTCGCTGCGCAGCGCCGACGCGATTTCGACGGGCTGGATGCCGCTGCGGAAGGTCTTCGCGAAGGCGCTGTTCACAGCGCGCTCGAGACCTTTCTCGAAGCTGTCAAGTAGTCCCACGGGGCTCCTCGGGGGCGGGGGTGCCGGTTGCTACATGCTAGTTGCACAGCCTGGACTGATCATGAATCCCCGTCCGACCGGGCGAGTTCGGCTGCTGCCGCGTCGCATGATATCCTCGGGAAGTTGAGTTTCGCGGAATCCTCGGATGCCGCGACTCGCGCGAGTGGCGGAATAGGCAGACGCGCTGGCTTCAGGTGCCAGTGCCCGAAAGGGCGTGGGGGTTCAACTCCCCCCTCGCGCACAGCAAGGCTCAGAGGGTCCCGTTAGGGGCCCTCTGAGCCTTTTTGCGCTCGAGGGGAGGCGGCGGATCTCCTCGGGGTGGGCCCACGCCGCCGGAGGCTCCGCGCGACGCGTCAGCGGCGTGTGGAGGGGCGGTGGGGACAACTCCCCCCTCGCGCACAGCGATCGTGAAAAGGGCTCCCGGAAGGGGGCCCTTTTCAGATTCCTGACGTAGCGAGCCGGTCACTCGCCGGCATGGGCGCTCTCGCGCCGAGCTGCGCCCACGCGTCGGCGAGCATCCTCACCCCGCGATCCAGTTCGTCGGCGGGGCTCGTCATCGGAAGCCGCAGGAAGCGCTCGAGGGACCCGTCGATGGAGAACTTCGGACCCGGGACGAGTGACATCCCGCGCGCCCGGACGATCGATGTCAGCGCCGAGCTCGCCGGCTGGTTCAGCTGCACCCACAGCGACATGCCGCCGTCGGGCCATGGTGTCCTCCACTGCGGGAGGTGGCGGCGCAGCGAGGTGCTCAGCACCGTCCGGTGCTCGCGCAGCATCCGCTGCCGTCCGACGACGAGTTCGTCCATCCGGCGCAGCACCTTCTCGCCGACGAGCTGTTCGATGGGCGGTGTGCCGAGGTCCCCCGCGGGGCGGGCCTGCACGAGGCGGCGGATGACCGCTTCGTCGGCGCGGATCCACCCGATGCGCAGACCGCTCCAAATGGACTTCGACAGCGATCCGAGGGTGATGACGCCGGAGCCGTCGGGTCCGGCGCTGCGGGCGGCGTGGCGAGCGAACGGGCCGTCGTCCCAGTCGCGGTCGATGTTGAGGTCGACGGTCGCTTCGTCGATGACGAGGGTGGTGCCGGCGGAACGGGCGGCCTGCACGAGACGCGCCCGATCCTCCGGGTCCATGGATACGCCGGTGGGGTTCTGGAAGTCGGGGATGAGATACGCGACCGCCGGCCGCATCTGCTGGATGGTCGCGAGCAGGTGCGGGATGTCCCAGCCCTCGACGGTGATCGGCGTGGCGACCATCCGTGCGCCCGCGCGCTGGAACGCCTCGTACGCGTGCGGATATGTCGGCGACTCCACGAGTGCGATGTCGGACCGGTGGATGAGGGTATGCGCGGTGAGAGCGATCGCGTGCTGCCCCCCGGTGGTCACGAGAACCTGGTCCGGCGATGTGGGTAGGCCGCGCTGCGTGTACCGGTCGGCGATGGCTTGCCGCAATCCGTCGTTGCCGAGCAGGTCGAAGCCGGGGAAGGTCGTGATGTCAGGCAGATCACTGGTCACTTCGGCGATGAGCTCCCGCAGACCGTCCACCGGGGGCGGCACGGCGCCCGCGAAGTTGACCGAGCCTCCTGTCCGCTTCGACACGTCGGCGAGATGGGGGAGGGTCGCGCGGCTGCCGGAGCCCTGCCGGCTGAGGAGGTATCCGCTGTCGCGCAGCTCCTGGTAGGCCGCCACGACGGTCGTGCGACTGCGCCCGGCGTGCGCTGCCAGCTCGCGCTCGGACGGCAGACGCGTGCCGACGGGGATGCGCCCGTCGGTGATGAGGACGCGGATGCGACCTGCCAGTTCGGCGTAAGCGATCGATTCGGTGCCGAGGTCGCCGGTCATCGACAGCAGCGCACGGGCCGAGATGCGAGGTCCTGTCGCTGACATGGGTCCAGCATGCGCAACTGGACCGCGCGGCTGCCACCCATTCTGCGGTTCTCTTCGACATTGGCAGGAACTGGACGGCGAAAGGCGCTGCAATGGCTGAGGTGGGAGTGCTCGTCGTGGTGGGCATCATCCTGGTCGTCGAGATCGCGGTGACCCTTCGCGTCGTGCTGCGCGACGATCCCGGTCGACGACCGACGAGGCGTTACTACGACAGCAGGACGCCGGAGCCGTAAGGTCAGCTCGCGCCGATTGATCGCGTGCTGCAGAACGAGAACTCGTTCGACGCGAAACCACGCTCCGCAGCTAGCGTGCATTCATGGAAGCTTCGCGGCGAGAACGTCATCGGTCCGGCTTGATCGCGAGTGTAGGGACCGTGCTCATCGTCGCGTACTCGCTGCTCGCCCTCGCGCAGATCCTCTGGTTGAACCCACGTGCTGCCGCGCCGGGGCTGCAGATCGACCAGATCTGGGAAGACATGGCCGCAGCCGGCGAATCGATGCACACCCCCCTGGTTATCGGCATCCTGACCATCGGTCCCCTGCTTGCGCTCTTTCTCCTTGTTGCGGCACTGACCCGCTCCGACGTGACGCCTCTCGGCATGGTGTTCGCATATTTGTCGATCATCGCCTTCGGGCCCCTGGCCTACTTCGCCGCGTCGTTCGGTCCGGGGATGAGCCTTGCCGACACGTACGGGATCGGTGGCGCCGACTACTCACCGTGGGCTCGGCCGTTGTACGCGACGAGTGCACTCGCGATGATCGCGCTCGTCTCGACGGCGGTGTGGGCAGCGGTTGCACGACGCCGCACCCGCTGACGACGCGAATCGGCTCTCACCAGCGACGGCAGCGACCCACCCGTACGTCTCGCATCGACTCGACCGTCGTCTGACGGCGACTGCGGGGGCGTGCGCCTGCTCCTACTGTCGTGTGTCGCTCGATGTGACGAGCCCGGCCGTCGGCACCATCCACATCGGCATCCTGCTCACGGTCCTGAGGGCGCTGCCTCTCGCGCTGGGCGCGTGGGGCGTCGTGGCACTGCTCGACCGCTACTCGAGCCGGCCCCGCCGAACCTGGACGGTGCTCTCGGTCGCGGTGCTCGTGGCGTCGCTCGTCCCGCTCGTCTTTCTGGATGCCACGGCCGCCACGAGGGTCAGCCTCGCCTGGATGCATGTGGTGTGCGGGCTCATCCTCATCGTGCTGCTGCGGCGCACGACCCTCGACCGACGCGGAGCGCGCCGCTCGAACGCGTGACCCTCACGCGCCGCTCAGACCGTCGAGCGCCGGCACGAGGGCGAAGACGATCTCCTCGGTCTCGCGCCCGAGGCCCGGCGCGTATGCGACGTTGCGCGACACCTCCGTGAACCCGATGCGCTCGAGCACCGCGATGCACGCCGCGTTGTGGGCGGCGGTGCGCGCGAAGAGCGGTCGCACGGGCTCGCGCGAGACCAGAAGACGCAGCGCCTCGCTTGCGACGCCGCGCCTCCAGGCGTGACGGGCGATCCAGAAGCTCACCTCGCGCTCGCCGTCCACGGTGAACGTCGCCGCGGTTCCCGCGAAGCCGCCGTTCTCGGTGACGACGAGGCTGACCACGTCATCGGAGGCGCGCTGGCGCGCGATCCAGGCGTCGAAGGCGGCGCGGTCGTCGGGGTCGTCCGCGGTGAAGGCCGCCATGGCGACCGCGTCGCGGTCGCGCATCATCTCGAAGATCGCGTCGAGATCGTCGTCGTCCAGAGGGCGCAGCTCGATGTGGTTCACCCCGTCCACGCTACTGTTCCGCGTCCCGCGGACGGTGGGGCTTGACCGACGTGACGACGCCGCTCTCGCGACGTCTTCCCGGCCGGCGATCGCCCCGCGCTGTGCAACATTTCTGTCACAACTTTCCCGACCCTGGTCGTGCGGGCCGCGCTTCACTACGTTGGAGTCACTCGCCGCAAAAGCGTCGAGCACACAGAAGAACGGCAAGTAATGAGCACGCAGGGCACCGTCAAGTGGTTCAACTCGGAGAAGGGATTCGGCTTCATCGCACCCGATGAGGGCGGAGCCGACGTCTTCGCGCACTACAGCGCGATCGAGGCGAGCGGCTATCGCTCCCTCGAGGAGAACCAGCGAGTCGAATTCGAGATCGCCCAGGGCCCCAAGGGTCTGCAGGCGGAGAACATCCGCCCCATCTGAGGCGTCGGGTCGAGGCATCCGGCTTCCGCGTGCGCATCGTCGCCGCCGGCGAGTCGGGTGCCTCGACTCCTTTCGGCCTTCAGTTCTCTCAGCTGCGCTCGCCGCGCACGAGCTCCAGTCCCGCGCCCGCGAACTGCCGGAGCGTGGCATCCGGCAGGAACGCCCTCGTGAGCGCTCCGCCGATGCGCGTCAGATCGCTCTCGTCGCGGTAGAGCAGGTACAGCGTCTCGTACCGCGGGTGGAATTTCTCCTTGAAGCGGTGGAGTGAGCGGAACCCGTAGACCGGCTCGAGTGTCTCGGCCAGCTTGTCACTCAGCGTGGAGATGATGCCGGCATCCGGCGGGTACTCGTGCGCGAGCGGCGCACCCGACAGCGACATGACCTCGGCGCCTTCCTCCGAGAACAGCTTCGCCGACGAGCCGATCAGGAACTCCATCACCGGGCCGAAGCCCCCCTCGCGCCGCCGCATCAGGTCCAGCGTCCACCCCCGCACTCGACCCTCGCCGCCGTAGACGGGCAGCCACGAGAGGAAGCCGTCGACATCCCCGTTCGGCGCGATGGCGAGCGCCAGGCGGACCTCGGGGTCCTCGGCCTCGACGAGCGTGCCCAGCGTGAAGCCCATCTCGGGCAGTCCCTTGTCGCCCACCCACATCTCGGAGATGGCCCGCAGCTGCTGGCGCACCCCCCACGTCTCGTCGGCGAGCCGGGTCATGCGGAAGGTCATCTCCTCACGGCCGGCCCGATTCAGCGAGGAGCGCACCGAGTTCCACTGCTTGCCGGTGAACTGCAGACCCGGCAGGTCGACGATGGTGTCATCGGCGACCACGAGGCTGCGCCACGTCGCGGGCACGGCGGCGCGCGTGGCCGCGTCGGCGCTGAAGAAGCACGGAACGAGCCCGGCGTGCTCCGCCTCGTGGATGAACTCCTCGACGGATGCCGCGCGCGAGGATGCCGGGCCGAGCGGGTCGGCGAGCGCGAGGGCCACGCCCATCCGCTTCTGGTACGCGACGATGCCGTCGGCGGTGCGGGCGTAGCTGTTGCCCTCCCACGTCGTCATCCACGACAGCGTGCCGCCGCCGTGCGCGTGGAGCATCTGCTTCACCTCGTCGACGTCGGGAGCGGGCTGCCGGCCCAGGGAGGACGAGCGCCGCGCGCGGAACGCGCGACGCACCCAGATGAGATAGATGAGCATGAGCAGCCACAGCACGCCGCTGGCCAGTGACAGCTCGGTCTCGCCGTCGATCCGCGCTTCCAGCTGCGCCTCGCTGGCGATGATGATGACGGTGAGGACCACGACCGCGGTGAGGACGTTGAAGGCCGCGACCACCACGCCGACGATCCAGGCCCAGCGGCGACCGCGGCGCAGCCCGTTGGCGATGACGATGATGACGACCGTGTCGATCGCGAAGTCGATGAAGCCGCCCGAGACCGGCTCGGTGGGCCCGAAGGGTCCATCGGTGGGCACGAGCAGCGTGATGACCTGGATCGCGCCGAGCACGATGACCGCGATGAACGCGATGAGGCGCTGCTCGCGCACCGTGGTGCGCTGCACGCGCAGCGAGCGGTCGACGAACAGCACGAGGGCGACCGCGAGCAGATGCTCCAGGTCGGCCAGCGCCCCCCAGAACAGCATCGCGACGAACACGAAACCGAGGAGGACGAGCCACGCGCGTACGCGCCAGGGCGGGACCAGCAGCCCGACCGCGGCGGCGATGCAGGCCATCGAGCCGCCCGAGGGGCCGACGTCGAGGTCCGCCGCCTGCGTGGCGGCCCACTCCCACGGGAACAGGGAGCACAGCCAGATCACGACCGCGGCCGCGAGAACCGCGAAGAGCTGCCCACCGGCGAAGTACAGCAGCGCGACCCGGGAGCCCCGCCGGAACTCGAGATACAGCATCCCGACGAAGCTCAGGATGGTGAAGACGTAGACCCAGGGGCGGGCGACGAAGAACGTCCCGGTGATCGGCGTCCACCAGCGCCCTTCGAGGAAGGCGGGGAGGCCGTACGCCACCGCGTCGAACGCGGGCGACTCGCGGAACGGCTGCCAGAGCCCCTGTCCGACGACACCGACCACCAGCAGTACGCCGATGACGGTGAGGGTGGCCGGAACGCGGCGGAGCACCGTCCGGACGGGCCGCCGAGCACGCGTCGATGCCTCGCTCATGCGATCACGATAGCGACGCGCCCTCGGCCGGGGCGAGGGTTCGGGCAGGTCCGCCGGTCAGGACCGGTCCAGGCGCGCGAAGTCGGCCAGCGCCTTGGCGTCCTCGGCGTCGCGCATCGCCCGCCGTGCCGCGTCGAGCGCCGCCACGGGGTCGTCCGCCTGACGTGCGCGCGCGAGCTCCTCCTGCGCCGAAAGGAGCCGGGCGCGGGCATCCGCCCCCGCACGCGAGTGCGCGACGGATGCCTCGGCCTGGGCGAGGGCGCGCCGTGCCGCGGCGAGCGTTCCCGGCAGGGCGGTGCGGGCGCCGCGCAGGCGCTGCTGCGCGGTGTGCGCGTCGCCGAGCGCGAGGTCGAGCCGGTTCCGGAGGCGCGCGATGCGGTCGACCGCCCATGTCGGCCGGCGTGCGGCATCCGCCTCCACTCGGGAGAGTTCCGACTCCACCGCGCGGATCTCGGTGCCCAGCCGGTCGGCGTCCGCCGGCTCGAGATGGTCTCGGACCACGATCGCGTGACGGAGGGCGGCGCGCGCAGCCGCGACTTCGTCGGGTATCGCCTGAGCCGCCTGCAGCACGAGGCGGTGCGCCTCCTCGAGGATGCGGGCGTCGTTCTCGGCCTGCCGCAGCGCGCGCTCGGCCGCTGCCAGCGTGGGCAGCGCCGTCAGCGCCGGATCCGACGCCTGCGCGGCCGCGGTCTCGAGCAGCCGTTTGGCCTCGTCGGCCTCGGCGACGGCGGCGTGCGCCGCGCGCGAGGCATCCCGCCACTCCTCTTCGGCGAAGCGCGACGACAGCTCCGCCACCAGCGCGGCCGGGTCGCCCATCGACGCGCGCAGCTGGGCGAGACGGCCGCGTGCGGCGTCGACCTGGCTCGCCGCCGAGACGTTCGCGCGCACCCACGCGCCGTGCTCGGCCCGGGCCGCGGCGATCGCCGCGAGAGCCTGCTCGGCGCGCCGCTCGATGCGCGTCGACGCGCGGCGCACCTCGACCGGCGGCACGTCGGCCGTGCTGATCCCGCGGTACTCCTCGAAGCTCGCGTCGCGGACGTGCTGCGCCGTCAGACGCGAGCGGCGCAGCGAGGCCGGGGCGTCGCCACCGTACATCGCGCCGGACAGGCCGACTTCGAGATCCAGTTCGCCGACGGCGTCGTCCAGGCGCACCAGCGCCGCACCCGCCTTCGCGCGGGCTGCGTCGGCGGCCGCCCGAGCACGGGGCGAGCGGCGCGCCCGGCGCACTGCCCAGGCCAGCACGAGGACCGCGATCGCGGCGACGCCGAACACGACCACCGATGGGATCACCCACCCGAGGATCGTGGCGACGGGTTCAGGCATCCGCGTCCTCGAACAGCAGGAGCGCGCGCAGTTCGTCGGCGGTGTCGACGGCCGCCTGTGCGCCGTCAGCCTCGTGCGGCCAGCTGAAGCCCCAGCGCACGAAGATGACGGGCACGTCGTGCACGGCGCCGCCGTCGACGTCGTGGTGACGGTCGCCCACGAGCACCGGCCGGCTGGTGTCGACGCCCGCCGCCTGCAGGCGGCGCAGCGCCTCGGCGACGATGTCGGCCTTCGCGCTGAGGGTCTTCTCGTCGGGTGTCGCCCCGACGATCGCGGTGAGCGAGGTCGACAGATCGAAGTGGTCCATCAGCGCGACCACCTGCACCTCGGGCTTGGAGCTCGCGGTCGCCTCGGGGATGCCGGCGGCGGCGACGTCCCTGATGATCTGGGCGACGCCCGGGAAGAGCTTCGCACCCGTCGTGTAGCCGTCGGACTTGTTGAGGGTCCGGTAGAACGCGACGGCCTCGGTCGCCTCGGCGGGCGTCATGCCGACGTTCGTCTGGAACGACTCGTACATGGGCGGGCCGATCCAGTGCACGAGCTCCGCGCGGGTGGGAGCCGGCTTGCCGAAGTGCTCGAGCGCGATGGTGAGCCGGCGCAGGATGCCTTCGGAGGCATCCACGATGGTGCCGTCGACGTCCCACAGCACACAGGTCCACGGGGAGCGACTCGACATGCCTCCACCCTACGGGCGCCGGCGTCGTGCCCCGGTCCCGGGGCGGCTCAGAACAGGCGGGGAGCGCCGGATTCGACGCCCTTCATGCCCTCGTAGTCGAGCGTGACGCACCGGATGCCGCGGTCGGCGGCGAGCACCTTGGCCTGGGGCTTGATCTCCTGCGCGGCGAAGACGCCGGTCACGGGGGACAGATGGGGGTCGCGGCCGAGGAGCTCCAGGTACCGCGTGAGCTGCTCGACGCCGTCGATGTCGCCGCGTCGCTTGACCTCGACCGCGATCGTGCCGCCCGCCGGGTCGCGCAGCAGCAGGTCGACGGGGCCGATCGCCGTCGGATACTCGCGCCGCACCAGCGTCAGGCCGTCGCCGATCACGTCGACCTGCTCGGCGAGCAGGCGCTGCAGGTCGGCTTCCACGCCGTCCTTCTGCAGGCCCGGGTCGATGCCCAGTTCGTGCGACGAGTCGTGCAGAACTTCGTAGATCCGCACGAGCAGCGCGTCGCCGGTCTTGGCATGCGTCACGCGCCAGTGCTCGAGCACGCCCGCGGCGGCCGAGTCGGCATCCGGCAGCTCCACCTCGAGGCGGCACGGCGGGCTCATCCAGTTCAGCGGCTTGTAGGAGCCGCCGTCCGAGTGCACCAGCAGGCTGCCGTCGCCCTTGTGCACGAGCAGACGCGTCGCGAGGGGCAGGTGGGCATTCAGCCGACCGGTGTAGTCGACCGAGCAGCGGGCGATGACGAGACGCACCCGAAGAGCCTAATCCCGTCGAGGCTCCGGCTCGGGCCCACCCGGTCGGCGCGGGGTCAGTGGCGCCCGGCCCCCACCGTCGACCCCGCGACGGGCCGCGCGGCCGGCGACGCCAGACCGGATGCCACGGCGAGGGCGACCAGGATGTACAGGGTGTTCAGCAGGCCGATGTGCTCGCTGATGAAGCCCAGGATCGGCGGGCCGCACAGGAACGAGATGTAGCCGATCGTCGCTGCCGCGCTCACGCGCGCTGCGGCCTTGGCGGGGTCGTCCGCGGCCGCCGACATCCCGAGCGGGAACCCGAGGGCGGCCCCGGCGCCCCACAGGGCGGACCCGACGAAGACGAGCGGCAGGTTCGGAGCGAGGATGAACAGCAGCAGGCCGCCGGCGGCGAGCGCCGACATCGCGCGGAGCGTGTTGACGCGACCGAAGCGGTCCACGAGCGGTCCGCCGAACACCCGCACGACCGTCATGGCGACGGAGAAGACCGTGAGCCCGAGGGCGCCGACCGCGGGATCGGCTCCGTGGCCTTCCACCATGCCGAGCGCGAGCCAGTCGTTGGCGCCGCCCTCGGCGAACGCCATCCCGAGCATGATCACGCCGAGCGTGTAGGTGCGCGGCTCGCGCCACGCCGACAGCGACGTGTGCAGGCGCTCGCGCCAGTGCGGCTTGTCGGCCGCGGCCTCGGCATCTCCGGTGAAGTCGCGTGCCGGCACGTTGGCGTACGCGGCGAAGGCGATCACCACGATGAGCGCGCCCATGACAGCCGTGTGGACGAGGACGTTCACGTTCCAGCCGGCAGCCACCGCGCCGATGCCGGCGCCGATGACCGTTCCGAAGCTGAAGAAGGCGTGGAACAGCGGCAGGATCGTCCTGCTCGACTGCTTCTCGATCGCCGCGCCTTCGACGTTCATCATGACGTCGACCGCGCCGTTGCCGAGCCCGAACAGCATCAGCCCGATGACCACGACCACATACGAGTGCAGGACATCGGTGCCCACCCCGATGATCGCCACCCCCGCGGCGAAGACGATCATCGCCGCGAGCATGCCCTTGCGGGCGCCGAGGCGCGCGAGGACGACGTTCGCCACTGACAGGCCGGCGATGGAGGCGGCGCCCGCCCCCAGGAGCATCAGTCCGATCTGCGTGTTGTCGACGTCGAGCGTGACCTTGATCGCGGGAACCCGCGAGGCCCAGGTGGCGATGCTGAGACCGCTGGCGAGGAAGACGGCGAAGATCGCGGTGCGCCAGCGCACGTATTGCGATCGCGTGAGCTCGAGTTCCATTGCGACAGGGTACAGGCTGCGGCGCCGATGTCGAATCGATTCGACGAGACGCGGAAGGCGGGTACCATCGTGACGTCATGAGCACGCGCCGCGCCACCATCTCGGACGTCGCCCGCGAGGCCGGGGTCTCGCCGTCGACGGCGTCCGTGGTCTTCAGCGGCAAGACGCCGGTGTCGGATGCCACGCGCCGGCGCGTGCTGGATGCTGCGGCGACGCTCGGCTACACGGGTCCGGATCCGCGCGCGGCCTCGCTGCGTCGCGGAAGGTCGGGCATTGTCGGTGTGGTGTTCGAGGAGCACCTGGGCAGGGCGTTCCTGGATCCGGTCAAGACGCTCATGATGGACGGGCTCGCCGACGGCGTCGCGCCGCTGGGCGCGGGGCTGCTGCTGCTGCGCGACCACGAGCCGACCGGCGCCGGGCCGTCGCTGACGACCGCCTCCCTCGACGCGGCGGTGCTCGTGGGCTGCAGCGGGCTGCTGCGGGAGTCGCTCGACGCGGTTCGGGCGCGCGGCATCCCGGTGGTCGTCATCGAGGGCGACGCCGGTGACGGCGTGCCGCGCATCGAGCTCGACAACCGGGAGGCGCAGCGGCAGGCGGCGAGCCACCTGCGTGCGCTCGGCCACAGCCGCGTCGCGGTGGTCGCTCTTCCCACCGGGCCGCAGTGGGAGCGGGGGTGGCTGCGCGACGACTCCGCCATCATCGTCGACGTCACGCGCGAGCGGCTCGCCGGCGCACTGGACGTCTTCCCCGACGCGCCGGCGTTCGCGGCCGCCGGCAGCTTCATCGACGAGGGCCTCGCCGCCGGCCGGGTGATCTTCGCCGACCCCGAGCGACGGCCCACGGCGGTCATCGCGCAGAGCGACCTCCTGGCGGCCGGCGTGATCCGCGCCGCCGAGGAGGCGGGGCTGCGCGTGCCCGAGGACGTGAGCGTGACCGGCTTCGACGGCATCGTCGTGGACGGTCTCGCGCCCTACGAGCTCACGACCCTCGTGCAGCCTGCCACCGACAAGGGACGGGCCGCCGGCCTCGCCGTCGCCGCGATGCTCGAGGACCGGCCCGCGGCATCCATCCGCTTCACGTGCACGTTCCGCGAGGGCAACACCACCGGCCCCGCCCCGACGGCGTAGGCCTTCGTCGGCCGCTTCCCCGTGGATCTCGATACGGCTCGCTTCTCGCCTCCTCGATCGCCGGGTCACTCGCCCGGAACGACCGCGGTCACGAGGTCCGCCACCAGATCGTCCAGCGCGTCGCCCTCGGGCAGGAGGCTCGGGAGCGTCAGGTACTCCAGGATCAGACCGCTCATGCCGAGGTAGAGCAGCAGGGCGGTGCGCCGGTCGCCGGGGAACCCGCCTTCGACGTGTGCTGCTGAGATCGCCTCCAGGTTCGCGGCGTACCGGTCCGTGATGGCGTCGGCCAGGTCCGGCCGTCGCGCCGCCTCGAGTCGCAACTCGTACAGGGCGAGGAAGCCCTCGCGATCCCGGCGAGCACGTCCGAGCAGCTCCTTCATAAGCTGCGCCTCGCGGGCGCGGGTGGGCGCCTCGGACTCGGGCGCGGCATCCGGCGTCAGACGCTCGAAAACGTGGTGCCCCAGCTCTCGGAGCATCTCGTCGCGATTGCCGAAGTAGTTCGACGTCGTGCCGGGCGGTACGGATGCCGCCTCGTCGACGGCCCGGAAGGTGAGCCCGCGTGCGCCGGATCGGGCCAGCACAGCGATGCCGGCATCGAGCAGCCGTCGGCGCCGTTCGGGGTTCGAGACCATGGGGCCAGTCTTGCATAAGAACCACTCCACTTGCAGTACTCCAGATGTAGTGGTTAACTCAGGGTCGATGCGGCCGCCCGGCCGCCGGGGAAGGAGCCGCCATGCGCGAGCTGACGTACTACATCGCCTTGACCATCGACGGGTTCATCGCCGGCCCGAACGATGAGATCGACTTCTATCCGCTGGCCGATGACCACTCCGCCTATATGAACGAGCAGTACCCCGAGATGGTCCCGACGCATCTGCGTCAGGCGATGGGCATGGACGACGTGCCCAATCGCCGGTTCGACACGGTGGTGATGGGGCGTCGCACGTACGACCCGGCGCTCGAGGTGGGTATCACCAGGCCGTACGCGCACCTGCGGCAGATCGTGGCGAGCCGGTCGCTCGCGTCGCCGGACCCCGCGGTCGAGGTCGTCCGCGATGACCCGCGCGCACGAGTGCAGGAGCTGAAGGCGGAGGACGGACTCGGGATCTACCTCGCCGGCGGCGGACAGCTCGCCGGGCAGCTTCTGCCCGAGATCGATCGGCTCGTCGTCAAGAAGTACCCGGTGATCGCAGGAACGGGACTGCCGGCGTTCGCCGCGGGCTTCCAGCCGACCCGGTTCACCTTGGAAGAGGCCGCGACCTTCAGCAACGGATGCGCCGTGCTGACCTACCGGCGCAGCGAGCGCACCGGCTAGGAGCGCTCGGGACCGAGGGGGAGGGGGCGCTCGCCGAAGTCGGAGATGGTGTACCGGCCGCACGAGATCTGGTCGGCGTCATCGATGAACGCGCCGCCGGGCAGTTCGAACGACGGGGACTGGGCGTCCTGCACGAGGAACGACACCTCGCCGACGGCGAAGTCGTCGCGGTTGGCAAGCCATGCGTAGGCCCGCAGCCGGTGATCGACCTGTACGAGCGCTCGCGGGTCGGCGAGGTGCGCCTTGGGGAGTCTCACGGTCCAGAACTGGCCCGCGCCGGTGCGACCGGACTGCTCGACCCATGAGACCACGCAGTCCAGGTCGCCGTCGGGAGCGGTGGCCGCGGCGGAGATCCGCGGGATGCCGACGCCGAGCGAGACGAGGAGCACCAGCACGCCGGCCGCAGCGGTGACCGTCGCCCGCACGCGCCCGGCCGGGCGCGGGAGCGACCCTCGCCGACGCTCCCACGCCGGCAGCGCCATCTCCGGCAGGAGCACGAGCCCCAGCAGCGGCGCGAACTCGATCGGCTGCAGATACCGGGCGGCATGGGTCCCGAGCACGACGGCGCCCGCGGCCACCGCGAGCGGCATCAGCCACCCGCACGCCGCCACGACCATCGCACCGGTGGCACCGCGCCGGGCGAGGAGGACGGTCGCCGTCGCGCACCATCCCCACAGCGCCAGCAGCAGCGCGCTGCTCAGCGCGCCGAGCGGCGAGCTCCACCGCTGCGCGACCAGGTCGGCGTAGTACACGAGCGAGTCGGCCCACCTCGTCACGTCCGCGTAGCCGGCGCCGGAGTTGGCGATGAGATGCGACAGCGGCATCCGGCCGAGGAATCCGATGAGCGAGCCGGCGACGAGCGCGCCCGCGAGCCACGCCGCCACCCGCCGGCGCCGTACCGCCGCGACGGTGACCAGTACCGCGGCCAGGGGCACCGTCGCCCACGCCGCGAACAGCGGGTTGGACAGGACGGATGCCGCCGCCACGGTGCCGAGCACGATCATGGGGCCGCGCGGCACGGTGTCCGGCGCTTCGCGCTCGAGCGCGCGCCGGACGATCCCCACGGCGAGCAGGACGCCGAGGACCGTGGCGCTGTAGTACGTCGTCGTGGCCAGAAGCGACGCGAGCTCCAGGGCGTCGCGGTCGGCGGAGGTCTCGCTCATCGCGATGAGCGCGAACCCGGCGAGTCCTGCCAGCGCGGCGGCGACCGGTGCGCGCCCGCGCCCGGATCGTCCGGCGACCAGGCGCAGCGCCCCGTACAGGGCGAGGATGTTCACGACCCCTGCGAGGGCGAGAGTGCCGTCGACCCCCAGTCCGATCAAGGTCAGCGCCGCGAGCACCACCGTCTCGGGGAGGAACAGCACCGTCGACAGCGCCCAGTCCTGGGGCTGGCCGGTGGCGATGGACCGCACGATCAGCGTCGTGACGAGCGAATCGCCGTCGCGGAACAGCAGCTCCGACCGAGCGGATGCCGCCAGCACGGCCACGACCGCCACGGCGACCGCGACCGCCACGGCGGCGCCGAGCGTCTCGCGCGCCCAGCGCGGCAGCTCGCGGCCGGAATCCGGCCTCGATCGAAGGCGGTGCATCGCCTCACTCTGCCACGCGGGACCCGGCATCCCGCGGTGGCGGTATCGGGGCCGCTGCCGCCTGCACAGGACAGAGCGATCCTGCCCGCCGGTAGAATGGACGAGAACCCTGATCGCCCGTGCCGCGCGCGTGAGCCCCCGGCCGACGACCACGAGGAGGCCCGAGATGCTCCTCGTGCTCGGCGCGTTCGCCATTCTCCCGCTGGTGCTGCCGTGGCTCGTCCGGCGCATCGGATCCCGCGCGTTCTATGTCGCCGCGCTGCTGCCGATCGCCGCGTTCATCCACGCGGTCGTGCTCACGCCGCAGGTGCTCGCCGGCTCCGACCCGGTCGAGTCCGTCCGATGGATCACCGCGCTCGACATCAACCTGTCGATGCGCATGGACACGCTCGGCTGGCTCATGACCCTCATCGTCACGGGCGTCGGCGCGCTCGTGATGCTGTACTGCCGCTGGTACTTCGGCGGCGGCGAGACCAACCTGGGCCAGTTCGCAGGAGTGCTGCTCGCCTTCGCCGGCGCGATGTACGGGCTCGTCCTCACCGACGACCTGCTCGTGCTCGTGATGCTTTGGGAGGTCACGAGCATCCTGTCGTACCTCCTCATCGGGTACTACAACCGCCGCGCCGTCAGCCGTCGCGCCGCCCTGCAGGCGCTGCTGGTGACGACCCTCGGCGGCTTGGTCATGCTGATCGGCGTCGTGCTGCTCATCGTCGAGGCGGGCACGGCGAGCATGACGGCGATCCTCGCGCAGGCGCCGACGGGCCCGATCGTCGAGGCCGCGCTCGTGCTGCTGCTGGTCGGCGCGCTGAGCAAGTCGGCGATCTTCCCGTTCCACTTCTGGCTGCCCGGCGCCATGGCGGCGCCCACCCCGGTGAGCGCCTACCTGCACGCCGCCGCGATGGTGAAGGCGGGCATCTACCTCATCGCGCGCTTCGCACCCGTCTTCGCGGTCGCGCCGCCGTGGCGGCCCATCGTGGTGTCGCTCGGCGTCTTCACCATGCTGCTGGCCGGCTTCCAGGCTCTGCGCGAGACCGACCTCAAGCGCGTCCTCGCGTTCGGCACCGTCAGCCAGCTGGGCATGCTCACCGTCGTCCTCGGATTCGGAACGCGGGATGCCGCCCTCGCGGGGCTCGCGCTGCTGCTCAGTCACGCGCTGTTCAAGTCGTCGCTGTTCCTCGTGGTCGGCGTCATCGACCGTCAGCTCTCGACCCGCGACCTGACCGAGCTGTCCAGTGTCGGCCGGCAGGCCCCCGTCCTGGCCGCGTTCTCCATCTTCGCCGTCGCCTCGATGGCCGGCATCATCCCGACGATCGGCTTCGTGGCGAAGGAGGGCGTGCTCGCCGCGCTGCTGCAGGAGGCGCTGGGCGGCTCGGTGTGGGGCATGGTCGCCGTGCTCGGGGTGAGCCTCGGGTCGGTGCTCACCGCGGGCTATGGCATCCGGTTCATCTGGGGCGCGTTCTGGACGAAGCGGACCGACGGCGGAGAGCCGGCGCCGACGACGACGTGGCCCGACCCGCCCTTCGGCTTCCTCGCCGCCCCGGTGCTCTTGTCGGCGCTGTCGCTGGCCACAGGATTCCTCGCACCGTGGCTCGACGAGACCTTCGCGGCCTACGCCGATGAGGCGCCGGCGGCGACGCCGGGCATCGCCGCGCCCGAGCATCCGGCGCATCTGGCTCTCTGGCACGGCCTCGAGCCGGCTCTGTTCATCTCCCTCGGCACCATCGTGCTCGGGGCGGTGGTGTTCTGGGCGACGAGGTCCTGGCGCCCGGCCCGGCGCCTGCTGCCCTTCACCGCCGCCGACGTCTACAACGCCGCGCTGCGCGGCGTCGCTCGGCTGTCGGTGATGACCACCAGCCTCACCCAGCGCGGTTCGCTGCCGGTCTACGTGGGCACGGTGTTCATCGTGCTGGTCGCCGCCGAAGCGACCGCGCTGCTGGCGAGCGACGAGCTGCGTGCCCAGCTGGATGCGTTCCAGACGCCGGTGCAGCTCGCCGTCGCTCCGGTCATGATCGCCGCGGGTCTGGTCGCGGTCCGTGCGCGCAAGCGGTACACCGGCGTCGTGCTCGTGTCGGTCACGGGCCTCGGCATGGTCGTGCTGTTCGCGACCAGCGGCGCCCCCGACCTCGCGCTCACGCAGATCCTCGTCGAGACGGTGACGCTCGTGGCGTTCGCCCTCGTGCTGCGCCGCATCCCCTCGCGGCTCGGCCAGCACAACGCGTCGGTCTGGCCGGTCGCCCGGGCGGTGCTCGGGGCGGCGGTGGGCGTCACGATGGCGCTGGTGGCCATCGTGGCCACCAGCGCGCGCGTCGACGACCCCATCTCCGACGGGTTCCCGTCGCTGGCGTACGAGCTGGGGCACGGGCGCAACGTGGTGAACGTCGCGCTGGTGGACCTGCGCGGCTGGGACACGATGGGCGAGCTGTCGGTGCTCGTCCTCGCGGCGACGGGCGTGGCATCCCTGGTCTTCGTGACCCACCGCGCCGACACGCTGTCCCGCTTCATCGCCCCGCTGCCGGCGACCGTCGCACACAACCGGCGGCCGCTGATCGAGACGGCGGACGGAGTGAGGCCGCGCGGCGAGGCGCGTGGCCGCATGGCATGGCTCGTCGGTGGCCCGCGGGTGCGTCCTGAGAACCGCTCGATCATGCTCGAGGTGATCGTCCGGATCCTCTTCCACACGATCATCGTCGTGTCGCTGTACCTGCTGTTCGCCGGTCACAACCTGCCCGGCGGCGGCTTCGCGGGCGGGCTCGTGGCCGCCATGGCGCTGGTGATGCGGTACGTGGCCGGCGGCCGGTACGAGCTCGGCGCCGCCGCGCCCACCGACGCCGGACGGCTGCTCGGCATCGGCATGGCGATCGCCGTCGGCTGCGCCATCGTGCCGCTCTTCTTCGGCGCGCCGCCGCTCACGAGCACATGGTTCGAAGCCGAGCTGCCCGTGCTCGGGCACGTCGAGTTCGTGACCTCGACGCTCTTCGACGTCGGCGTCTACCTCGTGGTGATCGGGCTCGTGCTGGACGTGCTGCGCAGCCTCGGCGCCGAGGTGGACCGGCAGGCGCACGCGGCGCGGGTCGCACGACGGGGGGTGAGCGTCCCATGACCGCCTCGCTCGTTCTCATCATCATCATGGGCGTGCTCTTCGCCTGCGGCGTCTACGCGATGCTCGAGCGGAGCCTCACGCGCGTGCTGATCGGCTTCCTCCTGCTGGGCAACGCGGCGAACCTGCTGCTGCTGATCGTGATGGGCGACCCCGGCGTCGCGCCGTTCTACGGCGACGCCGCATCCCCCGACGACATGTCCGACCCGCTGCCGCAGGCCCTGATGCTCACCGCCATCGTCATCACCTTCGCGGTCTCGGCGTTCCTGCTCGCTCTCATCTACCGGTCGTGGCAGCTCGGACAGGCCGACACGGTGACCGACGACGAGGCCGACCTCGCGGTGCGCGGCCGCAGCGCCGAAACCGAGGACGCGATGGACGACGAGACCGAGATCGAGGACACCGACGACGACGCCACGACGGACTTCCTCGGCACGCGGACCTCGCCGATCCTGGTGCTCGGCAGCCGCGACGTCGCCGGCGTCCGCGACGACGCCCCCGTCGATCGGCCGAGGCGAGGCCGCTCCATCGACGACGCCGACGACCACTCCGACCGCCAGGGGGACGACCGATGATGGCCTTCGCCCCCAGTCTCGTCCCGCTCCTGGTGACCCTGCCGCTCCTCGGGGCGGCGCTGACCCTGATCGCCGGGCGTCACCGCCGCACCCAGGTGCTCGTCTCGGTGGCGACGCTGACCCTGGTGTGCGCGATCGCGTCCGTGCTCCTGTACGTGGTGGATGTCGGCGACCAGCCGATCGCCGTGTCGGTGGGAGCGTGGCCGATCCCGTTCGGCATCGTGCTCTACGTCGACCGCCTCGCGGCGCTGCTGGTGACCGTGTCGAGCGTCGTGCTGCTGGCGGTCCTACTGTTTTCCGTGGGCCAGGGAGCCGCGGATGGGGACGACGAGACCCCCGTGTCGATCTTCCACCCCTCGTACCTGATCCTCGCCGCGGGCATCTTCAACGCCTTCATCGCCGGCGACCTGTTCAACCTCTACGTCGGTTTCGAGATCCTCCTGGTCGCCTCGTACGTGCTCATCACGCTCGGCTCCACGGAGTCGCGCATCCGCACCGGTGTGGTCTACATCGTGGTGTCGCTGGTGTCGTCGATCCTGTTCCTGGCCTCGATCGCGATGATCTACGGCGCACTCGGAACGGTCAACATGGTGCAGATCGCCGAGCGCATGGGCGAGCTGCCGCAGCAGACCCAGCTGGTGCTGCACCTGATGCTGCTGCTGGCCTTCAGCATCAAGGCGGCGGTCTTCCCGCTGTCGTTCTGGCTGCCCGACTCGTATCCGACCGCGCCGGCCCCGGTCACGGCGGTGTTCGCGGGCCTTCTCACCAAGGTCGGCGTGTACGCGATCATCCGCACCGAGACGGAGCTGTTCCTCGACAACGACGTCAACATGCTGCTGATGATCGTCGCGCTCGCCACGATGATCGTGGGAGTGCTCGGGGCCGTCGCACAGGCCGAGCTCAAACGCATCCTGTCGTTCACGCTCGTGAGCCACATCGGCTACATGATCTTCGGCCTCGCGGTCGCCACACCGGCGGCGATCGGCGCGACGATCTACTACATGGTCCACCACATCGTGGTGCAGACCACGCTGTTCCTCGCGGTCGGACTGGTCGAGCGGCGCGCCGGCAGCACATCGATCCTGAGGGTCAAGGGGCTGATGAAGGCGGCGCCCGTGATCGCCGTCCTGTACTTCATCCCGGCCATCAATCTGGGAGGGCTGCCGCCCTTCTCCGGCTTCATCGGGAAGTTCGCGCTCTTCGACGCCGCGGCCGAGGTCGGCACGCCGATCATGATGCTGCTCATGGTCGGAGGCATCCTCACCAGCCTCCTCACGCTCTACGCGCTCATGCGCGCGTGGAACCTGTCGTTCTGGCGCGAGGAGGACGACTCGGCCGAAACCGAGGCCCGCATCTCGTACCTCGGAGCCGCCCCGGCCGCCGGCGTCGAGACGCAGCGCCGTGTCATCCCGCGCATCATGACCGCATCGACGATGGGCATGGTCGCCATCACGGTGGCACTGACCGTCTTCGCCGGTCCGCTCTACGACGTGTGCGCCCGCATCGGAGCGGCCCTGCTGGAGCCGGTGACGCTCGTGCAGCTCGAGCAGGATCACGACAAGAGCACCGATGGGATCACCGACGGAGGTGATCGATGACGACGGATGCTTCCGCCTCGCCGGGCGGAGAGAAGCGCAACCTGTTCGCGCAGGTGTGGCGCCAGCTGCCGTTCTTCGTGTGGCTGATCGCGCTGTGGATGCTGCTGTGGGGTCAGTTCACGTGGCTGGCCTTCCTGACCGGGCTCGCCGTCGCCCTCTTCGTGACGCGGGTCTTCCGGCTGCCCCCGGTGGAGCTGTCCGGGCGGGTGAACCTGTGGTGGGGCCTGCTGTTCGTGCTCGAGTTCATGGTCGCCCTGGTGCGCGGGTCGCTCACGGTGGCGTGGCAGGTGCTCGATCCTCGTCGCCAGCCCGGTGCCGCGATCATCGCCGTGCAGCTGGTGACCGACGACGACCTCATCATGACGCACACCGGGGTGACGGCATCCCTCATTCCCGGCTCGCTCATCGTCGACGCCGACCGGGACCGCCGGATCCTGTATCTGCACGTGATCGGCGTGCGCGATGCCGCCGATGTCGAGCGGCAGCGTGCCAGCGTGAAGCACTGGGAGCGGCGCCTCGTCATGGCGGTGGGCTCCCGCGCACAGGTGGCGGCCGTCCGAGCGGATGCGGGTGCTCCGCGTCCCCGCCCGATCAAGGGAGGCGCGGCGTGAACATCCTGCTCGCAGCGATCTTCGTCGTCTTCGCCGTCGCCGCGCTGCTGACGCTCTGGCGCATCGTCATCGGTCCGTCGATCCTCGACCGTGCGGTGGCATCCGACGTCCTTCTCACCGAACTGGTGTGCGTGCTGGGCGCCGAGATGGCGATCAACCACCACACCCGGACGCTGCCCGTACTGCTGATCATCGCCGCGATCGGCGTCTTCGGGTCGATCTCCATCGCCCGCTTCGTCGCACGGAGGGACAACACCGACCGATGAAGACGACAGCCCGACTTCTCCCGGCCGACGTTCCCGTCGTCGACCTCACCTCTCCGTGGGATGCCGCGCTCGACGTGGCGACCGTCATCCTGATCCTTCTCGGCGCGCTGCTCTGCCTCATCGCGGCGATCGGCCTGCTGCGGTTCCGCGACGTGCCGTCGAGGCTGCACGCGGCGACGAAGCCTCAGGTGCTCGGGCTCATCCTCATCTGCCTCGCGATGGCGCTGTCGCTGCGGTCGTGGCCGGTCGTGGCGTTCCTCGTGCCGGTCGTGCTCGTGCAGCTGGCCACCGCGCCGCTGTCGGCTCACATGGTGGGGCGCCAGGCGTACCGCAACGGGACCATCGACGAGGCGCGACTGGTCGTGGACGAGCTGGCCGAATCCAAGAGCACTCCGCCCGCCGCCGGCGGCTGACGCGTATCGAGACGCACCCCGCGTGCTACGGTGCGCCAGAGGCACGACTCGGAAGGATGACGTGACCGACGACGACCACACTCTCGGCCTCGCCCTCGGCGGGGGCGGCGCCTTCGGCGCGGCGCACGTCGGCGTGCTGCAGGTGCTGGCCGAGCGCGGCATCCGTCCGGGGATCGTCACCGGCACGAGCTCGGGCGCGCTGATCGGTGCGGCCTATGCGGCGGGCCTCGAGCCCGACGCGATCGCCCGCGCGGCCGCCGCATTCCGCTGGCGGGCGATCGCGCGATGGTCGCCGAAGCTCCGCTGGGGTCTGCTCGACACCGCCGTCATCGCCGACGCCGTGCGCAGCGTGCTCGGCGACGACCCGCTCATCGAAGAGCTGCCGCGACGCTTCGGCGCGGTCGCCACTGACATCCGCACGCGCCGCGCCGTGATCCTCGACCATGGACCGCTGAGCACGGCGCTGCGCGCGACCGTCGCCGTCCCCGGATTCGCGCCACCCGTACGGGTGAACGGCGCGCTGCTGGCCGATGGCGGCATGGTCGACAACGTCCCGGTGTCCGCCGCTCGGACGCTCGGCGCCTCCCGCGTCATCGTCGTGCGCCTGCACGCGAAATGGGAGACCGTGCGCATGATGCGCACCATCACGCGCACGGCCGAGCTGCAGCGCGACCCGTCCATCGTGCTGATCCAGCCCGAGATGGCCGGCATGGCGCAATGGCGGATGACCGACGTGGCCCGCCTCATCGCCGAAGGGCGCCGCGCCGCGACGGATGCCTTGGACGCCGCCGCGCACCGCGTCGGGTGACGCACCTCACATTCCGCGGCGCCGCATCGTCGGAGTGAGTATGAGACGCGTTCATTTCATCGCGCTGACGGCTTCAGCACTCCTCGCCTTCTTCGTCGGCATCTGGGCCTACTTCTTCCCGCAGGGCTTCTACGATTCGTTCCCCGGAGTGCTGGGCTCCTGGGTGTCCGTCGACGGCCCGTTCAACGAGCATCTGATCCGCGACGTCGGGGCGATGTACCTGGCACTCGGCGCGGCCAGCATCGGCGGACTGATCTGGCGCAACGAGATCGCGTATCGCGTGCTCGGGCTCGCCTGGACGGTCTTCGGACTCCTGCACTTCCTGTACCACGCGTTCCATCTGCAGCACATGCCGGTCGCGGGCGCCATCGGCGAGATGGTCGCGCTCGGGGTGAGCCTGCTGCTCGGCATCCTGCTCCTGCTCCCGTCCCGTAGCGCCGACGCGCCCACGAGGTAGCGGGCCAGAGCGCGCGCCTCAGGCCGCCATCGCGAGTTCGCCGTACCCCATCGCGATGAAGAAGGCGAGCACGGACAGCACGATCGTGACGGGCACCATGGTGAATCGCTCGGGCTTGCTGCGCGAGATCGCGTTCATCAGGATGCCGAGCACGAAGTACCCGAAGACCACCCACATCGCGACCTCCGAGAACGGCTCCCCGAAGACGTCGATCGCGCCCACGCGGTCCCACGCGATGACGCCGATCAGCGCGTAGATCAGGATCGACACCGCGCTGCCGATGCGCAGTCGCGCCGGCAGCACCCGATGCTGGCCGCCCCACGCGAAGCGGCCGAGCGGTGCGCCGAGCGCGAGGGACAGCTGGAACAGCGCGAGAAGGCCGAGCAGGATCGTCAAGGCGAGGGCGAAGGGCACGTCCCTCACCGTAGCGGCGGGTGGCGATCGGCCGCCTGTCAACCCCGGCGACGGCGGCGCGGACCGTCGCCGAGACTCGGTCAGCGCCGCGGACCGCGGTGGAACGCACGAAGGATCGGAGAGTGGAGATGCCAGACCTCGGCGGGGACCTCGGAGACAAGTTCAAGCAGGTGGCGGACAGCAAGAAGGGCGAACAGGCCACGGACGCAGGGATCGACAAGGCCGGCGACGCGGCGGACTCGGCGAGCGGTGGCAAGTTCAGCGACAAGATCGACGCCGGAGAGGATGCCGCGGACGAGAAGGTGGGCGACCAGTAACGAGCGACCTACGTGTGACCGGTGGCGCGGCCGGCTGAGCGGATCAGGCGTCCGCGCCGTCGAACGCCGCCCGCAGGTAGCGCGGAGCCTGCACACGCCAGGCCTCGGTGATGAGCTCGGCCAGGTGGTCCTCGTCGATGTGGGCCATGCGAAACGCGACCTTGGGCTCGCCCCACGACGTCGTCCGCTCGAGGAACACCTCCGGTGCCATCTCTCTCAGCGCCCGGGCATCGAGCGGATCAGCCACCTTGACCCCGACGACGAGTTCCGACGCGATGATCGCGCGTGCATCGTCCGGGATGCTGGGCCACGGGTGGCACTCCCAGGCATAGAGCTTGTTGCGGACGAACCAGGCCGCACCACCCGTGGTGGCGCGCTCCTCGCTGCCGGGCAGCGTCGCGGCGATGCGCCGGATGTCGTCGAGGCTGGCCACGCCCCGAGCCTATGGTTCGCCGCAGACACTGCAGCCGGCACCCGGAATTCCCGTTGTCCCGCGCCCGGATCCTCATGGCGGCATCGTGCTGCCGTGTTCCGGATGGTCGCCCGCATCGGCTAGGTCGTCCTCGGCATCGTGCACGTGGTCATCGGCGAAGGGGTGAATCAGACGGCGAAAGTCTCGACCATTGCGACGAGGAAGAGCGCAGCCGCGACGATCGCACCTGCGGTGCGCACATGATTCCAGGCCGTCCATCGTGGGCGGAAGTCGTTCCACGCGTCCGCCAGCGGTGCAGACTGCTCGGGAGCGGCAGCGAGGGTGTTGTTGCGAGGGACGTTGGCGCCTGCAGTGACGCCGATGACCGTGATGAGGTAGACGGCGGTGCCGGCGGACGCCCACCAAACGGCCTCCGCGCCCTGAAGAATCGCTAGCGCGGCAACGATCACCGCGAGCAGCGCCGTGCCGAACAGTTCGAGCATCAGCGGGGCGCGCACCGCGGTCACGTTGATGGCGCGCATGGCTCGGGCTGCTTCCGCCGGGGGAAGCCGGTTCAGCCCTTGCATCACGAAACCCGAGAAGGCGAAGAACACGCCTCCAGCGACAGCTGCGCCCACAGCCGAGGCAGCGAGAAGAGTGGAGAGAAGGTCATGCACGCCGCCAGTCTGCCAGCACGTCTCGACGCCGCCTTCGGCGGAAACCGCGAACTATTCGCAGCCCGACGTTGCACGTCTGACCCGACCTCAGTGGTCGGCGGGATCGTCGACGGGTGAGCGCCGCTCCATCATGATCGTGTCGCGCCAGCGCCCAGCGTGCGGGCCGAGCTGCGACCGTGCGATCCGCTCGCGTCGCCCCACGATCCGGAATCCCGCCCTCTCGTGCAGGCGCAGGCTGCCGACGTTCTCGGGGAAGATGCTCGACTGGATCGTCCAGTAACCGGCGGCGTCCGCGGCGGCGACGAAGGCGGTGAGCAGCTCTCGACCGATGCCTTCACCCTGCCGTGTCGGATCGACGTAGAGGGAGTGCTCGATCACCCCGCGGTAGACCTCCCTGGCGGACACCCGGGACGCAGCCACCCACCCGACGACGGTGCCCGTCTCGTCCACGGCGACCAGGCGTGCGTCGGCGATCTTCCTCGCATCGAACTGGTCCCAGTCGGGCGTGACGGTCTCGAAGGTCGCTTCGCCGCCGGCGATGCCGGCGGCGTAGATGGCCTCGACCTCGGGCCAGTCGTCCGCACGCATCGGGCGGATCTCGATCCTGCTCACCTCAACCAGGATGCCTCATCGCCGGGGGCCCTGACGCACCGTGCGCCCGCCACGAGTGGCGGGCGCACGAAAGCGGCGCGCCGACCGGAGTCGACGCGCCGCTTCGTGGGGTCACTCGGCGACGATCACCTGGACGTCATCGATGAACCCGGTGTTGTCACCTTCGAACGTCGTGGCGACGAACGAGATGGTGTGCTCACCCTGCTCGACGGTGAACGAGTCCGTCTGGTGGAACTCGTACTCCCCGCCCTGCGGCGCGAAGTGGCCGATCAGCTGGTCGTCCACGAACACGTCGAACTCCTGCAGGCCGCCGAAGCCGACACGGTTCGCCGCGTAGAACGTGATCGCGAACGTCCCGGCCGGGAAGATCACCGTCTGATCGATGCGGCTGTTCAGGCCGGAATCGGTCTTCAGGTAGGCGGTGCGCTCGCCTTCCGGGGCGGGTGCCACGGGCACGAACACACTGTTGTTGTGCTGGATGCCGGCACGGGCGCTGAACGTCCAGCCGTTGACCATCGGGCCGTTCGCCGTGCCTCCCGTCGCCGGGCTCTCGAACCCTGCGTTGAAGATCGTCACGACCGGCACCTCGTCGGGAACCTCCGGGTTGACGAAGCAGCGGTTGTCGCCGCCCGGGTTGGGGTCGCCGCCGAAGGATGCCGCCGTGCACTTCACCCCGTCCGTGAAGGTGCCGAAAGTGAACAGGCCGTCGGACCCGAAGGCGACGCTCGCCTCGCCCTCGAAGGCGCACACGCCGCGGTCGGCGTACTGGCAGAACTCGTACCCGTCAGGCGCGTTCTGCACGTCGAGCACCTTGTAGAGCCGCGAGGTCACACCCGAGGGCTCGTGCCCCGGCGCGATCGCGATCGCCCGCAGGTACGTCGTCCGGAGCGGCTCCAGGAAGACCGGACCCGTGTACAGCGTGGAGTCGGCCGTCGGGACACTGCCGTCCGTCGTGTAGCGGATCTCCGCCTCCGGCGTTCCGCTCGTGATCGTCACGGCCTCCACCGACGGGTAGAGCCCGCCGTCGAGGCTGAACACCGGGGCGTCGGTCACGCCCGGCTTGGATGCCGGCGTCACCGTCACCTGCGCCACGCCGTAGTCGCCGCTCCGCGTGGTGGCGCGGACCGCGACCGTGCGCTCGGTGTCGACATCCGGAGCGGTGAAGACGCCGTTGCGGTCGACCGAGCCGTTGCCTTCGCCGACCACCGACCACGTGACCTCGCCCTTGCCCTTGCCGCCGTCGATGATCGAGGCATCCAGCTGCACCTGCGCACCGCCGGCGACCGTCGACTGCGCCGGCGTGACGGCCACCTGGGTGGCTGCCGGAGCGGTCGTGTAGATCGCGAAGGTGTGGTCGCCGCCGATCTCGGCATCGGTGAACGCCGACTTCTTGGGCTTGAACTCACCGCTCGAGGCGGGAAGCAGCGCGTTGTCCTCCGGCTGCGCCACCGAGTCGTCGAACACGAAGCGGTTGAAGCGGTCGTTCACGTTTCCGCCGGTGAACTGCACCGTGACGTCCTTGGGACGCCCCGGCGCCGTCTCCACCAGAACCGTCAGCTCGCCCTCGGCGTCGCGGAACGCGGTCGCGCGCACGTCGTCATCCGACACCTCCGTCGCCAGCACCGTGCTGTGCTCGGGGATGTAGCGCATGAGGAGCCCCGCCTCGTAGAACGCGGCGGTCGGCTTCAGGCCCAGCACCAGCGAGTCCCACATGTTGAAGGCGCCGTTGGTGTCGCCGCGCGGGTCGTCGGTCATGACGCCGTTCAGCTGCCACACGAGGTTCGAGTGGACGCCGCTGTTGGCGCTGCGGATGATGTAGTTCGAGTAGCCCGTCTCCCAGACGCTGGTGCCCGGGTTCGTCCAGCCCATCTCCGACAGGTTGAGCGGTGCGTCGCCGATGGTCGCGCGGCGCTGGTCGATGGCCTGGCTCATGAAGTCGTACGACTCGCCGTAGAGGTGGAAGGAGTACTGGTCGAAGACGTCGCCCGCGTGCTCGGCCATGTACTGCGTCCAGTCGGGGGCGTTGACCTCCTCGGGGCCCCAGATCTGGACCTGGTCGCGCAGCCCGTCGGCCTGGAGCTGCTCGTGAACCTTCCGGGCCATTTCGGCGTAGTACGCCTTCTGGTCGGCGGGACCTTCGAAGTCCCAGCTGCCGTTGGGCTCGTTGTAGAACGTCAGGTAGTCGACGTTGTCGTAGCCGCGCTCGACGATCAGCTCGTTCAGCAGAGCGGATGCCGAGTGCCCGTACGCGACGAGGTCACCGGGCGCGCTCTCGTAGGGCTTCTGCACTCCCGGGTAGAGGAACCAGTCGTGCACGCGCTCGCCGACCTTCCACCCGAAGTTCAGCAGCACCTCGGTGCCGGCCTGCTTGAAGGCGTCCATGTAGCGGTAGAACGCCTGCATCTCGGGGCTCTCGAAGTCGTACTGACCCTTCTCGAGCTCCATCCAGTCGATCTGGAACCACACGCGCGCCACCTTGGGCTGCACGGTGAGGATCCGCTCGACGTCGACCTCCCAGTCGGCCTCGTCGTAGCCGTAGGCCGCGGTGTCGCCCATGAGGCTCCATGGGATGACGTTGACCCCGATGCCGAGGTAGTCCTCCTGGAGCACCTCGTCGAGGTTCACCGTGACCGTGCGCTGCGCGTCCGTTGACGCGGCGAACGCGGGCAGCGCGGGCACCAGAGTCCCCACCGCCAAGGCTGTCGTCGCCGCGAGTGCGGTGCCGATACGCCGTCGTCGCATTCCGTTTCTCCTATCGCCGTTGATAGAGCGCAGTGCCGCTGGTTCGAGAACGTCGCTGGGGACACCAGATGTAGTGACACTACGCACTTCGTGGTGTCAGACACGTTAGACGGCCACGAAAGCGCCGCGCAAGGGGTCCGGGAAAGGCAGTGAAGGTAGTGCCGCTACTCGCTGACGCTCGCGGTGGTCGCCGCGGTCGACGCAGCGGACAGCTCGCGCACGGTGTCGAAATCACCCGCGGCGATCGCGGCCGTCGGCACCATCCACGACCCGCTCACCGCGAAGACCGACTCATGCTCGAGGTACTCGCCGGCGTTGTCGATCGAGACGCCGCCTGACGGCAGGAACCGCACCTCGGGGAAGGGTCCGGCGAAGGCCCGCACGGCGCCGAGCCCGCCGATGGCCCCGGCGGGGAACAGCTTGAGGTGACGGATGCCGTGCGCGAGCGCCCGCTGGATCTCGGTCGCCGTCGCGACACCGGGGACGATCGGGATGCCGCGCTCGGTCGCCCGTGTGAGGACTGCGTCGTCGAGCCCCGGCGACACCAGGAACGCCGCGCCGGCATCGGCCGCGGCATCCACCTGATCCGCCGTCAGCACGGTGCCGGCCCCGACCACGAAGTCGGCGCGTCCGGCGACGGCACGGATCGCGTCGATGCCGGCCGGAGTGCGCAGCGTGATCTCGGCGCACGTGATGCCGCCGCCGGCGAGGGCGTCGGCGAGGTCGGGAGCCGCGCCGGCGTCGTCGAGAACGACGACCGGGACGATGCGATTGCCGCGCAGCATCCGAGCCGGGTCGCTCATACCGTGAAGCCCACCCCGGCGGTCAGCAGGATGTTCGCGTAGGGGGTGTCCTCGCCCGTGCGCACGATGAAGCGCGCGGCCGCCGAGCGGCGCTTGAGCTCTGCGTGGTCGACCGTCTCGGCATCCGGGAAGCGGTCGCGAATGAGCGCGTCGATCGGCGGGTTGCCCTCGGCGAGCTCGGTGGCGACGAGCGCGTGCTCGACCACGACCTCGTCGGCGATGGCGTCGAAGACCGGCGCGAACGCGGGAAGACCGTAGACCACGCGCAGATCCACCACCGGAACGCCCGGGGGAATGGGGAACCCGGAGTCGACGATCAGGATCTGATCGGTGTGGCCGAGGCGGGCGATGTGGGCCGAGAGCTCGCCATGGAGGATGCCGGTGCGCTTCATGTCATGCGTCCTGTGAGGTCGGAGCCACCACGATCTCGCGGTAGCTGATGTGCTGGGGGAGCTGGTAAGCGGTGAGAATCGCGTGCGCGATGTCGTCGGGCACGAGGCCGCCGCCGATGCTCCTCTTATAGTCCAGGTAGCCGTCGAGCACGTTCCCCTCGCCGGTGTTGCCGAGCAGGCCCGTGTCGACCATGCCCGGCGCGACGAGCAGCACCCGCACGCCGAAGGCGGCGTTCTCGCGCCGGAGGCCCTCGGTCATGGCGTGGACGGCGTACTTGGTGCCGTTGTAGACGGTGTGGTTCTCGTACAGCTGCTTGCCGGCGATCGAGCCGATGTTCACGATCGTGCCGTGCCGGCGCTCGCGCATGCCGTTGATCACCAGCTGGCTGTTCTTCATCAGCGCGACGCAGTTGACGTCGAACTGCTCCTGCACGAGCGCCGGGTCCTGCTCGGCCACCGACGACAGCGCCATGAGGCCGGCGTTGTTGATCAGCAGGTCGACGGGACCGAACCGCTCCTCGGCGCGCGCGATGGCGGCGGCGACCGCAGGGGTGTCGTTGACGTCGGCGGCGACCAGCTCGGCGTCGGGCAGGTTCAGCGCGGCCATCGGCTCGAGGCGTCGCGCGATGAGCAGCAGCGGGTGGCCGGCCGCCGAGAACGCGCGGGCGGTGGCCGCGCCGATTCCGGAGCTGGCGCCGGTGATGACGACGAGGGGCTTGTCGGTCATTGTTCCTCCGAGAGGTGAGGGGGAAGGGAGGCGAGCGACGCCGCGGCGGCGTCGAAGCGGGCACGGGCGCCGGCGTACCGGTCCGCCGCGTCGTCGTCGGGAAGGATGCGTTCGACCACGGTGTGGGCGTCGTCGGCGCGGGAGTAGTCGTCCCAGACGCCCAGGCCGACGAAGGCGATGGTCGCGGCGCCGAGGGTGGCCGCCTGCTGATCGATGCTCGTCCTCACGAGGGGTGTGCCGAGGATGTCGGCGTAGATGCGGTTCCACAGCGGCGAGCGGCTGCCGCCGCCCGAGACGAGCAGCTCCTGGTCGCTGCCGCTGAGCTCGCGCATGAGGCGCAGGCTGCGGTCCAGGGCGAACGCGATGCCCTCCAGACATGCGCGGACCAGGTCTGCTGTCGACGTGCCGAGCTCGAGGCCCACGAGTCCGCCACGGACGCCCGAACCGCCCTCGAGCGGCGTTCCGCCGGCGAGCGTCGGGATCATGACGGCACCGCGCGCGCCCGGCGTGCTCGCCGCCGCGCGTTCGATGAAGTCGCCGATCGGCTCGCCGGGCGCGACGGTGTCGCGCAGCCACGTGATGGTCGTGCCGCTGCTGAAGGTCGACAGGGCGCTGATGTGCAGGCCCGGGATGGCGTGACGGAACACGTACGGCCGGGCCGCCTCATCGAGCACCGGACGGGCGCTCGTGACCGTCATCCAGCTCGACGAGCCGAGCGCGGCGTAGAGCCGGCCCTCGCTCGTGCCGCGGGAGCCCAGCGCCATCGCCGCGTTGTCGACCGCGCCGGCGAACACCGGGATGCCGGCGGGCAGGCCCAGCACGTCGGCGGCGGCCGCGGTGAGCGGCCCGACGACGTCGGCGGACTCCACCGGGGTCGGCAGCAGGTCGGTATGCAGGCCCGCGGCGTCAAGGATCTCGGGGTCGTAGCCGCCGCGCTCGAGCGCGTACGCGCCGGAGCCGGAGGCCATGGAGTGGTCGGTGACGAGGCGCCCGGTGAGCCGGAGATTGATCCAGTCCTTCGACCCGGCGAGGAAGCGCGTGCGCCGCCAGGCCTCCGGATCCTCCGCCGCGAACGTCGCAGCCTTGAACACCGGATACAGCGCCGCGCCGAACCCGTTCCCGGTGCGGCGGTACCACTCCGGCTCCGGCAGCTGCGCGAACACGTGCGCGGTGCGGCCGCGCGCGTCCGACCAGATGGGGGTCGTGGGTGTCACGAGTTCGAGCTGGTCGTCGAGCTGCACGGCGCCGAGGCTCTGCCCCGACAGGGCGATGCCGGCCACGGCGGACGCGGCATCCGGTCGCTGGGCGAGGAGGGCGCGCGTCGACGCGACGACGGCATCCCACCACGCCTCGGGGCGCTGCTCGTTGCGACCGGGCGCGGGGTGCTCGGTCGGGTACTCGCTGACGGTCTCGGCGAGCATCCGCGCGTCTTCGTCCCAGAGCGAGGCCTTGCAGCCTCCCGTTCCCAGGTCGAAGGCGAGCGCGAGTGCGGTCACGCCGTCACCGCGTCGCGAGCGCGAGCTCGCTCAGCCGCTCGAACGAGGGTCCTGCCGTCGGGATCTCGACGTGGAAGACCTCGGCGATCACCTGCGTCCAACCATGCACGAAATAGATCCAACCATCCTCGACCTGCAGGCCCCGCACATCCTCCTGCGCGCGGGCCTGGTCGAGGAAGACGAGATCGCCGCGGTAGTTGAGGTCCCATGCGATGGCGCGTGCGGGGAAGACGCCGGCGTCCGTGAGCGGCGAGCCGGGGGCATCCTTGCCGAGACCCGTCGCGTTGACGACGAGCGACCCGGGGGCAAGGTGAGCCAGCACGCGATCGTTGTCGGCGGGGCTCGGCGTGAGGACGTACTCGAAGGCGGTGTCGGTGTCGAGCTGGGCGTGGATGTCGCGGATGTGCTCGAGACGCTGCGGAGACCGGTTGGTCACGACGATCCGGCGCGGGCGGTCGGCGCCCGACTCCCTCCGCGAGAGATACCAGCTGATGGCGATGGTGGAGCCGCCAGCCCCCATGCAGAGCGCGTCGGCGCCGGTGCTGCGCCAGTAGCCGTCGGGGATGAAGGCGTCCAGCGCGAGGCCGCTCGAGATCGGGTCCTTCGCGTGGCAGATGAGCTTGCCGTCGCGCTTGGAGATGCAGCTCGTCTCGCCCATGAGCAGGGCGAACGGGTCGATCTCGTCGAACAGATCCCGGCAGGCCGCGTACAGGTCGATCTTGTGGGTCGTCACGAGGGCGCCGAGGCTCAGCGGGTCGGCGGCGATGAACTCCACCACGCGGCGGTAGTCGTCGGCGGGGGCGTGCAGCGGCAGGTCGACGCCCTGCAGCACCGCGCCGTCGAGGCCCAGCGCGTCGGCCCAGCGCGGGAAGACGTGCTGGATCGAGGAGCGGCCGGTCGTCACGCCGATGAAGTACAGCGTCGGCGCGGTCGCGGGGCGCAGATCGAGAGCGGTCATCGTGGGGAAGGTCATGAGGTGCTGCTTTCGGATGCTGCGGCCACGGCCGCGACGGCGGCATCGGCGTTCATGCCGAAGCGCGTCACGCCGAGCGCCGCCATGGCGCGGACCGTCTCGATGTCGCGGACGCCGCCGGCGGCCTTGAGCGACGCTCGCCCGGAGGCCTGGTCGGCGATCACGCGGATGTGCTCGATCGTGGTCGGGATGCCGGACCACCCGGTTCCCGTCTTGATCCAGGGCACGCCGGCCGAGATCGCGGCATCCACGCCTGCACGGATCTGGTCGTCGTCGAGGTGCCCGACCTCGAGGATGGCGCGCAGCGGCACGCGGTCGCCGACCACGTCGACGACGGCGGCCAGCTCGCGGGTCACGTAGTCCGTCTCGCCGGAGCGGAGGCGCCCGATCGACACGACGACATCGAGCTCCTGGGCGCCGAGGTCGAGCAGCTCGCGCGCCTCGGCCAGCTTCGTCGCGGTGGTGGCGCCGCCGCTCGGGAAGCCGACGGGGGAACCGGCCAGAACCCCCGAGCCGTCGAGGAGCTCGCGGACCACCGGCAGCCAGTTCGGCAGCACGTGGGCGCTCACGAACCGGCCGGCGATCGCGCGGCGCGCCAGTTCTTCGACATCCGCCCGGGAGTGCTGAGCCTGCACGCAGCTGATGTCGATGTGCGCCGCGAGGTCGGCCAGAACGTCGTGCTCAGGCACGGTAGCCTCCGTGGTCCGGATTGGGGCGGGTGGTCCACCCGCCGTTGCCGTCGGTGACGACGAGCTGCGCCATGCCGCCCGCTCGCTCGATGATGCCGTAGTCCTGGCCTGCTTCCGTGGCGTAAGCGAACAGGGTGACGAGCTTGTCGTCGCCGACGTTGACGCTGCGGTGCACCCACCCACCGGGCACGTGCACGACCACCCCGGCACTGATGGGGAGCGCTCGCGATTCACCAGAGACGCTCTCGAGGAGCATGACGCCTTCGCCGGCGATGCCGTAGTACAGCTCGGCGAATTCGGACTGCGCGTGGAGGTGGCCGCGGGTCATGGCGAACTCGTCGCCGATGCGGCCGGGCTGCAGCACGCTCAGGCCGATCGTCAGCGCACCGCGGCCGGTCTCGGGGGTGCTGCTCTCGACCCAGTACACCGGGTCGCCGCCGTCGGCGGCGAGGGCCGCCTCGAATGCGGCCGCGTCACGGTACAGCCCCGCGAGGTCCGCGAGGTGCTTCTCGTACCGTTCGGAACGGCCGGGCAGGAGTCCCTGCAGCGAGTCGACCTGGAGCACGGCGGGTTCCGCGGGTCGTGCAGCGGCGCACATGGTGTGTCCATTCGTCGAGGAGCTATCGGTAGTGACACTACATGAATCGGAGGGGAAGGCGCAAAGACCACGCCTCATACCCCATTCCGGCCTCGCTTTCCGGTAGTTGTGCTACTTCTAGAGGCATGGCTTTCCGCGCGCTCGAATCCGGCTGGACCCTGCACTACGCCGGGGGCGACATCCCCGCGGACTTCAGCGAGATTCAACGCCAGGCCATCGCGGCGACGGTGCCCGGTGTGGTGCACACGGACCTCCTGGCCGCAGAGCTCATCCCCGACCCGTACGTCGACGACAACGAGTCGCGACTCGCGTGGATCGGCCGGTGTGACTGGCGCTATGAGACGACGTTCGATGCGCCGGATCTGGATGCCGCCGAGAACCACGACCTCGTCGCCGAGGGTCTCGACACCGTCGCCCGCGTGGTGCTCAACGGCGTCGAACTCGGCACGACGGTCAACCAGCACCGCACCTATCGCTGGCCCGTGCGCGAGCTGCTGCACCCCGGAGGCAACCGCCTCGAGGTGACGTTCCGCTCGCCGATCGCGTACGCCGAGGAGCGCGAGGCCGTGCTCGGTGAGCGCCCGCATTCCTACGTTCACCCCTTCAACGCCATCCGCAAGTCGGCCTGCAACTTCGGCTGGGACTGGGGCCCGGCGCTGGTCACCAGCGGCATCTGGCGGCCGATCGGCATCGAGAGCTGGAGCGGCGTCCGCATCGCCGGCGTCCGCCCGGTGGTCGGTGTCGACGGTAACGCCCGCCGCGTCGACGTGCACGTCGACCTCGAGTGGGGCGTCGGCGCCATCGATACCGAGGTCACCGCGGAGGTGGCCGGCGAGCGCGCCTCGGTGGCGGCATCCGTCGGCACCCCGTCGATCGTGTTGCCGCTCACCGCGACCGGTGCCGAGCTGTGGTGGCCGCGCGGTCACGGTGAGCAGCCGCTGTACGAGCTCACGGTGTGCGCGGGCGGCGTCGAGTGGACCCGCAGGATCGGCTTCCGCACCGCCGAGATCGACGTCGAGGCGGATGCCGACGGCAGCCCGTTCACCGTGATCGTCAACGGGAAGCCGATCTACATCCGCGGGGCCAACTGGATCCCCGACGACACCTTCTTCCCCCGGATCACGCGCGACAGCCTCGCGCTCGCGTTCGCCGACGCCACCGAGGCGGGCATGATCCTGCTGCGCGTGTGGGGCGGCGGCATCTACGAGTCCGACGACTTCTACGACCTCGCCGACGAGCAGGGAATCCTCGTGTGGCAGGACTTCCTGCTCGCCTGCGCGGCGTACAGCGAGGACGCCGAGCTGTGGCAGGAGTTCGAGGCCGAGGCCCGCGACAACGTCGCGCGTCTGTCGTCGCACCCGAGCCTGGTCGTGTGGAACGGCGGCAACGAGAACATCTGGGGCTGGGTCGACTGGGGCTGGCGCCCGCGCCTAAAGGGTGCGACGTGGGGCGAGGGCTACTACCTCGATCTCTTCCCGCGCATCGTCGGCGAGCTGGCGCCCACCACGCCGTACTCGCCGGGAAGCCCCTACGGGTTCAGCACCTTCGTGCACCCCAACGACCCGGCCCACGGCACCATGCACATCTGGGACGTGTGGAACCAGGTCGACTACGAGGTGTACCGCGACTACCGCCCGCGCTTCGTGTCGGAGTTCGGCTTCCAGGGCCCGCCCACCTGGTCGACGCTGTTCTCGGTGGTGCACGACGAGCCGGCCGATCCGTACGGCCCCCTCATGCTGGTGCATCAGAAGGCGAACGACGGCAACGGCAAGCTGGAGCGCGGCCTCGGCGCCCACATCGCGGCGCCGCAGTCGATCGACGACTGGCACTGGGCGACGCAGCTGAACCAGGCCCGCGCGGTGCGCTTCGGCATCGAGCACTTCCGGTCGCTGCATCCGCTCAACCAGGGCGCGATCGTGTGGCAGCTGAACGACTGCTGGCCGGTGATCTCGTGGGCTGCCGTCGACGGGCACGGGCACCGCAAGCCGCTGTGGCACGCGCTGCGCGAGGCGTACGCCGACCGCCTGGTCACCATTCAGCCGCGCGACGGCGGCCTGGCCCTCGTGCTGCACAACGACACGGATTCGGCTTGGGATGCCGACGTGACGGTGCGGGTGCTGACGTTTGCCGGCGAGGAGCGGAGCGCGGCGCAGTTGGCGGCGTCGGTGCCGCCGCGTTCGGTGGTGACGCTGCCGCTCGACGCGTCATCGGACGACCCGACGGGTGAGTTCCTCGTCGCGCAGCTGTCGACGGGGGAGCGGGCGTTCTGGTACTTCGCCGAGGACCCGGAGCTGCGACTGGATGCTGCTGGAGTAACCGCGACGGCGGAGGAGGTCTCGGTCGGACGCTATGTGGTGCGCGTGCGGGCCACGAGCCTCGCGAAGGACGTGACGCTACTCGTCGATCGTGTCGACTCGTCAGCGCGAGTCGATCGAGGGCTGGTGACGTTGCTACCGGGCGAGGAAGCGGAGTTCACGGTGACGGCGCCTGCCGGTATCGACCCTGTGGCCTTCGCCGGGTCGCTTGTGCTGCGGTCAGCGAACGACCTGGTTCCTGGAATGAACTCTGTCGCAACGGCTTGAGCCGCTTGTCGACCGGGGCGAGGAGGCTCCATCGCGCGGTGTGTGCAGCTGTTCTATAGCGTCCTCTACCGTGTATGGTCTTCGGGCGGGGTATACGGGCACACGTGCCTGGTGCGTGCCTTCGGATTCCGTGACTCCGCGGTGAGCGACCCCTAGTGATGGTGCTGGTGAGCGAGATCAGTTGAGCCACGAGCTCGTCGACTCGTTCGTTTCCGACGACCGCGGTGAGGGTCTCGCCGAACCACTCCTGAGAGACGGCATCAACCTGGCCGGCGGTGATCGCTCCATTCCTCTGCAGGATACTGGTCATCGGCTTTGCTTCGGTGTCGTATTCGTCCGCCGGAACGCCGTCTTCGACGCCCGGAGAGAGCGGATAGGGATCAAGCTCGCTGAGCAACCGAAGCACGCCGATGTTCAGCCGCTTCCATGACTCACTCGCCACCTGACGGAGACAGGTAGCAACCTCGCCAGTCATCGACCGGCTACCCGATCACCCATCGTCGGGTACGCCGATCACTCGCCGATCTCGCCCCACTGTCTTGGGGGCCATTCGTGGGCGATGGGCGCGGCGTCGGCGGAGGTGAATCCTGGACTCCAAGCCACGGCTAGGTAGGTGACGGCGGGAGCAAGCGCGAGGAGCACCACTCCGGCAACGACGAGTGGGCGTGCCGCGCGACGCCACACCAGTGCGATGGTGATCGTCGCAGCCCAGACCCCGACCGTAATGATCGTCGCGATCAAGTACGAGTCGACCGAGACGTCTTGCCGGGAAGCGCCGGGGACTGTACGTCGGAACCACGGGCACGCGAGGGAATTGGGTTGACGCCGGACGGAACGGAAAACGCCTGCTGCCAAGTCGACTCGACAGCAGGCGTCAGGAGGGTTCGGTCAAGGGTTCGGAGTGAAGCCTTTCACTCGCGTGAGTCCGCGCACGACTCTGTCGGCGCCTCGAAGATCTTCCTTTGTGTCCTCAATCACGCGCTCCATTTCGGCGCTGGGATCGACTTTGCGAAGGAGGCGGAAGAATTCTTCCTGTCGTGGGGTTAGTGGCGTGTCGTTGTCCATGGATACCCGCTCCTAGGTTTCCGTGACTGGTGGCTTCAAGATACTGCCAATGGATGCCGCTGCGGTAGCGGCAGTCTCGCGTGTTGATCGCTTGCCCAGGACTCGCACAGGGTTCTCATTTTGTTCGAGCGCTCGATCTATTGATACAACGCCAATCAGGACGCCATCCTTCCCCCCATGCCAGATCGGCTCCGCGACGACCTCGGTGTACTTGCCCACGAGAGAAGAAAACTCCTTGATGTCGAATCCTCGTCGGACATCCGACGGGATCTTGGCGAACTGCTCCGGGGCTATGGCAGCGCCCCCGTACCGGGCAGCGATCGCCGCGTGGTCGCCGTAGACATGGCGTCCCTGCGTCCAACATTCGCCGACGCACCCCTTCGCGCCGGTCCAGTCAACTCCCGACTGTTGAGGGTACCCCGCTGGCCGGAACCGCATGATTCGCTTCAGTTTCGTTGCCTCACCACGAGTGCGTCGGATCCTATGCCAGAGCGTAGGGACGTAGACGCTGGCTCCCAGGTCCTGATAGCTCACCTCGCGGGATTGGGTGATCTGCAGCAGTGCCGTCTTCAGCGTGGCTTCGATGCGCTCCAACCGGCCTTCACGTTTGGCGCGGAGGTGGCGTACTGCGAGAGTGCCCGCGTTCTCGGCTCCGATGAGGATGATGCTGGCGACCCAGGCCCAGACCTCGAATCGCGGCGTGGCGGGAATGATGCCGTAGTGCTGCAGCGCCCCGCCCACCCCCACGATGACGGCCCAGGCGACTGCGCCGAAACGCAGTACGAGGACAGTTCGGGACCACCACATGGCTCCCGATCATATGGGTACGTATATATCCTGCCGTGACTTTGGGGCGGTAGACGCGCCGTCCGACCTGTTGACGCTGCTCAGGGGGAGACTCAGTGCAGACTGAGCATGCCGCGTTCGGGCAGCTGTCGGATGTCCGCAGGCACCGCTAGCTTCCACGCATGGACAACATGACCGAGTGGTTCGTGGGCGCGCTGGTGCAGCTGGCGCTCGGTGCCGTCGGCATCTACTGGCAGGTGATCCTCGAGAACCCCTGGATCGGGGTCATGCTCGTACTGCTGCTCGCTGGAGGGCCTGTTCTGCGTCTCACGCCGCGACGCCGTCGGCGCAGAGCTCGATGAACCTTACGTAGGCGGGTCGACGTTCGGCAAGTAGACGAGCCGGCAACCGCGGCACCAGAACCCGTTTCCGGCATCGTGCAACAGCGTGCCGCAGTTCGGGCAGGTGGGCTGGACGGCGTCGTCGATCGGGTCCATGCCGGGGAGCCTACGCCGTATCCCAGCGGTGCGGATTTCGAGGTCCGGTGCGCCCGCAGGAATCGGACGCCGTGTCGAAACGCTCCTCGCGTAAGGGCGACATCCGCGGAGACCTCGGCGATCATCGGCTCCACGAGCGTGAGGCTGACCGGATCACGGCCGGCGTTGAATCGGTCTACCGCGCCCATGTACTCGTTCCTCGTCTGCCGTCCCCACATGCGCTGCACTGGTCGTCGGTGTGTGGTTGCTAATCGAGCAGGTGGCGCGAGCGCGGTTGAAGGCTCGTCTCGTCGAGCTGATGCCCAAAAAGAGTGCGATCTACGCTAAGCACCGCGAGGGCAGGCGTCGACTGAGTTCGACGCGGCGCACGAAAGCGCGGCCCTCGAATGGAAAGAGCTACTCCGCGCGTCGGGCGTCCGACCTGAGCGCATCCGAAGACCCACCTTCCGTGGAGTGGAAGTCGACCTGCAGTTGGTCACACGATGCCCTGGACCGAAGTCACTCGGCAGCTAATCCTGCTCGGTGGTGCGGTCGCGGGCATGGTGTTCCTTGGCCTGCACCAGGCAAGCACGATGTGAGGGCCTGCGGTGGTGCTCCTGCTGCCGGGGCGCCCGGGATGGGACACTCATCCGGCCACAGGAGCTATCAATCGACGGACCCGGTCGGGACGGGCAGAAGGCCGGTCCGCACTAGCACGCCCCTGGGATGAGAACAGACGCCGCCCAGCGGACCGGACTCTCGCCTCCACCAACACTGACGCTAGGGTCTGTCAATACTCCCCCGTCAAGCGGGTGCGGTTGGAGCGGCGTGTCGCAATCACCGTAATGTCGTGCGCATGATCGTGGTGGGCGCGGAGGGCGGTGACGAAGACTCACGCTTGAACTGGCAGTGGGCGTCAAGGCCGACAGACCTGTTCGGCGACTCATTCACTCGTGCGATCGTCGAACCGTTCGCCACGCAGGTGGCCGGGGCCTGGAACCTCTACGAGTCGTCAGTCCTCCGCATCGCGCAAGACCTGCAGGAAACGGTCCGGCTGTCCATTGACACCACGAGGATCGTCTCTGCTTGGTCCGATCTCTGGACAAGGGAGATCCGGTCCTTTGTCGAGTCGACGGTCGCCTATTATCCCGAGAACTGGCGGGACTCAATCGAGCACACCACCTCAGGAACCCTCAACTCGATCGTTCGGGACGAGGGATTGCCGTTGTGCTGGGTGCCACCCGCTCCGATACTGAGTCGGATACTTTCCGCCGACGGGCCGACAGCCAGACGAGACATCATTGGGCGCAGCTCTCCTCGGATTCTCGTCGCGTGTGACGAGCAGATGGATCACATAACGTCGTCAACGGGGCTCCGCTACGTGCGGTACTTGAAGGCCTCTATCAGAGCGATGCAGGGCGGCCATCGCGACGCTGGTCAGGCTCTTGCGACCAATACGCTCGACACTCTCATCCGTCGGCATGGCTTGAAGCCTCCGGCTCGAAACAATCCACCTGACTTAGGTCAGTTCGATCTCAAGGACGGCTTGGTCCTTGGGGCGCTATGGGCAACGTACTTCAGCTACAACGGTGAATCACCCAGCGCTGTGCCACCACGCGAGTTCCGGCGTCATGCAACCGCACACGGCGTCTCCGCCCGTCAGTACACCTTGCGGAACGCCACCATAGCGATCATGCACCTGACCGCGTTGCTCCGCTGGTTGGAACTGCGAGGGTTCGACCGATACGCGAAGGACCTCTGGCGCTAGACCATCATCCGGACCGATCTTGTATTGAACCGCGCCGGCCCTCTGCGCTCTCTCGGGACTTTGCCGGGTCTCGGGTGAGGTGGCCAGCGGACCGGTGTCAGTCGCGACATGGCAGACGGCAGTCACACTCGCATTGGAGGGCCGAACCCGTACGGTCGTCAAGCATCGCTCCCATGCAGTTCTGGTGAAGATCGAAGGCGCATTCGCTGCATCGCCTCATGCCGTCCGCGGCGAGCAACTTATCGAGGAGGCAGGCGGTGATCTGCAGTTCCGCCATGGTGCGTTCATCGCTGACGCCCGCGTTGCGGAGGGCCTCGACGTCACGTCGCACGGAGCGGCGGTAGTCGCGGCCTGCGCGCCGGGCAGCGGCGCCCAGGGCCTGGACAGCGGCTATTCGGTCTGTAGGGTTGTCGGAGCCCATTCGTACTCTCCTGAGTTGTTGGGTGGTGGAGCGGCTCCCGTGATTGGCGTCTCGGAGCCGCTCCGTTGTGTTCCGGTGGTCACCGGCACTCTCAGTTCTAGGCGCGGCCTCCGTCATTCGCTACTTCACCTGTGGATAACTGCGTGGAGAGGCTGTGCAAATCGCCGCCCTACCTGTGCACAACTCATGCAGAGAAGTCGCCGAGGGATCCCTGGGAATCCGGCATTTCTCCGATCTCACCTGGGGTTGTTCGCTGCTGACCCCTCTGGTGTAACTTTCGCGGAAGTGACACTTGAAGGTTTCCGTGCTTCGAGTGGATTCCGTGCACAATCCCGACGCCCAAGCGTAGATACCGCAACCGAAGCCAAACTCGAGTTCGGAGTCTCACGAGCGACCATCTATCGCGAAACGCGGCGACGCGTCGCCGCTGGCTCCCGATGATTCCCCTGAGTTCCCGCGTCCAGCGCTGGAGCTCACCGCTGCGCCCGCGGGGGGAGCCGAGAGTCGCGCGGAACCCGGCACGCCATGGCCGGTATTCTCTTCTACGCGTTGCGCCAGGCGAGCCACGCGGCGGGGTTGCGGCGAAGCACGGCATCCGCGAGCTCTTCGCCGCCCTGCGCGATGAGCCGCGGGACGAAGCGGTCGCCGAGGTAGCGCAGGCCCGGCATCCCGCCGTAGGCGCGATAGCGGGTGCGGCGTGCGACATCGCCGCCGAGCAGGATGCGGTCGCCACCGCCCGCTTCCGCAGTGGCGAGGAGGCAGTCGATGAGGACGGAGTCGGGCCAGTCCTTCGCGCGCGCAGCACCGTCATATCCGAGGAACGCCCCGGCAGCCGCCAGTCCGGCGTGCAGGCCAGGGTCGGGATTGCGATCGATGTGGGCAAGCGCGACGCGGTCGGCTGCGACGCCGACGGCCGCCAACGCCTCAAGTGCCTCGAACGCCGCAGTGCCGTGCTCGAGGTGCACCATCACCGGCGCGCCGTTGGCCGCGTGCGCCACCCCGATCGCCTCGATCACCCGGTGCGCGACGGCGTCGATGCGCCAATATCCGAGTCCCGCCTTCAACACCCCCGCGCGCACGCCCGGCTCACCCGGGTCACCGAACTCCCCGGCGCCCTCCGTCAGGTCGCGGAGGAACGCCGCCGCCAGCGTCGCCGCGTCGGCCTCCAGCAGCGGGTGCCCGTCCGCGTAGTGCTCCTGTCGGTGCACGCCGGTCGTCATCACGACTCGCAGCCCGGTGCGCTCGGAGATGCGGCGGATGGCGTCGGGCCGGCGGCCGAGGCCGAGCGGCGTGGCATCCACCATCGCGTCGAACCCCGACGCGCGCAGCTCCGCCGCCTCTTCGCCGCTCGCGGTCTCGTCGTCGAGGTCGTCGCCCGGCAGCAGGGACGACACCTGGAACAGGTGCTCGTGGTAGTTCGTCCGCCCCAGCTCGGACGGATCTACGTCGCCCGTCGCCGTGCGGATGAACCCGCTCACGGCACCGGAACCGGATTGAACGGAGCGCGCCCCTCCAGCACGGCGAGCAGGTTCTCGGTCGCCATACCGCCCATGCCGTCCACGCCCTCGCGGGTCTGCGCGGCCAAGTGCGGCGTGATGATCACGCGATCGGCGAGGTCGTCGGCGAGCAACGGCGAGGCGCCGTCGCCATGGTTCTCGGTCGCGAGCGTGTCGGCGGCGTACGCCAACACGCGCCCGCTGCGCAGCGCGTCGGCGACCGCCGGCTCCGAGATCAAGTCGGCCCGCGCGGTGTTGACGAGCAGGACGGGGCGATCGGATGCCGCCAGCCAGCCCTCGTCGACCACGATCTGGCCACCGGGGGCGTGCAACGTGACGACGTCGCACTCCGTCGCGAACGCGGCGATGTCGGACCGCTCGATCCGGTCGAACAGCGGGTCGTTGGCGGGTACCCACGGGTCGGCGCCGAGCAGCCGCGGCCCGAACCCGGCGAGGCGGTCGATGACCGTGCGGCCGATGCGCCCGAGGCCCACGACGCCGATCGCCAGCGCCGATACCTCGCGGGTGTACCAGGCCGACCAGTCGCCGCGTCGCACCCGCCGGTCGGCAGCAGGGATGCCACGCAGCGCCGCCAGCAGCAGCGCAACGGTGTGCTCGGCCACCGCGTTCGTGTTCGCGCCGGGGGTGTTCGTGACGACGATCCCGCGCCGCGACGCCGCCGCAACGTCGACTTTGTCGTACCCGACGCCGTAGCGCGCGATCACGCGCAGGTGCGGCGCGATTGACAGGTGCCGTTCGGTCACCGGACCCGTGCCGGCGATCCAGCCGACTGCATCGCTCAGCAGCGGGGCCAACTCGTCCAGATCATGGCCAGCGCCCGCGCGCACGACGCGGTAGCCGGCTGCGGTGATCCGGCCCTCCAGGTCGAGCGCGCCCGAGCCGAATGACCGCGACGTGACGACGACCGTACCGGTCACAGCGCGTCGACTCCCTCGCTCGCGTCGGCCGCGCTCTCGCGCTCGATCTGCGACCCCTGTCGCATGCTGGCCAGCTCGCTCTTCATGCGTCGGATCGCGGCCGTGTGCTCCGGGCTGCGCCGCAGCGCCACCCCCGTGGCGAGGATGTCGATGACGACGAGACCCGCGAGCCGACTGGTGGAGGGCGTGTAAACATCGGTGTCTTCGAAGGTGCGCGCGATGAGCGGCACGTCGGCGAGCTCCGACAGCGGGCTGGTGCGCCCGGTGAGCGAGATGACCTTCGCGCCGGCCTTCTTGGCGGCCTCGGCCACGATCACCGTCTGCTCGGTGTGACCGGTGTTCGAGATCGCCACCGTCACACTGCGCGGCCCGCTCATGGTCGCGGCGATGAACTGCTGGTGGAAGTCCTCGGGCGCCTGGCACGGCACGCCGAACAGCGGGAACTTCTGCTGCGCGTCCTGGGCGATGATGCCGCTCGCGCCGAAGCCGACGAAGAGGATGTCGCTGGCATCCAGCAGCGTGGCGATCGCCTCCTCCACGGCGCTCGCCGCGAGCGTCCGGCGGGCCCGGTCGAGGCTCGAGATGGTGTGGTCGAAGATCTTCTCCGCGAGGTCGGCACTCGTGTCGTCAGCGCTGATCGACGAGTGCGTCACCGGGAGGCCCAGCGCGAGGGTCTGCGCGAGCTGAATCTTGAAGTCCTGGAAGCCTTCGCAGCCGACCGACGCGCAGAAGCGCATCACGGTGGGCTCGCTGACCTCCGCCGCCTCGGCGAGGCCGGCCATCGTGAAATGCACCGCGCCGACCGGGTTGTCGAGCACGATCGCGGCGACGCGCTGCTCGGATTTGCGCAGATGGGGCAACTGGCGCGTGATGCGCTCCAGCAGCGTGTCCGTCGACTCCTCCGCACCGGATTGGGGCGGCTGAACCTCGAGGGCCATGGTGACTCCCTCCATGTAGTATCGCTACAAACCATAGCGCACGGCCCGAGGAAGGACCCCGATGTACCGAGAGCTGCTCGATCTGACCGGCAAGGTGGCCGTCGTCACCGGAGGCTCCCGCGGCATCGGGCTGGCCGTCGTCACCGCCCTCGAGGAGTTCGGCGCACGCGTCGTCATCGCCGACTTGCTCGACGGTGCGGGCACAGAAGCCGCGGCATCCTTCGCCAGCGGCCACGTGGAGTACGCGCACCTCGACGTCACGGATGCCACGTCCGTGGAGGAGACGTTCGCGGTGGTCGCCGAGAGGCACGGGTCGGTCGACATCCTCGTGACGTCCGCGGGCATCGCGAACCATCAGCCCTCGCTCGAGCTCGCCCGTGAGACGTGGGACAAGGTGCTCGCCGTCAACGCGACCGGCACCTTCTGGTGCGCCCGCGAAGCCGCCCGTCACATGACCGGCCGCGGCGGCTCGATCGTCGCGATCGGATCCATGTCGGGGGAGCTCGCGAACGCGCCGCAGCGCCAAGCGGCCTACAACGCGTCGAAGGGCGCCGTGCACCTCGCCGTGAAGTCGCTCGCCATCGAGTTCGCCGACCAGGGCATCCGCGTCAACGCCGTCGCGCCCGGCTACGTCGGCACCGAGCTCACGAAGGACGGCGTGCCGACCGAGTGGTGGGACGACTGGGTGCGCCGCACCCCGATGGCGCGGCTGGGCCGCCCCGAAGAGATCGCCTCGCTCGTGGCCTTCCTGGCCTCGGATGCCGCGTCCTACATGACCGGATCGATCGTCCTCATCGACGGCGGCTACTCCGCCTGGTGACCGAGCGTCATCCCCGATTGAACCGCTGTTTCCCGACCGCGGTTATCCAGCGACGCGCATACCTACGGTTCTGCACCGAGTCGACCGCTGAGTCCTTAGCTCTGCTGGCCCGAAGGGAGGGGTAGTCGGTAGCGCTGACTCGTGACCGCATCCCTCACCGCGCGGGCTGTATCAGTGGCGCTGTGGGGCGTGGTGTCGATGGCGTGTGCTTCGAGCTCCCCAAGCTCCGCGAACTGATCCCACAGCGAGAGAACCGGCATCTCATCGACCAGCGCACCGGGCGCCGTGCGCTGCTGCGCTCGGGTGAGCGTTTCTGTCCGGCTTGGGCGGAGGACGATGTAGTGGAGGGGAAGGTCTGGATGCCGGGACGAGGCGTGACGGTAGTGATCCAGCATCCACGGTCCGACGATTCCGTCGACGACAACGGTGAAGCCGCCCTTCGCATAGGTGTAGGCAGCACCGGCGATGACTTCGACAACGGTGTGATTCTGATCTTCGGACTCCGGGAGGTACGGCGGAATGCCACCGGACACGATGTAGTGCCAGAAGTCGTCAGTGTGCAGGTGCACGGCCTTGGCGTACGTCGCAGCGAGTCTCGCCGCCGTTGTCGACTTCCCGGCTCCTGGTGGTCCTGTGATGATGATGACCGCGGCAGACATGCCCTCCAGCGTACGGAGGACGCGCGCCCATGCCACCCGAAAACGGTACGAGAGAGGGGGGCGACACGCCGTTTCGATTGCGTGCCCGGAACCTCATCCAGCGCCGCTGCGCGCCGCACGGTTTCTCTGCGGCTACTCCGCCTGGTGACCTGCCGGCACGGCTGCGTGCAGCCGCTCCCGCACCACGTGCGACCCCGACGGCACCTCCCGCCGCCGTCCTGCCAGCTCGACCTCAGCGGTGACGCCCACCGGAACCTGGCACTCGAGGATCACCTCGTCGCCCTCTCGCCGCCACGCCGCGGCGAGCGGCCCGTAGGGCGTGGTGACGGATGCCTCGGCGTGGTCGATGCCGTGACCCACGACACGCGGCGCGATGCGGGCGCGCCGCCACCCCGGTGCGGCGGGGGAGATCCCGGCCAGGTGCGAGAACAGCCAGTCGTCGACCGTGCCGAGGAAGTAGTGGCCGCGCGAGCGGGACTCCGGCCTCCAGTGCTCCCACAGCGACGTGGCGCCCTGCTCGACCCAGTGGCCCCAGCTCGGGAACGTCGTCTGCAGCGCGACGGCCGCGGCGAGATCGGCATGGCCCCAGTCGGTGAGCACGGGCAGCAGGTACTTGGTCGCCAGCGCGCCGGTCGTGAGGTGGTTCCCCCGCTCGGCGACGTCACGCGCGAGCCGGTCGGCCGCGCGCTGCCGCTGCGAGGGCGGGAGCAGGTCGAACGTCAGCGCGAGCACGGTGTGCGCCTGGCGATAGCCCTCGTCGCCCTCGCCGCGCACCTCGGCCGACGCCTGGTGCCAGAACCGCTCCACGAACGCGGCGCGACCGCGGGCCGCGGCGTCCGTCCACTCGTCATCCCGCTCGCCGAGCACGCGCGCCATCGCGGCGGCCTTGTCGCACATCGCGATCACGAACGCGGTGCCGGCGACGCGACGGTCTTCGGGCGCGTTGCCTCCGCCCGGGTCTGTCTCGGGGCTCACCCAGTCGCCGAGGGTCGTGTCGGCGATACCGTCGCGGGTGCGCCCCAGCTCGAAGCGCAGGTAGTCGCGCGCATCGGGCCAGACGTCGCGCAGCACCCGCTCGTCGCCCCGCTGCGAGTACAGTTCCCACGGCACGAGCAGCAGGGCCGAGTGCCAGGTGGGCGCAGGCGACCAATCCATCGTCCAGCCGCCGTGCGGCGCGATCACCTCGGGCGCGCCACTGCCATGGCGTGACTGCGCGATGTCATCCGACCACTTGGCCAGCAGCTCGTGCGCGTCGAGGTTCTGCAGCATGAGGCGGGCGCCCAGCATCCCGTCGCCGGTCCACCCGTTCTTCTCGTACTTCGGGGTGTCGGTCGGGACGCCGTGCAGATTGTTCAGCACCGTGCGCACGGTCAGCTCGTGCACGGTGTCGAGCAGGTCGGATGAAGAAGAGAACGAGCCGGTGCGCGGCGCGCGGGTGTGCACCAGGTGCGCGCGCAGACGCGGCAGCTGCGCGGCCCGCACCTCGACGTGCTGGAAGCCGTGCCAGGTGAACCGCGGGTGCCAGGTCAGCGGCGTCCCGGCGAGCGTGACGCGGTCGGTCTGGAACCGGCCGTCGAAGTAGCCCTTCTCGTCGACGCAGTTCGGCGTGCCGTCGTCGCGGAGCGTCTCGCCGAACCGCAGCTCGACCACCTCGTCGGCGGCGCCCTCGGCCTCGATCTCCACCCATCCGGCGATGACCCGCTCGAAGGACACGACCCAGCGGCCTTCGTCGATCGGCGTGACGGAGACGGGGTCGAGCACCTGGGCGATCTCGATCGGCGGCTGTCGCTGCGCGACGGCATGGCCGCGGGGTCCGGCCACGGCGGCCGCGACGGCCCACGACGCATCGACGAACCCGGGACGGCTCCAACCGGGCAGCGCGAGCCGCGCGTCGAAGTCCTCGCCCGCGTAGAGATCGTCGAACGTTGTCGGCCCCGCGGTCGTGCGCCAGTCGGTGTCGCTCACGACCGTCCGCGTGCCGTCCGCGCCATGCATCACGAGCAGCACGCGCACCGACGGGTCGGCGTGCCAGGGCGCGGTCTCCCAGTTCCACGTGTTGCGCCCGCGCATGCCGTAGAAGCCGCGTCCGAGCTCGGCGCCGAGCGCGTGGGTTCCGGGCGTGAGCCGGGCAGTCACGTCGACGACGGTGTACTGCGCGGTCACGTCGTAGTCGGTGAAGCCGGGCGCGAGCACGCCCGGCCCGACGGGCGCCCCGTCGAGCTCGACGGCGGCGTAGCCACCGGCGCCGACGACGAGGTAGGCCTCGGTCGGCGCCTCGTCGACGGAGAACTCGGTGCGCAGCAGCGGGGCCGCCGGCGAGGCATCCGCCGCTCCGATCCAGCGCGCGCCGTGCCAGTCGTCGTCGAGCACGCCGGTCACGAAGGTGCTCGCGGCGGTCGCGGTGCCGGCGGTCGTGTCGACCGTGAGCGTCCACGCGTATCGTCGGAGCGACGTCAGCGGCGGTCCGTCGTAGGCGACGTCGACGCACCGCTCGTCGTCGCCGCGGGCTTCCCAGACGACGCCCTCTGGGCCGGTGACGACGAGACGCCAGGACGTCTGCCGCGTGCCCACCACGTCGCTCTCGACGTTCCAACCGAAGCGTGGCGTCACGTCGACGCCGACCGGCTCGCGCGTGTGCTCGACAGTGAGGTGAGTCAGCATGATCACGCGTGCTCCCGCAGGCGAGAGAGCTCCGGCGCGTCGGCGTAGCGCCGCGACAGCGCCTCGTCCACATCAGGATGCTGAGCCAGGAACCGGCCCAGTGGCACCGGTTCGTCCTGCGGTCGGGTCCGCTTCTGGTTCAGCTCGCCGAGCAGGCTCCATCGGCGATCGCCCAGCTCGGCCGGTTCGCGCGCATCGGGCGTGTACGCGGTGTAGTCGAAGACCTCGGTGCGGCCCCCCACCTCCGCGACGCCCAGCCGGAAGTCTGCGGTCATGAACCACGTGACGGTCTCGCCCGCGCGGGAGGCCTGGATGCCGCTGCCCTCCTGCTGCAGCAGATAGGCCAGGTTCTCGTTGTCGGCATGGAGCGTGCGCCACTCGTCGCCGAAGCGACTGATGGGGGGCACCACCAGGTCGGGCCACTGCTCACGCAGCCACCGCAGCCATCCGGTCCAGGCGTCGAGCATGCCGGCATCGGTCTGCAGCCCTCGGGCGACCTCGCTGATCTCGTAGTTGACGGTGAGCCACCCGAGACCGTTGCGCTCGACGTTGCGGTCGTTCAGGTGTGCGGCGCTCGTCGCCTCGAGCTCGCGCAGCGCGTCTTCGCGCGGCAGCCGGTGGATCGTCTCGATCGGGCCGAGCCCCAGCCGCGAGTTGTAGTCCGACGACATCCCGGCGCTGCGAGCGGCCACGAGGTCGACCGTCCAGCCGTCGAGCTGCACCGCGTCGATGCGGTCGGCACCGCGGCCGGGTACCAGGAAGTGGTTGGCTGAGGGGTAGTACGGGTACGCGATCGACCCGTCGCCGTCCTGCAGGTCGATGTCGAACTGACTCCAGATGTTTCCCTGCACGGTGCGGACGCCGAGGTCCCGCGCGCGGGCGATGTTGTCGGCCGAGAGGAAGCCGGCCACCAGCGAGGTCGCCGGCACGCCGATCTCGCGCTCCACGATGCCGAGGGCGTCGGCGATGTCACGGGCCACCTCGTCGCGTGTGCCGTACAGGTTCGCGAAGAAGCCGCCGGGCACGAAGGTGACGTGGTCGCCGTGAGCCTCCACGATGCGACGCAGCGCCGCCCGGATGTCGCGGTAGCGCGACGACTCGTCGGTGAGAGCGCCCCACGACAGCGCCCATGTGAGCTGCGCATCCGGGATCGCCGCGCGGACGGCATCCGAGAATCGCTCCACCAGCCCGGCGGAGTGCAGCTCGGACTCGTCTTCCCACAGCGAGCGGGTGCGCGTCGCCTCGATCTGGTGACGACGGACGACGGTGTTGATGGTGAGGCGACGGCCGAGGATGCGCGTCTCCGAGATGGGGTTCACATCGTCGAATCTAACGGCGAAGAGCCGTGAAAAAGTAGTTGCACTAGCGATATGGCGTCCGCGCCGCGCCTCGCGAACGGAAAAGAGTGGCGTCGAGGCCGAGATTGTGTAGTATCGCTACAGCATCACATTCGGCGTCACGGCGCACCACCGTGACCAATCGACGTAGATAGGAGAAGCCATGAAGAAGTGGCTCAAGAGCACGGCAGTCGCCGGCGTCGCGATCGCCACGCTGGGTGCGCTCGCCGGATGCTCCGGCGGCGCGGGAGACGGCACCACCGAGATCAGCTTCCTGATGTGGGGCGACGGCGGAGAGAGCGACACGGCCTACAAGGAGCTCATCGCCGACTTCGAGGAGGAGAACCCCGACATCTCGGTGAACGCGGAGTTCTTCAACACGAACGACTACCAGAACATCCTCAAGACCCGCATGTCGGGCGGCTCCGGACCCGACGTCTACGGCATCGACTTCAGCAACCTTCCGGACTTCATCCGCGACGGCTTCGCCATGGACCTCACCGACGGCGGCGAGGAGTACCTGGACAAGCTGACCGAGAACGCCCTCGAGGAGACGTACCGGTACGCCGAGGACGGCGGCTCCTACAACGTGCCGATCCTGCTGTCGGGCAACGGCATCATGTACAACGCCGACCTCTTCGAGCAGGCCGGCATCACCGAGGAGCCCACCACCTACACCGAGTTCAAGGAGGCCTGCGAGAAGCTTCTCGCCGCGGGCATCACCCCGATCGCGATGTCGGCGCAGGACAACTGGTGGCCGCAGTTCATCGTCTACTACGCCCTCGCCGAGCATGGCGCCAACGAGGAGACCGCCGAGGCGATGCTCGCCGGCGAGGAGACCTTCGTCGACAATGAGGCGTGGGCGCAGTCGCTGGAGATCGTCAAGGAGCTGGTGCCCTACTACATGCCGAACCCGCTCGGCACCTCGAACACCGCCGCCCAGTCGGCCTTCCTCGCGGGAGAGGCGGCCATGTGGCCCGCCACGTGGATCCTCAGCGACGCCCGCTCCGCGGACATCAACCTCGGGTACATGAACTTCCCGACCGTCGACGAGCCCGCCGACGCGATGTGGGGCACCTACCAGGCGCGCTTCGCGATCAACCCGAGCAACGGCGACGAGAAGGTCGAGGCTTCGCAGCGCTTCATCGACTACTTCTTCGAGGACGAGGTGTACTCGGAGTTCCTGTCGAAGATGCGCCTGTTCCCGGTGACCGAGACGGTGGAGGTGGACGAGTCGATCGACCCGCTGTTCCCCGACATGCAGGCCTCGTGGGAGGGCAAGGAGTTCATCGCGCTCTTCTCGCCCGCCGATGCCGCCGTGCAGAACGCGCTCCTGGTCGGCATGCAGGACTTGATCGGCGACCGGAAGACCACCGAGCAGGTGCTCGCGGATCTCGACGCCGTGCTGCAGGAGACCATCGCCGCGAACCAGTAGAACGACCGACGCTGCCCCCGTCCGTGGAAAGCGGGCGGGGGCAGCGACGTCCCCACGGCAGCCATCCACTCGAGAAGGAATCATGACCGACACTCCCGTCCTCCTCTTCATCGGCGACAGCATCACGGACGCCGGCCGCTTCGACGACCCGGAAGGGCTCGGTCGCGGGTACGTGCGACTGATCGCCGAGGAGCTGAGCCGTCGCGGCGACGCCGCCACCATCATCAACACCGGCATCGGCGGCCACCGCGTCCGCGACCTGCGTGCGCGGTGGAGCGCCGACGCCTTGGATCACCGCCCGGACGTGCTCACCGTCTACGTCGGCATCAACGACACCTGGCGGCGCTACGACGCCGACGACCCGACATCCGCCGAGGAGTTCGAGCGCGACTACCGCGACATCCTGCAGCAGGCGGCCGATGCCGGCATCCGGCGCCTCATCCTCGTGCAGCCGTTCGTGACCCCCGTCGACGAGCAGCAGCGGACGTGGCGTGAGGATCTCGACCCCAAGCGCGAGGCGATCGCCCGGCTCGCTCAGGAGTTCGGCGCCGACGTGGTCGCCCTGCACGAGATCATGGCGGAAGCGGATGCCGAGCTCGAGCCCGGAGCGCTCGCGTGGGATGGCGTCCATCCCACGCCCGCCGGCGACCGCGTCATCGCGGACGCGTGGCTGGACGTCTTCGACCGCTGACCCCGAGGATCTCAACCGTGGACCGCACCCTCACCATCGCCGCCGACGCCCTCTCGGTCGCGTTCGACGCCACGACCGGCGGGATCGTCGGCATCGACCAGGCCGGAGTGGGACCGTGGCTCCGCCCGCCGGCGGGCGGGTCGCTGTTCGTCCTGGAGATCCCGCGCCACGGCGACCGCACGGTCGTCGTCGCCACGGCGGATCAACAGCTGACGACGGCCGACGCCTCGGAGGACGGCCGCAGCGTGCGGCTGTCGTGGCACGGCCTCGTCACGTCGACCGGTGAGGCGCTCGAGGGGCGCGTCGAGGTGCAGGCTGCGGTCGCGGACGGAAGCCTCGAGCTGCGTCTGGACTTCGACATCCCCTCGGCCGAGGTCGAGGCGGTGCGGTTCCCCGCCGTGCGCGGCATCGCCCCCACGGAAGGCGGCCTGGAGTACCGCGGGGTCGACTACTCCACAGGCACCCGCGTGCGGCTGCTGCCGGTGTTCGACAACAACTCGCCCTACTGGGGCACCACCTACCCCGACCACGCGAGCGGCAACCTGCGCCCCGAGGTCATCGGCAACCCCACGTCGCCCTTCGTCGTGCTCGCGGGCGACACGGCGGGCCTCACGGTGCTGCCGTCCCAGCCGACGCTCGACTTCATCGGCTGGCGCACCTCGCTCGAGCCGGGATATCTCGACAGCATGTCGCGCTCGACGGATGCCGCGGCAGCGGTCACCTTCGAAGCGATCCACTTCCCCACGCCCGCGCCGGGCGCCCACGAGCTGCCCGCAATGCGGATCGCGCCGTACCGCGGGCCGTGGACGGCGGGCACCGCCGCCTATCGTGCGACCCAGGGACCGACGCGTCGCTCCGGGGCTCCCTGGCTGGCCGAGCCCCGGTCGTGGCTGCAGGTGCAGCTGATGTCGACCGAGGGGGAGCCGCGCTACGACTTCGAGACCCTCGTCGACATCATCGAGGAGTGCGCACGCGTCGGCATCGGCGCCATCCAGATCACCGGCTGGAACGAGGGCGGACAGGACGGGCTGGTCCCCGTCCACCGCCCCGCCGAGAAGCTCGGCGGGGAGGCGGGACTGCGCCGGGCCCTCGACCGGGCCCGCGAGCTCGACGTGAAGACGGTGCTCTACACGAAGTACGTCTGGGTCGAGAAGCCGGGTCCGTACTGGGCCGAGTTCGAGGCATCCGTCGCGCGCGACCCCAACGGGCAGCCGTACGCGCAGCCCGGGCCGGTCTATCACAGCGCCCGCAAGCGCTACGGCATCAGCACGCCCTGGTACGTGCCGCTCTGCTTCGGCGTCGAGGCGGTGCGCTTCCGGTTCGCGGCCGAGGTCGCAGAGCTCGCCTCGTGGGGCGCCGACGGCATCCTGGCGGACGAATCGCTCTATCACGGCCGGTCGCTGCTGTGCTTCGCCGACGACCACGGGCACGAGCCCGGGGCGAGCTCGTTCCTGTGGGACGGTGTCTTCCTCGACGACGTGCGCCGCGCGCTCGGCAATCGTGCCGACGCGTTCGTTCTCGCCGGGGAGGGCGCGTACGACAGCCAGTTCGAGCACTACGACCTGTCGTACTTCCGCAGCTTCTCGGCCTCGCACGTGCCGCTCGGTCGCATGCTGCGACCGGGCGCGCGGATCGTCACTGCGCTGATCGGGTTCGACGACCGCAACATGGCCAACCAGAGCCTGCTGTACGGCTACGGCATGAGCTTCGAACCCTTCAACTTCAAGGGGCGGCCGGGCGACATGCCCGACACCGTCCGCTACGGCGTTGCGGTCGACGAGCTGCGCTCCGCGCTCGCGGACTGGCTCTGGAACGGCGAACTCGTGGACGCACCGGATGTGCGCGTCGACGTCGCCGGGGCTCCCGACGACGTCCGCTTCACCGTCTGGCGGAATGCGGCGGGCGAGCCCTGTGTCGTGGTGGCCAACTACGCCGACGCGGCGTGCCGGGTGAGTGTGACCGGCCTGGGCGACGCCCTGCTCGTCCAGCGTCCCGGAGAGAGCCCGGCGGCCGGCGACGCCGGCGACATCACGGTGCCCCCGCGGTCCGCCTTCGCGGCGCTCACGCAGCGGTAGCGAAACTAGCGACCAGGACGGACCGGACGCTTACCAGGCCCGCTGAGCGCGCGATTCGCGACCGAGATTCGACCCACCACCACCGAGCGTGTAGTATTGCTACACGACTTCCGGTCGAGGACGATAGGACGATTGCCATGATGCGGTGGCCCGCACGAGAACTGAGCTCATCGTGAGCACGCGGGTGGAGGATGTGCGCGTTCTCGCGCTCGACGACCCCGACACGACGAGGTCCCTGCGACGCAGACTGTGGACCGATCGCAGCTCGACCGGCAAGTTCTGGATCGCGGTCGCCCCCGCCCTCGCGCTGTACCTGATGTTCACTGTCTACCCCATGATCCAGGTCGTCATCGCGAGCTTCACCGACGCCCGTGGCTTCAACCGGCCGTGGGAGTTCCTAGGGCTCGACAACTTCGTCCGGATCTTCTCGGGCGACCCGGTGCTGATGGAGGCGATCGGCAACACCGGGATCTACGCCTTCTTCAAGATCATCGTGCAGACGATCCTGGCGTTCCTGATCGCCGTGCTGCTGCACCGCCAGCTGCTCCTGGGCAACATCTACCGGGCGATCTTCTTCGCCCCCATGGTCATCAGCCCCGTGGCGATCGTGTTCACGTGGAGCTTCATGTACGACCCCACGTCGGGCACGTTCAACACGATCCTGCGCAGCCTCGGCCTGGGCGGCCTCGCGCAGGACTGGCTGGGCAACTACGACCTAGCCCTCTACAGCGTCATCCTGGTCGACCTGTGGAGCGGACTGGGGTTCAACATCGTCATCTTCCTGGCCGGTCTCAGCACCATCCCGTCCGAGATCCTCGAGGCGGCCCGCGTCGACGGGGCCCGGGGCTGGAAGAGCCTGCGCTACATCACGCTGCCGCTGATGATCCCCTCGATCGGCCTCGTGCTCGTGCTGTCGATCAACGGCGCCCTGCGCGCATTCGACACGGTGTACCTCATGACGAGAGGCGGACCGGGCAACTCGACGCAGCTGTACATGACACAGGTGTTCCAGGAGGGCCTGGTCAACAACAACTTCGGTTACGCCTCCGCGATGGCGGTGCTCGTGCTCATCGTGCTCATCGTCATCGCGGCCCTGCAGAACCGGCTCAACAACAAGATCGCCGAGGAGGGCGCCCGATGAATCGCCGCAGTGTCGCCCGCGTCGCGCGGCGGGTGCCGGTCAACGCGCTGCTGATCGTGCTCAGCATCCTCATGGTGTATCCGCTCGTGATCATCGTCATCACGGCGTTCAAGTCGAACATCGAGGTGCTGACGAACCCGACGGGCCTGCCCCTGCAGCCCACGTTCGAGAACTTCGTCACGTCATGGGTCGAGGCCGACTTCTCCAACCTCTTCGCCAACTCGATCCTCCTGACCCTGGTCAGCATGACGATCGCCACCTTCGTCGCCGCCCTGGCGTCGTACGCGATCGTCCGCAAGGCGACGAAGGTGGGGTCCGGGATCTACCTGCTGATCGCCGCGGGCATCTTCCTGCCGATGCAGCTGGCGCTCGTGCCGCAGTTCCGCGTCGTGCGCGATCTCGGGCTCATCAACAACTACCTCGGCGTCATCCTCATATACATCGCCGGCGCCATCCCGTTCGGGGTGTTCCTTATGGCGGCGTTCATGCGGCAGGTGCCGAAGGAGATCGTCGAGGCGGCGACCATCGACGGTGCCGGATACTTCCAGCTGTTCTGGACCATGTTCCTGCCCCTCGCGCGTCCCGCCATCGCGACGTTCTGGGTGCTGCAGGGCGTGGGCGTGTGGAACGACTACCTCGTGCCGCAGCTGTTTCTCACCGACCCGAACAAGCGGACGCTCACGACGGGCGTGCTCTACTTCAAGGCGCAGTACCTCGCCGACTGGGGCAACATCATGGCGGCGGTGCTCATCATGAGCCTGCCGATCCTGCTGATCTTCATCTTCGCGCAGCGCTACTTCGTCAGCGGCCTGTACGCGGGTGCGGTGAAGTAGCCCGTGGCCGCGTCGCTCGACGAGGTCGAACGCGCCCGGTGGCAGTCGTCGCCGCTGTACGGCGACCGCTGGGTGGAGGAGCACGCGTCGGTTCCCTCGCAGCGCGTGGCCGCGGCGTCGGCCGGCCGGGATGCGCTTGGCGGGATGCCGACGCGGACGCTCTCGCTCGACGGCGAGTGGCTGCTCGCGGGGTCACTGCCGGCTCGAGAGTTCTCCATCGACCGCTGGACCGGTGACCGGTCCGAGCGGGTGCGCCGGGACCCGGCGGGATGGCACCGCGAGGACACGGACCGCTCGTCCTGGGTGCCCGCGACCGTGCCGGGCACCGTGCAGGGCGCGCTCGCCGCAGCCGGGGTCATCCCCGACCCGCTCGTCGACGACCACACCTATGCGGAGCTGACCGAGCACGGCGTCCCCGAGCAGTGGCCCTGGTTCTTCCGGCGCACCCGCATCGAGGAGCAGGAGTGGTGGTACGCCCGCCGGTTCACCGTGCCGGCGGATTGGCGCGAGCAGCGCGTGCGCCTGAGCTTCGACGGTGTCGACTACGCGGCATCCGTCTACCTCAACGGCCAGCCCATCTCCCGTCACCTCGGCATGTACGGCGGGCCGGATGTCGACGTGACCGCCGTGCTGCGCTTCGACGGCGAGAACGAGGTGGTGGTGCGCATCGACCCGCCGCCGCGCGACTGGCACGGCGTGATGAAGCCGTCGCCCGGCTGGGGATGGCACTACGGCCACCTCATCTCCATGGGGATCTGGCGCGGGGTCCGGCTCGAGGCGGTCCCCGCCGTCGAACTCGCGGATGTCTTCGTCACGACCGATGAGCTGACAGATGCCGCCGCCCGGCTGCGCGTGCAATGGGACGCCGTGCGGCACGACGGCGGCGCGGACGCCCTGCCCGTGCAGGTCGTCGTGCGGGATCCGGAGGGTGAGGTCGTCGCACAGGCGGACGTCGACGTCCACGCGCTCACGACGCTGACGCGGCACGACGTCGAGCTCGAGGTCCCGGAGCCGCGACTGTGGTGGCCGTTCGGCTACGGCGAGCAGCCGCTGTACCGGGTCGAGGTGTCGACCGCCGGGCATGCCGTGGCGACCACGTTCGGCATCCGCACCGTCGAGATGCGCGCCCTTCCGGCACGTCAGGGCGCCGACGTCTACGACTGGCGCTTCGTCGTGAACGGCCGCGAGCTGTTCCTCAAGGGCGCGAACTGGTGCTGGACCGACCCGATGGCCCGCCGCGGATTCGACGTCGACCGGCACATCCTCGACCTCGTCGTGCGAGCGAACCTGCAGATGCTCCGGGCCTGGGGCGGCGGCACGATCGAGAGCGACGAGTTCTTCGACGAGTGCGACCGCCGCGGCATCCTGGTGCTGCAGGAGTTCCCGCTCACCTTCGGTTTGGACTCCACCGGCGCGGACCTCGCCACGATCGACGAGCAGGCCTCACGGATCGTGCGGCGCCTGCGCAACCACCCGTCGCTGATCATGTGGGGCGGCGGCAACGAGAACCCCGCCACCATCACCTCCGACGATCTGCTCACGGTCATCGGCCGCCGCGTGACGCAGTACGACCCGTCGCGCCCGTTCCACCGCACCGACCCCTGGGGCGGGAGCGAGCACTTCTACGGCGTCTACCACGACGGGATGCCGGTCGAGGCGTACCGCGACTACCTTCCCGCGGTGTTCGGCGAGTACGGGCTGTCGAGCCAGTGCAACCTCGAGAGCATGCACCGGTTCCTCGATCCGGCCCTGCTGGAGGCGTGGCCGCCTCCCGCGCACGGGGCGATCATGCAGCACCAGGCCCAGTTCTCGCTGTTCGACCTGTTCAAGCAGGCCCGGTACGCGCACTACGGCCCGATCCGCGACTGGCGCACGTTCGTCGAGTACTCGCAGCTCGCCCAGGGCGACGCCCTTCGCTTCGCGTCCGAGCGGATGCGCGCGCACAGCGGCGTCGAGACGGCGGCGTACTGGTTCTACAAGGTCGGCGAAGCCTTCCCCGGCGCGTCGTGGGCGGTCATCGACTACTACGGCGTGCCGAAGCTCTCGTACTACCGGGCGAAGCAGTTCGGCGCCCCGGCCTCGGCGTATGCGGTGTACGACAGCACGGTGTGGGGGCAGGACGACACGTTCCGCGCGGCGGTTCACGTGTCGAACGACACGCCTGCTCCTCTCGTCGGGGCTCGGCTCTCCGCTCGCCTGTTCGACGCGGGGCTGCGGGTGATCGCCGCGCGAGACGAGGTCGTGGACGTCGCCGCCGACGGCCGCGTGTGTCCGTTCGATCTCACGGCGTCGCTGCGTGGGGTCGACGTCGAGCCGTTGATCCTCTCGGTCGAGCTGACGGATGCCGCCGGCGAGCACCTCTCGTCAGCGTGGTACCCGTTCAACCACCAGCCGAAGTCCGAGGCGCTGCGCGAGCTCGAAGCGCAGCCGCTCGAAGACCTGATGGACCGGCCGATCGAGGAGCTGCTCGCCCCGTACGCGGAGGGCCGTGCGCCGCTGCACGGACTGCCGCGCACCCGCCTGGCCGCCTGGCTCGACGGCGACGCACTGATCGTGCGCAATGTCGGGGATCACGCGGCACCGCTCGTGCTCATCGACGGCTTCCCGCACGCGGTGGGTCGCGTGCTTGAGGACAACGCGTTCGGGCTCGCGGCCGGTGCGTCCCGCCGCATCGGCTTCGACGCCGGTGGTGCGTCGCTCGACCGGCTCTCGGTCCGGGCGTGGAACGCCGACGCGGTGCAGCCGTCATGAGCCGGAGGATCCTCGCCACGTGCGGCGGATGGACGCCCGCGCAGTGGGGCGACGTGGAGTTCAGCCCGCTGCAACGGTACGCGCTCGAGCTGACGGGCGTCACGGGACGCCGCATCCGCGTCGCTTTCATCAACACCGCGTCGGGCGATCAGCGCGTCGACGAAGGGCGCGAGCTCGCGGCCGCGGCCCAGACCGGCGTCGACGCGGTCCACGTGCGACTGTTCGGGCGCAACCAGCCCGATCTGCGCGAGACGATTCTCGGCAGCGACCTGGTGTGGGTCGGCGGCGGAAGCGTCGCCAACCTGCTCGCCGTGTGGCGCGTGCACGGGCTGGATCGCGTGCTGCGCGAGGCGTGGGATGCCGGCATCCTGCTCGCGGGAACCTCGGCCGGCGCCTTGTGCTGGCATGTCGGCGGGCCGACGTCGACCTTCGGCGAGGTCTCGGTGATCGACGACGGACTCGGGCTCGTGCCCTATTCTCTGGGCGTGCACTACGACTCGCAGCCGGAGCGGCGGCCGGCCCTGCAGCACGCGATCGCCACCGGCGCGCTGCCGCACGGGTTCGGGCTCGACGAGGGCACGGCCGTGCTGTACGTCGACGGCGAGCCCGTGGAGCACCTGACCGAGGTGGCCGGCAATGCCGTTCACCGCGTCATCCGTTCCTCTGCGGGCGTCGACGAGGAGCGACTCGTCACGCGGGTGCTGACGTCGTGAGTGTCGCGCCCTCCCGGTTCGCGCTCGCGGTCGACATCGGAGGAACCAAGGTCGAGGCGGCGCTCATCGACGCGGACGGGGTGCTGCTCCACGGCAGCCGACACCGGCGCCCGACGGGGCGCGCGGCATCCCACCAGCAGCTCGTGGCGGCGATCCGGGATGCCGCGGCCGCCGCGGTCGCAACCGCTCCGTCCGCGCGCATCGTCGGCGTGGGAGCCGGTTCGGCCGGTCCTGTCGACACCACGGCAGGGTCGACGTCGCCGCTGAACCTGCCGGGCGGCGCCCATCTGGATGTCGTCGGCACCCTGCGCACCGTCGTGCCCGACGTGCCGGTGCGACTGGCGTTGGACGGCGCCTGCCTGATGATGGCCGAGCACTGGCTGGGTGCCGCGCGCGACGCTCGCAACGCGATCGCCATGGTCGTGTCGACCGGCATCGGCGGCGGCCTGCTGCTCGACGGCCGCGTGGTGTCCGGCCACAGCGGCAACGCCGGGCACATCGGCCAGATCCGGCTTCGAGAAGCGGCCGGCACGGACGTGCTCGACGGAACGCTCGAGTCCATCGCGTCAGGCCCGGCCAGTGTCGCGTGGGCGCGAGCGCACGGGTGGACCGGCAGCACGGGCGAGGATCTCGCGGCCGCGTACGGCGACGGCGACGGAATCGCCGTCGCCGCGGTGCGGCGCTCGGCATCCGCCGTCGGCGAGGGCATCGCCAGCACGGCAGCACTTCTCGACCTCGAGGTCGCCGTGATCGCCGGCGGCTTCGCGGGCGTCGCGCCTGACTACTTCGACCTCGTCCGCGAGAGCGTCGCACGCACGGCGCCGCTGCCGCATGCCCGCCGCGTCCGGGTCGTTCCGTCGCCCCTGGACGGCCAGGCGCCGCTCCTCGGCGCCGCCGCGCTCATCCACCGGGCGGACACCGGCTCGGCGGACGACTAGGGCGTGTTGATCAAGTGGGCGCCGGATCTCGACGCCGGGCGGAGTCCCGAACCGCGGGAGACTCCACCCGACGTCCTGGCTAGAGATGGTTGAGCCAACGAACTCCGTGCTCGTCGGCAGGGGGGATTTCAGCGTCGCTGATGGCCTCGTATGGTTCGAGGACTTCGACGATGGCAGCGATCCATGCCCAGTCTGCCGGCGTGTCGGGGAACGCCATCTGTTGCCAGCGTTCGTCTCCGACCGTCTTGGGCACCTCGATTCGCACCCCGAACCTGCCCGGACGCTGAATCCCGCCGTCAAACACGATCTCGACCGTAGATTCGAAGAGCTGGCTGCGCACTACAGTGACGATCGACGCGGGGCCGCGTGCGACTGCTTGCGATATCAGAGCGGCCCAGTCTGGCCGCTGGTCATGCGGCAACGTCGCGAACCCACTGGGGACAGATCGTGAGCCCGACACAGTACGCGGTGATGATGCCCTTCTGGCTGCTCGTCTCATTGACGACCTTTACGTCCTGGGACTTCTCCACGGTGCACACGCCGAGCCAGCAGGTGTACAGAACTGCAGGGGTCGTGTACACCCATGCGCTCCCCTGGGCGACTCGGTCTCGGGGGAACTGTGTGGTCTTGCGCAGCATGTTCTGAGTGATCCCGTGCTTGTCCCGGAGCTTGATCCAACCCCACGATGTGCCGTCGCCGTAGCGAAGCACCACGGCCACGCCCTTGTTGTCATTCCACCGGGACACTTCGTCCCAGGCCGAAGCAGCGGCGACTGCAAGCGGCGCTTCGATTGCGCTCTGCTCCGACGGCGGCAGTCCTTCAAGTTGAGATTCGACATTCTGCCCGATCTCCGCGGCAGCGGTGACCAGCTCATCGACCGAAACGCGATCTCCGACATCGAGACCAACGTCGCCAAGCGTAACCACGCTGACTGGCGCCGAGGGCTCTGGGCTGGGCTGTGTCACCGGGTCGAGTTCCTGCGCGAGCGCGGCACCCGATGACGCGAAGGTCGCAAGAAGCGCCGCGGCGATCACCGAAGCACTCAACTTCGTCTTGAATCGGATCACAACTTCTCCTCTTGTACTCTGCTGCGTCATGCCTTCAGAGTCACCGTATGGATCTGTGGGCGACATCCGAGGTAGAGGATCCGGAGTTCATGAGTCGTTCAGGGCCGGGAAACCTGCGTCCAGCTCGAACGACCGTTCCAGGTCGCGAGGAATCCGCGTTTACGCGGTCGTGACGTCGGCCTTGATCCAGACCAGCGTCGCGGCGACGCTGATCGCGGCCCGGTAGTTGCGGGCGAGCTTGTCTGAGCGCATCGCGATCCCGCGCCACTGCTTGAGCCGACTGAAGCACCGCTCGACGACGTTGCGGCCCTTGTAGCGCGCCTGCTGCTGGTCGCCGAAGTCGATCGGCCGGCCCGGCCTCTTCCGACGGTGCGCGATCTGGTCGTCACGCTCGGGGATCGTCGCGGCGATACCGCGGTCGCGGAGCCAGGCGCGGTTCGCCTTCGAGGGATAGCCCTTGTCGGCGAGGACTCGATCGGGGCGGGTGCGGGGCCGGCCCTTGCCCGCGCGGGGGACGCGGATGTCCTCGAGCACAGCGGTCATCATCGTGGTGTCGTTAACATTCCTCCCCCCCGGTGATCATCATGCCGAGCGGCCGGCCGCGGCCATCGCAGACGAGATGCAGCTTGGTCGTCAGCCCGCCACGGGACCGGCCGATCCCGTGATCAGGCGGCTCGAACCACGGATTCTTGTGATTCGGACGAGCCCCCTGTGTCCCGCTTCAGGGTCGCGCCATGCTGATGAACACGCGCGATGGTCGAGTCGATCGAGACGACCCAGTCGATCTTCCCGGCGGCGTCGGCCTGCTTCTGCACCTCGGCGAGCAGCTTCTCCCAGGTGCCGCCCTCGGCCCACCGGTTGAACCGCTTGTAGATCGAGTTCCACTTCCCGAACCGCTCCGGGACGTCCCGCCACGAGGCGCCGGTCCGATACTTCCACGCCATGCCCTCGACAGCGAGCCGGTGATCCGTCCATGGCCGCGACCGACCGGACACCGTCGGCATCAACGGCTCCATCACGGACCACACGTCGTCAGAGATTTCCTGTCGCGCCACCGTTCAAGACTCACCCACCCGAACACGAATCGACTTGATCAACACGGCCTAGGGCCCCACGCCTGCCGAGACCGTTCGCCTGATGTCTCACCGGGTGCGCTCGGCACGTTGGTAGCCTCAGCGGATGCGGAATCTCGACTGGGATGGCGCTCGCAACGTGCGGGATCTGGGCGGGCTTCCCACGCCGCTCGGAGCGACAGGCGCGACCATCCGAGGGCGCATCGCGCGTGGCCCGAGGCGGGAGCTGCTCACCGCCGCCGGCTGGGCCGACGCGATGACGTGGGGACTGCGCTCCGTGGTGGACCTTCGTTCCGTCGACGAGGTCGGGGGTCGCGCCGGAGACCCCGATGTGCGTCCGCCCGAGGAGGTCGTCATCACTCTTGCTCCGACCGAGGATCAATCGCATCCCGAGTTCCGCGCCGTGTGCCTCCCGATCCTGGACTCGCCGGAGTACTGGCGGCACAACGCCCGCATCCTGCCTGAGATGGTGCGGGGTGCGGTCTCGGCCATCGCCGCGTCTGAGCCGGGCATCCTGGTGCACTGCGCCGGCGGACGTGACCGCACCGGCATGATCACGGCGCTGCTGCTTGCACACGCCGGCGTCGCAGCGGACGACATCGTCGCCGATTACGCCGACTCCGTGCGAGCGATGGCCGGAACCGGAGCGCATGGGGGGCCCACGCACGACAGGCAGGCATGGTGGACGCCTCAGCAGGTCGACGCCTGGCTGGCGGAGGTGGGACCGCACGTGCGCGAGTTCGTCGCCGACCCGGATCACGTGCTCGACGAGCTGGGCGTGGAGACGGACGACCGCATCCGCCTGCGGTCTCTTCTTCTGGCGGAGCGCTGACGCGAGGAGGGTGCGTCAGCTCAGGGCGGCGAGGAGATGAGCGTTCCGCTTCGCGATGAGCCGGCGGAGATACGGGACGAGGATCAGCCGTTCTGCCACCCTGCCGAGAACCGGCGAGCCGACGGTGATGTGATCGGTCATCCGCGACCCGCCCGGGAGCGGCTCGAAGCGATGCTCGTGCACGAGCGTCTTGAAGGGGCCCCGCACCTGCCGGTCCACGAACCGTGTGGGCCGCTCCATTTCCGAGATCTCCGTCGTCAGTGTGAACCAGACGCCGAAGTGACGTGCGCGCCAGGTCACCGTCTCGCCGAGTCCGATCCGCCCCGTCGTCACGCCGGCGATCGCCCGCTCCTCCGAGTCGGACATCGATGCCACATGGGCGTCGATGTCCAGGGATACGTCGAACAGCGCCTGCACCGAGAAGCGCGATTCTGTGACGAGCGTGAAGGTCGAGGCCACAGTCCATCTTGACGCCCGACTCGAAAGCGCCCGCGAAGTCGTCGCCGGTTGTACGTGAGAGGTCGGGGCTGGGTCAAGCCCCGATGCACATTCGTCGGCGACTCGTACTTTTGCCCTTCACTTATCGTGCGCCGCAGCCAGGAGAGGCAGCGGCCAGTGCAGGACAGGATTCGCATGGACATCGATGTGGTGACCGAGACGGATGCGGGGGGCACCACCTCCTACTTCCCTCGCCACGACTTCAACACGGACACCGTCATCGACTGCCCGGGCGACGGGCCGTACAGCTCTCGTGCGGAGGCAGAGTCCGCCGCGGACCTCCTCAAGGCCGCGATCGCTTGCATGAGCGATTGACATCGCCGGCGGCCGTGGGCCTTGGGATCACCGGCACCTGTGGGAGACTGCCCCGGTGCCGTCACCCCAGAGCCTCAGCGAAGCCGACCGCCGCCTCGTTGCAGCATGGGCCGCTGACTGCGCGGAACGTGTACTCCCGCTGTTCGAGGCGGAAGCCCCGCATGACGGCCGTGCCCGCGACGCCATCGCGCGGGCCCGCGCGTTCTCCCGGGGCGAGCTGACCGCTGCGGGGGAGATCAAGCGGCGGTTCGAAGCCGGCCGGGCGGCGCACGTCGTCTCGTCGACCGCGGCAGTGGCGGCCGCCCGCGCTGCGGCACAGGCCGCCGGCGTGGCGCACATGGGTGCGCACGCCCTGGGCGCAGCGGCCTATGCGGCCCAAGCCGTCGGCTTGGCGGCACCTGATGATCCCGACGCGGCGGCGGCCGAGATCCGCTGGCAGCTCGAGCACATGAGCGATCCCGTCGGGTCGGCGCTGCGACGGCTGCCGCCGGTCGGAAGTCACTCCGCGGGCCCGCTCGGCGCGGGCCTGCTCGCGTCCGGCGCCCTCGGCGCGCACATCCGCACCATCCAGGACGGTGTGGGGGCGTCCGCACCGTGAGGCCAGGATGGCGGGCTGCCCGCCCAGCCGCGGTGCGGGTCGGACCGGCTGGGTAGCATGCGACCCATGGTCATCAAACTCGAGAACGTCGGCATCGCCGTGCGCGACCTCGAAGCGGCGACCGCCTTCTTCACCGACCTCGGGCTCACGGTCGTCGGGCGCGACACCGTCAGCGGCGAGTGGGCGGACACCGCCGTCGGCCTCGACGGCAATCACGCCAAGATCGCGATGCTGCAGACGCCGGACGGCCACGGTCAGATCGAGCTGTTCGAGTACATCCACCCCGAAGCGATCGAGACCGAGCCCACCCGTCCCAACGAGATCGGCATGCACCGCGTCGCCTTCTCGGTCGACGACATCGACGAAGCGCTCCGGATCGCGGCCCGGCATGGGTGCCACCCGCTGCGCGGCGTCGCCACCTACCAGGACGTCTACAAGCTCACGTACGTCCGCGGTCCCAGCGGCATCCTCGTGATGTTCGCCGAGGAACTGAAGAGGAGCTGACGCCCACGCGGGGCGCGTCACGGAACCCGAGGGAGGTCGGATTGCAGGAGGAGAAGCTCCAGGGGCTCGCCCGCGCGCGTGCCGACGAGCTGCCCGGCGCCGAACTGCAGCACCCGTTCGGGCCTGAATGGGACGTCTACAAAATCCGAGGCAAGGTCTTCATGCTGCTGACGGCGGTCACCGGTGAGCCGATCATCACTCTCAAAGCCGATCCCGAGGACGCCAGGGCGCTGTGCGAGAACTACCGGAACATCACGCCGGGCTACCACATGAACAAGAAGCACTGGATCACCGTGCGGCCGGGCCCGTTGGACGAGGGGCTCGTCGAGGAGCTGGTCACCGACTCATACCTGCTTGTCGTGCAGAAGCTGCCGCGCGCGATCCGGCCCGTCGACCCCTCACTGTTCGCGCAGAAGCGCGGTTGAGAGGTCCCGCGACCTCCGGCTCCTGCGCGGACCGTTGCGTCAGTCGCCGTCGGATGCCGCGCCGGTGTCGCCGGTGTCGACGGCCGAGGGCTCCGCTTGGTCACCCACGTGTGCGAGTGACGTGCTGACCGCGTCGCCGGCGCGCAGGTTCGCCGCCGCGAGCGCCCGTTCGAGCGCGAGGTCCATCTCGGAGCCCCGTTCGACGCTCTGATCGTCCATCGGCATGGTGCGTCCTCCTTTGCCGCCACACTAACGGGATGGTCGACGAAGATCGAGATCGCCGTCGCCTCCGCGCATCCGTCAACGGCGAACCCGATCGGATCACCTCGAACTCGTCCGGGAGCCCATCAGGGCGAGCCGGTCGATCACTCGCTGCACTTCCTCAGCGGCATTCCGAGCCGCACCGGGCGTCGTCGCGATCGAGGTGAGACCGAGCCGTCCGTCGATCGCGAGGCACGCGAGCATGTGCAGCACCACGCCGCAACCGGTCTCCGGAGAGAATTGCAGCCCGGCATCCCGAACCGCCGTGATCACGAGCGCCGGATCCATTCCGAGCCAGTGCGGCTCCACGAGGTTGTCGGTGGAGTAGTAGCAGCGGGTTCCCCCCGATTCGGCGATCCAGGCACCGGCGGAGGCGTCGTAGTGTCCGACGACGAGGTGGCGCAGCGCGGCGTACGGGTGCGTCGTACCCCCTTTCCGCAGGTTGACCTCCAGCGCGTACACCCGCCAGCCGGCAGTGTCATCAGGCGCGGACCCGTCGCGAGCTGCGGCGAAATCCACGCTCATCCGGCCGATGACGCCCCGCGCCCGCAATCCCTCGCCGATCCTCGTGGCGTACCGGGCGAGGTCGGCTGCGTAATGCTGTCGAGCAGGGAAGACGCAGCCCTGATAGACCTGGGCGTCCTGGCCGCCGAGGACCTGCTCGTGAGTGGCGAGGATGACGACGTCCCCGTCCGGTCGTACATCGACCTGCGCACTCGGGCTGCTGAACTCCGTGCCCGTGATCAGCTCCTCCACCACTCCACCGGCCGCGAGATCGCCGAGATACCACTGCGGCACGGCCGCGAGGCGCTCCTCGACGCCGAGGCGGTCGTCGAACCGGATGACCAGGTTCCCGTCGCCCGAGCCGCTGTTGTCGTGCTTGACGACCACACCGCGGATCGCCGAGGCCTCGGACCGCAGCCGCTGGATGGCCTGGCGCACGTCCTGGATCGACCGTACGTGCTCGACACCGCGAGGGGTCGGCACGCCCACTTCGCGGAACAGCTCTCGACAGGCGCTCTTGAATCCGATCGGCCACAGTTCCGGCGTGGTTCCGTTAATGGGACAACCGAGCCGCGAGGCGACCTCCATCTCGAACTCGGTGACGTTCCACGGTTCGATGAACGCCGGGCGGTCGCCGATGAGCGTGCGCAGTGACTCGATGATCTCCGGGCGATCGAGGAGCTTCTGCGCCAGCGAGCGTACGGAACGGTCGTCCAACGACACGATGTGCAGCCGGCGCCGGGCGCTCTCACGCACCGCATCGCGCATGAGGGAGAAGTAGTAGTCGATGATGCCGGGCGCCGGCGCCTGCGAACAGAGGTAGATCATCGTGCAGCCCGGGATGGAGGCGAGCAGGAACACGGCGTTCAAGTACCGGTGCTCGAGGGCCGGGATGCGCGCCGCGTAGTGCGCCAGGGTCGACTCGCCGAGCGAGAAAGAGGGCATTGCGATGAGGACGTGCGGTTCCCTCCCGCCCATCACGTTCGCTGCGAGGACCTCTCCCAGTCCTCCTCGACGGTGGAGCATGTCGCGCCTCTGCGGCAGATGGTACGCCGAGCCACTCGTCCCGACAACCGTCCTGCCGCTGCCACGGCGGCGGGGTGGAACCTCACGTTGAGCGGTGCCGTAGGGCACCGCTCGCACGAGCGTGAGGGCGGTCAGCCACTGGTTGTCAGGTCCAGCGAGCCCAGGGATGGCCTCTCTTCTCAACGCTTCGGGCGGTGGCGCGGGAGGGAGTCGACATCAGGATTCATCCGCCCGCGCCCCGTTTCGCTGCCTGGGGCACGATAGGACCGTGACCACGCATCACCTCACGCGGACGCTGCTCTGGCGGGGACGCACCGTCGCATGGGACCGCTTCGGCGAGGGGCCGCCGCTGGTCTTCCTTCACGGCACGCCTTGGTCCTCGGCGCTGTGGCGGCCGATCGCTGGCGCGTTGTCATCGCGGTTCACGATCTACCTGTGGGACATGCCGGGATATGGCGCGTCGTCGAAGGACGCCCGACATGATGTCGACCTCGGAACGCAGGGCAAGCTGTTCGCGCACCTGCTCGACACGTGGGCGCTCAAGCAACCGCACGTCATCGCTCACGACGTGGGCGGCGCCGTCGCTCTGCGAGCCCGCCTGCTGCATGGAGCCCGCTACGCATCTCTGTGCCTGGTCGACGTCGTCGCGCTCTCGCCCTGGGGGTCGCCGTTCTTCCGGCTTGTGAAGCAGCACGCCGAGGTGTTCGCGCAGCTTCCCGCACCGGTTCACCGCGGAGCGGTGGAGGCCTATATCCGCGGAGCGAGCCGCCGGGGATTGCGTGACGAGGATCTCGACCTGCTGGTCCATCCCTGGACGGACGACGTGGGCCAGGCGGCGTTCTATCGGCAGATCGCCCAGGCCGACGAGCGCTTCACCGACGAGGTGGAGCCGGCGTACCGCAACGTGACGGAACCGGTGCACATCGTCTGGGGGACGGACGATGCCTGGATCCCTCAGGATCGCGCCCATCGCCTGCACCACGAGATCCCGCACTCGTCGCTCGCACTCATCGACGGCGCCGGTCATCTGATCCAGCTCGATGCAGCTGCTGCGCTCGCCGCGGAGCTGACTCGATGGGTGGAACGAGTCAGAGACCGTGCCGCAACGTGATCGCTGGTCCAGCTTCCTCGCGGTGTGACCTTCTCGTGGCCGACGTCGGGTCGTCGCAGGTCACAGGGACCGGGTCTCGCCCGCACGGTCGCGGTACCCCTCTGACACCTCTCCTCGCAGTACCTGCTCGATCCGCTCGGCGAGGTCAGTGATCGATTCCTGGTCGTCGTCGAGGAGGCGGTCACCGATGTCTGCAACGACGAGGTCGCGCTGCCGGCGTATCTCCTGCCGCTGCTGGTCATCCTGGGCAGTGCGTGCGCAATCGCGCAGCAGTCGCAGCACCGCTGACAACACGATCGGCTCCTGACCGCCGTAACGCCTGACAGGCGCACAGACCAGGTCGAGGTAGTAGCGGTGGTCCCGGTCCGGCGTCAGCACCCGGACGTTCCCCTGCGCGTCGGAGTGTGCCTGGGTGCCCAGCTGTTTGCGCTGCAGCTTGGTGAGCAGGTCGGCCGAATGGGCCAAGGCGGTCGCGGCGGTCACGGGGTCGTTGATGCCGGGAGAGATGGCCTTCACCGCGATGTCGGTCAACTGACGCAGTCCGAACGCCACGTCTTGGTCCGAGGTCCGCTCTATGCCGATCTGGATGGCACGCTCGGCCCTGCGGCTGACCGACTCCACAGCCTCGGGCGTCGCGCCCCGCCCCACACGATGCCAAGAGGTGCTCCCGCTACGACATGATCCCCGGGGCGGACATCCAGACGCACCAGGACATCGAGCTCCTGCGCGGCTTCGACGAGCTGTCTCGGATCGATCTGCCGGACGAAGCCGCTCTGGGAGGCCGCGAAGGGCGCCCCCTCCCTGTGGCGCTCCAGGTCGAGGCTCGGCTTCTTATCGGTGTCGCCATAATCCGGGTAGGTCTGCGAGATCGTCTTCGACGCTTCCCGATGAACCGCGACCATCATCGTGTCGACTCGCAGGACGCGCACGAGGTGCCCGACGAAGCCGAGAAGAGCACCGGCTGACGCGATGCCCAGCACATAGACGAGAACCAGGACCGCCACCGGCAGCGGCTCGTCCTCCCGGATGCCACTGATCGCCGTCACTGCGACCACGAAAGTGGAGATCATGACCGCGAGCACGACCTGAGTGACCGGGTCCCGGGCGAACTCGCGGAGCAGTCGGGGCGAGAACTGCTGGGAGGCCAGTTGGAGCGCAACCACGGTCAGAGAGAAGGTCAGCGTCGCTGCCGTCATCACGGCGGTTCCGATGAGCTGCACGAGTGCCGATGCTGCTTGCGCGTCGCCCGGCCACAGCGGAGTCGGCTGCGATCCGGAAGCTCGGATGGGCATCAGAACGAGCGTCAGCACCAGTGCCACCAGGGCGGCCGACATCGGCCAGAACCACAGGGAGGCCCTGAGCCGCTCCGCCGAGATCCGCATTTTCACCGTCGTTCTCCCCGTTCGGCCATGGCCTCACCATAAGCGAAATGCGACCCGTGGCGAGACTTGAAGATTCCTTGACAAGAATATTCCTCTCGGTGAATAATACGAGCATGCATGCTCAGTTGGACGCCCTGGCGGACCCTGCGCGATGGCGCATAGTGGAGGTCCTCGCCGAGAGACCGCGGTCCGTGGGGAGCGTGGCTGATCTGTGCGGCTTGCGTCAGCCGCAGGCGACGAAACATCTGCAGGCTCTGGAGCGCGCCGGCTTGGCCGTGTCGCGGCGGTCGGGTCAGCGGCGCATATATGCCCTTGTCGTCGAGGCTTTGCAGTCGCTCGAGGCCGAGATTCGAAGGGTGGCCGAAGTGGCATCAGCACACGCGGACGAGCGTGCGCGGTTCGACGCGTACGCCGCCAGCGTCGATTCCGAAACCCTCGCCGCGGACCGCGCTCAGTGGGCGGACGGACGGGAGTTCGTCTTCACTCGCACACTGGCCGCGGACCGTCAGACCGTGTGGGACCATCTCACTCGGCCCGACCTGCTCGAGAAGTGGTGGACCACGAACGACCTGCGCCTCAGCAAGATCGTTTTCAGCGCAACGAGTGGCGACCGAATCGAGCAGGAATACGTCGACATCGACAGTCGCCCAGACTCTGCCGACGTGGTGGGTCGCGCGGTCGGAGCGATCGACGCCGTTGAACCCGGTGGCAGCATCAGCTTCCACCTGTCGCCGCTGCTGGCTGACGGGACGGTCGGCTTCACCGCCCAGTATCGGTGGGCGCTCGCAGTCGTGCCCAGCGGCACGGAGATCGCGGTCCACGCGCGCATCAGCGACAGCACGGTCCAGTCGGCGGAGTTCGTCGCCGGCATACAGCTCGGCTGGGATCAGTGCCTCGACAATCTCGCCGCCCTCTTCACATCACCGCTCTCAGCAAAGTAAGGACCGACAGATGAGTTCCAAGAACCGGCGCGTTGTGGCCAACATCGCTGTAAGCATGGACGGCTATTACCAAGGACCGAACGGACCCGCCGACATGGGGTGGCTGATGCCATATGCGATCAGCGACGTCGCGCGCGACCATCTCACTGACCTCTGGCAAGCGGCAACGACCACGCTCCTGGGCCGCATCAACGCCGAAGGGTTCTTCTCGTACTGGCCCACTGTCGCCGACGAAGACACCGCCGATCCTCGCGACCGCGCATACGGCCAATGGATGCGCGACGCCGAGAAGGTCGTTCTGTCGTCGACCCTGGTCGATGCTCCCTGGAGCAACGCCCGCGTCTTCAACGAGCCGGCCCCGGACGTGGTCGACCGGCTGAAAGGGGAGCCGGGCGGCGACATCGTCGTCTTCTCGAGCGCGAGCGTGATACGGGCGCTCCTTGCGTCCGACCGGGTCGACCGGCTCTCGTTCACGGTGTTCCCTGTGACACTGGGTGGTGGCAGGCGGCTGCTGGGAGACGGCCTTGCGCCTGCGGCGTGGACGCTGGCGCACGCGGTCGCTGGGGACCATGGCGTTCTCTCCATCGCCTACGACCGCGTCCGCGAACCCGCCGGGGCGTGACCCCACAACACCGTCCGAGTGGACCGAGGCGTCGCAAGCTGAGGCGATCGCACGGGGGATCGCGCCTCCGCCTGCACGGCGTCTCCGCCGCTCACCACGGCGCCACGCGCGAGACTCGCCGGGAATCAGCCGCCCGGGGTCAGGACCAGCGTGTCGGTGGTTGCGGCGTCCACCGCCTCGGGTGTGTAGGCCCATCGCGTCAGCTCCACCCGCTGCCACGCCTCCGTCTGGTCGACGTAGTTCGGGTGATACGTGTGCCCGCTCGCACCGGTCAGGTGATTCCAGCCCGACGCGTCGAAGTCGCCCAGGTCGACGACCATGCGCATGGAGGGCACGGTGATGGTGGCGAAACTCGAGCCGAGGTCCCAACCGGTCGCGTTGACGATCGACGAGCCGCCGCCCACGGCGTAGGGACCGCGGTTGAACAGGTACTCGATCGGCGCGATGCCCGAGGAGCCGAACGTCTCGCTCTTCAGCGACAGCGCGTGCAGACCGCCCCAGTTCCAGCGCGCCGGATTGTCGCCCTGCAGCTGGGCCAGTCGGCGCTCGGCTTCGATCGCGGACTGCTCGAGCATCTCCGCCATGCTGCTGACGCCGAGCGACTCGTTCGTCCACCAGGGAGCGTCCGGGTTCTTGAGCAGCTCGTCGACGACGAGGAAGAGCCGGCCTTGGTCGCTGCGCGGCGCCGGGTTGTCGCGACCCTCGACGAAGAGGTTCGTCACCAGGGTGTCCCACAGCACGTTGGCGTACGCGGCGGCCGCGGAGTCGGCGGCGTTCTGCGCGTCCCACTCGCGCAGCAGGTCGAGCGCCGCATCCGTCCGCTCCCGACCGGTCGTGACGTCCATATAGGCGGCTGTCAGACGCATGCCGATGAAGGAGAAGTTGTCGGCCTGGATGCTGCGGAGGTCGTCAGCGGTGATCGGTCCGTTCGCGATCTTGCGCTGGATCAGCTCGGTGATCCGGGCCGCGCGCCAGCCGTAGTCCCAGTCGCGCGTGAGGAAGTAGGGGTAGTCCTCGCCGACGATCGCGTTGTTCGCGGTGACGATGAAGCCCTCGGGCGGGTTGTACGACACCGGCAGCTCCTCGAAGGGGATGTATCCCTGCCAGGCGTAGGCCGAGTCCCATCCGGGCTGCGGCATGGAGCCGTCGCCCGCGCCGCGGGTAGGAAGCCGGCCGGGCGTCTGGTAGCCGATGTTGCCCTCGATGTCGGCGTAGACGAGGTTCTGCGCCGGAACGTCGAAGAGCGCCGCCGCTCCCCGGAAGTCGTCGAAGTCGCGCGCCGCGTTCATGGCGAACAGCGCGGTCGCGGTGGTGCCGGGCTCGAGCGCCGTCCAGCGCAGACTGACGGCGTACTGGCCCTCGGGCGCATCGGCGGGCGGCGCGACGGCGCCGTCCGTTCCGGTGTAGGGGTTCGCGGCGATGGCGGTGAAGTCGCCGGTCAGCCCTGACACGATCGGTCCGTTGACCGTGGCGTGGATGACGAGCTCGACGTCGTCGCCCCCGGCGACCTCGATCGTCTCGGTGCGCTCCTCCAGCGGCACGAGGGCGCCGTCGTACCAGTACTGGCCGTCCTCGATCTTCTCGAGGTAGAGGTCGGTCACATCGGTCGTGAGGTTCGTGAAGCCCCACGCGATGCGGTCGTTGTGTCCGATGATCACGCCGGGAACGCCCGAGAAGCCGAAACCGGCGACGTCGAACGGGCACTCATCCGACACGGTCGCGCAGCGCAGCCCGATCTGATGCCACACGCTCGGCAGCGATGCACCCAGGTGCGGGTCGTTCGCGAGCAGCGGCATTCCGGACTCGGTGTGATTGCCGGAGACGACCCACGAGTTCGACCCGATGCCCTCGCCGACGCCCCCGACCAGCCGGCTGACCGCTTCGATGATGCCGTCGACCTCGGTCCACTCGATGGACGATGTGGCGGTATCCGTCTCGGTCCCGCTCTCATCGATGTCGGGGACGGTGCCGACCTCGGGGACGCTCGAGATCTCGGGCACGATGACGGGATTCCGGTCGAAGGGGTACTCGGGGTACAGCTGCGCGAGCTCCTCCGCCGTGAAGTCGCCCGCGATGACGGCGCGCTCGGTCTCGTCCTCGATGTTGGTGCGAAGGTCCCATGCCATCGCCTTCAGCCACGCCACCGAGTCCGCCGGCGTCCACGGCTCGATCTCGTAGTCCGGGTTCTGCAGGCCCAGCACGGCGTACTCGAAGGATGCGTCGGCGCCGTCGTTCTCGGCGAGGTACGCGTTCACCCCGTCGGCGTAAGCCTCGTAGTATGCGCGCTCCAGCTCGCCCAGCGCCTCGACCTCCTGCTCGGCGATCTCACGCCAGCCGAGCGTCCGCAGGAACTTGTCGGTCGCGAGCTGCGATTCCCCGAACAGCTCGGACAGCCGTCCGCTGGTGACGTGGCGGCGGAAGTCCATCTCCCAGAACCGGTCCTGAGCATGCACGTAGCCCTGCGCGAAGAACAGGTCCTGCGCGGTGCCGGCCGTGATGCGAGGGATGCCGAGGACATCGCGCTGCACCGTCACCTCGTCGTCGAGGCCGGGCACGGCGAGCTCGCCGCTCACCTGCGGGAACGACCGCTGCACCGTGAACGCGAGGAAGCCCACCGCGATGAGAGCGAGGACGATCACGCCCGCGATGACGCCGTACACCGTGATGCCGATCGTGCGACCGATCGAACGGCGTCGACGCGGCGTCTCGACCACTTCCTCTTCGGGTGGAGTCAGGAGCTTCGACATTGAAGGACTTTCGGGTCGGTCGGCGGCACGCGGTGTCGAGCACCGCGGAACCGAGTGCCGCGCGTTCGGGTCACGCGGCACACCTGGGAATCGTAGCCCCGCAGGCCGTTCCCCGCCGAATGTCGCACGGTTTCCAGCGCCGGCGGGCGCGCACGCTCACGCCCCGGCTGCCACCGACGGCGACACCCGGACGATCGTGCAAGGTCGATCAGTCCGTGCCGGAGTCGAACGCCGCGGCCTCGGACGCGGCATCCGTCGCCTCGGCCAGCTCTTCGCGCTCGGCGCTGAGGTGCTCGGCGGGCTCGGTGATCTCGTCGGCCGACCCCTGCTCCAGGCGCCCGACGAGGGCGCCGGTCGCGCCGCCGATGAGCCCCTGCGAGGCGTAGTACTCCAGGCGCACCCGCGAGTCGGCGATGTCGAGGTTGCGCATGGTGAGCTGTCCGATGCGGTCGGTGGGACCGAAGGCCGCGTCGCCGACGCGCTCCATCGAGAGCTTCTCGGGGTGGTACGACAGGCCGGGGCCGGTCGTGTCGAGGATCGTGTAGTCCTCGCCGCGGCGCAGGCGCAGCGTGACCGAGCCCGTGATGGTCGAGCCGACCCACTTCTGGATCGACTCTCGCAGCATGAGCGACTGCGGCTCGAGCCAGCGGCCCTCGTACATGAGGCGACCGAGCCGGCGGCCCTGCTCGTGGTACGTCGCGAGGGTGTCCTCGTTCAGGATGCCGTTGACCAGGCGCTCGTAGGCGATGAACAGCAGCGCCATGCCCGGCGCCTCGTAGATGCCGCGCGACTTCGCCTCGATGATGCGGTTCTCGATCTGGTCGCTCATCCCCAGCCCGTGGCGGCCCCCGATGCGGTTCGCCTCGAACACGAGCTCCACCGGGTCGGCGTACTCGACGCCGTTGAGGGCCACGGGGCGGCCGGCGTCGAAGGTGACCGTGACGTCCTCGGTCTCGATCTGCACCGACGGGTCCCAGAAGCGCACGCCCATGATGGGTTCGACCGTCTCGAGCGAGACATCCAGATGCTCGAGCGTCTTGGCCTCGTGGGTCGCGCCCCAGATGTTCGCGTCGGTGGAGTACGCCTTCTCGACGGAATCCCGGTACGGGAACCCGTGCTCGACGAGCCACTGGCTCATCTCGGTGCGGCCGCCGAGCTCGGTGACGAAGTCGGCGTCGAGCCACGGCTTGTAGATGCGCAGCGCGGGGTTGGCGAGCAGGCCGTAGCGGTAGAACCGCTCGATGTCGTTGCCCTTGTAGGTGGACCCGTCGCCCCAGATGTCGACGCCGTCCTCCTTCATCGCCCGCACGAGGAGCGTGCCGGTGACGGCGCGCCCGATGGGGGTCGTGTTGAAGTACGTGCGGCCGGCGGACCGGATGTGGAACGCGCCGCAGGCGAGGGCGCCGAAGCCCTCCTCGACCAGCGCCGGCTTGCAGTCGACCAGGCGCGAGACCTCGGCGCCGTACGTCAGGGCGCGGTCGGGGATCGACGCGATGTCATCCTCATCGGGCTGGCCGAGGTCGCCGGTGTAGGTGCAGGGCACGGCGCCCTTGTCGCGCATCCACGCGACGGCGACGGAGGTGTCGAGCCCTCCCGAGAAGGCGATGCCGACGCGCTCGCCGACGGGCAGGGACTGGAGGACCTTCGACATGCGTTCAAGTCTATTGAGCGCGGGCGAGCCCTCACGCCGCGGGGCATCCCTCCGGAAATCCCGTACGTCCTTCCCCCGCGCGCCTATGGTGTGAGAGCGTCATGTCGCGATGGAGCGCGACGAGAGGGGATCGGCTGGAGTGCGATCGTTCCACGGGAGTCTGGCGGGAGCCCCCCGGCCCCTTGCCGACGCCGTCGACCGGCCGCAGCTGACCCGCGCGCTCTCGCTGGGGTCGTCGCTGACCGTGGTGCGAGGCGCGAGCGGGGCGGGCAAGACCGTGGCGATCCGCGCGTGGGCTGATGCGACGACGCAGCCGATCGCGTGGATCACGGTGGATGCCGCGTGCGCCGCGCCCGACCGCTTCGCGGTGGAGGCGCTCAAGCGGCTTCGTCAACTCGAGGTGGGCGAGGGCCCACGCGACCCACGCCCCGCCGGCCCCTGGACGAGGCTGCGGGAGAGCCTCGAGGCGCTCGAGGAGGAACTGGTCCTCGTGGTCGACGACGCCGCGACCGCGGACGAGGACACGCTGGTCCAGCTCTGCCGACTGCTGAGCGCCGCACCGGCGCTGCGCGTCATCGTGGCCGAGAACCGCACCACCGTGCTCGACGGGCCCGGTATCGCACTCATGGTCGACCGCAGCGAGATCGGCCCGCAGGATCTGATGTTCGGCGAGGACGAGATCGCGCGGGCGCTGGGCACCGGAGCCGAGGCATCCGCGAAGCTGCGGGAGACGACGGGCGGATTTCCGGCGGTCATCCACGCTCTGGCCAAGCGCGGCGACATCGGGGACGACGAGGCGGTTCTCGACGGCGCACTGGATGCCGTCGAGGACTACATGCGGTTGAGGCTCGCGCAATCGGGGTACGACCCCGCGGTGATCGCCACGCTCGTGCTCGTCAGTGCGGCCGAGGCGACGGATGCCGCGCTCGCCGTCACGCTCAGCCGGAACCCGGATGCCGCGCGCGTGCTGGACGAGGCCGAGCGGTTCGGCCTGGGCACCTGGAGCACTCGCAGCGGGAAGCGGCTGTTCCGCTTCGTGCCCTTCGCGCGGACCCTGCTGCTGCGTGAGCTGAAGCGACGCCACCCGGATGAGCTGACGAGGCTGCGGCATACGGTCGTGGACTGGCTGCTCGACCGTGACTCGCCGCTGCACGCCCTTCGCCTCGCGATCGCCGACGGGGACCTCGAACTCGCCAGTCGAGTGGTCAAGGGCAGCTGGCACGAGCTTCTCAGCACCCACCCGACCTCGGTGCGCGAACTGCTCGGGAACGTCCCGCTGCCGCAGCTGCGCGAGTGGCCGCTGCTGGTCATGCTGCTCGCGATCTGCCTCAACGCGGTGGGGGTTCGACGGCTTCGCGGCCTCCAGCTGTTTCGCATGGCGGTGTCAGCCGCGAACGCCGACGACACCCGCTTGTCCGACTCGGACCGGGTGTTCATCTGGACGGCCGAAAGCGCGGCGCTCCGGCTGATCGGGATGCGCGAGAACGCCGGACGCGTCGCGCTGCGAGCGCTCAAGCTGCTCATCGACATGCCCGACGACGCACGGGAGCCGCATGCCGGAGAGCTGCCGCTGATCTGCGCTCAGCTCGGCACTTCCCTGTACTACTCCGGGCATCGCCCACAGGCGCTGGAATGCTTCGCCTTCGGCGCGGCGCTCGCGGAGACGACGAACCCTCGCAACGGGCTCAGCTGTCTGGCGATGCTCAGCGGCATCCATGCGCTGAACGGGGACATGCCGGATGCGCGGCACTACATCGAGATCATCCGCGCCGGGTCATGGTCACGCGCGGGGCTCGACGGATACCAGGGCACCTTCTATCGCGTCGCCGAAGCGCTGCTGGCGCTGGAGGAGGGCGACATCGCGCGGGCGCAGGAGCACATCTCGTTCTTCGTTCCCCACCGCACGACCAGCGAGCACTGGCTGACCATGGCGCGCATCGAAGCGCACGTGGCCGTGCGGGCCCGTCAGGCCGCGGTAGGACTCACTCAGCTCGCCGCCCTCGTCACGGCACGGGGACGCGAAGCCACAAGCGGCGGTGCCCGGCGAGCGCTGATGTCGACGCGGGTGCTCCTTCATCTCGGCACCGGCGATCCATCGCAGGCTGCCGCCGTGCTCGACGGTGACGGCGGCAGCGACATCACGACGCAGATCGAGCGCGCACGCATCGCCCTCGTCGAGAACCGCCCGGCCGATGTGCTGCGCCTTCTTCGCGGCCAGCCGCCGGCTGCCGCGTCCGCACGCGTGCGTGCGAATGTGCTCACCCTTCGCGTCGCGGCGCTCCTGCGGCTGGGCGGCGGGCAGGCGGCCGCGGGAGATGTCGCCGCGCTCGCCGCGATCCTGTGCGACCGTGGTCTGCGCGACCCGCTGGCCCTGCTGCCACCGGTCGAGCTCGGTCTCACGCTCCAGGCGCTCGACGCGGCGGCGCCGTGCGCCATCGAGCCCGTCCAGTCCGTGCTCCCCGCCGCAGGCACTCCGCCGAAGCTCTCACCGCGCGAGCTGGTGGTGCTGAAGGTGCTCATGAAGGAGGCGTCGGTTCCGGCGGTCGCCGCCGAACTCGAGGTGTCCCACAACACCGTCAAGACGCAGCTGAAGAGCATCTACCGCAAGCTCGGGGTATCGGGACGCGAGGAGGCCATCGCGATGGCGGTGTCGAGGAACCTCGTCGACTGATCGGCGCCGTGACGCGGATAGACCGAGCCGTCAGCGGCGCCGCGTCGCCAGCATCCGCCCACCGATCCCGGAGACGAGCGCGATCGCGCCCAGCGCGACGACCCAGACCGCGGCGGTGCCGCCGGTCGTGGCGAGGTCGGCGAAGGCGGGAGAGGCGCCTGGCTGCTGGGCGGGCGAAAGCGGGGCCGCCGTGGCCGAGGGGGTGGCGGACGGCGTCGGCGTCATCTGCGTCAGCGTCACCTGCACCGTCAACGACGCCGCGCCGTTCCGCGTCGCCATGCCCGCCTCCCACGGTAGCGCGGCCGTCAGCGGGATCTGCGCGATCGCTCCCGGCTGCAGCGTGGGACCGGCCCAGGGCTCGTCATCGCCGAGGCTCTCGCCGTCCGCGGTGGCGACGAGAGCGTCGGCGAGGGCCGCATCGGCGGAAACCGCTGGGTCGACGGGCGTCCACGTGGCGCGTACCGATGTGACGGCGGGGTCCGCCGACGCGTTGCGGATCCACAGCGTCCGTGAGGCCGTGTCTCCCGGCACGAAGGTGTCGTCGGCGAACAGCACGAGCGACTCGCCGCTCGTCCACGTCCTCCCGTCGCCGCTGAGCTCGAGCTCCTCGGAAGGCGGGGGCTCCGTCGCAGCGCGCGCCGGGATGGGCGCGCCCACGACCGACCATGCGAGCGCGGCGATCACACAGGCTGCGGCGGCGCGCGGCGCGCTCCGCCGACGCACACCGTCCCGGATCAGCACGAGAGCGCCGTAGCCGACGGCGAGTGCTCCGATCGTGGTGACGACGACGGACTTGACGGCCGGGGTGGCCCAGACGTTGATGCGACCCAGCCACGGCACGGCGTACACGACCACGCCCCGCAGCTGTGCGGCCTGCACGGGTTCGGCGTCGGCGACGTTGTTGGCGTCGCCGCGGGTGATGAGCAGGCGCTCCCCGTGCCCGTCCTCGGTCACGCCGACCACCCGGTGGGTCGCCACCTCCGGCTGCCCCGACCGCAGCTGGAACGTGACGATGTCTCCCGCCTCGACGTCGTCGATGTCGATGGGACGCACGCCGACCAGGTGCCCGGGTTCGAGGCCGGGACGCATGCTGCCGGTCAGCACCGTGTACGGCTGGGCGCCGAGCAGGAACGGCACGACGACGGTGAAGACCGCGAGAAAGCACACGACCGCGACGAGCGCCGCCGTGACCCAGCCGAAGAGCGTGCGCGCCGGACTGCGGCCTCGTGACCGGGACGTCATGCGCACCGCGCCCCGAGCGGAAGCACGGTGTACGCCACGGGCTGCTGCGGGCTGGAATCCGGTGAGGTCCAGCCGGAGCGCACGGTCTTCACGCTGACCTGCAGAGTGCCGGGACTCAGAAGACCGGCGAGTCCGCCCAGCAGACCGGCGTTGATGACGATGAAGGGTTCGTCTACCAGCCGGCTCTGCGCGCCGCCGGCATAGGAGATCGTCACTTCGTAGCGCGCCGGCGCATCCGCCGCGGGCCAGGACACCCTCGCCGACGCGTTCAGGAGGGAACCGGCGTTGTCGCAGTCGATCGTCGCGGGAGGCGTCACCGTCCCCGCCGAGACAGTCACGGCTGGTGCCGTCGTGCTGGCGCGCCAGTAGGCGAGCGACGAACCGGGTGCGGCACCCACCAGCACGGCCGCCGCGACCGCGATGGCCACCGTCCGTCGCGCCAGGCGCCGTCGATGCGAACGCTGCGTCATCCGCCCACCTGTTCCGCCGAGACGATGATCGTGGGGGACAGCGCCTGACCCTGCAGCGAGCCGGGCGCACCCGTGGCCAGTGTGTAGCGGACGCAGACGTCCACGGCCGTCCCGATGCTGAGCGACCCGGTGGCGGGATACCCGTCGGCGGCAACCGGCGTCGCCGATCCGCAGCCGCCGGTCCACGCCTGGAAGGACGTGTACGGGCTGAACGCGTCCGCGACGGAGCCGGCGATCAGCATCCGCCATCCGAGGGTGCTGCCGGCGCCGACGCCGGTGACGCGCAGTGTCGCCTCGACACTGTCGCCGGGGAACAGCGGTCCCCATGTCGGGGCGCCGCCGACCCAGTGGGCGGTCACGTCGAGGTCTCCGGTGGTCGACACCCCCGCCGGCAGGGCGGAGCTCCGCTGCCACAGGCCGTGCGCGCCGGATGCTCCGAGCACGAGTGCCAGGAGCATCCCGGCGATCACGCCGATGTGTGAACGACGCATGACCGGAGGGGACGACTCAGCTGGTCGCCTGGGTCAGCGTGAACTCCACGGCGCTCAGGTCCAGCGGCGTGTTCACCAGGTCGCGGTCGGTTGTGGCGCCGTCGAACGTGATGGTCACAGTCGCGGTGACCGTCCCGGCCGTCTCCGGCGTGAACCGGTAGGTGTCGGCGCCCTCGGCGACGCCGCCGGACACCGACAGGTCGATGGTGAACGCGTCGGCTGCGGCGGCCGGGATCGCGTCGGCGGCATCCACGGCGAGCAGGCCCTGGATGGTGTCGCCGACGAGGGTGACGGTCACCGGCTGCGTCAAGGTCAGCACATCGCCGGGCACGATGCGGACGCTGCTCGGGTCGGCGACGGCGGTGGGGCCGCCGATGACGCCGTCGATCGTCCAGGATCCGGTGCCGAGCGAGAGGTCGAGATCGCCGGACTGGATCGTGCCGGCGGCGAGCGTCTCGGTCGTCGTCCAGTAGGCGAGCGTGGTGCCGCCACCGAGCAGCAGCACGGCGCCGGCGGCGATCGCGATGACGCCCTTGGTCCGGCCGCCCTTGGCGGTGCGGCCGCGGGCCCGGTCGCGGCGTGTGACGGTGGTCCCCGATGCTGCGGAAACGGCGCTTTGCGTGGTCATTTTTCCCCCTTGTCCTGCGATTCCCCCGCAGAGTCGACACAGAGTATCGACCACGCACGGCGGCGGCGAATCGTCTCACCTCCCGCTATCACCCCCGGGGTGATATCACGGCTCCTCACGACGCCCGGGCGACGTCTCGGAACGCGATCCGGCCGCGGAATCTGGCAATTCGCTCGAAGTCCGCGATGACTCGGCGTCCCCCAATCGGGGGACACGCTACGTTGATTCGCATGAACGCGGGCGGCCGCTGGGGAGCCGTTCGCGAGCTGAGGGGGAGTCATCAGACTGGGGCTGTGAAGCTTCCCGCGCACGGCGGGTCACCCCGGGTACGTCGGACTGCAGCCGACGCACCCGGGGTGTCGTCGTCTCTGCGGTCCCCGATCGCCTCGTGGCGGCGCCGGAGCCGCACGAGGGCCCTGGATAGGATGGGGTGTAACCGTCCGATAACGGGGGAGTAGCCCATGCCAGGCATCGTGATCGTCGGCGTCCAGTGGGGAGACGAGGGCAAGGGCAAGGCCACTGACCTCCTCGGCGAGCGGACGGACTGGGTCGTCAAGTTCAACGGCGGCAACAACGCCGGCCACACCGTCGTCATCGGCAACGAGAAGTACGCGCTGCACCTGCTGCCCAGCGGCATCCTCTCCCCCGGCGTCAACGCCGTCATCGGCAACGGCGTCGTGGTCGACCTCGAGGTGCTCTTCGCCGAGCTCGAGGCGCTCAACGCCCGCGGCGTGGACACGTCCCGCCTGCGACTGAGCGCGAACGCGCACATCATCACGCACTACCACCGCACCCTCGACAAGGTGACCGAGCGGTTCCTCGGCAAGCGCCAGATCGGCACCACCGGTCGTGGCATCGGGCCGACCTACGCCGACAAGATCAACCGCGTCGGCATCCGCGTGCAGGATCTCTTCGACGAGAACATCCTCCGCCAGAAGGTCGAGGGCGCGCTCGACCAGAAGAACCACCTGCTCGTGAAGGTGTTCAACCGGCGCGCCATCACCGTCGACGAGATCGTGGAGGACCTGCTGTCGTACGCCGACCGCGTGCGTCCGCTCGTCGCAGACACCTCGCTGCTGCTCAACGACGCGCTGGATGCCGGCGACGTCGTGGTGTTCGAAGGCGGCCAGGCGACCATGCTCGACGTCGACCACGGCACCTACCCCTTCGTGACGTCGTCCTCCGCGACGGCCGGCGGCGCGTCCACGGGATCCGGCGTGGGCCCCAACCGCCTCGACCGCATCGTCGGGATCGTCAAGGCCTACACCACGCGGGTCGGCTCCGGGCCGTTCCCGACGGAGCTCTTCGACGAGCACGGCGAGTGGCTGCGCTCACGCGGGTTCGAGTTCGGCACCACGACCGGGCGTCCCCGCCGCGTCGGCTGGTACGACGCGCCGATCACCCGCTACGCGACGCGGATCAACGGCATCACCGATCTCGTGCTGACCAAGCTCGACATCCTCACCGGGCTCGACAGCATCCCGGTGTGCGTGGCGTACGACGTCGAGGGCGAGCGGTTCGACGAGGTTCCCGTCAACCAGTCCGACTTCCACCACGCGGTGCCGATCTACGAGTACTTCCCCGGCTGGAAGCAGGACATCACCGGGGCCCGCACCTTCGAAGACCTGCCGGTCGAGGCGCAGGACTACGTGCTGGCGCTCGAGCGGATGAGCGGCACCCGCATCTCGGTGATCGGCGTCGGCGCCGCCCGTGACGCCGTCATCGTGCGGCACGACCTCATCGACTGATGGCGTCCGCGAGCCGCTCCTCGGTGCCGGCCCGGCGAGCGGAGAGGGAGACGGTGGCGTGAGGTTCTGGGTAGGCGGCTACGGCGCGGACGGCGGCGGCAGCGCCGAAGGGATCGGGATGCTGCTCGCCGACGCCGCCGACGAGGCTTCGGCGGGCGGTGCCCTGGCGTTCACCGGCATGGTCGCGGCAGCCGACTCGCCGTCGTGGATCGCGACGCACCCGCGTCTCGACGTCCTCTACGCCGCACTCGAGCACCGCGGGGCCGTGCAGGCCTACCGCCGCACGGGCGAGAGCTCCTTCACCCTGCTCGGCGATGCGGTCACGACCGGCGCGGCGACATGCCACGTGGCCGTCGCCCCCGACGGCCGCTCGCTCATCGCGAGCTGCTGGGGTGACGGTCGCGTGGTGCGCGTGGCGCTGGACGACGCCGGACGCCCGACGCGCGCGGTCGCGGCCCCCGCCGCCGCCGATCCCTACGGCCCGGATGCCGCGCCCGCCGTCGGGGCCGACCTCGACCTGGCGGCCGCGGCGCGCGCCCTGCGGGAAGCGGCGGGCGCGGAGTACGCGCACCTCGTCCCCGACATGGGCGGAGCCGCCGACCCGGCGGACGCCAGCGCCGGCGAGGCATCCGATCGCTCCTCACGCGCTCACCAGGCGGTGTTCCTTCCGGGTGGCCTGCTGGCGACGACCGATCTCGGCTTCGATCTCGTGCGTCTGTGGCGAGCGGATGCGTCGGGAATCGCTCCGCACCAGGACGTGGCCCTTCCCCGAGGCAGCGGTCCCCGCCATCTCGTGTGGCATCCGAGCGGGCACCTCTACGTCGTGACCGAGCTGTCGTGCGAGGTGTTCGTGCTCGCCGCCGCGGACGGCACCTGGAGCGTGGTCAGCGGGGCGCCGATCGGCGCGGGCACCCTCCCGGGTGACGCAGGAGCCGAGCTGGCGCTCTCGCGCGACGGCGAGTTCCTCTACGCCGGGGCCCGAGGCAGCAACACCATCGGCACGCTGCGCGTGCGCGGCCAAGGCGACCGCCTGGAGCCGGTCGCCCTCGTCGACGCGGGCGTCGACTGGCCACGCCATCACGCGGTGGTGCGGGACATCCTCCTCGTCGCCGGAGAGCGCTCGGACGAGGTCGCCTCGCTCACCCTCGACATCCGGACCGGCGTGCCCGGGCGGGTGCGCAGCCGGACGTCGGCGCCCACCCCCACGTGCGTCGTGCCCGCGCGCTGACCGGGGTCGGATAGCCTGATCGGCGGACGGAAGGCGGGTATGGCTTCGGACAGGACGTTGAGCGCTGCGGCGCGCAACCGACTGTTCGCATTCAACGGCTTCACCTGGATCTTCGGGATCGTCGTGATCGTCCTGATCGCGGCCGGGACGTTCTCGGACCTGCCGGCAGCGGGCGGCGGCGGTTCCGACGACTACGCCTACGAACCCTGGCGGAACCCCGACCCCGTGCTTGCGGACGACGAAGGCGACGGCGTCTACAGCGGCGTCGACGGTGCGATGATCCGCCTGAGCGATCTCGACCCCGGTCAGCCGCTGTTCATCAGCGCCCTCGACGACACCTACGTCGGCGGGATCACCGTCACGGGCCCCGGCGGAGAGATGCTCGCCGAGAACGAGTACGGAGACCCTGCCGACTTCACCTCGTACATCTCCGTCGACGGCCAGTACGTCGTCGTCCCGCAGGCGGACGTCGAGCTGTGGATCGACGGCTTCAGCGACGAGCGGTGGCGCGCGCGGGTGACGACCCCCGCGCTCGACGAGGAGTCCGGCACCGTCAGCGGTTTCGGCCCGGCCGCGTTCCTCTATCGCGGGGATGCCACCACCGCGCGGGTGAGCACTCGCGGTGAGGGACGCGTGTCCATCGACGCCGTCACGGTCACCGGCGTCACCGAGCTGCTGTCCGAGAGGGACGGCGTCGACCGGTCCGTCGCGTGGGCCGACAGTGATCTCGTGGTCTTCGTCGTCGACGCGTGGGACGACAGCGGCTGGACCATCGAGTTCCCGCCGCCCGCGGCGCCTGCGCCGTCCGGCTCCGCCTCCCCGTCCGCCACACCCGCGCCCACCGGGGGGATGCCGTGAGCGCGGGGGCCGAGCGCATCCGCCGGTTCTCGATCGGCGCGTGGGTCGTCGGGGTCGTCGTGATCTCGGTCATCGCGACCGTCGTCATGCCGCAGATCATGGTGGATCCCGACACCGGACGGGTCTACGTCGACGAGCCCGCAGGCGATGACATCGACTACCCCTGGCTGGGCGAGGGCGTGGAAGAGCTCGCGATCGTCGACGGGAAGATCCAGGGCACGCGGGACGGCGGGTATCTCCGTCTCGAGGCCGGTGCCGACATGATGATGATCTCGGCCGGCGAGCGAGATGTCGACACCGCCGACTGGGTCCGCGTCTATCAGCAGCTCAACACGGAGACCGACGTCGAGTCGGATGACTGGCTCAGCCCGGGGTTCCTCGGCAGCCTCTATCCCGACACGGACGTCCTCGTACTGCCTGGCGACCAGGATGGACTGCTGTGGTTCTCGGCCGCTCTCGAGGAGTGGACCGCGACCGTCAGCACGCCGGAGGTCATCCCGATGGGCGAGAGCTACTCGGGCGAGGGCAACGCGGTCCTCCTCTATGAGGGCGACGCCTTGAGCGGCCGCTTCCAGCACACCGGGTCGGGACTTTTCATCGTCGGAGCCGTCACGGTGGGCGATTGGCAGCTGCTGGTGAACGAGGCCGACGAGGTGGACGTCCGCACGTCCTGGCCGCCGACCGACCGCGTCGTGTTCCAGGTGGAGTCCGACACCGGCGACGGGACCTGGGCGATCACGCTCGATACTCCGGCGGCGGTGACCGGCGGCGACGCCGCCGACTCCGAGCCGCCCGACCCGGGCGCGACGCCGTGAACGCCGCCGGTACCAGGGCGACCACGACCACCCCTGCCACACGAGGAGACGATGTGACCTTCGCTGACACGCTCGACGAGGCGTTCAAGGCGCGCCTGCCGCTGCTCTACATCGAGACGGGCGAGGAGGTGCGGGCGATCAGCGCGATCGCCGACGCCGCGGCCGCGCAGCGGAACGCGCGCGCGCTGTGGACGTGGACGTCCGCCCTCGGCCTGACGGGTCCGGACGGCAAGTCCGTCGCGAACACCGCCAACCCTGCGCGGGCGCTGCAGCACATCGCCGGCGTGCAGGAGCCCTCCGTCTTCGTGTTCTGCGACCTGCACGCCTACTTCGGCAGCGAGCACCGCGCCGGTGATCCGGCGATCGTCCGAACGGTCCGCGAGACGGCACTGGAGTTCCGCCATGGCGACGTGTCGCGCACTCTGGTCATCACCGCTCCGGTGCGGGTCATCCCGCCCGAGCTGGACGAGCTCACGCATCTGCTGGACTTCCCGTTGCCCACCGCCGCCGAGATCCGTGAGCTCCTCGACACGATGATCGACAACAACGCCAGCGGCGGCGGGCGGATCCGAGTGGATGCCGACGACGCGGCCCGCGAGCAGCTCGTCCACGCGGCACTGGGACTGTCGATGGCCGAGGCCGAGAACGCGTTCGCCCGCGCCATGGTCAACGACGGGCGTCTCTCCGCCGACGACATCGGCATCGTGCTCGACGAGAAGCGCCAGGTGGTGCGCAAGTCCGGCGTCCTGGAGTTCGTGAAGTCCGACCTCGACCTCGGAGACGTCGGAGGCCTGAACAATCTCAAGCGCTGGCTCTCGCGCCGCGACGGCTCGTGGCTCGGCGACGCGCGCGAGTACGGACTCCCCGCCCCCAAGGGGGTGCTCATCACCGGCGTCCCCGGGTGTGGGAAGTCGCTGACCGCGAAGGCGACCGCGGCTTCGTGGGGGCTGCCGCTGCTGCGCCTGGACATCGGCCGCATCTTCTCGGGGCTGGTCGGGTCCAGCGAGCAGAACCTCCGCACGGCGATCGCCACCGCCGAGGCCGTCGCGCCGTGCATCCTGTGGGTCGACGAGATCGAGAAGGGCTTCTCGAACACGACCGGGCAGGGCGACTCGGGCACGACTGCACGCGTGTTCGGCACGTTCCTGACGTGGATGCAGGAGAAGCGGCATCCGGTGTTCGTCGTGGCCACCGCCAACAACATCGACGTGCTGCCTCCCGAGTTCCTGCGGAAGGGACGCTTCGACGAGATCTTCTTCGTCGACCTGCCCACCGCGCAGGAGCGGGAGGCCATCTGGACGCTGCAGATCCAGGCGCGCGCCACCGAGGCCAACGGCCTCGCCGAGATCGTGTCGGACCGATCGGCGATCGCCGCGCTGGTCGCCGCCAGCGAGAACCACTCCGGCGCCGAGATCGAGCAGGCGGTCGTCGCCGCGCTCTACGAGGGTTACAGTGCGCGAGGCATCGTCACCGCCGCGATGCTGCAGCACGTCGTGGAGACGATGATCCCGCTGGCCGTCACTCAGGCCGAGGAGGTGCAGCGGATCCGCGGGTGGGCGACGCAGCGGGCGGTGCGCGCGACCGGAGCAGAGGACCTCGATGCCGCCGAGCTGCACGACGGCGAGGCGGAGGGCGTGCTCTCGTCGCGGCGCGGCGGGCGCACGGTCGACTACTGAGGAACGGGAGGACGGTGAGCGACATGGCCAAGCAGCTCGTGGTCAAGCTTCGCGCCGACGGCACGGTCGACGCCGAGACGTTCGGCATGCAGGGGCCCGAATGCCTGGAGTACATCGAGGCGCTCGAGGCGCTGCTGGATGCCGAGACGGTGTCGTCGAGCTTCACCGACGACTACACCGCCGTGGGGACGTCGGCCTCCGACGTCGCTGTGGTGGACGCCGAGCAGGAGGACCGGGGCCTCTGATGCACGTGGTCGCGCAGTCACCGGGAAGCGGGGGAGCCGCCTCGCTCCTCGGCGCGACGATGCCTGCGCCGCGGCCGGGGGAGCTCGTGCGGTGGTCGCGCTTCCTGCCCGCGACCCGGGCCGAGGGCCCGGGCGTCCGGGCTGTGGTCTGGCTGCAGGGCTGCGCCGTGCGGTGCCCGGGATGCTTCAACCCGCAGCTGTGGGCCGATCGCGGCGCCGTCGTCTCGGACACCCACGCGCTCACCGAGGAGTGGATCAGCCGGGCGCGCAGCGCCGGAGCGGAGGGACTCACTCTGCTCGGCGGGGAGCCGTTCGATCAGGCGGCCGCGATGGCCGTCACCGCGGAGGCGTTCCGCGAGAGCGGCTTGACGGTGATGACCTTCACGGGCTACCCGCTGGAGCGGCTCGTCCGCTGGAGCCGCACGCGGCCCGACATCGCCCGCCTGCTGCAGGCGACGGACCTGCTGTGCGACGGCCCGTTCCTGCGTGGGCTGCCGGACACCCGACGCCCGTGGGTGGGATCGCGCAATCAGGGCATCCGCGCGCTGACCGACGCGTATGCGGAGGAGGTGGGCCGCATCGCCACCGACGGCGGTCACGACAGGCTCGAGGTGCGCATCGCGCGCGACGGCACCGTCGCCGTGAACGGCTGGGCGACGGATGCCGCGCTGGCCGCGCTGCTGGATGATCTGGGGGTCCGCGCCGACCGGCCGGGCGACCCGCGGAAGAACGCGACGGCGGCGCGGTCCGCCGACACGACAAGAACGAGAGCGGAGATCGCGCGATGAGCGTGTCCTTGATTCTGATCCCGGCGGCGCTCGCCGCCGTCACCGCGGTCAGCGCGGCCGGCGGGGTGGGCGTTCTGTCCCTGTCCGGGAAGCAGAGCGCGACGGACGACGATCGCGCCATCGCCGCCGAATCGGACGGGGGCGCGCGGCCGATCCAGGTGCGCACGCGGATGAAGGACCCCGACCTGCTGGGCGACGCGCTGCGAGACCTCGGCGCGACCGACCTCGCCGTCGGCCGCGATGAGATCACCGCCGTGATCGACGACGTCGAGGTCGTCCTGACCCGCACTCCCGACGGCGTCTGGGCCGCCCACTTCGCTCGCGCGGACGGCCATGACCTCGCGGAGTCCGTCGCGGTGCGGATCGTGGAGGAACTGGATGCCGCCTACGCGCGGCACGTCCAGCAGGCCGTCGCCGCCCGGATCCGCGATCGCGCCGCGGTGGCCGGCTTCGAACTCGTCTCGGAGACCCGTGACGACGAGGACACCGTGACGATGGTGCTGAACGTCAAGGAGTACGCGTGAGCACCGCACGCACGACCGGTGCAACGGACACGCCGAGCCTCGGCTGGCTGCTCGGGATGAGCTCCTGGATGCTCCTGACCGTCGTTCCCGGCCCCATGCTGGCCTGGCTCGGCTTCTCGATCGTGGGCGGCGTCTCGCGCAGCCGCCGCGTGATCGGCGTGGGCATTGCGGCGGCGGCGATGGCGGTCCTGGCGAACCTTCCGCTGTGGGGAACGTGGCAGCCGATCGTCGCGACCGTGGTCTATCTCGCCGGCATGCTGGTCGCCCTCATGGTCAACCCCGGCTGGCTGCGCACGATGTGGGAGCGGCGGACCGATGCGGGGGCATCCCGGACACGCGACGCGACGTGGCACCGACGCGCGACCACGACACCCGCCGACCGCCGGCCCGGACAGCGGTCGCCGTCCACCAAGCGCTCGAAGACCCGCGCGCAGCGCAAGGCCGAGGCGCGGGCCGACGCGGCGGCGAAGGCCGCGAGCACGAACCCGGAAGCGCGGACGGAGAAGTCCCCGGAAGCGACCTCGTCGGCCGCCTCGTCCGGTTCCGGCGACGAAGCGCGGCAGCTCGCCGCCGCAGCCGGCGCCTCCACCCACCGCTACCTCGCCACCGAACCGGAGCCCGCGGAGCCGGTCGACGTGAACACCGCAGCCGCTGACGAGCTCATGACGCTTCCCGGCGTCACGCGCGCCCGCGCGCGCCGTGCCGTCAAGCAGCGCGAGGAGCGAGGCGGCTTCACCTCGCTCGAGCAGTTCGGCGAGATCATCGGGCTGCAGCCGCACGAGATCGTCCGGCTGCGTCGCACGGCGACGTGCTCGCCTCGCCCTCGCGGCGAGCGCCGCTTCGGGCGCCGCGTGGATTACTGACGCCGTCCGGGGCCTCAGACCTTCGCATCCTGTCGGGGGATGAACACCTGCTTGATGATGAGCAGGACCGACGCCGTGACCGGGATGGCGACGAGAGCCCCGAGCAGCCCCAGCAGCGTCCCGCCCACCAGCGCGCCGATCACGACGAGGGCGCCCGGCACAGCGATCGTGCGGTTCATCACGCGCGGAGTGAGCAGGTATGCCTCGAGCTGCATATAGACGAGGTAGATCGCGGCGAAGAGCAGCGCCGGCAGCCACCCGGTGAAGAGCGCGAGCACCGTTGCCACGACCCAGTACAGCACCGAGCCGACCAGCGGGATGAGGGTGATGCCGAAGGCCGCGACCGCCATCAGCGCCGGGAAGGGGAGTCCCAGGAACAGGTGCAGGAAGAACGCCACGAGGGCGTTGCAGAACGCCAGCACCACCATGCCCATGAGGTAGCCGCCGATCGAGTCGGCGATGCGCTCGGTGAGCTCGGCCGCCTTCGCACGGTTGCGGGCGGGCGCCAGCCGGTTGAACGCGACCTTCATCGTGGGAAGCGACGCGAGGAAGTACAGGCTCAGCACCAGCACGATGATGAGCCCCGAGATCGTGGTGGCCACAGTGACGCCGAATCGCAGCACACCGCCGCCGATGGCGGCGAGATTCGCCGGATTCGTCAGGAACGTCTCGATCTCCTGCAGGACGCCGCCGACCTGGGGCCCGAACGTGTTCTGCAGCCAGAGGTACACATCCGTGTGCTGGAACTCGTCGATCGTCGTGGGGAGATCGGTGAAGAACTGGCCGATCTGCGACACCAGCGCGGGGATCACGAGGAGCAGCACGCCGACCAGCACGACGGCGAAGCCCGCGTAGACGATGACGATGGCCCAGGGGCGCGCGATCCGGTGCCGCTCGAGCCAGCGCACCACCGGGTCGAGGCCGAGCGCGGCGAAGAGTGCGAAGCCGATGTAGATCAGCACCGTCGAGAGGTTCCAGAACGCCAGCCCCAGCACGATGGCGACCAGGCCGCCGAGCGTGGCGAGCAGCCCGACGGTGAACGGCTGATTGATGTTCGCCCAGAACGTGCGCGATGCCGGCGCCTCACCCGAGCGGGCGGCGACCGCGTCGGGCACCGGCGCGCCGCCGTCGCGATCGGCGAGGGACGGCCCGTCCGTGTGTTCGCTGGTGCCGACGGAGGACGAGGCGTCGGTCATGGGGACACTCTAGGGCCCGGTATCGTCGAGGAGCGAGGGAGGACGCCATGACCGAAGACCCGATGACGACGCTCCGGCGCCTGCGCAGCAGCATCGACAACATCGACGCCGCCCTGGTGTACCTGCTCGCCGAGCGTTTCAAGGCCACCAAGCAGGTCGGGTTCCTCAAGGCCGAGCACGGGATGCCGGCGTCCGACCCCGCTCGCGAGGAGCAGCAGGTCGCGCGTCTGCGCAGCCTCGCCGAGCAGGCCGACCTCGATCCGGCGTTCGCCGAGAAGTGGTTCAACTTCGTCGTCGCCGAGGTCATCCGCCACCACACCGAAGCGGCCGACAGCCGCTGACGCACGCCGCCCGCGCCGCCGGATGCACGAATGCCCCGGCCCGCGCACGCGCGAGCCGAGGCATCCGACCTCCGAGCCGAAGCCCGAGTGCCCGGAGGGTCTACGGCACCGCGCGCCGCAGAGTCAGGTACGAGATCCCGGCGAGCACCGCTGCCAGCAGCAGCCCCCACAGGGCCAGACCGAGGGCGCCCTGGGTCGCGAACCACGCGAACACGTCCACCCAGGCGTTCATCTGTCCCACCAGGAACAGCGCCAGCACCAGGAGCGCTGCGATGCCGACGAGCACCGTCGTCAGCGCCACAGAGCCGAAGCGCTTGTAGATCGTGGCCGACCAGAATCCGGAGACGAAGAACAGCATCGTGACCGTGAAGAAGAACAGCGCCGCCGCGAGCGGACCGGCCTCCCAGATCCACGGCAGGTAGAAGAAGTACCCGTTCATGCCCCAGCCGCCGGTGACGTCCTCGATCAGGCCGCCGATCACGAACACGAGTGAGAGCGCCAGGCCCGTCAGGGCCGCGGCCAGCAGGGTGCCGAGGTAGAACTCGCGTCGCGTGACGCTCATGGCCTGCGAGAAGGGGAACGTGAGCGTGAGGGCCTGCACTCCGACCACGCCGAAGTACCACAGCGGCGCCTGCGCGCCACCGCCGTACTTGGGCGTGCCGATGCCGGCGTTGCTGAGGATCGCGTAGATCGCGAGGGTGACCAGCAGGGATCCTCCGAGCACCATGAGCGGCACCCAGATGTAGGTCTGCCGGTTGATCAGCTGCAGACGGACGACGTTGACGGTGCGGTTCATCGCAGTGCTCCTTCGTCGAGTTCGGCGGTGGCGCCGGATCGGGATGCCGCGGCGTCGGCGCCGGCGGCGTGCTGGGTCAGGCGCACGATCAGCTGCTGCAGCGACACGGGCGCCATGTCCAGCCCCGCCTGGCTCAGCCGCTCGCGGTCGGCCGGGGTGAGGGCGCCCAGCACCGTGACCGACGAGACGTGGCCCAGGCTCTCGCGGTGGATGACCTCTCGGCCGGTGACGAAGGCGTCGACCGCGGCGGTCTCGCCGACGATCGTGGCCGCGCGATCGCGCACGGCATCCGTCGACTCGTCCATGATGATGCGGCCGCGGTCGATCACCAGCACCCGCTCGATGAGGTTGGAGACCTCGTCGATCAGATGGCTCGAGAGGATCACCGTGCGCGGGTGCTCGGAGTAGTCCTCGATCAGCCGGTCGTAGAAGATCTGGCGTGCCACGGCGTCCAGGCCCAGGTACGGCTCGTCGAAGAACGTGATCTCGGCTCGTGAGGCGAGACCGATGATCACGCCGACGGCCGAGAGCTGGCCCCGCGAGAGCTTCTTGATGCGGCGCTTGACGGGCAGCTGGAAGTCATCGATCAGCCGCTCGGCGAGCTGCTGGTCCCAGTTCGGGAAGAACAGCCTGGCCGCCTCGAACGCGTGCCGGGGCTGCGCGTCATCGGGGTACTTCTGGCTCTCGCGGACGAAGCACATGCGCGAGAGCACCTTGGCGTTCTCGTACGGATCCATGCCGAACACCTTCACCTCGCCGCTGGTGGCGAAGTTCTGCGCGGTGAGGATCGACATCACCGTGGTTTTGCCGGCGCCGTTGCGCCCGAGCAGGCCGTAGATGGTGTCCTTCTCGATGGTGAAGCTCACGTCGTCCACCGCGAGGGTCTCGCGGTAGCGCTTGGTGAGATGGTTCACCTCGACGACGTGCGTCATGGTGGGTCCTTCCGGTCAGTCGGCGTGCGCGGCGGCACGGTCGTGGATGAGCAGGGCGAGATCGTCGGGGCCGAGGCCGAGCTTGCGGGCTTCGGCCAGAAGCGGATCGAGGTAGCGGTCGGCGAAGGCCGCGCGCCGCTCGTTCAGCAGCAGCTCCCGCGCTCCGGGGGCGACGAACATGCCGATGCCCCGGCGCTTGTACAGCACGCCCTTGTCAGCGAGCATCGCGATTCCCTTCGCGGCAGTGGCGGGGTTGATGCGGTGGAACGCCGCGAGCTCGTTCGTCGACGGCGCCTGCGCTTCTTCGGCAAGCGAGCCATCGATGATCGAGTCCTCCACACTCTCGGCGATCTGGAGGAACAGCGCGCGACCTTCTTCGATCACATCCACCTCGACTTGGTTGGTTACTTACTTGACTAACTAACCATGGAACACGAACCGGCGTGCTGTCAAGTCCCTCGGTTCGCCGCGCGCACGCGCGACTACCCCAAGGGCGCGGGACTCGTCCAATTTGCGACGCCGGCGCGGCGATGGAATGTTGGATGAGGCCCTTTGCGGGCCCTCCCGACCAGTCCGCGGTCGCCGGTGACACCCGTCAGACCGGTGAGCGTATGGTCGGCGGCCTTTGCGCGGACCCGACGTCCGCCGCCGGCGCCGCTCCGATGAGCAGTGCGCGTGTGGCCGCCCACCCGGGCGTGACCGATGCAGCCCACTGCACCGGGCTGCCGAGGTGCACAGTGCAGAATCCGCCTGCCCTCGAGGCGAAGAACCTGTTCAAGGTGTTCGGAAAGAACCCGGGCGCCGTCGTCAAGCGGCTGAAGGGCGGCCAGAGCCGCGCGGATGTCGCCGATGCCGGTACGGCCGCCGTGATCGATGCGAGCTTCACCGTCCAGCCCGGTGAGATCTTCGTGATCATGGGGCTGTCAGGCTCCGGCAAGTCGACCGTGCTGCGGATGCTCAACGGGCTGCTGCCTCCCACGGCCGGCGACGTGCTGGTACAGGGCCAGAGCATCGGAAAGGCCTCGCCGAAGGCGCTGCGAGGCATCCGTCAGCGATCCATCTCGATGGTGTTCCAGCACTTCGCGCTGCTGCCGCACCTCACGGTGCTCGACAACGCCGCATATGCGCTCGAGATCCAGGGCGTCGGCCGTGAAGAGCGGCGCGAGCGTGCGCGCGAGATCCTCGGCAAGGTCGGCCTCGGCGACCGTGCCGACGCCATGCCCGACGAGCTGTCGGGCGGCATGCGCCAGCGCGTCGGGCTCGCCCGGGCGCTGACGGCGGGCACCGACATCCTGCTGATGGACGAGGCGTTCTCCGCCCTCGACCCGCTCATCCGGCGCGAGATGCAGGAGCAGCTGGTCGAGCTGCAGCGCGAGCTCGGCCGCACCATCGTCTTCATCACGCACGATCTGAACGAGGCGATGTTCCTCGGCGACCGGATCGCCGTCATGCGCGACGGCCGCATCGTGCAGCAGGGCACACCCGAGGAGATCCTCACCGACCCCGCCAACGACTACGTCGCGCAGTTCGTGCAGGACGTCGACCGGGCGCGGGTGCTGACCGCCGGGTCGGTGATGGCCCCGCCGGTCGCCACGACGCCGGTCAGCGCCGGGGTGCGCGGCGCCCTGCGGGTCATGCGCGACCTGCAGGTGGGCTCGGTCTCGGTCACCGAGAACCGGCGCTTCCTCGGCACCGTTTCGGACCGCGCGGTGATCCGCGCTGTGAAGGACGGCCACACCGATCTGCGCTCGCTGGTCCGCGCCGGCCGGCCCGCCGTTCATGTCGATGACCCGCTCACGGACGTGGTCGAGCGCGCGGTCGAGAGTCCCGTGCCCGTCGCCGTGATCGATGACGCCGGGCGTCTGGTCGGCACGATCCCGCGAGTGACGCTGCTCGCCGCCCTGGGCGACGTGCCGGCGATCACCCGCGAGAACCCGGTGATCGACGTACCTGCTTCGGTTCCCACCAGCGAGATCGTCCAGACCCTCGCCGCGGTCGACGCGCCGACGCGCGGTGCCGCGACCGGAGCCGGCGCGCCGGCTCCGACCGGTCGGGCCGCACCGCCGATGCGGCTGGGCCCCACCGACGATCGAGCTGCGAAGGAAGGAGCCAGCCGATGAACGACGCCCTCCGTCTCCCGCTCGGCGACGTCGTCGAGACCGCCGTCCGCTGGGTGATCGACGTGCTCGGCGGGTTCTTCGACGTCGTCGCCTTCGTGTTCCGCGGCCTCTACGACTGGCTCGACGCGTCGCTGTCCGCTCCGCCGTTCTGGGCGGTGGTCCTCGTCATCGCGGCGTACGCGTACTGGTCGAAGGGCCTCGTGCTCGCGGTCGGCAGCGCGCTGGGGCTCACGGTGATCGTCGCGGTCGGTCAGTGGGACAACGCGATGGATTCGCTCGCGCTGGTGATCCTCGCGGCCGTGGTCGCCATCGGGATCGCCGTGCCGCTGGGGATTTGGGCCGCCCGCAGCGACCGCGTGTCGGCGGTGCTGCGCCCGGCGCTGGACTTCCTGCAGACGATGCCCGCGTTCGTCTACCTGATCCCTGCGATGCTGATCTTCGGTGTGGGTCCCGTGCCCGGCATGGTCGCCACCATCGCGTTCGCGCTCGCACCCGGTGTGCGGCTCACCGAGCTCGGCATCCGGGGCGTCGACGCCGAGGTCGTCGAGGCGGGGCACGCGTTCGGAGCGTCCCCCAGCCGCATCCTGCGTCAGATCCAGCTGCCGTTGGCGCTGCCGAGCATCATGGCGGGCGTCAACCAGGTCATCATGCTGAGCCTGTCGATGGTCGTCATCGCCGGCATGGTCGGCGCTGGAGGACTCGGCGGAGAGGTGGTGCGGAGCCTCAGCCGCATCGACATCGGTCTCGGCGTCGAAGCGGGACTGTCCGTCGTGATCCTCGCGATGATCCTCGACCGCGTGACGGCGGGCTTCTCGGCGCCGCGGCAGCGCACGCGCCGCACCGGCGCTCGCGTCACGGCGTCGCCCGCCGCGGCGGCACCCGGTACCCCGACGGCGACCGAGGACCCGGCATCCGTCCCCGCAGCCGATCCCGGCTCCGTCGCCCCCGCCGACGAGCGTCAGCCCGTATCGGCCTGACCACGGAAGGAACGAACATGTCGAAGCGACGCTTCTTCGCCGCCGGTCTCGCCCTCGCCGGCACCGCCGCACTGCTCGTCAACGGCGCCCTCGCGCAGACCGGCGGCGGCGGCTCCGACAAGGGCCGCATCACCGTGGCGGTGTTCAACGGCTGGGACGAGGGCATCGCGGCGTCCGAGGTGTGGAAGGCCGTGCTCGAGAAGGAGGGGTACGAGGTCGAGCTCGCCTACGCCGACCCCGCCGCCGCGTACACCGGCATCGCCAAGGGCGACTACGACCTGACGCTGGACATGTGGCTGCCGCTCACCCACGCCGACTACATGGAGACCTACGGCGACGACCTCGTGGACCTCGGCGCATGGAACGACGAGGCCAAGCTGACCATCGCGGTCAACGAGGACGCCCCCGTCGACTCCCTCACCGAGCTCGCCGCGAACGCCGACCTCTTCGGCAACCGCCTCGTCGGCATCGAGTCGGGCTCGGGTCACGTGTCGGTGACCCAGAACGCCGTGATCCCCGGCTACGGCCTGGAGGGGATGGACTTCGTCACGTCGTCCACGCCGGCGATGCTGACCGAGCTGCAGGCGGCGACGGATGCCGGCGAGAACGTCGCGGTCACCCTCTGGCGCCCGCACTGGGCCTACAACGCCTTCCCGATCAAGGACCTCGAAGACCCGGACGGACTGCTCGGCGAGGCCGAGGGCATCCACACGGTCGCCTCGACGACGTTCGAGGAGGAGTTCCCCGAGGTCTTCGCGTGGCTCTCGGACTTCCGCATGGACAACGAGACGCTGTACTCGCTCGAGGACGCCATGTTCGGCCAGTACGACGGCGACGACTACGGGCCCGTGGTGGCCGAGTGGATCGCCGCGAACCAGGACTGGGTCGACGGCCTCACGCCGTGACCCGTGTCGTCCCGGGCGTCAGGTCCGCGGCTTCGGCTGCGTCGCGCCCGGGGCGCCTCCGCCCGATGAACGATTCGGCACCGGCCACGGCGCGGGCTCGGGCGCGGCGTCGCCCCGCGATGGCGAAGGGGCGGTTCCTGCGGCCGGCGGCGTGAGCCCGACGGGTGCCGCAGGCCTCGTGTTCTCGTCGCCGGCGGCAGGTTGGGCGCCGCCTGCACCGGATGCCTCGGCGGGCGCGATCTCGAGCATGACCTTCTTCTCGAGCACTTCGATCGCCTCGTCCGAGACCGCGATGAGCCCGTCGAGCTCCTCGCGCACCCGGCGGTAGGCCAGCTGGCGCTCCGCGGGGGTCGCGGCCTCGTCGACGGCGACGGTCAGCAGCTGCTTGGCGGTGTCGAGGCGCTTGCGCTCGCCCTCCGTGAAGCCCGAGTCCTTGAGCCGGCGGGCATCGCGCTCGGCGACCTCGAACGCCACCTCGAAGTCCACTACGGCGTTGCGGTACTCGGCGAGCTGCTCCTTCGTCAGCTTCGCGGTCGACGATGCCGGCCGCAGCCCGTCGGCGATGCGCTTGGCGCGCAGGAACGCCGCCGTCAGCGGCTGCCGGCCGTCGCTCATCGCCGGATAGGCGATCATCTTCGCGACATCCAGCTCGTACTCCAGCCACCGCGTCGTGACGGCGTCGTGGGTCGCGAGCAGCCGCTCCAGCTGGGTGGCCTGCGTCTCGCGTCCCTCGGTCGCGGCCGATGTCGCGGTCGGCGCGGTCATGGGCGGAAGGGATGCCGCCGGCACGACCTTCCCACGCGCGGCCGCCTGGGCGGCCTTGAGCTCCGCCTTCGCGTGCAGCATCTCGAGGCGTCGCTTGTGGCGTCGGCGCGCGCCGCGCTCCCACGCGCTTCCGGCCGCGCCGAGCACCCCCATCAGGGGGAACGCCAGCCACCAGTAGCCGCCGATGAACTCGAGAACCGGCCCCACCCTGTCATGCTAGCCGCCGCGGCCCGAGGCCTCACCGGCCCGTCCGAACCGGCGATCGACGACGCGGTAGCGGGCGCTTGCGGATTCGACCGTTCGGCATCAGGAGATGGCCGGAATCGAGGATGCCTCGTGGCTCGCCTGTCCTCAGAACGGCCGTCCTCGGAATCGCACCGCGGCCCACGTCCGGCGATCGAGCGGCGCGCCTACTGGTCGTCCGGCGACCGGAGCGGGCGCCAGCTGGGCACCGGCCAGACGCCGGGGCGAGGGAGCGCCGCCCGCACGCCTGCGCGTCGCTCGGCCTCCTCGAACGCCGCCTCGAGCGCCCGCACCGCGGCGCGGTACTGCGCGAACTGCTCCGGCGTGATCCGGTCCCGGGCCGAAGCCGGACGCAGGCGCTGCGCCTCGCGCTGCGCCTCGAAGAACGCGAGGGTGGCCGGATGCCGGGCGTCACTGAGCTGCGGGTAGGCCAGCGCCTTCGCGGCATCCGTCTCGTACGACAGCCAGCGCGCATTCACGGCGTCGTGCTGCGCGTAGAGCTTCTCGATCGGGAGCGGATCGGTTCCGGATGCCGCGTGATAGTGCGCGAGCGACGCCCGCACTCGTGAACGGCTGGCGCGGAGTGCGAGCAGTGCGGCCCGTTCGGCGGCCTTCGCCGACTGCAGCGCCCGCTTCGCTTCGAAGGTGGCGGCTCCGACGTAGCCGGAGTGCGCACGTGCGGCGAGCACGTCCGCCTGCGCGGTGCGCACGTCGGCGCGCGCTTCGACGAGCGCCCGATGCGCGCGGGCCACCTCGTGGCGGGCGGCATCCAGCTCGAGCCGGCGAGCTCTGCGCGACTTCGCCGTCAGCCCGCTGTACGTCGCCGCTCCGGCGCCCGCGGCTGCCGGGGCGATCCACCACCAGCTCTCGATGAAGAGGAGGATCGGCTCCACCCAGCCATGCTAACCGCGCGGAGCCGGCGCGTCCCCCGCGGGTCCCGAGCCGAGGGGCTCGGGATCAGTGGCCGATCCCCATGGAGCCGCCGTGTCGCCGGCGGTCCGTGGCCTCGTCGACGGGGCGGTCAGGGCCCCCGCCGGGCTCCCCGGGACGCGCGTGCCGGCTGTCGTAGCTCTCGCGCGGGGGCGAGAGGACGTTCCTGATCCGCGTCCACAGTGACGGCCTGGATGTCATGGCTCCTCCTGGGCCGAGCCTAGCCCGCGCGGCGTCAGCCGAACAGCAGGGCGAAGACCGTCGCCCCGCCGCCGACGAGGATGAGCGCGACGATCGTCACCCACGCGACGACCTTCACGCGCCGCTGGCGTGTGTCTGCAAAACCCGTGTAGTCGTCGTCGTCGGCCGCCATGCGCACCAGTCTAGGCCGCCCCTCCTTCCGCGAGACAGCAGTGGGGCGCCGAGACAGCGCCTTCGCTCGCGCAGTCTCGGCGCCCCGATGCAGTCTCGCGAGAAGGGACCGTCAGTACGCGGCGGGCTCCGACACGGTCGGCCCGAACGCTGCAGGGAGCGTCGAGGTCGACAGGTCGCGCAGCTCCGCCAGGGGCACGGTGAACAGCCCCTGCACCTCGAGCGCCGGCTCGTCGCCCTCGCTGGCGGCGTCCGTCACGCCGATGCGCAGCACGGGGTAGCCCCGTCCCTCGCACAGGCCCCGGAACTTCACGTCGTCCTCGCGCGGCACCGAGACCAGCACGCGGCCCGTGGACTCCGAGAACAGCGCGGTGGCGGCATCCACCCCGTCGCGCTCGATGATCTCGTCGAGCCAGACGCGGGCGCCGACGCCGAACCGCATCACGGCCTCGGCGAGGGCCTGCGCCAGGCCGCCGGCCGACAGGTCGTGCGCCGACGACACGAGCGACTGCTGCGACGCGGCGTGCAGCAGGTCGGCCAGGCGCTTCTCCGCGGCAAGGTCCACCGCCGGGGGGCGGCCGCCGAGGTGCCCGTGGATCGTGCCCGCCCACTGCGAGCCGTCGAGCTCGGCGGCGGTGACGCCGAGGAGGTAGATGTTCTCGCCCGCGTCCTGCCACCCCGACGGGATGCGGCGGGCCACGTCGTCGATGATCCCGAGGACGCCGACCACGGGCGTCGGGAAGATCGGCTGGTCACCCGTCTGGTTGTAGAACGACACGTTGCCGCCCGTAACCGGAACGCCCAGCTCGAGGCATCCGTCCGAGAGGCCTTCAACCGCCTGCGAGAACTGCCACATCACCTCGGGGTTCTCGGGCGAGCCGAAGTTGAGGCAGTCGGTGACGGCCGTCGGCACGGCGCCCGAGACGGCGACGTTGCGGTACGCCTCGGCGAGCGCGAGCTTGGCGCCCTGGTACGGGTCGAGCTGGCAGTAGCGGCCGTTGCAGTCGGTGGCGATGGCGAAGCCGAGACCGGACTGCTCGTCGACGCGGATCATGCCGGCGTCGTCGGGGAACGCCAGCGCGGTGTTGCCCATGACGTAGTAGTCGTACTGGTTCGTGATCCACGACGTGTCGGCGAGGTTGGGGCTCGCGACCAGCTGCGCGAACTGCTGCCGCAGCGTCTCGGCGTCGTTCGCCCGCGGAAGAGCGGATGCCGAGTCCTCGCGCAGTGCGTCGATCCAGGTCGGGTACGCGACGGGGCGCTCGTAGACCGGCCCGTCGACGGCGACGGTGGAGGGGTCGACGTCGACGATCTGCTCGCCGTGCCAGAAGATCTGCAGGCGGCCGTCGCCGGTGACCTCGCCGAGCACACTGGTCTCGACATCCCACTTCTGGGTCACCGCGAGGAACGCGTCGAGCTTCTCGGGCGCGACGATCGCCATCATGCGCTCCTGGCTCTCGCTCATGAGGATCTCCTCGGGCGTGAGCGAGGGGTCGCGCAGCAGCACCTTCTCGAGGTCCACGCGCATGCCCGAGCCGCCGTTGGCGGCGAGCTCGGAGGTCGCGCACGAGATGCCGGCGGCGCCCAGGTCCTGGATCGCCTCGACGAGCTCGCCGCGGTACAGCTCGAGGCAGCACTCGATGAGCACCTTCTCGGCGAAGGGGTCGCCGACCTGCACCGCCGGGCGCTTGGTCGGGCCGGTGGAGTCGAACGAGTCGGAGGCGAGGATGGATGCCCCGCCGATGCCGTCGCCGCCCGTGCGGGCGCCGAAGAGCACGACCTTGTTGCCCGCGCCGGAGGCGTTGGCGAGCTTGAGGTCTTCGTGGCGCAGGACGCCGACCGCGAGGGCGTTGACGAGCGGGTTGCCCTGATAGACCGCGTCGAACACGGTCTCGCCGCCGATGTTCGGCAGACCCAGACAGTTGCCGTAGAACGAGATGCCGCTGACCACGCCGTGCACCACACGCGCGGTGTCGGGGTTGTCGATGGCGCCGAAGCGCAGCTGGTCCATGACCGCCACCGGGCGAGCGCCCATCGAAATGATGTCGCGCACGATGCCGCCGACGCCGGTCGCGGCGCCCTGGAACGGCTCGATGTAGCTGGGGTGGTTGTGCGACTCGACCTTGAAGGTGACGGCCCAGCCCTCGCCGATGTCGACGACGCCGGCGTTCTGGCCCATGCCGACCATGAGCCGTTCCTTCATCTCGTCCGAGACCTTCTGCCCGAACTGGCGGAGGTAGATCTTCGAGGACTTGTACGAGCAGTGCTCGCTCCACATCACCGAGTACATGGCCAGCTCACCGCTGGTCGGGCGGCGGCCGAGGATCTCGCGGATGCGGTCGTACTCGTCCGGCTTGAGCCCGAGCGCCGCGTACGGCTGCTCCTTCTCGGGGGTGGCGGCGGCGTTCTCGACGGTGTCCGCGACGGAGCGCGCCGATGCGGTGGTCTCTGAGGGGGTGGTCACGCGGCTCAGCTCCAGAATTCGGGGGATGCCGGACCGCTCCAGTCTAGTTCGGCCGCGGCATCCCCCGGTTTCGACAGAAGATCGTCCCGGAAGGGTTGACGGATGCCGCGACCGGGTCTAACGTACAACCAAATGGTTGTACGAACGGAACTCACTGATGACGAGATCGACCGCGTGTTCCACGCTCTCGCGACGGCGACGCGACGGGACATCCTGCGGCGCACGATCGAAGGCGAGCACTCGGTCTCTGCGCTCGCTCGCGACTACGACATGTCGTTCGCGGCGGTGCAGAAGCACGTGGCCGTGCTCGAGGAGGCCGGTCTCATCGTCAAGCGAGCCGAGGGGCGCGAGCGGCTCGTCCGCGCCGATCCGACGATGATCGCCCGCGCCCGTGCCCTTCTCGCGCGCTACGAGGAACTGTGGCGCTCGCGCATCGACCGCCTCGATGCGCTGCTGGCCGAGCCCCGCGCAGGTGGGGGCTCAGCGGCCGAACCCATCAACCCGCCAGATCCACCGAACAACACGACGCAAGGAGAATGACGATGCCCGTCACCGATGTCACCACCGATCCCGAAGCGCTCACGATGACGTTGACCGCCGAGTTCGCGGCGCCCGTCGAGCGACTCTGGGATGCCTTCACCGACCCGCGCCAGCTCGAGCGCTTCTGGGGCCCTCCCGGCTGGCCGGCGTCCTTCACCGCGTTCGACTTCGCCGTCGGGGGTCACGCGCAGTACCGGATGACGGGGCCGCGCGGCGAGAAGTCCAGCGGCCGGTGGGAGTTCCTCGCCATCGACGAGCCGCGCCGCATCGAGGTGCTGGACGCCTTCGCCGACGAGGACGGACAGCCGATCCCCGACATGCCGGCGATGCGCATGGTGCTCACGTTCTCGCCGACCGCCGAGGGCTCCCGCCTCGACAGCATCTCGTACTTCACCTCGGCCGAAGCGCTCGAGCAGGTCGTCGCGATGGGCGCCGTCGAGGGCGCCACGATGGCCATGAACCAGCTCGACCGCGTGCTCGAGGGACTGCGTGCCTACGCCGCCGGCAAGGGCACCCAAACCGAGATCCTCGACGACACCCACGTGCGCATCACCCGGCTCATCGACGGGCCGATCGAGCTGGTGTGGCGCGCGCACCACGAGCCCGAGCTGCTGCGCCAGTGGATGCTGGGGCCGGACGGCTGGCGCATGTCGGTGTGCGAGCTCGACCCCACCGTGGGCGGACCCTACCGCTTCGAGTGGGAGCCGACCGAGGGCACCGAGGGCGAGCGCTTCGGCTTCGACGGCGAGACGCTCCTCATCGATGCTCCGCGGCGCGCCGTGACGACCGAGCACATGACCGGCACCGACTACCCGTCCACCCTCAACGACCTCAACCTCTACGAGGAGGACGGGGCGACGCTCGTCACGGTGCTCATCGAGTACCCCGACAAGGAGACCCGCGACCTCGTGCTTGCCACCGGCATGACCGACGGTATGGAAGCCAGCTACGCCCGGCTGGAGGGTGTGCTCGCGACGGTGTGAGCGGCCGTCGAGCGAGCCGCCGGATGAGACGCCCTCGGTCGGACCGGGGGCGTCTCGCCTTGCTCGCAGTCCGCCTTCAGGCGCGGGGACCGGCGGTGAGCGCCCGCTCTGCCGAGCGCATGTCGGTGATGACGATGTTGGGGATGCCGGAGCGCAGCACCGGCGCGAGGGCGTCCTCCTTCCCCGGACCGCCGCCGACCGCTACGCGCACGGGGACCGCGCGGAGCTGGCGCTCGGTGATGCCGATCACCCGCTCGCCGAGCGTCTCCACCGAGCGACCCTCCTCGTCGAGGAGGACCGTCCCGATCTCGGCCACGACGCCGCTCGCGCGCAACTGGTCCATCACTCCGAATTCCTGCGCCTGCCGGGCGAGCAGCGAGGAGTCGGGCCAGCCGCCGATCGTCAGGAAGGCCTTCGAAAGGTGGTCGAACCGCTTGAGCGTCCGCTGATTGGCGGGATGCCTCACGATCAGCGCCGCCTCGTCTGCTTCGACGAAGATCGGCGCGTACAGGGGATAGGTCGCCCCGTTGCCCGCGCGCCCGAGGTTGGCGATGGCCTCCACGCCGTCTTCCAGCCGCGGCGCGCCCACGCCGGTCAGCTGCACGACATCCACCCACGGGAGCTCGGGCACCTTCCGAGACAGCGCGACGAGAGTGCGACCCGGGGTCAGCCCGATCACATCATCCTGCTGCGTGTGCTCCACGAGGAACCGCGCGGCGACCTCGGCGACCATCTCGCGGACGTCGTCCTCCCGTGACGACGGAGTGATCACGACGATCGCCGAATCCAGTCCGAAGGCCTGCGCGAGGCGACGCGAGAGGTCCACGTCCACCGGGTCATCGGCGGCCGCGCGCACCTCGATGAGCCCGAGCTCACGCGCCCGTCGCACCATGCGTGCTGCGGCGAACCGCGAGACGCCGACCTCATCGGCGATGTCGTTGATCGGTCGCCCATGAGCGAGGTTCTGCAATGCCACGTACACGTACAGCACGCGCTGGTCGATGCTCAGGTCGCCGCTCATATGAGCACTGTACCTCCACATACGAGCGAACGCGGCAGGATATTGCGCGGCGCGGTGCCTGCACCCGCCGGCGCTGGGTCAGCGCCGCGACGACCAACGGAGGACACGTCATGAAACACAACAGCACGAACGCGGTCAGGCGGGGCCTGACCGCGGCGACAGGGATCGTTCTGGCTTCGACGATGATCGTCGGGTGCGCGGCCGGCGGTTCATCGCAAGGCCCCTCGACCGAGGTCGACGAGTTCGACTGGCGCAACTTCGAGGGGACCGAGCTCAACCTGCTGATGAGCGAGCATCCGTTCTCGAACGCGATCAAGGAGCACATCCCCGAGTTCGAGGAGCTGACCGGCATCTCGGTCAATCTCGAAACCCTCACCGAGACCGACTACATGGTCAAACTCCTCACTGAGCTGCAGTCGGGATCGGGCAGCTACGACGCCTTCATGACGTCGCAGCCGATGAACTACCAGTACGCCGCGGCGGGCTGGATCGAAGATCTCACGCCGTGGATCGAGGACGAGACCCGCACCGCTCCGGATTGGGACTTCGAGGACTTCTACCCGGCGCTCATCGAATCGCTCCGCTGGGACAAGACCGAGTACTCAGGCGCCGGCGAGGGCGGCCTCTGGGCGCTCCCGGTGAACGAGGAGGGCTATGCGCTCTTCTACCGCAAGGACATCCTCGAGGCCAACGGCATCGAAGTGCCCCAGACGGTGGACGAGCTCATCGCCGCTGCCGAGCAGCTGGACGGCACCGAGTTCGACGGCAAGACGATCTCGGGCTTCGTCAGCCGCGGCGACAAGACCTACCCCACGCTGAACCCCTTCAGCACGTTCCTCCTCGCCTACGGCGGCGCCGACATCGTCGACGGCAAGGCGGCGGTCAACTCCCCCAAGTCGGTGGCGGCGACCGAGAAGTGGGTCGAGCTCATGCAGTACGCGCCCGACGCGGCGAGCACGTACACGTGGTACGAGGCCCAGCAGGACTTCATCGCCGGCAATGCCGCGTTCTACATCGACGCGGACCACATGGCTCCCGACTTCGAGAAGAGCGCGATCGGCGGCAAGGTCGGCTACGCGCTGCCTCCTGAGGGCCCCGAGGGACGTGGGTCGAGCATGTGGGTGTGGTCGCTGGGCATGAACGCCGCATCCGAGAACAAGGACGCAGCGTGGCAGTTCCTCCAGTGGGCCTCCTCGAAGGAGACCCTCACCGCCGCCATCGCCAACGGCAACATGAACCCGACGCGTCAGTCCGTGGCGCAGGGCGAGGAGATGGCCGCCGCGACCGCCGAGTGGGGCGACTACAACGCCGTCTGGCAGGAGATCCTGGCGGACTACGCGAAGTGGGCCTACACGCCGTCGGCCACGTGGCCGGAGGTGGGTGACATCTGGACCGTCGAGATCCAGGCCGCCGTGCTCGGGCAGAAGTCCGTCGAACAGGCGATGGACGACGCCGCGACGCAGATCGACCAGCTCATCAACGAGTGACCCACCGCGCCCCCGACGGGCCCGCCGCGCGGGTCCGTCGGGGGCGCCCAAGGCCGGAGTCTGTCCCGATGAAACACAAGCCCTACCTGCCGTACCTGCTCGCACTGCCGGGGCTCGCGATCCTCCTCGCGGTCCTGTACCCCTTCCTCACCGGCGTGTACTGGTCGTTCACGTCTTATCGACTGACGCGAGGCGCCCCCGACTTCAACGGCGGCAAGAACTTCCTCAATCTCTTCTCCACCGGAGAAGGCTGGCACGCGATCGCGATCACCGTGGTGTACGCCGTCTCGGTCGTGCTCATCGAGCTGATCATCGGCATCCTGCTCGCCTTGGCCCTCAACCACGGTCGTTACGGGTCGTTCTTCCGCATCCTGATCGTGCTGCCGCTGCTGATGCCGCCGGTGATCGCGGCGCTGATGTGGAAGGTGATGCTCACCGAGAACGGCGTCGTGAACTGGATCATCGAGTCGCTCGGTGGTGAAGGATCCCTCTGGTTCAACGGACCCGACAGCGCTCTGTACACCGTCATGATGGTGGACGTCTGGCTGTACACCCCGTTCGTGGTGCTGCTGATGCAGGCGGCCCTGAAGAGCGTCCCGACCGAGCTGCGGGAGGCATCCGCCGTCGACGGTGCGAGCAATCTCCGCCACTTCTTCACGGTGACGCTGCCGCTCATCGTGCCCGTGCTCGTCGTCGTCGTCGCCTTCCGCGGCATCGACTCGCTGAAGATGTTCGACGTCATCTACACCACCACCAAGGGCGGGCCGGTGGATGCGACGACCAACCTGCACGTCCTGGCCTACCTCGAGGGGATCCGGAACATGAACTTCGGCGCGGCCATGGCGGCGCTGGTCGTGCTGTGGGCCATCTGCTACCTCATGTCGTTCGTCCTGCTGAAGGCCCGTCGCAAGGAGATCTCCGCATGACCACCGTCTCGTCGCGCACCCCCACCGACTCGCCGCGGCCGACCACCGTCTCGTCGCGCACGATCACCATCCCGTACGTCGGTCGCAGCTCGCGCAGGTCGCGGCGCACGCTCGGGCACACCCTCGTCGTGGCCGGCCTCGTGCTGTGGTCGCTGTTCACGCTGGCGCCGATCGCGTGGATCCTGCTGATGTCGTTCAAGACGCCGGACCAGATCGTCGCGAACCCGCCGGTGTTCTTCTTCAGCCCCACCTTCGAGAACTACCTCCAGGTGTTCAGCGGGCCGGAGTTCCTGACGCCGTTCGTGAACTCGCTCATCGTGACGTTCGGATCCCTTTTCGTCACCCTGCTCATCGGGCTGCCGACGGCGTACGCGCTCGCGCGCTTCCGGTTCCGGGGTCGCGAGAACATCGCCTTCGGCATCCTGTCGATCCGATTCGCGCCGGAGCTGCTCATCATCCTGCCGCTGTACCTCATCTTCCAGAACACGGGTCTGTCAGACAGCTACCTGGGGCTGATCCTCGCCTACCAGCTCGTGACGCTGCCGATGCTCGTCTGGATGCTGCGCTCCTTCATCGAGGACCTGCCCGGTGAGCTCGAAGAGGCGGTCGCCGTGGACGGGGGCACCCGGTGGACCGCGTTCCGCCACGTGCTCTTCCGCCTCATCGCCCCGGGCCTCGCCGCGAGCCTGATGCTCTCGTTCGTCTGGGCGTGGAACAACTACACCCTGCCGCTCGTGCTGTCGGGCCGGAACACGCAGACGGTCACGACCGGGCTGCAGCAGTACATCGGCTACCAGTCCATCGAATGGGGCCCGATGGCCGCCGCCACCATGATCTCCATCATCCCGGGCGTCCTGTTCGCGATCTTCTCGCTGCGGTGGATCGTCGGCGGGCTCACGGCGGGAACGGTCAAGGGGTGACCGGCGAGAACCCCCCGGAACTGACCAGCGTCAACATCAGGAAAGAGAAAGAGATGTCCACCGAATATCCCACCACCATGACGGCGAGTGTTCTCGCGGCGCCGCACGAGATCGAGCTGCGCACCGTCGACGTGCCCGCGCTGGGGCCGAACCAGGTCCTCGTCCGGGTCGAAGCCGTCGGCGTCTGCGGATCAGACACGCACTTCTACGAGACCGGTCACATCGGTGACATCGTGGTCAAGGGCGACGTCATCCTCGGGCACGAGTCGTCGGGCACGATCGTCGCGGTCGGAGCGGACGTGCCGCGTGAGCGGATCGGCGCCCGCGTGGCCGTCGAACCGCAGACGGTCTGCCGCCGGTGCGAGTACTGCAAGCGCGGCGACTACCACCTCTGCCGGTCGGTGGAGTTCTACGGCGCGTGGCCGTACCACGGCTCGTTCGCCGAGTACGAGGTCATCGACGACGACTTCGCGCACACGATCCCGGATCACATGACGTTCGAACAGGCCGCGATGGCCGAGCCGGTGTCGGTCGCCGTGCACGCCGTCCGCAAGGCGCGCATCACCGCGGGTGCGCGTGTTCTCATCACAGGCGCCGGCCCCATCGGGGTGCTCAACGCGCAGGTGGCCAAGGCCTTCGGCGCGGCCGAGGTCGTCATCAGCGACCCGGTCGCTCATCGCCGCACGTTCGCCGCGAGCCACGGGGCGGACCGGGTCGTCGATCCCGCACAGTTCGACTTCGCCGAGTATGACGAATACTTCGATGCCTACATCGACGCCTCGGGCAACGCGCGTGCGATCGTCGACGCCATCCCGACCGTGCGTCCCGGCGGCAGCGCTGTCCTGGTCGGAATGGGCGGCGACCGCCTGGAGGTCCCGATCGCGCTCATCCAGCACCGCGAGATCAACCTGACCGGCACCTTCCGGTACGTCAACACCTGGCCCACCGCGATCGAGCTCATCTCGTCCGGTGTCGTGCAGGTCGACGAACTCGTGACCGGCCGCTACGGCCTGCACGAGGTGGAGGGCGCCCTGATGATGGGCAAGACCGACCCGGTCGCCATCAAATCGATGGTCATCCCCGCGCTCACCGAGAGGTGAGCGAGCGCACGCCGCTGGCCGACCCGCGACCTCGGCTGGTCACACGTCTCCGCGAGGGCCAGGTCGTCGAGCTCGCCGGTGTGCTGTTCGATATGGACGGCACTCTGCTCGACTCGATCGGAGCGGTCGAAGAGGCGTGGATGCTGTGGGCGGGCGAGCTCGGAATCGAGGCACCCACCTCAGCCGGCCACGGCCAGACGGCCACCGCCTTGATCGCCTCCCTCGGCGTCCCGGAGGCTGACCGCGCCGCGGCCGAGCGGCGCCTGTCCGAGATCGAGTCCCGTCCCGGGCAGCGCATCGCGCCGCTGCCCGGGGCGCTGCCGCTGCTGCGGAGCATCCCGGCCGGCCGATGGGGGATCGTCACGTCGGCCGCGCCGTCCGTGGCGGCGGCGCGGTTGCAGGCCGGCGGCATCCCGGCGCCTGACGTGCTGGTCACCGCCGGCGACGTCGCGGCCGGAAAGCCCGCGCCCGACCCGTACCTCCGCGGCGTCCGATCGCTCACCGGCAGCGCCGGAGACGGGCTCGTGCTCGCCGTCGAGGACACGGTGGCCGGTCTGCGATCGGCGCGCGACGCCGGATGCCTCACCATCGGGCTCGCCGGCACGGCAGATCAGGCCGTGCTCGCCGAGGTGGCCGACGTGGTCGTCGCGACGCTGGAGCAGCTCACGGTCACAGCAGACGGCGATGGTCTGCGCCTCCGCATCACCGCATAGAGGATCGGCCGTCGCACCGCAACTCACCGGGCCGAGACATCCGGTGCCCCTACGATGTGACCCGTGGACTTCTCCTTCGCCTTCACGCCCGACCTCATCGCGGTCTTCCTGACGCTGTTCGTCCTCGAGATCGTGCTCGGTGTCGACAACGTCATCTTCATCTCGATCCTCGCCTCGAAGCTGCCGAAGGAGCAGCAGGCGAAGGCCCGGAACCTCGGTCTCACGCTGGCGATGGTCATGCGGGTGATCCTGGTGCTGTTCGCCGGCTGGATCATCACGCTGAAGGAGGACGTCTTCTTCATCGGCGAGATGGGCTTCTCGTGGAAGGACCTCATCCTCATCGCGGGTGGCCTGTTCCTCGTCTACAAGGCCGTCACGGAGATCCACCACAAGCTCGAAGGCGCCGAGGAGGAGCACGGTGCCGGCGGACGCAAGGCGATCACGTTCGGCTCGGTGATCGCGCAGATCCTGGTGCTCGACCTCGTCTTCTCGCTCGACTCGGTCATCACCGCGGTCGGGATGACCGAGAACCTGCTCGTCATCATCACCGTCGTCGTGCTGTCGTTCGGCATCATGCTGTTCGCGTCGCGCTACATCTTCGCGTTCGTGAACAAGCACCCCACGGTGAAGATGCTCGCGCTGTCGTTCCTGCTCCTCATCGGCGTGTTCCTGGTCGCCGAGGGCTTCGGGTTCCACATCGACAAGGCCTTCATCTACGGGCCCATGGCGTTCGCCATCTTCGTCGAGGGACTCAACCTGCTCTACGCCGCGCGCAAGGCCAAGCGCGAGCACAAGCGCCTGGCCGCTGTGCAGCTGCGCCCCCAGTACCCCGACGTGGACGAGTCAGTCGCCGTGCACGCGGCGCTGTCGAAGGGCCCGGGCGCCGGTTCTGTCGGCCTGTCGCGCAAGCCCGTCGCCGGGGATGCCGCGGACGCTGACGAGGCCCGGCAGGGCCTCGGCTGAGCCGCCGCCCGCGGGGCTGCGGCGGGGCCGCGGCATCTTTCACGGTTTGGGGCGCGTTCCGTACTGCTGGCGTGTGATCTCCGCGCCCCGAACCGACGGAACGCGCCCCAAAGCAGGGAACCCGGGTGACGCCGCAAACCTCAGGCGCGGTCGAGTGCGTCCTCGAGGGCGACCCACGCGAGCATCGCGCACTTCACGCGCGCGGTGAACTTCGACACCCCGGAGAGGGCGGCGGCGTCGCCGAAGACCTCCTCGTCGAGCGGGATCTCGCCGCGGGAGCGCATCGCCTCGCGGAACGATTCAATGAGCGCGGATGCCTCGGGCCGAGGCATCCCGTCCTCTTCGGCGACGAGCGAGGAGAGCATGGAGGCGGATGCCTGCGAGATCGAGCAGCCGGCGCCCTCCCACGTGACCTCGCGCACGGCCTCGCCGTCGTCGCTGAGGCGGACGCGCAGCGTGATCTCGTCGCCGCAGATGGGGTTGCGCTGGTGCGAGGTGGCGGCGCGGCCGGCCTCGTCCGCGAGTCCTTTGCCGTGCGGGTGCTTCGAATGGTCGAGAATGAGCTCCTGGTAGAGCGAGTCCAGGCCGCTCATGCGCCGGCTCCGAAGTAGCGCCGCACGCCCGAGAGGGCGTCGAGGAACACGTCGATGTCGTCGGGGGTGTTGTAGAGCGCGGTCGAGGCGCGCACCGATGCGGTGAGCCCGAAGCGGCGGTGCAGCGGCTGTGCGCAGTGGTGCCCGACCCGGACGGCGACGCCGCGCGCGTCGAGGAACTGGCCGACGTCGTGCGCGTGCACGCCGTCCACCTCGAACGCCCACAGCCCGACGCGGTCGGCGCCGTCGGCGTCGCCGAGCAGCCGGATGCCGCGCAGCGATCGGAGCCCCGCGCCCATGCGCTGCTCGAGCGCCTTCTCGTGCTCGTGCACGGCGGGCATGCCGACACCCTCGAGGTAGCGGACGGCGGCGGCCAGGCCGATCGCCTGGGACACCGGCTGGGTGCCCGCTTCGAACCGCTGCGGCGGCGGCAGGTACGACGCCTCGTCGAGCGTGACCGTCGTGATCATCGACCCGCCGGTGAGGAACGGCGGCAGCGCCTCGAGCACGTCGGCGCGCCCGTAGAGCCCGCCGACGCCGTACGGGCCGAGCATCTTGTGGCCCGAGAAGACGGCGAGGTCGACGCCGAGCGCCGGCAGATCCAGCGGCAGGTGCGGCGCAGACTGGCACGCGTCCAGGACGGTCAGTGCGCCGACCTCCTGCGCGAGGCCTACGAGCTCCCGCACGGGATTGACGATGCCCAGCACATTGGACACGTGCGGGAAGGCGACGAGCTTCGTCCGGTCGCCGATGACGGATGCCGCGGCATCCATGTCGATCATGCCGTCGTCCCGGACCCGGATGTGCCGCAGGGTGGCGCCGGTGCGCGCGGCGAGCTCCTGCCACGGGATGAGGTTCGCGTGATGCTCGCTCTCGGTGACGACGAGCTCATCACCCGGCTGCAGCGCGAAGCGCGCCGATGCCGGTGCTCCACGGCCGAGCGAGGCGTTGCCGATGGCGTACGCGATGAGGTTGAGGCCCGCGGTGGCCCCGCTGATCCACACCAGCTGGTCCGGGCGCGCTCCGACGAAGCGGGCCACGGTGGAGCGGGCGTCCTCGAAGAGCTCGGTGGCCTCGGCGGCGAGAGTGTGCGCGCCGCGGTGGACGGCGGAGTTCGCGCGCGTGAGGAAGGCGACCTCGGCGTCGATGACCGCCTGCGGCTTCTGGCTCGTGGCACCGGAGTCGAGGTACACGAGCGGCTCGCCGTTGACGCGCTCGCCGAGCAGCGGGAAGTCCGCGCGGACGGCGGCGAGGTCGAGGGCGGGCGCGGTGGAGGTCACGTTTCCAGGCTACGCGGGATGCCTGAGCCCGGGGTGGGTGCGTACCATCCCGGCTCTGCCAGACTCGGGACCGTGGACGAGCAGCTCTCCCTCGGAGCCCTCGCCGTGACCCTGGGGCTGGTTGCGGGCGTCCTGCTGTTCGTGCCGTTCGTCGCGGTGAGCTACCGCCGGCGCGGGGGCTTCGGCTTCGGGCGGTTCGTCGTGTGGAGCGCGGCGCTGGTCTACCTGATGGCCATCTGGACCTACACGCTGCTGCCTCTGCCGGATCCCGATGCGATCCGGTGTGCCGGGGTGAACCTCGACCTGTTCGCCTTCGCCGACGACGTCCGGGGCGCGATCGGTCGCCGCGGCCGTGCGGCCCTCGCGGATCCGGCCGTGCTCCAGCTCCTGCTGAACGTGCTGCTGTTCCTCCCGCTCGGGTTCTTCCTGCGGGTGCTGGCCGGCCGCGGCATCCTCACGGCCCTCCTCGTGGGCGCCGGGCTGTCGGCGTTCATCGAGGTCACTCAGCTCACCGGCGCCTGGGGTCTGTACCCGTGCGCGTATCGCGTGTTCGATGTCGACGACCTGCTGACCAACACGGTCGGCGCGGTGCTCGGTTCGCTGGCCGCGCTCGTGGTTCCGCGTCGGCACTGGGGCGCGCCACGGTTCGTCGACGCCGAGGACCCGCGTCCCGTCACCCGCGGACGCCGCTACCTCGGCATGGTGTGCGACCTCCTCGGAGCGTGGCTGACCGAGATCGCCGTCACCGTGGTGGTGCAGCTGAGTCTGTACACGCTCGGCGCGCGGTCCGCCGTCAGCGACGGCGGGGCGGCCGACGCGGTGGGCACCGTGGCTCCGATCCTGATCTGGCTGGTGGTCGTCGCGGCCACGGGACGCACCGTGGGCGACCTCGCCGTGCAGCTGCGGTTCACGGGCGGCCCGGTCTTCCTGCCGATCGCGAGAATGCTCCGCTTCACCGGCGGGATCGGCGGGTTCCTCGTGCTGCTGGCCCTGCCCGGAGCCTGGGGTGTGGTCGCGGGCGCCTTCGCCCTCGTGTCGGTCGCACTCGTCCTCACCACCCCCGATCGCCGTGGTCTTCCGGGGATCCTCTCGGGGCAGCGAGTGGTCGACGCCCGCGCGTCACGCGGCACGGATGCGTCGTCCGCCGGCTCCCTCGTGGACTGAGGGCACTCCTGCGGCGGTGGGCTGGGGCGCGACGGCCGGCGCCAGGAGTCGCCCTTGACGCCGCCGGTAGACTCCGGGAATGCGCACCAGGCCGGTGCTGCGTCCGATCGTCGACGGTGACGGACCGAGCGTTGCGGCATTTCTGCATCGCCACCTGAACCCGAGGATCCCGCAGCGGGAGTGGGGGCGGGCACTGTCCCCACCGTGGCCGAGCGCGGTCCCCCACCGCGGGTATGTCCTCGTCGGCGCCCGAGGCATCGTCGGCGCGAGCGTGGTGATGTGCTCCGAGCGGGAGTGGGCAGGCCGGCGATACACCGTGGGAAACCTCGCCGCGTTCAGCGTCCTGCCGGAGCATGGCGTGGACGGGATGCGGATGCTGCGCAGGCAGCTGCGGGAGCCGAGCATCGTCTACACCGACCTCGCGCCGACCGCGCGGCTGGTGCCCATCAACGAGAAGCTCGGTTTCACGCACCTCGACACGGCGGCGCGCGTGGCGCCGAACCGGCCGAGCAGGCCGAGCCGGGGCGTGACCGTGACGAGCGACGCGGCGACGGTGGCGCGCACCCTCACCGCTCGCGACGCGACCATCTACCGCGACCATGTCGCGGCGCCCGCGACGCGCCACATCGTCGTGTCGGAGAAGGACATCTGGGCCTACCTCGTGGTCCGCCGGCAGCAGTGGTCGCGGTGGCGCCACCGGCCGCTGATCGCGCTGCCCCTCTATGCGGGAGGGGACCGCGGGCTCCTCCGCCGGCGCTGGCCGCACGTTGCCTCGCACATCCTGCGCAGGCACGGGCTGGTCGCGACATACGCCGAACGCCGCATCCTCGGCTTCACGCTCCCGGCAGGAGCCGACCGGCGGCCCTCCCGAAAGCGGATGGTGTTCGGCCACGGCATCCCGACCGACGAGATCGACTACCTCTACAGCGACCTCGCCCTCTTCGAGGCGATCTGACCCGGCGCCTCGATCGGGCCCCGCGCGCGGATCGGCGGCCGCGGCATCCGATCGTCAGGCGGCCGGCGACCCGAGGAACTCGCGCGCGCCGACCACGAGCGCCTCGACACCCCGCGAGAGAGTCGGCTGCAGGACCGGGGCGAAGAACGGCGAGTGGTTCGTGGGGATGTCGCGCTCGATCGCGTCGGCGGCCAGCGCCTCGGCATACGCCGTCGCGTCGACGCCGCCCCAGAACCAGAACACCAGCGGCACGCCGGCCTCGCGGGCGAACCACGACACGTCCTCGCTGCCGGTGAACATGCCGGGGTCGACGACGGTTCCTTCGCCGAACGCGGCCTCGAACGAGTGAACCAGCCGCGCCGTGGCGTGGACGTCGTTGATCGTCGGAGGAAGGGTGTGGAGGGTCTGGATGACCGGCGGCTGCTCGGCGCCCGAGGCCTGGGCCTCCGCGCGCACGATCCGCTCGACCTTCTCGAGCACGCGGGCGCGCGCCTCGTCGTCGGGGTAGCGCAGGCTCAGCTCGAGCCTGGCCTCGGCGGGGATGATGTTGTTCTTCAGGCCCGCGTGGATCGAGCCGACGGTCACGACGGCGACGTCGCGGGGGTCGACCTCGCGCGACACGATCGTCTGCAGCCGCATGACGGTCGCGGCGGCCATGACGACCGGGTCGATGGTCGCCTGCGGGCGGGAGCCGTGCCCGCCGCGGCCGAGGAGCGTCACCGTGAGGCCGTCGGATGCCGCCATCTGCGTGCCGCTGCGCACCCCGATGGTGCCCGCCGGGAGCGGGGTGACGTGCTGCCCGAGCACGATGTCGGGCTTGGGGAACCGGTCCAGCACACCGTCGGCGATCATCGCCTGGGAGCCGGCCCCGTACTCCTCGGCAGGCTGGAAGACCGCGACCACGGTGCCCGACCACTCGCTCTTGGTCGCCACGAGGCGCTCGACGGCGCCCAGCAGCGCCGCGACGTGCATGTCGTGGCCGCACGCGTGCATGACCGGCACATCGAGTCCCGCGGGGTCGGTGCCGCGCGCAGTGCTCGCGTACTCCAGGCCGGTGCGCTCCTCGACGGGCAGGCCGTCCATGTCGGCGCGCAGCCACACGACGGGGCCGTCACCGGTCGCCCCCGCGCCTGTTGGAGGGTTGCGGATGACGCCGACCACGCCGGTCTTGCCGATGCCCTCTTCGAACTCCACACCCAGCTGCTCGAGGTGCCGCGTGATCACTCCGGCCGTCCGCGTCTCCTGGAACGACAGTTCCGGATGCCGGTGCAGGTCCATGTAGAGCGCTTCGAGGTCGATCGTCATGGGTCGAGCCTAATCCCGCCCCTCGCTCGGTCTTCCCGTCCCGGCTCCTTCCCCGCCCGGCGGGATCAGAAGGGCAGGCGCGCGGTGGAGCCGCGGACGATGAGCTCGTACGGCAGCTCCCCGGGACGATGCGGCGCGGACGCGTCGCGGTCGCCGGCGGTGTTGGGCTCGAGCGCGGCGAGGATCGCCTCCGCTGCCCGTTCCCCCTGCCCGAGCGGGAACTGGTCGACCGTCGTCAGCCGGAAGAACTCGCCCAGCTCGTGTCCGTCGATGCCGATGATGGAGAGGTCCTCGGGCACGCGGTATCCGAGCTCGCGGGCGGCCAGCAGCGCGCCGATCGCCATCTCGTCGGATGCCGCGAAGATCGCGGTCGGGCGACCACCCGGTTTGCCCAGCAGCTGCTTGGCGGCGCGGAAGCCGCCCTCGATGGTGAAGTCGGCCGGCTCGTACAGCGACGGCTTGACCGGGATGCCGGCATCCGCCAGCGCCTGCTCGAACCCCTGCCGCCGGTGCGTCGGGATGTGGAAGTCGACATCGAACTCGGGGCTCGCTCCGATGTGGGCGATGTCGCGGTGCCCGAGCGCGAGCAGGTGCTCGGTCGCCAGGCGCGCGACGGCCACATCGTCGACCGTGAGGGTCGTCAGGCGCGGGTTCGGCCCGCCGATCGCGATGACCGGCAGGTCGAGCTCGAGCAGGCGCCCGGTCTCCTCCTCACCCAGCTCGATCGAGATCGCGATCACCCCGTCGACCCGCTGCCGGCGCAGGAACGTCTCGAAGACGTCCTGCCGCTCGGCGCGGTCGGCGGTGAGGCTGTACAGGGTGATGTCGTAGCCCCGGCGCATGAGCGCCGAGGCGATGCCGCTGAGCACGGTGGAGAAGAACCACCGGTCGAGGAACGGCACGAGCACGCCGATGTTGCGGGTGCGGCCCGACGCGAGGCTCGACGCCGATGCGGACACGACGTATCCGAGGTTCTTCGCAGCGAGCTGGACCTTGGCCTTGGCTGCCGCGGAGACGTGGCCGCGACCGCTCAGCGCCCGCGAGACGGTCGCCGTCGAGACGCCCGCCGCGCGTGCCACTTCGTCGATGCTGACCACGTCGTCACCTTCCTCCGGATCGCTCCGGCGACTCAGTCGTTCGCGAGCCAGACCGTCGTGTCCACCGGGAGCTCCCCACCGTCCACCGGGCCGCTGGACGCGATCACGATACCGGTCGGCAGCGGGACCGCCGTCGAGCCGGCGTTGGCGATGACGGTGACCGTGCCGTTGCGGAAGGCCACCACGTCCTCGCCCAGGCCGTCGATCCACTCGAGAGAGCCAGCGCCGAGCTTGCGTGCGCGGCGCTCGGCGATCAGCGTGCGGTACAGCTCCAGCGTGGAGCCGGGGACCCCGGCCTGCGACGACCGGGCGAACTCGGCCCACTCCGCAGGCTGAGGCAGCCACGAGGCGCCGGAGGGGCTGAAGCCGTAGGCGGGGGCATCCGCCGTCCACGGGATGGGCACGCGGCAGCCGTCGCGGCCGTAGCGCTCGCCGTCGGTGCGGAACCACGTCGGGTCCTGGCGCGCCTCGCCGGGGATGTCGATGACCTCGGGAAGACCCAGCTCCTCGCCCTGGTACAGGTACGCCGAGCCCGGGAGCGCCAGCATGAGCGCCGTCGCCGCGCGCGCACGGCGCAAGCCGACATCGGGGATCGGCTTGCCGGGGGAGTCCGGTCCGATGCCGTGACCCTGCGGGTTCTCGGCCGTCAGCGCCAGTCGCGACGCGTGACGGACGACGTCGTGGTTCGACAGCACCCAGGTGGCGGGAGCGCCCACCGCCCAGAACGCCCGGGTCGACTCGGTGATGACCTCGCGCAGGGCCGAGGCATCCCACTCGGTCTGGAGGTAGGGGAAGTTGAACGCCTGGTGCATCTCGTCCGAGCGCACCCACAGGGCGGTGCGGTCGGCCGTGGGCAGCCACGCCTCGGCGCACAGCGCGCGGTCGCCCTCGTACTCCTCGAGGATGCGGCGCCAGTCGCGGTACACCTCGTGCACGCCCTCCTGGCCCCAGTACGGGACGTTCGCCTCTTCGCCGCCCATCGAGTCGGCGTCGGCGGGAGGCGTGTAGTCGGGAAGTCCCTCGGCCTTGACCAGCCCGTGCGCCACGTCGACGCGGAACCCGTCGACGCCACGGTCGAGCCAGAAGCGCAGGATGCGGCGGAACTCCTCCCGCACCTCTTCGTTGGACCAGTCGAAGTCCGGCTGCGAGGAGTCGAACAGGTGCAGGTACCACTGGCCCGGCCGACCGTCCGGCTCGACGACGCGCGTCCACGCCGGACCGCCGAAGACGGACTCCCAGTTGTTCGGGGGCAGCTCGCCGTTCTCGCCTCTGCCGTCGCGGAACATGTAGCGGGCGCGCTCACGGCTGCCGGGCGCTGCGGCCAGCGCCTTCTGGAACCATTCGTGCTGGTCGGAGGAGTGGTTGGGGACGAGGTCGACGATGACACGGATGCCGCGCGCGTGTGCCCCGGCGAGCATCTCGTCGAAGTCGGCCAGCGTGCCGAACAGCGGGTCGACATCGCAGTAGTCGCTGACGTCGTAGCCGGCGTCCTTCTGCGGCGATCGCTGGAACGGGCTCAGCCAGATCGCGTCGATGCCCAGCTGTGCCAGGTCGTCGAGATGCGCGGTCACGCCCGGGAGGTCGCCGATCCCGTCGCCGGAAGCATCGGCGAACGAACGCGGGTAGATCTGGTAGATCACGGCGGTGCGCCACCACTCGTCGCCGACGGGGGCGAGCGGCGCCGCAGTGCGCTCAGTGGTCTCTGTCGTGGGGGAAGTCATCGCGCCAGTCTACTGCAAGCGCTTACACACGGTGTCGACGATCGAATCTCAGCACGCTGAGCGAGCGCCGGACCGAGCGGGCGCGGCGGTAAAGGGCGGGGAAGCGCGGAGTAGGGTGAGCGGGTGCCGTCCGAAGCCCTGCTGCGCGCCGAGTCCCTGATCCGGACGATCCCCGACTATCCCGAGCCGGGCGTGCTGTTCCGCGACATCACGCCGCTGCTGGCGGATGCCTCGGCGCTGCGCACAGTGGTCCACGCGATGATCGCGCCCTTCGAGGGGGACTTCGATGTCGTCGCGGGCGTCGAGGCGCGCGGGTTCCTGCTCGCCGGTGCCGCGGCGATGGAGGCGGGCGCCGGGCTCGTGCCGATCCGGAAGGCGGGCAAGCTGCCCCGGCCGGCGGCATCCGTCTCGTACGCGCTGGAGTACGGCACCGCCACGATCGAGGCGCACGACGACATCACCGCGGGCATGCGCGTGCTGCTCGTCGACGACGTGCTGGCCACCGGGGGCACGCTCGCGGCGGCGCACGAGCTCGTCGCCTCTCTCGGCGGGACGGTCGTCGGCACCGCGGTGCTGATGGAGCTGCGCGCTCTGGGTGGGCGCGAGGTCGTGCCCGACATCCACACCGTCTTCACCGCCTGACGCGCGCGGACGCCGGCCGTCGGGTGTGCGCCCGACAGCCGGCATCCCCACCGGTCAGCGTCCGGCCCGGCGAGCGAGGCGGGACTGGATCCGGCCGGCGACGAGCACCCCGCCGAGGACCACGAGATAGAGGCCGGCGACGACGCCGCCGCCCATCTGCGAGAAGAACAGCAGCGGCACCTGGACGAACGGCAGCGGAAGGGCGAGCCACAGGCTCACTCGACCGGCGCGAACGAGCGACACCGTCAGGATGATCGCGCCGATCAGCCACAGAGCGTTCGCCGCCATCGCGACGATCGGGAAGAACTCCAGGTCGATGCCGTTGATCGCGCTGGTCACGGTGCCGACAGTGAGCAGGACGGTTCCGGTCGCGGCGACGAAGGCACCCCAGCTCGACCGCGCGTACCGTGCGAGCCCGGCGAACAGGACCGCGAACGCCCACAGCGAGATCGTGAACATCGCGAGGATCACCCGGGTCCGCGGGTCGATCGCCGGGTCCTCATCCTGCGGGAAGACGATCTGCAGAACGCCGATCACGACCGACAGGGCGCCGGCGATGAGCGCGGCGGAGCCGGCGAGACGTGCACTGACACGGCCGATGACGCGGCCGTCGCGCGGAGGCGGCAGCGGGGCGCCGGAGCGGGGAGGGGCGGAAGTGGTGATGGTTGCCATGATCAGGCCTTTCTCTGTTCGAAGTGTCCGTATCGCCCTGCGTTGCGGAGCGAGCAGTGCCACGCTACGAGCGGCCAGTGCAGCGCGGCATCGGCCGGGAGTCGGGCGCTGCGTCGACGGGAGCCGCGACCGGCCGCGTCGATCGGCGCGCGCGGCATCGACGACGGTCGACGCGGGTCGCGACCTTCGTCGCTGTCGGTGTGCGCGACGACGCCCCTACGATCGAGCCGTGACGACCCCGACCGATCCCGCGCCGCCGCACTCGCGCGCGCCCCGGCGCCGAGCGGTCTCGTCCGACGACGCGCCACGGCGCTCACGCCGATGGGCCTCAGGCCTCATCACCGCGCTCCGCGGCTGGACGAGCCCGCTCGACCTCGCGATCGCCGGCGGCATCGGCGTCTGGGCCGTGCTCGAGGCGCTGCTGGTGCCGACCTCGAACCCGCTCGCCCAGCTCGGCTTCGCCCTTCTGATCTCGCTGCCCCTCGCGGTGCGTCAGAGGCTCCCGGCCGGAGTCATGCTGGTGGTCGCGGCGGCGCTCGTCGCCCACGCCGCGTCCGCAGGACCCGATGCGACGTTCAACCCGTTCCCGAGCCTGCTCGTGGCCACCTTCACCGTCGCCGAGCGCATCGCCGCATGGTGGTGGGCGGCGCTGCTCGGTCTGGTGCCGATCGCCGCGATGCTGACGGCCCACGTGCTCGGCTACTTCGGGCAGCCGGGCATCGAGACCGCCGGCGTCGGATTCCTCGTCTTCTTCGTCGGGGCGACCTGGGCCGCCGGCCGCATCGTGCGCCATCGCGCGCTGTCGGTGCAGCGGGCCGACGAGGGCGCTGCCGAGCGTGCGGCCGAGGCGGCGGCATCCGAGCGGCGGCGCATCGCCCGCGAACTTCATGACATCGTCGCCCACGCGCTGTCGATCGTGACGCTGCAGGCCGCGGCGGCCGAGCAGTTCGTCGAGCGCGACCCCGCTCGCGCGCGCAATCACCTGCAGCTGACCCGCCGCACCGCGCAGGGGGCGCTGGACGAGATGCGGCACCTGCTGGAGGTGCTGCGCGAAGACGACGTCTCGTACACGCCGCAGCCGGGACTGTCGGCGCTTCCCGATCTCATCGCCGAGACGGAGGCGGCAGGCCACGCGTGCACGCTGGTGACCGATGTGGCCGGCGACATCCCCGACGGGCCTGCGCTCGCCGTCTACCGGATCGTGCAGGAGTCGCTGACGAACGTGCGCAAGCACGCTCCCGGCGCGGACGTGACGGTGACGGTGACGGCTCTCGGCCGGGATCTCGACGTACGGATCGAGAACGGACCGGCGTCTGCGGCGCCCACGGGCGAGGTCCGCGGCAGTGGACGCGGGCTCCCCGGGATGCGGGAGCGGGCGCGGCTGTACGGCGGCCTTCTCGTGGCGCAGCCGACGGCCGAGGGAGGATGGGTCGTGCACGCGACGATCCCGAACGGAGGTGCCGCATGAGCGGACCGGACGGCGGCCCGCGGGTCCTCGTCGCCGATGATCACGCGCTCGTGCGCTCCGGCATCCGGGGGCTGCTGGAAGGGGCCGAGGTGGAGGTGGTCGGCGAGGCGGGAAACGGGCAGGAGGCCGTGACCGCGGTGCGCGAACTGGCGCCGGACGTCGTCCTGATGGACATCAGGATGCCCGGCATGGACGGCATCGAGGCGACCGGTGTCATCACCGCGCTGCCGCGTGCCCCTCGCGTGCTGGTGCTGACCACGTTCGACCTCGACGAGTACGTGTACCGCGCGCTCGCGGCCGGTGCCTCCGGGTTCCTGCTCAAGGATGCGCCGCCGGACCGCCTCGTCGACGCCGTGCGCACCGTCGCCGCCGGCGAGGCGCTGCTCGCGCCGGAGGTCACCCGACGCCTCATCGAGCGCTACCTGGCCTCGCCGGCTCCTCACGCGCAGCCTTCCGTCGACCTGACGCCGCGCGAGCACGAGATCTGGATGCTGATCGCGCGCGGCCGCTCGAACCTCGAGATCGGACAGGAGCTGTACCTCAGCGAGGCCACGGTGAAGGCGCACGTGACCCGGCTGCTGGCGAAACTCGGAGTGCGCGACCGCGTGCAGGCCGTCGTCGCCGCGTACGAGATGGGTCTGGTGCGGCCCGGCGACGCGGGCTGAGCTGCGGTCGGGCGTCGCCCGCCGCGAGCGCGGCAGTTTCCTGCGAGCGCGGCTGCCCGTTCTGCATCGGCCGCCGGGAACTGCAGCGGTCTGGCGCGCCGACCGCCGGTTCGCCCGGTGGAACCCCCGGGCGTCAGCCGCCGAGCACGACGTTGAGAGGCTCCTCGCCGGCGGCCAGGCGCTCGATCTGCGTCCGCACGAGCCGGGCGATGCGGGGGCGCATGGCGCTGGTCGCCCCGCCGACGTGTGGGGAGATGAGCACGCCCGGCAGGCCCCACAGCGGGTGACCTTCGGGAAGCGGCTCGGGGTCGGTGACGTCGAGCGCGGCGCGGATGCGCTCGCGGCGCACGTGATCGACGAGCGCGTCCGTGTCGACGAGGCTGCCGCGGCCGACGTTGACCAGGAGGGCCCCGTCCGGAAGCGCCGACAGGAACGCGTCGTCGACGATGTGCCGCGTCGCGTCTCCGCCGGGGAGCGAGGCGATCACGATGTCGGTCCGGGGCAGCAGGTCGGGCAGCTCCTCGACGCTGTGCACCGGCATCCCGTCCTCGTCGCGGGCGCGGGATGCCACGGCCGTGAGCTCCACCTCGAAGCCGGCGAGCCGCGCCGCGATCGCCTTGCCGACGCCGCCGTAGCCGAGCAGCAGCACGCGTCGATCGGCGAGGCTCTCGGCGAACACCGGAGACCAGCGCCCGGCCGCCGTGTCGAGGGCGAAGGCGTCGAGGTGCCGCTGCGCGGCGAGGGTGAGGGCGACGGCGAGCTCCGCGGTGGAGGTCTCGTGCGCCGAGGCGGCGTTGGCGAACCGCAGCCCGTCGGGCAGCATCCCCGCGACGCCGTCGTATCCGATCGACTGGCTCTGCACCAGTCCGACCTCGATGCCGTCCAGATGCGAGAGCACCTTGCTCATCGACATGTACGGCGGGACCACCATGTCGAAGCGGTCACGCGGCGCCTCGGCATCCATCGGCCACACGATGAGCTCGACGCCGTCGGGAAGCTCTCCCAGATCGGCGGCCAGCTGCTCGGTGGGAACGGTCACGACGAGATTCCGGATGCCTGCGCTCACTCCTCCCACGCTACCGGCGCGCTGCCGACGCGGGTGTCGGCGTCCCCGGTACGCTCGCGACGAGCGGCGAAGCGACGGCGCGGCGCCGCGAGCGAGGAGGCGTCATGGTCCCCGAGATCAACTACTGGGCGGTGCTGCTGGCGACGGCGTCGAGCATGGTCGTGGGCTCGATCTGGTACACGCCGAAGGTCTTCGGCACGCGCTGGGCGAGGCTCGCCAAGGTCGACATGGACCGCCCCGGCGCGACCGCCGTCGTGCCGATCGTCGTCACGCTCATCGTGAGCTTCATCACGGCATGGGTGCTGGCCGGTTCCACGTCGATCGCGTGGCACTTCTACGGCGGCGGCTACCTGCTAGCCGCGCTCGCCACGGCGGTGATCCTGTGGGCGGGCTTCACGGCGGCGCGGTTCATCACGCACGACGCCTTCGAGGGCCGCCCGTGGTCGCTGACGGTGCTCAACATCGGGCACGAGCTGGTGACCCTGATCATCATGGGTCTCATCATCGGCGTGTGGCCGCCCGCCGGCACCGTCTGACCCGTCCCGCCCGGGCCGCGGATGCCGCGTCAGGCCGCGGCGCCGACGACAGCCGAAACGGCCGCGGTGAAGAAGCGCAGCCCGTCGACGCCCGACCGCATCGCGGCGGCGGTGTTCGGGCCGAAGCCCGGCTCGACGGCGTGCTCGGGGTGCGGCATGAGGCCGACGACGTTCCCGCGCTCGTTCGTGATGCCGGCGATGTCGCGCAGCGAGCCGTTCGGGTTCACGCCGACGTAGCGGAGGGCCACGAGGCCCTCGCCCTCGAGCCGGTCGAGCTCGGACTCCGAGGCGATGTAGCCGCCGTCGGCGTTCTTCAGCGGGATCAGGATCTCCTCGCCGCGTCCGAACTCGCTCGTCCACGCGGTGTCGTTGTTCTCCACGCGCAGACGCTGGTCGCGGCGGATGAACTGCTGGTGCGCGTTGCGGATCAGCCCGCCGGGAAGCAGGTGCGCCTCGACCAGCATCTGGAAGCCGTTGCAGATCCCGAGGATGGGCATGCCCTTGGCGGCGGCATCCTTCACTTCGGACATGATCGGCGCCAGGGCGGCGATCGCGCCCGCACGCAGGTAGTCGCCGTAGCTGAAGCCGCCGGGAAGCACGAGGGCGTCAACGCCCTCCAGGTCGTGCGATCCGTGCCACAGGGCGACCGGCTCGGCGCCGGCGAGCTCCACGGCGCGCTGCGCGTCGCGATCGTCGAGCGATCCCGGGAAGGTGATGACGCCGATGCGCGCGGTCATTCGACCACCTCGACGGCCACGACGTCCTCGATGACCGAGTTCGACAGGATCTCGTCGGCGACCTTGCGGGCCTGAGCGAGGACGTCCTCGTCGACCTCGCCGTCCACCGTGAGCTCGAAGCGCTTGCCGATGCGCACGGACGAGAACGACTCGACGCCCAGCCGCGACAGCGCGCCGGTCACCGCCTTCCCCTGCGGGTCCAGCAGCTCGGCCTTGGGCATGACGTCGACGACGATGGTGGGCACGTGTTCCTCCTGGCGGCCGGAGGCCGCAGCTATCGGTCGTTGCGCGACGAGCGCAGCGAGGAGTCGAAACGCCGGATGTCGCGGGCAGGGGTCCCTCCAATTCTACGGGCCGCGCCGCGCCCGGCGGACGATCGCCCCGCGACGGCGAAGCCGCCCCAGTCCACGGCGCCGCCGCGGCCCGTGACGAAACCGTGACAGCACGTCGTGGGAGCGCTCCCTTGACACTCGTGGGAGCGCTCCCGTAACGTTGCCGCCACTGCCGTGGGAGCGCTCCCACGGCGCACTCGATCGCTACACCGGCGATCGCCAGCAGCAGCCATCCACCTGCACCACAAAGGAGTGACAGTGAACACACGTGCGTTCCGCCGAGGGGCCGTGACCCTCGCCGCCTTCTCGGCTTCCGCCATCGTCCTCGCCGGCTGCGCCGGCGGCAGCGGCAGCGGCTCGTCCGGAGGGGACGGGCAGATCACCCTCACCATCGCCACCTTCAACGACTTCGGCTACACCGACAAACTCCTTCAGGAGTACATGGACGAGAACCCGAACGTGAAGGTCGTGCACAACAAGGCCGCGACGTCCAACGACGCCCGCGCCAACTACTTCCAGAAGCTCGGCAAGAGCGGCCTCGCCGATATCGAGGCGATCGAGGTCGACTGGCTGCCCGAGGTGATGCAGTACTCCGACCTGCTCGCGCCGGTGCCCGAGGACCTCGCGGACCGCTGGCTGGACTGGAAGGTCGAGGCGGCCACCGACGCCGAGGGCAACCTCATCGGCTACGGCACCGACATCGGGCCCGAGGGTGTGTGCTACCGCACCGATCTGTTCGCCGAGGCGGGCCTGCCCACCGATCGCGAAGAGGTCGCCGCGCTCCTCGACGGCGACTGGTCGACCTACTTCGAGGTCGGCGACCAGTACGTCGCCGCAACCGGCAAGGCCTTCTTCGACTCCGCCGGCGGCACGTACCAGGGCATGATCAACCAGGTCGAGGCCGCCTACGAGGACCCCGATTCCGGCGAGATCATCGCCACCGAGAACGACGAGGTGAAGGACATCTACGACCAGGTGACCGCCGCCAGCGCCACCCAGTCCGCGCACCTCGGCCAGTGGTCCGACGACTGGTTCGCGGGCCTGTCCAACGGCGCCTTCGCCACGATGCTGTGCCCCGGGTGGATGCTCGGCGTCATCTCGGGCAACGCCCCCGACACCACCACCTGGGACATAGCGAACGTCTTCCCCAACGGCGGCGGCAACTGGGGCGGCTCGTACCTGACCGTTCCCGCCAACGGCGCCAACGTCGAGGCGGCGCAGGAGCTCGCCGACTGGCTCACCGCGCCCGAGCAGCAGATCAAGGCGTTCGAGAACGCCGGCACGTTCCCCAGCCAGAGTCAGGCACTCGAGTCCGAGACGCTGCTGGGCTCGACGAACGAGTACTTCAACAACGCTCCGGTGGGACAGATCCTCACCGACCGCGCCAACGCGGTCTCGGTCGCTCCCTTCAAGGGCGAGTTCTACTTCCAGATCAACGACGGCATGCAGAAGGCGCTGACGCGCGTCGAGGACGGGACGCAGGACGCCCAGACGTCGTGGGACCAGTGGGTCTCGGAGGTCGAGGCCCTCAAGTGACCAGCGGATGCCGCGGACCGAGACGCTGACGCCCGGCCCGCGGCATCCGTCACCGACCCGGGCGGGGCGACGCCTGACTCAGGCCCGCCCCGCCCGTACCACCGTCCACCCTCTCCCGGAGGAGCGTCGTGACCGCGACCATCACCCCGCCCCGAGCCGCCGCACCCGGCGAGCCGGCGCGCCCGCGCCCCCCGAAGCGCATCGGATTCGGCAGCCGGCTGAGCACGTGGGACCTCAAGCTCTCGCCGTACCTCTACATCTCCCCGTTCTTCATCCTCTTCGTCGTCGTCGGGCTGTTCCCGATCGCCTACACGGCGGTCATCTCGTTCATGGAGTGGGACCTCGTCCGAGGCTCCGGCGAGTTCATCGGCTTCGGCCAGTACGAGTGGGTCCTCGGCAATCCCAAGTTCTGGATCGCCCTGCGCAACACCTTCAGCATCTTCCTGCTCTCCAGCGTCCCCCAGCTGCTCGCCGCCATCTTCATCGCGGCGATGCTCGACCAGAACATCCGCGCCAAGACCTTCTGGCGCATGGGCGTGCTGATCCCCTACGTCATGGCGCCGGTGGCCGTCGCCCTCATCTTCAGCAACATGTTCGGCGACCAGTACGGCATCATCAACACGCTGCTGAACCGGATCGGCGTGCCCGATGTCGACTGGCACTCGAACGCCTTCGCCAGCCACATCGCGATCGCCACCATGGTGAACTTCCGGTGGACCGGCTACAACACGCTCATCCTGCTCGCCGCGATGCAGGCGATCCCGCGCGACTACTACGAGGCCGCCACCGTCGACGGCGCCGGAAAGATCCGCCAGTTCTTCGCGATCACCGTTCCGAGCCTGCGTCCGACGCTCATCTTCGTGATCATCACCTCGACCATCGGGGGCCTGCAGATCTTCGACGAGCCGCGCATGTACGACCAGTACGGCACCGGCGGCGCCAACTATCAGTGGCTCACCATCAGCCTGTGGCTGTACGACATCGGCTGGGGCGAGTGGAACTTCGGGCGCGCGGCCGCGCTCGCCTGGATCCTGTTCCTCATCATCCTCGCCATCGGCATCCTGAACCTCTTCATCACCCGCAGGCTCGTCCGTGACGAGGGCGCGCGCGGCTCGATGACCCGCGCCGAGCGCCGCGCCGCGGCTCGCGCAGCCAAGCGCGCCGTCGCCGCGGATGCCGCACGCACCGTCGCGGCGTCCTCGCGGCAGCAGTCCGAGAACGCCGAGGAGGCACACCGATGACCGCCGTCAACGTTCCGCCGCTGCACGTCGAGGATTCCCGGATGCCTCGGGAGCGGACCCGCCGCCGACGGCGGCACGTTCGGGGGACGCGCCCCGGCTGGTTCGTGTACGGCGCACTGGCCGTCGTCCTTCTCGCGTCGCTGCTGCCCTACTACTGGTCGCTGCTCATCGGCTCCGGCGACTCCTCGACGATCCGCGACCCGAACATGTCGTGGATCCCCGGCGGCAACTTCCTCGCGAACGCGGCGGCGGTGATGAACGACCCCGCGGTCAACTTCTGGCCGGCGCTGTGGAACTCGATCTGGAGCTCCGCCGTGATCGCGCTGTCGGTCGTCTTCTTCTCCACCCTGGCAGGCTGGGCGTTCGCGAAGCTGCGGTTCCGCGGCAGCAGCATCCTGCTCGTGTTCGTGATCGCGACGATGGCTGTGCCGACGCAGCTGGGCGTGGTGCCGCTGTACATCCTCTTCAGCGAGATCGGCTGGACCGGCCAGATCGGCGCGATCATCATCCCGGCGCTGGTGACGGCGTTCGGCGTGTTCTGGATGACGCAGTATCTGCGCCAGGCGGTGCCCGATGAGCTCATCGAGGCGGCCCGCGTGGATGGAGCGAGCTCGTTCCGCACGTTCCTGACGGTCGGGCTGCCGGCGGCGCGCCCGGCGGCGGCGATGCTCGGCCTGTTCACCTTCGTCACCGCGTGGAACAACTTCTTCTGGCCGTTCATCGTGCTCGACCGCCAGAACCCCACCCTGCCGGTCGCGCTGTCGCTGCTGCAGTCGAACTACTTCGTCGACTACTCCGTCGTGCTGGCCGGTGTGCTGCTGTCGACGATCCCGCTGCTGATCCTGTTCGTGTTCGCGGGCAAGCAGCTGGTCAGCGGCATCATGGCGGGCGCGGTCAAGGGCTGATAGACACATGACGAGCGTTACCCGAGAGGACTCTGCCCTGATGACGACCGCGACCTCGCGCGCCTTCCCGTCGAACTTCCTGTTCGGTGCGGCCACCGCCGCCTTCCAGATCGAGGGCGCGGCCCACGAGGACGGGCGCCGCGACTCCATCTGGGACGCGTTCTGCCGCGTTCCCGGCGCGGTGATCAACGGAGACAACGGCGACGTGGCCTGCGACCACTACCACCGGTACCGTGACGACGTCGCCCTGATGAAGGACATGGGGCTGCAGACCTACCGCTTCTCGACCTCGTGGTCGCGGGTGCGCCCCGACGGCGGGCCCCTCAACCCGCGGGGCGTGGACTTCTACGAGCGGCTCGTCGACGAGCTGCTGGATGCCGGCATCCTGCCCTGGCTCACCTTGTACCACTGGGATCTGCCGCAGGCGCTGCAGGACAAGGGCGGCTGGACGAACCGCGACACCGCCGACCTCTTCACCGAGTACGCCCTCGACATGCACGACGCGCTCGGGGACCGCGTGGGCGTGTGGACCACCCTCAACGAGCCGTGGTGCTCGTCGTTCCTCAGCTACACCGCGGGCCTTCACGCGCCCGGTCACTACAGCGTCGGCGAGGGACTGCTGGCCGCGCATCATCTGCTGCTCGGACACGGGCAGGCCGTCCGCGAGCTGCGAGCGCGCGACGAGTCGCTCACGCTCGGCATCACGCTGAACCTGACGGTCGCCGACCCCGTCGACGCGTCGGATCCGAAGGATGCCGACGCGGCCCGGCGGATCGACGGGCAGTTCAACCGGTGGTTCCTCGACCCGATCTTCCGTGGCCGGTACCCGGCTGACATCGTCGACGACATCCGCGCCGTCGACGCCGACGCGGTGCGGGCACTGGACGACGCGGTGCGACCCGGCGACCTCGAGGCGATCGCGACCCGCATCGACACGCTCGGCGTGAACTACTACCACGGCGAGTACGTCGGCGGACACGAGCCGGTGAACCCCCCTCGTCCCGGCGACGCGCCGACGGATCGTCCCGGTCGCTCGCCGTTCCCGTCGCACGAGGGCATCTTCTGGCACGAGCGGGGGCTGCCGCGCACGCCGATGAACTGGGAGGTTCAGCCCGAGGGGCTGACCCGTCTGCTCACCCGCGTGTGGAACGAGTACGCGCAGCCGGCCGGCACGGTGCTGTACGTCACCGAGAACGGCGCCGCCTACGACGACGAGGTCGTCCACGACGACGGCGAGCCGCGCGTCCACGACGACGACCGGGTGGACTTCGTGCGCCGGCACCTGGCGGCGATCCTCGACGCCGTCTCGGCCGGCGCCGACGTTCGGGGATACTTCTATTGGTCCCTGCTCGACAACTTCGAATGGGCGTGGGGCTACGAGAAGCGGTTCGGCATCGTGCGCGTCGACTACGACACGCAGGCGCGCACGGTGAAGGACAGCGGACGCGAATACAGCCGGATCATCGAGGCGCGCGCGATCGACCTGTAGTCGCCGCCGACCGGGCCGCAGCATCCGGGGAAGGGGGCGAGCGTGAGCACCGACTCGCCGCGCGCCGCGGTGACGATCGAAGAGGTCGCCGCGGCCGCGGGCGTCTCGCGATCGACGGTGTCGCGCGTCGTCAACGGATCCACGGCGGTCAGTCCCGAGGCGCTGCAGGCGGTCAAACGCGCGATCGCGGAGTTGAACTATGTGCCCAACCGCGCCGCGCGATCGCTCGCCAGTCACCGGACCCACGCCGTCGCCCTCATCGTGCCCGAGGACACCACGCGGTTCTTCGGCGATCCGTTCTTCGCATCGATCGTCTCGGGCATCAATGCGCGCCTGAGCCGCTCGGACTACGTGCTGAACCTCTTCATCGCGAGCGACGACCCCGGCGACAAGACGACCGGCTACGTCCGCAGCGGCGCGGTCGACGGTGCGATCGTGGTCTCGCACCACACCAGCGACACGTTCATCGACCGCATCGCGAGCGTCGTCCCCGTCGTCTACGGCGGCCGGCCCATCCGGCTGCGCGAGGAGGACTACTACGTCGATGTCGACAACGTCCGCGGCGGCTATGACGCGACGATGCACCTGATCGAACGTGGCAGGAGCCGCATCGCGACCATCACCGGCCCGCTCGACATGCCCGCGAGCATCGACCGGCTGCAGGGGTACCGCGAGGCCCTCGCCGCCGCCGGGCTTCCCGAGGGACCGATCGCCGACGGCAACTTCACCGCCGACGGCGGCGCCGACGCGATGCGGCAGATCCTCGAGGCCGGAGAGCGACCCGACGCCGTCTTCGTCGCCAGCGACCTGATGGCGCGAGGAGCGCTCGCGGCGCTCGCGGCCGCCGGGGTGCACGTGCCCGACGATGTCGCGGTTATCGGATTCGACGACTCGCCCGTCGCGACCTCCGTCACGCCGCAGCTGACGACCGTGCGACAGCCATCATTCGCGCAGGGCGAGCAGATGGCCTCGGTGCTGCTCGATCTGCTCGCTGGTCGGCAGCCGCGCCACGCCACGATGCTCGAGACGGAGCTGGTGATCCGCGAATCGGTCTGAACGGCGGTCGATCGAGGCTCCTTCCTCGATCGAGACCGGGTGGCGTCTGCGGTCAGCCGCGGCCGGGCGCCGTCGCGTGCAGCACGTTCGCCCAGGGGTCATCGAACGACATGGTGCGCCCGTCGTCGCGGACCTCGAACCCGTGGTGCCGGAGCCGCTCGGACAGCGCCCCGAGGGCATCCGCATCTGGAAGAGCCAGATCGAGTCGGCCCAGCCCGAGGGCGGGCATCCGTGGCCCTGCGCCGCGCGAGTTCCACACGTTCATCGCCATGTGATGGTGGTAGCCGCCCGCGCTGACGAAGACGGCCTGATCGCCCAGCCGCGCCGTCTCGTCGAAGCCGAGCGCGTCGACGTAGAACGAGCGCGCCGTGGCGACATCCCCGACCGACAGGTGCACGTGCCCGACGGATGCCGCCGCACCGGCCGTCGCGCCCGCCGCCGCCTGCTCGCTGAGGTGCTCCCGGAGGAAGGCGTTCGGGTCCAGGTACAGCGTCGCCATCTCGACCTGGCCGTGCACCCACGACCACTCGGTGCGGGCGCGGTCCCAGTACAGCTCGATGCCGTTGCCCTCGGGGTCGGTGAAGTAGAACGCCTGGCTGACGAGGTGATCCGCCGACCCGGTGAAGCTGCCCGGCGCCCGTCTCGCGACGCTGTACAGCGCCGCCGCGAGGGCCTCTCGCGTCTCGAACAGGATCGCCGTGTGGAAGAGTCCAGCCGACCCCGGCGCCGCGTGGCGCAACGAGGGCTCGTGTCGAAGGACCACGATCGGCCGTCCGGCGCGTCCGAGCACGATCTCGTCGCCGCTCGCCGACAGCACCTGGAGGGTGACGACGTCCCGGTAGTACGCCGTCATGCCGTCGAGGTCGGCGACCAGCAGCGTGACGGGGCCCATCGCCGTGTCGGTCGCGAGACGCACCGAAGCCGGGAGCTCCTCATCCATGCGAATGGGAACTCCCGGCATCCGTGGTTCATTCCTGACGGGATGCGCCGTGACCGGCATCCCGCCCTCATCAACCTGGTTCGGGGCGCGGATCGGGCGGTTCGGGTGTGACGAACGCGCCCCAACCTGACGGAGTGCGCCCCGAACCCGAAGGAATGCGCCCCAAAACCCCGGAGGAAGGCCCTACTGCGGGTCGCCTCCCAGCTGACCGACGGCGGGGATGGGACCGCCGTCGTCGGCGCCGGTCCTGCGCCACCGGGCGATGAGGTTGCCGAGGTGGTAGATCACGAGCGCGGCGGCCGAGCCGAGCACGATGGCGCCGAGCTGGAAGTCGCCCCACTGCATGGTGAAGCCCGCGATCGCGATGACGAGCGCCACAGCGCCGGTGTACTGGTTCACCGGGCGCGAGAAGTCCACGCGGTTGTCGACCCAGATCTTGATGCCGATGATGCCGATGAGTCCGTACAGCGCGGTGGTCACGCCGCCGAGCACGCCGGCGGGGATGGAGTTGAAGACCGCGCCGACGACGGGCGAGAGGCTGAGCAGGATGGCGAAGATGCCCGCGACCCAGTACGCCGCCGTGGAGTACACGCGAGTCGCGGCCATGACGCCGATGTTCTCGCCATAGGTCGTGGTGCCCGAGCCGCCGAAGAAGCCCGCGAGCGTCGTCGCAGCGCCGTCGGCGATGAGCGCGCGGCCGGTGTGGCGGTTGACGGAGGCATCCGTCATCGTCGCGACACCCCGGACGTGGCCGACGTTCTCGGCGATGAGCACGAGCACGACGGGCAGGAACATCGCGATGACGCCCCACGTTCCGGGGGAGACGAAGTCGGGCAGGTGGAAGGTGGGCAGGCCGACCCACTGACCGTCGGCGGCGAGCTCGTTGACCGCGGTGAAGTCCACCTCACCGCGGATCAGCGCGAAGACGTACCCCACGATGACGCCGAGGAAGATCGAGATGCGTCCGAGGAAGCCGCGGAACAGCACGCTGAAGAGCACGACGGCGACGAGCGTGACGGTCGCGGTGAGGGGCGCGGCCTGGTAGCTGTCCCAGGCGACCGGTGCGAGGTTGAACCCGATCAGCGCGACGATGGCGCCGGCGACGACCGGCGGCATGAGCTTCTCGATCCACCCGAGCCCCGCGAACTGCACGAGGAAGCCCACCGCGGCCAGCAGCACGCCGACCGCGACGATGCCCGCGAGCGCCGAACCCATCCCGGCGGACGCGGTCGCGGCGGTGACGGGAGCGATGAACGCGAAGGACGACCCGAGGTAGCTGGGCAGCCTGTTGCGCGTGACGAGCAGGAACAGCAGCGTGCCGAGGCCCGAGAACAGCAGTGTGGTCGAGACCGGGAAGCCGGTCAGCACGGGCACGAGGAACGTCGCACCGAACATCGCGATGACGTGCTGGGCGCCGATCGCGATCGTGGCCGGCCAGTTCAGGCGCTCCTGCGGCTTCACCACCTGGTTCGGTTCGACGGTCCGGCCGTTTCCGTGCAGGGTCCACAGCGGCATGCGCGCTCCTCGGGAGTCGGGGGATGGGGGGCGACCATCACGATAGTGGTCGACGCGACCGCGCCCGGCATCCGCTCGTCGCCGCGCCGCGGATGCCGCGCCCCGGGGTTCTATGAGCGGGTCAGGCGCTCCAGCAGCTCGCGGTAGCGCGCGGCGGTGCGCTCGACGATCTCGGAGGGGAGCGCGGGCGGCTCCCCCTCGCGCGGCTCGGCCCAGTTGGCCGCGAGCCAGTCGCGGACGATCTGCTTGTCGAAGCTCGCCATGCGCTCGGCGGACGTGGTGCCCTTGGCCCAGGCCGCGGCATCCCAGTACCGCGACGAGTCGCTCGTAAGCACCTCATCCGCGAGCGTCAGCACGCCGGCGTCGTCGACCCCGAACTCGAACTTGGTGTCGGCGAGGATCAGGCCGCGGGCCTCGGCCGTTCGCGCGGCACGCGCGTAGATCTCCAGCGACAGGTCGCGCAGCTCCTCCGCGCGCTCCGGCCCCACGAGCTCGACCGTGCGCTCGAACGAGATGTTCTCGTCGTGCTCGCCCAGCGGCGCCTTGTAGGCCGGAGTGTAGATCGGCTCGGGGAGGCGGTCGCCGTTCGACAGCCCTGCAGGAAGGGGGATGCCGCACACCGTCCCGCTCTCGCGGTACTCGGCCCACCCCGACCCCGTGAGGTAGCCGCGCACAACGCACTCGATGGGCTGCATGTCGAGGTTCTTCACGAGCATCGCGCGTCCGACGACGGCATCCGGGATGAGGGACTGCACATCGTCCGCGGTGTTCGGCTCGCCGTCCTCCCCCAGGGACAGCACGTGGGAGGCGGCGAGGTGGTTCGGGATGCTGCGGCCGCCGTCGCCGCCGGCCAACTGGTCGAACCACCACAGGGTGAGAGTCGTCAGCAGCACGCCTTTGTCGGGGATGCCGGGCGAGAGGACGTGATCGAACGCGCTCACACGGTCGCTCGCGACGACGAGCATGCGGTCAGCGGGCGCCTCGTCGGCGGTGTCGGGCACGTACAGGTCCCGCACCTTCCCCGAGTAGACGTGGCGCCAGCCGGGGAGGTCGAGCGGGGTGGGAGAGGTGTCCGTCACCCGCCCATTATCCCGGAGCCCCGGCCGGCATCAGGGTGTCAGCTCATCGACGTACGCGTAGGCCTCCGCCATGAGCGGCTCCCAGGAATCCGAACGTTCGGGGCCGATCAGCACCCACTCGCGCATCACCCGTTCTCGCACCGCCAGGCGCTCACCGTCGCCCGACGAGACGATGGCATCCGCCCGCGCCGCCGGGACCTTCACGACGAGACTGTCCCGGTAGCCGACGAACGCGAACACCTTGCCGCGGATGCGCAGGCCCTCGCTGCCGAACATTGGACCGATGTCGACTCCCTCGCGGCGAAGGTAGTCCGCCGCGATCGGATCGAAGATCGCGTGAGCCCGCTCGGCGGCACCGTCATCGCTCATGGCCACAGCGTAGGGGCAGCCCCCGACGTGGGCCACGGCCATCTCGCCCGGTGCCGGATTCGGATGCCGAGCCCGGATTCGGGTTCGCGGCACGCCCGGGTCCGAATCCGGGGCGGCGCCCCGAATCGGAGCCGAGGCGAGGCATTGCGCGCGCTCAGACCGTTGTCAAGCGGCTGGCCGTGCCTGCGGCATCCGGCCAGCATGGCGACATGACCGGACTCGCCGTAATCCTGCTCATCGTCGGAATCGTGCTGCTGCTGCTGGGTGTCTTCGTCGAGGCGGTGAAGTTCCTGCTGTGGCTCGGCATCGTGATCATCATCATCGCGGTGATCGCGTGGCTGATGCGCTTCATCCGCCGTCAGACCTGACGTCGGCGTGACCCGGTGAACCGCCGCGGGGCGCTCGACGGCTGAGCCGCGGGCGCCTCGCGCGTTCAGTCCTCGACGACCCGCGCGGCGATGTCGGTGCGGTGCTGACCGCCCTCGAGGCCGATCTCGGCGACCGCGCGGTATACGCGGTCCCGCGCCTCGGCGAACGTCGTACCGACACCCACGACGTTGAGCACGCGTCCGCCGGTCGCAACGAGGCCGCCGTCGGTCTCGGCGGTGGCGGCGTGCGCGAGGTGCACGCCCTCGACGGCCTCGGCCGCAGACAGCCCGGTGAGCGGCCGACCCGTGACCGGGGCGGCGGGGTAGTTCTCGCTCGCCAGCACGACCGTGACGGCGGCCGCGTCGGCGAACGACGGACGCGGGCGGTCCTCCAGATGACCGGATGCCGCCGCCAGCAGCAGCTCCGACAGCGGGTCGAGCAGCCGCGGCAGCACGACCTGCGTCTCGGGGTCGCCGAAGCGCGCGTTGAACTCGATGACCTTCACGCCGGCGTCGGTGATGATCAGGCCCGCGTAGAGCAGTCCGATGAAGGGCGTGCCCTCGGCATCCAGCTGACGGATGACCGGCTCGGCGATCTGGCGGGTGACGAGGTCGACGAACTCGTCCTCGCCGCCGAACCGCTCCGACAGCCACGGCAGCGGCGAGTACGCGCCCATGCCGCCGGTGTTCGGGCCTTCGTCGCCGTCGCGGAGGCGCTTGTAGTCCTGGGCCGGCGAGAGCGGAAGCACGTGGTCGCCGTCGCTCAGGAAGAACAGCGACACCTCGGGCCCGGAGAGGAACTCCTCGACCAGCACCGGTCCGGTGGGGAGGTAGGTCTCAGCGTGCGCGAGGGCCTCGTCGCGGTCGGAGGTGACGATCACGCCCTTGCCGGCGGCGAGACCGTCCGCCTTGACGACGTGCGGAGCGCCCAGCTCGTCGAACGCCGCCTCGACCTCAGCGCGCGTCGTCGCTCGGACGGCGCGGCCGGTGGGGACGCCCGCGGCGTCCATGATGCGCTTGGCGAAGGCCTTGGAGCCCTCCAGCTGCGCCGCCGCCTTGCCGGGACCGAAGACCGGGATGCCTCGCTCCCGCAGAGCGTCGGCGACGCCGGCGACGAGCGGGGCTTCGGGGCCGACGACGACGAGGTCGATGAGGTTCTCGTTGGCGAAGCTCGCCACGGCCGCCGGGTCGTTCGCGTCGAGCGCGACGAGCTGCGCGTCCTGCGCGATACCGGCGTTGCCGGGGGCGGCGAAGATCTCGTGCGCGGTCTCCTCCGAACGCAGCGCCAGGATGATGGCGTGCTCACGCGCGCCCGAGCCGAGGACCAGAATCTTCACCCGCCCAGCCTACCGAGGGCATCCGGCGCGCTCCGGTGAGGGGACGCGACGGACGGTTTCGCGCGTACCGTGGTGCCATGCCCCGCAGGATCTCCATCGACGACGGCCGCGCCGCGCTCGATGCGGTGCGGGCCTCGGGTGAGGCGGCTCCGCGCACCGCCCGCGCCACCGCCGTGCGGTATCTGCTGCAGCTGCTGGCCGAGAAGGCGCCGGGCAACTCCGTCGAGGTGCGGGTGCCGCCCTTCGGTGCGGTGCAGGTGCTCGAGGGCCCCCGCCACACGCGGGGCACACCGCCGAACGTCGTCGAGACCGATCCCGCCACATGGATCGCGCTCGCCACCGGCGTCGAGCACTGGACGGATGCCGCCGCCGACGGCCGTATCAGCGCATCGGGCACGCGCGCCGACATCTCGCACCTGCTGCCGCTGCGCCCTTGACGCACACCGCTCGATAGGCAGGAGTGCACCCCGGATCCCGTGGTCCGCTCGGACGGGAATCGACCCCGTGCGAGCTCCCGCGGTGGGACAATGGATGCATGGCTGAGCACGTGCACGACCACGTCGAGACCGTCCGCGTGCGTCGCGCGCCGAAGATCACGGTCTTCCTGCTGCTCGGTGCAGCACTGGGCGTCCTGCTGGCGCTGATCCTGACCTTCGCCTTCAACGGCACGGCCGAGACCAGTCCCAACACGGGCTTCGAGTACTCGCAGGGGCAGGTGTTCGGCTTCCTGCTGGTCGCATGCATCCCCATCGGCATCGCGGTCGGCGCCGTCGTAGCCCTGATCCTCGACCGCCGATCGCGCCGCCGGGCCCAGGACGTGGCGGTCGACCACAGCTCGATCCACACCGCCCCCGAGCCGGGCACCAATCACCACGGGCGTCGCTGACACGAGGCATGCGCCCCGGCGACGACCCGGGTCGCCGGTCAGGCGAGCTCGGCGATGATCGGGTGGATCGCGGAGTCGAAGGCCGCGACATCCCCTCGCAGCCCGTCGGTGACGGCGATGGTGAGTGAGCCGATCCACCACACGCCCCGCTGGCTGAGGGGCAGCACCTGCACGTTCAGCTCGAAGGAATGCGCCCGGCGCCCGACCTTCCGCTCGTACTCGGCGATCGCGCTGGCGTACGCCCGGTACGCCGTCCCGGTGCCCGAGCCGGCGTCACGCCGATAGCGCGCGCTCGCCGACTGCGCGAACGCCAGCGCCTCGGGACCGAACGGCCGCACCGCCGCCCGCAGCTCGTCGGCGCCTTCGGACGGCAGGGCGAGTAGGGTCTCGAAGCCATCGACGAGGTCGAGAGGCACCGGAGACGGATGCGCCTGCGGCTCGACCGTCATGGCCCAGTACTCGCGCCACTGTCGCTCCAGCAGAGCCTGGGCGGCTTCGTCTCGGTGGTTCTCCCGTGGCGGGATGCCTCGCAGATGCGGGAGCTCGTCGGGGGAGCGGATGCCGAGCACCTGTCGCAGATACAGGGCGAGAAGAACCGGCTGACCGGCGTCTTCGCGGATCAGCCACTCCGGACCCCCGGTGCCGCCCATGGGTCACATTCTAATTTCCCCGGTGGGAGCCGGGGCGGCGTGGGAGGACCGAATCGAGCCTGCGAGCCCGCGGTGAGGGCTCGGCGCGGAGTGCCCGCGAGCGGACTCCGTGCGGCATCCGTCGGGCGACGCCGCCGGTAGGCTTGACACGTGGCCCCCTCCTCTTCCGACGCGCCGGTGAACCCGTACGCGGCGGCCGGTGTCGACACGGCCGCCGGCGACCTCGCGGTCGAACTGATGAAGTCGGCCGTGCGGCGCACGCACGGCTCTGAAGTGCTGGGCGGCGTGGGCGGATTCGCCGGACTGTTCGACGCGAGCGCGCTGACGGCGTACGACCGGCCGCTGCTGGCCACCAGCACGGACGGCGTCGGCACCAAGGTCGCCATCGCGCAGGCGGTCGACAAGCACGACACCATCGGGCTCGACCTCGTCGGCATGGTGGTCGACGACATCGTCGTCGTGGGCGCCAAGCCGCTCTTCATGACCGACTACATCGCCTGCGGCAAGGTCTTCCCCGAGCGCATCGCCGACATCGTGCGCGGCATCGCCGCCGGCTGCGCCGAGACCGGCACCGCCCTCATCGGCGGCGAGACGGCCGAGCACCCGGGACTTCTCGGCGTCAACGACTACGACGTGGCGGGTGCCGCGACCGGTGTGGTCGAGGCCGGTCGTGTGCTCGGCGCCGACCGCGTCCAGGCCGGTGACGTGGTGCTCGCCCTGGCCAGCTCGGGTCTGCACTCCAACGGCTACTCGCTCGTGCGTCACATCGTCGCCGGTGCGGGCGTGCAGTACGGCGCACCCGCGGTGGACCTGGGCACGCACGGGACGACCTGGGGCGAGGTGCTCCTCGAGCCGACCCGCCTGTACACCGCGCCGCTGCTGCGCCTGATCGCCGACCACGGCGATCGCATCCACGCCCTCAGCCATGTCACCGGCGGCGGCATCGCCGCCAACCTCGCCCGCGTCCTGCCGCAGGGCACGTGGGTGGAGGTGGACCGCTCGACGTGGTCGCCGCCCCCGGTCTTCCGCGTCCTCGCCGACCTCGGCGATCTCGACCTCATGTCGACGGAGGGCACCTGGAACCTCGGCATCGGCTTCCTGGCGGTCGTGGCCGCCGACAAGGCCGACGCGGCGGCATCCGCTCTCTCCCATGAGGGGATCGAGACGTGGCAGGTGGGCGTCGTCCGAACCGGCGCCCGGCCGGACGGGGATTTCGAGCAAGGCGCGAAGGGCGTCGACGGAGGCGCCGTGCGCCTGGTCGGCGCGTACGCGGACAGCACCGGCCGCTGAGCCGGGCCCGACAGAACAACGGAGCAAGCGACACCCATGTGCGGAATCGTCGGGATGGTGGGCCGTGGGTCCGTCAACCAGGAGATCTACGACTCCCTCCTCCTGCTGCAGCACCGCGGGCAGGACTCCACCGGCATCTCGACCGCCGAGCGCAGCGGCGTCGTCCACATGCACAAGGCGCGCGGCCAGGTGCGCGAGGCGTTCCGGACGCGCGACATGCGGGCCCTGCTCGGCGACATCGGGCTCGGTCACGTGCGTTACGCGACGAAGGGCACCGCCTCCAGCGAGGAGGAGGCGCAGCCCTTCTACGTCAACGCGCCCTACGGCATCGTGCTGGTGCACAACGGCAACCTCACCAACACCCGCGAGCTGACCGACGAGCTCTTCCGCAAGGACCGCCGCCACCTCAACACCAGCTCCGACACCGAGCTGCTCGTGAACGTGCTGGCCAACGAGCTGCAGGCCTCCATCGCGGGGCTGGAGCTGGACCCGGACCAGGTCTTCCAGGCGGTCAGCCGCGTGCACGAGCGCGTCGAGGGCTCGTACGCCGCGATCGCCCTGATCGCCGGCTACGGGCTGCTGGCGTTCCGTGATCCGTTCGGCATCCGCCCGCTCATCCTCGGAACCCGCAAGCACGAAGACGGCAGCTCCGAGTGGGTCGTGACCAGCGAATCTCTCGTGCTCGAGAACGGCGAGTTCGAGGTGGTCCGGGATGTGGCGCCCGGCGAGGCCGTGTTCATCGACCTCGACGGCACGCTGCACTCGCGGCAGTGCGCGGCCGACCCCAGGCTCGTGCCCTGCTCGTTCGAGTACGTGTACCTCGCTCGCCCCGACTCGGTGATGAACGGCATCTCGGTGTACGAGGCGCGCCTGCGCATGGGGGAGCGCCTCGCCGACACGATCGCCAAGCACACGCCGCGCGAGGCGATCGACGTGGTCATGCCGATCCCGGACTCGTCCCGCCCCGCCGCCATGCAGGTGGCTCGGAAGCTGGGCATCGAGTATCGCGAGGGCTTCTACAAGAACCGTTACGTCGGTCGGACGTTCATCATGCCGGGGCAGGCGGTGCGCAAGAAGAGCGTGCGCCAGAAGCTCAACGCGATGTCGAGCGAGTTCAAGGGCAAGAACGTGCTGCTCATCGACGACTCGATCGTGCGCGGGACGACCTCGAAAGAGATCATCCAGATGGCTCGGGATGCCGGCGCCAAGAGCGTCACGTTCGCGTCCGCCGCGCCGCCGGTGCGCTTCCCGCACGTCTACGGCATCAACATGCCCTCGCGCCACGAGCTGGTCGCCCACGGCCGCACGATCCCCGAGATCGCGGAGGAGCTCGGCGCCGACTTCGTCGTCTACCAGGAGGTCGAGGACCTCAAGGCGGCGATCCTCGAGGGCACCGACATCGAGGACCTCGACATGAGCTGCTTCGACGGCCGCTACGTGACGGGAACCGTGAGCGAGGAGTACCTCGCCTGGGTCGAAGGCTCGCAGGAGAGCTGAGCCGCCGACCGCGGCGGCGTCGAGGAGCATCCGGGCGCCCGTAGGCTTGGGGAGTGAACTCGACCCCTGCCCGGCCGCTGTGGCAGGGAAGAGCACTCGCCCTCGTCGGGATCGTGCTGTTCGCGTTCTCGCTGCGCTCCGCCGTCGCCTCGCTGTCGCCGCTGTTCGATCACATCGCCGCCGACTTCGACCTGCCCGCCGCCGTCATCGGCCTCATCGGCACGGCACCGCCCGTCTGCTTCGCGGTCTTCGGCCTGCTCACGCCCGCACTGGAAAGGCGGTTCGGGCTGGAGCGGCTCGCGGTCGCCGCCATGGTCGTCGTCACGCTCGGACTCATCGCGCGCAGCCTCGCTCCGAACTCCTTCCTGCTGCTGGCCGGGACCGCGCTGGTGTTCGCCGCCGTCGGAACCGGCAACATCCTCATGCCGCCTCTCGTGAAGCGGTACTTCCCCGACCGCGTCGGCCTCATGACGACGGTGTTCTCGACCACGATGTCGATCGCCACGTTCGTGCCGCCGCTCGTGGCGGTTCCGGTGGCGGATGCCGCGGACTGGCACTGGTCGCTCGGCCTGTGGGCGGTCTTCGCCTTCGCCGCCGCTCTTCCCTGGATCCGATTGGCCGCGTGGCGGCGAGCGGACACGGCGCCGGAGGACATCGAGGTGGCGAGCCCCCGCGTGTTCGGCCGGATGTGGCGGATCCCTGTGGCGTGGGCGCTCATGATCGGCTTCGCCGTCTCGAGCACCCTCGCCTACACGTCCTTCGCCTGGATGCCGAAGATGCTGGTGGACATCGCGGGCGTCACCCCGGCCGGCGCCGGCATCCTGCTGTCGCTGTTCGGCTTCATGGGACTGCCGGCCTCCCTCGCGGTGCCCCTGCTGGCCACGCGCTGGAACGCCACGCGAGTGCTGTTCGGTGTCGCGGTCACCGCGGGACTGGCCGGCATCGCCGGGCTGCTGTTCGCGCCGACGGTCGCCCCGTGGCTGTGGGTGGCGCTGTACGGACTCGGACCGCTCCTGTTCCCGCTCATCCTCGTGCTGCTGGGGCTTCGCACGCGCACGCACGAAGGATCGGTCGCGCTCAGCGGCTTCGTGCAGAGCTGCGGCTACGCGATCGCCGCGGCGTTCCCGCTCGGCATCGGACTGCTCCACGACGCCACCGACTCATGGACCGGCCCCCTGATCGTGCTGGCTTGCATCGTCGCGGCCGGGATCCCCGCGGGCGTCGTGGCGGCGCGTCCCCACACCGTCGAGGACGAGTGGGAGCGCCAGCACGGTCGCTGGTGACTCCTGCGCGAAGGCGACCCCCGGTCGATGCATGCGCGGGCACGCGCGCGAGAACCCCGCGAACGCGACCGCCCGTGCATGCGCGCGAGGGTACGACTCAGGGTGCGTCGTTCATCAGCATCGCGCGCCTGGTGCGCACGATCGAACGTCGCGTCGAGGGTGGTGCGGTGGTCACACCTGGGACGACGGAACGGCCGACGTCTCGTCTTCGTCCTCGTCGTCGTACTGGTCAGCCCACTTGTCGATGTACTCGTCGTCACCCGACGGGTGACCGAGCTCTCGCTCGAGCGCTGCGTAGTTCACGCTGTACGTGTCGTACTTCAGCTCACGGGCGATCTTGGTGTGCTTCGCCTTCTGACGGCCACGCCCCATGCGAGACCCCCTCATATCTGAGTCGCGGGCTAATTTGCGGGCTCTCAGCCGCCGCAAACCCGGGCATTCACGAATCCGGTTTGAACCGGTAAGAGTAGCATTCAGGATATCACGGAGCCCCCGCACCCCGGCGGTCCGCGGGTGCGGGCTGGAGCGATCGCCCGAGGAGGCGCGAGACGTATGACAGATGAGGCATCTGAGACCACCGCTGCGGCCGAGGACAACACGCATCTTCACGGCGCTGTCATCGCCGGCGTCGTGCCGGACCAGTCCCCGAGAGTCATGAAAGAAGCGGCCCGCTACGCGAAGCTGCTGGGCGTGCCGCTTGTCGTCACCCACGTCGACGTCACGCGGTTCGTGACGTACGAAGACCCCGACGGCTACGTGCACTCCGCGCCGATCGACATCAACATCGCCGCGGGTGAGGACGAGTTGAAGAGGGTCCGCGAGACCGCTGCGGCGGTGCTCGGTGCCGCCGGTGTGCGTTGGGAGGTGCGTCAGCTCGTCGGCGACCCCGCCATGGCGATCAAGCACTTCGCCGACAAGATCGACGCGCGCCTGCTCGTGGTCGGGACTCGCAAGAGGGGCCTGGGTGAGTCGCTGCGTGAGTTCTTCACCGGCTCGGTGGGTGCGCGGCTCGCGCACCGGCAGCACCGACCGATCCTGATCGTCCCGCTGGGTGAGCCCGTTCCGGACGACGAGGAGATCTGGCCGGCCTGAGGCGAGTCGGCGTTCCGTCTCGCTTCGCGGATCCTGAGTAGGGCGCTCTGCGCCCGTGGCGAAGGGCGGTCAACGACCGCGGATCCCGTCGCTCGCTCAACGACCGAGGGCTGCCGGTCGTCGAGCGAGGAGCGAAGCGACGGGACGACACGGGCTAGCCGTGCAGCGCCCGCGTGATGTCGCGGGCGACGCGATCGAGATTCGACACGATGTCGTCGACGACGGACGACGCGAGGTCGCCGCCTCGCGCGACGTGGGTGCGCAGGTCGCTGCGGACCCGTGCGCGGAACTCGTTCACGGCGGCGTCCGCTCGATGCAGCTGCTCGCGCGACGACACACGCGGCTCGTCCTTCGCCGCTCTGGCGTGCGTGTACTCCTCGTCCTTCGCCGCCGCGAGGTCTGCACGAAGGCTCCGCATCGCCTCGCGGACGCTGCCGCGCACCTCTTCCGCGATCAGTCGCACGGAATCGGCCAGGCCCGCTTCGATGCCCTCGAGCTCGCCCGCACGCGCCTCCACCTCGGCATGGCCCGCCTCGGTGATGGAGTAGACCGTCTTGCGACCCTCCACGGTCTTCGTCACCAAACCCTCCTCTTCAAGCTTCGCCAGCCGCGGATAGATCGTGCCCGCGCTCGGGGTGTACGTGCCGCCGGTGCGATCCGACAGCGCCTGGATGATGTCGTAACCGTGGCGCGGGCCCTCATCCAGCAGGTTCAGCAGGTACAGGCGCAGATCGCCATGCGAGAAGACAGGACTCATCACCACTCCTCCTCGTCCACGCCGGCGGAGACGTCGTCGGCGTGCGCCGAGGCATCCGCACCCCCGGCGCCGGTGCGCCGCAGCACCGCGATGTCGCCCGAGACGGAGTTGGCGCGCACGTCGGCGAAGCTGCCGCTGAGCTCCCCGACAGAGCCGGTGAAGTTCGTCGTCGGGCCCGGGCCGTGCCCCGACCGGACGACCCCGTCCACCTGCACGCGACCGCTCACGCTGCGGATCACGTAGTTGGCGGGATACCCCTCGTCCAGCCGCACGGTCGCGTTGCCGCTGACGGTGTTCAGGCCGACGCTCTGCAGATCCCCGGTCGAGTCGACCGTCATCGCACCCGACACGGTGTCGATCGACACCCGCTTCAGGGCTCCGGTCGCCGCGATGTCTCCCGAGACGCTGTTGGCGCTGAGGGCCCCGACCAGCTCGCGCACATGCACGTCGCCCGAGACGGCGTTCACCGTCAGGTCGCCGGTGAGCCCGTCGACGATGATGTCGCCCGAGACGGTGTTGAGCCGGGCGTCGTGGCGGATCCCGGCGACCAGCGCGCTCGCGGAGACGACGCCCAGGTTCAGCGCAACCGAGCGAGGGACGGCGACGCTGATCTCGGCCTTGGGGCCGCCGGCTCCGAAGTTGCGGAACACCTCGAGGAAGTTGTCCCAGCGCAGCTGCGGATGATCGATCTCGACGGCGTCGCCGGAGACCTCGATACGCAGGTCCTTGACGGCGACCGCATGCACCTCGATGCGAGCGCCCGGCTCGTCGTGGGCGACGACGTCGATCTGGCCGCCGACCAGACCGACTTTGAGCGAGCGCACGGTCTCGATGTCGATGACGCGCGTCTCACCCGGGTGGATGATCCACTTCTCCAGGGTCATGACTGCCTCCATAGGTGTCGGATGTGTGTCTAGTCGCGATATATCGCGTGCAAGGAGAGTAACACGATATATCGCGACCCGCCACACTTTCGCCCCCGCATGACGTTGTCCATGGCCGGATGCCCCGCGCTGCACCATACTGAGCGCGTGTCTCCGCGACCGGTGGTTCCTGCCTGTGTCCTCCTCCTTCTCGTGACAGGGTGCTCTGTGGAGTCGCCGGTCGTTCCACCGACTCCCTCGTCGACGTCGAGCAGCCTGCAGGGGCAAGAGGCCCTTGCAGACACCGAGGAGGTGTTCACGCCGGTGGTCGGGTCAGTGCTCGCGCCGCCGATCGCCACGGCGACAACCGATGGGCGCGTGCATCTCGCATACGAGCTCCTCCTGCAGAACGCCCTCTCGCAGGATGTGGGGATCGACGCAGTCACCGTGAGGGGCGATGGCGTTGATCTGCTCACTCTGAGTGCGGACGACCTGCTCGACTGGTCGAAGGTGTTCGGCCAGACCCAGCCGACGACGACGATCGGTCCCGGGCAACAGGCGTTGGTCTGGCTGGATGTCGTCGTGGATTCGATGGCAGATGTCCCTGCAGAGCTCGAGCACGGCATCCAGATCTCCCCGACGGAACCGATTCCGCCGGTGATCGCGTCCACGATGACAGAGACCATCGCTGCCGTGGCGCCTGATACTCGAGAGCCGGTCGTGATCGGTGCGCCCCTCGCCGGCGCCGGCTGGCTCGACGGCAACAGCTGCTGTGCGTTGACGGCGCATCGCGCCGCCGTGAACCCCATCAACGGGGCGTTTCATGTTCCGGAGCGGTTCGCCATCGACTTCGTCCAGCTGGACGCCGACGGCCGCATCTTCGACGGCCCCGTCGACGAACTGGACAGCTACGCCTACTACGGGTCCGACATCCACGCTGTCGCGGACGGCCCGATCATCGGCATGCGGTGGGATCTTGAAGAGCAGGTGCCCGGCGCGAATCCCACCGGCCTGGGTGTCGACGAGTACGGCGGCAACCACATCGTTCAAGACATCGGCGGCGGCCGCTATGCCTTCTACGCGCACCTCCAAAAGGACAACCCGTTGGGGGTGGAGATCGGACAGCACGTGTCCCAGGGTGCGGTCATCGCTCGGCTCGGCAACACGGGCAACACCGATTCGCCCCACCTGCACTTCCACGTCATGGACGGTCCGCTGCCGCTGGCGTCCAACGGACTGCCGTTCCTCATCGAGTCGTTCGAACTCGTCGGTCGGGTCGCCTCGGCCGATGACGTCGACGCGTGCGCGTCGAAGCCGGTGGTCTGTGTGATGGACGATGCCGGGGCTGGCGCGCGTCAGAACGAGAGCCCTCTCTTCCGCGATGTGATGGACTTCCCCGCCCGACCCTGAAACTCATCCTCCACCTTCGCCCCCGAGAACCGCTTGACGTTGACGCTGCGTCAACGCTTAGCGTGAGGAGTCGACGCGGAAGGAGGCGCGATGACACAGAAAGAGTGGTCGATCCAGCAGATCGCGAAGCTGGCGGGAACGACGAGCCGCACGCTTCGTCACTACGGCGACGTCGGCCTCCTGTCGCCGTCGAGCGTCGGCCATAACGGCTACCGCTACTACGACGAGGCGGCGCTCGTACGGCTGCAGCGGATCCTGCTGCTGCGCGAGCTCGGCCTCGGGCTGCCGCAGATCGGCGAGGTGCTCGAGCAGGAGACGTCCGAAGCGCATGCGCTGGAGACGCACCTCGCGTGGCTGCGGCAGGAGCAGGACCGGCTGAAGCGACAGATCGCTTCGGTGGAGAACACGATCGACGCCTTGAGAGGAGGTGAACGACTGATGGCAGAGAACATGTTCGACGGCTTCGACCACACGCAGTACAAGGACGAAGTCGAGCAGCGTTGGGGCAAGCGGGCCTACGCCGACAGCGACCGCTGGTGGCGCTCGATGAGCGGCGAGGAGAAGACCGCCTGGCAGCAGCGGACCGCGGACCTCGGTCGCGACTGGGTCGCGGCGGCGGAATCGGGCATCGCACCCGACAGTGCAGAGGCGCAGGCGCTGGCCCAGCGCCACGTCGAGTGGCTGACCGGCATTCCGGGCACCCCGACCGCAGTTCCGGGCGGCGATGTCAAGGCGTACGTCGTCGGTCTCGGCGAGATGTACGTGGCGGACCCCCGCTTCGGCGCGAACTACGCGACGAGCCAGGGGGGCAGCGCCGGCGCCGAGTTCGTGCGCGACGCGCTGCGCGTGTACGCGGACGCGAACCTCTGACGCTGACAACGAAAAGACGGATGCCGCGGCCCTCTGTGGCCGCGGCATCCGCCTTCTGGGGTGTTACCGGGGAACGGTCTCCGGTCAGGTGCGGCGGCTGCCGCTGATGACTCGGAAGAGGAATGCGATCAGCGCGATCACGCCGACGATGAGCGCCACCCACAGCAGCCAGTTCAGCGCCGTGTTGAGGCCGCCGACGATCGCAAGGATGATCGCCACGACGATGATGATGATCAAGGCGAGGTTCATTGAAGGTTCTCCTTCTCCGTCGTCGATGCGCCGGAAAGCGCATCGGATGCCCCGGGAGGGCACGTTCCGAGATTGGCATTCGCCGTGCATTCGCCGTAGGGGCTTGACGACATTCCTCACCCGGTGATAGCGCCGATCCCCGCCATCGCCACGATCGGCGGGCACGATCGCCGTATGCTGCGCCCGGCATCGGTGGAGCTAGGAGCGGCCGAGGGGCATGTCAAGCCCTGTCGAGCCGGCCGTCCGGCGACGTAGCGTCGCGCCATGACGACTTCCGAGCGCATCGATCCGACCGAGAAGCACCACTCCGACGGCTTTCCCGAACAAGAGCAGGAGCAGCCGGGCCTGACCGAGGAGACGACACCCGAGCCCGACCATGGCGAGCGCACGTACACCGGCGCCGGGCGGCTGCAGGGCCGGAGGGCGCTGATCACCGGGGGCGACTCCGGCATCGGCCGCGCGGTCGCGATCGCCTTCGCACGCGAGGGTGCCGATGTGGCGCTGGTGTACCTGCCGGAGGAGCAGGAGGATGCCGACGACACTTCGCGCTGGGTGACGGAGGCCGGCGCGCGTGTGCTGACCCTTCCCGGCGACGTGCAGGACGAGACGTTCTGCGCCGAGATCGTCGAGCGGACGATCGCCGAATTCGGCGGCCTCGACATCCTGGTGCTGAATGCGGCGTACCAGAAGGATCGCGAGGGGCTGGATTCGCTTCCCACCGAGGAGCTCGAGCGGGTCTTCCGGACCAATCTCTTCGCGCAGATCTTCAGCGCCCGTGCGGCGATCCCTCACATGGAACCGGGCTCCTCCATCATCGTGACGACGTCCATCCAGGCGTTCAACCCGTCGCCGGGGCTGATCGACTACGCGATGACCAAGGCCGCGCAGGTCGCCTTCGTCAAGGCGCTCGCGCAGGAGCTCGGTGAGAAGGGCATCCGCGTCAACGGCGTCGCGCCCGGACCCATCTGGACACCCCTGATCCCGGCGACCGGATGGGACGAGGAGCGCCTGGGCAGCTTCGGCCAGGACACGCCCCTGGGTCGTGCGGGCCAGCCGGCCGAGCTCGCGGGAGCGTACGTGTACCTCGCCAGCGAAGCGGCGTCCTACGTGTCCGGCGCGATCCTGCCCGTCACCGGCGGGAAGGGGCTGTAGACCGCGTGAGGGCGGGCCGTCGCCCGCGCACGCGGACCAGGAAGGAAGGAGAGGAACATGCCGGCTGGACGTGGATCCAATCTGAAGGATCGCGAGATGTACGAGAAGCTGCGGGAGGACGGCGCGTCGAAGGAGAAGGCGGCGCGCATCTCCAACGCCGCAGCGAATCAGGGGCGCAAGAGCGTCGGAAAGCGCGGCGGCGATGCCGAGAACTACGAGGACCGCACGGTCCCCGAGCTGCGCAAGCGGGCGAAGGAGCTCGGCCTCACGGGCTACTCGGGCAAGAAGAAGTCCGAGCTCATCTCCATGATCCGCAACCACTGACGCGCTTCCGCCCGCCCGGCCGACGCCGATTGTTCGGGGCGTCGGTAGGCTGGCCGTCCCACGGCGTGAGAGGGGAGTGACGGATGCCGAGACTCGCGCGCGTCCGTCCGCTGCAGGACCCCGGCTTCCGGCGGGTGCGAGCGGGCTCCGGGTTCCGCTACATCGACTCCTCGGGCCGGAGCCCCGGCGAGGAGCACCTCGAGCGCATTCGCGCGCTCGTCATCCCGCCGGCGTGGGAGAACGTCTGGATCTGCCCCCGCCCGAACGGGCACATCCAGGCGGTCGGCACCGATGCGGCCGGACGGCGGCAGTACATCTACCACACGGAATGGTCCGCCGGACGGGACCGCGGCAAGTTCGCACGGGCCCTCGCGCTCGCCGAGGCGCTGCCGCGTGCACGGGCACGCGTGACGACGTCGCTGCGTCGCGACGCCCTCGACCGCGAACGCGTGCTCGCTGTGTCCTTCCGGTTCCTCGATCAGGCGGCCCCGCGCATCGGCTCGGAGCGGTACCTCGCAGCGAACGGCAGTCGCGGCCTCACGACGCTGCAGCGACGGGATGCCTCCGTCGACGCAGCGGTGGTCACCCTGTCGTTCCCCGGCAAGAGCGGCAGGCGGCAGCTCATCGAGCTGGAGGACCCGGACCTCGCGGCCGTCGTGGAGGTGCTCGCGACAGGCCGCCCGCGGTCGCCGCTGCTGTCGTGGCAGCGCGGCCGACGACGCGTGCCGCTCACGCCCGCCGAGGTGAACGCGTACGTGCGGTCGCTCACGGGCGGGTCGTTCACCGCGAAGGACTTCCGTACGCTGCGCGGCACCATCCACGCCGCCGAAGCCCTCGCCCGCATCGGCACCGTCGACACCAAGAGCGACCTCAAGCGGGCCGAAGCGCTCGCCGTGCGAGCGACCGCCGAGGCGCTCGGGAACACGCCGGCGGTGGCGCGTGCCTCGTACATCGACCCGCGCGTCTTCTCGCGCTATCGCGACGGTCACGTGCTCGACCTGTCGATCTCACCCGAGTCCGCGATCCGTGCGCTGCTGCGCCCGGTCCGCGAGCCGGCCACCCCCGATCCGGTCGTCGACGAGTCCGACACCGCACTCCCTCCCGACGGCGAGTAGCGCGACCGCCTCCTCCGGAGGTCGAGTAGCGCGGCAGCGCGTATCGAGACCCCGGGCGTGATCTCGATACGGCTCGCTCCTCGCCTCCTCGATCACCGGTGAGAGGTTCCTCGCCTCCTCCGGTCCGCCGGTAGCGTGAGGGGATGCCGCAGCGGATCGACCAGCGGATGCTGGGATACGTCGTGGTGGGCGGTGCCATGGGTGTGCTGGCGCGCGCGGCGATCACCGCTCCTATGGCAGACGACGCGATCGTGCCCTGGCTGACGCTCGCGATCAACATCGTCGGATCTCTCCTCCTCGGCGTCGTCGTCGGAGGGCTGGGCGAGCGTCGCCCGCACCTGCGCGCGTTCCTCGGCACCGGTGTGCTGGGCGGCTTCACCACCTACAGTGCCTTCGCGGTCGAGACGGTCCTGTGGCTGACGACGCCGCTCCTGGCCGCGGTGCTGGTGGTGGCATCCCTGGTCGGCGGAGCCGCCGCAGCGCTTGCCGGGCTCCTGCTCGGCCGGCGCATCGCCGGCCGGACCGGGGGCGTGGAGTCCCTGGAGGATGCGGAGTGAGGGCGTGGCAGCTGCTGCTCATCGCCGTCGCCGGGGGTGCCGGAGCGGGGCTCCGTCACATCGTCGACCGGCTGCTGAGCCCGCCCGCGCGCGCTCGGCTGCCGATCGGCATCCTGGTGGTCAACGTCTCGGGCTCCTTCGCGCTCGGCGTGCTGACCGGGTTCGGAGCCCTCCTCACGCCCGAGGTCTCCCTCGCGCTGGGTGTGGGACTGCTCGGCGGCTACACGACCTTCAGCACCGTGTCGGTCGAGTCGGTGCTGCTCGCGGAGCGTCGGCGGTGGCGGGATGCCGCGCTCAATCTCGCCGGCACCTTCGTGCTGGCGGCGCTCGCGGCGGGCGCCGGCGTGGCTCTCGGAGGAGCCGTCGCGAGCGCCTTGGCCGGCTGAGCGGCCATGGAATACTGAAGCCGATACATTCTCGTATCGGCCGCCTCGCGGCCGCCCAGTCCGGCTCGTCGTGCAGGTCGCGGGCTCGGGCCTTTCTTCACCCACCCCAGCGAAGGCAGCCGTGTCGAACCTCGCCGTTCTGAGTCTGAAGAACCGCGCGCTCATCGCGCTCATCACGATCGTGGCCGCCGTCTTCGGCGGTCTGGCGCTGACGAACCTGAAGCAGGAGCTCATCCCGTCGATCGAGTTCCCGACTCTCATCGTCGTCTCGTCCTACCCGGGCGCCTCGCCCGAGGTCGTCAACAACGACGTCTCGACTCCCATCGAGACCGCGATCCAGGGCGTCGCGGGCCTGGAGTCCACGACCGCCACGAGCACGACGAACGCGTCCGTGATCCAGGCATCCTTCACGTACGGCACCGACCTGGCCACGGCGGAGCAGAAGATCACGCAGGCGATCAACCGCATCGACAACGAGCTGCCGGAAGGCGTCGAGCCCTCCGTGCTGACCGCGAGCATCGACGACTTCCCCGTCATCCAGCTCGCGGTCACCGGCTACGACGACGAGTCGGCCATCCAGTCCCGGCTCGAGACGAGTGTCATCCCGGATCTCGAAGACGTCGACGGGGTCAACGCGGCGACGATTGTCGGTGGCGTCGGTCAGCGCGTCACGATCACCCCCGACCCTGCCCTGCTCGCCGAGTCCGGGTTCACACAGCAGGCCATCCGCGACGCCATGGAGCAGAACGGCGTGCTGTTCCCCGGCGGTGAGATCACCGAGGACTCCCAGACCCTCACCGTGCAGACCGGCCAGAAGCTGACCTCGGCCGACGACATCGCCGCGCTGCCGCTCGTGCCCAGCTCGGCCGAGCAGGCGACAGCCGGTCAGGTGACGGTCGGGGACGTGGCGACGGTGGCGCAGGAGCCGGATCCGGTGACCTCGATCTCACGCGTCGACGGCGATCCGGCCCTGACGATCGCCGTCACGAAGCTTCCCGCCGCGAACACCGTCGAGGTGTCGCACGGCGTGCTCGACGCGCTGCCGTCGTTGGAGGACGCGCTCGACGGCGCCGAGTTCACCGTCGTCTTCGATCAGGCGCCCTACATCGAGCAGTCCATCGAGACGCTCGCCGTGGAGGGGATGCTCGGTCTCGCGTTCGCCGTGCTCGTCATCCTGCTGTTCCTGCTGTCGGTGCGCTCCACGCTCGTCACGGCGATCTCGATCCCGACCAGCGTGCTGGTGACCTTCGTCGGCATCCAGGCGTTCGGGTACTCGCTGAACATCCTGACCCTCGGTGCGCTCACCATCGCGATCGGACGTGTGGTCGACGACTCGATCGTCGTCATCGAGAACATCAAGCGCCACTACGTCGGCGATGCCGACAAGCTCGCCTCCATCAAGCTCGCCGTGCGCGAGGTCGCGACCGCGATCACCTCTTCGACGATCACGACGGTGGCGGTGTTCCTGCCCATCGCGTTCGTCGGCGACATCACCGGCGAGCTGTTCCGTCCGTTCGCCCTCACCGTCACGATCGCGATGTCGGCATCGCTGCTGGTGGCGCTGACGATCGTGCCCGTGCTGGCGTACTGGTTCCTTCGCCCCGGCAAGCCCCTGCTCGACGCGCGCGGCAACCAGGTCGATCCCGAGGCGGCGGAGGCCCCGCCGTCTCGTCTGCAGAAAGGCTACCTGCCGATCCTTCGGTGGACGCTGCGGCACTCGTGGGTGACGCTCTTCCTCGCGGTGCTGGTGCTCGGCGGTACGGTGGCCGCGGCGCCCTTTATGAAGACGAACTTCCTCGGCGACTCCGGCCAGAACACCTTCACGATGACGCAGGACATCGGCGCCGCGCCGAGCCTGGACGCGGAGGATGCCGCCACCCAGCGCGTCGAGGACGCCATCGTCGGGCTGCCGGGCGTCGAGACCGTCCAGGTCTCGATCGGCTCGAGCGGTTCACCGCTGCGGGACGCGTTCTCGGGCGGCGGTGCCGGCATCACCTATTCGATCACGACCGACCCGGACGCCGACCAGGTCGCGGTGCGCGAGGACGTCCAGCGCGCCGTCGCGGAGCTCGACGACGTGGGCGAGATCACCGTCTCCGCTGGCGGCGGCGGCTTCGGATCCAGTGACATCGAGATCGACGTCACCGCGCCCGACTCGACGACGCTGCAGGAGGCGACGGACGCCGTCATCGCCGCCGTGGAGGACCGCGACGGGGTCGGACAGGTCTCGAGCAACCTTTCGGCGTCGCTGCCCTACATCGGCGTCGTGGTCGACCGCGACGCCGCGGCGGCCCTCGGGCTGTCGGAGGTGTCGGTGGGTGCGCTCGTGTCGGGCGCGATGCAGCCGCAGTCGATCGGCACGGTCGAGATCGACGACACCGCGCTGACGGTGTACCTGGCCGCGTCGGACACCCCGGTATCGCTGGAAGAGCTGCGCCGGCTCACGATCCCCGCGGCAGCGGGCCCCGTGCCGCTGGAGCGGGTCGCGACGGTCGAACAGACCCAGGGGCCGGCGTCGATCACCACGCAGCGCGGCCACCGCACCGCGACTGTCACCGTGACGCCGTCGACCGACGACCTCACGGCCGCCACCGCGACCGTGGCGCAGGCGCTCGAGGAGGCGGATCTGCCGTCAGCGGCCGACGCGTCGCTCGGCGGTGTGGTCTCTCAGCAGCAGGATGCCTTCTCGCAGCTGGGCCTGGCCCTGCTGGCGGCGATCCTGATCGTGTACATCGTCATGGTCGCGACCTTCAAGTCGCTGCGCCAGCCGCTGCTGCTGCTGGTGTCGGTGCCGTTCGCCGCCACCGGCGCCATCCTGCTGCAGATCGCCACGGGCGTTCCCCTCGGTGTGGCCTCGCTCATCGGCGTCCTCATGCTCATCGGCATCGTCGTGACCAACGCCATCGTGCTGGTGGACCTGGTGAATCAGTACCGGCTCAAGGGCCTCTCGACGCATGACGCGACCATCGCCGGCGGAGCTCGTCGCCTGCGGCCGATCCTGATGACGGCGCTCGCGACGATCTTCGCGCTCACGCCGATGGCGCTGGGCATCACCGGTCACGGCGGGTTCATCTCCCAGCCGCTCGCGATCGTCGTGATCGGCGGACTGGTCTCGTCGACGGTCCTGACGCTGCTCGTGCTGCCCACCCTGTACAACCTCGTCGAGGGCGCCGGGGAGCGCCGACAGGCGCGACGCGGCCGGGACGAGCGTGGTGCGAGCGATCCGGCGTCGTCGAACGACGGACCGGAGGGGACGGATGCTGAGGCTTCGACGGCCGGCGCCGTGACGGGGGCTTTCGGGGTCGCCGCGAGCGGTGCGGTCTACGAGACCCGTCGCCAGCGGCGCGCCCGCGAGGGGACATCGACCGGCGCCATCGCGACGGTCGCGGTTCCGGCGATCGAGGAGGGCCCCGACGTCGAGGTGCCGACCGGGTCGGTCGCGGACGCAGCGGAGGAGGTGCCGGCTGTCGCGCTGTCGGAGGTTCCGGTGATCGAGGAGGGCGCCGACATCGAGATGCCGATGGGGTCGCGTGCGGACGCAGCGGATGAGGTGCCGGCTGTCGCGCTGTCGGAGGTTCCGGTGATCGAGGAGGGCCCGGACATCGAGATGCCGATGGGCTCGCACGCGGAAGACGAGGCGCCGGCGCTGCCGGAGGTGCCGCTGATCGAGGAGGGCCCCGACATCGAGATGCCGATGGGGTCGCATGCGGACGCAGCGGAGGACGTGCCGGCTGTCGCGCTGCCCGAGGTGCCGCTGATCGAGGAGGGCCCCGACGTCGAGCCGCCCGCGACTCCGCCTATCGAGGAGGATCCCGACGTCGAGACGCTGACCCCTTCGGCGCCGGCCGATGCGGGGAAGCGAGAACCGTCACCCCACGAGCACGACGCCGTGACGCCGGCCGACGTGACCGAGGGCGACACCGCCCCCATTGAGCCCGGCCGCGGTGAGCGCCGCGCCGAGCACTAGGAGCCGGGCCGCGCGGGCGCGGACCCCGATCGCGAGCCTGAGGTGGACCGGCGCCGGCTGCTGACCCGGCGACGCGCCCGCGACATGTTCGCTGCCCGGCCGGTCGGACGCGTGCGTGCGCGGGTCGACACGGGCGCGCGCCGAGACGCCGGCCGCACCGGCCGCCCGCTCGGCGATGACGTTCCCTGCGAAGCGGACCGGGCCGTCGATCGCCGGCTGCGCGCTGCGGTCGGGCGGACGCGAGACCGCGTGAGTCCGACGCGCGTGCTCGGTCCTGCCTCGCGGGCCGAGCGTTCCGCATCACGGACGATGACCGCATCCGACCTGTCGCAGGTCACCCCGTCGGCGCGAGGAGAAGACACCCGTACGAGACCGACACCCGCGGTCTCGGTCGGCGCGACCACCTCCTTCCGCCGCGACCCGGTGGGGAGGGAAGACGTCGATGGTGCGGACGGTCGCGGGGCCGTCGTGGCGACAGGCGGACGCTGAGCCGCCACTCGGCGGCCGGCGCGAGCGATCCGCCGGGCGCGGCGACGGGCCAGACGCCGCGTCGACGGAGACGGCCCGGCGTACGCGAGCGCCCGGGGAAGCGCCGTCAGCCAGATGCCCATCGCGACGAACGCCACCAGCTCGAACAGCGCGAGCGTGATGAAGCCGGCGGTCAGGACGACCATCCCCGTCGCAAGAAGGACCACGCAGAACGCCGTGGCCTGCCGGAAGCGCCGACTGCGCCCCGGCAGAGCCAGGCTCGTCGCGACGATGCCGAGGAACGACAGTCCGAGTCCGCTCGCGATGAGGTCATGCATGCCGGGGCTGACCGGGATCGGGATCACGCCGACGAGAACCAGGTGAAGGCCGGCGGAGGTGATCGCGATGCGGAACGCCCGTCGTGCACGTCGTCCGGTGCGCGCCGGCAGCGCGACGGCGACGAGCACGCCGTAGACGGCGAGGAAGAACCCCGACAGCATCACGGTGGAGTTGAAGGCGCGGCTGGACGCATCGCCGAAGGTGCCGAGCTGCGAGAAGTGCTGCTGCCACCACAGCGGATCCTGGGTGGTCAGCACGGACAGCGCCACCCCGATGGGCAGCGCCAGCACGGCGACGCGGTTGAAGTGATGCACGCCCCCGGCGTGCATCGGGGTCGGGCGGGAGCCGCTCGGCGATGTCGGCGGAGCGGCTGGTACGGTGGTCGCTTCGAAAAGGGTCGTGGAAGGCATCGGTTTCACGATCGGTTTCTGTGTGACAGTCCCGATGCCCCGACCCGTCCCCTGGGGTCGAAACACCAGGGCCGTCGCCTAAACGACAAAAATCCCCAGTTCAGCGGCATGCCGCTCAGGAGAACAGTATCCCGGAGAACCGGGGCGGCGCTGTCTTCTTGCCGAATTCCCTTCGGGATTCGCACGGGTGCGAGGCGTACGCTGGGTGCTTCTCGGACGATCCCCGCCGCCTGCGCGGCGCGTCCACGACGATCCCGGAAGACGGATGCCCAAGAACAAGAAGCCCGCCGGCGGTCGAGCGGCCAAGAACTTTGACCCGCGGTACAACCCGAAGTACAAGACGGGCGGCAAGCCGACGGCCGAAGGGCGTGAGGGCAAGCGCCGCCCCGGTGAATCGTCAGCCGGGACGCCGGGAAGCCGAAGCCCCGGTCACCGGGGGCATCGAGCGCCCGAATCGGATGCCGCTCCCAAGCGGCGCTGGAACGAGCAGGAGAAGGCCGGCCGCGACGAAGCGCGGGCCATCCGCGCGCAGGCGCGAGGCAGAAGCGCCGGTCCGGCCGCGCCGCGTGCCCCGCGTCGGTCCGCACCGGTCGACCGCGGCCGCGGGCCCGTCCGCGACCAGGTCCACGAGCGGCTGGAGGGCGAGACGGTCGACGCCCGCGCGCTCGCCGGCGGCACCTTCGCGGACCTCGGCCTGGGCCAGAACATCGTGCGGACGCTCGAGGAGCTGGGCGCGAGGCATCCGTTCCCGATCCAAGCGGCCACCATCCCGCCGATCCTCGAGGGACGCGACGTGCTGGGGAGGGGGCGCACCGGGTCCGGCAAGACGATCGCCTTCGGGGCGCCGCTGGTCGAAGCCGTGCTGCGCTCGCAAGCGGGCATCCGGCGCGAGGAGGGGCGCGCGCCTCGCGCGCTGATCCTCGCCCCGACACGCGAGCTCGCGCTGCAGATCGACCGCACCATCCAGCCCATTGCGCGGAGCGTGGGCCTGTTCACGACGCAGATCTACGGCGGTGTGCCGCAGGCGCGCCAGGTCGGTGCGCTGCGCCGGGGCGTCGACATCGTCATCGGAACGCCCGGCCGCATCGAGGATCTCGTCGAGCAGCGCGTGCTCGATCTGCGCGAGATCAGCGTCTCGGTGCTCGACGAGGCCGACCACATGGCGCAGCTGGGCTTCATCGACGCGGTGCAGCGCATCCTGCGCCGCACGCCGCGGAAGGGTCAGCGGCTGCTGTTCTCGGCGACGCTGGATCGCCAGGTGAGCGCGCTGGTCGGGGAGTTCCTCAGCGACCCCGTCGTGTACGAGGTGGCGGGCGACGAGGAGCACGCCGGATCGATCGACCACCGCGTGCTCCTGATCGATCATCGCGACAAGCCGGCCGTGCTCGGGTCGCTTGTGGACCGTGACGGCAAGACCCTCGTCTTCACCCGCACCCGCGCGTATGCGGAGATGCTCGTCGGACAGTTCGCCGACGTCGGCGTGCGAGCCCTGGCGCTGCACGGCGATCTGGATCAGGCGCGGCGCTCCCGCAACCTCGAGCAGCTCACGACCGGCCGGGCGAGGGTCCTCGTCTGCACGGATGTGGCCGCCCGCGGGATCCATGTCGACGACATCGACCTCGTCGTCCAGGCCGATCCGCCCGACGACCACAAGGCGTACCTGCATCGAGCCGGCCGCACCGGCCGGGCCGGACGCAGCGGGACCGTGGTCACCCTCGTGGCGCGACAGCGCCGCGCGCGCATGGAGGAGCTCCTCGAGCGGGCGCAGATCGAGGCCCGCTTCGACGAGGCGGCGCCGGGCGCGCCGATCCTCGAGCAGGTGCGCCGCTCAAGCTGACCGGCCCGGCGCCGGGCGCGGCCTGACGGCGGCGGCCCCGTCGTCAGCGCACGGATGCCCCTTCGCCGATCGTCGCGACCAGCCCCTCATCAGCGCCGAGGGCCGTCAGACGCGCGACCAGCGCGGTCGTCGCACGCGCGTACGGCTCGGAACTCGTGTACAGCAGCGACCGGCTGTTCGCGGCCTCGAGCAGCGCGACGAACTCGAAGGCCAGCTGGCGCGGGTCGTCCAGTCCCGTCAGCTCACCCGCGTCGACGGCGTACCGGATGCTGACCGTCAGATAGTCCTCCCAGTCGGTCGTCGCGGCGAGGATCGCATCCCGCACCGGTCCGGGCTTGGAGTCGAACTCCACGGCCGTCGCCGCGAAGAAGCATCCGCCGCGGAACACGCGATCGCGGGAGTAGGCGAGCCAGTTCGACAGGAGCGCGCACACGCGCGCCAGACCGCGGTCGGCTCGCGCGCGAGCGGGCGTGACGACATGATCCACGAACACCTCCCGCGCGGCGGCGACCACCGCGAGCTGCAGCTGTTCCTTGGAGCCGAAGAGGGTGGCCACGCCGCTCTTGCTGTGCCCCGCCGCGTCCGCAAGGCGCCCGATCGTGAGGCCCTCGAGTCCCTCGACGGACGCCGTGTCGACGGCGTGCGCGAGGATCGCGCGCCGGGACTCGCTGCCGCGCAATCGGCGGCCGTCGATCCGCACTTGCTCCATGGGACGACATTAGCGTACGATCGTTCGTATATCTAAGTACGATCGTTCGTATTGTCGCTGCAAGGGAGCATCATGAACGTCATCCGCATCGCCGCCGGTGGGGTCGCTCGCTCGATCGGCACCATCTCACCCGCGTCCGGGTCTGCGATGGCCATGCCGCTCTTCACAGCGGTGGCCAAGCCCCGCCCGGTGAGCACACGGGACCAGCCCACGATGTGGCGCGCGCGGCGGAGCACGCTGCGCATCGCCGGAGTGGATCGCCGCGGTGTCGACGTCTGCGTGTACGAATGGGGAACCGGCCCGCGTACCGTGGCGGTCCTCCACGGATGGGACGGGCGGACGAGCCAGTTCGCCGCACTGACGCGGGAACTGGTCGCCGAGGGCTACCGGGTCGTGGCGTTCGATGCGCCCGCGCACGGGGGATCGGGCGGCAGGCGCACCTACCTCGTGGACTGGACCGATGCGCTGACCGCGCTGCAGGACAGGCACGGCGTCTTCGCCGGCGTGATCGGGCACTCGTTCGGCGGCCTGGCGGCGCTGGTGGCCGTCGTCGGAGGGCTGAGCGCTGAGCGAGTCGTCACCGTGGCGGCGCCTGCCGATGCCGAGGCGCTGCTGTCGCAGTTCACCGCCGCGATGCGGTACTCCGACCGCGTGGCCGACGCGATGGCCGCGCGCTTCGCGCGCCGCTATTTCGCCGGCGACCCCGACCCGTTCGCCTGGCTGTCGGCGATCCGTCGCCCGCTTCCGGCAGGCATCCCTCTCCTCGTCATCCACGACGGAGGTGACCGGACGGTCCCGGCGAGCGAGGCCGACCGCATCCTCGCGGCTCACCCCGGCGCGCTGTCGCTGCGCACCCGCGACCTCGGGCACAACCGGATCCTCCGTGCCGATGAGGTGCTCGACGCGGTGCCGGCGTTCCTCGGCGCATCGACGACGCCGTCGGACGACGAGCGTCCCCGCGACGGCGCCGCCCCGCATGCCGAGCGCGCGTCGATCCTCGCGGCCCCGGAGTTCGTGACGGGCTGATCGCTGCCCACGCGGCTGTGCATGCGGAAGGGGCGCGCCGCCGGTGATCCGGCGACGCGCCCCTCGGTCGGCGCCGACTGGTGTCAGCCGCAGAACGACGGCGCGTACGGGACGGCGTCCTTCACGCTGACGGTCTCACCGGCGATCGTCGCGGTCACCGTGACCTCGACGGATCCGCTCGGGATGCTGCCCTCGCGAGTGGTGAAGGAGTGCGACCTGCTCTTTCCTGCGGGGAGCGAGGTCACCTCCTTCGTGCCGTACGGCGACTCGATGGTCGCCGACACCCGAACGTCCTCGCCGTTGGACAGCGTGACCACCTGCACCACCTTGCCCGCCACGCAGCGTGACGTCACGGCGGCGGTCACGGCCAGCTCCGATGCCTCCGCCACGGTGGTGACCGTCGACTCGTTGCCGGCGTTGTCGGTCGCGACCACCGTGATCGTCCGCTCCTCGAAGGCGCGGGGAAGCGTCGTGGTGGGCTCGCAGTCGGCCCAGGCCCCCTCGTCGACGCGGTACTGGCACGATGCCAGGCCGGAGTTCTCCGCCCCGTTCGCCGGTGCCGGATCGGCAGCCGACACCGTCAGCTCCGTGCCGTCGACGTCGGCCTCGACGGTCGGCGCCGTGAGGTCGAGCTTGTACGACACATCCGTCGTCCACAGCATCACGTCGTCACCGCCGAGCGAGGCATCCCGGTACTCCACCTGAGCCCAGTTGGTGCCCTCGACCGCGTTGACCGGCAGGGTCATGCCCTGCTCGATGCCGGAGTCGATCACCTCGTCCGAGACCGTTCGGGGGCCGTCGTTGTGACCTTCGACCAGTCGCAGCCATGCCGGTGCGAGGTCCGTGCCGTTGAAGTCGGTCCAGTCCACCTTGAGCTCGGGCACCTCGTTGATCCACTCGTCCTCGGTGACCTCGGTGCCGTTCTCCGTGACGATCGACGCCTCGACGTGGACCGGGGAGTTGTAGTGCGACATCACGCCCTCCCACTCCTCGAGCGTGACCGGCAGGACGGAGCCGTGGCGTGGGCTCACCGGAAGCGACCAGTACGGCGAGGTCGCCGACTGCGCCGTGCACGAGCTCGACAGGCCCGTCGTGTTGCACCACGACTGGCCGAGGTACTCCCACTCATTGGGGGCCTTGTCCATCGAGTCCGAGCGCCAGGCGACGTAGCCGCCGCCGGAGGCGTAGTCGATGAAGACGTACCACATGTCCTCGACGTTGTCCTTGAACACCAGCGGCCCCTCGAGGTTGCCGCCGTTCAGTCCAGGGATCTGCCACTTGCTCGAGCCGTCGGGGTTGCCCACCATCGTCCACGCGTTGGGGCTCTCCGTCAGCGGGGTGATGGGGTTGCGGTTGGTGACATACGGCGTGGTCTCCTCGGCGCCCCATGTGTCGTAGAGGTCATCCAGCGAGTCGATGTACTGCAGCAGGACCCGGAACCCGTTCTCGTCCTTCGTCAGACGGTAGATCCTGTCGTCCGCCGCGATCATCGTCGAGTCGATCATCCCCCAGCCCTGCTGGCCGGTGGACCGGTCGAGGTTGACCCAGGTGGTCGGTTCCGAGAACGTCACGAAGTCGCGCGTGGTCGCCATGCGGATGCGGTTGTACGAGATCTGCGAGGTGTTGCGGGTGTCGATGTTCTCGTCGGGGTACAGGTTCGAGGCCCAGAACACGATGTACTGACCGGTCTTCTCGTCGTAGAACGCCTCGGGCGCCCACACGTTGCCGGCGTGGTCGTCCTCGACCTTGACGAATCGGGGCTCGGACCAGTTGACGAGGTCGTCGGATTCGTAGACCACCAGGTCACGCGATCCGCGCGACTGCCGGTACGACCACGACTGACCGTCCTGGTACGTCTTCAGGTCGGTGGCCAGCAGGTAGAAGCGGTCGCCGTCGGCGGAGCGGATCAGTGAAGGGTCACGCAGGCCCATCTGGCCCTGGGGCGGGTTCACGGTCTGCAGGATGGGCTGCGAGACCGACGTGCCCTCGTCGTAGTTGACCTCGTACCAGTTGAAGGGGTCGTTGCCCTTGGACGCGCTGATCCAGATCTGCTCGCCGTTGCGGCCGCCGTCGTCTCCGCCGTGGAAGGAGGCGAACAGGTACCGCTCGTAGGTCTTTTCTTCGGGAAGCGGCGTGACGGTGACGTCATACGTGCAGGTCGCGACCTCGTCGCCCAGTGTCGCCGTGGCGGTCAGCGTCACCTCGACCGCCGGCGCGTCCGCGGCCGGGCGGGTCACCCAGCCGGATGTCGAGATGACGTCCGGCGCGCTGGACTGCCATGAGATCGTCGACCCGAACTCGCGTCCCGTGGTCGGCAGTTCGAGGTGTCCGCGCACGTCGGTCACATCCGTCTGAACCGCGGTGGTGCAGTCCACATGGGCGTTCCCGTCGGCGTTCTGGTTCAGCTCGCTGCGCAGCTGCGCGGCCGCCGGCGTCGCCGCCAGCATGGCGACCCCCAGCGCGCCGGCCAAGCCGGCGGCGAGGAATCGCACCGGTGCGCGCCCCCTCGATCTGCGACTGGACGTCGCGTGCGGTTTCGGCACATTCGCCATTGCATGCTCCTTCTCCGGTTGAACCTGGAGATCGACCCCAGGCGACAGGAAGAGCGCTCGCCGGACAGCTGCCGTCCTGCGGGAAGCGACGATCTCTCCGTTGAGGCTCATGCTCCGCGCCACTGCACGCGGAGCTGTATCCACGGTAGTTCGTTAGCGCTCACATTGGAAGCGCTTTCCCGGTTCGCGCGGAGCACGACGCCTCCGCCGTCGGTGCGGGCGGCTCAGAAGAGCCGCGCCGTCGCTTCTGCCCGCGGCGAGGTCGCGGCGGACGCCGTGCGCACCGTGGAGGCTGCTGCACGACCGCGCGAGGTCACGACGATCGGTGCTGAGGAGCGGGCGTCGGCGCGCGAGGCGAGACCGGCCACCGGTGTTCCTCGTGGGTGGTCGTCCTCGGCGCGCCCGTCGAGTCCGTGCACCCTCAGCAGCGGGCGCACCCGCTTGGCCAGCCACGCGCGATACGCCTTCGGAGCGTTCGCCGTCATGCCCGGATACAGGCCCCGGTACGACGAGACCAGCTCGGGGTGCCGCTCCTCGAGCCACTGCATGAACCACTGCTTCGCGCCGGGTCGCAGGTGCATCGCGCCGTAGACGACCCGCACGGCGCCTGCCTCCTTGATCCGCGTCAAGGCGTGATCGATCGCGGCGATGGAGTCGGTCAGGTGGGGGATGATCGGCATCATGAACACCGTCACGCGGAAGCCGGCGTCGGTCGCGGCGCGCACCGTGTCGAGTCGCGCGGTGGCACTCGGTGTGCCGGGCTCGATCAGCCGCTGCAGTTCGTCGTCGAACACCGCGATCGACATCGCGAGTGACACCGGCACCTGGGTGGCGGCATCCTTCAGCAGCGGAAGGTCACGCCGTAGGAGCGTGCCCTTCGTGAGGATCGAGAACGGCGTTCCGGACTCGGTCAGGGCCGACACGATGCCGGGCATGAGACGGTGGCGCCCTTCCGCCCGCTGGTACGGGTCGGTGTTGGTGCCGAGCATCACGGGGTCGCTGCGCCAGGTGCCGCGCCGCAGCTCCTTCTGCAGCACGTCGACGACGTTGATCTTGACGACGATCTGGCTGTCGAAGTCGCGGCCGGCGTCGAGCTCGAGGTACTCGTGCGTTCCCCGCGCGTAGCAGTACATGCACGCGTGACTGCACCCGCGGTACGGGTTCACGGTCCAGTCGAACGGCATCGCCGAGGCGCTCGGCACGTGATTCAGTGCCGACTTGCACAGCACCTCATGGAAGGTCATGCCGGCGAACTCGGGCGTCGTGACGGAGCGCACCAGACCGTTGAGCTGCTCCATGCCCGGGAGCGCCGCCGCGTCGGCGACTCCGAGTTCCTGACTTTGCCAGCGCATGGCTCCATGAGAACATACGTTCGATACTGCGTCAAGCGCTGCGCCGCGCACCGTCGAAGAGCTCGGCTTCGGGGTCGCGAGGACGCCGTTCGATGGCAAGAATGGAGCCGATGGCGTCCCCCTCGCCCGAAGCCCCTCTCACCCGTCGCGCCCTCTCGGCTGCGCGCGCACGGGAGGCCGCGGCTGCCCGCGCACGGGAGGACGCAGCTGCTCGCGCACGGCGCGAACGGCCGCCTGCGCTGCGCCGGACCGTCCTCAGCGCCGCCGGCACGCCGGTGGCGCGGCATGCCCGCCGGGCGCCTCGGCACTGGCGCTCGGTCGTGGCCGGCACCGCTCTCGTCGCCACGTTCCTCCTCGCCTCCAGCGCCGGCGTCACAGCGGCGCTGATGCCGGACCCGCAGGCACCCGTCGCCGCCGCGACGCCGGCGGCCGAGCGGCAGGAGATCCGCGCGGTGATCGCAGCTCCCGGCTCGTCCGACGGGGAGCGGGCATCCGACCCGCCGCCCCCCGCGACGACACCGCCGCCTGTGGAGTCTGTGACCGGAGAGCAGCTGTGCGACCATCCCGACGTGGTGGCCGCGCTGGCCGCGGGGAACGACGCCGCCGTCATCGCGGCCGCGGGAGGCGCCGAGCCGTTCCGGGCCGCCGTCGCCGCGGGAGCGGCGGGATGCATCCGCCTCGATGATCCCGCTCGCACGTGGGTCGTCGTGAACAAGCTCCGCCCGTACACGCCGGTGGACTACGTCCCGCAGTCGCTCGTCCCCCCCGAGGGCGTCCGCAGTGTCGACACCGCGACCCTTCGGGCCGATGCCGCAGCGGCGCTGAGCGCCATGGTCGCCGCCGCTGCGGCAGCCGGCGCGGGGGAGATCGGGATCGAGAGTGCCTACCGCTCGTACCAGACGCAGCATTCGTCCTACAGCGCCCAGGTGTCTATGCGCGGCACCGAGCAGGCCGACCTCGTCAGCGCGCGCCCGGGTCACAGTGAGCACCAGTCCGGCCTCGGGGTGGATGTCATCCCCTGCGACGGACAGTGCCGGACCATCGACGATCTCGCGGCGTCGCCGCAGGGCGCCTGGGTCGCGCAGCACGCGTGGGAGTACGGCTGGATCGTGCGCTACGTCGACGGCGCCACGGGAGTCAGCGGCTATCTGCCCGAGCCGTGGCACTTGCGCTACATCGGACCCGAGCTCGCGCGGGCGTATCACGTGGGCGGATGGAAGACCCTCGAGGAGTTCTTCGGGCTTCCACCCGCGCCGTCGTACGCCGGCTGAGGCGTACGCCGGCTGAGGGGCGCGCCACGGGCCCGGGTCGTGGGGCTGGTGGCGGCATCCCGGATTCCCCTGCGCCCGACCATGACCCGCTCAGACGTGAGCCGCCGCGCCGGCGGCTGCCGAGTCGATGAGGTTGCTCTTGCTCAAGGACTCACCCGACTGAACAGCGTCAAGCCACGCGGTGGTCGGGGCCACTGCCGCGAAGTTCGAATGGAGCAGGGCGAGCAGGGTCGTGTGCACTGTCTTGGCATCGACGGAGCCTGCTTCGTTGGCGATGTCAATCGCTCCGGTTGCATCCGAGAGCACCTCGACGCTGATGCCATGTGCCTCTGCTTCTGCAGCGGACGCGAGGACGCAGTTGTTCGTCATGTATCCCGTGAGCGTGATGGTGTCGATCCCCTGCTCTCGGAACCACTCATCGAGCCCAGTGCCGGGAAAGATCGAGCTGTACTGCTTGACGACGCTCTTCCACGTCGCCGCATCGCGCTCCTCAAGGGAGGAGTGCAGGCGGAACTGCGGCGTGGAGGGGCTGAAGGCCGGGGCCCCTTCGCTCATCGCGTGCTGAACCATCACGACGGGAATGCCGACGCGCTCGGCGGCGTCGATGGCGTCGTTGATTCGCTGGATCGATTCGTCGCGGGGCGGGTACTGAATGCGCAGCCGACCGGTGAAGTACTCCTGCTGAGCATCGATCACAATCAGGGCGCGGCGGGCGGGAGTCATGTCTCCTCCTGGGTTGCGGGTGTGGACCTGTCCCAGACTCGTTCAACCGACGACGTGCCACAATTGGCGCAAATGCACACTAACGATGAGTTCGCGCCATCCCTGCGGGCGCGAATGAGGATCGCGATCTATGCCTTCGACGGTGCGACGATGTTCCATCTGTCCATTCCCCAGATGGTGTTCGGCGAGGTCCGCAGGCAGCGCCTCGCCGAGTGGGAAACCGAGCTCTTCAACGAGGACGGTTCGGATATCAAGACCGCGGAGGGGTACCGGCTCGGAGGACTCGCCGACCTCAGCGCCGCGGACGGCGCAGACATCATCGTCCTGCCGTCCTGGCACAGCGATCATCGGCAGCCTTCCGCCGCACTGAGTGAGGCGTTGCGGGCTGCGCACGTTCAGGGTGCCGTGGTTGCGGGCCTTTGCCTCGGCGCGTTCCCGGTGGCCGAGAGTGGACTGCTGTCATCGCGCACCGCGGTGACCCATTGGCAGTCCATGGGCGAGTTCAGCTCGCGATACCCGAGCATCGCTGTCGACCGCACCGTCCTGTACATCGACCATGGGGATGTGCTGACATCTGCTGGCACCGCCGCCGCCGTCGATGCCTGCTTGCACATCGTCCGCTCCCGCCTCGGCGCCGAGGCCGCGAACCGGGTGGCGCGCAGCCTCGTCGTCGCCCCCCACCGCGACGGCGGCCAGGCGCAGTACATCGATCGCCCAGTACCGCAGCCGAACTCCGCGAGCCCGATCTCGCGCGCGCTCGAGTGGGCTTCCGAACGTCTGGAGGAGCCGCTGGGTGTCGAGGACCTGGCCCGTGCGGCGCACATGAGCTTGCGCAGCTTCATCCGCGCATTCAAGAGCAGCACCGGCACGACGCCTGCGAGCTGGCTGCGCGAGCGGCGTCTCGAGGAGGTCAAGCGCCTGCTGGAGATGACGGATCTGAGTATCGACACCGTTGCCGCGCGTTGCGGATTCGCCAGCCCCGTGACCATGCGTCAGAGCTTCGCTCGCGCCTTTGCGACGACCCCGTCGGAGTACCGGCGCCGTTTCGCTCTGCATCGCGCGGATCGGTCGCGAGCACAGCTCGCGAACAAGGCATCCGTGGCAGGCTCCGACGGCGACTGAACTGCTCTCAACGAGGTTCGCTCCTCACACCGATGCCGCGAACGCGCCTCATCTTGACATGCGCGCCGTTGGGTGGAAACGTTTACGATGACATATTGGAAACGATTCCAACGCCCTCGAAGGAGAGAGCCGTGCCGCGAGTGACCATCACGCAGCTCGCCGCCCACGCGGGCGTGTCGATCGCATCGGCGTCTCGGGCGCTGAACGGTCAGATCGCCAGCGCCGAAACCGTGGCGAAGGTGCGGAAGGCCGCCGCCGAGCTGGGATACGTCCCGGATGCCGCGGCACGGTCGCTCAAGCTCCGCCGCACGCAGCAGCTGGCCTATGCCGTGGCCGACATCGGGAACCCGGTCTACGTCGAGATGATGACGGCGATCGAGAAGATCGTCTCGGCATCCGGCTTCCGGCTGGTCATCTCGTCGACGGGGACGACGTCCTCGTCGCTCGAGGTCGTGCGCGACCTCGGCAAGGGCTACGTCGACGGCATGATCCTCTCGCCGCTGCGCGTCACGGCCGAGCTGCTCGACGCGCTCGACGACGCTCCGGTCCCGGTGGTGGTGCTGGGGCGCGTCCCGGACGCGGCGAGCCTGGACTCCGTGCGGGCGGATTCGCTGACCGGTATGCGCCTGGTCGTGGACCACCTGGTCGCCGAGGGACGCCGCGACATCCTGTTCCTCAACGGCCCGAGCGACACGACGCCCGGTGTGGTGCGCTCCGAAGGCTTCGCCGCCGCCGTCTCGGCGCATCCGGGTGTGCGCAGCCGCGTCGCCTCGGCCGCCGACTTCACCATCGTCGACGGGTACCGGGCGGCGATGACCGCCCTCGAGGGCTGCGGCGACGAGCGACCGGATGCCATCGTCGCAGCCAACGACCTCATGGGGATCGGCGCGCTCCACGCCGCCGACGACCTGGGCTGGTCCGTGCCCGACGACCTCGCCGTCACCGGGATGGACAACACGCAGCTGGCCGAGGTCACGCGGCTGGGCCTGACCAGTGTCGATCTCGGCGCCGAGGAGCGCGGCCGCGTCGCGGCGGACCTGCTCCTCACGCGCTTGGCCGATCCCGACCGCCCGGTGCGCACGGTCACCGTCGCACCCTCGCTCGTCGTGCGCGGCTCGTCGGTGCGCGAAGCCGCCGTCCGCGGTGTGGAGAGGAGCGCCGGATGAGCGCCACCGTGACCCGGACCCCGTCGACCACGACGACCCCGCCGAAGGTGCGGCGGCTCGGTCCGCGCGCTCGCGCCGAGCGCCGCGAGGCGATCGTCCTGGTCGTGCCGGCGCTGCTGCCGATCCTGATCTTCTCGGTGATCCCGCTCGCCAGCGGCGTCGCGCTCGGCTTCACCGACGCGACGCTCCGGCGCAACGACGACATCGACTTCATCGGCCTGGGCAACTTCATCGAGCTCGCCGGCGACCACCGGTTCTGGGGCTCCTTCGGCATCGGCATCGTGTGGGCGGGCTCCGTCGCGCTGCTCACGCTGGTGTCGGCGATGGGGCTGGCGCTGCTGCTCAACAGCAACCTGCGGCTGAAGTCGCTCACGCGCGTGCTGGCCCTCATCCCGTGGGCGATGCCCCCGGTGGTCATCGCGATCGTCTGGCGCATGATCTACAACCCGAACTCCGGGCCGCTCAACGGGTTCCTCGAGTCCATCGGCCTCGACGGCGTGAACTGGCTCGGCGACTTCTCGACGGCCCTGCCCGCCGTGATCGTGGTCGGCGTGTGGTCGGGCATCCCGCAGACGACCGTTCTGCTGCTGGCCGGCATGCAGTCGATCGCTCCCGAGCTGCACGAGGCCGCCGCCGTCGACGGCGCCAACGCCGCGCGCCGCTTCTGGCACGTCACGCTCCCCGCCCTGCGACCGGTCATCATCGCCGTGACGACGCTCGACTTCATCTGGCAGTTCAACTCGTTCGGCCTCATCTACGTGCTCACCGAGGGAGGACCGGGCGGTCGCACGATGATCCCGCCGCTGTTCACCTACCTTGAGGCCTTCCGCAACCGCGAGATCGGCTACGCGTCGGCGATGGGCGACGTGCTCGTGATCGCGATCATGCTCATCCTCTCGCTGTACCTCATCCATCAGTTCCGTCAGGCCAAGGAGCGTCGCGCATGAACGGCCGCCGCTGGTACGCGACGGCGCTGATGTACGTCGCGCTCGCCGCCTATCTCCTCTTCCTCGGCTTCCCGCTGCTGTGGCTGCTGTCGGCATCCTTCAAGTCGTCGGCCGAGCTCAACTCGCTCGCGGTCAACCTCCTGCCCGCCGTGTGGGAGTTCGGCAACTACGTCACCGCGCTGGAGCGGCAGAACCTCATCACGGCCGCCGGCAACTCGCTGCTGGTCTCGATCGCGACCATGATCCTCACGGTGCTGCTGTCGATGCCGATGGCCTACGCACTGGCCCGGCTGAAGGGCAGGCTCCGCGCGGCCGGGACGATCTGGATCCTCACCAGCCAGGTGTTCCCCACGATCCTCATCATCATCCCGCTGTTCCTCGTACTGCGGACGATCCAGCTCAACGACACCCTGCTCGGACTCATCCTCGTCTACGTCACCTTCACGATGCCGTTCACGCTGTGGATGCTGCAGGGCTATGTCGCCGCGATCCCGCGGGAGCTCGAGGAGGCGGCCGAGGTGGACGGCGCGACGCGGCTGACGATCCTGCGCCGCGTGGTGCTGCCGCTCCTGGCCCCCGGTCTCGTCGCGACGGCGATGTTCACGTTCGTGTCGGCGTGGAACGAGTTCTTCCTCGCGCTCGTGCTCATCCAGAGCCCCGAGCTGTACACCCTGCCGATCGCGCTGCGGTCCTTCCTCGGCGCCGAGGGGCAGACCCAGCTCGGGCCGCTCGCGGCCGGCGCGATCCTGGCCACCATCCCGTCGCTGATCATCTTCAGCATCCTGCAGAGAAAGCTCACCGGCGGCATGCTCGCCGGTGCGGTCAAGGGTTGATCCCCTTCAAGAGAAAGGCAGTCATCATGCGAAGCACCATCCGAGGCATCGGTGCCTTGGCATTCGTCGGCGCCGCCGCCCTCGCGCTCAGCGCGTGCCAGCAGGGCAGTGCGAGCCGCGACAACGAGGGCGGCGACGGCGTCACCCTCCAGTTCCAGTCCCTCTCCGATCAGCCGGCGACGCAGCAGGCCGTGCAGCAGATCGTGGATGCCTGGAACGAGGACAACCCGGACGTGCAGGTCGAGATCATCCAGGCGGGATGGGACGGCACGTACGACAAGCTCATCACGCAGTTCACCGGCGGCACGGCGCCCGACATCATCCACTTCGAGGCGTCGTCGATCACCTCGTTCGCGCAGGACGGCTACCTCGCCGACCTCACCGACCTGATCGACCCCGAGCTGCGAGACGACATCTCCGACGGCATCTGGGAGTCGGTGACGGTCGACGACCAGATCATCGCCTACCCGTCGACGCTGCAGTCGTACATGGTGTTCGCGAACACCGATCTGCTCGAGCAGGCCGGCGTCGAGATCCCCACCGGCGACACCATGACGTGGGACGAGTTCCAGCAGATCGCCGCCGCGACCACCGCCGAGGGCCGCTACGGCGTCGGCTGGGGCCTCGGCTCGCCGACGGCGACCATGATGAGCCTGTCGCTCGGCTTCGACGGGGGCTATTTCGAAGGCGAGGGCGACGAGGCGACGATCGAGGTCGGCGCCGACGAGCTCGCCGTTCCCGAGCGCATCCACGAGATGGCCTACACCGACCGCTCGATCGACCCGACGTCTCTGACCCAGTCGGGGTCGGACGTGCTGGCCTCGTTCTACGGCGGCACCGTCGCGATGACCGTGCAGGGGTCGTTCCAGGCGACCAATATCGCCAACGACGCGCCGGAGGGGCTCAACTGGACGGTCCTGCCGCCGCTCGAGGGCAGCGCCGGAGCCGTGCAGGCGGCCAACCCGCAGACCTACTCGGTGAACGTCGACTCGGAGTACGTCGAGGAGTCCGCCGACTTCCTCAACTTCTTCATGAGCGCCGACAACCTGGCGCAGCTCGCGTACGCCGACGCGCTGATCCCGTCCTCGCAGGGCGCGCGCGACGCCGTCGCCGAGCTCGCGGCCGACGCGACCGGCTGGGACCAGATCCTCGCCTCCGGTGAGGGACTCGTCGGCCCGCCCTTCCTCAAGGCGAACAGGTACACCGAGTGGAAGGACACCATCGCGACGCCGGCCTTCCAGCAGTACCTCGCGAACCAGATCACCACCGAGCAGCTGGCAGCCCAGCTGAGCGACGGCTGGACCGAGATCAACGGCTGAGCCGGCGCAACCCGGGGCGGGTTCGCGCGAGCGGCCCGCCCCGGGACCACGGGAACGAGCGAAAACGGATGAGGATGATGGACGGGTTGCAGGATCGGGTCGCGGGCGTGCTCGCGGGAGCGGCGGTGGGCGACGCCCTGGGCGGAGCGACCGAGGGGTGGACGCCCGCGCAGATCGAGGAGCGCCACGGCGGACGGGTGACCGGGATCGTGGGCCCGTTCCTGCCCGATTGGCGCACGGCCCGCCCCATCGCCCCGTATCACAAGGGCGACGGGCACGTCACGGACGACACCCTCATGACGCACGCGCTCGTGCAGGTCTACGCCCAGCGCCGCACCCACCTGGACGCGTATCACGTGGCCAGCGACCTGGTGCCGCTCATGATCGGCGAGCGCCGCTGGGTGCCCGAGCTGGAAGACGAGGCGCTGATCCTGCAGCGCGTCTTCCTGGCCGAGAAATGGCTCGTCGCCAAGCTCCACTACGGCCACGCCGACCCGCGCGAGGCCGGGGTCGGCAACATCGTCAACTGCGGCGCGACCATGTACATGGCGCCCGTGGGCCTGGTCAACATCGGCGATCCGGAGGGCGCGTACGCCGAGGCCATCGACATCGCCGGCGCGCACCAGGCCTCGTACGGACGCGAAGCGGCCGGCGTGTTCGCCGCAGCCGTCGCCGCCGCGGCGGCGCCCGGCGCCCGCGTCGCCGATGTGCGCGAGGCATCCCTCGCCGTCGCGCACGACGGCACGGCCGCCGCCATCCGCGCGGTGCTCGACGCCGTCGACGACTTCGTCGCCTCGGGCGGCTCGGACGACCCGCGCGCGCTCGGCCAGGTCGTGCGCGCGGCGGTGGCTCCGTTCGACACCGTGGGGGACGAGTACCGCGCTCCGGCGATGGATGCCCGGCTTCCTTCGCGCACCAAGTCGATCGAAGAGCTGCCTGTCGCCCTCGGGTTCGTGGTCGCGCACCGCGGCGACCTGCGGGCGGCGGTTCTGGATGCCGTCAACTACGGCCGCGACTCCGACTCGATCGCCACGATGGCCGGCGCCATCTGCGGCGGCCTCGGCGGGCTCGCCGCGGTGCCCGATGAGTGGGTCTCGCGCGTGGTCACCGCGAGCCGCCTCGACCTCGACGGCGTCATCGACGCGATGACCGATGTGGTGCGCGAGGTCGCGCAGCGCGACGCTGAACGGGCGCGGGCCCGCAGCATGGCGATCGACGCCGTGCTCGCGGGACGCTGGGACAGCGGGGCCGCGGCATGAGGCTGACATGGGCGCAGCCCGAGGACCTCGTCCCGGCCGAGCTGCAGGCGCTGCGCGAGCAGGGTGTGCCGGACGCGGAGCTCGCGGCCATCGAGGACCGGTGGGAGCGCGCCGGCGGCTCCACCGAGGTCGCGCCCGGCGGCGCGAGCGCCGTTGCGGCGTCGCCGGAGGTGCGCGCGCTCGCCCGAGAGCTGCTCGACGAGCTGCAGGCGTTCCACCGCCCCGACCCGGATGAGCCGGACGAGTGGTCCGACATCGAACGGCTGCTGCCGGCACCGCGGACGACGGCACGCCCGGCCGCGGTGCCTTTCGACCGCGTGCACGGCGCGTGGCTCGGCCGGGCGGCGGGATGCCTCCTGGGCAAGCCCGTCGAGAAGATCCCGCGCGCCGGCATCGAGGAGATCGCCCGCGCCACCGGGAACTGGCCCATCACGGGCTACTTCACCGCCCGTGGGCTGACGGACGAGATCGCCGGGCGCTGGCCGTGGAATCGACGGTCGGCGGCGACCTCGCTCATCGAGAACATCGACGGGATGCCCGAGGACGACGACCTCAACTTCCCCCTGGTCGCGCTGGAGCTGCTCGAGACGCACGGCGGCGCGCTGACCACCGACGACGTGGCGACCGCGTGGCTGGCCTCCCTGCCGGCGGGACGCGTGTTCACCGCGGAGCGCGCTGCGTACCGCAACATCCTCGACGCGCGGCCTGTCCCCGAGACGGCGACGTACCGCAACCCGTTCCGCGAGTGGATCGGCGCCCTCATCCGCACCGACGTGTACGGGTGGGCGCACCCCGGCGATGTCCGGGCGGCCGCCGCCGCGGCGTGGGTCGACGCCCGGCTCAGCCACACCCGCAACGGCGTCTACGGCGCGATGTGGTCGGCGGCGATGTGCTCGGCGGCGCTCGTGAGCGACACCGCATCGGCGGTGCTCGATGCCGCGGACGGCGTCGTGCCGCCGGCATCCCGTCTCGCGCGCGCGGTCGCGCTCGGACGCGAACTCGGAGCCGACCTCGCCGCGGGCCGACGCGACACCGCGGCGGCGCTGGACGTGCTGCATGAGGAGTACGCCGGCATGCACTGGGTCCACACCCTCAACAACGCCGCGCTCATCGCCTGCGCGATCGAGGGGTCGTCCGGCCGCTTCGACGCCGGCATCACCCTCGCCGTCACGGGCGGCTGGGACACCGACTCCGCCGGCGCGACCGTCGGCTCGGTGCTCGGCGCGCTCACCGGGGCCTCCGGCATCGATCCGGCGTGGACCGAGCCGCTGCACGACCGCCTGGCGACCTCCATGCCCGGCGGCGAGCACCGCTCGATCCGCCGCCTCGCCGAGCGGACCGCCGCCCTCCCCGAGCGGGTGGCACCGGCATGAGCGTCGTGGTGGTCGGAAGCGTGAACAGCGACATCGTCGCCCGCGTCGCGCGCATCCCGGGACCGGGCGAGACCGTGCTCGGCGCCGACCTCGCCCGCACCAGCGGCGGCAAGGGTGCGAATCAGGCCGTCGCCGCCGCGCGCGCCGGCGGTGCCGTCGTCGCGTTCGTCGGCGCCGTCGGGGACGACAGCGACGGCGCAGCGCTGCGCGCGCAGCTCGCCGCGGACGGCATCGACGTGTCGGGGCTCGAGACGGTGCCCGAGCCGACGGGCACCGCCCTGATCTCGGTCGGCGCGGACGGTGAGAACGCCATCGTCGTCGTGCCCGGGGCCAACGGCGCCCGGGACCGTCTGGCCGAGGCCCAACGCCGGCTTGTGGAGCGCGCGGACGTGCTCGTCACGCAGCTCGAGGTTCCCGCGCGCCTCGTGCTCGCAGCCGCCGCGGCGCGGCCGGACAGCGCCCTGCACGTGCTGAACGCCGCCCCGTCGGCGCCGCTCGTCGAGCACGCCGACGAGCTGCTGCCGACCGTCGACGTGCTCGTGGTGAACGAGCACGAGGCGCTCGACGTCAGCGGGGACAGCGACATCGAGACGGCTCTGGTCACCCTGTCCGCCCGCGTTCCGGCCGTCGTCGTCACCCTGGGGGCGGCCGGATGCCTCGTGATCACCGACGGCGCGCGGCACCGGGTCGCCGCGTTCCCCGCGCGCGCGGTGGACACCACCGGTGCCGGCGACACCTTCTGCGGTGTGTTCGCGGCGACCCTCGCGGCCGAGGTCTCACGCGCGCGCCCGGACGGGGCGATGCTCGCCCGCGCCGCGGAGGCCGGATGCGCCGCGGCGGCCCTCGCCGTCGGCCGACCCGGTGCGCAGGAGGCGGTCCCCACCCGCGACGAGGTGACGGCGCTGCTGGCGACCCGGGCGCCGGAGGCGCACCCGTGAGCGGCGGCTTCGATCCGCTGGTGCCGCGCGAGATCGACCTGCCGACACCCGTGCCGCTCGACGTCGACCTCGCCATCGACGACGACGCCGCACGCGTGCTGGACGACGCCAAGATCTTCGCCGCACCCGAAGACCCCTCTGACATCCCGCGCTGGCGCGAGCAGCTCGCCGCCTGGCGTGCGAGCGCCCGCCGACGGCACGGAGAGACGGAGCGATACAGCGATCCGGCGTCCGCGTGGGCGAGCCGCTGCTTCACGGTCGCGCAGGTCTGGCTGTGGGACGAGCTGTTCTTCGACTTCGACGCGCAGCGGTTCACGCCCGAGCGGTTCCTCGCCGACGCGCGCGAGCGGTTCGGCGGGCTCGACGGCGTCGTGCTGTGGCACGCGTACCCGGTCATCGGCATCGACGACCGCAACCAGTGGGACTTCTACGGAGTGCCGGGGCTCGAGGAAGCCGCTGCGACGCTGCGGAACGCGGGCGTCGCTGTCTTCGTCGACTACAACCCGTGGGACACCGGCACGCGCCGGGGCGGCCCCGACGCGGACGAGCTCGCCGACACCGTCCGCCGTCTCGGTGCGGACGGGGTCTTCCTCGACACCCTGAAGAAGGCCGACCCCGAGCTCGTCTCCGCGCTGGATGCCGCCCGCCCGGGCATCGGCCTCGAGGGGGAGTCGAAGCTCGCCACCGAGCGGATCGCGGACCACACGCTGTCGTGGGCGCAGTGGTTCGCCGACTCCGAGGTGCCCGGCGTGCTGCGGGCACGGTGGTTCGAGCGTCGGCACATGCAGCACCACATCCGCCGCTGGCACCGTGACCACTCCGGCGAGCTGCGCTCCGCGTGGCTCAACGGCGTCGGGATCATGGTGTGGGAAGTGGTCTTCGGCGTCTGGGTCGGCTGGAACGATCGCGACAGCGCGACGCTGCGCCGGATGCTGCCCGTCCAGCGCACCTTCCACCGGTGGCTGACAGAGGGAGAGTGGATGCCGCTCGCCGTCGTCGACGGTCCGCTCGCCGGATCCGACTTCGCTCTCGACGGCGTGACGCTGACACTGCTCGCGAACGCCGGCGCGGTCGATCTGACGTACCGGCCCGAGGGGGACGGTCGATGGGTCGGGCTGCACGAGCCCGGCGCTCCCGTGACCGAGGCGCCGCCCGTGATCACCGTGCCCGCGCACGGCATCGCCGCCCTTCTTCACGTCCCGGACGGCGCGTCGACGCCCGAGGGCGTCGACGCCGTGCGCGCGGCGCTCGCCGACGAGCCGCCGGTGGCTGACGCGTCATTCCCGCACCGGCCGGCACGCCGACTCGCCCCGCCCGCTTGGACCGGGCCCGTGGCATCCGTCGCCGAGCGCGACCGGCTCGCGAGCGGCGCCGTGCCCGTCGCCCCGGGCGAGTACGTCCTCACCGTGCGGTTCCGCGCACGCGAGACCGGGATGTACGACGGCGCGCCGTACGTCGACGAGTGGAAGCCGCTCCCCCCGCGCCTGCACGACCAGCGCACCGTGGAGCGTGCGGTCGAGATCGCGCGTGGCATCCGCGTCGCCGCCGCCGAGGTCACCGAGGCCGACTACGCGCGCTTCCTCGAGGCGATCGGCGAGCCGGTGCCCGACGCGCGGTCGGCCGACCGGCCGGCGACGAGCGTCACCTTCGCCCGCGCCCGGCAGTACGCCGCGTGGGCGGGCGGGCGCCTGCCCACCGAGGACGAGTGGCAGCTGGCCGCCGAGCGTCCCGGCTTCCGCCGCCTGTCCCCCGAGGTGTGGAACTGGACCGAATCGGAGCACAGCGACGGCCGCACCCGCTTCGTGATGCTCAAGGGCGGCAGCGCCCACGTCTCCGAAGGCTCTGACTGGTACTTCGACGGCGGCGTGCGCGGACCCGAGTTCGCGGCGAAGCTGCTGCTTCCCGGACTCGGGATCGACGCCTCGCCGTCGATCGGCTTCCGCGTCTGCTGGGAGGACGTTGCATGAGTCCACTGCAAGGCCTGAGGGTGATCGATGCCTCCACCCTCTTCGCCGGACCCATGGCGGCGATGCACCTCGGCGATATGGGCGCCGACGTCATCAAGGTCGAGCACCCGCGCAAGCCCGATCCCGCCCGTGGCCACGGACCGAGCAAGGACGGGCACAACCTGTGGTGGAAGACGCTCGGGCGCAACAAGCGCACGATCGCGGTCGACCTGCACACCGAAGGCGGACGCGAGGTCTTCGTGCGGCTGGCGGCGACGGCCGACGTGGTGATCGAGAACTTCCGGCCCGGCACGCTCGAGCGGTGGGGCCTCGGCTACGCCGAGCTCTCGGCCGCGAACCCCGGGCTCGTGCTCGCACGCGTCACCGGGTTCGGGCAGATCGGGCCGTACCGCAACCGGCCCGGCTTCGGCACGCTCGCCGAGGCGATGAGCGGATTCGCGGCAGCGACCGGCGAGCCCGACGGGCCGCCCACGCTGCCGCCGTTCGGGCTCGCCGACGGCATCGCCTCGCTCGCCACCGCGTACGCCATCATGGTGGCGCTGCGCTCGCGCGATGCGACGGGGCAGGGTCAGGAGGTGGATGTGGCGATCATCGAGCCGATCCTCGCGATGCTCGGTCCGCAGATCACCCGGTGGGACCAGCTCGGCACGATCCAGCCGCGCACCGGCAACCGGTCGACGAACAACGCGCCCCGCAACGCCTACCGCACCGCCGATGGGTCGTGGGTCGCCGTCTCGACGAGCGCGCAGTCCATCGCCGAGCGGGTGGTGCGCCTCGTCGGGCGCCCCGAGCTCGCCGACGAACCGTGGTTCGCCTCCGGCGCCGAGCGCGCCGCCCACGCCGACGTCCTCGACGAGGCGGTCGGCGGCTGGATCGCGCAGCACAGTCGCGATGAGGTGATCGCGGCGTTCGAGAAGGCCGAGGCCGCCGTCGCCCCGATCTACGACGCGAGCGACATCGTCGCCGACCCGCAGTACGCCGCCATCGGCACGATCCACCGCATCGACGACCCCGACCTCGGCGACATGGCGATGCAGGGACCGCTGTTCCGGATGTCGCGCGACGAGGCATCCATCGCCTTCACGGGTCGCGCGCACGGTGCCGACACCGATGCGGTGCTGCGCGAGCTCGACTACGACGACGCGCGAGTGGCCCAGCTCCGCGCCGACGGAAGCGTCGCATGAGCGTCGTCGTCACGGCGCTGTACGTTCCCGGCGACCGTCCAGACCGCATCGCCAAGGCTCTGCGCGCCGGCGCCGACGCCGTGATCGTCGACCTCGAGGACGCCGTCGCGCCCGCCCACAAGCAGGAGGCCCGCGACGCACTGAGCGGCCTCGCCGATGCGATCGCCGCGGCTGCGGCCGAAGGCTCCTCCCCGGGCGTCCAGGTGCGGGTGAACGCCCGGGGCTCGGAGTGGCACGAGCCCGACATCTCCGCGCTCGCCGCACTGCCGGAGGCCGTCGGGGTCCGCCTGCCCAAGACCCAGTCGCCCGGCGACGTGGCCGCCCTGCGCGTGGCCCTTCCCGGGCGCGAGATCCACGCGCTTCTCGAGTCGGCTCTCGCGGTCGAGCGGGCCTTCGAGATCGCGTCGGCCGGCGTCGCGTCGCTCGCGCTCGGCGAGGCCGACCTGCGCGCCGAGCTCGGCGTGCCCGCCGGTCGCGACGGTGAGGACGGACTGCGCTGGGCGCGGAGCCGGCTGGTCAACGCCGCCGCGGCGGCCGGGCTGCCGGCGCCGCTGATGAGCGTCTACGCCGACGTGGCCGACCTCGACGGGCTGGCGTCGAGCTGTCGCGAGGGTCGCATGCTGGGGTTCGGCGGGCGCACCGCCGTGCACCCGCGCCAGATCGCGGTGATCGACGAGGTCTTCGCTCCGACGGCCGAGGAGGTGGCTCGCGCCGAAGAGGTGGTCCGCCGGGTGGGCGCCGCCGCGGCGGACGGCACCGGCACGGTCGTCCTCGACGACGGGACCTTCCTCGACATCGCGATGGTGCGCGCCGCCGAGCGGGTGCTCGCCCGCGCCCGTCGCGCCTGAGGCGGCCGCCCGCGCCGGCGCCCTCTTCTTACACCGATGGGTTCGGGCCGGACGAGATGCGAACGGGACCGAGCGTGCGGCCCTACGGGTTGATGACGAGGACGTCGCCGGGCTGAAGGGTCGGCCAGGCGTCGTTGGCGACGAGGAGGGTGACGTAGTCGACGCAGAATCGCTCGCCGATGCTTGTCCCGGCGTCGCCCGGCTGGACAGTGTAGGTCTCGACGGCGCCGTCGGCATCGAGAGTGACCGGACCGGACGCGTATTCGAGTGGTCCGCGATCCGGACGAGGCGACGGCTTCGCGGCACCGGCGTACCCGCCTACCGCGGCGAAGTCGTCGCATCCGATCGCCCATGCAGCGGCCTGCAGCGGATCCGTAGGTGTCGGTTCGGGCGTCGGCTCGGTGACCGGCTCGGCGCTCGGGTCCGCCGTTGCGGTGAGGTCGCCGATGCCCTCTGCTGTGTCCTGCGCTGCCTGCACGATGGAAGCGGCCGCGGGGACCGCGAGAGCGACGAGGCCGCCGACGACAACCACTGCAGCTCCAGTGGTGATCTTGGCGGCGAGGTCCACGCACATCAACGTAATGGGACTTGGCGCGTCAGCGCCAGCGTCGGCTCACGGCATCCGCTCGGTGAAACTGAGTACCCTGGATCGTGGGACGTGATCCCACGGACTTGGCGGCCGGCCGCCGCTCGACGATGAGAGGAAGGGTGCGCATGGAGCGCGACATCTACGACGAGGACCACGAGGCGTTCCGAGACGTCGTCAAGGAGTTCATCAAGCGCTTCGCATCCGAGCAGAAGCGGCAGCAATGGGACCGCGAAGGCGAGATCGACCGCGCCACGATGCTCGCGGCCGGTGAGGCCGGCATCATCGGCCTGTCCGTCCCCGAGGAGTTCGGCGGGGCCGGGATGCTGCAGGACTACCGCTTCCGCTCGATCGTGCTCGAGGAGACGATCGGCGCGGGGCTCGGGTCGCTCTCGGGTGCCCTCGGCATCCAGGACGACCTCGCGGTGCCTTACATCGCGCACATGGGAACGCCGGAGCAGAAGCAGAGGTGGCTGCCCGGCATGGCGACGGGCGAGATCCTCGGTGCTTTGGCGATGACGGAGCCGGGGGCGGGCAGCGACCTGCGCGGCATCAAGACGACCGCGCGCAGGGTCGAGGGCGGTTACATCGTCAACGGCGCGAAGACCTTCATCTCGTCGGGCAAGACGGCCGACATGGTGGTGACCTTCGTCAAGACCGGCGAAGGCAACCGCCCGGATGCTTTCAGCCTGCTGATCCTCGAGGACGGCATGGAGGGCTTCGATCACGGCAAGAAGCTCGAGAAGATGGGCTTCCACGGTTGGGACACCGCCGAGCTGTCGTTCAGCGACGTCTTCGTGCCCGAGGAGAACCTCATCGGGGGACGCGAGGGCCAGGGCTTCGTGCAGCTGATGATGAATCTGCCGCTGGAGCGTCTGTCGATCGGCGTCGCCGCCGCGGCGGCCGGTGAAGCGGCATACGTTTGGACCAGGGACTACACCCTCAGCCGTGAGGCGTTCGGGCAGTCGGTCGCCGACTTCCAGAACACGCGGTTCAAGCTCGCCGACATGGCCACCACCGTCGATGTCATGTGGGCGTACGTCGACCGCGCGATGATGCTCTACAAAGACAGCAAGCTCACCGCCGAAGAGGCCGCGAAGGTCAAGTACTGGGCCACCGAGCGCGAGTGGGAGCTGCTCGACATCGGCGTGCAGCTGCACGGCGGCTACGGCTACATCACCGAGTACCCGATCGCCCGGGCGTTCCTCGACGCGCGTGTGCACCGTATCTATGGCGGCACGAACGAGATCATGCGCGACATCGTCGCGCGTCAGATCGTCGGCAAGCGCTGAGGGTCACGCCCCACCCGGGTCGTTGACCGAGCGTAGAGAGTTGAAACCCTGCACCGAAGAGGCGCTCGTATACGGCACCCTCGCGGGCTTCTTCATCGGGCGGACTGAACGTGCATCCCGCCGATTGCGCGGCCAGAGCGGCCGTGGTGGCTCGTATCCGCTAGCGGGCGACGCCCCTAGCCCCGTGTCCGGCACTTGCGCGAAGCGCCCGTTCGAGGACCGCGACCGCTAGCCGAGCACCGTAGACCGTTGTTGGGCCTCGCGACGGCGCGTAGCTTGGCCCGCAAGTGAGGTCACGCCGATGAGGCCAACCAGACTCCCGCCGACGAGGCCGACGGACCAGCGTGGGTCAGGACCCATCCGGAGAATCTGGCCTGTGTATGGGTCCTGGAAAACGCACAATCCGCCGTACGGCAGAACGGAGAACTCGGTCCAGGCGCGGAAACCGCCCTCACCGAATGGTTGGAACGTCGTGGAGCAGTTCTCCGCACCAACCAAGAGCGGCATCAGGCCCACCGCAAGGCAACTCACCACGAGATATCCGCCGACCGTCAAGGCGAGGATGCCCGCAATCGTTCGTCGGTCACTCATGTCGCCCACGGTAGGCCGCGCACCTTGTCTGCCGCCATCCTCGGCGTGCGGTAGCCCACCGGCAATCGTGCGGTGAGCGACCGCCGATGCGGCCTACCGGGTCTCAGCGGCGAGTGCGGGTGGTGGGCGCGGACGTCGCCGCGCCCTTCGCGCGCTGCGACTGGATGATCTTCATGGCAACGGGGAGGATCACGGGAAGGTACTTGATGACATTGCGGAGCATGGCACGAGTCTCGCTCGCGCGAGGGGACGCCGTCCTGTCATTGTCAGTTCTGCGGTCCTGTGATACCTGCGGGTCCCGCACCCCTCTCCGCAGCCCCGCGTTTGGTGTCGCGCGATGCGCCACCGAGCTACGTGCGCCTCTATGCGAAGGTCCACACGGCAGGGCAGAGTGTCACCTCGCTTGCAGCCGGCGCGCTGGCATCTTCGCTGGTCCCGACGTTCTTTCGAGGATACCCCCCGCGGGTATCGATATAGTGGTGGTGGATACCCGCGGTGGGTATCCGGGAAGGGCGGCTTCGTGACCAACACGGCGAAGGGCAGCGGCACGAGGGTGGCCCTGCTGGTGATCGCGACTACCCAGCTGATGCTCGTGCTGGACGACTCGATCGTGAACATCGCGCTACCGACCATCCAGTCCGAGCTCGATGTGACCGTGGCCACTCTTCCGTGGGTGGTCAACGCCTACATCCTGACGTTCGGCGCCTTGCTGCTCGTGGGTGGGCGAGCCGGAGATCTGTGGGGTCGGCGGACGGTGCTGCGTGTCGGGCTCACCATCTTCGTGCTGGCCTCCCTGCTCGGCGGCCTGAGCCCGATCACGGACGTGCTGATCGCCTCGCGCGCGCTGCAGGGAGTTGGTGCGGCGCTGGCGGCACCCAACGCGCTGGCGCTCATCGCCACGACCTTCGCCGACAGAGGAGAGCGAGACAGGGCCCTGTCCCTGTACGGCGCGATGTCCGGTCTCGGGATCGTGCTGGGGCTGCTCCTGGGCGGCGTGCTCACCCAGGCGTTCGGATGGCGATGGGTGTTCTTCATCAACATCCCGATCGGCATCCTCGTCCTACTCGGCACCCGCACATTGACCGCCGCCCAGCCCCACACCGGGCGCCTCGGTGCACTGGGTGCCGTCCTAGGAACCGCTGGCATGGCGGCGCTCGTCTACGCGATCACACGATTCGGCGAAGACGGCCTGACCGACTCCGTCGCATGGATCCTGATCGCCGCCGGACTCGTGCTGTCAGTGTTGTTCGTGCTCACGCAGGCCCGCAGCCGACAGCCACTGATTCCGCTCACCCTATTCCGCGATAGCAACCGCAGCGGCGCGTACATCATGATGCTGCTGCTCGCCATCGGACCCATGGGCACCTTCTACATCGTCACGCTCTACATGCAACAGGTGCTTGCTTTCTCGCCCCTGCGAGCCGGCGCGGCATGGCTACCCTTCGCCGCCGGCATCGTCGTCGGCGCGGCGGTCGCGCCGAAGCTGCTGCTGCGCCTGGCGCCCCGACTCGTCGGAGGCGTCGCGGCGCTCCTCAGTGCCGGAGCGGCACTTTGGTTTTCCACCATCACGGCCGACACCAACTATTGGTCACAGCTCGCTCCGGCCATGTTCATCCTCGCGGTCGGCTTCGGCGCGGGAGTCATCACTCTCACCCAAGCGGCTGTCTACAGAGTCGACTCCGATAAGGGCGGCATCGCCTCGGCGCTTCTGAATTCCGCCCAACAGATCGGCGTGGCCCTCGGCCTGTCGGTCCTTGCAAGCGTCGCCGCTACCACCACCGGAACCGCGGCAGCGACAACCGACCTCCTTGAGGGGTACCAGGCGGCTCTCCTCACCGCTACGGCCATCCTGCTCGCCGCTGGGATGGTCGGCGCAATCATGCTGAACACAACGCCCACCCCCACTACTTCAGCGCCGTCAGAGTAACCACCCCGCCGCAGGGCTTCTGCGTGATCGATGCGGGCGCCTGACGGATATAGAAGCTTCACGCGACCCACCCGCCAGAGACACCTGTGGCGACCGCGCCGATGACCGACACGCCGACGACAACGGCCACTCCCATCGCACCGCTCGCCAGCAACCGAACGTCGCACCATAGGGAGTGGTTGGCTGATTCCCATCGACATTCCGCGCGGTCGCCGACCGGCATGCGAGCGCTTGACGAGCAGCGGCCGCACGAGCGGACGACCGCCAGTGCGAGTCACCAGTCTTGAACCGCCGACGGTGGCGAGCCGGCAACGCGACCTGATTGGGTATGACCGTGGCGACAACGCGGCGCTGGACTCGAGCGGCAGTCGTTTGGGCGGGCGTTGCGATGGCAGCGGTCGCGTCCATTCTTCTTGCACCCCTTATCACCGTCGGATGGTGCTCTGACGCTGACGAAACCGGCACGTCGGTCTGCGACTCGGCGCAGCGGTCCGTCTTCGGATTCGACACCAACGGCTGGCTGTGGCTTGGAGCCGTCGGTTTGATCATCATCGGAACGCTCGCGGTTGTGATGTCAGCGCCAAGACGACAACGGTCGGGACGCGAGCGCGCGTAGCACGACGGGCCCGCGCAGCGAGAAAGACGCCACCATCCTGCCCTAGCCTGGGCCCATGCGGATGCTCCTGACATCCAACGGGATCGCGAACACCCCGATCCGAGACGCGCTCGTCGATCTGCTCGGCAAGCCGATCGCCGAGTCCCGCGTGGTGGTTGTGCTCGACGCGATCCTGGGATTCCCCGGCGACAGCACGACGCTCGTCGAGCATCTCAAGGGGTTGAGCTCGCTGGGCTGGGCGGAGTTCGACGTGGCCTCGCTCTTCGCCGGCCCGCGGGCGCTGGTCGAGTCGCGGCTGCGGTCCGCCGACGTGATCCTCGGCTATGGCGGCAGCAATCTGTGGTTGGCGCACGCCTGGACGGCGACCGGCCTGGCACCCGTTCTCGCCGAACTCCTCGAGGAAAAGGTGTACATCGGCTGGAGCGCGGGCTCGATGATCTTCTCGCGCCTGCTCGCCCGCTGGCCGCAGGGCTTCGATGATCAGGAGGAGGTCGAGCTGTTCGAGCTTGATGCGGTTGCCCCCGCCGTTCCGCTGTTCGACTGGTTCTTCGTAGGGCATCTCGGCGCCGCCTGGTTACCGGCGGAGGCCGAGGCGTGGGCCGCGCGCGGCGCAGCGCGGACGGGCCAGGCCGTCTGGTTCGTCGACGACGACTCCGCACTCCTCGTGCGCGACCCCACGGCCGACCCGATCGTCATCTCCTCGGGCCACTGGCGCCGCTTCGGCGCCGACGGCTCGTTGCTCGAGTCATACTGACTCCTGCCATATGTTGGTCGCGCTGATCAGGGTTCGGGAACATCGGTACCTGGGAAGGTGTTTCCGTCTGACCGGGGGCATTCCTGCCGCAGCCGCCGCGTCTCACGAGCTCTTGCGAGCGGCCGGGAGATGATGGCCCTATGTCCTCCTCCGTCGAACGCCGCTCCAACCCGACCGCCTGGGCCGCATTCTGGTTTGCGCTGGCTGGCCTCGTGCTCATGCCCATCCCCCTGTTCATCGGGCTGATCCTGGGCGGCGGCCTTTCCATCGTCGCCGCCATCCTGGCCGTGATCGCCCTCCTCAAAGGACTCGCGCGCAGCGGTAAGGGCATCGCGCCCGTCGTGTTCGCGGCGATCTTCATCGCGCTCACGTGGGGCGGCATCTCGATCGGCGGCGGCACCATCTGGTAGGTCGCCATCGCTGGCAGCTGCCATGATCGGCGCCCGGGCAGAGGCTCCGATTGATCGAGCGCTCCGGCTCACTACTCAGCGAGCGGGGGCGTGCGTAGGGTGATCGCCATGAGTGAAGACGGGTGGCGCGCGTTCCTGTCCGGCGACGGGGTCGACGACTGGGTGATCCTGCACGGCGGTCCGACGGCAGTGTTCAAAGTGTCATCACTCCGAGACGCTGCCCGGCTGGCCTCGGCGGTGTCGGAGGTGCCCGGGCTCGGGCCGCGAACGCTTCTCACCGCCACGTCGGATCGCCTCACCGTGAAGCTGACCCGCGAGATGTGGGGAACCGAGCCCGACCATCTCACCGTGGCGCGTGCGATCTCCGCGCTTGCGCGCGAGCATGGCGCGGTCGCTGATCGGAGCGCTGTGCAGGAGGTCCAGGTGGCGATCGCGGCGAAGCCGCAGGCGATCGACCTGCCGTTCTGGCGCGCCGTTCTCGGCTACGCGCCGATGCATGAGGACAACGGCATCGATCCGCTCGGTCAGAGTTCGACGATCTGGATGCAGGATCTCGACCCCTCGAAATCGCTCCGACACGCCATGCACATCGATGTCTCGCTCGCCCGGGACCAGATCGAGGCCCGTCTCGCCGCGGCCGTGGCTGCCGGCGGACGCATCGTCGACGACTCGGAAGCACCGAGCGCGTGGATCCTCGCAGACCGGTCCGGGAACAAAGTGTGCCTGGCGGCATGGCCCGATGGCGCTCGTCCCGCCTAGGCAACCGACGCGGCAGCCACGAGTCAGAATGACAAGAAGGGCGGTGATAACCGCCGTCGCACCCCTGCCTGCGAGCTCTTCGCGTGTTCCCAGGCCACCGATGCATGGTCAGTCATGTTCGACCCAGCAGACGAGAATGGCTGAGGCGAGCGCATACGCTGCTTCGGATCGTGTGGTGGTTCTGTCGGCGCCGAGTCCACTCGGAAGCGCCGTGGCGTCCACCAGCAGCGTTTTGCCATCCCGCACGAATGCGACGATGCCTTCACCGTTGGAGAACGATGGCATGCCGAGGCCTGCCATGCCGTCGATACGCTCGGCGTTGCCGAGGTTCTTCTGCAGTGCTGTGAAGTGCTCGTGGCCCTCGGCCTCGTTCGTGGCGTCATGGACGGAGAGCACCAACGGGTTCCCATCGACCTCGTAGGTGCAGGTGAACGTGGGCTTCTCCCACGAAGACGATGGAGCAACTTCCCTTTCCAGCTCCAGGACGCCAGCAACGGCGGTCACGACCTGACCGGCGCAGATCATCTGTGCTGCTTCCGACGGCCCGTCTTCGTTCTGGAGTTCGGCGTGTCCTTCATGCTCGGAACCGGACATCGCGGTCCCGTCGGGCATGACGTGGGACGTCCCCGCACCGGGGCTTTCCAGTGTCTCCGTGGCCGTCGCCGTACAGCCGGTCATCATTAGGGAGGCGATGGCGATAGCCCCGAGCCATGTCTTGTGTTTCATTCGATTTCTCCACATCGTTCGGTCAGGTCACGCTGACGAGCTTCGCGTAGACGACGAGGTTGTTCGCGTGGCGCGAGTTGTTCTCGTCGTACGCGTCGCAGGTGATGAGGCGAATCTCGGCACCTGGCACGGGGTAATAGATGGCCTTCGTCGGGAACTCGTCCTTCGGATACGTCTCGTTCTTGTACACCTCGAAGACCGCCGTTGCGCCGTCGGCGCGGGCGACGGAGACCCGGTCACCCGGCTGGAGGTTGCGAAGATCGTAGAAGACGCCGGTCGCGTCACTGAAGGAGCTGACGTGCCCGAGCAGCACGGACACGCCGGTGGAGCCGGGCGTGGCCGAGCCGTTGTACCAGCTCGCCGGTGATCCCTCATCGCCGGGTGGAACCTCGAGCGTGTTGTCCTCGCGCATGCCCGTCTCTATGAGTTCCGAGTCGATGTTCACCGTCGGAATGCTCAGGCTGACTGGCACTGAAGGCGCCATGGCGAGCGCCACGGAAGGCGGCAGCTCTTGCGTCGCGGCAGACGAGGGGATCCGGTCTGGTTCGGCGTCTACCGGGTGGCGAGAAGGAGCGGAATGGTCGGTGGGTGGATTGGAGGACTGCTGCGCATCACCGGTGGCACAGCCGGTCAGGAGCAGCAGCGCGGCCACCACCCCCGCCGCGAGGCGGAGATGGTGGTCGGTGCTGTTACGCGTCATGTGGAGGGATCCTCAGCGGGTCGCGTTGGCCCGACGGAGGACATACATTCCGCCGATCGCAGCGAGGCCGAGAACGCCACCCAGGGCGAGCATTCCGGCGTCGTTGCCACCGGTGTTGCCGGGATAGGCGACGCCTGTGTCGACACTTCCGGCCGGCTGCATCTCAAGAGCACCGCACAGGGCCGGCGAGGTCGCTGCCAGGGGGAGCTCGGGAACGAGGTCGCTCGGCGCTGTCGCACCTTCGGGCTGCGTTGCCGGGTCAAGACCGTGCACCACGATGACAGCCGTTCCGTTAGCCAGCGAGTCCTGGGTCTCCTGGTTCAGCTCGAACGTCTCCATGTACTCGATGGATGCGCCTGACGGCGCGACGGTGAGGTTCGTTCCGGCGGCGGGGCTCTTGTCGGCGTCGCCGACCGACAGCGTGGTGCCGATTCCGCCGTACGATGGGACACCCTCGGTCGTGCTGATGATGCCGTCGCCGTTCTCGTCGACGCTGATATCCGGGCAAGCACCCTGGGCGCCGACGTGGATGTGCTGCACATGCGGGTACGGATTGCCGTCGAACTCGGCCGCTAAGCCGGACGCGTTCAGCGTCACCGTGGCTGTGGCGCCCTCGACGTCGATCCACACCTCGCCGGATGCGCCGCTGTTGTTGATGACGTTCAGTGTTGCCGAGTACGACCCTGTGGCGTCCGCGGCCGTCGCCGGCGCCGCTGCCATCGCTACGAGGGCAAGGCCCAGCGCTGGGGCGACCATGAGTTGCTTCTTCACCAGAGATACCTCTTCCGAGCAGATTGCGGGCACCGAATCGTGCCCTATGCACTTCGGGTGTGGTGCCCTATGCGCTTCGGGAGTTGTTCGGAGCCTTCCGCCGATCGGATCGGTGTCGGTCGCAGATCTGGCGTCCGATGAAGGCGCCATCGCGCGTGTGGGGGAGGTCGTCGGGGCCCTATCCGAACGTGTAGTCGCTGACCCAGAGGCCGGGGATGACCTCCCGATCGCGGACGTGGGAGAACCCGGTGGCCTCGTACAGGCGACGTGCGGGGTCGTTGTCGCGACCGGTGGAGACGGTGACGCGGGACGCCAAGCGCAGTGCGCGTCGGACCAGCCTCGCGCCGATGCCCCGCCGGTGCTTCGCCGGGTCGACGACGAGGCGGTCGAGGTCGAGTTCGCCCCGGTCGATCGTGAAGCCCAGAGCTCCGACGATGCGATCCTCTTCCAGTTCGAGGAGCCAGTCCAGATTCGCGGCGATGAGGTCGTCCCGGCTCTCGTGCAGCGCGGGTATCCGGTCGTCGCCGATCAGCGTGGCCTCGACGGCGTACGCGTCCCGCTGGAGTCGCAGGAGTTGATCCGCGCGTCCGCGCACGTCCGCTGCCGTCAGTTCGCGCTCTGCCATCGTCGCCATCCTCCCAGAAGCGGGGTCGCGCGAGGGTGAAACCGCGATTCAGTCAGTCGCCACGACGCCCGCCCGGTGTGCCAGCACTGCGGCCTCCACCCGGTTGCGCACGCCGAGCTTCACGAGGATCGCGCTGACGTATCCCTTCACCGTGCCCTCCACGAGGTGCAGCCTTCGTCCGATCTCGGCGTTGGAGGCGCCGGCGCCGAGCAGCGCGAGCACCTCGCGCTCGCGGTCCGTCAGCGTGGCCACCGTGCGGCGGGCCTCGGTGTCCCGCGCGTGCCCGCCCTCCCGGTAGGGGGCGATGACCCGGCGGGCGATGTCAGGGGAGAGGTAGGCGCCGCCCTTCGCCACCGCGCGCACCCCCGCGATCAGCTCGCGCGGATCCGCCGCCTTCAACAGGAAGCCCAGCGCCCCGCCGCCGAGTGCGCGCTCGATGTAGTCGTCTTCGCCGAACGTCGTGAGCATGACGACGCGTGTGCCAGGCACGGTGGCGGCGATCTCACTGGCGGCGGCAAGGCCGTCGAGCACCGGCATCCGGATGTCGAGGACGGCCACGTCGGGACGGTGACGGTGCGTGCCGTCGATGGCCTGGCGGCCGTCGGCGGCCTCGAACACGATGTCGATCTCGGGGTCCGACTCCAGGATGGCGCGCACGCCTGCCCGCATCATCGCTTCGTCGTCGGCGATGAGCACCCTGATCATGGCGCCTCCAGCAAGGTCTTCTCGACGAGCACGCCCTCGTCGAAGCACAGTCGATACGTCGCGTCGGTGAAGTGAAGCCAGCTGTCCCGCGCCGCGAAGTAGTCGCACTCGGCGCCCTCGGGCGCGGGCGGCTCGGTCACGACCGGAACGGGCTTGGGAACCCCTGCGGGCAGGACAGTGGCGAGCTGCGAGCGCGTCATACCCAGCTCGATCCGCTCGTATGTGTCTGACGAGATCGCCGTCTGCGCCACCGTCGCCGCCTGCACCACACCGAAGCCCACGATCATGACGGCGACGATCGTGATCGGCACCACCGCGGCCTGCAGCGCCCGTCGCCGTGCGAGGCGCGCGTTCGACCGCAGCGCCGTGTCGCCGCCGCTCGCCATGGTGGGGCGCGCTGTGTCGGGCATCGCCGGCGTACGCAGCTGCAGGTGGAATCCGCCGTCGGCCGTGGGCTCCGCCTCGATCGAGGCTCCCAGCAGCTCCGCACGTCGACGGAGGCTCGGGATGCCGTGACCCCCGCCCTGCTGCCGCGGTTCGGCCGAGGCAGCGGAGCGCACCGACACGGTGAGGCCACCGGCGTCGGAGCCCGCCACACTGATCCACACCCGCGCCCCACGCGCGTGACGGGCGGCATTCGTGAGACCCTCGCGGACAGTGCGAACAGCAAGCTCCGCGAGCAGCGGGTGCGCCTCGGCGATCAGCGTGGGCTCCACATCGGCATCGACGGTCATGCCGGCGTCGCGCGCCCCCGTGATGAGGGCTTCGATGCCCGCGCCGCCGCTCGGGTCGAGGCGGCCAGGCCCGTCGGGGCGTGTCACCCGCACCACATCGCGCAGCCGACCGCTCGCCCGCACGGCTGCCTCGCGAAGCTCCCGGAACTGCTCGCGCTGCTCCGGGTCCAGCCCGCGTCCGAGCTCCAGCGCACCGGCCTGCACCGCGATGAGCGCGAGCTCGTGGCCGATCGTGTCGTGCAGGTCGTCGGCGATGCGTGCCCGCTCCTCTGCCTGCGCGCGCTCCGCGAGCGCCTCGGCATCCATCTCCCGCTGCTCGGCGCGAAGCAGTCGGTAGCGCCCCCACCACCACGGCGCGACGACCGCCAGGAGAGCAATGAGAACACTCGTCATCCAGTCCCCGAGTGGCGCTCCGCCCGGCAGTAGGAACGACACGGGCAGCGAGACGACGAACACGGCGGCGAAGGCGACGACCGCAGCGGCGAGCGACGACATCCGACGCCCGACCAGATGGCTGGCCACAGCCGCGGGAAGGAGGAGGAGCACGAGCGCGGAGTCGCCCCAGCGCGCGACCGGCAGTGCGGTGAACGTCGCCGCGACCAGCAGCAGGACGCCGGAGACAGTCGAAACCCGTCGCGCCGTCGCACCCCGGGATCGCAGCATCCCACCATCGTAGAAACCGGGGTTGCATCGCGAGACTGACGAAAGTCAGGTGAACACCATCCTCCCGTCGGATGTGACGGCCGTCGCGCCGTCCGTAGCGTCGCCGACATGGACCTGCTCGCGCTTCTGACGGCGCTCGTGACCGACCTCGCGGCATCACCCTGGGTGTACCTCGTGGTGTTCGCCGTGTGCGTCATCGACGGCTTCTTTCCACCCGTGCCGAGCGAGACAGTCGTCGTCGGCGCCGCCACGATCTCGGTCGCGACCGGTGAGCCGTCTCTGCTGCTGCTCATCGGCGTCGCGGCGGCGGGCGCGATCGCCGGCGACAACATCGCGTACCAGCTGGGACGCGGGCTCGGCACGACCCGCTTCCGGTGGATGCGCACCAAGCGGATCGCCTCCGCCGTCGATTGGGCTCGACGCGGACTCGACCGCCGGGGCGCGCTTCTGATCTTCACAGCGCGATACATCCCGGTAGGCCGCATCGCTGTCAACATGACGGCAGGAGCAACGGGATACCCGCTTCGCCGGTTCGTTCCGCTGTCGGTCGCGGCGGGTGTCGCGTGGGCCGCGTACTCGGCGATCTTCGGCATCGTGGCGGGGCAGTGGCTCCACGACCAGCCTCTGCTGGCGGTCGTGCTCGCGGTCGCGGTCGCGGCTCTCGTGGGCGCGGTGCTCGATGCGGTTCTTCGCCGCATCCTCCGACGCGCCGATGCGGCAGCCGGCCTCGGGAAAGCCGGTGCGCTCCCGATTGAGAAGTCGGTGTGCGTGTAGTGGTTCGGCGACTCGTGGCCCGTCCGGGGATGCGAGTAAGCCGATCGGCCTCGGCGCAAGCCCCCGGCGCATTCTCGCGTCCCGCCGGCATCCCGAGAAGGATGGGAGCATGTCGACCCATCCGTACGAGTCGAAACCATGGCTGGCCGCATACGCCGAGGGCGTCCCCCACGAGATCGCGGAACCGACGCAGACGCTGCCGGAGATGATGCAGGCGAGTGTCCGTGCGTACGGGCGCCGACCGGCACTCGAGTTCTTCGGGGCGGTGACGACGTACCGTGACGTGGGGGAGCAGATCGACCGCGCCGCCGAGGGCCTGCGACGTCTGGGCGTGCGCAAGGGCGACCGCGTCGCGATCGTGCTGCCGAACTGTCCCCAGCACGTCGTCGCCTTCTACGCGGCCCTTCGTCTCGGTGCGATCGTGATCGAGCACAACCCGCTCTACACGGCCCGGGAGCTCCGTCACCAGTTCGAAGACCACGGCGCGCGCTTCGCGATCGCCTGGGACAAAATCGCCGACACGCTCGCCGACTTCCCCTCGGACCTGAAGCTCGAGCGGATCGTGAGCGTCGACATCACGACGGCTCTGCCGCTGACCAAGCGGATTCTCCTGCGCCTGCCGATCCCCCAGGCGCGCGCATCCCGCGCACAGCTGACCGGTACGCCCAAGGCCAGGAACCTGCTCACCTGGAGCAGACTGCTCGGCAACCGTCGTCTTTCTCGCCGCATCCCGGGGCCTTCGCTCGACGACATCGCGCTTCTGCAGTACACCAGCGGCACGACGGGTGCGCCGAAAGGCGCGATCCTCACGCACGCGAACCTGCGGGCGAACGCCATGCAAGGTCGGGCCTGGGTTCCGGGACTCGTCGAAGGGCAGGAGGTGTTCTACGGCGTGCTGCCTCTGTTCCACGCCTACGGCATGACGCTCTGCCTGACCTTCGCCATGAGCATCGGCGCCAAGCTGGTCCTCTTCCCGAAGTTCGGCCTGGACCTGGTGAAGGATGCCGCGCGCAAGAGCCCGCCGACCTTCTTTCCGGGAGTCCCTCCCATCTACGATCAACTCGCGCGAGCGGCATCGCGGGGAACGATCGACCTCTCGACCGTCCGCTTCGCGATCTCCGGCGCGATGAGCCTTCCCGTCGCCACGGTCGGCCGCTGGGAGGAGGCCACCGGCGGCCTGCTCGTGGAGGGATACGGGATGACCGAGACATCCCCCGTCGCGCTCGGCAACCCGATCGGCCCCACCCGTCGCCCGGGCACGGTGGGAGTGCCGTTCCCGAGCACCGAGATCCGCGTGGTCGATCCCGACGATCCCACCGTCGACCGGCCACTGGGTGAACCGGGCGAACTGCTGATCCGCGGACCGCAGGTGTTCCAGGGCTACTGGGGGCGACCCGCCGACACCGCCGCAACGCTGCTCGCCGACGGCTGGCTGCGAACCGGTGACATCGCATCCGTCTCGCCCGACGGGTTCGTCACCATCGTCGACCGGCTCAAGGAGCTCGTCATCACCGGCGGCTTCAACGTCTCACCCACCGAGGTGGAGCAGGCGCTGGAAGCGCACCCCGACGTCTCCGAAGCGGCCGTGGTGGCGCTTCCCCGGACGAGCGGAGGCGAGGACGTCGCCGCCGCCGTCGTGATGCGGGAGGGCGCGGTCCTCGACGTCGACGCGCTCCGCGACCACTGTCGCACTCGCCTCACGGCCTACAAGGTGCCCAAGCACATCGTCGCCGTCGAGGACCTCCCCCGGTCCCTCATCGGCAAGGTCCTGCGCCGCGAGGTGCGGGAGCGGATCCTCGCCCAGCGGTAGCGCGAGCTTCTCACCGGAACGTGGGCGAAGGCTGAACTTCAGCCAAGGATTGCTCGCACCAGCGACTTCCCCTTGTCCCCCAAATGGGGGACAAGGTACGGTCGTCGATGCGGGGGAGAGCGTCTGGTGCAGAAGCGCTCATCTGGGGCCCGCGACGGAGACGCGGCGGTCTGGGGGCGCGGCGTCTCCGCCATGAGCGACACTCCCCTCGGGACGTGGTGGGGGCAACCATCACGCCCGAGGGGAGCGAAGGAACCGCGTCGGCCGCACGAACTTCCCGCTGGGGACGGGAACGACGCTGGGGACGCCGGCGCGGCGCGGGTGACGCATCGGTTCACGCCGAACGATATGGGGGTGCCGGTTGTTAGCGCAATCATCTTGCGCAGGACCGCGCTGTGGTGCTGCGGACCGTTCTTCGTGGTGATGACCGGCGCACCCGCGTGGCACGGCGCGGCCGCGAGCTCAAAGCATGTCGACTGTTCCAGTGACGTGGTCGAAGAAGCCGCCGAACGGAGCATCCGTGTCGCCGGTGTCGCGCGCATCGAGCGGGACCGTCTCCTTGGTGAGGACGATGCGCTCGCGGCCGGTCATGTACACGCTCACGTCGCGGTTGCCCACAACCACGAACTCGACGAAACCGCCGCCCGCTCGGATCGCCTCCGCGATGCGCCGTTGCAGGTCGCCGTAATCCTGCGCCTGAGCGAGAAGGAACGGGTCCTCGCCGATGGTCAGCGTCGTACGCTCCATCGTGTGGTCGTCGGTCATGGGCACGGACGATAGGGGCTCGAGAGCGTGCGCGCCACGGGGTTGCGTGAACGCTGCTTACTGCCCGGCCGGAGCAGTGGTGGAGGGAGACGGCGCCGGCTCGGTCGCCGGTGTGGGCGCCGTTGACGGGGCGGTCGTCGGTGCCGGGTCCGGTGCTTCGTCCCCGGGCTGCGGGACAGGGGTGCTCTCGACGTCGGGCTGAGGCGGGCTGCTCGGTGTGGCATCCGGGGACGGGCCCGTGGACGGCGTCTGCTCCACCGGGCTGGGCGTCTCGGTCCTCGCGTCACCCTGGAGGATTTTGAGGATCTCGACTTTGTAGCGACTCAGCGCGTCGGCCAGCTCCGACAGCGGCCGGCCGGGGATGGACTGCGCGTAGGCGGCGATCTCCTTCCACAGCTCCTCGAGCGCGGCCATGGTTGCGGCATCCGGCGGGCCGTCGAGGGTGACCACGAGCTGGCTGGCGAGCGCGAACGCGACGCACTCGATGCACTGATAGTTGACCGCGGCCGAGAGGTTCTGCGGCACGACCACATCGGCCTCGCCGACGATCAGAACGACCTGGAAGCTCACCGCCACCGCCGCGCAGCCGGTGCAGCTGGCGAACGCGTAGGCCTCGTTCGTGGTGTCGACGAGGTTGTCATCTGCCCAGACGAGAGCGAAGGCCACGTCGTAGACGACCGAGCCGTCCTCCATGGCGACGGCGAGCGCCTGCGTGTCACCGGCGGATGCCGCCTCGGGCTTGGAGAAGGGGAAGACCCACGACGGCTCGGCGCTGTCGCGCGGCACCAGTACGACGGCGAGGAGCGGCTCCTCCGGTCCGGGCAGCGCCGCTCCTCCGGGGACGACCGCGACGGTGGAGCCCTGCTGCCCCTCCTGGATCACCGGCGTCTGCGCGCCGAACGAAGCCAACGGTGTAATGGCGCTCGCGAGAGTGCCGGATTCATAGGGCTGGACCGGCCGATACCGGTGCGCGTCAGGCCACCAGGCCAACGCGACGGCGGCGAGAAGCGCCAGCAGCGCGGCGATGGCGGCCGTACGGCGCACGGGGCGCCCCGCCGTCCGCTGCCATGCCGAGCGGACGAGCTGCCTCACGAGCCGGATCAGGATGTAGATCACGCCCGCCATGGGGATCGCGATCGCCACGATGCCGAGCAGATGAGCGCCCGCCGCGGCGACGTCGCCGCTCGCGGCCCCCTGCCCGAGCATGGCCGCCTGCTCCTGCACGCCGTGCCACGCCGTACCGAGGAGCCTCGGGAACGCCAGGACCAGGGCGACCGCCATGAGGATCAACAGCGGGACGACCAGAAGCACCCAGGCCGTGATCACAGCGCGAGCCCCGGGCTTCAGCATCCGGGCTTCAGGGTCGTTCCAGCGCCAGGGGAGCAGGCTTCGCAGCGTCGGGCCGATGCGCTGGAACAGGTCCGGCACACCGGTCGCATCGGCGAGGACGTGATAGCCGTCGAAGCGGACGATGGGGATGAGCTGGCGCACCATCATGATGAGCTGGGTCGCCACGATGAGCAGGATGGCGTCGAAGCCGGTGGCCCACCAGATCCCCACCATCGCGACGGCGACGATGGCGTTGAAGTAGAGCCCGCCGAGATCGGTCAGCAGCCGGCCGCGCCGGTTCAGGCGGTAGGAATCGGTGACGTCGGTGTAGAACGCTGGCCAGACCAGGTACAGGCCCGCGCCCATGGCGCCCGGCGCGGCACCGGCGCGCGCCGCGGCGGCCGCATGCCCGAACTCGTGGAAGCCGGCGGATGCCAGCGTCACGGCGAAGACGAGCAGGAGAAGGGCGGGTTGCGCGAACGCCTCGTGCGTCGCCGAGGCCAGGCCCTTCACCATGAGGACCCACCAGCACACCGCCGCGAAGGCCGCGAGCCCCGGGATGGCGACGAACGGTGAGAACAGCACCCGGAAGGGGCGGGTCAGTCGCCGCGTCGCCTCGGGGCTCGTCACCGCGATCCGGAACCGCATCCGAAGCAGCGGGTCCGCCTTCTTCACGCCGGGCTGGGATCCGTCCGCCAGGCGGAGCAGCCCGAGCGGCAGCAGGTGGGCGTCGATGAGCTTCTGGACGTCGCCGGCGCCGACCTTCCGTCCCTCGGCCACGCTGACCGCTTCGGCGATCCCCGTCGCGTCGCGCTTGCCGTCGATGGATGCCAGCACGCGGTACAGCAGCGGTGTGAGCTGCAGCACCTGGCCGTCGGCGCGCCGAACCAGGGCGGGCGGCTCCCTGTACCCCGACCCCTGCATCTCGCCGAGAAGCTGGACGCCGTCGGCGAGAGCAGGCGCGGACCGGGCGGCAGGCGCGGCGGACGGCGCCCCGGGCGGAGATGACGACAGGGGCGATTCGGCCGGGTGCGGCGGCATCGTCGCTTACTGCTGCAGGTCGGACTGTTGGTCCGCGGTCGCGGTGGCCTCGCCCTCGATGTTCTGGGTGATGATCGCGTCCTGCTGGGCGATCGACACCGCGTCGCTGTCGACGGACCCGATGTTGGCAGCCACCGCGGCGTCGATGGGCGCCGCCACGTTGGCGTTCGCGGCGACGGCGCCGTTGATCGGCGCGGCGAGGTCGGCGTCGGCGGCAAGGTTCACATCGACGTTGAGGAGGTTGCCGTCGAGGGCGGAGGCGAGGTCGCCGGGGAGCGTCTCGCCGTCGACGGGCAGCGCACCGCCGTCCACGGGAAGGGCCCCGCCGTCGGTGGGGAGGGCGCCGTCATCGACCGGGAGGGCGCCGCCGTCCACGGGCAGCGACGCCGCGGCCGGCTCGGCCGTGGCTGCGGCATCCGTCGTCGCGGCCCCGTCGGAGGCGGACTGGTCGATGGCGCTGTCCTGCGTCGAGGCCGCCGTCGCATCGGCGGCGATGCCCTGCTCGATGACCGTGCCCTGGTCCGCCATCGCCTGGGCGCTCGAGCCGGAGGAGAGGATGTTCGCACCCACCGCGGCGTCGATCGGCGCCGCCACGTTGGCGTTCGCCGCCACCGCGAGGTCGATGGGCGCCGACAGGTCGAGCGCAAGGTCGAGATCTGCGTTGAGGTCGAGGATGGAAGCCACTTCCTTGTCGGGCAGGGCGGTCACTCCCTGTGCTTCCAGTTCCTCAGCGGACAGCGAGTCGCGTTCGTTCTCCGTGCTCAAGGTTCTCTCCTTCGGTGCAGCGGTCGGTGCGTCGGCGGGCGCTCGCCCGGTGAACCCCGAGGTTGCCCCAGATCGGATGCGTCACGGAAGGGCTTGCAAACGCGAACGCCATTCGGCTAGGACCGCGACCGGCGCTCTCGGCTGCCTGGGCGCACCTCGCCATAACGTTTCCCGACGGCGCGCACCAGCCCCTCGTGGCAGAAAACCGGGGTCTCTACCTTTGAGGAATGGCGCGCGACGAGCAACTGCCGGAGCACCTCTACACCGGCCCGATCACCCTGCCCGGCGTTACTCCGACCGACGGCGAAGAGCCTGATCCCGAGACGCCCGAGATCAGCTACGACGAGCAGCGCTATCCCGCGCGCCCTCGGCGCCTCCGCCCGCGCGATCACCTCCGCGGCAGCAGCGTGCGCCGCATCAGGACCGACCCGCGCACCGCGAACGGCACCAATCCCTCGTACGTGGAGTGGCTCGTGCGGCAGGCGATGCTCAAGGATGCCGACGTCCTCGCGCGTCAGCTCTCGGGGCAGCCGACGATGTGGCGCCACGCGTACGCCCGTCCCGACGCGCGCCGGGCCATCGCGACCAGCGACGTGTGGTTCACGGCGTACCCGATCTCGCTCATCACCCGGCCCGGGCAGTCGTTCCTCGCGGCACTCGGCGAGGAGGAGCTCTGGGAGGCGTTCGAGCGCATCGGGATCACCGCCGTCCACACCGGCCCCGTGAAGCGGGCGGGCGGTATCAGCGGGTGGCTGGAGACCCCGAGCGTCGACGGTCACTTCGACCGCATCAGCACGCAGATCGACCCGGCGTTCGGAGCCGAGGACGAGTTCCGCGCCCTGTGCGATGTCGCCGACGCGCACGGCGGAAGCATCATCGACGACATCGTTCCCGGGCACACCGGAAAGGGCGCGGACTTCCGGCTCGCCGAGATGGGGTACAAGGACTACCCCGGGATCTACCACATGATCGAGATCCCGCCCGAGGACTGGTCGCTACTTCCCGAGGTGCCCGAGGGCGCCGACAGCGTGAACCTCGACCCGGCCACCGAGCACAAGCTCGCCGAGCACGGATACATCATCGGCGCCCTGCAGCGGGTGATCTTCTACACGCCGGGCGTGAAGGAGACGAACTGGAGCGCGACCGCCCCTGTCGTCGGTCCCGACGGGCGCACGCGCCGGTGGGTCTATCTGCACTACTTCAAGCAGGGGCAGCCATCCATCAACTGGCTCGACCCGACTTTCGCGGGGATGCGGCTCGTCATCGGCGACGCCCTGCACTCGCTCGGCGAGCTCGGCACGAGCGCGCTGCGTCTGGACGCGAACGGCTTCCTCGGCGTGGAGAAGAGCGCCGAGGGGCTTCCGGCCTGGTCGGAAGGGCATCCGCTCTCCCACGCGGCGAACCACATCATCGCCGGCATGGTGCGCAAGGTCGGCGGCTTCACGTTCCAGGAGCTCAACCTCACAATCGAGGACATCCGCGACACCGGGGCGGTGGGAGCAGACCTCTCCTACGACTTCATCGGACGCCCGGGCTACCACCATGCCCTCGCCACGGGCCAGACGGAGTTCCTCCGGCTCGCGCTCACCCAGTCGCTCCATCTCGGCGTCCAGCCCGTGCAGCTCGTCCACGGGATGCAGAACCACGACGAACTGACGTACGAGCTCGTCCACTGGGCCACCCGGCACGGCGATGATCAGTTCCGCTTCCGCGGGCGCGAGATCACCGGCGGTCAGCTCGCCGAAGAGGTGCGCGCCGACCTGACGGAGAAACTCACCGGCTCGGCCGACTACAACCGTGTCTTCACCCAGAACGGGATCGCCTGCACGACGGCATCCCTCATCGCGGCCACACGCGGGATCGAGCGCCTGGACGACATCACGGACGACGACATCCCCGCGATCCGCGATGCGCACCTTCTGCTCTGCGCCTACAACGCCTGGCAGCCCGGCGTCTTCGCCCTCTCCGGCTGGGACCTCACCGGCATGCTGACCGTTCCGGCCGACGAGGTCTCCGACCTCATCGCGGCCGGCGACACCCGGTGGATCGAGCGCGGCGCCCACGACCTGCTCGACGTCGATCCCGATGCGCGCCGCTCGGCGGCCGGCATGCCTCGGGGGCGTTCCCTCTACGGCGCGCTGCCCGCGCAGCTCGACGACCCGGCATCGTTCGCCTCGCGTCTGGCCGGCATCATCGACATCCGGCGCGCGTACGGCATCGCGACCGCGACGCAGGTCGACATCCCCGAGGTCGCCCACGCCGGGATGCTGGTGCTCGTGCACCGTCTGGACGACGGTGACCCGCACGCGGATGCCCCGATGCAGGTGACCGTGCTGAACTTCTCGCAGGAGCCGACCGAAGGGACCGTCCGGTCTGAGGAGCTCGTGCCGGGGAGCCTCGTGACCGACGCCGCGTCGGGCGACGAGGTCGGCCGCGTCGACGATCTGCGGAGCTTCTCGGTGTCGCTGCCGGCGTACGGAGCGATGTTCCTGCTGCTCCAGCCTCCGGAGCCGGTCGGCGAGCACCCCGAAGCGGAGTGAGCGGTCCTCGGCAGCCGGACCGATCGCGTCCGCGCGCCGGGGCGCCTTACGAGAGGGCGGCGTCGATGCCGGCCAGTGGCACGGGGAGCCAGTCCGGGCGATTGCGCGCCTCGTAGATCGACTCGTAGACCGCCTTGTCGAGCACGAGCGCCTGCAGCAGCACGGGATCCAGCTCGACCGATCCGTCGGCGGCGGCGTAGGCGTCGACGAACGCGGCCTGGCAGGCCTTCGCCCAGCTGCCCGCATCAGGTCCGCCGGCGACCGCGCCGGCGTAGTCGAAGGAACGCAGCATGCCAGCGACGTCGCGGGGAGTCAGATCGGGGATCGCGCGTTCGGCCATCGGGCGGAGGGGCTCGCCTTCGAAGTCGACGATGCGCCACCCGCCGTGAGGCACCGCGAGCACCTGACCGAGATGCAGATCACCGTGGATGCGCTGCAGCCGCGGCCACGGGCGCTCGAGCGCCGTGCGGTAGACCGCCTCGACCGCCGGGGCACGATCGGCGACGGCGGGCACTTCGGACGCGGCGATCGCGAGCCGGCGCCGCCAGGCCGTTCCCGTCGACGTCACCGCGTCGGGCCCGGCATCCGACGTCCCCAGCGCTGCGCCGAGCGCGGCGTGGACCCCAGCCACGGCTGTCCCGAGGTCGCGCGCGGCGTCGGTGAAGTCACGTCCCTCGCCCGCCGCCTCGAGCGCGACCGTCCACCCGTCACGCACACCCGGCAGGAACTCCTGTGCGAAAGCGACGGTGCCGTGCGCGACGCCGGATCCGCGGCCGACATCCGGCCACTCGGCGTCCAGGCTCCCGAGGAACCGCGGCACGTAAGGCGACCCCGCTTCGCTCAGCGCGCGCTGGACGGTGACGTCGGGATTCTCGCCGTGGTGCAGCGTGCGGAAGAGCTTGAGGATGATCGTCGGCTCGCCGTCTTCGTCGAACACGATCGAGGTGTTGGACTGCTCGCCGGTGAGCACGCGGGAGCCGGTCACCCTGCTGACATCGACCCCCATCTCCGCGAGCATCGCGACGGCGAACGCGGGATGCCGGGCGGCGTCGACGAGATAGCCGCTGTCGTCGCGGCCGACGACGGCCTGCGGGTCGAGCGGCTCGGCCACCAGCGAGAGGGGCACGTGGTAGAGCGCCGGGAGCGTGCCCGCGTCGTCCATGAGCAGGTAGCGGATCGCCTCGGGCACCGGTTGCGCATCGAGGACGCGGAATCGTGGCGCGTGGCTCTTGCCCGCGTACCACCGCTGTTGCGCCACCCAGGCGCCGAGATCGTCAGTGAACTGCACACCTCACCTTGACCGGCGCAGGCCCTGCGAAGAAAGGGGTGGACGAGCGACCGCGAAAGGGCGTAGGGGCTACCCCGACCTATCCCATGCCGTCGGCTGCTGGGCCCAGGCGGCTGGTCGTTGACGCGCCACGCAGACGCTGTGAGACGATGCACCGGATGGACACCGAGACGCGGGACGAACTTCGCCTTCTGCGAGCTCGCGCGTACGGCCCTTCGGCTGATATCCAGGGGGACCCGGCAGCGCTGCAGCGTCTTCACGAGCTCGAGGCACTGGTCAGCCGACCGGCGCCCGTGTCCCCCGTTGCCGCCGCGGCGCCCCGGGCCGCGGAACCTGCACCCGCGCCGGAGCCGGTGGCGGTGTTCGACACCCCCTCGCATGCGGAAGCGGCGTCAGCGCTCGCTGTGGATCCGGAGCCCGCGTCGGCGGAGACCGAGGGTACGCCACCGCCGCCGAGGTCCGGCATCCGGCGTCGGACTCGGGTGCTGTGGGTGCTGTCGGTGCTGGCTTCGGCCGCCGTCGCGGCTGGGATCACTTACGGCCTGACGTCGGTCGCTCCCGTCGCGGTGTCTCATGGGGCGCGGCAGATCGCCACGCTCGAGCCGACATCGGTCCAGGTCCCCGCCGGCTGGATGGGTGCAGGTCCGAGCTCGGTGACGTGGGAGTTCTATGGTCTGACACTCTTCGAGACCGCGCACGGATTCAACGGGCCCGGCGACGAGTGCTTCACCCTCGTTCGGACGGACCAGGTGCCCGCCGAGGACGCCGATACCGGGTCATGGTCCTTCGACGGGAACATGTACGCCTCGTGCGGCGTCGGGGTCTTTCCCGCCACGATCGAGATGGTCGTCGACAGCAATGCGCCCGAGGAGCTGCGCGCTCAGTTCCCGGACCGCGCGCTGCAGTTCGTCATGGACGGCGACCGGGTCGGCGTCTTCCTCGACGAGAACTGAAGACGGACCTCACCCGAACGTGCGCAGCGCACGCTCCAGTGCCGCGAGGTCCGAGCGCGTCTCATCCGTCATCAGGAGGCCGTGAGATCCGAGGCGTCGGGTGTGTTCGCCTCGGCACGGGATCGTGACGATCGTCGTGAGGCCCGCTCGCCAGGCGGGCACCAGCGCCCTCACCGCCTGCCTGATGATGTCGTCGCGGATGCCTCGAGCATGTGAAGCGGCGTGCGCTTCATCTCCTTGTCGGGACCACTCCCGGTACGACGGGTCCTCGAGTGCTGCATTGCCGAACTCGTCACGCCAGCTCGGGCCGACGACACCTCGAAGAAGAGCGGCACGCTCGGGGCCGCCCGGCGTGTTCTGGATCCTGTCGAAGACATCCGGACCCAGGGGAGGCGCCCCGGCGTGCTCGGCGGCGGCATCCCAGATGACCGGCCATGCCGCATCCCAGGTGGCTCGGGTCGCGGGGCTGAGTGTCAGCTCCGTCGCGGCGGCTGGCCTGCTGACGAGGGGCGGCGGGAGGTCGGCGCCCTGCGGCTGGAGAGCATAAGCCTCTCGGATCCACAGCAGCTCGAGCAGCACGGTCGGTCGGTCCTCGACCGCGATCAACATCCCGTGCGGCCACTGCTCGCCGGGTACCGGCTGTGCGGCTTTCATCGTTGCGCGCTCTCGGCGCGGCGACCGATCGTCAGCCATGCGATGGCGCCGATCACCGGGACGAAGAGGACCACGAGTGTCCACAGCAGCGCCTGCGCGGCGGTCATCCGTCTCGCGGATCGGGCCAGCGTGACGAGAGCCACCGCGATGAGCGCGACGACCACGACCGTGACGATCGACCATGCGATGTCATACTCGGCCGGAACCAGCGGATTGTGTCCGTCGCCCACGGGTACAACCTACGGGCCGGACACGAGGGTCGCCAGCGCATACGGCTGAGGCTCACGCCTTACGCGAGCCGCCAAGGGAAGAGGGACCAGAGCACCGCTGCGGAGGCCGCCCAGAACAGAGCCACGAAGACGACGTCGCGCGTGCGGAACGGCACGAGGTGTCGCTCGGTCCGATCGGCGTAGGCGCCGAAGGCGCGCGCGTCCATGGCGAGAGCGACCCGCTCGGCGTGCCGGATCGCACCGGCCAGGAGCGGCACGATGTACCCGAACCAGCGGGCGATGGCCGAGAACGGGCCGTGACCGCCATGGGCACCGCGCACGCGGTGGGCCTGACGGATGATGTCGAGCTCGTGCCCGAACCGCGGCACGAAGCGGAACGCCGCGAGCGCGGTGTAGCCGATGCGGTACGGCACACGCAGCTGCTGGACGGTCGCGCGCACCAGGTCGGGCCCGGTCGTCGAGAGCCCCGCGATGAGGGTCAGTGCGACGATCGCCGCCAGGCGCAGGCCAGTCGCGAACCCGACCTCGAACGCGCCGCCGTACATCGTCCAGCCGCCCAGCTGCCACACCACCACGGACTGGTCCACGCGCCCGGCGTCCGCCCACAGCGCGAAGCCGAGGGCGATCATTGCAGCGCTGAGCGGAAGCGCGAGGAAGAGGATCGCGGCGAGCCGGCGCGTGAAGCGCGCGCCGACGAGCAGCACCGCGTACGCCAGCGCGAGGAAGGCCAGCGGGGTCTCGACATCCCGGACGAACACCAGCAGCACCATCGCGGGAAGCGGCGCCGCGAGCTTCGCCAGCGGGTTCAGGCCGTACAGGAACCGCACGGCCGGCGCGTCGATCTGCGGCGCATACGGGTCGGGGTGGTTCGAGGTCGCCACGACAGCATCGCTCATGCGTCGCCTCCCCGCGTCGCCGCAGCTGTCCGCGCGATGCTCTCGCTCGCGTCGGGGAGGTCGGCGAGTCGCACGATGCTCGACAGCTCGGGATGCCTGCGCACGCCGGCGAGCGCGCGCCGGAGCGGCGGCATTAGCAGGCGCGCGCGTTCGATCAGGTCGGCATCCGCGAAGACGTCGGCGGTGTCGCCGGCAGCGAGGATGCGCCCGTCGGCCATGACGACCGTGCGGTGGGCGTACTCGGTGACCAGTTGCATGTCGTGGGTCACGATGACGACGGTGGTGCCCGTGGCGTTCAGCTCGCTCAGCAGCGCGAGCAGCTCGTCGGCGCGGGCGCGGTCCTGGCCGAACGTGGGCTCATCGAGCACCAGCACGGGCGCCCCGGCGACGAGGGCCGTGCCCACCGACAGGCGGCGCTTCTGGCCGCCCGACAGCAGGAAGGGGTGGCTCTGCGCCTTGTCGGAGAGGCCGAAGCGGGCGAGCAGCTCCTCCGCGCGAGCCCGGACCTCGGCATCCGGCAGGTGCTGCAGCTTCAAGCCGTGCGCGATCTCGTCGAGCACGGAGTGCGCGATGAACTGGTGCTCGGGGTTCTGGAACACGAACCCGACCCGCCGCGACAGCGTGCGCGCGTCGGAGCGGGCGACGTCGAGGCCGTCGATGAGCACGGTGCCACTCGGCGGCGTGATGACGCCCGCGAGCGCCTGGATGAGCGTGGTCTTGCCCGCCCCGTTCGCACCGATGACCGCCACGAACTCCCCGCGTGCGATGTCGAGGTCGATGCCGTGCAGCACCTCCGTGCGCCCCCGGCGGAGCGTGAGGTTGCGCACCGAGATGAAAGGTGCCTCCGCAGTCCGGTTCTTCCCCGGATTCGGATCGAGGGCGCTGCTTCGGATGCCAGTGCGCGAGGCATCCGAATCCGCGGGGGTGGTCCGAATCCGCGCGGGCGCGGTCGAGGGTCGGGGCGGAGTCGCCGCGGCCTCGAGGGCGGCGTGCAGCTCATCGGGCGTCAGCGGCAGCGGGTCGAGCGTGAAGCCCGCGCGGCGCAGACGCAGCGAGGCGAGCGTCGACACCGGGAGCCACACGCCCATGTCATGCAGCCGCTCGGCCTGAGCACGGAGGATGTCGTCAGCGGAGCCGTCGGCGACCAGACGACCGTCGTGGTCGAGCACGACGACGCGGTCGACGAATCCGACCGCCGCGTCGAGGTTGTGCTCGACGAGAAGGATGGCGCGGTCACCCGCCGCGACGAGGTCGGCCAGCGCCGCGTATACCTCCTCGATCCCGCGTGGATCCAGGTTCGCCGTCGGCTCGTCGAGCACCAGCAGCGGCGAGCCCATCGCGAGCGCGCAGGCGATGGCGAGCCGTTGGCGGCCACCGCCCGAGAGGCGATCGGGATTCTCGGTGCGACGCTCCCACAGACCCACGCGGCGAAGCGCCGTCTCGGCGCGTTCCAGCACGTCGGCCACCGGCATCCGGAGGTTCTCGGGACCGAAGGCCACCTCGTCCAGGACCGTCCCGGTGACAAGCTGCGCGTCGGGGTCCTGGAAGACCATCGCGACGTGGGTGCTGAGCTCCGCGACGGTCGCCGATTGCGTGTCGTGCCCCGCGACCCGCACCGACCCCGACACGGTCGCCGGGACCGCATGCGGGATCAGGCCGTTGAGAGCGAGGGTCAGCGTCGATTTCCCCGAGCCGCTGGGCCCGAGGAGCAGCACGACCTCGCCCGGCGAGATGTCGAACGACGCGGATGCCGGAGCCGGCGTGGCCTCACCCTCGTGCGTGATCGCCAGGTCCGCCACGCGCACGAGCGCCGACGGAGCGGATGCCGCACCCGCGGGCGGCGCGCTCGCGGGTCGCGCGGCGGAGCCGGCGGGCTCGGGTGCAGTCACAGGGTGTCCCAGGCGGAAGGAACGAAGGCAAGCCTGACCAGCCCACCCTAACGGCTCCGCCTGCTCGAAGCAGGACGGTGCCGGTGCGGCCCGTGCAGCGCGACCTCTTGCCGACGTCACGTCGGAGGCGCCCGGGCACAATGGCTCTCGTGATCCGCATCGAACTCGCAGCACCGGATGGGGTGCGGTGGGCTCCCGAGCAATCCGTCGGCGATGGGGTGCTCGTGGTCGCCGGGTCGAGCGGCCGCATCGATGAGGACCGCGCTCGAGTCTTCGCCATGCATGGATGCTGCGCGGAGTCCATCCGATGGTTCGGAGGGCCGGGACAGCATGCGGGGCCGTGGGAGATTCCGCTCGAGGTCTTCCTCGAACGGGTCGATGCCCTGAAAGCTGACTGCGACCGCGTGTGGGTCGTCGGCACATCCTTCGGCGCGGAGGCTGCGCTGCTGTGCGGCGCGCTGTAAGACCGAGTTGACGGTGTCATCGCGTTCGCGCCGTCAGATGTCGTGTGGGCAGGATACGACGAACGGGGCCGAGAGACATCGCACTGGACCCTCGGCGGCACGCTCCTTCCTTACGTGCCGCTGGACTGGGCAGAGTACGAAGAAGAGACGCCGCCACGCTTCCGCGCCGTATACGAGCGCTCGCGACGCACGTTCCCGGGCGACGCCGCAGCAGCGGCGATCCCCGTCGAGCGAATCGGCCGACTCCTTCTGGTCGCCGGCGGCGACGATCACGTGTGGCCGAGCACCGCTCACGCCGAACGCATACGGATCCGCCGGGCGGCCGCCGGACTGGCCACCCCAATCGTCACTGCGCTCGACGCGGGTCATCGCGCGATCCTCCCCGGCGAACCGCGCGTTGCGGGCGGGGCGGCGATCAGCCGCGGCGGGACGGAAGCTGCCGATCGCCGGCTCGGGGAGCGGGCCTGGGCGGCGATCGTCTCACAACTCGATTCGGCACGTCATCGCGATTCGGGGACGTGCTTGTAGCGGAGCGTATCCCGGTGAGATTTCGCGATCAGCGTGACGGCCAGCAGAGCGCTGGCTCCCCCGACGATCAGAGCTGCCGGCGCGCCGACGACAGCGGCCAGCATGCCTCCCCGCATGTTCCCCAGCTCAGGGCCGGCGACTCCCGATGACGTGATCGACGGCTGAGACGCGGCCTCGGTAGCCGTCAGGCGTGACGAGCTGGACGAGGGCGCCGCGGGTGATCGCTCCGATGGTGTCGGCGGCTCCGGCGATGACGAGGCCTCTTGCGCGCAGAGCGACACCTTGACGAGCCGGGCACTCGCCTGAGCGTCGATGGCTCAGTGCGGCGATCCTGGCGAAAGGTCGTGGAGCGCCTGTGCGGTTCTGCTGTCCGCTGGGTAGAAGGCTTCGATCCGCAGTTCCTCGATGGTGACATCGAGAGCTGATTCGACGGCGGACGAGATGCTGAAGAGCCTCAGCTCCTGTCCATCCATGCTCAGCTCGAGAGGAACGACGACATCGGTGATCGCGGGTCTTCCGGCCCGGTCGCCCGGGTAGGACTCGACCTCCTCGGCCAGCGCACGCAGCCTCCGATCGCCAGTGCGGTCCGCACGGCTGCGCAACTGGCCGAGGAGGTGTGCGCGCCACTGACCCAGGTTGCTGATGCGCGGGGCGAGGCCGTCGGGATGCAGCGACAACCTGATCGCGTTGACGGGAGGCTCGAGCAGGTGCGCGACGCAGCCCCCGAGCAGCACGTCCGTCGCAGCGTTGCGGTCCACGATGTCCCACCAGCGGTCGATCACGAGCGCAGGGTGAGGCAGATGCGCATCTAGGATCCGCTGGAAGGCCACGCTCACTGAACGCAATTCCGGGGCCTGCAGCGAGCGTTGCGGATGGGTGGGAGCGAAGCCAGCCGAGAGTAGAAGCTCGTTGCGCTCCCTCAGCGGAATCTCGAGGCTCGAGGCGAGGCGGTCGATCATCTCGCGGCTGGGCATCGACCTTCCCGTTTCGACGAAGCTGAGGTGCCGGGCGGACACGTCGGCATGCGAGGAAAGCTGCAGCTGGCTCATGCGGCGGCGCTCGCGCCACCCCCGGAGCAGACTTCCCACCGCAGGCGTTTGGACGCTCGTCATGCCCCGACACTAATGAGGCACGTATGGCGACGCGATGACGTGGGAGGTAATCGACGCGACGCGGGGTCGAGCATGACCATGGCTGACGGCGGTTCCCCGCCGCTTCCAGACCGAAAGGAACTCCAATGGACGCTCTCGCGAACCACTACATCGCAACTTGGAACGCCACCGACCCGGTCGCACGTGCGCGCCTGCTCGCGGAGCACTGGTGTGAGGACGTGACATACACGGATCCGCTCACCGAGGTTGCCGGCCACCAGGGGATCGGTGCCACGATCGGCGCGGTGCAGGACCAGTTCCCCGGGTTTGTGTTCTCGCTGGTCGGGTCCCACGACACGCATCACCAGCAGACGCGTTTCCAATGGGGGCTCGGCCCCGCTGGCGCAGATCCGATCATCATCGGTTTCGATGTCCTCGTCGCTGCGGAGGATGGCCGCATCCGACAGGTGCTCGGCTTCCTCGACCAGGTCCCCGCCTGACGCAGCAACGCCGGCTCGAGACCGCCGTTCCGGGATCGGCGGCGGTCCGGGCGGTTGCGGGGGTCCGCCGGATCAGTTTGGGCCCGGGTTTGCAACTATACCTACTGGTAGGTATAGAGTCGTGTCATGGATTCTCGGGAGCGGCTCGTGGAAACGATGAGCGAGCTGATGTGGGAGCGCGGCTATGCGGACACCAGCCCTCGCGATGTGCGGGAACGATCTGGAGTCGGCCAGGGCAGCATGTATCACCACTTCCCGACGAAGCGCGAACTTGCGCTCGCCGCGCTGGAACGCAATATCGCCGACCTCCTGCCGGCCTCGAGTGAGCTCGACGGCACGGAAGGCAGTCCCCTGGCGCGGATTCAGGCGTATCTGATGCGGCCCCGCGATGCACTCAAGGGCTGCAAGGTGGGGCGGATGACGCAGGATCCGCAGGTTCGCGAAGACCCCACGCTCCTCGCTCCCGTCGGCCGCGCGTTCGCGCAGGTCCACGCCAGCTGGGTGAACGCGCTTCGCAGCGCGATCGCGACGGGCGAGCTTCGCGACGACCTCGATGCGGAGCGGTTGGCGCACACCCTCATGGCAGTGCTGCAAGGCGGATACGTGCTGGCGATCGCTCAACAGGACTCGAAGCCGTTCGAAGATGCGCGCGACGGCGTGCTCGACCTGCTGCGCGCCGCTGCGCGGCCCCACGCCACTCCCGCCCCGGGCGACGACACGAAGGAACGGATGCCATGACAGTACGTATCGGAATCAACGGATTCGGCCGGATAGGTCGCAGCTACCTGCGCGCGGCGCTGGCTTCCAACGCCGATGTCGAGGTCGTCGCGATCAACGATCTCGCCGCCACATCGACGCTCGCCACTCTGCTGGAGTGGGACTCCCTCGCCGGCCACCTCGACGGGGTGGAAACCGAGGATGACGTGCTCATCGTGCAGGGTCGGCGCATCAAAGTCTTCGCCGAACCCGACCCGGCGAAGATCATGTGGTCTGAGGTCGGCGCCGAGGTCGTCATCGAATCCACCGGCCGCTTCACCGAGAAGGCGGCAGCGTCGGTCCACCTTGCGGGCGGAGCGAAGAAGGTCCTCGTGTCAGCGCCGGTCAAGGGCGACGTCCCCACCGTCGTACTCGGGGTGAACGACCACGATCTCGACCTGAACGCACACGACGTGTTCTCCAACGGTTCGTGCACCACGAACTCGCTCGCGCCACTGGCTAAGGTGCTCCACGAGTCCTTCGGTATCGAGTCCGGGTTGATGACGACCGTGCATGCCTACACAAGCGACCAGCGGCTTCACGATGCCCCGCATTCCGACCTGCGGCGCGCCCGCGCGGCGGCGATATCGACGATCCCCGCCTCGTCAGGAGCAGCTGACGCCATCGGCAAAGTGCTGCCCGAACTCGACGGGCGCCTCACCGGCGCCGCGCTTCGCGTCCCGGTGCCTGTCGGGTCGATCACCGACCTGACGGTCTCGCTGCACAGAAAGGTGACCGCGGAGGACGTCAACGCCGCCTTCCACGCTGCCGCTTCCTCCCCGCGTTTGAATCGGTACCTGCAGTATTCCGAGGCCCCACTCGTCTCTGCTGATATCGTCGGCAACCCGCACTCCTCGATCTACGATGCACCGCTGACGCAGGCCGTCGGCCGCCAGGTCAAGGTGCACGGCTGGTACGACAACGAATGGGGTTTCTCAAACCGTCTCGTCGAGTTCTCGGAACGACTCGGCGCGGTGGTCTGACGTGTGTGGACGAGTCGCCTGATGAAAAGCCCGATATGAGTGGCCTTCCTGAAGGGCACGCGGATTTCCGTCACGTCGGATCACCGTCGGCGGACTGGCCGATACGGATCGTGCAGCATCCGGATCTCTCCATCGATGATCTCGCGGCGCTGCGCGCGTTGTTCGACTCGGAGTATCTCGCCGACTACGGGTCATGGAACCCGGATCAGCCCTATGGCTACTCGCCGGCCGACGTCCACGTGATGGTGTTCGACCAGGAGCGCGTCATCGCGCACGTCGGCTTCCAGGTGCGCACCATCACGGTCGGTGGCGTGGCCGTCGTCGTCGCCGGCACCGGAGGCGTCCTGGTCGATGCGGTCCATCGGGCGCGGGGGGTGGGCCGTCGAGCGATGCTGGCCGCGCACGCCGCTATGCGGGCAGATCCTCGAATCGCCTTCGGCTACCTCGGCTGCCGATCAGAGGTGGTCCCGTTCTACGAGAGCGCGGGATGGCAACGGATCCACGTCACCGAGCGATGCACGTCGCGCATCGACCAGACCACCGTGCTGACCGAGACCGCTGCGCCCCTCCTCATCCATCCGGTCCACGCGCAAGCGGCCGATTGGCCGCCGGGAGACGTGGATCTGCGCGGAACGCCCTGGTGACCGATCGCGGGGCGGTCAGCCCCGCGATCCGCGCACCACTCCGGCCCGGCGCAGCGCCGCGCCGATGGCAAGGCCGACGGCGGTCCACCCCATCGGGCCGAGCAGGGACAGCAGCAGATACGCGACCTGCGCCCACATCTCCAGTGCGCCGAGGTCTGCGGCGAAGAACACCACGACCGCGACCAGGATGCCGATGACGACGGCCGAGAGGAAGAAGCGCCAGGGTGCCCACGACCGGTAGCGGACGGCGGCGGCGACGAGCTCCTGGATGCCGCCGAAGAGAACCGCCGTGCCGAGGAACTGCCACGCGTAGATGGGGGCGATCGCGCTCGAGACCAGCGCCGCGAGTCCGTGAGTCACCAGCGCGACCCACGGCGTGCGGAGCGCCTCCTGCGCGATGATGCCCGGCAGCACGTGCACGCCGAGCAGCAAGCCGTACACCGGCGGGAACGCGACCAGCAGCGGCACCGTCAGCCAGCCTGCCGCGCCGCCCAGGATGCCGGTCGCCACTCCGATCGCCGCGCATGTGAGCAGAACGCTCGTCGACAGGCGGGAAGAGCGGGCCACCTGCACAGACTATCGAGCCGGTGGATTCCCTTTCTCACACAGCTCTCATTTCTGAAAGGCGACTGAGAGTTACGTTTGAGCGAGCCGTGCCCCAACGACGTGGCGCGGCGACTCCCCACTCCTGACCCTCGATGGAGGCAACCATGGGTCGAACCTCCGTGAGAGCGGCTGCGGTCGTCACACTCGCCGCGCTGTTCACCGGTACCGCCACCGCTGCATTCGGTGCGACTCCGGAGGAGGAGGTGAACACCCCGATCCCCATCGATCTCTCGGCCGGGCGCTACATCGTCCTTCTCGAGGAGGCCCCCGCGGCCACGTACGAGGGCGGCGAGAACGGACTGGCCCCCACCAAGCCCGAGAAGGGCGACAAGCTCGACGCGTCGGCGCGCGATGTGCAGCGCTACTCCAACTTCCTCGAGGACCGGCAGCAGGAGGTCGCCCAGGAAGCGGGCGTCACGCCGGACGGCAACCTCACCATCACCCTCAACGCGTTCACCGCGAACCTGACGGCCGCGCAGGCGGCCAAGCTCGCTGGGGCGAAGGGCGTCAAGTCGGTCGTGCCGGACGAGATCCTGCACCCCGACGCCGTGCCGTCCACGGAGTTCCTCGGGCTCGAGGGCGACAACGGCGTCTGGAACGCCGTCGGGGGCGTCGGTGAGGCCGGCGCCGGCACGGTCGTCGGCGTGGTCGACACGGGCATCGCGCCCGAGAACCCCTCCTTCGCCGGAGCGCCGCTGGGCACGGCGCCGGGCGCTGAGCCGTACCTGGACGGCAACACCGTCGTGTACGCCAAGGCGGACGGCAACGCCTTCCGCAGCGACCGCGTGACCGGTCAGGCGTGGAGCAACGACGACTACTCGACCAAGCTCGTCGGCGCCCAGTACTTCAGCGCCGGCGCAGCGGCGGCGGGCTTCGACTTCGCCGACGACTACCTGTCGCCGCGCGACAAGGACGGCCACGGCTCGCACACCGCCGGCACCGCGGCGGGCAACCACGATGTCGCGGCATCCGTCGAGGGCATCGACTTCGGGAACGTCTCGGGCGTCGCGCCGGCCGCGAAGGTCGCCGCATACAAGGCGTGCTACGTCGGTCCCGACCCGCTGGTGAGCAGCGACGACATCTGCGCGCTCAGCGACCTGATGGCAGCGATCAACGCCGCCGCCCGCGACGGCGTCGACGTGATCAACTACTCCATCGGCGGCGGTGCGGCGACCACGACGTTCGCCACCGAGGATGCCGCGTTCTTCAACGCCGCGGCAGCGGGCATCTTCGTCGCGGTCAGCGCGGGCAACGACGGCCCCGGTGCGTCGACCGCCGACCACGCCTCGCCGTGGTACACCACCGTGGCGGCATCGACCGTCCCGACGTACGAGGGCACGGTCGAGCTCCCCAACGGCTTCCTCGCGGCCGGGGCATCGGTGAGCGTCCCGTTCGGTGAGACCGTCACCGCGCCGGTCGTCTACGCCGGAGACGCCGCGGCCACCGGCGCGGCGGTGACGGAGGCGCAGCTGTGCTTCCTCGACACCCTCGACCCGGCCGTCGTGACGGGCAAGATCGTGGTCTGCGACCGCGGCACGAATGCCCGCGTCGAGAAGTCGCAGGCGGTCGCCGAGGCGGGCGGTGTCGGCATGATCCTGGTGAACGTCACGCCGGGCTCGCTCGACAACGACTTCCACTCGGTGCCCACCGTGCACATCGCCGACACGTACCGCGCCGACCTGCTCGCCTACGTGCAGGGCACGCCGGATGCCACCGCGACACTGCACAGCGAGAACATCACGGGCATCGAGACCCCGACCCCGGTCGTCGCAGGCTTCTCCAGCCGCGGCCCGATGCTCGCCGATGGCAGCGACATCCTCAAGCCCGACGTCAGCGCACCGGGTGTCGCGATCCTCGCGGCGACGCAGAACGCCGAGGGCGAGCAGCCGACGTTCGGCTTCAAGTCCGGCACGTCGATGTCGTCGCCTCACGTCGCCGGTCTTGCGGCGCTGTACCTGGGTGAGCGTCCCAACGCGACGCCGGGCGAGATCAAGTCGGCCATGATGACGACCGCCTACGACACGAAGAACGGCGACGGCAGCACGAGCACCGACCCGTTCGCGCAGGGCGCCGGACACGTCGACCCCACGCGGTTCTTCGAGCCGGGTCTGATCTACGACAACGGTCCGGCCGACTGGGCGGCGTACCTGCAGGGCAAGGACCTGTACGACTTCGGCGTCGAGCCGATCGACGGCAGCGACCTCAATCTCGCCTCGATCGCGATCGGCTCGCTGTCGGGCCCGCAGACCGTCACGCGCACGGTGCGTGCGACGACCGCCGGCACGTACACCGCCTCGGCCGAGGTCGCGGGCGTGGACGCCGTCGTGGAGCCGGCATCCCTCACCCTCGCCGAGGGGCAGACGGGCACGTTCACGGTGACCTTCACCAAGACGACCGCCGACCCGGAGACGTGGGCGACGGGCTTCCTCACCTGGTCGGGCCCGACGACGGTGCGCTCACCGATCGCCATCTACCCGGTGACCGCGGACGCTCCCGCGGATGTCGCCGGCGAGGGCATCAACGGCAGCACGACCGTCGAGATCACGCCCGGCGTGACCGGGGAGCTGCCGCTGAACCTCAGCGGCCTCGCCCCCGCGGTGCTGCAGACCGAGGAGGTGTTCGGCAACGGCGTCGAGGTGCCGGGTCACTCCGGCAACGAGACGTCCGGTGACGCCGACGGCTACTCGTACTACGTGGTCGAGGTGCCGGAGGATGCGACGCTCGCCCGGTTCGACCTCGACTCGTCGGACGACGAGGGCTCCGACCTCGACCTGTTCGTGTACCGCGTGGTCAGCGCCGAGGACCTGCGCTACTACGAGTCGTGGCAGTCGGCCAGCGCCGCCGCGGACGAGTCGGTCGTGCTGACGGAGCCGACGGCGGGGACGTACCTCGTCGAGGCGCACGTGTACTCGCACACCGCGCCGTTCACGTGGGACCTGACGACCGCCGTGGTCACGCCCGAGGGCGAGGGCTCGCTCACCGCGACCCCGAACCCGCTGCCCGTGACCGAGAGCACGCCGACCAGCTACACGCTGTCGTGGACCGGCCTCGCGCCCGACACCCGCTACTACGGCGTGGTGCAGTACGGCGAGTCCGACGTGCGCACGGTGCTGACCGTGGACGCCGGCGCTGCGGCTCCGGTCAACAAGGTTGCACCGAAGATCGCCGGCTCGGCGAAGGTGGGCAAGACGCTCAAGGCCAACCCCGGTCGCTGGGAGCCGAAGGACGTCGCGCTCGCGTACCAGTGGCTGCGTGACGGCGCCCCCATCGAGGGAGCCACCGCGCAGACCTACACCGTGACGCAGGCCGACGCCGGAACGGCGTTGTCGGTGCAGGTCACCGCCACGCAGGAAGGCAACATCAACGCCGGCGCGGCGGTGAGCGAAGCCAAGATCATCCGCTAGACACCCCCATGAAGGCGCCCGGGCTTCGGCCCGGGCGCCTTCGTCTGCCCTGGCGTCTCACCCCGGTGATCGAGCAGCGCGCCAGCGCGTATCGGGATCCCCGAAGCGGAGGTGACGTACCGGCGGCCGCCCGGCGCGTGATCCGACGTGAGTTCAGACGCGGCGACGACGCCGCGTCAGCCGCACGGCTGGAAGCGGCGGTGCCGGGATCCGCTCGTCGCCGTGCTCCACGACGCGACCGAACCGGTCCGAGCCTGCCTCCCAGGCCTCGCGTGCCTCGACGATCTCGTCGTGGCTGCGCCCGACGAAGTTCCACCACATGACGATCTCGTCGTCGAACGGCTCGCCGCCCAGCAGGAACAGCGTCGCGCCCGCCTCGCTCGCGATCACCACGTCGTCGCGCTGGAGCCCGAGGTACAGCAGGTGCGCGGTGTCGAGAGTGACGGATGCCTCGCCCCGCTCGCCGTCCGAGCCGGGTTCCACCAGTGCCACCTCGCCCTCGACGGCGATGAGCGCGTGCTCCCATGATCGCTCCAACGGCACTCGGACGGTCGACCCGGGCGGGATGCGCAACTCCGCTCCGACGATCGGGGTGTACGTCGATGCCGGCGACACGACGCCGTCCAGCTCGCCGAGGACCACCGTCGCAGACCCGGGCTGTCCCGACTCCGCCATCAGGGTCACTTCGGGGAGCACGGTGTGCTGCTCGAACGCGGGCACGCCGTGCCGACGCGACTCCGGCAGGGCGACCCACAGCTGGAGGGCATCCAACGGCGTGGCATCCTCGCCGACCGAGTACTCGGAATGCGCGATGCCGGCACCGCTGGTCATGAGGTTCAACGCCCCGCGACGGACGATGACGTCGCTGCCGACGGAGTCGCGGTGACGCACGTCGCCGACGTACGGCCAGGTCACCGTCTGCAGGCCGATGTGGGGGTGCGGCTCGACGCGCATCCTGGTGCTCTGCGGGCCGAAGCGGTCCAGGAAGCACCATGCGCCGACGAGCGGCAGATCGCGCTGCGGCAGCGACCGTCGCACCGACATCGCGCGGACGCCGCCCAGCGGCACCTCGCGTGCTTCCAGGAGCAGCGTGCGGGGGCCGTCGCAGGCCGCCGCACCGCCCAGCTCCATGGCATCCGGGTCGAGGCCGCCGGCCACACCGGCCGACCCGGCGGACGAGGTGTCGAGCCTGGTCATGTCGCGTCCGCCGTCAGTTCGACGCGGGCCGCGATGGCCACGCCACCCGGAGGCCGGGCACGTCGTTGTCGCGGAGGTAGGCGGCGACGACCGGGCACAGCGGCACGATCACATCGTCGCGCTCGGCCTCGTCGGCCATCGCCTCGGCGATGAGTGTCTGCGCCAGGCCGCGCCCGCGGAAAGCGGGGTCGATCTCGGTATGCGGGAATCGGAGGCGCCCGCGCGCGTCGGTCGAGAACTCGGTGAACCCGGCGAGCACATCGCCCACGTGGATCTCGTAGCGCCCGGCCTCGTCGTTGCGCGCGACGGTGGTCTCGTCGGTCTTCGCTGGCATCGGCATCCTCTCGTCCCTCCCCTCAACGTAGGCGGGGTCGCGGGTGTTCCGCCAGCGCCGGACCCGTGCCGGTGTCGCGCCCGGTCCCTAAGATCGCAACGTGTCGATGTTGCACGTCGTAGGTGTCCCCAGCAGCGCGGGCAGCTACGCGCCCGGACAGGAGCAGGCGCCCCGCGCACTGCGAGCGGCGGGCTTGATCGCAGCGCTCGAGCAGGCCGGCAACACCGTGGTCGACGCCGGCGACCTCACGCACCGGGTATGGACGCCCGATCGCGAGAACCCGTACGCGCAGAACCTCGACGATGTCGTGGCATCGACCACGGAGCTGGCCGAGACGGTGACCACGCTCGCGCCCGACGGTGCGCGGCTTCTCGTTCTCGGCGGGAACTGCCTGGTCGCACTCGGCGTGTGCGCGGGCCTGCGACGAGCGGGAATCGACCCGCGCCTGGTGTACCTCGACCGGCACTTCGACCTCAACACGCCCGAGAGCACGAACGAGGGGGCCCTGGACTGGATGGGCGTCGGCCACGCGCTGGCGCTGCCGGGCACCGCCGACGCACTCACCGATGCCCTCGGGCCGCGGCCCCTGCTGGCATCCGACCGGGTCTTCTTCCTCGGCGTCGACCCCGAGGCTGCGACGGACTGGGAGAGACAGCAGGTCGCGGAGCTCGGCCTGCCCATGGTCACGCTCGATGAGCTGTCCGCCGCACCGGCGTCGGCCGCGCGCACCGTGCTGGCCGACGTCGGCGCCGGTCCGTTCGTGGTGCACGTCGACGTCGACGTGCTGGACTTCATCGACGCGCCGATCGCCGAGAACGTCAACGGCCGCAACACGGGGCCGACGATCGAGCAGCTCGGGGAGGCGCTGACCGAGCTCCTGCGCAGCCCCGGCTGCCGGGCGATCTCGGTCGGTGAGCTCAACCCGATCCACGCCGAGGCCGATCCCGCCGCCCTTCCGCGCTTCGTGCAGGCTCTCGCCGGCGCGCTCGCACGGCGGTAGCGCCACCCCACGGGGAGCGGATGCCACGGCACGACCTGGCAGACTCGGACGATGCCCGTCTCGCTCCTGGATGCCGTGCCCCGTGGTGCGGACGCCGACGCGATGTACACCGGGTTCGTCGAGTGGGCGGCCGATCGAGGGCTGACACTGTACCCGGCGCAGGACGAGGCCGTCATCGAGATCGTGTCGGGGTCGAACGTGATCCTGTCCACGCCGACGGGGACCGGCAAATCGCTCGTCGCCGTGGCCGCGCACGCCGCGTGCCTGGCCCGCGGAGGCCGCAGCTATTACACGGCGCCCATCAAGGCGCTCGTGAGCGAGAAGTTCTTCGCCCTCGTGGACATCTTCGGCGCCGCCAACGTCGGCATGGTCACCGGTGACTCCTCGGTCAATCCGGACGCGCCGATCATCTGCTGCACCGCCGAGATCCTCGCGAACCTCGCACTGCGCCACGGCGCGGATGCCGGCGCGGATCAGGTCGTGATGGACGAGTTCCACTACTACGGCGACCCGGACCGCGGCTGGGCGTGGCAGGTGCCGCTGCTGCTTCTGCCGCGTGCGCAGTTCATCCTGATGTCGGCGACCCTCGGCGACGTGACGACCATCGCGGCGGACCTCGAGCGTCGCACCGGGCGCCCGGTCGCACGCATCACCGGCGTCGAGCGCCCCGTGCCGCTGCACTTCTCCTATGCCCGCACGCCGGTGCACGAGACGGTCGAAGAGCTGCTGCAGACAGGTCAGGCGCCCGTGTACATCGTGCACTTCTCGCAGGCCGCGGCGATGGAGCGGGCGCAGGCGCTGTCGTCGATCCGCGTCGTCACCCGCGAGCAGCGCGAGGAGATCGCCGACGCGATCGGCGGGTTCCGGTTCACCACGGCCTTCGGGCGCACCCTCTCCCGTTATGTGCGGGCCGGGATCGGCGTGCACCACGCCGGGATGCTGCCCCGATACCGCCGCCTCGTCGAGACGCTGGCGCAGCGGGGACTCCTGCGCGTCATCTGCGGAACCGACACCCTCGGCGTGGGCATCAACGTCCCGATCCGCACCGTCCTCATCACCGCTCTCTCGAAGTACGACGGCACCCGGATGCGCCAGCTCACGGCCCGGGAGTTCCACCAGATCGCCGGACGCGCCGGCCGGGCCGGCTTCGACACCGCCGGCACGGTCGTCGTCATGGCGCCCGACCACGAGATCGAGAACGCGGCGGCGCTCGCGAAGGCCGGCGACGACCCCAAGAAGATCAAGAAGGTCGTGCGCAAGAAGGCGCCCCAGGGGTTCGTGAACTGGAGCGAGGCATCCTTCGAGCGCCTGGTCGCCGCTGAGCCGGAGCCGCTCGCGCCGCAGCTGCAGCTGACCGCCGCCATGCTCATCAACGTCATCGCCCGCGGCGGCGACGTGTTCGGCAACGTGCGCGCCCTCGTCCGCGACAATCACGAGCCGCGGCACCGCCAGTTCGAGCTGGCACGTCGGGCGCTGGCCATCTTCCGCACCCTGCTCGCCGCCGGCGTCGTGGAGATCGACCGAGGTGACGACTCGTCTCGCTCGGCCCCCGGCGCGGCGACGATCCGGCTCACCGTCGACCTGCAGCCCAACTTCGCGCTCAACCAGCCGCTGTCGCCGTTCGCGCTCGCGGCGATCGAGCTGCTCGACCCCGAGGATGCGCCCGGCGCCGCCGGCACGGGCCACTACGCGCTCGATGTCGTGAGCGTCATCGAGGCGACGCTCGACGACCCGCGCCCGGTGCTGTCGCAGCAGGAGTTCCGCGCCCGCGGCGAGGCGGTCGCGGCGATGAAGCAGGAGGGTCTCGACTACGACCAGCGCATGGAGGCGCTCGAGGAGGTCACCTACCCCAAGCCCCTCGAGGAGCTGCTCGCACAGGCCTACGAGGTGTTCGCGTCCAGCCAGCCATGGGTGCGCGACTTCGAGCTGTCACCGAAGTCCGTCGTGCGCGACATGTTCGAGCGGGCGCTGTCGTTCTCGGAGTTCATCTCGCTCTACCAGCTCGCCCGCAGCGAGGGGCTCGTGCTCCGGTACCTCAGCGACGCCTACCGCGCCATCCGTCAGACGGTGCCGGCCGACGCCCAGACACCGGACCTGCTGGATCTCATCGCGTGGCTCGGCGAGGTCGTGCGTCAGGTCGACTCGAGCCTCGTGGACGAGTGGGAGGCGCTGATCAACCCCCAGGACGACCCCGAGGCGCCCGTCGTCCCTCCCGCGCCGCCGTCCGTCCTGAACAACCGGCGCGCATTCGGCGTGCTGGTGCGCAACGAGCTGTTCCGCCGCGTGCAGCTGGCGGCGTTGCAGCGTGACGATGAGCTGGTCGAGCTCGACCCGGACGTCGACTGGCCCGCCGCGCTCGACGCGTACTTCGACGAGCACGACGAGGTCCTCACCGGCGGTCCCGCGCGCTCGCCGCGCCTGGTCGACATCGACGAATCGGATGCCGCCGGCACGGGCCATTGGCGGGTGGAGCAGATCATCGACGACCCCGAGGGGCATCACGACTGGCGCATCCGCGCGGTCGTCGATCTCGCGGCATCCGAGGAGGCGGGCACCGCCGTCGTCCGTGTCACGGAGGTCGTCCGGCTCTGACCGCGGGGCAGCATCCGTCCTCGGCGCCCGTGTCCCGAACATGTCCCGAAAAAACGGCTGGGATGCCGGTTCCAGGCCTGTTTCCGGGACGCGCGGCCGCTTCTTCGGGACACGGCGGCGGGGGCGTAGGTGGGCGGGCGCGGCGGGCGCCGGGCGAAGTCAAGGCGCTCGCGCCAGAGATGGAAGTCGACCTAGCGTCGTCGTATGAGTCGAGCGGAGCAAGAGCGTCCCTGGTGGGACACGGCCGTCGTGTACCAGATCTACCCGCGCAGCTTCGCGGACTCCGACGGCGACGGCGTGGGCGACCTGCGCGGCATCCTGCAGCACATCGACCACCTCGCCGATCTCGGCGTCGACATCGTCTGGCTGTCGCCGGTGTACCAGTCGCCGCACGACGACAACGGCTACGACATCTCGGACTACCAGCGCGTCGACCCGATGTACGGGACCCTCGAGGACCTCGACGAGCTGATCGCCGCGCTTCACGAGCGGGGCATCCGGCTGATGATGGACCTCGTCGTCAACCACACCTCCGACGAGCATCCGTGGTTCGTCGAGTCGCGATCGAGCCGCGACAGTCCCAAGCGCGACTGGTACTGGTGGCGGGATCCGGTCATCGACGAGGACGGCCAGCGCCAGGAGCCCAACGACTGGGGCTCGTTCTTCTCCGGGCCCGCCTGGGAGTGGGATGCCGCGACCGGCCAGTACTACCTGCACCTGTTCTCGCGGAAACAGCCCGACCTGAACTGGGAGAACCCCGAGGTGCGCGCCGAGATCCACCGGATGATGAACTGGTGGCTCGACCGGGGGATCGACGGCTTCCGCATGGACGTCATCAACTTCATCTCGAAGGACCCCGCCCTCCCCGACGGCGACCCGATCCCGGGCTCACCATGGTCGGACGGCGCCCCGCACTTCTCGTACGGCCCGCGCATCCACGAGTTCCTGCAGGAGATGCACCGCGAGGTCTTCGAGGGGCGCGACGCCCAGCTCGTCACCGTCGGCGAGATGCCCGGGGTGACGACGGAGCAGGCGCGCCTCTTCACAGACCCCCGTCGCGGCGAGGTCGACATGGTGTTCCAGTTCGAGCACGTCTCGCTGGACCACGGTGAGATGGGCCGGTTCACCCGGCGCTCGGTGGAGCTCGTGCAGCTGAAGACGGTGTTCGACCACTGGCAGCGTGCGCTGGCCGATGTCGGCTGGAACAGCCTCTACTTCAACAACCACGACCAGCCGCGCAGCGTCAGCCGGTTCGGCGACGACGGCGCGCACTGGTACGAGTCGGCCACGACGCTCGCGACGCTGCTGCACCTGCAGCGGGGCACGCCCTACGTCTACCAGGGCGAAGAGCTCGGCATGACGAACATGAGGTTCTCCGACATCGCCGAGGTCCGAGACATCCAGAGCGTGAACTTCTACCGCGAGGCGCTCGCCGCGAGCGACGGCGCCTCGGCGTCCGAGGTGTTCGAAGGCGTCCTCGTCGGCGGCCGCGACAACGCCCGAACACCGATGCAGTGGTCGGCCGCGTCGAACGCCGGATTCACCACGGGTGAGCCCTGGATCGCCGTCAATCCGAATCACTCCTGGCTCAACGCCGAAGCGCAGCGCGACCAGGAGCGTTCGGTCTTCGCCTGGTATCGCTCGCTGATCGCGCTGCGACACGAGGACCCGCTCGTCGTACGGGGCGACTTCACGCTGATGCTTCCCGACCATCCGCGGCTCTTCGCCTTCACCCGCTCGCACCCGGACCACGGCGGGATGCTCGTGGTCGGCAACTTCTCGAGCGGCGATGTGAACGTTCCGGCGGACCTGTTCGACGATTGGACGGATGCCGAGCAGGTCCTCGCCAACCACCTGGGCGATCGCCGGTTCGAACCCGTGATGCGCCCCTGGGAGGTCCGCGTCCTCCGCGTCCAGTGAGCAAGGACGGCGATGCGGTGGCGACAGCTCAGCCGAGGCTGAGGCCGCCGTCCGTGGTGAGCACCTGCCCCACCACCCAGGACCCCTCCGCGGTCGCGAGCCACGCGATCAGGCGGGCGGGATCGGCCGGCTCGCCGTACCGGCCGAAGGGCGTCCGCCGCATCCACTCCTCGATTTCGGCGAGCGGCCGATCGGTCGTGTCGGGATCGAGGTAGCCGGTGTTCACCGGACCCGGGTTGATCGTGTTGAGGATGATGCCGAGATCGAGCAGGTCGGCGGCGACCGTGCGGGTGACACCGGCGAGAGCCGCCTTGCTGGTCGCGTACGCCACCTCGCCGGGCATCGGCCCGTCGATCTGGCCGGACGTCATCCAGAACACGTGACCGGTCGGCTCCGGGTACGGCGCACGGCGAGCACGGCGCTCTCCCGGGCGCATCGCGGGCGAGGCATCCGCTGTATCGGCCCGCAGCGCTGCGAACGCGCGCGTGAGGAGGATGGTCGACCGCGCGTTGGTCTGCCAGAACGAGTCCAGCCGGTCGGCGGTCATGTCGAGGAGCGAGCCGTCGTCGCCGCTCTGGGCGTGGTTGCACACGAGGATGTCCAGCCGGCCGGTGAGCGCCGAGGCCGCCTCGATCACGACCGGGACGGCGCCGGCGTCGCGCAGGTCGGCGCTGACGTCCCCGAAGGCGGCGCCGGGTGACAGAGCGTCGCGCAGCTCGGCGCGCACGGCGTCGAGGTCGTCGCCGCCCCACGGCAGCCGGGTGTCGTGCGGGCGGAAGTGATGGATGAACACGTCGGCGCCGAGCTGGGCGAACTGGCGCGCGACCGCGAAGCCGATGCCGCGGCGCCGTGAGACGCCGGTGACGAGCGCGGTCTTGCCGTGCAGTGGAAGGGAGGAGGAGAACATGCGATGCCTTTCGCGGATGCGCGATGGCGGCATCCGTTGGTCTTCGCGCGAACGCGCGGTCTGCGGGTGACGGGGCAGGTCACAGGCATTGCATGGCTCAGAGAATACGCGATGCACCAGGATGGCGGCATGCCGACCTACGTGGGGTTCCTCCGGGCGATCAACCTCGGCCGCAACCGCGTCTTCCCCAAGGACGACATCCGCCGGGTGGTCGAGCAGGCCGGCTTCACCGACGTCGCGACGCACATCAACACCGGCAACATCCGCTTCTCGACGCCCATGCGGTCCAGGGAGAGGATCGAGGCTCAGCTCGAGCGCGCCTTCGCCGACGACCGCGGGTTCGAGGTGCCGACGATCGTCTACCGCCTCGACGAGTTCGCCGGCCTCGCGAGGGATGCCGCAGAGCTCAGTGCCGCGCATCCCGGCCTCGCGCGGCATTACGTCTACCTGCTCAAGGAAGAGCCGTCGCCGGAGATCGTCGCCCGTCTCTCCCAGCTCGCCTCGGATGCCGGCGAGGTGGTGGTCCGCGGCCGCGCCGCACACGCCCTGCTGCGCCCCGGCTACGAGGCGGGGAACGTCGACCCGCTCGGGGCGGTCAGGCTCCTCGGCGTCGCGACGAACCGGAACCTCAGCGTCATCACAACGCTCGCGTCGAAGTGGGCATGACGGGGCATCCCGGTCTTTCGGCGCAGACCCCCGGCGGCGTCCGAGGCCGCGGCTACCCTGGTACGGGTGAGTGTTCCGCAGGGCGACCCGTACGCCGATCTGGCGTGGGATCCCGATGAGTTCGCCCCGCCTCCGCCCGAAGACGACCCCTACGCACCCTCCGGCTGGTTCCCCCCGGATGCCGCAGGCCCCGACGCGCTCGCAGCGCCGGCGTTCACGGCATCCGGTCCTCGACGTGACTTCGTGGGAGCCGACCCCCGCGGCGTGCTGCAGGACGTCTACGGGTACGACTCCTTCCGCGGCGAGCAGGCCGCGATCGTCGACCACGTCATCGCCGGCGGCGACGCGGTCGTGCTCATGCCGACCGGTGGTGGCAAGAGCGTCTGCTACCAGGTGCCGGCGCTCGTGCGTCCCGGCACGGGTCTCGTGGTCAGCCCGCTCATCGCGCTCATGCACGACCAGGTCGATGCCCTCGTCGCCAACGGCGTCCACGCCGCCTACCTGAACTCGACGCAGAACCCGCAGGAGCGGGCGGCCGTCGAGCGGGCCTACCTCGCCGGTGAGCTCGACCTGCTCTACGTCGCCCCCGAGCGGCTGAACCTCGAGACCACCCTGCGCTTCCTCGCCCGCGGCCGGCTGAGCGTCATCGCGATCGACGAGGCCCACTGCGTGTCGCAGTGGGGCCACGACTTCCGCCCCGACTATCTCGCGCTCGGAGCGCTCGCCGACCGGTTCCCGGGCGTGCCGCGGCTCGCCCTCACGGCCACCGCGACACCCGCGACGCACCGGGAGCTGACCGAGCGTCTGCGGCTGCCCCGCGCGCGGCACTTCGTGTCGAGCTTCGACCGGCCCAACATCCAGTACCGCATCGAGACCAAGACCGACCCGCGGCGGCAGCTGGTGCGCTTCATCCGTTCGCAGCCCGAAGGCTCGGCGGGCATCGTCTACGCCCTCAGCCGCAAGTCCGTCGAGCAGACAGCGGAGTTCCTGTCGGGGCAGGACATCGACGCGCTGCCGTATCACGCGGGTCTGCCGGCCGAGACCCGCGCGGCGAACCAGGCGCGGTTCCTGCGCGAGGACGGCGTCGTGATGGTGGCGACGATCGCCTTCGGCATGGGCATCGACAAGCCCGATGTGCGGTTCGTCGCCCACATCGACCTGCCGAAGTCCGTCGAGGGGTACTACCAGGAGACCGGGCGCGCGGGCCGCGACGGCGAGCCCTCGGTGGCGTGGATGGCGTACGGGCTCGGCGACGTCGTGCAGCAGCGCCGCATGATCGACCAGTCACCCGGCGACCGGGCATTCAAGACCCGGCTCGGGCAGCACCTCGACGCCATGCTCGCCCTGTGCGAGACCGTCGGATGCCGTCGCCAGAACCTGCTGTCGTACTTCGGTGAGGACTCCAAGCCGTGCGGCAACTGCGACACGTGCCTCGAGGCGCCCGAGACGTGGGACGGCCTCATCCCGGCGCAGAAGCTGCTGTCGACCATCGTCCGTCTGCAGCGGGAGCGCGGCCAGGCTTTCGGTGCCGGCCACCTCATCGACATCCTTCGCGGCACGGCCACCGACCGCATCCGACAGCAGGGGCACGACACCCTCTCGACGTACGGCTTGGGCGCGGATCTCAGCGAGCAGGACTGGCGCAGCGTGATCCGGCAGCTGCTGGCGCGGGGCATCCTGGTGGCGCGTGGGGAGTACGGAACGCTGGCTCTCGGCGAGCCTGCCGCCGGCGTGCTCCGGGGCGAGGCGCCCGTGCCGCTGCGACGGGATGTGCTCGGACGCGTGCCCGCGACGCGCGTGCGCCGGTACTCCGCGACCGAGACGCTCGACGACGACGACGCGGCGCTGTTCGAGGCCTTGCGCGTCTGGCGTGCGGGGGTCGCGAAGGAGCTCGGTGTGCCGGCGTACATCGTGTTCGGCGATGCGACCCTGCGGGCACTCGCGCAGCTGCGGCCGAAGCGTCTCGCCGACCTCGACGGGGTGAGCGGCATCGGGGCGAAGAAGCGGGAGGCCTACGGCGAAGCCGTCCTCGCCGTCGTCGCGGCGGCCTGAGGAGGCCATCGCACCGCCCTCGCGCCTGCCGCGTTCGCGTGGCGGCAGCATGCCTTGAGTCACGCGAGCCCCGAGGGAGAGCGTCAGCGCGGGCGGTACGCGCGCACCCGCTCGACGCGCAGCACGTGCGGCAGCGCGGAGAGGTCGCGGGTGCCGTCGCCGCGGGGGAACTCGTAGATGTCGAGCATCAGCTGCACGGGATAGCCGATCGCCTGCGCCACCGTCCTCACCCAGCGGCCGTCGATGAAGAACCGCAGGCGGTCCGGCGTCCACTCGACCGCATAGTCGTGCATCTGGGTGAGGTCGCCGTCGACCCGGACCTTCTGGAAGTCCGTACGCAGCCGCGGATCGTGCTGCGCCTTCACGCCGACGCCCACCAGACCGCCGTCCTCATCGATGTCGCTGCCGAAGATCTCCGCGATGCAGATCTCGCCGCAGTCGTCCGGCTGCTGCTCGAAGCCGATCGGCCAGAACGCCACCATCACGTCCGGATGCCGCACCGCGGCCATCCTCACCTCGATGACGCCGTGCCGTACGAGCAGTCCCCGGTGGTCCGGCTGCTCCTCGCGCACGCGCAGCCCGGCGCGGAACCGGTGCTGACCGATGCCGCTGCCGAGCGGTCCGGAGTGCTGACCGGACTGCAGGTGCGAGACGCGCAGGTCGCCGTCGAGCTCCGGCGCCCACGGTGCGGTGTCGGGGTCGATCCGCAGCTCGAGTCCTCCATGGCCGACACTCCAGCGGGATGCTGCAGCCTCGCGCGACGACCAGTGCGGCAGGTAGTACGGCCACCATCGCTCGGGATCGAGGCCCGGACCGGCGAAGCGCTCGTCGACGTGGAGCTCATAGCGTGCGCGGTCGAGCGGCGACATGTCGAGCACCCAGATGTTGAACGTCATCTCGGCGCCGCGCCAGAGTTCCGTCACGCGGCCGCGGTGCTCGAACCCGGCGCGCCGGCACAGCGCATTGGACGCGGGATTGTTCACGCTCGGATACGCCACTACAGGCCGCGCCTCATCCTTCACCGCCACTTTCGCAAGGAGAAGCCGGAGCGCATCGCGCGCGACGCCGCGACCCTGCCATGCGGGGAGGACGTTCCACCCCGCTTCCCACACCGCCTCGCCCTCATGTTCCCTCGGCCAGAACCCGATGCCGCCGGCCGGTGCGCCGTCCACGACGATCCGGTACATGAACGCTTCCCCGGTCTGCCAGCGCCGCAGGTAACGCTCGTGTCGTGCCCGGATGTCATCCGCGGACTCCGGTCCACCCAGGTGAGTCGTCATTTCGGGCGTGTTGGCGGCGACGAGCAGTGGCAGGTCATCAGCGCTCCACCGCTCCAGTCTCACGACGCCGCTCACGAGCTCAGTGTGCACCGCCGCGCCGACAGAGCGCACCACCACCTCGGTCCGCTCCGCTGCAACTTGCCGCCGGTGTCGTGCACATGATCAGATCGACGGGCGTCGAAATTGCAACGATTCACACGGGACGGCCGCGTCCCCCAGGAAGGACGACGATGACCAATCTCGCAGCGGTGATGCCCGAACTCGGTCGGATCGAGGTCCGCGACGTCCCGGAGCCGCAACCCGGCCCTCGGGAAGCGGTCGTCCAGATCGAGGCGGTGGGCGTCTGCGGGTCGGACACCGCGTACTTCACGCACGGACGGATCGGCGACTGGGTCGTCGACGGCCCGCTCATCCTCGGACACGAGGTCTCGGGTCGTGTGGTCGCGACCGGCGAGGACGTGACGCGTTGCGCCGTGGGGGATCTCGTCGCGATCGAGCCGGGGACGCCCTGCCGCGACTGCGAGGACTGCATGGCCGGGCGCTACCACCTGTGCCCTCGCCTGCGCTTCCTCGCGACGCCGCCCTACGACGGTGCGCTCGTGCAGCGGGTCGCGTTCGATGAGCGCAACCTCTTCGTCGTGCCGGCGCACATGACCGCCGAGGAGGCGGCGCTGTGCGAACCTCTGTCGGTGGGTATCTGGGCGTGCCGACGAGCGGAGCTGCGCCCCGGGGAGCGCGTGAGAGTGTCGGGCGCGGGTCCGGTGGGCATCCTCGCGGCGCAGGTGGCGCGCGCCCTGGGCGCGTCGTCGGTCGTGGTCACCGACGTCTCGGAGTTCCGCCTCGGCAGGGCCAGCGACCTCGGCTTCGACGTGGAACACAGCGGAGAGGTCGCCGAAGGGCCCGGTCACGAGGATGCGGACGTCCTGCTCGAATGCTCCGGTGCACCGGGGGTGCTGACGCAGGGTCTGTGGCGGCTGCGCAACGGCGGCCGAGCCGCGATGGTCGGGATGCCGAAGGCTGATGTCTCCCTCCCGCTCTCCCGACTGAACGTCAAAGAGATCTCGATCGCGCTGGTGAATCGCTACGCCCATACGTGGCCAACCGCCATCTCGCTCGTCGCGTCCGGGCGCGTCGACGTCGCCTCGCTCGTGACGCACCGATTCGGTCTCGAACAGACCGAGGACGCCCTCACGCTCGCGTCCCGCGTGCCCGACTCGCTCAAGGCCGTCGTCCACCCGCAAGGGCTGCCGGACGAGGCCCGCTGACGACCTCTCGGCGGTCGGCTCTACAGCTCCTGCGAGTAGTAGTAGGCGCGCTCGCCGGTATCGGGATCGGTGCCTCGGAAACCGTGGCGCTCGTAGAAGCGCTGGGCGTCGGCATCCGCTTCGTCGACGTTGATCTCGATCGCCGAGACGCCCATCGCCCGGCATTCGGACAAGAGGCGCTGGATGATCGCGGTGCCGGTTCCTGTGCCGCGGACAGGAGGGGCGACGTACATCTCGTCGAGCAGCGCCACCGGACCTGGGTACCAGACATTCGGTCGCAGGGTTACAAGGGCCAGCCCGGCGGCCGGCTCGCCGCCGAGCAGGGCGAAGGTCGTCGGGCCCGCCAGCAGCGCGCGCAGGCGCTCCGCGAGCACAGCCGCTCCGGGCGACGGCGTGTCGAATTCGGTGTTGAAGTCGTGCAGCATCCGGGCGACCGTATCGGCGTCGCCGATGCCGGCGCGTCGGACCGCGACCTCCGTCATGGCTCCACGCTAGCGGCCGCACGAGGCCCGCTGACGACTCTCTCCGCCGGAGGAGCGGCCTCGCGGCAGATACGGTGGAACCAGAGCATGTCGGCCGGCATCTCCTGTGCGCTTCGAGCGTCGGACCGCCGGCATGCGACATCCCCCTCTTCCCGAGGAGACATGTGAGCGACCGCGCCCTCATTCCGGACTGGCCACGCATCTCGGTGGTGACCAACGACGACGGCACCGGCTCGGTCACCGTCGACGGCGCGACCACGGCCGTGAAGGCGCGGGACGCCGCCGGCGCCCGTCAAGCCGTCATCGCCCTCGTGGTCGAGGTCGCACAGCAGCATGGCCGTGCCGTGCGGGTCGCGGCGAGCGGGAGCGACGGCGTGCGCGCGCTGGTGGTGGCACCGGACGGATCGGTCGAGGAGGGGATCGAGTCCACGACCGGCCCGATCGTCGCGGTGCCGACGGCCGAGCCGGCGCCCGCCCCGGCGGCCGCGCGCGCGGTGACCGCGGAAGCCGCCCCGACGCCTGCCGCGGCATCCGACGAGCCCGCACTCACGCGCCGTGACGCGCGCCTGCTCACGGCGCGCGACTTCGCCGAGTCCGCCAAGCCGCCGAAGCGGATGCCCGCGACCGAGGGTGTTCGCGGCGGATTGAACAAGGTCGGCTTCCGCCTGGCTCCCGGCAAGAAGGAGCAGGCCAAGCGCGACCGGCACGACACCATCCAGGACGCCTTCGCCGGCCGCAAGACCATCGCGGTGATCGGCGAGAAGGGCGGCGTCGGCAAGACGACGACGACGTACCTGCTGGGAGCGACGCTCGGCCGCGTCCGGGGCGGCAGCGTCCTCGCATGGGACAACAACGAGTACAAGGGCACCCTCGGCATCCGCTCGGTGCCGTCGCCGACGCACGACCGCACCGCGATCGACCTGCTGCGCCACGTCCACGCCAACCCCGGTCAGCTGAGCTCAGCCGACCTGGTCGACTTCGTCCGCGGACAGAAGGACAACAAGTTCGACGTCCTCGCCTCGCAGAGCCTCGACGGTGACAGCGAGGTGATCGACGACGAGGCGTTCGGCCTGCTGCACGACACGCTGAGCCGCTCGTACCGCGTCATCATCGTCGACACCGGCAACAACTCCAAGGCCGGCACGTGGCAGTCCGCCGTCGCCGCGGCCGACGTCCTCGTGCTGACGACCATCGTGAAGGAGGACAGCGCCCGCACGCTCGCGTCGATGGCCGACACCCTCGTCGCCCACGGGCACGAGGCGAAGCTGCGCAACGCCGTCACCGTCATGAGTCACCCGTCGCCGACGAGCTACCCGGATCTCGAGAAGCGCCTGACCCGGCACATGGGCGAGCTGACCCGGCAGGTCGTGTCCGTGCCGTTCGACGTCGCCCTCGACCGCGGCGACGTGATCGACTACGACGCGCTCTCCGACCGCAGCCGCGAGGCGTGGATGGAGGTCACCGGCGCCGTCGCCGCCGGCCTGAAGTAGCTCCACCGGCCCCGCGGAGCTGCCTCGCGCGGACCCGCTGTCAGGTCCGCACAAGCCGCCGGTCCGACGCCACGGCCTCGGTTTGTGGGCATCCGCCAACCGGTTTGCTGGCGCGTTGTAGGAACTCCTACCGTCAAGGTGACTTCCTACTCGCGACACCGGAAGGTGATGCACATGGCCGACGCCGTCCGCACGAAGAAGCCCGCCACCAGCAAGCGCACGCCGGCTGGAGGTGCCCCGACCGCGCCGCACACGGCGGCCGAGGCATCCGAGGCCCGCATCGACATCGCCGCCGTCACCGACCTGCTCCTCGGCACGTGGGCGGACACGCGGCGCGAGGCCCGCGCGATGATCAAGGACCCCGCCTTCTGGCAGGTCCACGGGATGCCGATGCCCGAGCACCGCGAGCGGGTGCTGTCGCAGCTGCACCTGCTGGTCGAGAACGGCGGCTCACGTCGCGCGTACCCCAAGCAGTACGGCGGGCTCGAGGACAACGGCGCCAACATCGCCGGCTTCGAGGAGCTCGTCCTCGCCGACCCCAGCCTGCAGATCAAGTCCGGCGTGCAGTGGGGTCTGTTCGGTTCGGCCATCCACCAGCTCGGGACCCAGAAGCACCACGAGAAGTGGCTGCGGGCGGTCATGGATCTCGAGCTACCCGGCGCGTTCGCCATGACGGAGACCGGTCATGGATCGGATGTCGCGGCGATCGGCACGACCGCCACGTACGACCCCGAGACCGAGGAGTTCGTCATCCACACGCCGTTCCGCGGCGCCTGGAAGGACTACCTCGGCAACGCCGCGCTGCACGGCAAAGCGGCGACCGTGTTCGCGCAGCTCATCACCGGCGGCGTCAACTATGGCGTGCACTGCTTCTTCGTGCCGCTGCGCGACGACGAGGGCAACTTCCTCCCGGGCGTCGGCGGCGAGGACGACGGTGTCAAGGGCGGCCTGAACGGCATCGACAACGGCCGCCTGCACTTCGACCACGTCCGCATCCCGCGCGAGAACCTGCTCAACCGCTACGGCGACGTCGCCGCGGACGGCACCTACAGCTCCGCGATCGCGAGCCCCGGCCGGCGCTTCTTCACGATGCTCGGCGCACTCGTGCAGGGCCGGGTGTCGCTGGACGGCGCCTCGACGACGGGCACCGCCCTCGCGCTGTACATCGCCCTCACCTACGCGAACCAGCGCCGCCAGTTCGACTCCGGCAGCGGCACGGACGAGGTCGTGCTGCTGGACTACGGCAAGCATCAGCGCCGCCTCATCCCGCTGCTGGCGCAGAACTACGCCCAGTTCTTCAGCCACGACGAGCTGCTGAGGAAGTTCGACGGCGTGTTCTCAGGTCGCACCGACACCGCCGAGGAGCGGGAGGACCTCGAGACCCTGGCCGCCGCGCTCAAGCCCCTCTCGACCTGGAACGCGCTCGCGACGATCCAGGAAGCCCGCGAGGCCTGCGGCGGCGCCGGCTTCCTGGCTGAGAACCGCATGGTCGGCCTCCACCAGGACCTCGATGTCTACGTCACCTTCGAAGGCGACAACAACGTGCTGCTGCAGCTGGTCGGCAAGCGGCTGCTGTCGGACTACGCGAAGCAGTTCAAGGGAGCGGATGCCGCCACGCTGGCCCGCTACGCGGTCGGTCAGACCGCCGGCAAGGTCTTCCACGGTGCCGGTCTTCGTCAGCTCGGCCAGGCGGTCGCCGACCTCGGCTCCACCGCGCGATCGGTCGAGCTGGGTCTCCGGCAGGAGCAGCAGCACGAGCTGCTGGCGGGCCGCGTGCAGCAGATGATCGCGGATGTGGCATCCGCCCTGCGTCCCGCCGCGAAGCTGTCGCCCGCCGAAGCCGCGGCACTGTTCAACGCCCACCAGGCAGAGCTCATCGAGGCCGCGCGCGCGCACGGCGAGCTGCTGCAGTGGGAGGCGTTCACCGACGGCGTGCACCGGATCGCAGACGCGGGCACGAAGCAGGTCCTGATCTGGCTGCGGGACCTCTTCGGCATGCACCTGATCGAGAAGCACCTGGCGTGGTACCTCATCAACGGCCGGCTCTCGACGCAGCGGGCGGCCGCCGTCTCGCGGTACATCGACCGGCTCTGCTCGCGGCTGCGCCCGCACGTGCAGGACCTCGTCGACGCGTACGGCTTCGAGCCTGAGCACGTCCGCGCCCCGATCGCGTCCGGCGCCGAGCGCGAGCGGCAGGACGAAGCCCGCGCCTACTACGCGGCGCTCGCCGCGGCGGGTGAGGCTCCCGTGGCGGAGAAGTCGCTCAAGAAGCGGTAGCCGTCGCCGCCGTCAGGCGGCGGACCAGCCGCAGATGCCGCATTCGCCCGTGGCCGACACCTCGACGAAGCAGTTCGGGCAGACCTCGCGCTGCTTCTCCGGGACGACCGGCTTCGCCGGGCGGCGTGCGGCGCGCTCACCGGACGCGCGAGCGGATGAACGTCCCGTCGGAGCGATCGTCGGGGCGGGGCGCTGCACCTTCGGCACATGCACCGCGCAGTAGAAGCGCACGTACCCGTCGTGGTTCTTGGGGTGGCGGTGCTTGTACGCCCACAGCTCCGTGCGGGGGAGCGGCTCCGAGTCGGTACCGCAGACGAAGCAGCGGGTCGGCTCGCCAGGCACGACGTCGGCGGCGAGCACCGGGTTCTCGAAGGGGATGGCGTCCCGCCAGTCCGATGACGCGACGATCCTCATGCGTTCCTCCTGTACCGCGACGGCGAAGCGCCGACACTCCACCGTAAGCGACGCTTCGCCGAGTCGAGAATCGCCGCCTCGCATCTCGCTTCGCGGTTCACGAGGAGGGCGCTCGACGACCGGTGGAACGGTCGTCGAGCGCCCTCGACACGGCGCGTTCCGCGCCTGCTCAGCAGCCGCGAGGAACGAGCGAGACGCCACATCGACTGCGGGTCAGGCGGTCTGGCCGCTGTGGGTGCCCTCGGCGATCTCCTCGACGACCTTCGCGTTGAAGGCGGGCAGGTCGTCGGGGGTGCGGCTCGAGACCAGGCCCTGATCGACGACCACCTCTTCGTCGACCCAGTCCGCCCCGGCGTTGCGCAGGTCGGTCTTGAGGCTCGGGTAGCTCGTCATCGTGCGGCCGTTGACGACATCCGCCTCGACGAGCAGCCAGCCGCCGTGGCAGATCACACCGACCGGCTTGTGCTGCTCGAAGAACGTCCGCGCGAACGTCACGGCATCGCCGTCCATGCGCAGGTGATCGGCGTTGACGACTCCGCCCGGCAGCATGAGCGCGTCGAACTCACCCGCGTCGGCATCCGCGACCCGCACGTCGACCGGCTGGCTGTGGCCGTTCTTGCCCTCGATGGCGTCGCCGTCCGGAGCGACCATCACGGCCGTGGCGCCGGCGCCGGTGACCGCCTCCCACGGGGAGGTCAGTTCGCTGTCTTCGTATCCGTTCGTCGCGAGGAACGCGATTCTCTTTCCACTCAGATCAGTCATGACTCCACGGTAGGTCGCTGCCCTCGCCGGGTGCAGGGGCTTGACACCTCGGCGCCGTCGGCCGAGCTCGCTCGCGGACGTGTCGGCGCGGGGTCCTAGGCTGGCGCCGTGAGCACCGACGTCCGCATCGGCCCCGAGGGCACCGCGCGCTGCGCCTGGGTCGGCGAGGATCCCGAGTACCGCCGGTACCACGATGAGGAGTGGGGGATGCCGCTGCACGGCGATCGTCCGCTCTTCGAGAAGATGAGCCTCGAGGGGTTCCAGGCGGGGCTGTCGTGGATCACGATCCTGCGCAAGCGCCCGCGGTTCCGCGAGGTGTTCGCCGGGTTCCAGCCGGAGGCGGTCGCCCGGTTCGACGAGTCCGACATCGAGCGGCTCATGGCCGACGCCGGGATCATCCGCAACCGGGCGAAGATCCTCGCGACCATCTCCAACGCGCAGCTGGTGGTCGACATGGCGCCGGGCGAGCTCGACGAGCTGCTGTGGTCGTTCGCGCCCCCGGCCAAGCCGCGGCCCCGGACGTTCGCCGAGGTTCCGGCCACCACCGCCGAGTCCGACGCCATGAGTAAGGCCCTGCGCAAGCGCGGCTTCCGGTTCGTCGGCTCGACGACGATGTACGCGCTGATGCAGTCGGCCGGGATGGTCGACGACCACGTGGAAGGATGCTGGCGCGCGGCATGACGCGTCGCCGCCATGACGACGACGCCGAGACCGGCTGAGCGTGCTGCCGCGCTGATCCCTTGCGCCGGCGCGGTCGCAGTGCCACACTCCCAACCAATCACGGGATCCTGCCGGGAGACCCTCGCCCAACAGTCCGTCGCAGCGTTGCCGCGGTCATGTATCACGGGGCTTCCGAGGCGCTCTTCGATGAGGGCTGCCACGCCGGAGCCCGCTCCCGCGCAGCATCATTCCTCGTCACCGATCCGATATCACCGCCTCGCTGCTCGGGAGCATCGGCGACACAGGTCGCCGCAACCCGTCCACCGAGCCAGAGGAGCGCACCATGCGCAAGGTCTTCTTCGTCATCAGCGTGCTGGCCATCGCGGCCGTCGTGCTGCAGTTCTACTTCGCGGGGCTGGGAGTCTTCAGCGTGCCTGAGGACAACCTCTTCGCCATCCACGGCACCAACGGGCGCATCGTGCTGCCGGTGCTGTTCCTGCTCCTGATCATCTCGGCCGCCATCGCGCGCGCCGGCAAGCGGACGATCTGGCTCACCGTGCTGGCGCTGGGTCTGCTGATCCTGCAGACGCTGCTCTTCATCTTCACGGGCATGATCTTCGGCATCGGCCCGGAGAGCAGCGAGATCCCGTTCGCCGCAACGGCGATCATCAGCCTGCACGCGCTCAACGGCGTGGCGATCCTCTTCGTGCTCAGCGTCATCGCGCGTCGAGCATGGGTGCTCGGATATCGCACGCCGGGTGAGGTGTCGGGCTCAGCGCGCGCCGGTGAGACCGTGAGCGCCACGGAGCCGGGCCTGTCCGCCTGATATGCCCACCACTGCGTTGCAGGTCGCCGCGATCGCCTCGGCGATCGCGGCGGCTGCCGCGTGGGCGGCGGTCGCGACAGTGCATCGGCCCGTCCGGTCGAGAGGATGGATGCTGCCGGCGACCGCCGCGGTGACCGCCACGCTCCTGTTCGTGATCACAGTGAGCGTGCTGTGGTCTCGCTCGTGGTGGTTCGCCGCCGAGCACGTGACGGTGTCGGCCCCGCTGGCGCTGCTGGCATCCGCCTGGTTCGCGGCCTCCGCGGCGAGGGACCTCCGCGCCGGTGGCGGCGCGAGAGAGCAGTCCTCCTCGACGCGCGCCGCCGCGTGGGCCGGATGCACGGCATCCGTCACGGCGCTGGTCGGAGCGCTCGTCGTGGGCGCGCCGTTCTCCCCGTGGAGCGCGGTGGCCCTCGCGCTCCTGGCCGTGGGGGGAGCGGCCCTCGCGGCGCTGGCCGGAAGGCCGCACCCCGCGCGTCGCCCCATCGCGATGGTCGGCGCGGGCCTCTTCGGCGTCGTCGCCATCTCGGCCGTCCTCGTGGGGATCGGACTGTCCGACCCGGGGCCGCTGCGCAGCGCCGTGCACGCGCACGGCGCGGGCGGCGAGGGGGCGCTGGTCGCCCAGGGTCTTCCGGGAGAGGGACCGCAGCACGCTGTGACTCTGCTCCGGGACACCACGACCCGTCCCGCCGACGTGTCCGTCGACCTGCACGCGCGCGCGGGCTCTCACACCCTGCCCAGCGGAACGGAGATCGACGCATGGACCTTCGGCGCGCTGGGCGGAACGCCGATCGAGGCGACGGTCGGCGACCTCGTCGAGGTGCGACTCCACAACGTCGACATCGACGAGGGCGTGACCGTCCACTGGCACGGCTATGCGGTGCCCAACGGCGACGACGGCGTCGCCGGCGTCACCCAGGATGCGGTGGCGCCCGGCGAGACGTTCACCTACCGGTTCGTCGCCCAGGAGCCGGGCACCTACTGGTACCACACCCATCAGGCCGCGTCCGAGGGTGTCGTGAGAGGACTCTACGGCTCCTTCGTCGTCCGGCCCTCGGGCGGGGAGGCGGCCGATGTCGACACCGTCGCCCTGCTTCACAGCTTCGGTCACCGGCTCGTGATCGGGGCATCCGATCAGGCGCAGGTGCGGGCGGTGCTCCCGGGAAGCACCGTGCGGCTGCGGCTGGTGAACACCGATCAGATCTCGCGCACCGTCCGGGTCAGCGGTACGGACTTCCGGGTGCTCGCCATCGACGGCACCGACATCGAGCAGCCCGGGGCGCTCTCACGACGCGATCTGGTGATCCCCGCCGGCGGAAGGATCGACGTCGGGTTCGACATGCCCGACCGCGGCGTACGCATCGACGACACCGGCTCGCGCACCGCGCGCCTGGTCTACCTGCCGCACGAGGGCGCTCCCGAACCGGAACCCGTGCCGTCCGAGGGCGTGTTCGACGCGGTCGCCTACGGCGAAGGGATGCCGCCCGCATGGGCCGCGGAGCCGTTCGATGTGTCCCGCACGATGGTGCTCGACCGTCTGCCGAGGCTCACCTCGAGTGGCCCGGCGTACGCATACACGATCGACGGAGCGGTGTTCCCGCAGATCCCTCCCACCGTCGTGCGAGAAGGCGACACCGTCGAGCTCACGATCGTCAACCGCGGGTTCGAGGTGCACCCGATGCATCCGCACGGGCACCGCGTGCTCGTGCTCGAGGTGGACGGGCGTCGACCGGCCTCGCCGCTGTGGCTGGACTCCTTCGACGTGCGACCCGGCCAGGTGTGGCGGGTGGCGCTGGTCGCCGACAACCCCGGCATCTGGATGGATCACTGCCACAATCTCGAGCACGCCGCGCTGGGGATGGTGTCGCATCTGGCCTATGAGGGGGTTTTCTCACCGTTCGACCATGGCGGCGAGACGGGGAACCGCCCCGAGTGAGTCGAGGCTTCGAGCACGATTGAGGAAGCGGCGTGTCCGCGATCGCGGCCACAATGTAGGGTCGCCATCGATCGAGAGGACCCCATGGCCGAGGCATCCGTCCCCCACATCGCCGACTCGCACGACATGATCCGCGTCATCGGTGCGCGCGAGAACAACTTGAAGGACGTCTCGGTCGAGATCCCGAAGCGTCGGCTCACCGTCTTCACCGGCGTCAGCGGCTCGGGCAAGTCCTCGCTCGTGTTCGCCACGATCGCGAACGAGTCGCAGCGCCTCATCAACGAGACCTACCCGACCTTCGTGCAGCAGTTCATGGCGCAGCTGAACCGGCCCGAGGTGGACGGGCTCGAGAACATCAGCCCCGCGATCATCGTCGATCAGGAGCGCATGGGCTCCAACGCCCGGTCGACCGTGGGGACGGCGACCGACGCGTACGCCATGCTGCGCATCCTGTTCAGCCGGCTCGGGCAGCCGCGCGTGGGCTCGCCGCAGGCGTTCTCGTTCAACATCCCCTCCGCCAAGGGCAGCGGGGCGATCACCGTCGAGCGCGAGGGGCAGAAGGGCAAGCCCGAACACCGGACGTTCGAGATCACCGGCGGCATGTGCCCGCACTGCGAAGGCCTGGGCGAAGTCAGCGACATCGACCTCGATGAGCTGTTCGACCGGAACAAGTCCCTCGCCGAAGGCGCGATCACGATCCCCGGCTACAACGCCGACGGCTGGATGGTCCGCATCTTCACCGAGTCCGGATTCATCGACCCCGACAAGAAGATCCGCGACTTCACCGAGACCGAGCTGCACGACTTCCTCCACAAGGAGCCGGTCAAGGTCAAGGCCGCCGGCATCAACATGACCTACGAGGGCCTGGTGCCCAAAATCACGAAGGCGATGCTGCAGAAGGACCGGGACTCGCTGCAGCCGCACATCCGGGCGTTCGTCGAGCGCGCCGTGAAGTTCATGCCCTGCCCCGCGTGCGGCGGCACGCGTCTGAACGAGGGCGCCCGCTCCTCGAAGATCCGGGGGATCAGCATCGCGGATGCCGCCGCGATGCAGATCTCCGACCTCTCGGCCTGGCTCGACACGGTCGACGACCCCGAGGTGGCGCCGCTCATGACGGGGCTGCGCAAGACGATCGCCTCCTTCGTCGAGGTCGGCCTCGGGTACCTGTCGCTCGACCGCGCGTCCGGCACCCTCTCAGGCGGCGAGGCGCAGCGGACGAAGATGATCCGTCACCTCGGCTCGCCGCTGACCGATGTGACCTACGTCTTCGACGAGCCCACCGCCGGCCTCCACCCGCACGACATCCAGCGCATGAACGACCTGCTGCAGCGGCTGCGCGACAAGGGCAACACCGTGCTCGTCGTGGAGCACAAGCCCGAGGTCATCGAGATCGCCGACCACATCGTCGACCTCGGTCCCGGCGCCGGTCGCGCCGGCGGCGAGATCCAGTACACCGGCGATGTCGAGGGGCTGCGCGCCTCGGGCACCATCACCGGTCGGCACCTCGACGACCGAGCCCAGCTGAAGCCCTCGACCCGCACGCCGAAGAGCGCGCTCGAGATCCGCGGCGCGAGTCAGCACAACCTCAAGAACGTCGACGTCGACATCCCGCTCGGCATCCTGACCGTCGTCACGGGTGTGGCCGGGTCCGGCAAGTCATCGCTGATCCACGGCAACGTGCCGGCGTTCGACGACGTCGTCGTGGTCGACCAGTCGCCGATCAAGGGATCGCGGCGCAGCAGCCCGGCCACCTACACCGGTCTGCTCGACGTCATCCGGTCCGCGTTCGCGAAGGCGAACGGCGTGAAGCCGGGCCTGTTCAGCGCCAACTCGGAAGGCGCGTGCCCTGCCTGCAAGGGCCTGGGGGTCATCATCACGAATCTGGGCTACACACAGAGCGTCGAGACCCTGTGCGAGGTCTGCGACGGCAGCGGTTTCAGCGACACGGTGCTGGAGTACCGGCTCGACGGCAAGAACATCGCCGAGGTGCTCGCGATGTCGGCGGACGAGGCATCCGCGTTCTTCAGCAAGGGCCCCGCGCAGGCGACGCTCGCGCGGCTCATCGACGTCGGCCTCGGATACATCACGCTCGGGCAGGCGCTGAACACGCTGTCCGGCGGTGAGCGCCAGCGACTCAAGCTCGCCATCTCGATGGCCAAGAAGGGTGCCGTCTACGTGCTCGACGAGCCGACGACGGGTCTGCATCTCGCGGATGTCTCCAACATGCTCGGCATGCTCGACCGTCTCGTCGACGCCGGGAACAGCGTCATCGTGATCGAGCATCACCAGGCCGTCATGGCGCACGCCGACTGGATCATCGACCTGGGCCCCGGCGCCGGTCACGACGGCGGCGAGATCGTCTTCCAAGGGACACCGGCCGACCTCGTCGCGACCGCCGACACGCTGACGGCGAAGCACCTGCGCGAGTACGTCGGCGCCTGACGCGCGCCGCGCGAGGCCGGGACGGATGCTCAGGCGGCGGTCGCCATCCCGCCGCAGCGGACGGTCGCAGCCGCCATGACGTCCTGCTTGGTGGCGAAGTACGCCGTGCCCATCGGCGCCTGCACCCACACCACCTCGAACCCCTCGGGGGCCCGCTCCACGTATGCGATCAGGCAGCGCGGGTCGTCGTGCGGGTAGGAGGTGTCGGTGATGACCCAGCCATTGCCCAGCAGTCGCACCAGTTCCAGGCGGTCTGCGGTCGGAACGGAAGGAATGGTGAGCATCGCAGCCTCCTCGATGAGCGTGACTCAAGCAAACACTGAGGCACCGACAGTGTCCCGAGGGTTGATTTCGGATTCGCGCGTGTGATATTCGCGCCCTCGCAGAGCGAGATGAACACGACGGGGTGAAGCGGCGGGTGAAAAACCGGGCACAGAAGCGCCGCGTCCTGTAGAAACCATCTTGGTGCCTGAGAGTTTCATGGGAGTCGTGCCCAGGAACGTCGACCTCTGACGCTCGGGCCCTCGGGGGAGGAAGACCATGGCGCATCCGTTGCGACGTTCGAGCGGCGATCTGAAGCGGCAGCGTCGCCGGCCGTCCTGGCTCTCGGTCCGTGGGAAGCGGACCTTCGCAGGTGCGGCTCTCGCCAGCGTGCTCGGGCTGGTGCTCGGCCTGGTGCCTGCTGTGCCGGCGGCAGCGGCGGGACAGCCGGTCGCGGAGGTGACGATCACGGACGCCAACGGCGTCCCGATCGACAGCGTCGTACCGGTGACGTCGGCGAGTGTCGAATACCAGGTGCGCGTCTCGTACACCTGTACCGGCGACGCCGACTGCACCAACATGACCGTCGCCATCGCGGCGCCGCCCAAGGACCCGTACTACGACACGTACCGCAAGGAGTCCGGTTCCGACTGGATCGCTCCGTTCAGCCCGGCGCCGCCGATCACGGGTGATCTCGCCTCCGGCTACACGGTCCGTCTGGGGACCGTGGCGGCGGGAGCCACGGGCACGATCGTGTTCAGGTACTTCCTCAAGGGCCCGGTGGGGACGCCTGGCAGTCAGCACACGAACAACCTGGGTTGGGGCAACTTCTTCCCGCCCGGGTTCGGCATCGACCCCCAGGTCACCGTCACCGCTGACAACGCCGCCCCTGTGAACGTCACGGATCACGCAACCTACGACAGCGTGGTCCCGACGCCGAGTCTCGTCTTCAACGCCCCGGGCTCCGTCAAGACCGACACTCCGATGACGGTGACGATGGAGGCGCGATCCGGATGCTGGACACGTAACGGCTACAACACGCTGAAGGCTCAGTACAACAGTCTGTGCAGCACCTCCGGTTCGGTCGCAGTGAAGCTCCCCGCGGAGGCCGTCTGGGTGAGCGGCAGCGGTGGCACCTATGACGCCGACAGCCACACGGTGACGGTCACGGCTGGGCCCGACGCGTGGTACGGACTTCTGAGCGGGGCGTTCCAGGTGACATTCCCGCGCTCCGCTTATCCGGAGACAGGGGAGGGGTGCTTCGCCTCCGAGGCGTTCGAGGCGACCGGCAGCGTGACCTACCTCAATGGCGTCGTCAAGGCCACGACACCCGTCAGTCAGTCCCGCACCACCACCGTGGACAACTGCCAGCCGTTCATGAAGGGCACCTTCAACAAGGGCGCCACCGCGGCCCGCTACAAGATCCCGACCACGACGCCCACCACGGGTCCGTACTGGCAGGTGGACACCTATCACCAGGGCAACAAGCCCGGCGTGGTGACGGTCGTCGATGACACGCTGGACCAGCCGGGCATGCCTGTCTCCTCCATCTCGACCAGCGCGGGCGCCACCATCAGGTACACGCTGGACGGCGGAACCACCGGAGAGGTGACGGGCACAACCTATACGGCGCCGACGGGGCGCCGAATCGTGAAGGCGACCGTCGTCTCCTCGCCCTTGGCAGGTCCCAACCTCGAGCCGAGCGGCACGGCCAGCACGCGGTTCTGGGTCCGCTACTTCTTCTCGGTGATGCCCGGCGCGACGCCGGAGGACCGCGTGAACACCGCGAGCGCCACGATCTCGTACCCCGACTACCCCGAGATCGCGCCCTTCACGCCCACCGGAAGCCCCGACTCTCAGACGGTCACCCTGTACGAGGTCGAGCCCTTCGCGAAGGCATCCGTCGACAAGTACTCGAACGCCGCCACGTATCCCGTGCAGGCGGCCTCCTACGGCGGGAGCCACTGGGTCGTCGACGTGTGCAATCAGAGCAACGTGGACGGTGTGGCCACCGTCACCGACACCTTCGACCAGGCCGGTCTTCCCGTCTACCACATCAGGACCAACGTCCCCGCGACGGTCACCTACACGCTCGACAACGGCACCACCGCAACCGTGACCGGGACGGATTATGCCGCGCCGACCGGTCGCTCGATCGTGAAGGCCACTGTCGTCTCGCCCACGCTTCCCGGACCGAATGCGACGTCGGCCGGTACCGGCTGCTCTCTGTTGCGCGTGATCTTCTACTTCCGCGTGGAGGCCGGCGCAGCGGCGGGTGAACGGGTCAACACCGCGTCGGCGACGATGACCTATCCGAACACGGACCTGGGCACAGTGCCGGCGACCGGCAGCCCCGACACGCACACCGTCAACCTGTACACGAACACGCCGTACACCATCGAGGCGACCTCGCTGAGTGAGACCAACAACACCAGCCAGAACGCGAACCCGCGAGCCGGTGACGAAGTGGTCTGGTCGGCCAACGCGCGGTTCTGCAACCTGGCGACGGACAGAACCATCACCCCGCAGTACATCTTCGTCGCGCCGCGAGGTTGGAACATCCTCCCCGACGGAGCGACGTTGGCCAATGTGCCGGGTTCGACCTTCGCCTACAAGACGATCAGCTACGAGGGCGTCCCGCGCAATGCGGTGATCGTCCAATGGCCGGCGGGTGTCGCGGGCGTCGGAACAGGGTCCGGCAGCAACTGCGCTCCGCTGTCCCAGCTGTCGGTGAAGACGTCGCCGACCCTCGCGGCGCCGGCGGGCGCGCAGAGCGCGCACTTCTTCGTCGGCGACGTGGCGAACGCGACTGCCGAGTCGTACTCGCCGACTCGGGTGAATGAGGCGGCCACGGGCGCCGACATCGACACCGACGGCACGACGGCCGATTCCTTCGCGCTTCGCGCCGACACCGTCATCGTGCAGGGGGTTCCGGGGCTGAACCAGCTCAAGGAGATCTGCCAGCCCGACAGCACTCGATCCGACGGGTGCAACTGGCTCTCCGACCCCGCCGTCACTGTCGGAGTCCCGCCGAACGCGACCTCGATCAAGTACCGCGTCACCATCCGGAACACCGGGCAGACGGATCTGACGAACGTGGTGGTCTACGACGTCCTGCCGTACCCGAACGATGTCGGCACATCGGACGCATCCGCGGGCGTCTCCCGGGGCAGCACGGTGAAGGAGACGCTGTCGAACCTGACCGCGGACAGCCCCACAGGGATGACGTTCACGTATTCGACCTCGACCAATCCGCCGAGATCCGAGGTGTTCTCCGGCCCCACCACCGGCGACTGGAACGCACCGCTGGCGGGAGCCAGCGCGATCAGGGCCACCATCCCGACCCTCAGCGCAGGGACGTCGCGCACGTTCATGTACGAAGCCGCCCTGGTCGGTGCCGCGGCCGACCAGACCGCCTGCAACTCGCTCGCTGTGAAGGGCGACACGCTGGTGACGTCGGAACCGCCTCGAGTCTGCGCCTCGACGCAGGAGGCGGACTTCGAGATCGCCGCGGCGGACCGGCTGCCGCTGCAGGCGGATCGCCTGGGAGTCGTGCCGTTCGCGGTGACGAACAAGGGCGGTTCGGCGCTGGCTTCCGGCGTGGTGAGCCTGCGGGTGCCCGCCGGGCTCACGATGGGGTCGCTCTCGACGCCGGGCTGGTCGTGCGCCGCGGAGGCTCCTACCGGTCCGACGACCGTGGAATGCAAGCCGGTGCAGCCGGACGGCGTGACGACCCGCGAGCTGGCGAAGGACGCGACAGAGACGATCTCGCTGCGCGTCCGCCCGTCGGCGGGCGCAGCCGAGGAGCTGTGCGTGGACGCGGATGTCGAAAGCTCGAAGTTCGACCCTGAGGACGGCAACAACACCGCCAGCGCCTGCGCCTCTGTGGTGACCGGTCCAGAGCTGCAGGTCACGAAGGACGATGACCGCGACGCCGTGGCGCCGGGTGACACGTACACGTACACGATCACGTTGGCGAACCGCCTGGTGGCCGAGGCGCTGCCGAGCGCGACGCTGACCGACACGTTGCCGGCCGGCCTGCAGCTGGTCGAGACGAGCCCCGCCGCGACGGTATCCGGGCAGACCGTGACCTGGCAGCTCGGTGGGCTGAACCCGGCGGGCGTGGAGTCCGCGGACGGTGACATCGCGACGGGTGGAGCGGGTTCGACGACATCCGTGACGGTCACCGTGAAGGCTCTGCCCTCCCTGAGAGGCGAGGTGGTCAACACCGCGCGAGCGACAGCCCCAGATCCCGTCGATGCGGCGCGGGTGCTGTCGGCGGAGGGTACGGACACCGACGACCTGCAGCGCTCCACTGTCACCAAGTCCAGCGACGCCGCCGCAGCCGGTGTGCGCAGCGGTGACCGCGTGACGTACACCGTGACGCTGAGGAACGACGGCACGGCGGACTACACGGAGAGCGACCCCGCACGTCTGATCGATGACCTCTCAAACGTGCTCGATGACGCGACCTTCGTCGAAGGATCAGCCGAGGCGAGGATCGACGGCGGTTCTGCGACGCCGGTGGCCGACCCCCTGCACGAGCGCCTCAGCTGGTCGGGCCCGCTGAAGGCCGGCTCGGCAGTCACGCTGACCTATCAGGTGACCGTCGGGGAGGGGCAGCCGGGCGACGTGCTGACGAACACCGCGTACGCCGCCGGATCGCCCAGCAGCTGCACCGACGGCCTGACGCCCGACAGTGACTCGTGCGCCAGGGTGACGACGCAGTTCGCGCCGACGCTCGCCAAGGTCGTGAAGTCGTCCGCGCAGAACGACGACGGTACCTGGACCACCGTCTACTCCGTCGTCGTGACGAACACCAGCCCGACGGCGGCTGCGACCTACACCCTCAACGACGCTCTGGCGTTCGGCGCGGGGATCTCCGTGGTGAGCGCCGCCGTGACTTCGGCGCCCGAGGGCGTCGCCACGACGTGGTCGGGGTCCGGACCGATCGCGACGGGTGTCACCATTCCGGCGAACACCCAGCATGCGTTCGAGATCACAGCGGTCGCCGACGCCGGTACGACCGGCGGCACACCCGCGGGAACGTGCACGACCGGTGTCGCGGGCGGGTTCGCCAACCGGGCGACGCTCGCCACCTCTGACGGTCGGACGGCGTCCGCTGAGGCTTGTGCCGCACCGGTCGAGCCCACCGTCGACAAGGTGGTGGCGCCGGCGAGCCAGTTGGGCGACGGGCGGTTCCGCGTCGAGTACACGGTGACGGTCAGCAACGCGCACGCCGTGGACCTCCCGTACACGCTCGACGACAAGCTGGCCATCCCGGCGGGCATCGCCGTGGACCAGGTGACGGTGGAGGGTCCGACCGGCGCGCCGGTGAACCCGGCCTTCAACGGCACGGATTCCACGGCGCTGCTCACCGGCGCCGACCGGATCCCAGCGGGATCGGCGGACGCGCCTGCGACGCGCGTGTTCACGGTCGCCCTGATCGTCGACGCGGGGCAGTCCGGGTCTGCCGGCGCCTCCGCGCTCGCGTGCGCTCCGGCGGGCAGCGGCGGCTACCGTAACGTCGTCGACCTGCACGCCGGCACCAGCGCGACGGTGCTCGACACCGCCGACGCCTGCACGAACGCGGTGCCGCTGCCCATGCCGGAGGTCACCAAGCGGGTGGTCTCCACGGCGGTGAACGGCGATGGCGACTGGACGATCGTGTACGACATCGCCGTGAAGAACCCGGATGCCACCTACTCGACCCGGTACTCGCTCCAGGACGAGCTCCGGTTCGCGGAGGGTGTCACCGTGCTCGAAGCGGAGGTCACCTCCTCGGAGGTCACCGTGTCGAACGCCTGGGACGGTGAGGCCGACACCGCCGTGACCACCGATCAGGCGCTGCCGGCGGCGACGACGCACACCTACACCGTCACCGTCCTGGCCGATCCTGGAGCATTCGACGCGGAGTCGGCGGCGGCCGACTGCCGGCTCGACGCCGGAGAGACGGCCACGGGCTTCTCGAATCTGACGACCGTCACATCGGGCGTGAAGACGGCCTTCGCGTCCGCGTGCGAGCCGATCAACGACCCGAGCGCGGTGAAGACGACGGTGGGTCAGCCGACGCAGGACCCCGAGACCGGTGTATGGACGCTCCAGTACGACATCACGGTGAAGAACCGCTCGACGACCACGGTGGGAACCGTCCCGTACACGCTCACCGACGAACTCGGCTTCCCGGCCGACGTCGCGGTGCTGGGTGTGAGTGTCGAAGCGCCCGACGGGGTGATCGTCAACGACGCCTTCGACGGCGAGAGCGACACCACGATCGCGGAGGCGGGCATCGGCAGGGCGGCGAGCGAGACCGCTCCGGCGACGCAGGTGTACACGGTGACGGTGGAGTTCACGGTCCCGGCCGGGCTCAGCGAGGGCGTCGCGTGCGATCCGGCTCAGGGACCGGGAGGCCTCTTCAACGCGGTCGAGCTTGCGGTCGGTTCGCGGATCTCCGGCGCGGTCGCATGTGCGAACGTCCCGGACGTTCCGATGCCGGGGCTCACCAAGACGGTGTTGTCGCAGGAGCAGCAGGCCGACGGCACATGGGAGCTGCTGTACCAGGTGACGGTCGCCAACCCCTCGGCCACGGCGGCGAGCGAGTACACGCTCGACGACGAGTTCGCGCTGGGCGAGGGCATGACGCTCGAAGGCGCTCCGTCGGTCGTCGCACGTCCCGAAGGCGTGACCGTGGAGCCGGACTTCGACGGTGGAGAAGCAACGACGATCGCGGAGGAGATCCTCCTTCCCGCAGGCGGCGCCCACACCTACACCGTCCGCGCCGTCGTGGACGCGGGATCGGTGACGGGCGACGACCCTGCTGGTGACTGCATCCTCGACGCGGACGAGGCGGGAACCGGCTTCGGCAACACCGCCTTGCTCGACAGCGGCGTGGCGGCATCCGACACCATGGCCTGCGCTCGCGCATGGGACCCGGGTGTGACGAAGGAGCTCAACGGCCGGCCGGTCCAGCAGTCCGATGGGTCGTGGCTGCTCAGCTACACCATGACGGTGACCAACCCGTCACCGGTGCGCTTGAGCTACGGACTCGAGGATGAACTGGCCTTCCCCTCGGGCACCGACATCACGATCGAGTCGGCCGCGGGGCGTCCCGGATCTCCCTCCGTGGAGGCGGATTGGGATGGCCAGGCGCAGCTGCAGCTGGTGGCCGATGGCACGGCGCTGCCGGCGGGCGCGATGCACGTCTTCGACGTGACCGTGCGGGCACTCCTGCCCGAGGACCAGGAAAGCGTTCCCGGCGGCTGGGCCAACACCGCCACGGTGCGATCCGGAGTGGACGGGGTGATCGAGACCGCCGCGCTGGCGGAGGCGGACATCCTTGTTCCCCGACTCGCGATCGCGAAGGAGGCCACCCCGTCCGAGCCGCTGCTGCGGATCGGCGACACCGTCGACTACGTGATCACCCTGGAGAACGTGGGCGAAGGCGACTTCACCGCGCTCTACCCCGCCGTCGTCTGGGACGCGCTGGCCGACGTGCTCGACGATGGTGACATCGCCGCAGGACCGGATGCCGCGCCGATGATGGGCGGGGTGACCTTCACGGGGGACGCATACCGGTTCGCGTCGCCACTGGTATCCGGTGAGACGGCGACGATCACGTACACCGTGGCGGTGGCAGATCACGACGGCGACGCCGACCTGGTCAACGTCGCGTATGTCAGCGACCTGACCGAGGACCTGCCGAGTCCCCCGGCGGCCGAGGACTGCGATTCGGACACCTGCGCGCTCACCCAGACCCCGCTCGCTGCGCTGCAGATCGACAAGTCGGCGAGCGCGGCGGTCGCAGCGCCCGGGGACAGGATCACGTACACCGTGACGGTGACCAACAGCGGCCAGGCCGACATCCCCGCCGCCGATCCGGCCGTCCTGACCGACGACCTGACCGGCGTGCTGGACGCCGCCACCTACAACGGCGACGCCGCTGCCGATGAGGGAAGCGCGGAGGTCTCGGGTGCCACGCTCACCTGGACCGGCGGACTGGAAGCGGGAGAGTCGGCCACGATCACCTACTCCGTCACGGTGAAGCAGGATGCCCCTGACGGGGCGGAACTGGTCAACGTCGCCATGACGGATCCCACCCTGCTCAGCGTGGCGCTCGGCGGCGGTGCGACCGAGGAGCAGGTGACCACGCTGTCGCGGGTGCACCGCCTCGCGGTCACCGGAGCCGACGGCTGGGGGATCGGCATCGGCATCGCATTCCTCCTGCTCGTCGGCGGTTGCCTCCTGCTGTTCGCACGACGCAGGCGCCGGTCCGCGGAATGAGATGACGCCAGCCCGGCTCCGCGCGGGCTGACACCGCGATCGGGGGCCCATGGGGGAATCTCCCCATGGGCCCCCGTGCGTGTGGCAGGTAGCATCGCAGGGCGGCCGCGGGGATCGGGGGCACGTGAACAGCCGGGTTAGGCTGAATCGTCCGCTTCCGCGCCGTGTGCCTGGCGCGTCAGGGCTCCACCCCGCGATGCTGCATCACCGCCCCTGGAGGAGGCCGAAGTTCCATGAGGTCGTTCGCCTGGCTCCGCGCGCGCCCGCGCACGCTCGCGTCCGCCGGCGCCGTCACGGCTGCGGCGGTGACCATCACGACCCTCGCCTTCGTCTACCAGGGCCTGCCCACCACCGAGGTCGACCTCCACGACGGCGGTGTGTGGGTCACCAAGAAGTCGAGCCTCCTCGTCGGCCACTTCAACCACGAGTCCAAAGTGCTCGACGGCGGCCTGCGCACCACGAGCGACGAGTACGACATCCTGCAGTCCGGTGACACCGTCCTCGTCGTGGATGACGCCGGGTCCAGCGTCACGGTCGTCGATCCCGCCATGGTGGCCCTCGGCGCGGCGGCCAATGTGCCGGGCGACGCCGACGTCGAGCTCGGGGGCTCCACCGTCGCGATCCTCGACCGCGCGTCCGGCGACCTCTGGGCGCTGCCGGCAGCCTCGGCGGGCGGCTTCCAGATCGAGGGCACCGAGCCGCTCGCCAACGTCGGCGAGGGAGCGGATGTCGCAGTCGGGGTCGACGGCGTCGTCCACGCCGTCTCGGCCGATGACCACGAGATCGTCACCATCCGGCTGAACCCCGACGGCAGCGCGCCGGAGCCGTCGCGGACGGCCCTTCCCGAACTGCCGGGGAACGCGGAACTGTCCATCACCGCCGTGGGCGAGCGTCCGGCGGTCCTCGACGCCTCCACCGGCACGCTGTACGTCGACGGTCGCACCGTGGTGATCGACGGCGCCCGCGAGGGCGTGCTGCAGACGGCGTCGGCGGCATCCGATGCGGTGACGGTGGCCACCAGCGCCGCGATCGTGCGGGTTCCGTTCGACGGGTCGGACCCGCGCACCGTCGAAGCGGGTCCCGCCGGCTCGCCCACCGCGCCGGTGTGGCTCGAGGGCTGCGCGTACGGCGCATGGAGCGGCTCGGCCCGGTTCGTCCGCGACTGCCCGGGTGAGAGCGACGACCTCATCACCGACATCGACGGCGTCGAGCCGACGTCCGTGCTGCGGTTCCGCGTCAACCGCGACGTGATCGTCCTCAACGACGTCGTCGGCGGCGCGACGTGGATGGCGACCGAGAGCCTGCAGCGCGTGGACAACTGGGAGGAGATCACCCCGCCCGAGGAGGAGAGCGAGGAGAGCGAGGAGACCACCGAGGAGACGGTGGAGACGACGCTCCCAGAGCGCTCCGACGTGAACACGCCGCCCGTCGCCACCGACGACGACCTCGGCGTCCGGCCCGGACGGACGACCCTGCTGCCCATCCTCGACAACGACAGCGATCCCGACGGCGACGTCCTCACCGCGCGCGTCCTGGACGGCGGACCCTCCATCGGCGATGTGCAGTCGATCGACAACGGCCGGGGCCTGCAGATCGCCGTTCCGGAGGATGCCTCGGGTGCGGCATCCTTCGCCTACGAGATCGACGACGGCCGTGGCGGAACCGACACGGCCATCGTGTCGCTCATGGTGCGCGGCTGGGACGTCAACGCCGCCCCCACGCAGAAGCGCGTGACCACCGTCACGGTCGAATCCGGCGGAACCGTCACGTACAACGTGCTGCCGGACTGGATCGACCCCGACGGCGACGACGTCTTCCTCAGCTCGGTCGTGCCCGCGGACGGCGACGAGGCCGACTTCACCTCCGACGGCCGCATCACCTACCGCGCCGTCGGCGGATCGCAGGGCCGCAAGGATGTCGAGATCACGGTCTCGGACGGATCAGACGTCACCGTCGGCACCGTGCGCTTCGACGTCCGCCCGGCGGGGTCCACCGTCCCCGTCACCAACGCCGACTACGTCGCCGTACGGGCCGGACAGACCGCGACGGTCTCGCCGCTCGCGAACGACACCAGCTCCGGCCGGGAGCCGCTGCGACTGACGCGCGTCGACCCGGTGAGCGGCGCCGAGATCGTTCCCGACTACGCCAACAAGACCTTCACCTTCACCTCTCCGACACCAGGCAGCTACTACGTGCAGTACCTCGTCGCCGCCGGCGCCAACGCGGTCCCTGGCCTGGTCCGGGTGGATGTGCTCGCCGAAGGGGAGACGAACATCCCGCCCGTCGCGGTGCGCGACGTCGCGCTGCTCCCCAGCGGCGGCGAGGTGCTCGTCAACGTCCTCGCCAACGACTCCGACCCCTCCGGCGGCATCCTCGTCGTGCAGTCGGTGACGGTCGAGCCCAACTCGGGCATCGCCGTCGCGGTGCTCAACCACGAGACGCTGCGCATCAGCGACCAGGCGGCGCTTGCGCAGCAGGTGCGCATCTCGTACCGCATCTCGAACGGGTCGCAGTCGGCCGAGGGCGACGTCATCGTCATCCCCATCCCCGCGCCGGCGCAGCTGCGCCCGCCGGTCGCGAACGACGACCAGGTGGTCGTGCGCGCGGGCGACGTCGTCAACATCCCGGTGCTCGACAACGACTACCACCCCAACAACGACACCATCCACGTCGCCCCCGATCTCGTGGCGCCGCTCCCTGAGCCCGAGAAGGGCGAGATCTTCGTCTCGCAGGACACCGTGCGCTTCCGCGCGTCGGACGAACCCGGGACGGTGTACGCCACGTACGAAGTGGTCGACAGCACGGGGCAGAAGGACGCCGGCTACATCACGATCCAGGTGCTGCCGGTCAACGAGGAGACCAATGCCGCTCCACGCCCCAGGGATCTGACCGCCCGCGTGCTCGGCGGCAGCCAGGTGCGCATCGCGGTGCCGCTGGACGGCATCGATGCCGACGGCGACTCCGTCACCCTCGTGGGCATCGCGTCCTCGCCCGACAAGGGGCGCATCGTCGAGACGGGCTCCGACTACCTCGTGTACGAGGCCTTCGATGACACGGCGGGCGTCGACGCGTTCACGTACCGCGTGCGCGACCGCCTCGGCGCCGAGGCGACCGCCGCGATCCGCGTCGGGATCGCACCGCCCGAGAGCGTCAACCAGGCGCCGTATGCGGTGAAGGATGCCGTCGTCATGCGCCCCGATCGCCGCGTCGCCGTGCCGGTGCTCGCCAACGACTCCGACCCCGACGGCGACGAGTACTGGGTGCTCAGCGACGGGCTGATCCTCCCCGACGTGCCCGGACTGTCGGCGAAGGTCGACGGCAACCGCGTGATCATCACGTCGCCGGGCGAGCCGATCGAGACCTCGCTGCAGTACACGATCCGCGACGCCCGCGGCGCGCAGGCGAAGGCCGTCGTGCAGATCACCGTCGCCGACGACGTGCCGCTGCAGCCGCCGATCGCACGGGACGACTACGTCAGGGCGCAGGACGTCGAGGAGAACACCGTCGACCTCGAGGTGCTCGCCAACGACGAGGACCCCGACGGCACGCTCGACGAGCTCGAGGTCACCGTGTCGGACTCGGGTGCGCGCGTGCTGGGCGACGGCAAGGTCCGGGTGACGCTGGGCGAGACGAACCAGCTGATCCGGTACACCATCACCGACCGTGACGGGAACCAGGCATCCGCCTTCATCCACGCGCCCGCCCTTTCGGCGCTGCCGCCCACGCTGACCACGACCGAGCCGATCGAGGTCGCCAGCGGCGAGACCGTCGAGCTGCCGCTCGAGGACCACGTGCGCGCCGCGGGCGGCGGGCGGGTCGTCATCACCGAGGCGGCGAAGGTGACCGCCGCGCACAACGACGGCTCGTCCCTCGTGAAGGACCAGGACACGCTCGTCTACACGTCGGCGGCGGGGTACTTCGGGCCGGACGCGATCACCTTCGAAGTGACCGACGGCACGGGACCCGACGACCCGGCCGGCCGGAAGGCGACGCTCACGCTGCAGATCACGGTGCTCCCGCCCGAGAACCAGCAGCCCTCGTTCGTCAACGGACAGGTCGATGTCGCGCCCGGCGAAGACCCCGTCAGCCTGGATCTGCGCGGGCTCACGACCGACCCCGACCCCGAGGACCTCGACCGGATCCGGTACGAGATCGTCGGTGGGGCCCCCAGCGGCATGTCGGCGTCGATCGACGATCAGGAGCTGCGCGTGAGCGCAGACGCGGGCACCCGCAAGGGCACCGCCGCGACGATCCGCCTGCGCATCACCGACGGCACCACGGAGCCGATCGAAGGTGCGGTGAACGTGCGGGTCACCGCGTCCACGCGCGAGCTGCCGACGGCGAACGACGACATCGTGCCCGAGGCCCACCAGGGCGACACCGTGTCGGTGCCGGTGCTCGCCAACGACGTCAACCCGTTCCCCGAAACCCCGCTGAAGATCACGACCGCCGTCGTCGAGACCGGCCAGGGCGACGTCGAGGTCGCCGGCGACGAGGTGCGGGTCACCCCGAACGAGCGCTTCTTCGGCACGATGGTGGTCCGCTACCGCGTACAGGATGCCACGGGAGATGTCGATCGCGAGGTCGAGGGGCGCATCCGGCTCACGGTCCAGGGCAAGCCTGATGCGCCCGGCACGCCGACCGTCTCGAGCGTGCAGGACCGCACGGTGGTGCTGTCGTGGACGCCGCCGGCGAACAACGGCGCCGAGATCGAGCGCTACATCGTGTCGTCGACCGCCGGCGACTACGAGAAGATCTGCGCGTCGACCACGTGCACGCTGGACGGTCTCACAAACAACGTCGAGTACAACTTCACGGTGGTCGCTGAGAACCGCGTCGGCCCGTCCGAGCCGTCGGCGCCGTCCGAGACGGCACGTCCCGACGCTCGCCCGGACACCCCGAACCCGCCGACGCTCGTCTTCGGCGACCGCAGTCTGCAGGTGTCGTGGGCGACGCCGTCGACCCCCGGCTCGCCCGTGGAGAAGTTCACGCTCGAGATCTCGCCCGCCCCGCCGTCGGGCGTCGCGCAGAAGACCGACGTCACCGGCAACTCGCTGGTGTGGGAGGGCCTGGAGAACGGCACGGCGTACCAGGTGCGCGTGCAGGCGCACAACCGCGCCCCCGAGCCCTCGAGCTGGAGCAGCTGGTCGGCGAGCGAGATCCCCGCGGCACCGCCGGCCGCTCCCGCCGCTCCGTCGGTGAACCGACTGGACCCGGTGGGCGACCAGGCGCAGATGGAAGTCGTGTGGGCGGCGCCGGCGAACAACGGCGATGCCATCGCGTCGTACGAGGTGCAGGTGCGCCAGGGCTCCGGGGTGGTCCGCACGATCACCGGCATCCCGGGCTCGCAGACGCGACAGGCTGTCACCGTGCCGACCTCGACGACGGACTACACGTTCAGCGTCCGCGCGCAGAACAAGGCGGGCTGGAGCGCGTGGGGCGCGGCCTCGTCGCCGCGCCGGGCCTTCGGTGCCCCGGGCCAGCCCACGAACGTGCGGGCGGACACGCCCGAGGGCAACAGCGCCATCGTCGTCTCGTATCAGCAGGCGGCCGGCAACGGCGCGAATGCCGGGGAGATCGGCTACGAGTACTCCCTGAACGGCGGGGGCTGGCAGGCGCTGCCGGGAGACCGCATCATCCGCAACCTGTCCAACGGTCAGACATACACGGTGCGACTGCGCGCGTACACCGCGATGGACGGCGTCCGTTACAACGGCGAGCCCTCGGCGCCGTCGAATCAGGCAATCCCGTACGGGCCGGTGCGCAACCCCGGCGCGGACGCGCAGCGCGAGGGTCAGAGCGTGCGCCTCAGCTGGAGCGCCCCGGCCGAGAACGGACGCCGGATCACGCAGATGCAGATCCGCGTCAACAACGGCGGGTGGGAGAACGTCGGACTGAACGGCTCGCGCCTCGTGGGCAACGGCTACGACCAGCGACACTCGATCGACGTTCGGGCGTATGACGCGGAGGGCCAGGTCTCGAACGTCGTCTCCGCCTCGGCGACCACGGAGCCGCGTCCGCAGCCGAGCGCGGTCGCGGGCAAGGGCCAACGCACCAACAGCAGCTCGTGCACGTCGGAGCACTGCCGCTTCGTGACCGTGACTGTGCACAACTTCCGGGCCGGCGACTATCGCGTGTCGTGCAACGCCACCGGACCGTGGGGCGGCACGCCGTTCGCCGGCGGTGGCACGTACCGCATCCCGGCCGACGGCACGGTAGAACTCGGCTGCTACTTCGGTGACCCGGGGCAGCAGGTCTGGGTGACCATCCACGGGTGGGGCGACTCTCAACGCACCACCTGGTAGCGCAACCCGATGAGCAACGAACAGGACGAAGCATGACCATGACCCCCGAGCAGGCAGCCTGGTTCCAGGGCACCTTCGCGCGCCTTGTCGACAACGTCGACCAGGCCCTCATGGGCAAGCGGGAGGTCGTCGGGCTCGTGCTGTCGGCGATGCTCGCCGAGGGTCACGTGCTGCTCGAGGATGCCCCGGGAACGGGAAAGACGAGCCTCGCGAAGGCGCTCGCCGCGACCGTGCAGGGCACGAGCAGCCGCATCCAATTCACGCCCGACCTGCTCCCCTCCGATGTGACCGGCGTCACGATCTATGACCAGGCCAACCACCGGTTCGAGTTCCATCGCGGTCCGGTGTTCGCCTCGATCGTGCTCGCCGACGAGATCAACCGCGCTTCGCCGAAGACGCAGTCGGCGCTGCTGGAGGTCATGGAGGAGTCCCGCGTGACCGTGGACGGCGTGACCCACGAGGTGGGTCGTCCGTTCCTCGTCATCGCGACGCAGAACCCGATCGAGCAGGCGGGCACCTACAAGCTGCCCGAGGCGCAGCTCGACCGGTTCCTCGTGAAGACCTCGATCGGGTACCCCGACCTCGCGGTGGCCGAGCGGATCCTCGCCGGCGCCGCCGATCGCAACCCGTCCGCTCACCTGCCGGCGATCATCACCACCGGCGCCGTCGCCGACATGGCCGACCTCGCCGCGACCGTGCACGTCGACCCCGCGGTCCTCCGTTACACCGCTCAGCTGGCCGAGGCGACCCGCGAAGACCCGGCGACCCGACTGGGCGTCTCGGTGCGTGGCTCGCTCGCCATGATCCGCCTCGCCAAGGTCTTCGCCGCTGCGCAGGGCCGGCACTTCGTGCTGCCCGACGACGTCAAGGCGCTCGCCGGGCCCGCCTGGACCCACCGTCTCGTGCTCGACCCGGAGGCGGAGTTCGCCGGCACCTCGGCCGAGACCGTCCTCGCCCGCGTGCTGGAGTCGGTCGCCGCGCCGCAGGCCAGGTCCGCCGCCTGATGGCAGCGAACGCACTCGGAACGACCCCCACCGCGGATGACCGCCGCGCGTGGCTCGGTGAGCTCGCGCTGAGCGGGCTGCGCCGGCTGCGCGTCGCGCTCACCGTGGTGCGCCCGGTCGCCTGGGTGCTGATCGTCGCGGCCGTCGCGCTCTGGATCTTCGGCAGCGCCCTGGGCTGGTGGGAGCTGACCGTCGCGGCGGTCGTCGTGACGACCGTGCTCGGTCTGTGCCTGCTCTTCCTCATCGGCCGCACCGCCTACGACGTGGCGCTCGATCTGAACCGCACGCGTGTCGTGGTCGGCGAGCGAGCGGTCGGGGCACTCACGCTCTCGAACACCGGCAACCGGGCGATCCTGCCTTCCCGGGTGGTGCTCCCTGTCGGATCCGGCCGCGGCGTCTTCGACATCCATCGCCTTCCTCCTGGCGAATCCGCCGAGGAGCTGTTCGCGATTCCGACCTCCCGCCGCGCCGTCATCAAGGTGGGCCCGGTCAGCGTCGTGCGCGGCGATCCCCTCGGACTGTTCGAGCGCGTCCACCGCCGGGATGAGCCGGTCGATCTGTTCGTGCACCCGCGCACCGTGCTGTTCGACGGGCAGTCCCTCGGCTTCCTGCGCGACCTCGAGGGGCTCCCGGCCACCGACCTCTCCCGCGACGACGTGTCGTTCCACGCGCTGCGGGAGTACCAGCCGGGCGACGACCTGCGCCACGTGCACTGGAAGTCGACCGCGCGCGCCGGCAACCTCATGGTCCGCCAGTACGAGGAGACCCGCCGTTCGCACTTCGTGATCGGCCTGTCCACGAGTCCGGCCGACTACCGCGACGACGACGAGTTCGAGCTGGCCATCTCGGCCGCCGGATCACTGGGCCTGCGGGCACTGCGGGACTCGCAGCGCGTCGAGGTGCGCGTGCAGGAGCGCACGCTGCCGGCGGGGACCGGCAAGCAGTTCCTCGACGCCCTGTCCGGGCTCAACCACTCCCGGCCGCGTGCGGGAAGGATCGTCGAACTCGCCGGTGCTGTGGCAGCGTCGATGCCGCTCGCGAGCGTCGTCGTGCTGCTGTGCGGCAGCCGCGTCGAGGCGAACGACCTGCGCACGGCGTGCAGCAGGCTGCCGTTCGGAGCGCGGACGCTCGTCGTCGTCGCCGACGGGGGCGCCGCACCGTCGTTGCGCCGGATCGGCGACGCCGACGTCGTCACGGTCGGCGCGCTGGACCAGCTCGCCGGCGCGCTGCGGAAGGTGCTGGCATGACCGCGCCCGCCCACACCTCCAGCGCCGCGAGCGGCGCACCCGCGCCCACCCGCCGCTCCCGCACGCGGGCCCGCAACAGCGCTCCGCACACACCGCCGCCCGCCGTGCCGCCCGCCGCGGCCGCCTCCACGTCGTTCTCTCTCCCGCTGCGCCGCTGGGTGCTCGACCTCGCTGCGGTCTCGCTGCTGCTGGCGATCCCGGTGGCCGGCTTCCAGCCCACTTTCGATGGGCCCAGCTACCTCCTCGCCGCCTTCGGCGGCCTGCTGCTGGGGGGCGCCCTGGCCGTGCTCGGCGCCTTCCTGCGGTGGGGCATCCTGCTCCTGTCGGCCGCCACGATCGCGACCTACCTGCTCTTCGGCGGAGTGCTCGCCCTGCCGCACACCACGGTCGCCGGGTTCATTCCGACCGTCGACACGCTGGGACTGCTGGCGGCGGGCACCGTCGAGGCCTGGAAGAAGCTGCTGACGACCGTGGCCCCGGTCGCACCCGGCGACGGGCACCTCATCGTGCCGTTCCTGCTCACACTCGTCGCGGCCGTGCTGACCACGTCGCTGGCCCTGCGGCTGCGGCACGCCGCCTGGGCGCTGCTGCCCGCGGCGGCGCTCCTGGCGATCGAGATCGCGCTGGGAACGTCGCAGCCGTTCGCCCCGGTGGTCCAGGGCGTCGCCTTCGGCGTGGTCGCGGTCCTCTGGCTGGCGGTCCGTCAGGCGTGGCTGCCGCAGGCTGCTGCCGTCTCCGTCGGCGAAGGCTCCGGATCGACCCGCTCCGCGGCGATCCGCCGGCTCCTCCTGGGCGGCGCGATCCTCGCGGTCGCCGCGATCGCGGGCATCGCCACGAGCGGTGCCGCGGCACCGAGCGGACCGCGCTACGTGCTGCGCGATGTCGTCATCCCGCCGTTCGACATCCGCGAGTTCCCCAGCCCGCTGCAGTCGTTCCGCGCGTACGTCCGCGACTACCCCGACGAGTCGCTCTTCACCGTCACGGGACTGCCCGAGGGCGCGCGCGTGCGCTTGGCGACGATGGATGCCTACAACGGCACCGTCTACAACGTCTCGGACGAGGGCGCCGGGTCCTCGAGCGCGTTCACGCCCATCCGCACCAACATGTCCACCGATGCCGAGGGCACGCCGGCGACGATGCACGTCGAGATCGGCGCCTTCGACGCGGTCTGGATGCCCGATGCCGGCGCGGTGCGCAGCGTCACGTTCGAAGGAGACCGTGCCGACGATCTGCGTCGCACCGCGCACTACAACGACGCCACGTACACCGGCGTCGTCACGGCGGGCCTGCGCGAAGGGGACGCGTACACGCTGCAGAGCGTGATCCCCGACGTGCCGAGCGACGAGTCGCTGGCCGACGTGCCGTTCGCGCCATTGGCGCTTCCGGATCAGGAAGGCGTGCCCGAGGACTTCGCCGACATCGCCGCCAAGGCGGTCGCCGAGGCGACGACCCCCATCGAGCAGGTGCGGGCGCTGGAGTCGATGCTGTCCGAGGGCGGGTTCTTCAGTCACGGCCTGGAAGGGCAGCCGCTCTCGCGCGCCGGACACGGCGCCGAGCGCATCTCCACGATGCTCGGCGCCGAGCAGATGGTGGGCGACGACGAGCAGTACGCCACCGCGATGGCGCTGCTCGCACGTGAGCTCGGCATCCCGGCGCGCGTCGTCATGGGCTTCTACCCCGACGAGGAGCAGGCCGATCAGCCGATGTTCACCGCGAACGGCGAGACCCTGCACGCGTGGGTCGAGGTCGCCTTCGACGGCGTCGGCTGGGTGCCCTTCGACCCCACGCCGCCCGAAGACCAGGTCCCGAGCGACCAGACGACGAAGCCCAAGGCCGACCCGAAGCCGCAGGTGCTGCAGCCGCCGCCCCCGCCGCAGGAGCCGGTCGACCTGCCGCCGACGACCACCGACGACCGCGGCTCCGACGACGACGAGGGCTTCGACGCCACCCTGCTGTGGACCATCGTCGCGATCGGCCTCGGCACTCTCGGCATCCTCTTCGTGCTGCTCGCCCCGTTCATCGTCATCGGCGCGCTGAAGGCGACGCGGCGCCGCAAGCGGAGAGAGGCCGAGCGCGCCACCGATCGCATCAGCGGCGGGTGGGACGAGCTGGTGGACCGCGCGTCCGACTACGGTGCGCCCGTGCGTCCCGGTGCGACGCGTCGCGAGGACGCCGGCATCCTCAGCGCGGCGTTCGCGGAGCCGAAGGTGACGACGCTCGCCTCACGCGCCGACCTCGAGGTGTTCGGGCCGTCCGAGCCCAGCCCGGACGACGTGGATGAGTTCTGGAAGCAGGTCGACGAGATCGTCGGCGGCATGGGTCGCGGGCGCTCCGTGTGGCGGCGCCTCCAGGCGCGGCTGAGCCTGCGCTCCCTCCTCGCCGGCACCCGCTTCGCCCTTCCGCCCCGCACCCTGCGCCCCCCGGCGCCCGAAGGCGCGCAGAAGCGCCGCCGCGGCGCGAGGAAGAGCCGACCCGACGGCTCCGCGTCCGAACCCCAGGAGACCGAATGACCGCATCCCCGCTTCCCGCCGTCTCGCCGGCCTCCCTCGGGCGCCGTGTCGGCGCCTACGTGATCGACACCGCCATCGCCACGGCGATCGCGCTGGTGCTCGTGGGCCTGTACGTCGCGGTGCTCTGGGGACGCGTCCTCGCGCGCGATTCCTCCGGCGTTCTCGTCTGGGCGATGCTGGGATGGCTGCTCGTCGCGCTCGGGATGCTGGGGTGGTGGCTGGCGTACTCGGCGATGCAGGGAGGCCGGGGTTCGATCGGCCAGCGCGCCCTCGGTCTGCGCCTGCAGGACGCCGACTCGGGAGAGCCCATCGGCTTCTGGCGTGCGGTGCTGCGCAACCTCGTCTTCAACCTGGCGGCCTCGGTCGTGGTCGGGTACTTCACACCGCTGTTCGACGCGAGCGTGAAGCGCCAGGGCTGGCACGACATGGCGGCGCGCACCGCCGTCGTCGATGTACGGGGAACGGATGCCACGCCCGCCCCCGCGGGATCGCCGCGAGGTGGCATGGCACCGGTCTACCCCGGCTGGCCGGCACCGGCGGCACCTGCTGGATACGGTCCCGCCGGCGCGCCCCCCGCGGCACCGCCGATGCACCCCTACGGCGCCGCGACGGCGCAGCGCGCCCCGATCCCTGCGCCGGCCTACGACGCTCCGGCACGCCCCTCGGCCTACGCCGCTCCCGCGCGCCCGGCCTACACGGCCGCGCCGGCGCCTGCGTACACGCCACCGCCCTCGGCTCCCGCTCACTTCGCGCCGCAGCCGACTCCGCCCGCTGCCGCACACCCCGTGCCGCACCCGGCTGACGCTCCTGCGGTCGCGCTCGCTTCTGCGCCGATCGCCGCTGCCACGCCGGCTGCGCCGTCCGCTCCCGCTCCTGAACCCGAGCTGCTCTCGGTGCCCGCGCCCGCGCCGGTTGCGCCGCCCGCGCCCGCTCGTGCCGCTGAGCCCTCGCTGGTCGGGGCGCCGGCGCCCGCGCCAGCTTCCGCCGTCCCCGCGTCGATCGCTTCTCGGCCTGCCGCGACGGGGACGCTGCCGTACCCGCCCGCGGATCTCACCGAGCCGCTCGAGGCCGCCGCGGCGCACCGGTCGGCGACAGCCCCGACCGCGCCCACCACGACCGTGACGGCGAACGACCAGCCGGCCGCGGCTCCCCAGGCGTCGGCGCCGACCGTCGCCATCCCCGTCGTGCCGGCGACCGCTCCTGTGGGCGCCGCGGCTCACGCGTCCGCGGGCATCCCGCTCTTCCCGGGCGCGGTGGCGACGCCGGTCGCCGTCGACGTCGACGACACCCGGGCAGCATCCGTCCCGTTCCCCGCGGAGCGGGCCGACCGCCCGCTCGCCGTGCTCACGTGGGACGACGGCACGCGCATGGCCGCGTACGGCCGCACGCTCTACGGGCGCAATCCCGCGGCCGAGCCCGGCGCCGCGGTGGTCGCGGTGCGCGACGAGACGCTCTCGCTGTCGAAGACGCACTTCGAGATCGGCGCGGACGACAACGGCCCCTGGGTGCGCGACCGGCACTCCACCAACGGCACGGTGCTCCTGCGCGACGGAGGGCGCTTCCCCCTCGTTCCGGGCCTTCCCACCACGGTGCGAGCGGGCGACCGCCTGGAGTTCGGCGACCGCAGCGCCACCCTGGGCGCCGTGTGATGCACGCGCCGATCATCGCGCGGTCCGGCGCGGCGACCGATCCGGGCCTGCGCCGCCGCATCAACGAAGACGCGTTCCTCGCCGAGGCGCCGCTGTACCTCGTGGCCGACGGCATGGGCGGGCATCACGCCGGCGAGATCGCGAGCGCGACGGTGATCGAGGAGTTCGCGGTGTTCGCGGGGCGTCCCAGCCTCACCATCGACGACGTCCACGCCGCGATCGCCCGCGCCCGCCGTCGCGTCGACGCGCTGTCGACGGGCGCCGGCGCGGGAGCGGGAACGACGCTCGCCGGCGTCGTGATCGCCGATGTCGACGGCGAGGGGTACTGGCTCGCGGTCAACCTCGGCGACTCGCGCACGTACCGCCTCAGCGAAGGACACTTCGAGCAGGTCAGCGTCGACCACTCCGTCGTGCAGGAGCTCGTCGACAGCGGCGAGCTCAGCCTCGACGCCGCCCACCGCGACACGCGACGCAACGTCATCACCCGGGCGATCGGCGCCGGCAGCGACGGCGAGCCCGATTACTGGCTCCTGCCCGCCGAGGAGGGCGATCGGGTGCTCGTGTGCTCCGACGGCCTGTCCAGCGAGCTGCGTCACGACGAGCTGCACGCGATCCTGGTCGGCGAGTCCGACCCTCAGGCTGCGGCCACCAGACTGGTGCACGAGGCGATGGTGCGAGGCGGACGCGATAACATCACGGCGCTGGTGATCGACGCCCTCGCGGTCCGCACGCGTGCCAACCGGTCCGGGGAGCGCGATACGGTACCAGCGGTCGCACCTGTCGACGAGGTCGACGGCGACACGCTGCCCCGCGCAGCCGCCGTAGGAGGAAAGTGATGCCGACGCTGTACTCGCCGGGAACGACGCCCGTCGTCGTGACGGCGCATGGCGTCGTGGTGCTCGAGCCGGGCACGTCGCCCGCTCTGGCATCCCGCATCCGTGACCTCGTCGCCGAAGGACGCGGGCTCGGCGGCGTCATCGAGGCGCTCACCGGCGCGTACGGTGCGTCCCTGACCGCGATCCCGGCCTTCGCCGTGGCGCTCGCCGAAGGCTCCGCGGTGCGCGTCGCCGTGCGCGGCGGCCACGCGCTCGCCGTCGAGGCACCACGCGCCGAGCGGATCTCGGGCGAGGGCGTCACCACATGGACCGAGCGCGTGATCGACGCCGTCACACGGGTCACCCTCACGGGGACGGATGGCGCGGCGACGGTGGAACCGGAGCTCCCGGTCGCCGACGGCGTCGTGCTCGCCGACCGCGTCGTGTGGGAGCCCGGCGCAGGTGCCGCCACGTCGGATGCCGCCGCCGATCCGGCATCGAGCCGACCCTCGGTGGCTGTGCCGTCTGCTTCCGCTGCGGCGTCGTCGCCCGCGACCGCGGAATCGGGCGGTGCTGCCGCCACCGCCGTGCCGGCGAACGCACCGAGCCCCGCGGCGGCCGCCGAAGAGGCATCCGTCGACGAGACGATCGCATCCTCTCGCCGATCGCGCCCGGCCCAGCCTGCGCCGGCCACGCCGGCGGCGCAGCCGACGCCGGCGGCGCCGCCGACGCCGGCCGGCGGACTCATCGACTCCTCCGCCGTGCTCAGCGTCGCCGGGGCCGACACGCTGCTTCCCGGCGACTCCACGTTCATCCCGCGCGCCGAGCAGCCGCCGGCGCCCGACACGCCCGTCGTCGATCCGCTCGGGGCCACGCTCGTGCGGTCCGGCACTCCGTCCGGCGCGGCGCCGGCGCACGGCGACCACGACGGTGAGACGGTGTCGCTGGCGGAGGCGCGGGCGATACGCACCGGAGATCCTCTGACCTCGTCCATGCCGCCGCTGGCACCGCCGCGTCCCCGTGCGCCCGGGCGCATCCGGGTCTCGACCGGCCAGGTGGTGGCACTGGACCGCACGGTCGTGATCGGCCGGCGGCCCCGGTCGACACGTGTCTCGGGGACGGACCTCCCGCACCTCATCGCCGTCGACAGCCCGCAGCAGGACATCTCGCGCAGCCACGTCGAGCTGCGCGTCGAGGGCGACAGCATCGTCGCGACCGACCTGCGGACGACCAACGGCACGACGCTGCGGCGAAGCGGTGCGGACCCCGTCCGGCTGCACCCCGGTGAGGGAACCGTCGTCGTGCCCGGCGACGTGCTGGACCTCGGCGACGGCATCACCGTCGCGATCGAGGAGCTGGTGTGAGCCGACGCGCGCCGATGACACCGCCCGATCTGCCGGGCTTCACGTATCTCGACCTGCTCGGCTCCGGCGGGTTCGCCGACGTCTACCTCTACGAGCAGCAGCTGCCCAAGCGCCGTGTGGCCGTGAAGGTGCTGCTCACCGACCGCATCTCGAGCGGATCCGTCGAGGAGTTCACCGCCGAGGCGAACGTCATGGCGATGCTGTCGACGCACCCGGCGATCGTCACCATCTATCAGGCGGGAGTCGCCCACGACGGGCGCCCGTACCTGGTGATGGAGTACTGCCCCAAGCCCAACCTGCAGGTGCGCTACCGGCGGGAGCCCTTCCCGGTGGCGGAGTCGCTGCGCGTCGGAGTGCAGGTCGCCGCCGCGGTCGAGACCGCGCACCGAGCCGGCGTGCTGCACCGCGACATCAAGCCGGCCAACATCCTCGTCACCGAGTACAACCGCCCGGCTCTCACCGACTTCGGCATCGCCTCCACCACGAGTGCCGCCGCCGAGTCTGCGGGCCTGTCGATCCCCTGGTCGCCGCCGGAGTCGTTCGCCGACGTGCCGCGCAGCGATCCGCGTTCGGACGTGTACGCCCTCGGCGCGACGGTGTACACCCTGCTCGCCGGGCGGTCGCCCTTCGAGCTGCCCGGCCAGCGCAACACCGCGGCCGAGCTGATCCAGCGGATCGAGACGATGCCGCTCCCGGCGCTCGGGCGAGCGGATGCGCCGCTGTCGCTGCAGCGAGTGCTCGAGCGCGCCATGGCCAAGGCCTCCGCCGACCGCTACGAGAGCGCCATCGGGTTCGCGCGCGCCCTGCAGAAGGTGCAGATCGAGCTGTCCCACGGGGTCACCGCCATCGACATCCTCGACGACCACGTGCCCGAGGACGTGGTGGAAGACGAGGACGACGGCCTCACGCGGGTGCGCGGGGTCGTCAGCATCGATCCCGAGACGAACCCGGCCGCCGGTCTCACGCGTCCGTCGGCCACCACCGCGCCCAGCACCGCCGCATTCGCACCCCGCTTCGAGAGCCAGGCGCCGGCCGAGACGGTGCTGCGCGCCCCGACGGCGTCGGCCACGGCACCCCTGGATGCCACCGTCCGGCGCGACACCGACGTGCCGGCCTACGACGAGACGGTGGTCCGATCCGGAGCGGCTTCGCCCGCGCCCGCCCCGAGCGCGGGCTATCCCACGCCGGCTCCCAGCCTGGCCGCGCCCGGCCCGGTGGGACCGCCGGTCACGGCTCCGGCCTTCGAGGCGCCGGCTTCCCCGCAACCCGCCGACGCGCCGGCCGCCCCCCGTCGCCGCGTCGGCCTGTGGGTGGGGATCGCGGCGACCATCGTCGTGCTCGCCGCCATCATCGTGGGGGTGTCGCTCCCCGGCATCCTGTCGGGAGAGCGCGACGAGGCATCCCCGTCGGACGGGCCGGTCGACCCGCAGGACCCGGTCTCGGCGGTCGTTCCGAAGCCGGAGGACCTCACGGGAGCCGTCGTGCCGGAAGGGGTCCGGTTCACGTGGACCAACCCGGAGCCGCTCGACGGAGACCACTACATCGTGGGCGCGGTCACCCGTCCCGACGAGGAGCCGCAGCTGACCTCGATCGAAGACACGCAGTACGTGCTGCCGCCCGATCCCTCGGGCACGACGTGCGTCGAGGTGACGCTCGTCCGCGGGAACGGCAGGCAGTCAGAGCCGGTGACGGGGTGCACACCATGACGATGCGCGCGACGGACGAGCTGACGGTGGAGTTCGCCGGGGAGCTGTTCCCGGTGGCGCCCACCGGCGTCTTCACGGTAGGCCGTGAGGGCGATCTCGCGATCGACGACAACCTCTTCCTGCACCGGAACTTCCTGACCATTCAGAACGTCGAGGGGCTCTGGCTGCTGTCGAACGTCGGCAGCCGGCTGAGCGCGACGGTCACGGACTCGGGTGGGCGCGTCCAGGCCTGGCTCGCTCCGGGCGCGCGGCTGCCGCTCGTCTTCGCGTCGACATCGGTGATCTTCAGCGCCGGACCGACCACCTACGAGCTCACCATCCACGCGTCCGAGCCGGCATTCCGCGAGACGCAGCGCGAGCCCGACGACGACGGCCTGAGCACGATCGGCGACGTGCCGCTCACGCACAGCCAGCGCGTGATGATCCTCGCGCTCGCCGAGCCCGTGCTGCGCCGCGAGGGCACGGGCATGAGCGAGCTGCCCACGTCCGCGCAGGCGGCCGAGCGGATCGGCTGGACGCTCACGCGCTTCAACCGCAAGCTCGACAACGTGTGCGACAAGCTCGACCGCATCGGCGTGCCGGGCCTGCGCGGCGGCGTCCGCTCCTACGCGACCAACCGCCGGGTGCGTCTGGTCGAGCACGCGATCGCCGCCCGCCTGGTCACGCGCGAAGACCTTCCCCTGCTCGACCAGGAGCTGCACTCGAACGGTTCCGGCTCGAACGAGGACTGACCCGCAGCGGCGTCAGCGGCCGGCGTCGTAGAGGTGACGGCCGCCGTGGCCGACGACCTTGATGATGACGCCGCGGCGGCGCAGCTCGGCCACCGTGCGGGTCTCCTCGTCGATGTCGCGACCGAGCGCATGCACGTTCGCCACGACGAGCACATCACCGCGGCGCAGCGTGCCGAACAGGCGCACCAGCCGCTCCTCCCACGACTCGAGCGTCTCGGGAGCCGGATGCCGGAAACCCTCGATCGGCACTCCGAAGCGCGTCAGCGCTGCCCGCTGCTCCACGACCGAGGGCATGTCGTCGCGGGCGATCACGAGCCCCACGAGACGAGACCCGGCCGGCCGCGCTCGCCACCAGTTGCGGTCGGCCTGCAGCTCGGTGAAGCACTTCGGGCAGTCGGCCGCGGCATGCGGCAGGTGAAGAGGGCTGGTGTCCGCCGCCGGCCCCGCCGGTTCCGACGTGCGCGAGATCGCGGCATCCGTCATCGCCGATCCGGCATCCTGCATGACGTCGCTCATGTGAGCCGCCCCTTCGCTGTCCTCGTGTCCCCTGTTCCTATTCTCTCCCGGCGAGGCGACACGCACAGCGTCAGTCGTCGTCGCGTATCCGCAGCTCGAGACTCAGCTGGTCGGCGTCCAGTTCCGCGAGGGCGTGGCGCAGCGCCGGCGTGCTGTATCCGCCGCCCGATGTCAGCTCGTTGAGCCGCGCCCGCATGGCCTCGATCATCGCCAGCCGCAGCTCCAGCACATCGCGGGCGAGCGACGTCGACTCATCGTCGGGCGGGTCGATCAGGCGCGAGCCCATCCGCTGCACGAGCTCCTCCGGGAACGCCGAGCCGTCGCGCCGCCGGATCGCGTCGCCCGAGAGAGCGGATGCCGCAGCCGCGCGCAGCTCGTCGTCCAGAGCCGACTGCTCGGCGCGGTCGAGGGCGTCGCTGTCGGCGGTCTCGATGCGCAGCATCCGCACCAGCCAGGGAAGCGTGAAGCCCTGCAGCATGAGGCTGCCGACGGCGACCGCGAAGGCGATGAAGACCAGCAGCGCGCGATCGTCCGTGGTCTCGTCCGACAGCGTCTGCGCGGCCGCGAGGGTGACGACGCCGCGCATGCCTGCCCACACGATGATCGCGCCGTGCTTCCATCCCAGCGGAGACGCCTGGTAGTAGTCGAGGTCCCCCAGGGCGCGCGCGACCCGTCCGCGCATCGCCGCGAGCCGGCGCTGCACGCGCGGGTCGTGCACCGAGGGCTCGGGCAGGCCCGGTCGGGAAGGGGAAGCGACGCGCCCGGCCGCGACATCGTCGATGCGCTCGCCGATCGCCTCGAGCCGGCGTCGGCGCCTGGAGCGGGCACGTCTGCTCTGGGCCCACACAAGCAGCGACACGTACGCGGCGCGGACGGCGATGATGATGGCGAGGGCGCCGAGGGCGATGCCCAGTCCCGTGCCCAGGCCGTTGTGCTCGGCGATGTTCCGCCGCACGATCTCGTCGAGCTCGAGACCCATGAGGAGGAACACGGCCCCTTCGAGGACGAGTTCCACCGTGCGCCAGTTGTGCTCGTCCGAGCGGCGCTGCTCCGGCGTGAACCATCGAGCGGACCCCTGACCTGTCACGATGCCGGCCACGACGGCGGCCACGAGCCCCGAGCCGCCCAGCTCCTCGGTGGGCAGGTACGCCACGAAAGGAACGACGAAGCCGACGGCGGTGTTGGCCGCCGAATGGCCGATGAGCGCGCGCAGCCGCAGGTTGAGGTATCCGACGATGCCGCCGACGGCGACCGCCACCAGCACTCCCCAGACGAAGGCGGGAACGAAACCCACGCCGATGTCGGTGTCGGCGTCGGCGCCGGTGCTCGCCACCGCGGCGGCGGCGACCATCGTCCGCAGCAGCACCAGCGCGGTGGCGTCGTTGAGGAGGCTTTCGCCTTCGAGCATGGTCACGACGCGTCGCGAGACGCCGAGCCGTTTGACGATCCCCGTGGCGACGGCATCCGTCGGGCTGAGGATCGCACCCAGCGCGACCGCGATGGCCGGATGGATGCCGGGGATCACGGCCATGAAGAACGCGCCGAGTGCGATCGAGCTGATGAGCACCAGCACGACCGCCAGCCCCGCGATGGGGCCGAAGTCGCGCCGGAACTCGATCGCCGGCAGCGCGACCGCCGCCGAGTACAGCAGCGGCGGCAGGACGCCGACGAGGATCCACTCCGGGTCGATCTCGGGGATCGACACGAACGGCAGGAGGCTGATCCCCGCTCCGATCAGGACGAGAACGAGGGGTCCCGCGATGCCGAGGCGCGGCGCGATCGCCGTCGCGAGGGAGATCACGATGATCGCGCCGATGGCGAGGATCAGCGCCTCCATGCGGTTACCGCACCACTCCCAGCTCGCGGACGGCGTCGCGCTCCGCGATGAGCTCGGCGACCGAGGCGTCCAGCCGCCGGCGCCCACGGTCGTCGAGCTCGAGACCCTCGACGACGCGGTAGCCCGTGCCGTCCGAGGTCACAGGGAACGAGCACACCAGCCCCTCCGGAACCCCGTACTCGCCGCGCGAGACGACCGCCGCCGAGGTCCACCCGTTCGGAGTGCCGTGGTGCTCGTCGCGCACGTGCTCGATCGCGGCGTTCGCCGCGGACGCGACCGACGACGACCCGCGCACCTGGATGATCTCCGCGCCGCGCTGAGCGACGCGGGGGATGAACACGTCGTCGAGCCATGCGATCGCCTGCTCGTGACCGCCGAGGCGGAGCGCGAGGGCCGCGAGCAGCGGCGTGCGCTCGCCCGGCGCGTCCGGACGCGTCAACGTCGCGTGCGTCACGTCGGGGAACTGCGTCGCGGAGTGGTTGCCCCAGATCGTCACGTCGGTGATCGACCCGGGACCGACCGCGAGCGCCTCTGCCAGCTGGCCGACCGCACGATTGTGGTCGAGCCGGGTGAGGGCGCTGAAGCGGTCGGCGGGCACGTCCGGAGCGGCGGATGCTGCGGCGATGAGCGCGTTCGTGTTCGCGGGGTTGCCCACCACGACGACGCGGACGTCCTCGGCCGCGGATGCCCCGATCGCCGCGCCCTGCGGGCCGAAGATGCCCGCGTTCGCCGCCAGCAGGTCGGCGCGTTCCATGCCCGGTCCGCGCGGTCTCGCGCCGACGAGCAGCGCGATGTCGCAGCCGTCGAACGCGACGCGGGGATCGTCGCTCAGCTCGACCGCGTCCAGCAGCGGGAAGGCGCAGTCCTGCAGTTCGAGCGCGGCTCCTTCGGCGGCGCGCATGCCCTGCGGGATCTCCAGCAGCCGGAGCCTCACCGGCCGGTCGGGGCCCAGCATGTCGCCCGCCGCGATGCGGAACAGCAGGGCGTAGCCGATCTGTCCGCCGGCTCCGGTGATCGTGACCGTCGTGGGTGCGGTGACCATGTGCCGAGCCTATTCCTGCGCGGCGCGCGGCGGTCGTCCCGTGGGTCGGGCTGTGCGGGAGGAGATCGCGCCGGCGGAGGCGACGCCGCTGACACGCGTCCGCCGGGTGCCATCCCCTCGTGCGCCGGTGTCAGCCCAGGTCGCCGGCGACGATCTCGTCGACCCGCAGGTCGGCGAGCCGCGCGGGGTCGGCCAGCACGTCGAGCGCGGTGATCCGCCCCTCCTCGAGCGTGAACGCCATGATCGAGACGACCCTGCCGTGGAGCACAGCCGCCACACCGGGGCGACCTCCGATGCGCACGGCGGTCGAGTGGGCGGCCAGCCGGGCCGACAGCACGGCCTGCTCGGCGATCGCCCGGGCGCCCTCGATGACCTGCGTGGAGGTGCCGAAGTCGGCACGCAGCACGGCGCCGTCGTCGAGAAGGCTCAGAAGTGCGCCGAAGTCCCCCTCGCGCGCGGCGCGCAGCCACGCGTCCACCACCTCTCGGGTGCGCGCCGGCGACGGCCGCTCAGGAGCGGATGCCCCGCGCACGCGTCGACGAGCTCGCGACGCCAGCTGCCGGGCGGCATCCGGCGTGCGCTCGAGGACGGTCGCGATCTCCTCGAACGGCCGCCCGAAGACGTCGTGCAGCACGAAAGCGAGGCGCTCGGCCGGGCTGAGGAGCTCCAGCACGACCAGCAGGGCCACGCTGATGTCGTCGTTGCGCGCGGCGGCGTCGGCCGGATCGGCGTCCACGGCGGCCGGCTCGTCGCGCCACGGCTGGACCTGCCACGAGTCCTCGCGCGTGCGGCGCGGCGCCTTCAGCATGTCCAGGCTCACGCGCGAGACGACGGTCGTCAGCCACGCGTCGAGGTTCTCGATGGGCTGCAGGTCGGTGCGCTCGAGCCGCAGCCAGGCCTCCTGCACCGCATCCTCGGCATCCGCGGCCGAGCCGAGCAGCCGGGTCGCGATGGCGGTGAGCCGTGGACGCTCGGTCTCGAAGCGCCTCGCGAGAATTCGTCGATCCGTCATGTCACATCTCCCCGTGCTCGGTCGTCGTGATGTCGACGAGGCAGCGTCCTCGGATGTGACATGAGAGGAAGACAACCATGACTGCACCGATTCTCGTAACCGGCGGCACCGGCAACATCGGTCGCCGTGTCGTCCCCCTGCTGCGCGCAGCGGGGCGTGACGTGCGAATCCTGACCCGGCACCCGCGGGCAGACATGCCCGGCATCCAGCACGTCGAAGGCGACACGGTCGCCGGTCGCGGGCTCACGGCGGCGCTCGACGGGGTGGAGGTGGTGCTCCACCTCGCCGGCGGCGCGAAGGGAGACGACATCGCCGCCGGCAATCTCGCGGCCGCGGCCCGGGCCGGCGGCATCCGTCACCTGCTGCTCATCTCGGTGATCGGCGCCGACCGGATGCCGATCGGCTACTTCCGTGCGAAGGCCGAGGCCGAGCGCGCGATCATGGAATCGGGCGTGCCGTGGACGGTGCTGCGCGCCGCGCAGCTGCACGACTTCGTGTTCCCGGTGGTGAAGGCCATGGCGGCGCTCCCGCTGACCCCGGCGCCCCGCGGTCTGCGCTTCGAGCCGGTGGACGGCGACGAGGTCGCCGCGCGGCTGGCGGAGTTGACCCTCGGGAGTCCGGCCGGGCGCGTCCGCGACCTCGCCGGGCCCGACGTGCTCGACATCCGCGACCTCGTCGCCGCGTTCAACGAGCCGCGGGGCCGGCGTCGCCGCACGATGCCGTTTCCCCTCACCGGCGCGGTGGGCCGCGCCTACGCCGCGGGTGACAACCTCGCCGGCGGGGACGCGCAGCGCGGCACGCGGGCCTGGGCCGAGTACCTGGCCGGTCGTGCGGCGGTCCCGGCCGCGGCGCGGTAGCCGGCGCACCGGTGCCCCGGCTGAACGCGACTGGTCCGCGTGCTGAACGCGAGCGGTCGGGGGATCGACGGGTCAGTGTCCGCTGGGATGCCTGTCGAAGCGGCAGGGCCGCGGCCGACCGGGGTACCGTGAGGCCATGACGTTCAATGAGAACGCCAACGTCGGGGGGAACCGCGCCCGACGTCGAGGAGCGGGAGCCGCGGTCGCCGGCGGCGGCATCGCCGGCATCGGCGCGATCGCGGTGCTGCTGTTCCAGCTGTTCACCGGCACCGACGTCTCGGGTCTCCTTCCCGGTGTGCCGCAGGGCGCCGCGGGCGGCGAGTCCGAGATCGAGCAGTGCGAGACCGGCGCTGACGCGAACGCCCGTGACGACTGCCGGCTCGCAGCGGGGAGCCTGGTGCTGGACGAGTACTGGTCGCAGCAGATCGAAGGATACCGTGCGCCCCAGCTGATCGTCGTCGACGGCCAGACCCCGTCCCAGTGCGGCACAGCCTCGAACCAGACGGGCCCGTTCTACTGCCCGCCCGAAGAGACGGTGTACGTCGACCCCACCTTCTTCGCGCTCATGCGGGAGCGCTTCGAGGCGACCGCCGGCGAACTCGCGCAGCTCTACGTCCTCGCCCACGAGTACGGGCATCACGTGCAGAACATCACCGGCATCATGCAGGAGCACCCCGACAACGGGACAGGCCCCGACAGCAACGGCGTGCGCACCGAGCTGCAGGCCGACTGCTTCGCCGGCGCGTGGGTCGGGGAGATGACCAAGCAGGTCGACGACAACGGCGTGCCGTACCTGGATGCGCCGACCCCCCAGCAGATCGCCGACGCGATCAACGCGGCTCAGACCGTCGGCGACGACCACATCCAGCGGGAGGCGGGCGGGTTCGTCAACCCCGAGACGTGGACGCACGGCTCGAGCGAGCAGCGTCAGCGGTGGTTCGAGACGGGATATCGCGACGGCCTGGGCGCATGCGACACCTTCGCCGTGGCCGGGGAGGACCTGTGAACGAGCGACTCGACGAAATCCTGTACCCGCCGATCGAGCCGTACGAGAGCGGCGAGCTGCTCGTCGGCGACGGCAACCGCGTGTACTGGGAGCAGAGCGGCAACCCCGACGGCAAGCCGGTCGTGTTCCTGCACGGCGGCCCCGGCGGCGGAACCGCGCCCTGGCACCGCCGGTTCTTCGACCCCGAGCGGTACCGCATCGTGCTGTTCGACCAGCGCGGATGCGGACGGTCCACGCCGCACGCCGGCGAGCCCGACGCCGACCTGCGCCACAACACCACGTGGCACCTGGTGGCCGACATGGAGCTGCTGCGCAAGAACCTCGGCATCCAGCGCTGGCAGGTCTTCGGCGGCTCCTGGGGAAGCGCGCTCGCCCTCGCCTACGCGCAGTCGCACCCGGAGGCGGTGTCCGAGCTCGTCCTGCGCGGCATCTTCACGCTGCGCCGCCACGAGCTCGAGTGGTTCTACGAAGGCGGGGCGTCGGCGATCCTTCCCGACGAGTGGGAGGACTTCATCGCCAACATCCCGGTGCTCGAGCGCTCGAGGATGATCGAGGCGTACCACCGCCGCCTGTGCGATCCCGACCCCGCCGTGCACGAGCCCGCCGCGATCGCGTGGTCGCGCTGGGAGGCGTCCGCGCTGACGCTCCTCCCCGACGACGACCTCGTCCGCGCCATGACCGAGCCGCGCGCCGCGGTGGCGTTCGCGCGCATCGAGAACCACTACTTCATGCACTGCGGATGGTTCGAGGAGGGCCAGCTCATCGCCGGCGTCGATGCGATCCGCGGCATCCCGGCGGTCATCGTGCAGGGCCGCTACGACGTCTGCACGCCCCCCATGACCGCGTGGGATCTTCACCGCGCGTGGCCGGAGGCGGAGCTCCACATGATCCCGGATGCCTCGCACGCGGCATCCGAGCCGGGCATCGCGGCCGCCCTCCGCGCCGCGACCGACCGCTTCGCGGCATCCGCGTCCGTGCCTGGCGCGGATGCCGCGGACCGACCCGCCGCACCGGATGCCGACGGCGCCTTCGGCCCGGACGGCGACCCCGACCCGGGCGGCGTCATCCCGATCGCTGCGGCGGACCCCGAGGGCGCCCTCGCCGCCGAGCCCGCGTAGCTCCCGCCGCCCCGATGAGGTGACGCCCGGCGGTGTGGAGGTTCGGACTGCTAGGGTGGAATCACTTGCAGCGCTCCGATGCGCTTCTCGCGTCGTAGAACGCTTCCCCCGCCGCCGCCTCGTGCGATGCCGGTGATGACTTTCGTACGGCGACCCGAGGGCGAGATCCGCCCCGGCCACCGACAGGGCACCGTCGTGCCCGGAGAATCCTCAATGACCGAAACCACCTTCGGCGCGCTCAGCGTGCCGCAGCCCCTCGTCGACGCGCTCGCCGCCGACGGCAAGACCACCGCGTTCCCGATCCAGGTCGACACGCTCCCCGACACCCTCGCAGGCCGCGACGTGCTGGGCCGCGGCAAGACCGGCTCGGGCAAGACGCTCGCGTTCTCGATCCCGATGGTCGCGCGCCTGGGCACCACGCTCGCCGGCGGCGCCCGGCGCAAGGGCCGCCCCGTCGGCCTCGTCCTCGCGCCGACCCGTGAGCTCGCCACCCAGATCGATGCGACGCTCGCGCCGCTCGCCAAGGCGTACGGCCTCACCACCACCACGATCTTCGGCGGCGTGAACCAGAACCGCCAGGTGCAGGCCCTCAACGCCGGCGTCGACATCGTCGTCGCCTGCCCCGGCCGCCTCGAAGACCTGATGAAGCAGGGATACATCCACCTCGATGCCGTCGAGATCACCGTCATCGACGAGGCCGACCACATGGCCGACCTCGGCTTCCTGCCGGGCGTCACGCGCATCCTCGCGGCGACCCCGGCCGACGGTCAGCGCCTGCTCTTCAGCGCGACCCTCGACAACGGGGTCGACAAGCTCGTCAAGCGCTTCCTGCAGAACGAGGTGCTGCACTCCGTCGACGAGGCCCACTCGCCTGTCGCCGCGATGACGCACCACATCTTCACGCTCGCCGACACCGACTCGAAGAAGGACGTCGTCCGGACGCTCGCCTCGGGCATGGGCCGCCGCATCCTCTTCATGCGCACCAAGCACCACGCCAAGAAGCTGGCCAAGCAGCTGACGAGCGAAGGCATCCCGGCGGTGGACCTCCACGGCAACCTGTCGCAGCCGCAGCGCGACCGCAACCTCGCCGCGTTCTCCTCCGGTGAGGCGAAGGTGCTCGTCGCCACCGATGTCGCGGCCCGCGGTGTGCACGTCGACGACGTCGAGCTCGTCATCCACGTCGACCCGCCGACCGAGCACAAGGCGTACCTGCACCGCTCCGGTCGCACCGCTCGCGCCGGTGCCGAGGGTGCCGTCGTCACGCTGGTTCTGCCCGGACAGGAGAAGGACGTCGCGCAGATGCTGCGCAAGGCCGCCATCTCGGCCGCGCCGATCGCGGTGACGGCGAAGTCCGAGGCCGTCGCCGACCTGGTCGGCGAGGTCGCACCGTACGTCAAGCCCGTGCCCGTGCAGAAGCCGGCGCAGGGCGGCGGCACGAGCCAGGGCGCGAACGCGCAGCGCAAGCGCGCCGCCCGCGGCGCGCAGGGTCGCCAGGGGGATGCCACGGCGCCGGCCCGCTCGCAGCAGCGCGGCGAAGCCCGCGCCCAGGGCACCGGCCGCGGACAGGGTGCCGGCGGTCGCGGCCGTGATGCGGCGGCGCACACGTCGCACCAGCGGCACGACCAGAGCGCCGGTCACACGCGCTCGGCGCAGCCGGCCGCGGGCAACCCCCGCACGCCCGGCCGTCGCGCCGGCACGAGCGGCACCGGCAAGCTGACGGTCGGCTCGGTCGTCCGCCCGAACCGTCGCGGGGGTCGCTGACCGGCATCCGCCCCTCGAGTCCGCCCGCCGGGAGGGGATCGCACCGCGGAGGTCACTCCGGCGGGGTGCGGTCCCTCCCGCGGTGCGGTCCCCTCTCGGAGCGTCGAACGACGCCGGGGCCCGAACCTCGCCGGCAGCCCGCCCTAGGCGCGGAACGCCTTCACCAGTGCGGGTGCGAACCGGGCGAGACTCCCGTCGATGCGCAGGCGCGTGAAGCCTTCGCTCACCGCGGCGCCGGTACGGGAGGTCACGAACCAGGGCGGCTTGGGGAGCACCGAGAAGGCGCGGCCGCGCGATGCCCGGAGGGCACGCAGGTCCAGTGAGCGGGGGAAGGGCCGGAACGGCCCGCGCGTGACCGACCGCTCGACGCGGTCCAGCAGCAGCGCGTTGTGGACCACGCCGATGCCGCTCTGCACATCGTCCGGCGTCGCCCCGGGAAACCCGCCCCAGGCGAGAGTCGGCGTGAGGAATCCGAATGCGGTCCACGAGTTGATCGAGAGCGTGCCGTAGCGCAGCCGCTCGATCGCCTGCTCGAAGCCGGCGCCGAGCGCCGCCTGCGTCACCGGGTCGACGAGAAGGTTGGCCCCGAGCGTGCCGGCGAGCTCCTGGTTCGCGTGATCGATTGCGCGGTCGAGGAACTCCTGACCCATCCCGGGAAGCGAGACCACCCCCAGCACCGGAGCGAAGTACTCCGTCAGCTGCAGCGCCTCGGCGTCGGCGGCATCCTTCACCTCGACGATCGCGCGGGTGCGGTCGGCGAACCACGACGCGTCGGGATAGCCGGATGCCGCGGCCTCGAGCTTCGCGGCACCCCCGGGGTACCAGACCGACCGGCGGGGAGCCGTCTCGTACGCGGCGCGGAGCTCTCGCAGGAACGCCTCCCGCTGCGGCCAGTCGGCGCTGACGATCACCACCTGCCCGGCGATGCAGTTGTGCCCGGAGTTGTAGAGGCGCATCGTGACGATGTGCTCGGCCTGGTATCTCAGATCGGCCGCGCTCCAGGCGCCGGGCACCACGATGATCGGGGAGACGCCCCCGAGCTCCGCCGTGATCGGCGTGGTCAGCAGCGGGCGGTTCTCGCGCTTGCGCCGGGCGGCGTCGGGACCGCTGCCCCACACGATCGCGTCGAACGTGGTCGCCGCTCCGGTGATGTGCACGTGCGTGATCCCGGGGTGCGTCGTGAGGTGGGCGCCGACCTCGCCGCCACCGCGGACGATGCGAAGGAACCCGGGCTCGATGAGCGGCGCGAACGCCCGCTCGAACACCGGCACGAGGTCGTCGTGGGTCGGGTTGACCTTGAGCAGTGCCACGCGATTGTGCGCCAGCAGCTCGTACAGCACGTCGAGCACCGGGATCGCCGTCACGTTGCCCGCGCCGAGCACCAGTCCGACGCCGCCCGGGCGCGTCGGGTCGAGCTGCCCGAGCCCCGCCGAACGGCGCAGCTCCTCCACGTCGGCGCCGGGCTCGAACCACACCTCGCCGGTGTAGCCCGAGAGGATCACCCGGTCGACCGGGCTCGTCGGGAACACGTGGGCGCGCACCCGGCCGCCGGGCGCGGCATGCGATCTCACGCGATCCAGGGGGCTGCGGCCCGCGGCGAGCGAGCGGAGCGTCGAGCGGTACGCATCCAGCGCGACGACGGCGGCGTACGGACCCGACAGCCATTCCTCGCCTCGAAGCGGATGCCCCGGCTCGAGGCCCTTCGAGCTCGCGGCCACGTCGGCCCACTCTCCCGCCGTCGCGGCCGTTGCGGCGCGGACACGGTCGAACAGCCGGGCGCGCTGGTCGAGGCTGAGGTGGCGCCACACCTCGGCACCGCGATGCAGGTCCGCGACCGCGGCGTCGAGCGATGCCACCAGAGCGTCCGGCAGTGCGGCATCCGACGCGCGGGCCGCGGCGGGGGTGTCGGCTGTTCTCGGCACGTGCTCTCCTTCGCGCGGGAGGCCAGTCTACGAACCCGCGCCCACGGCTCCTGCCTCGGCCGGCGCATCGACGGACTGCCTCGTCAGCACCAGCCCGGGCAGCGTCGCGAAGCCGCCGGTGCCGAGGGATCCGGTCCCGTAGCGGGCGATCGTGCCGCGACGCGGACGGACCCCGGGATCGGATGCCTCGGCGGCGCGAACATTCGGAGCCTCATCGCCCATCGCGCCAGTGTAGGGCTGGGGCGTTTCGTCTCGCCTCGCCCGCTCGACGACGGGCGCTTTCGCTCAGGACTCGGCGGCGACGGCGTCGCGCACGGCGGCGAGGCCGCGGAGGGTCTCGGCGAACGAGGTCGACAGGGGAGACAGGCCGATGCGGAGCCCGCCCGGGTCGCGGTAGTCGGGGATCACGTCCTGCTCCCACAGTCGTGCGGTCACCGCGCGCATGGCCGGATGCGAGAGCGTCACATGCCCACCGCGCAGCGCCGGGTCGCGCGGCGAGGCGACCGTCACGCCGAGCGGCGACAGCAGCTCGTCGGCGATGCGAACGGCGTACTCGGTCAGCGCGATCGACTTGTCGCGGATCGCGGCGATGCCGGCCTCCTCGATGAGGGCGAGGGTGTCCTGCATGGCCAGCATCCCGACGATGGGCGGCGTGCCCGAGAGGAACCGCCGCATGCCCTCGGCCGGGACGTACGACGGACCCATCGCGAAGACGTCCCCCGCTCCCATCCATCCCTGGATCGGCTGCGCGAGCGACGCCTGGTGGCGCGCCGCGACATACGCGAACGCCGGGGACCCCGGTCCGCCGTTGAGGTACTTGTACGTGCAGCCGACCGCCACGTCGATGTCCCACTCGTCGGCTTCGACCGGCACGGCGCCGGCGGAATGACACAGGTCCCACACGATGAGCGCACCGGCCTCGTGGGCGATGCCGGTGAGCGTCGCGGCATCCGCGAGGTATCCGGAGCGGTAGGCGACGTGGCTCAGCAGGACGACCGCCGTCGCCGGTCCCACCGCGGCGCGCAGTCGATCGGCTTCGACGCCCGACGTCACATCGACGTCGATCCAGCGCACCCGGCCACCGCGCTCGGCAGCGATCCCCTCGACGAGGTAGCGATCGGTGGGGAAGTTGTCGCGATCCACGACGATCTCGACGCGGGCCGGATCGGCGGCGCGCTGCGCATCGAACGCGGCACGCACCAGCTTGTACAGCAGCACCGTCGTCGAGTCGCCGATGACCGTCTGCCCCGCGGCCGCGCCGATGGCCGCCCGCCCGATCGCGTCGCCGATCTCGAACGGCAGCTGCATCCACGACTCGTCCCATCCGCGGATGAGGCGCCCACCCCACTCGTCGCGCACGAAGGCGGCGAGCCGGTCGACGGTCGTCCGCGGCGGCCGGCCCAGCGAGTTGCCGTCGAAGTACACCAGCGGCGACTCGGCGCCGACGAAGGCATCCCGGTAGGCGCGCAGCGGGTCCGCGGCGTCGAGAGCGGATGCCTCGGCCTCGAGCCGTGACATCGAGCCGGTCCGGTGGTCAAGCGAGGTCATGGATGAGCTCCTCGGTGGGGACGACGGTCGCGCCCGCAAGCCATGCCGGGATGTCGTCGAGCTGCGTGGGCGGCGGCCCGGGCACGAAGGTCGACACGCCTGCGGGCGACTCGGCCAGGGGCCAGGGATCGGCCATGGCGGCGATCAGAGCGGGGCCCCGGACGCCGGCGGCGTCGAGCGCGGCGACCTCGTGCGCGTTCACGCCGACCGGCTGGTCGCCGTTGCCGAGGTCGGTCCCGTACAGCACGCGGCCGCCGGCGGCGGCGAAGCCGGCCAGGTTCAGGCGCGCGTTCTCGGCGGCGACCGGATCGTCGCGGTGGATCGCGAGGGTCGAGATCCAGATCTGTCCGGCCGCCACGGCCCGCGCGGTGAACCGCCGCCCGACCAGCCCGGTGAACGGCGTGTGCGCGAGCACCCCGACGCCGGCATCGAGTGCGCGCTGCGGCATCCCGTCACCCTCGACATGTGCGACGACCGGCAGGCCGCGCTCGTTCGCGCCGGCGACGACGGCGGCGAGCGTGTCGGGGTCGAGCACGGGACCGGCGACGGCGTTGAGCGCGACCTTGACGACGGACGCCCCGAAAGACGCCTGCTCATCGACGGCGGTCGCCGCGCCCCCGGGGACGCCGGGATGCCGCGACGGATCGCTGACCTCCCGGGTGATGTCGGACGGCGCCCACGCTCGGCCGACCGGGTAGCCGCCGACCGCGGTGAGGAATGCGCCGGCGTATGCCACGCGCGGAATGCCCTTCGATCGCCGTGCGAGGGCGACCGGGTCGCCACCGAGGTCGAGGACCGCGGCGATGCCGCCGACGGGGAGGCGCAGGTCGTCGATGAGGTGCAGGTGCACGTGGTGATCGGTCAGCGGCGGCAGCGAGACACCCTGCTCATGCGTGAGAGCACGATGGCAGAGAGCGGCGTGCGGCCCGACGAGGGCGTGCAGCGCGCCGGCCACGTCCGTGACGGGCGCACCCGGTGTCTCATGCGGCATCAGAGCTCGGTCCTGACGGCGTACAGCTCGGGGAAGAACGTCAGCTCGAGGGCACGCTGGAGGAACGGCACCCCGCTGGAGCCGCCTGTGCCCGACTTCTGCCCGATGATGCGCTCGACGGTCTTCAGATGCCGGAACCGCCACAGCTGGAAGTTGTCCTCCAGGTCGACCAGCTCCTCGCACGTCTCGTACGCCGCCCAGTGCGTCTGCGGGTCGCGGTAGACGTCGACGAAGACGGGGACGAGCTCGGGCGTGAAGGTCCACGCCCGAGTGACGTCGCGCTCGAGCACCTCGACCGGGATCGGATAGCCGGAACGGGCCAGCAGCCGGAGGAACTCGTCGTAGAGACTGGGCTCCTCGAACGCCTCGCGGACGAGGTCGCTCGCGACAGGGTCGGACGCGAAGACCCGCAGCATGCCGGCGTTCTTGTTGCCCAGCCGGAACTCGACCGCCCGGTACTGGGCGGACTGGAAGCCGCTGGCGTGGCCGAGGACGCCGCGGAACTCGGCGTACTCGGCCGGGGTCAGCGTGGCGAGAACCGACCACTGCTCGGTCAGCGTCTTCTGGATGTGCTTGACCCGCGCGATGCACTTCAGCGCCGGCGCGAGCTGATCCTCGCGCAGCATGCGGCACGCCGCAGCCAGCTCGTGCAGCACGAGCTTCAGCCACAGCTCGGTGGTCTGGTGCTGCACGATGAACAGCAGCTCGTCGTGGTGCTCCGGGTCGCTGAGCGGATGCTGCGCCGAGAGCAGCGTGCCGAGCTCCAGGTAGCCGCCGTAGCTCATGCGGTCGGCGAAGTCCGTCACGACCGTGCCCTCGATGGCCCGGGTGTTGCGTTCGACGCTCACGGCCTCAGCCTATTTCGGCGGCGCCGTTTCGTCGCGGGGTGCGGCGTTCCGGTCGAGCCGTGTATGCCGCGCTCGTCCGGGCGCGAGACCTCACTGATGTCGTCGGACGGGCGTCTCCCACAGGGGGTGTGCTGTTTCGCAGGAGCGCTTCCGCGTGGTTCTCCTGCGCGAGCCGGCATCTCCTGTGGGGGATGCCGCGGCGCGAAGCGCTGCGCAGGAGATGTGCGCTGCCACAGGATCGTTCCCGCTCGGATCTCCTGCGCAAGGCGACATGTCCTGCTCGAGAGGCGGCGGATGACCGAGCCGAAGTCCTCGCCACTGATGGGGTGGGCGAAACTCCGAGCGGCTCAGAGCAGCGAGAGCTCGCGGAGCTTGGCCTCGACCTGCGCGTTCGAGGGCTCGACATGGTGCGATGAGTCCGGGTACACCACGACGGGGATGTTCGTGCGGCCGGAGATGTCGCGTGCGACATCCGCGGCGGCCGGGTCGGCGACGAGGTCCACATAGGTGTACGACACGCCCAGCTCGTCGAGCTGGCGCTTCGTGCGGACGCAGTCACGGCACCAGTCCGCGCCGAACATCGTGATGGTCGAGGAGGAAGTCATGCCTCCATCCTTCCCCAGGAATACGACTCCGGGCGCCGGATCGCGGCATCCCTCAGCGACGTCCCAGGCCGCGATACGTCCAGCCCGCCGCGCGCCAGCGCACCGGGTCGTAGCTGTTGCGCGCGTCCACGACGTTCGGCGTGGCGACGAGGGGCCGGACCGCCTCGGGGTCGAGATAGCGGTACTCGTCCCACTCCGTGACGAGCACCATGACGTCCGCGCCCGAGACGGTGTCCTCGAACGACTCGCGGTAGTCCAGCTGCGGATGCCGCGCGCGGGCGTTGTCGATGGCGGCGGGGTCGGTGACGCGCACGTCGGCGCCGAGGCCCTTCAGGCGCACCGCGACGTCGAGCGCGGGGGAGTCCCGCACGTCGTCGGAGTGCGGCTTGAAGGCCAGCCCGAGGACGGCGACCACCTTGTCGACCGGCTGACCGTCCAGCGCGTCGACGACGTGGTCGACGACCCGCTGGCGGCGGCGCAGGTTGATCGCGTCGACCTCCTTCAGGAACGCCACGGAATCCGCGCGGCCCAGCTCCTCGGCGCGCGCGGTGAAGGCGCGGATGTCCTTGGGGAGGCATCCGCCGCCGAAGCCGACGCCCGCGCCGAGGAATCGGCGGCCGATGCGGTCGTCGTGTCCGATGGCGTCGGCCAGCTGCACGACGTCGGCGCCGGTCACCTCGGCGATCTCGGCCATCGCGTTGATGAACGAGATCTTCGTCGCCAGGAACGCATTGGCGGCGACCTTGACCAGCTCGGCCGTGGCGAAGTCGGTGACGATGAGCGGCGTGTCCAGGGCGAGGACCGGCCCGTACGCCTCGCGCAGCAGGCCCTCGGCGACCGCGGCCTGCTCGGGCTCCGGCGGCAGGCCGAACACCAGCCGGTCCGGCGTGAGGGAGTCCTTGACGGCCCATCCTTCGCGGAGGAACTCGGGATTCCACGCGAGCACCGCGCCGGTCCCCGCGGCGGCCACGGTGTCCGCGAGCCGCGACGCCGTGCCGACGGGTACGGTCGACTTGCCGGCGATGACCTCGCCGGCTGAGGTGTGCGGCAGCAGGGCCGCGATCGCCGCGTCGACGAAGGTGAGGTCGGCCGCCGTGCCGCCGCGCGCCTGGGGGGTGCCCACGGCGAGGAAGTGGACGCAGCTGCCCGCGGCATCCGCCATCTCGGTGGAGAACCGCAGCCGGCCGCTCTCGACGTGCGTCGCGAGCAGCTCGGGAAGCCCGGGTTCGAAGAAGGGCGCCTCGCCGCGGGTCAGCGCCGCGATCTTGCTCTCGTCGACGTCGATCCCGACGACGTCATGGCCCAGCTCGGCCATCGCCGCGGCGTGCACGGCCCCCAGATAGCCGCACCCGATGACAGAGACCCGCATGCTTCTTCCCCTCGCTCGGTGTCCTCGTACATCATGGCGGTTCCCCCTGCGCGCGCAACGTCCCCGGCAGCGTGCGCGGCATCGGGTTCGCCCCACCCGAAGCGGGCGTGCGACGATGAATGTGCCGGCTCCCCGATGCCAGCGGAGGTCCCCCATCGAACTGTCGCTCATCGTACCGACATACAACGAGGCGCCCAACGTCGCGGAGCTCGTGCGCAGGATCGCGTCCGCGATCGACGGCATCGACGCCGAGATCGTGTTCGTCGACGACAGCACGGACGCGACGCCCGACGTGGTGCGCGAGGTGGCGGTGACCGCGGCGCTCCCCGTGCGGCTGATCCATCGCCCCCGCGCGACCGGCGGGCTCGGCGGCGCCGTCCTCGAGGGACTGGCGGCGGCGGAGGCCGACGTCTGCGTCGTGCTCGACGGCGACCTCCAGCATCCGCCGGAGAAGATCCCCGAGATGCTGCAGCGGCACGCGCGGGGCGACGTCGACCTCGTCATCGGGTCCCGCTATGCCGGCGGCGGCACCGCTCACGGGCTCGCCGACCGCACGCGCGTGATGGTGTCGAAGCTGTCGACGCTGGTGACCAAGGCGATGTTCCCGGTGCGGCTGCGCGAGGTCTCCGACCCGATGACCGGGTTCTTCCTCGTCGATCGCCGCGCCCTCGACCTGACGAGCATCACCCCGCGCGGCTTCAAGATCCTGCTCGAGCTGCTCGCGCGCAAGAGCCTGCGGGTCGCCGAGATCCCGTTCGACTTCGGCGACCGGCACGCCGGAGAGTCGAAGGCGTCGCTGCGCCAGGGTCTGCACTTCCTGATGCAGCTGGCGGCGCTGCGCTTCGGCAAGATGTCGCTGTTCGCGGTGGTGGGCGCGCTCGGCGCCGTGGTCAACGTCGCGATCGTGTGGGCCCTCACTGCGCTGGGCGTGGGTTACGTGATCGCCGCGATCATCGCCGCCGAGGTGACGATCGTCGGCAACTTCGTGCTGATCGAGCGCTTCGTGTTCAACGAGATGCGCGGGGCGGCTTCCCGCGGCTGGGTGCGGTTCGCCAAGTCCTTCACCTTCAACAACGTCGAGGCGCTCGTGCGCATCCCGGTGCTCGCGCTCATGGTGGAGAGCTGGCACATCTCCGCGGTCCTCGCCACCGCCATCACCCTCGCCGTGGCCTTCCTGGTGCGGTTCGTCTTCCACTCGCTCGTGGTCTACGCGCCGCGCAAGCCGGGTGTGCAGCCGAGCTCGGCCCGCCGCTTCGTCGACGAGCTGGACGCCCAGGCCACCGCCCCCGGCGAGCTGTAGCCGGGACCCGGCGCAGGCATCGGTCGATCGCGCCGAATCCGCCCTAGCCGGAGGGCGCTTCGCACGCTAGTGTGCACAGCAACGTCGCGGGCACCGCAGGGGTGCAAGGGTGCTCGCGCCGTCGACACACCGACCATTGGGGGATGGGCTGTGGGGCTGAACCGTCTGCTGTCGATCGATCGCGGCGCAACGCGAGCACTGCGCAACGCGGGCCTTCAAGGGGAGGTGCTGCGCGGCGCGCGCGTCCGGCTCAACGGCGATGTCGCCGGCGGCGGGCGGCTGGTGCTCGGCGCCGTGTGGGGCGACTCACGCGTGTACCTGCCGGGCGAGCTGACCGTCGCGAAGGGCGGGACGCTCACCGTCCGCGACACGTTCCACATCTTCACCGGCTGCCGCGTGATCGTCGATACGGATGCTCACCTGGAGATCGCGGGCGGATCGCAGAGCGGCATGAACATCGGCGCGCGCATCTCGTGCTTCTCGAACATCACCCTGGGCAAGAACGTCGCCATTGCCGACGATGTGATCATCCGCGACAGCGACAACCACCTCGTCAGAGGCGGCGCCGGCGTCGTGACGGCCCCGATCCACATCGGCGACAACGTGTGGATCGGCACGCGCGCCGTGATCCTCAAGGGCGTGACGATCGGCGACGGCGCCGTCGTAGCGGCGGGAGCCGTCGTGACCAAGGACGTGCCGCCGCGGTCGCTCGTGGCCGGCGTGCCGGCGTCGGTCCGGCGGAGCGATGTCAAGTGGGAGCCGTGATCGGACAGCCGGCTCACGCAGTACGGAGCGACAGCGCGTCGTCCGCCTCGATGTAGCGCTCACCGGTGTCGGGGCAGACCCAATCGCCGTCCTCGTCCTGTGTCAGGGGCTTGCCTGCCCGACCGACCCATCCGACGCGACGCGCCGGAACGCCGACGACGAGAGCGTGCGCCGGCACGTCCTTGGTCACCACGGCGCCAGCGGCGACCAGGGCCCATTCGCCGACCGTGACGGGGGCGATGCAGACGGCGCGCGCGCCGATCGACGCCCCGCGGCCGATCGTCACGCCGACCGCGTGCCAGTCGTCGGCGCTCTTGAGGCTGCCGTCCGGGTTCGCCGCCCGGGGGAACTCGTCGTTGGTCAGCACCGCCGCCGGGCCGATGAAGACGCCGTCGCCCAGCCGCGCCGGCTCGTAGACGAGGGCGTAGTTCTGGACCTTGCACGCGTCGCCGAGCACGACGTCCGGTCCGATGTAGGCGCCGCGCCCGATGTTGCAGTCGGCGCCGAGCTGCGCGCCCTCTCGAACCTGGGCCAGGTGCCAGACGCGCGTCCGCGGGCCGAGCTGAGCGGATTCGGCGACGTCGGCGCTGGGCTGGACGACGGGTGCGTCGGACATGGGGGCCTCCTCGAGGCGGATGGCGAACGGGATGACATCTCTATGATGAACGCGGGGAGGCGGGGAACGTGACTCGATACGGCGTCGTGGGGGCGGGCATCGTCGGACTCGCGATCGCGCGTGCGCTCGCAGTGCGCGGCGCGGACGTGGTGGTGTTCGACAAAGAGGATCGGGTCGCCGCGCATCAGACCGGGCACAACTCGGGTGTGGTGCACGCGGGCATCTACTACGCCCCCGGATCCCTGAAGGCCGAGCTGTGCGCGCGCGGCCGCGTCGCGATCCGGGACTTCTGCCTGGAGCGCGGACTGCCCTATCGCGAGCTGGGCAAACTCGTCGTGGCGGTCGACGAGACGGAGCTGCCGGCGCTCGCCGCTCTCGAGGAACGCGCGATCGCCAATGGCGTTCCGGGTCTCACGAGGGTCGACCGCTCCGGGATCCGCGACGTCGAGCCCGCCGCCGCCGGGGTGGCAGCCCTGCACTCGCCGCACACCGCCGTCGTCGACTACACCGCGATCGCGGAGGCGATGGCCGACGACGTCCGCAAGGCCGGAGGCGAGGTCCTTCTCGGGGCCGAGGTCACCGCCATCCGCATCGAGCCGGCCGGGGTCGTCACCGTATCGCCCGCCGCGACGCGCACCGTCGATCGCCTCATCGTGTGCGCGGGCCTGCAGTCCGATGCGGTGGCGGCGCTCGTCGGAGCCGATCCGTCACCGCGCATCCTGCCGTTCCGCGGCGAGTACTGGGAGCTCGATCCGGCGAGGGCCGACCTTGTGCGCGGAATGATCTACCCCGTGCCCGACCCGCGGTTCCCGTTCCTCGGCGTGCACTTCACCCGAGGGTTCGACGACCACGTCCATGTGGGGCCCAACGCGGTGCCGGCCCTCGCTCGAGAGGGGTATCGGTGGCGCGACGTGTCGGTACGCGACACGTGGGGTTCGCTCACCTGGCCGGGTGCGTGGCCGCTGGCACGCCAGCACTGGCGCATGGGGATCCACGAGACGTGGGGCTCGCTGTCGAAGTCGGCGTACTTCCGCCGCGCCCGCCGATTCGTCCCCGACCTGCAGCCTCGCGACCTCACGCGGAAGACGGCGGCCGGCGTACGGGCGCAGGCGTGGGCGCGGGACGGGTCGCTGCTGGACGACTTCGCGATCGACACCGTGGGCCCGGTGACGGTCCTGCGCAATGCGCCGTCGCCGGCGGCGACGTCGTCGATCGCGATCGCCGATCATCTGCTGGCGCGCGTCTCCTGAGTTCCCCGCGAAGGCGCGCATGCCGCCCTTGCGTAAACCTTGAGACTTCGCGGTTCCGCTCAGGCATCCTTCGTGGCTAGACTCATGCCCGGGGATCACTGCGCTCGCCGTCCTGGGGAAACTGGACGCGAACCGCAGCTCTGACCGTGAAGGGGTTCACGGTCGACGCGTGCCCGCTGCCTGAGCGGGGATTTGGGGAATCATGACGAACGTCATCTGGGGATCGGGCGCTCCCGCGCGCCGTCGTGCACGCTGGGTCGCCCTCGTCGCGGTCGCGACGCTCATCGTCACCGCCTTCATCGCCTTCCAGCCTCCCGCTCGCGCCGCCGCCGCGAGCCCGTGCGGCCCGGACATCAACGCGATCGTCTGCGAGAACCAGAAGCCGGGCACCTCGCCGGCGGAGTGGGACGTCGAGGGTGCCGGTGACCCCTCGATCCAGGGGTTCGCCACCGACATCTCGGTCAACGCCGGCCAGCGGATCGACTTCAAGATCGACACGGATGCCTCGAAGTACAGCATCCGCATCTATCGCACGGGCTGGTACCAGGGCCTGGGGGCGCGCTACATCACCACCGTTCAACCGTCGGTGACGCTCCCGCAGAACCAGCCGGAGTGCAAGGACGACGAGGTGACCGAGATCTACGACTGCGGCACGTGGGCGGTCTCGGCGTCGTGGAACGTCCCGGCGGATGCCGTCTCCGGCGTCTACGTCGCCCGGCTGATCCGCGAGGACACCGGCGGCGACAGCCACATCATCTTCATCGTCCGCAAGGACGGCAACACCTCCGACGTGCTGTTCCAGACGTCGGACCCGACGTGGCACGCCTACAACAAGTACGGCGGATCGAACTTCTACCAGGGGGCCGCCAACGGTCGCGCCTACAAGGTCAGCTACAACCGCCCTTTCGCCACCCGCGGGGGCGTCGAGGCGCGCGACTTCTACTTCAGCTCCGAGTACGCCACCGTCCGGTTCCTCGAGCGCAACGGCTATGACATGAGCTACATCGCCGGCGTCGACACCGACCGGCGCGGTCATGAGCTGCTGAACCATAAGGTGTTCCTGTCGGTCGGTCACGATGAGTACTGGTCCGGCGCGCAGCGCGCCAACATCGAGGCCGCCCGTGACGCCGGCGTGAACCTGCAGTTCCTGACCGGCAACGAGGGGTACTGGCGCACCCGGTACGAACCCTCCGTCGACGGCTCGAACACGGCCTACCGCACCCTCGTGTCCTACAAGGAAACGTGGGGCGACTGGTGGACGCGCGGCGGAGCCAAGATCGACACCACGAGCCCCGAGTGGACCGGAACGTGGCGCGATCCCCGCTTCGCCGGACCCGCGCAGGGTGGAACGCTGCCGGAGAACGCCCTGATGGGCACCATGTACATGGTCAACCACGTCGACCTTCCCGTGACCGTCTCGGCGGAGGAGGGGAAGTACCGATTGTGGCGTCACACCGGTCTCGGGGACGCGCCGTCGGGCACGACGACCAAGCTCGCCGCCCACACCGTCGGCTACGAGTCCAACGAGGTCGTCGACAACGGGTACACGCCCGGAGGCCTCATCCGCCTCTCCACCACCACGGGGCCGACGGCCGAGTACCTCGTCGACTACGGCAACACCGTGGTGCCGGGCAACACCCGGCATCACGTCACGCTCTACCGGGCGGCCAGCGGCGCCCTGGTGTTCTCGGCCGCCAGCGTGCAATGGGGCTGGGGCCTCGACGCGACGCACGACGGCAACGGCGCGCCCGCCGACCCGCGCATGCAGCAGGCTCAGGTGAATCTGCTCGCAGACATGGGCGCGCAGCCGGGGTCGCTCATGAGCGGACTCGTGGCAGCCACCAAGAGCACCGACTCGACGGCGCCGACGACGACGATCACGTCGCACCAGGCCGGCGCCACGATCGCGAACGGCGCCCGCGTCACGCTCGCCGGCACGGCCTCCGACGTGGGGGGACGTGTCGCGGGTGTCGAGGTGTCGACGGACAACGGCCGCACCTGGCGCCCGGCGACGGGCACGAACACCTGGACGTACTCGTATGTGCAGCAGGGAAGCGGCGCGACCTCCGTGCGCGTGCGCGCGATCGACGACAGCGCCAACACCGACCCGCAGGGCACCGTCCTGCCCGTGACCGTGACGGGTCCGTACTCGGCGTTCGGCGAGACCGTCCCCGCGATCGCCTCGGCGAACGACACCCAGGCGGTGGAGCTCGGTCTGCGGTTCACGCCGGAGTCCGACGGCTTCGTCGCGGGCGTGCGCTTCTACAAGGGCGCGGCGAACACCGGCACCCACACCGGCTCGCTGTGGGATGCGGCCGGCAATCGCCTCGCCACCGTGCAGTTCGGGAACGAGACCGCCCAGGGCTGGCAGACCGCGCAGTTCCTGCAGCCGGTCGAGGTCTTCGCCGGGCAGCAGTACACCGTGTCGTACACCGCGCCGAACGGCGGCTACGCGATCCAGACGCGCTACTGGCCGTATCAGGCGCGCTGGTCGTCGCCGGTGACGACGTCCTCCGAGGTCGGCGCGAAGGCGGCCGGCGTCTTCGGTGCTCCCGGCACGCGTCCCACCTCGACGTCGCAGGAGTCCAACTACTTCGTCGACGTGGTCTTCACCGGCTCCGACACGTCGCCTCTGCGGATCAGCGCCCGCTCTCCCGAGGCGGGAATGACGAGCGTCGGTCTGCAAGAGCCCGTCACCGCCACGTTCACGCGCGCCGCCGATCCCGCGAGCGTGTCGATCACGGTGACCGCCCAAGGCGGAGGAGCCGTGAACGGCGTCGTCTCGTACGATGCCGCGACGCGGACCGCCCGCTTCGCGCCGGCGACCGCCTATGCACCCAGCACGACCTACGACGTCGCCATTCAGGCGACCGACGCACAGGGCGTTGCGCTCGCGGCGGATTCCGGCTGGCGCTTCACGACCCAAGCGCAGGATCTGCCCGAGGGAACCTGCCCGTGCAGCCTGTTCAGCGAGTCACGGCGGCCCGCCATCGCATCGGATGCCGACACGTCTCGCGTGACGCTGGGCGTGGGCTTCACGTCGTCGCTCGAGGGATCGGTGACGGCCCTGAAGTTCTACAAGTCCGCGGCCAACAACGGACCGCACGTCGGCACGCTGTGGGACCCGACCGGACGCGAGGCGGCCACTGTCACCTTCCCCGCCGGGGCGACGTCGGGATGGCAGGTGGCGCAGCTGGACACCCCCGTGACGGTGAAGCCCGGTGAACGGTGGGTCGTCTCGTACGTCGCGCCCACGGGACGCTACTCGGTGACACCCGGCACGTTCTCGTCGACCTACACACGCGGGCCGCTCACGGTGGCCGCCGGCGGAGCCGTGTACACGTACGGCAGCGGCCAGCCCACGCAGTCGTCCACGACGGACTACGGCGTCGACCTGGTGTTCGAGACGGCTCCGGCAGCTCCCACCGTCGTCGAGCAGACGCCGAGCCCGGGTGCGACGGGAGTCGCCGCGACGGTGCGTCCGAAGGTGAGATTCAGCGCGCCGATCGCCGGCGACTTCACCGGTACGGTCACCGCCGACGGTGCCGCTGTCGCAGGGACGTGGAGCACCGGCGACGGCTCGACCTCGGCGACCTTCACGCCCACGGCGAACTTCCCCGCGGGTGCGCAGGTCGTGGTCCGGCTGACCGGCCTCAAGGGCGCCGACGGCGTTCCCGCCGCGGACGTCGAGTGGTCCTTCCGCATCGCGGGAGCCACGGAGCCGACGACGCTGTTCGGCAACGCCACGCCCGCCGCGACGGAACCCGGGTCCTGGTCCGTCGAACTCGGCATGGCCTTCCAGACATCCGTCCCGGGCGAAGTGACCGCCATCCGGTTCTACAAGGCGGTGGGCAACGGCGGGACGCACACGGGATCGCTGTGGGATGCCGCGGGCCGGCGGATCGCACAGGTCACCTTCGCGGGCGAGACCGCGAGCGGCTGGCAGCGTGCACCGCTGTCGTCCCCGGTCGACCTCGTGCCCGGCGAGGTGTACACGGTGTCGTACTACGCACCGCAGGGGAAGTACTCCTACACCTCGCGCGGGTTCGCGTCGCCGGTCACGAGCGGCCCTCTCACCGCCATTGCGCCCCAGAACGGCCGCTACGTCTACGGCACAGGCGGCGTCGCTCCGACCGAGGTGTGGAACTCGACGAACTACTTCGTCGATGTGGAGTTCCAGGCATCGGACGGCGGGAGTACGCCGGCTCTCGCCGTGGAGGCGACAGCACCGCAGCGGGATGCCACTGCCGTGCCCACCGACGCCACCGTCACCGCGACGGTCAACCGCGACCCCGCTCCGCAGCAGGTGACGCTCGCGCTCGCCGGTCCCTCGGGCGCCGTCGCAGGCAGCTCGGCGTACGACGCACAGGCCCGTCGAGTCAGCTTCGATCCCAACGCTTCCCTCGCAGCCGCCACGAGGTACACCGCGACGGTGCTCGTCGACGGCCTCGCCCTCGACAGCTGGTCGTTCACCACCGCCGAGCCGCCCGCGAGCAGCAACGTGCAGAACCTGTTCGGGACGTCGACACCGGCCGTGGCATCCGTCACGGATCGGGTCCCGGTGGAGCTGGGGACGGTGTTCCAGGTCAGCAAGACCGGCATGGTCACCGCGCTGCGCTTCTACAAGGGCCCCGGGAATGACGGTCCGCACCGGGGAACGCTGTGGGGCCCGGATGGCGCGCGCATGGCGGAGGTCCAGTTCGCGCCCACGTCGGGCACCGGGTGGCAGCGGGCTGCGCTGAGCCAGCGGGTCGAGGTGAAGCCCGGCCAGACGTACACCGTCTCGTACTTCTCGCCGGGCGGCGGCTACTCGTACACGAGAGGGTACTTCTCCACCGCGAAGGTGTCCGGCGACATCACCGGTCCGGCGGTGTCGAACGGCCGGTTCTTCTACGGGCCGAACGGGGGCCGGCCGGTCGACTCGTGGAACGCCTCGGCGTACTTCGTCGACGTCGAGATCGACTTCGGCACCGCTTCCTCCGCGACGGCGACGCCGACTCCGACGCCGACCGCGACGGCGACGCCGACTCCGACGCCGACCGCGACGGCGACGCCGACTCCGACGCCCACCGCGACGGCGACGCCCACGCCGACGCCGACTCCGACGCCCACCGCGACGGCGACGCCGACGCCGACGCCGACACCCACTCCGACGCCGACACCCACCGCGGCGCCGACGCCGACCCCGGTCGGTCTCAGCTCGGTCTCGCCGGCGCGCAACGCGGTCGACGTCGCCCCCACCACCACCGTCGCGGCCACCTTCGCCGAGGATCAGCCCGCGGCGGCGATCACCGTGGCCGGTCCGAGCGGGAGTGTGCCCGGCACGACCGAGTACGAGCCGACGACCAGAACCGTGACGTTCACGCCCACCGAGCCGCTGGCGTGGTCCGCGGAGTACCGGGTCACCGTCACCGTCCCGGACCGGGAGGTCACCGACGGCACGTGGTCGTTCACGACGGCGGCGGAACCTGCGACCCTCACCGCGGAGACGATCTTCGGCGACGCCGTTCCGCAGAACGCCGCGTGGAACGATCCGAACGGCGTGCAGGTGGCGACCCGCTTCTTCGTGGACGTGGCGGGGGAGGCCACCGGCGTGCGGTTCTACAAGGGCACCGCCAACACCGGCGAGCACACCGGCTACCTGTGGCGCGACGGCCAGAAACTCGCCGAGGTGTTGTTCCTCGGAGAGAACGCCGAGGGCTGGCAGACCGCGCGGTTCAACACTCCGGTGGCGCTGGAGCCGGGTGTGGAGTACCGCGTCGGGCTCTACAGCACCACCGGGCGCTATGCGGTCGACCTCGGCACGCTCGCGCAGGAGACGACCGTCGGGCACTTCAGGCTTCCGGCCAACGGCAGCGCCTTCACGTACTCGCGAGGCTTCCCCGACACCGTGGCGACGCACAACTACTGGGTGGACATCCTGTTCACGCCGCAGAACTGACCGTAACCCGCGCATAGCAGACGTACGCCCGCGTCAGTAGCATCACTGACGGCGGCCTCGATCTGGCGCTGATCGAATGAGGTAATCGTGACAGAGAGACTGAAGGTCGCCGTTGTGGGGGCCGGGTATTGGGGTCCCAACCTCGCACGCAACTTCCGTGCGAGCATGGACTGGGAGCTGGCCTACATCTGCGACCTCGATCTCGGGCGTGCGCAGCGGGTCGCCGACTCGGTCGGCGGTGTCACCATCACCGCCCGGCTCGACGACGTGCTGGCAGACCCCACCGTCGACGCCATCGCCATCGCGACGCCGGCACGCACGCACCATCCGATCGCCCTCGCCGCGCTCGACGCAGGCAAGCACGTGATCGTGGAGAAGCCGCTCGCCGACGACCGCGAGCGGGGCATCGAGATGGTCGATCGCGCGCGCCGGCGTGGTCTCGTGCTGATGACCGATCACACGTTCTGCTACACCCCGGCGGTGCTGAAGATCCGCGAGCTCATCGCGGAGGGCTTCCTCGGCGACGTCCTCTTCGTCGACAGCGTGCGGATCAACCTCGGCCTCATCCAGCCGGATGTCGACGTCTTCTGGGATCTCGCGCCGCACGACCTGTCGATCCTCGACTTCGTGCTGCCCGGCGGGCTCGATGTCGATTCGGTCGCCGCGCAAGGCGCCGACCCGCTCGGCACCGGCAAGTCGTGCATCGGCTACCTCACTCTCCCGCTCGCGAACGGTGGCATCGCCCACGTGCACGTCAACTGGCTCAGCCCCACGAAGATCCGTCAGATGGTGATCGGCGGCACCAAGCGCACGCTCGTGTGGGACGATCTGAACCCCCAGCAGCGCGTCAGCGTGTACGACCGGGGCGTCGACCTGGCCCTCCAGTCGAAGGAGACCGCCGACGCCCGGGCCGCGAACATCTCATACCGACTCGGCGACACGTGGGCGCCTGCGCTCCCCGAGAAGGAGGCGCTGGCGAACGTCGCGGCCGAGTTCGCGGCGGCGATCCGCGAGGGACGGCCGGCGCGCACGAGCGGCGAATCGGGACTGCGCGTGCTGTCGGTTCTCGAAGCCGCAGCAGCCAGCCAGGCTTCGCACGGCGCGCCCGCGCCGGTCGCGGTTGCTGACAGCAAGGAGGAAGTGGCGGCATGACGACCCTCGAAGGCACGGATGTGCTGGTGACCGGCGGCGCCGGCACGATCGGATCCACTCTCGTCGACCAGCTGCTCGAGGCCGGCGTGGCTCACGTGGACGTGCTCGACAACCTCGTCCGCGGACGCCGCGCGAACCTCGACGACGCTCTGGCGACGGGCCGAGTCGACCTGATCGACGGCGACATCCGCGACGCCGGACTCGTGAACGACCTCACCGCAGGCAAGGACGTCGTGTTCCATCAGGCGGCGATCCGCATCACCCAGTGCGCCGAGGAGCCGCGTCTGGCCCTCGAGGTGCTCGTGGACGGCACCTTCAACGTCGTCGAGTCGGCCGCCAGGCACCGCGTGAAGAAGCTCATCGCCGCCTCCAGCGCCTCCGTCTACGGCATGGCGGAGGAGTTCCCCACCACCGAGCGCCACCACCACGAGAACAACGACACCCTCTACGGGGCGGCGAAGACGTTCAACGAGGGCTTGATCCGCAGCTTCCGGGCGATGCAGGGCCTGGACTACGTGCTGCTGCGCTACTTCAACGTGTACGGGCCGCGCATGGACGTCCACGGTCTGTACACCGAGGTGCTGGTGCGCTGGATGGAGCGGATCGCCGACGGGCGCCCGCCGCTCATCTTCGGCGACGGCCGGCAGACCATGGACTTCGTCTGCGTTCCCGACATCGCCCGCGCCAATGTGCTGGCCGCGAAGAGCGACGTCGTCGAGGGCACGTACAACATCGCCAGCGGCACCGAGACGAGCCTGCTGGAGCTCGCCGAGGCGCTGCTGCGCGTCATGGGCTCGGACCTCGGTGTCGAGCACGGGCCCGAGCGGGCCGTGAACGGCGTCGTCCGGCGCCTCGCGGACACGACAGCCGCGCGGCGCGATCTGGGGTTCGAAGCGACCATCGGCCTGGAGGACGGACTGCGCCAGCTCGTCGAGTGGTGGCGGCCCCTCCGCGACGAGATCGCAGCAGGCCGCACGGTGGTCGCATCATGAGCGAGCGCATCAATGTCATGGTGCCCTGGCTCGGACAGGAGGAAGCCGATGCGGTCGCCGAGGCGATCGCGAGCGGCTGGGTCGCCCAAGGACCGCGAGTGGCCCGGTTCGAGCAGGAGTTCGCGGAGGCCATGCAGGCCCGGTACGCCGTCGCCACGAGCAGCTGCACGACGGCGCTGCACCTCGCGCTCATCGTTGCGGGAATCGGCCCCGGCGACGACGTCGTCGTGCCGTCGTTCTCGTTCATCGCGACGACCAATGCGGTCCGGTACGTCGGTGCGAACCCGATCTTCGCGGACGTGGACCCGGTCACCGGCAACGTGACCGGTCACACCATCGCCGACGCGCTCACCCCGCAGACCCGCGCGGTCATCGCCGTCGACCAGGGCGGGGTGCCGGTCGACATCGACGACATCCGCTCCTTCACCGACCAGCTGAACATCGTCGTGATCGAGGATGCCGCGTGCGGCGCCGGCTCGATGTACAAGGGCCGGCCCGTCGGGGCGGCGGCCGAGATCGCCGCCTGGTCGTTCCACCCGCGGAAACTCCTCACCACCGGCGAGGGCGGGATGATCACCACGTCGAATCCGGATTGGGCCGACCGCGCACGGCGCCTGCGTGAGCACGCGATGAGCGTGTCGGCGGCCGACCGGCACGCTTCGGTGCTGCCGCCGGCGGAGGAGTACACCGAGGTCGGGTTTAACTACCGCATGACGGACCTCCAGGCGGCGGTCGGTCTGGTGCAGCTGGGGCGCCTGCCCGAGATCGTGCAGCGCCGGCGCGCGATCGCCGCTCGGTATCAGGAGGCGATCGCCGACATCCCGGGCCTTCGAGCCGTCGTCGACCCCGAGTTCGGGGCCAGCAACTTCCAGTCCTTCTGGGTGGAGGTCGGCGAGGGGTACCCGACGGATCGGGACGGCCTTCTCATGGCGCTCGCGAACGCCGACATCTCGGCGCGACGGGGCATCATGGCAGCGCACCGGCAGCAGCCCTACCGGGACCTCACCCCCGAGAGCGGTCTGCCCGTGACGGAGCTGCTCAACGACCGCACGCTGATCCTGCCGGTCTTCCACTCGCTGAGCGAACAGGATCAGGATCGCGTGATCGCGGTGCTGCGCACTCCCGGGGGTGCGGTGGCGTGACCGGTGTACTGCTCGTGGGGGCGAGCGGGCTGGCCCGAGAGGTGATCGCAGCGGGAATGACCGGCATCGTCGGCGTCCTCGATGACGACACGACGCTGCACGGCACGGACGTGGCAGGCATCCCGGTGGTGGGCGCGACGAGCGACGCGGCCGCGCGATCGGAGCAGCTGCTGGTGTGCGTCGGACCGAGCGCGTCACGGCGTCGTGTCATCGAACGCCTGTCGCAGCTGGGCGTGGCCGAAGACCGATACGCGATCTTCGTCGCGCAGTCGGCGCGCGTGGGCTCGACCAGCACCGTCGGTGCGGGCAGCATCCTGCTCGACAGCGTCGTGGTGACCGCCGATGCGCGCCTCGGCCGGCATGTCGTCGTGATGCCGAACTCGACGATCACACACGACGACGTCCTCGAGGACGGAGCGACGCTCGCGGCCGGGGTCGCTCTCGGCGGCAGCGTGCTCGTCGGCGAAGCCGCATATATAGGAATGAACGCGTCGGTGCGCCAGGGGGTCTCGATCGGCGCACACGCTACGGTCGGGATGGGAGCGGTCGTGCTGCGCGATGTGCCGCCGCAGGAAACGTGGGCGGGCGTGCCGGCACGCCGATTGGGGGGAGTCGCGTGAGCGAGAAGGTGCCGTTTCTGGATCTGGCCGCACAGTCGGCGGAGATCATCGACGAGGTCCTGCCGGTGTGGCAGGAGCAGCTCGTCGGCGCAGGGTTCATCGGGGGCCCTGAGATCTCCGCTTTCGAGCGGGAGTTCGCCGAGTACATCGGCGTCGAGCACGTCGTCGGCGTCTCCAACGGGACCGACGCCCTCGAGCTCGCGTTCCGCGCGGTCGGCGTGGAAGCCGGTGACGAGGTCATCGTCCCGGCCAACACCTTCATCGCGACGGCGGAAGCGGTATCCCGCATCGGCGCTCGCCCCGTGTTCGTCGACGTCGACGAGGAGCATCTGCTCATCGATCCGGATGCCGTCGAGGCGGCGATCACCGATCGCACCCGGGTGATCGCACCGGTCCATCTCTTCGGCCAGACGGCGCCGGTCGACCGCCTGCTGCCGATCGCCCAGCGGCACGGGCTGACGGTCGTCGAGGACGCCGCGCAGTCGCAGGGGGCGTCGTCCTCGGTCGGGCGCGCCGGCGCGATGGGCCGGGTCGCCGCGACCAGCTTCTACCCGGGGAAGAACCTCGGCGCCGCCGGTGACGCGGGAGCCGTCATGACCGACGACGCCGACGTCGCGGCCTATGTGCGCAACGTGGCCGCGCACGGGAGCACCATCAAGTACGTCCACGACCGCATCGGGATGAACGCGAGACTGGACGCGGTGCAGGCGCCGGTGCTGCGGGCGAAGCTGCGTCGGCTGGAGCGGTGGAACGAGCTCCGCCGCGCGGCCGCCGCACGGTACGACGAGCTGCTGGCCGACATCGAGGGCGTCCGCCGGCCGAAGGCGCGGCCAGGCAACACGGACGTGTGGCACCTGTATGTCGTCCGTGTCCACGACCGGGCCCGGATCGCGGCGACTCTCGCGGAGCGGGGCATCGCCACGGCGATCCACTACCCGACCCCCGTGCACCTGACGCAGGCCTACGCGGGCTTGGGCCTGCGCGCCGGCGCGTTCCCGGTGGCGGAGAAGGCGGCCGAGCAGATCCTGTCGCTGCCGATGTTCCCCCACCTGACAGCCGACCAGCAGCAGCGCGTGGCCGACGCGCTCGCCGTGGCGATCCGGGAGGCGTGACATGCAGGTCCAGCGTCCCGTCGCTCCGAAGCGGCGACCCCTCGTCTCGGTGGTGATCCCGCACTACAACTACGGGCAGTACCTGCCGACCTCGGTCGGGTCGGTCCTGTCGCAGCCCGGCGTCGACCTCGAGGTCATCATCGTCGACGACACCTCCTCGGACGGCAGTCTCCAGGTGGCGCGCCGCATCGCCGCGAGCGACGATCGCATCACCCTCGTCGAGCACGAGCAGAACATGCGTCATATCCGCACGTACAACGACGGGCTGTCGCGCGCCACCGGGGACTACGTGGTGCTCCTCTCAGCCGACGACGCACTGAGCCCGCGCTCGCTGCTCCGATCGGTCGCTCTGATGGAGGCGAACCCTGATGTGGGGCTGACGTACGGCCGCGTGGCATGGTTCGACGGCGACCTGCCGGAGTTCCCACCCGTGCGCTCCTGGTGGCAGGTGTGGAGCGGACGGGAGTGGATCGGCCGCCTCGCGCGGCGGGGCCGCAACGCGATCGCCAATCCCGAGGTGGTCATGCGCCGATCCGTCTACGACGACATCGGAGGCTACGACCCCGACTTCCCGCACGCGGCCGACATGTTCATGTGGCTGGAAGCGGCAGCGCGCTCGGACATCGGCTTCGTCGGGGGGCCGCACCAGGCCTTCTACCGCAACCACGGGGCCAACATGCATTCGACCGACTTCGGCGGGGTCCTCGACGACATGACGCAGGTCCGCGACGTCTACCGCAGGTTCTTCGCCGGCTCCGGTGCCGCGCTGGCCGGCGCAGCGCGGCTGCAGCGCATCGCAGACGACGCGGTGGCGCGCGAGGCGCTCCTGCGCGGTGCGCTGCTCGCCGCGGAGGGCGCGCCGCCCGAGACGCTGGCGGCCTTCCGGTCGTTCGCAGCCGAGACCTCGCCGCGCGCCCCCCGCACCCCCACGCATGCGTGGTCCGGGTGGGCGGGGTCCGGCCGGGACTCCCGCACGCGCATGGTGCGCGCCGTCGAAGATGTCCGCTGGCGCCTGCGGTGGCGTCGTACGAGCTACTTCGGCATGTGATGCGCACGCAGAATCCGACATCCATGACAGACCAGGACGGCGCAGATTCCCTGAAGGGAAGGGCGGTTCGCGGGGCGGCCTGGAGCAGCCTGAGCACGATCGTGCTGCGCCTGGGCGGCCTCGTCGTCGGCATCGTGCTCGCCCGCCTGCTCACCCCGGAGCAGTTCGGCATCTTCGCCGTGGCGCTCACGGTGCAGGGCATCCTCATGACGGTCGCCGATCTGGGACTTTCCGCCGACCTGATCCGCTCCGACGACCCGCGACGGATCGCTCCGACGGTCGCCTGTCTGGGACTGGTCAGCGGCGCGTTCCTCACCGTCGTGACCATGCTCTCCAGCTCGCTGCTCGCCGAGCTGCTGGGCAGCGCCGAGGCCGGGCCCGCGATCGCGGTGCTCGCGCTGACGCTGCTGCTGGCGGGCGGATCCGTCGTGCCTTTCGCGATGCTCGTACGCCAGTTCCGCCAGCGCGACCTCTTCCTGGTCGGCGTGGCCGACTTCGTGGTCTCGACCACCGTGACGCTGACCCTGGTCTTCCTGGGGTTCGGCGTCATGGGGCTCGCGATCGGTCGCGTCGCGGCGCAGGTGGCGTCATCGACGCTCCAGTTCGTGCTGGCGCGTGAGATCCCCCGCTACCGCGTCGACCGTTCGGTCGTACGTCCGGTGCTCGCCTTCGGTCTGCCCATCGCCGCGGCGAACCTCCTGTCATGGGCGCTGCTGAACGTCGACAACATCGTCCTGGCGCGGATCGCCGGTGCGGCGGCTCTCGGCTACTACGTGCTCGCCTTCAACATCTCCAGCTGGCCGATGAGCGCGCTGTCGCAGGTGGTGCGATCCATCGCGCTTCCGTACTTCTCGCGAGCGCGCGACGATTCCCGGGCGCTCGTGGTCGTCTCTTCGATCGCGTGGGCGGTGGCGCTTCCCGCGGGGCTGGTGCTGGCCGTGCTGAGCGGGCCGATCATCGAGGTCGTCTACGGCGCCAGGTGGCTGCCGGCTGCGCCGGTGCTCGCGGCGCTCGGCCTCTACGGGAGCCTGCGGGTGGTGTTCGACCTCTTCGGCGGGTACCTGTACGCCCGCGGCCAGTCGCGACCGGTCCTGTGGATCCAGATCGCCTGGCTGGTCGTCCTCGTCGGCGCGATGATCCCCGCCACCGCATATCTCGGCATCGTCGGGGCCGGGTGGGTGCATGTCGTGGTCGCCGCGGCGGTCATCCTGCCGCTCTACCTGGCGGTGCTGCGCCGGAGTGAGCTGAACCTCGGCGGGCTCTTCGCCGCCTGCACCGTGCCGACCGTCGGCGCCGTGCTCGCGGCCGGGGCAGCGGTGGTCGTGCAGGTGTTCGTGGACGACGCGCTCCCGGCGCTGCTGCTCGGGGGTGTGGCATCCGTGGGGGTGTACCTGCTCGTCGGCGGCCGCTGGCTGCTCGCGCGTGTGCGCGGCGTGCGACGAGCGGGGAAGGAGGATGCCGCATGACCGGCGTCCACGCGCGACGGCGCACGCTCCCAACTCGGCGGGTCGCTGCCGTACCCGGCCGCACCCGCGCGACCGTCTCGGTGGTGGTCCCCTGCTACAACTACGCGGAATACCTGCCTGCCGCCGTGGACAGCGCCCTCAGCCAGGACGGCGTGGATGTCGCCGTCATCGTGGTGGACGACGCCTCGACCGATGACAGCGCTCGTGTCGCGCGAGCGCTCGCCGAGCGCGACGGTCGCGTCACCGTGCTCGAGAACGAGACGAACCGGGGGCCGGTGGTCACCTTCAACCGCGGACTGGCCATGGCCGAGGGGGAGTACCTCGTGCGACTGGACGCGGACGACCTGCTCACGCCGGGATCTCTCGCCCGTGCCGTCGCCGTCCTGCAGGCGCTGCCGGAGGTGGGGCTCGTCTACGGTCATCCCCTGCACTTCTCCGGACAACGGCTGCCGGACGCGCGCTCCGAGGTCACCGGCTGGTACGTCTGGCAGGGACGTGACTGGGTGCGCGCCTCGTGCTCGATCGGCGCGAACTTCCTCACCTCTCCTGAGGCGGTCATGCGACGCGCGGTCGTGGACCGCGTCGGCGGTCAGCGCGACCTCGCCCACACGCACGACATGGAGATGTGGCTGCGGATCGCGTGCCACGCGGACGTCGCATACATCCGGGGCGCCGACCAGGCATGGCACCGTGAGCACGCGCGGAGCCTGTCGACGGCCGCGCAGGACCCCCTCGTCATCCTGCACGAGGTCAGGGGCGCCTTCGACGCCTTGTTCGAGGACGACGGGCACGTCGAGGGGGCGGCGGAGCTGCGTGCGGTGGCGCGGCGAGCGCTCGCCGAGGAGGCGCTGGATCAGGTGCAGCGCGCCCTCGACCGCGGAACGGTGACGCCGCACGATCAGGCGCTGCGGAACTTCGCAGCCGAGTGCGATCCCACCGTGCGCATGCGCGCGCGGTGGCGCCGCCAGGGACGAGCGATCGAGCGCCTGGGACGTGCGCGCGCTCTCACTCGGGCGAGGGGCGTCCTCGGTCGGGCGCGGCGACGGCTCGGAATGGCGATGCTCCGCGGACGGTGGCACAGGACCGGGGTCTACGTGGCCCTCGCGACGGCACCTCGAGGAGGTTCACGATGAGCGGCGGCACGGCGGGACGACGCGTGGCGGCGGCGCTCTCGACGGTGCGGCGTGCCCGTGCTGTCGGCATCCGGGGACTGATGCAGCGGGTCGCGCGCCGCGCCTACGAGAGCACCGGCGCCGCGAGCCTGCGGTTCAACCTCGCCCTCGACGATGTGCTCGCCGACGTGCCGTCGAGCCTTGCCATGCCGACCGCGCACGTGCCACGGGATCGCCCCATGGTCGTCGGGTGGGTGATCACTCCGCCGGCCCCCGGCTCGGGGGGACACACGACGATCTTCCGGATGGTGGAGGCGCTCGAGAAGAAGTCGCATCGCGTGGTGCTGTTCGTCTACGACCGCCACGGCCTCGACGTCGATCGCCTCACCGAGCGGATCCGCACCCACTGGCCCCGCGTGCGCGCCGAGGTCAGGGACGCGCGCCGTGGCATCGCCGACGTGGACATCGCCGTGGCCACCGCGTGGGAGACGGCGCACGTGCTCGTCCGGTACGGCCGGGCGCCGATGCGGCGGGCCTACTTCATCCAGGACTACGAGCCCTACTTCTACGGTCACGGCGCCCAGTACGAGTTCGCGGCGATGACCTACCGGCTGCCGCTGCGGCGCATCGCCCTCGGAGAGATGCTCGGCGAGATGATCCGCGAAGAGACGGGGAGCGCCTCGGATGTGATCCCCTTCGGCTGCGACTCGTCGGCGTACCACCCGCCGGCCAGCCCGCACCGGCGGCGGGGCATCGTGTTCTACTCCCGTCCCGCCGACCAGCGACGGGGCTACGAGCTCGCGTGCGTCGCGCTGCGGGCGTTCCACCGGAAGCACCCCGACCAGGAGATCCACGTCTACGGCGAGAAGCCCAGCGGGCTGGACGTGCCGGTGACCTTCCACGGATGGCTCCCGGCCGCCGCCTTGAACGACCTGTACGGACGCACGGTGGCGGGACTGGCGATGTCGTTCACGAACATCACCCTGGTCGCCGAGGAGATGCTCGCCGCGGGGAACATCCCCGTGGTCAACGACATGCCCCTCGCGCACACGGTGCTCACAAGCCCGGAGGTCCGCTGGGCCGAGCCCACCGGGGAAGCGCTCGCGCAGGCCCTCAGCGAGGCCGTGAGCGCCCCCGACATCGAAGCCCGCGCGCGCCGAGCGGCAGCATCCGTGTCGGAGCGCTCATGGGAACCCACCTACGACGCGCTGATCGCAACGATCGAGGAAGAGGTCTACGGAGCATGACCAAGCGCAACGCGAACGACGCGCCGCCGCACATCCTGATCATCGTCCAGAACCTCCCCGTGCCGCTGGACCGGCGCGTGTGGCTGGAATGTCAGGCGCTCATCGCGCGCGGCTACCGCGTCAGCGTGATCTGTCCCAAGGGCCCGGGCGACCCGGCGCGGCAGCACATCGACGGCGTCGACATCTACAAGTACAAGCCGGCCCCCGAGGCGGAGGGCCTGCTCGGCTTCGCGTGGGAGTTCGCGTACAGCTGGGTGCGCACCGCATGGCTCACGCTCGCGGCGCGACGGCGCGGCCGGTTCGACGTCATCCAGGCGTGCAACCCGCCCGACACGTACTGGCTGCTGGCGCTGCTGTGGCGGCCGTTCGGGGTGCGGTTCGTCTTCGACCACCACGACCTCAACCCCGAGCTGTTCATCTCGCGCTTCGGTCAGCCGACCGGCTTGCTGAAGAAGCTCGAGTACTGGGGTCTGCGGTGGCTGGAACGCCGCACGTTCCGCGCCGCCGACCGGGTCATCTCGACGAACGAGTCCTACAAGGCCGTCGCCGTGCGCCGCGGCGATCGGCGGCCGGGTCACGTCACCGTCGTGCGCAGCGGTCCCGACACGCAGCAGATGCGCCCGATCTATCCTGCGCACCCGCACGCCGAGGGGGTCGTGAATCTCGCCTACCTCGGCATCATGGGTCCGCAGGACGGCGTCGACCAGGTGCTGCTGGTGATGGACGAGCTCGTGCACAAGCGCGGGCGCACCGATGTCACCGCGACGCTCCTCGGCTTCGGCGACTGCCTCGAGGACCTCAAAGCCCAGTCGACGCGTCTGGGACTCGACGACCGCGTGACCTTCACGGGGCGCGTCGACCGGGTCGCGATCGCCGAGCACCTGAGCGCCGCCGACATCGGACTGAGCCCCGACCTGAAGACGCCGCTCAATGACCTGTCGACGATGAACAAGACGATGGAGTACATGTCGTACGGGCTCCCCGCCGTCTCGTTCGACCTCGTCGAGACGCGCGTTTCGGGTGAGGATTGCGTCGTGTACGTGCCCTCCGGCGACATCGCGGCGTTCGCCGACGCCGTCGAGGCGCTCGCCGACGACCCGGAGCGGCGCGTCGCGCTGGGCGCGAAGGCCCGCAGGCGCGTGTCCGAGGTGCTCGACTGGCGCCCTCAGGCCGAGGCCTACGTGCGCGTCTTCGACGAGCTGACCGGGTTCGCGCAGCCGGGTCCCGCCGTGCCGTCCGCCGACGGCACGGCCGTCGCGGACGCCCAGGGCCGTCGCTACGTGCCCCTCGACGACACCGCGGAGTTCGAGCGCTACCTGCGGGAGAGGAGGGCGCTGTGATCCGCACGAACGTCCACGACCTGCTGGCGCAGCAGGCAGCCGCGCGACCGGATGCCTCCGCCCTGACCTACCGGGACGCCACCGTCACGTACGCCGACGTCTGGCGCTGCGCGCGCGCGGCCGCCGCGCAGCTGCGCGACCTCGGAGTGCAGCGCGGCGACCGGGTGGCGATCTACCTCGAGAAGCGTCTGGAGACCGTCGCGGCGATCTTCGCCGCCTCCGCCGCCGGCGCCGTCTTCGTGCCGATCAACCACGTGCTCAAGCCCCTGCAGGTGGGTCACATCCTCGCCGATTCCGCAGCGAGCGTGCTCGTCACGTCGGCCGACCGTCTCGGGCAGCTGGCGGCCGCCCTCGCCGGTTCGCAGGTCGCCCACGTCATCGTCGTCGGCGACGCCGTGCCGGAGGCATCCGGCGATCATGGTGTGCACGGCTGGAACGACGGACACGCCGCCGACGGCGACCCCGGGCCGTCCGCGGTGATCGACGTCGACCCGGCCGCGATCCTGTACACCTCGGGAAGCACCGGCAAGCCCAAGGGTGTCGTGCTCAGCCACCGCAACCTCATCGTCGGCGCCGAGAGCGTGAGCACGTACCTCGGCAACACCGCCGACGACGTCATCCTGAGCGTGCTGCCGCTGAGCTTCGACGCCGGCCTCAGCCAGGTGACCACCGCGTTCGCGGTCGGCGCCCACTGCGTGCTCATGAACTACCTCCTCCCGCGCGACGTGCCGAAGCTCGCCGCGGCCCACGGCGTCACGGGCATCACGGCGGTGCCGCCGCTGTGGCTCCAGCTCGCCGACGTCGACTGGCCGACCGACGCCGCGCGACGGATCCGCTACTGGGCGAACACCGGCGGACGGATGCCGCGAGCGACCCTCGACCGGCTGCGGGGCATCTTCACCGAGGCCTCGCCCTTCCTGATGTACGGCCTCACCGAGGCGTTCAGATCGACGTACCTGGATCCCTCGCAGGTCGACATCCGACCCGGATCGATAGGCAAGGCGATCCCGAACGCCGAGATCCTCGTCCTCCGTCCCGATGGCACGCCGTGCGACCCGGGAGAGCCGGGCGAGCTCGTCCATCGCGGCGCCCTCGTGGCGCTGGGGTACTGGAACGACCCGGAGCGCACCGCGCAGCGCTTCCGGCCGGTCCACCATCCCGGGCAGGAATGGCGTGCACCCGAACTCGCCGTGTGGTCCGGCGACACCGTGGTGGCCGACGAGGAGGGCTTCCTCTCCTTCGTCGGTCGCGCCGACGACATGATCAAGACGTCGGGGTACCGCGTCAGCCCGACAGAGGTCGAGGAGGCCGCCTACAGCAGCGGGCTCGTGCGCGATGTCGTCGCAGTCGGGGTCGACGATCCCGCGCTCGGCCAGCGCATCGTCCTGGTCGTGACGCCCGCGGACGGGCAGCTCACCGAGGCGTCGCTCGTCGCGGCGCTGCGGCCGCTGCTGCCTGCGTACATGATCCCCTCCCGCGTGGTGATCCGCGACGACCTGCCGCGCTCGCCGAACGGGAAGTTCGACCGTCCTCTCATCAGATCGGAGGTGTCGGCATGACGCCGCACGAGCACGCCGAGCCGTTCGGAGTCGTCGACGGAGAGCTGCGGGTGGGCGGGATGCCGCTCAGCCGTCTCGCCGCCCGTGTCGGGTCGACGCCGTTCTTCGCCTACGACCGCGGTCTGCTCGACGAGCGCGTCGCGACGCTGCGTGCTGCGCTGCCGGAGCGACTGCAGCTGAGCTTCGCGATGAAGGCCAACCCGATGCCGGCGGTCGTGCACCACCTGGCGAGCCGGGTGGACCGCATCGACGTCGCGTCGGCGGGGGAGATGCAGCACGCCCTCGATGCCGGCATCCGTCCCGAACGCGTCAGCTTCGCCGGCCCTGGCAAGACCGTGGCGGAGGTGCGCCAGGCCGTGGCGGCCGGCATCATCGTCGAGATCGAGTCCGCCACCGAGCTGCGGCGGGCCATCGCCGCGGGCGAGGAGCTGGGCATCCGTCCGACGGTGGCCATCCGGGTGAATCCCGACTTCGCCGTCAAGGGATCCGGGATGCGGATGGGCGGGGGCGCCCAGCAGTTCGGCGTCGACTCCGAGCAGGTCCCGGCGCTGCTGAGCGAATTCGCCGGGGCGGTGGACGTGCTGGGGTTCCACGTGTTCGCCGGGTCCCAGAACCTCAACGCCGAGATCATCGCCGAGGCGCAGCGCAAGACCGTCGATCTGGTGACGGTCCTCGCGGAGCATCTGCCCACGCCGATGCGGTACCTCAATCTCGGCGGCGGCTTCGGCATCCCGTACACCGAGAAGGACCGGCCGCTGGACCTCGGCGCGGTCGCGGCCAACCTCCGGGAGCTCGTGGACGGTCCCATCGCCGAGCGCTTCCCCGAGGCCGATCCGGTCGTGGAGCTCGGCCGGTACATCGTCGGCGAGAGCGGCGTGTACGTCACGCGGGTCGTCGACCGCAAGGTCTCGCGCGGCAAGACGTTCCTCGTGGTCGACGGCGGCATGCACCATCAGCTGGCGGCATCCGGCAACTTCGGCCAGGCCATCCGCCGCAACTACCCGCTCGTCGTGGGCAACCGCATCGAGACCGCCGCAGACGAGGCGGTCACGGTGGTCGGATGCCTCTGCACGCCGCTGGACCTGCTCGGCGACGACGTGCGGCTGCCTGACGCGCGGATCGACGACCTCATCGTCATCTTCCAGGCCGGCGCGTACGGTCTGACCGCCAGCCCGACCGCGTTCCTCGGGCACCCGGCACCCGCCGAGGTGCTCGTATGATGTACCGATTCCGCAGGCCCGCAGCCTGCCCTACCCGAACGAGGAGCCCACGATGACCGCCACGCTCGACGCCGTCCGCGCCGTGCTGATCGACGCTCTCGAGCTGCAGCAGTCGCCCGAAGACCTGCAGCCCGACACCGCCCTGTTCGGCTCGCTTCCCGAGCTGGACTCCTTCGGCGTCGTGACACTCGTCGGTGCGCTCGAGGACCGCTTCGACATCACCATCGACGACGACGAGTTCGGCGCCGAGCTGTTCGAGACCGTCGGGACGCTGACCTCCTTCGTGGACCAGAAGCTCGCGGCCTGATCGCGACCCCGGTCAGGACGACGCGTCGGCGCCTGTGAGCTCCGGCTCCTCGGCGTCGAGGCGACGGACGACGCGGGCGGGATTGCCCATGACCACCGTGTCGGGGGCGACGTCCTTCATCACCACGGAGCCCGCGCCGACCACGGCGCCGCGGCCGATCGTGACGCCCGGCAGCACGATCGAGTTCGCACCGACCCACGCGCCCCGGCCGATGCGCACCGGCTCGCGGGTGAGCGTGCCGGCGCGCTTATCGGGTCCGCCGAGATCGTGCGACCCGGTGACGACGAGCACGTTCATCCCGATCGATGCGCCGTCCTCGACGACGACGGGTGCCGACCCGTCGAGGAAGACGCCGCGGTTGATCGAGCAGTTGCGGCCGATGACGATCCGCCTGCTGCCGATGAAGCCGCGGGCATCGATGATCGAGCGGCGGACACGGATGCCCGAAAGACGCAGCAGCACCCACCGCAGGTGATCGGGCACGACCCCGGAGGCGATGATCCCGTTCACCCAGAGGTTGAACAGATGGCGCTGCAGCAGCGACCCCAGTCTGCGAACGATCCGCTGTGCTTCCCCCACGCCGCTAGCATAGGGGCGCCCGCGCGCGTCGCGCACCGCCCGTCACCGCTGCGGTGCAGCGCCCGCCGGCGAGTCGTGGCGCCGAGCCGACCGGTTCTGCCCGCTCACCTCGAGTACGACCACGGCGGCCACGGTGAGGAAGCCGCCGATCGCCAGGGTCATCCCGATCGCCCGCACACGGCTTCCCCGGACCTCTTCGACGACGGGGGACTCCGGAGACATGCGGGCGGTGATGTAGTCCTCGGCGGGGACGTTCTGCTCTTGCTGGAGCGACTGCAGCTCGCGCTGGAGCGCGTCGGCGGCAGAGGAGATCCGCTCCTGCACCTGCGACGGCGAATCGCCGATCGCATCGATGAGCACGATCTGGTTCTCGAAGCTCGAGACCCACTGCGTCCCGGTGTCCAGAAGTCCGATCCAGGTCGTCTCGCCGACGTCGGCGGCGCCCACCAGGTTGGCGACGGGGCTGCCGTACTTGAGCTCTTCGCGGGCGCCCTCGACGCGCTTGACGACGGCGCCCGCCGTCACGATCAGAGCCTCCGTCTGGGTGACGAGCTCGTTCGGATAGCGTGCGCTGGGCGGGGCGAGGAACACCATCTCGGTGCGGGCATGGAACACCGGCTCCGCGCGGGTGCCCAGGACGGCTGCGCCCAGGGTCAGCGCCACCCCGAGCAGGACGATCGGCCAGCGCCGCAGGAGCAGCTGCACGAGCTGAGCGAGCGTCATCTGTTTCCCACCGACTTCCAGGCGCTTTGCGATACGGTATGACCGCCAGGTGAAGACTAGTCGCGTCAACTGCAAGAACGCCGCGCGATCGGGTCGTTCTCCGATGGCCGATTCGACAGGGGGGAGTCGACGTGGGGCTGCGTGAGGTTCTGGGGGCCTTGGGTCGCCGGTGGTACATCCTGTTCATCGGACTCGCGCTGACAGCGGGAGGCGCGTGGTACGTGCCACAGGTGAGTCCCCCGGACTACACCGCGCGAGGACTGGTGCTGCTGCTCCCGCCGAACAGCGGGGATCCGGCGGCCCAGTTCAACCCCTTCCTGGAGCTGGGTGGACTCGATCTCACCTCCCGCGTCCTCGTGGCGACGTATTCCAGCACCTCCTTCAAGGAGGAGATCGAGGATCTCTCGCCCACCGCGGAGGTGGAGGTCGGCATCGACGAGTCCACGCGCGGCGGAGTCGTCTCCATCACCGCGATCGACGTCAGCAACCGGAAGGCGCTGGACGCGCTGGACTACGTCGTGGCGTCCGTCCCCGAGCGGATGGCGGCGCTGCAGACAGAGGTCGGTGTCGCCGAGACAGCCGCCGTACGCACGATGACGCTGGCTGTCGACAGCGAAGCAGAAGCCGACTACCAGACGCTCATCCGGCTCCTTGTGATCGTGATCGGCGGCGGCATCGCCCTGACCGCACTCTTCGCGCTCGTGCTGGACGCGCTGCTGGTCCGTCGCTCTCGTCGAGGGGTGGACAGATCGGAGCGACGAGGCGGTGACGGAGATTCCGAGCCCGATGAAGAGCTGCTCGACGTGCCGTCGGCATCCGAGCAGCGCCCCGTGGGAGCCAGGAAGTCGTCGCTCGTCGGCAGTTCGCAGCCGGCCATCGCGCGCCGCGCGGTCCCCGGGGCGCTTCCGGCACAAGACCGCGTGGTATGAGCCAGACGGCATTCCAGGGTGCCGCCGTCACGCGCGACGGCCCACAGCCGCGTGAGCGGTCCTTCGACGTCGTCTCGTGGCTGACCCTCTACCTGGTCGCCCTGCTCGCCATTCCGTCGCGCCTCGTCGTCGGACCGCTCGGCAGCGCGGGTGCGCCGTCGATGCTCATCGGCCTGGTGAGTCTGGCGATCTGGGTGACGTTCCTCATCGTCCGCCGCCGCTCGGCCGTCTCGCTCTTCTTCCATCCGATGCGCTGGGCGCTGTGCGCGCTCATCCTCGTCAGCGGGATCTCGTACGCCCTGGCGATGTCGCGACCCATCAACAGCGACGAGGTGAGCCCGGCCGACGTGGCGATGCTCGCGCTGCTGTCGTGGGCCGGCACGTTCCTGCTCGCCTCTGATGGAATCCCCACGCGCGCACGCGCCGAGGAGCTACTGTGGCGCATCGTGCTCGCGGGTGGCCTGCTGGCCGTCCTGGGCCTGGCCCAGTTCGTCGCCGAGGTGCCCTTCACCGATCGCATCGCGATCCCGGGTCTGACCGAGGCCGCCAGCTCCGACCTGTTCGTCCGCAACGGTCTGGTCCGCCCGAACGGCACGGCGACGCACCCCATCGAGTACGGCGCGATCCTCGCGATGATCCTGCCGCTCGCGCTGTATGTCGCGATGCGGCACAGCAGCCGGCTCTGGGTGCGCTGGCTGCCGGTGTCGGCCATCGTCGTGGTCATTGGCATCTCGGGGTCGCGTTCGGCCTACCTGTGCGCCCTCGCGGGCGTGCTGGTCAGCTTCTTCGCGTGGACGCCCGTCCTGCGCCGCTGGCTGCTGGGGTTGGGACTGGCCGGACTCGTCGTCGTCGCGCTCGTGTATCCGAGACTCATGCGCGTCGTCGTGGAGCTGTTCGACAACCCCGAGGACGACCCGAGCATCACATCGCGGACCGACAGCTTCGAGCTCGCCTGGGCGTTCCTGGCCGACCACCCCTGGTTCGGGCGAGGATTCGGCACGTTTCTTCCGAAGTACCGGATCTTCGACAACCAGTACCTGGTGCAGCTGGTCAGCGTCGGAGTCATCGGCACGCTTGCGCTCGTGGCGATCGCCGTCGTCGCGATCACCGAGATGCGTCGGTTCTCCCGGCGCGCCGGCGGTGCGGCGGTGATCCCGACGCGCGAACTGGCAGCGGCGCTGTCCGGAGGTGTGATCGCGGGCTTCGTCAGCATGCTCTTCTTCGACGCGTTCGCGTTCCCGATGACGATGGGCACGCTGTTCCTGATACTCGGGCTCATCGGCGCGCTCGCGCGGCAGGACCGCGAGGCCGACGTGCTCTGGCGCTGACGGCTAGAGTCGGACGCCTTCGAGCCATTCGGGGCCGCGGGCCTGTCGCCACCGAGCCGGGCGGAGCAGGTCCCGAAGCGCTGCGCGACTGGTCGCCTTGCCGAGCACGGCCCGACTGGCCTCGCGCACGATGAGCGCCGACAGGAAGAGCAAGGACGACACCGGACCGTGGCGACGCGCGTAGAGGCGGGCCTTGTTCGAAACCAGCAGCGACCACAGCCGCGGTGACACGGCCGACTCGCCCTTCAGATGCTGGGCGACGGCGGACGGCACGTACAGCACGGTGAAGCCGTGTTCGCGCACGCGCAGGTCGTACTCCGTCTCCTCCGAGTACAGGAAGTACGACTCGTCCCACGGGCCGCACACCGTCCAGCACTCGGCGCTGATGAGCTGGGTCGACCCCTCCGCCCAGTCGGTGACGCGTGGTGACTCGTACAGCTCGGGGTCGGCGACGATCTCCCCCAGCGACCCGAGCGTGCCGGCACGCTCGGCACCGATGAGAGCGTCGGCCCAGACGGAGGCGAGACTCGGCTCCCGTCGCATCGACCACACGAGCTGCCCGTCGGCGCCGATCAGGCGAGGCACGGCGATTCCGACACCGCCCCCGAGGGCTCCGGCGAGGGTGGCCAGGCAGCCCGGCTGCAGCCGCACGTCGGCGTTCAGGATCAGGTAGGCGTCCTGGTCTCCGGCGGCGCGGACGGCCGCGTTCAAGCCGCCGGCGTAGCCCAGGTTGGCGCCGGTCTCCACGACGACGGCATCCGGGGCGCACCGCGCGATCTCGGCGACCGTCCCGTCCGATGAGGCGTTGTCGGCGAACACCAGGGTCCAGTCGGTGCCGTCCGCGCCCGCTGGGATGGAGGCGACGAGGTCTTCGATCAGGGCGGCGCTGTTGAAGGTGACGACACAGATGGCGACTCTGGGGCGGTTCACGATGCTCCTGGTCCTTCGTCAGTTCGGGCGGCGACGGCCCGGGTGCTGTCGTCCTTGCCCCAGCCGCCCCCCTCGCGCGCGGCGCGCCGCGCCTGGACCGCGGCGAGCACGGTGAGCGCGAGATAGGGAACCGCAGCGGCGACGAGGTGCGGATGCGCGGCCACGACGTCGCGAAGCCATGCCCAGCGGTCGCTGGTGCGCACCTGGCCGCCCAGCGCCGCGCGCATCTCGGCGTTGCCCCGGCGCACGCGCACGAGGCGTCGCAGCAGCGCGCGGGTGGTGTAGGGGGCCTCGACCACGATCTCGACATCGTCGGCCACGGCCCGCTCCGCATCGGTGAACAGGGAGTCGAGGAAGAGGTCGTCGGCGATCATGCTCGGGAACTCGTCGAACCGCCCCCGCCCCGCCTCCGACAGCGCGATCATGCCGCGCCCGAACAGGCCCTTCCGGAAAACCGGCAGACGCTCGTTGATCGCGAAATACGCCCGCACCATCAGCGGCCGCCCCGCGAGGGCGATCCGCCGTCGGGGAACCGCGGCGAGGATGCCGGGGGACTGCAGTTCGCGCAGCAGGGACGCCAGTCCATGCGGCGGAACGACGATGTCGGCATCCAGATAGATCCGCGGCATCGACCGGGCGACCGCGTCGGCGGCGTTCAGCGCGCCGGCCTTCCCCGGTTCGGGCCGGTCGAGGACGGTGACGCCAGCTCGTTCCGCCCGCTCGACGGTGCGATCGTCGCAGCCGTTGGCCGAGACGATGATCTCGGCCGGGACGTCCGTCTGCGCTTGAAGGGCGTCCAGGCACGCGCCGATGACGGCTTCTTCGTTGTGGGCGGCGATCACGACGCTCACCATTCGCAGTTCCCCTCCCCGGCGTGCTGCGTCACGCACCGAGAAGCAGGCTATCGTCCGCGGGGGTTCTTCGCGAAGCGCATCTGCCCGCATACGGGAAGTGGCCCGTCCGGAGATTCCGGACGGGCCACTTCCACATTCGCGAGACTCAGCCTCGCTCGGTGTTGCAGGCCTGCGCACGCACGGTGGTCGGCTGACCAGCGCTGTCGAGGCGGACGATGTCGGCGCTCCACGCCGACAGGGCCGAGCAGCGCACCTCCATCGGGCCGTAGCCCCACTTGTTCTCGACGATCTTGAGGTTCTTGACGCTTCCCGCCATGCCGAGGCGGAAGGGGAAGCCGCCGCCGCTGACGAGCAGACCGTCGATGTCGACCGAGGTGTTGCCCTGACCGCTGGGGTAGAAGAACGGCGCGGTGCCGTAGCAGCCCTCCTCCTGGAAGACGATGCTCGTGTTGCGAACGGTCACCGAGTTGCCGTCGTATCCCTGCACGCCGTCGCCGTGCCAGTCGTTGCACACGTCGGGCGAGACGATGCGGACGAAGGAGTCGATGGCCGTGACCGGGCCGCAGCCATTGCTCTTGCCGCCGACACGGAGTCCCTCGGGTGCGCCGTCGATGAACACGTTGTCCACGGTGTAGCCGCCGGGGGCGATCACGGGCGCATCGCTCGAGTTCGTCGCGCCGCTGCGCGTGAAGCTGGAGTCCGCGACGGTGAGTCCGTTGAAGCAGGAGCCGCTGGAGTAGTTGGTCACGTTGGCGTTGATGCCCTGGATGCGACGAAGCGTCACGTTCGGGGCGGTCACCAGGATGGTGCCGTTGGTGATCTTCAGATCCTCCACGACGGCGCCGGGCGTGCTGACGCGGTAGGTGCCGGTCACCTCGCGTGCCGGCGTCCAGCCGGCCGGGAGGCCCGTGTTGGAGGCGGTCGGGAAACCGCTCTTCTCACCGTTGTCAGGCGCCGGTGCGGGCGTCGTCGGCGCAGGCGCCGACGGGGCCGGCGCGGGGGCAGACGGAGCCGGTGCGGGCGCGGACGGAGCCGGCGCGGGCGCGGACGGAGCCGGCGCGGGCGCGGACGGAGCCGGCGCGGGCGCCGACGGGGTCGGGTTGGTGGCCCCGGAGGTGGTGGACGGGGCGTACACGACGTCGACCAGGTAGTTCGAGCCCTGGTACGTGCTCGTCGGCACCTTCGAGGTCGTGCCGTAGCGGTAGACGCCGGCACCCGCCTTCAGGGTGAACCCGTTCTGCGTGCGAGGGGACGTCAGGTCCTTCTCGATGACGGGGTACTGGCCCTTGGGCGCGTTGTAGGAGGCGACGTACGTCGACCCGGCGCGAAGGGCGACGGGCTTGGTGAGGGGGATGGTGCGCCAGCCGGCCGTCTGCGTCGACGCGAAGGAGACCTGCGCGAGGACCTTCCCATCGGACGACCACAGTGTGGCCTTGTTGACGCCCTGCGCCCGCGGACCCTGGTAGTACTGGATGCCCGTCACGGAGCCCGACTTGTCGGGGCTGAAACGGATGCCGAGCTCGACCGCGTTGCGGTCGCTGTCGGCCGCAGTACGGGGCTGCAGGTTGTCGGCGAAGATGCCGATGGACGAGGACGAGGAGGCGGGGGCGGCGATGGCTGGGCCCACGGCCAGCCCCGTCATGGCGAGGGCGGCGGCGATGCCCGCGGCTACCCCCATGCGGAGTTTGGTGTTGCGCCGACGGCGACGGAGGTCAGAACGAGATGCGTAATCAGTCATAGAGGATTCAGTCGAGGAACATTCGGGCAACTAGGAGTATTGCGTAGACCCCTCGACCGTCCCGCGAGATTATAAAAGCCTCACGGATCGTTCGCCGGTTGGACATTCGGCGGCTTCTGTGGCTCAGGGCCGACGAGTGGCGGGGGAACGGATGTCGCAAAAGCCGACGATGACACGGTATTGGATGGCCGCCGGATCGGCCATCTACCTCGTGATCGCCGGGCTCGTGCTCACCCTGCCGGTCTCGTACCGAGACGTGGTCGCAGCGATCGGCGGTTGGCTCCGCTCGAATCTGGGAATCAGCTGGTTCGGGACGGGGTGGATCGAGTTCGGTGCGAACATTCTCATCTTCCTGCCCCTCGGACTGCTCCTGACGCTCCTCGTGGGCCACCACTGGTGGGGGGTGCTGCTGGCGCTGGGTGTCTCCGCTCTGGCCGAGCTGGCGCAGCTCGTCATCCCCTCGCGCCAGCCCAGCCTGCGCGACATCATCGCCAACGTCCTGGGCGCCGGGATCGGCGCGGCGATCGCCTGGCTGATCATGCGCCGAAGCGCGACCGCGCAACGGAGGCCTGCCGTCAGCCGGTGACCACGGCGGGCGACCACGCGTGCTCGATCAGCACCTCGGGCTCGCCCGAGCCGTCCGACGCCAGCGACCACACGTCGGTGTCGCCCGCGGCGTCGGCTCGGGGCATTCCGTACAGGACGGTCGCGTCGTCGAGCCAGGCGATCTGGTCGTCGACGCTGCGGGTCTCGGGCAGCAGCGTCACTGCGCCCGTCGTGAGATCCATGATCGCCGGCGTCCAGTGCACGGTGGGGCCACCGCCGCCGGTCACCTTCTTGAAGGCGATCCTGGTTCCGTCCGGAGACAGGGAGGGACATTCGACGTCCTCGGCGATCGCCGTCAGGGTGCGCGCCGCGATGTCGCCCTGCACGAGGTAGGTTCGACCGGCGGTCGTGAGCCCCGCGGTGGCGTAGAAGGTGTTCTCGTCGGCGAAGGTGACGCCCCAGAAGTTGCGATCCACGGGCGCGCTCGGTGCGCCGTCGAGGATGAAGGTCCAGTGCTCGAGGTTGCCGAAGTCCTCCCCGTCGGTCCCGCGGATGACTGTCTCGGTGGAGAAGCCGATGGTGGCGTAGGAGTGTCCGGTGACGAACGCCGTCGTGGCGATCCGGGTGCCGTCCGGAGAGATCCGGGTCCGGCTCGGGATGCCGGGAAGCGGCCATTCCTGCACCGCCGTCCCATCGGCGAAGAAGGTGGCGCTGTAGCGGGGGACGATCCCTCGCTCCGTCTGCAGACAGACCAGCTCGTCCTCGGTGGCGTCCAGGCGGTCGCAGACCTGCGGCGCGACCTCGCGGGCGCCTGAGGGGTCCTCGAGCAGCACACTCGCGACGTGGCCGTAGCCCTCGCCGGACGCGGTGTTGCGGAACACGATCCGGTCGCCGCCCCAGTCGGTGGGCGCGGACGTCTCGACGGCGCTGGGCGCGTTCTGCCGGCTCTGGTACTGCTGCCAGCCGAGGAGCCCGACGATGGCCGCGCCGCCGAGCGCGACGAGCGAGATGAGGCCGACGAGCAGCCATTTCGCGCGGTCGCTCATGCGTCTGCGCGCTCCGCGACGGCTCCGCGCTGGGCGAGGAAGGGACGGAGGAGCACCGCCACCAGCGGGATCGCGATGAGCAGCACGCCCGCGACGGCCAGCACCGACGTCTCGCGCCCGAACGCGAACCACAGGAAGCCGAAGGCGACGGCGGAGACGAACCGTGCGACCGCCACGACCGTCTGGGCGGCACCGATGCCGGTCGCGTGCGTCTCGGGCGTGGTCAGCTGAGCCACGAGCGCCGAGAGCACGCCGTCGGTGGCCGCGTAGAACGCGCCCAGGAAGACCAGGCACAGCACGGTGGCCGCGATGTCGGCGATCGGGAGGGCGGCCACGACGTACGCGGCGAGCAGCCCGGCGTGGCCCCACACGAAGACCCGGGCCCGCCCGACCCGGTCCGCCAGCCGCCCGAGCGGGATCGCGAGTGCCAGGAACGCGATGTTCGTCCCGACGTAGAGCAGCGGGAACCACTGCGCGGCGAAGTCGCTGCGTGCCTGCAGAACGAGGTAGATGAACCCGTCGCCGATGGTGAGGAGCCCGAGGATGCCGGCCGCCGCCAGCACACGGCGCATCGGACCCTTCGTGACGACGTTCCAATCGAAACGGCGTCGTGGCGTGGCATCCGGGTCGGCGTCACGCCGGCGACTGCGCACGTTGGGAACGACCACCGCGAGGATGGCAACCCCGATCACGGCGAACGACAGCGACACCGCGAACACCGTCTGATAGCCGTCCGGGATCACCAGGAGGATGAGGAAGGCCAGCAGCGGACCCACCGCCGCGCCGATGTTGTCGAGGGTGCGGTGCACGCCGAACGACATGCCGAGGCTGTCGCGGTCGGACGCCGCCGTGATGAGCGCGTCGCGGGGCGCGGTGCGGATGCCTTTGCCGATGCGATCGGCGGTGATGACGGCCATGATCGCGGCGAAACCGGTCGCGAAGAGCAGGCCCACGCGCGCGACCGCCGCCACGGCGTAGCCGACGAAGGCGACCCACTTCGGCTGATCGATCCGGTCGGAGGTGTACCCGGCGGCGATGCGCACGACCGCGCTGACCCCCTGATAGATGCCGTCCAGGAAGCCGAAGGCGATCGTCGACAGGCCGAGCACCCCTGTGATGTACAGCGGCAGGATCGCCGAGACCGACTCGGAGGAGATGTCCGTCAGCATCGAGACGATGCCGAGCGTCACCACGGTGGACGACACCGTCCGCACCCCGCGGCGGCGGGGCGCGGCGGGTTCCTGCTGTGCGTCGGTCTCGGGGCCCGGCTTGTGCGAGAAGGAGATGTACACGTCGGTCCTCAGCTTGTCCGGAACACGCCGTGGATCATGTACACCGTCCCTGTTCCCGAGGCGGGTGTGAACGCCAGCGACAGCGACTCGAACGTGCTCGCGTAGGCCAGGGCGCCGTCGGCCCCGCCGGGCTGAGGGAGCAGGCCCAGCGACGCCCATAGCTCGGCGTAGTGGCGGCTCACCTCTTCTCGCGTCGCGTCCGTCCGGGCGATGAGCGACACCTGCATGCGGTCGCCCTCGGTGGAGATGGAGCTTTCCACGACGTCCGAACCGGCGGCGGGCCCCATGACGTCGACCGGATACCCGTCGACAAGCTGCCCCTGGTCGGACGCCGAGTCCGGCAGCGGCGGCGTCACCAGAGGGGTCGAGGGCTCCAGCGGCGGGATCCGGTCGGACACGCCGCCACCCTCGGGCGGCAGCACTTCGCTGCCGGTCGTGGGCGTCGCCTCCGGGACGGGCCCCGGAGTCGCCGCGGACGTCGCGCTCGGCGTCGCCGTCGGTGACGTGGTCTCACGCGCGGGCGCCGTGAACAGCCATACGGCGATGCCGACGCCGATCAGCGCCACCACACCCACCGCGGCGAGCACTCCCCACATGCCGGGGCTCAGCGCACCACGAGCCCTCGGCGTCCCCGGCGCTTCCTTCTGCTCGCTCATGCGCTCGGCGCACCCGTCGTTCTCACGCGAACCCCCCAGTTCAACTGCCATAACGTTAGCGCGCCGACCCCGCCGGGTCGGGCGTCGAAAAAGGGATCCGCGGCCATGGGCCCTCTCGGGGGGAACGAGGGACGACACCGCCGTGCCTGGAACGCCGGGTAAGCGTCCGGCAGCGCCACGGCCGCGGATCCGGTCTACATCAGCGGCTGGTGACGTCGGCACCCGCTGAGCGCACGATGGGCGGCCATCAGTAGGCCCCGGAAGGCGCGACCATGACCTTCGCGGTCCGCCACATGATCATCAGGTCGCTCATCACGGACCAGTTCTCGACGTAGCGCAGATCCAGGCGCACGCTCTCCTCCCAGGAGAGGTCGCTGCGCCCGCTGACCTGCCAGAGCCCCGTGATCCCCGGCTTGATGAACAGACGCCGGTACACCTTGCCGTCGTACTCGCGGACCTCTCTGGGCAGCGGCGGACGCGGTCCGACGACGCTCATGTCGCCGCGCAGCACGTTCCAGAACTGCGGCAGCTCGTCGATCGAGTACTTGCGCAGAACCGCGCCCACACGAGTGACCCGCGGGTCGCGCTTCATCTTGAACAGCACGCCGTTGCCCTCATTGAGCGCCTCGAGCTTCGCCAGCTGCTGTTCGGCATCCGTACGCATCGTCCGGAACTTCAGGATGCTGAACTCCTGTCCGTCGCGTCCGATCCGGGTCTGGCGGAAGAACACGGGACCACGGTCGTCGAGCCAGATCAGCAGGGCGATGAAGGGCAGCACGATCGCGATCGGGAGGAGGGCGAGCCCTGCCACCGCGATGTCGACAGCGCGCTTGAGCGCGTGGCGCCCGCCTTCGAAGTCCGGGATCTTCACCTGGATCAGCGGCAGACCGTCGACCGGCTGCAGGGAGATCCGCGGACCGGCCACATCGGCCACGCGACTCGAGAGGACGAGCTCGGCCGCCGTGCCCTCGAGATCCCAGCTGAGGCGCTTGATGAAGTCCGGGTCGTCGTCGGGACGGTTCGCCACGATGATGCTGTCGGCGCCCAGCACACGGGCGTGGCGCGCGACGTCGTCCATGGCCCCCACGACCACGTACGACCGGCCGTTCACCACGACGTCGTCGCGGCGATCGTCCGACGGCGCCGTGCCGACGATCGTGTACCCGAGCGCGCCGCCCTCGTGCAGGGTGCGGAGCACATACTCGATGTCGTCGCGGGTGCCCGTGACGATCGCGCGCTTGGAGTAGTGGCCGTAGCGGCGCTGCTGGAGCAGCCACTTGCGCCAGCTCCAGCGGCTCACCAGCAGCGCGAGGGTTCCGGCCGGCAGCGCGAGCAGGAGCTCGAACCGCAACTGCTGGGACTGCACCACGAGGAACGCGATCGCGAGCACGCCGAAGGCGTACCCCGACGCGTGTGCCACGCGCTTGTACTCCGTCGCACCCGACCCCATGATGTCGGCGGAGCGGGTGTGGCCGAGCCACAGCATCCCGAGCCAGGTCAGCACGGTGGCGGTCGCGACCAGCCACGCGGCGACGGCGTTCGTGCCGGCGGCGGCGATGGTGGCCGCCGTGGTCGCCCCGACAGCGGCGAGCACGACGAGCGTGTCGGTCACCCGCAGACGGTTGGCGTAGCGGCGCTCCCACAGGCGGCGGCGCTCGAGCGCAGGCTCCACGCGCGGCACAAGCGAGAGCGGCGGCTTCGTCGCGAGTTCGTCGACGCGTACTTCGCCGGCGCGAAGCCGCGGCGGAACGAGCGGTGCGACATCGACAGGCGCGTCGAATCCGACGAGAGCGTCCGCCCTCACATCGATGGCGCTCATCGCTCACCGCCTTGACGGCGCGCGTGATCGCGCAGGGCATCCCCAAATGCCATTGTCATTCCCCAGTGACATGTGGACAGCGCCGCAGAGCGGTGCTCTCCATCCCCAGTTGCGCTTACGACGGATCCCCATCCGTCTCAGGACTGCATCCCACTGCAGCCCCTGGCGCGTCAGTCACTCTACAGGGACGGGGGTGGGAGAGGAAGACGCAACGCTCTTGTTTTGCTGAGGTTCCGCTTGCGCCGCAGAAGAGACGTCCGGGTCAGCCGATCAGCCCGACGAGCGCGTCGAGTCCCATGCCGTAGTTGATGCGCACGGTCGGAAGCGCCAGCTTGTCCGTGCCGATCGTGACGTACCCGGGCTCGATGGTGCGTGCCATCTCCCAGCCCGCCTGCCGCAGGGCCTCCTTGGCGGTGTCGTTGTGATGGCCGAAGGGGTAGGCCATGACCTCCTTGACCCCCAGCACCGCCGCGGATGCCTCCATGTCGGCGACGATCTCGGGCACCGACCAGTTGACGATGCGGCCGTCGCCGTTGGCGCCGGCCTGATGCATGTCGTGCGTGTGCGACCGGCGCAGCACATACGGGGATGGCGCAGGGTCCTGCCGATAGGCGGTGATCATGAACGAGGTCGCCAGCACCTTGTACTTGTCCACGACGGGCACCGCGAGGTCGAACCATGTCTGGTCGGCGTCGTCGTCGGTGACGATCACCGAACGGTTCGGAAGGAACAGGCGCCCGTCGATGAAGGCGGACAGCTCGTCCCACGTGGGCAGGTAGAAGCCCGTCGATGCGATGTGGTTCATGTGCGCATCGAAGTCGCCGATGTACGCGTAGTTGCCACGGAGCCACCCGCTCTCGCCGTCCGGGTTCGCCGTGAACTGGTGGTACATGAGGATCGGGATGCGCGCATCCTCGGCCGCGTTCTGCTCCGGGGTCATCCAGGCGCCGTGCAGGGTGATGCGCCGATCCGTGCACGCGACGACCTCGGACCCGTTGACCCGGCCGGGCACGGCGAAGGCGGCGGCATCCTCGGGGGTGGCGTACCAGCCGGCGAAGACTAGACCGTCGCGGGACGGGATCGGCAGCCCCGTGTACAGCGCTCCCTGGGTCTGGAGCATCGGCGCGTCGGCGACGCCGTCGCCGGCGAACGACACGGCGCAGGCGGCAGGGTCGTCCGTCTGCGCCAGAAGCTCCTCCTCCGCCGTCATCGGCGTCGGGCTGGGCGTGGACGTGGGCGTCCGGTCAGGCGCCGTTCCTGCGGTCGGCGCCGGAGGCGCGGCATCCCGCTGGACAAGCGCGAACGCGGTGATCGTGCCCGCCACCGCGACGAGGGTGCCGAGGGCGATCGCCGCGGCGACGGCCCTCCTTCGGCGCACCCGCCGAGACGGGCGTCGCGGTCGGGATCCTGCGGTTCCTGCAGCGCTCATTCGCGTCCCCACGTCGGGACCGCCGCACCCCGGCGCGGCGGTTCTCGAGCGCACGATAGCGGGATGCCGCGTCACGCCCGCCGCAGGCGCGCCGGACGCGTCGGGACCGCGCTGCTAGGCTCGCCTGCCATGCTGCCCGCCGATTGGATCGAGCACCGCCGTGGAGACCGCGAGGTGCTCGGCTGGATCGTGCCCGATGGCGACGGCTTCCGCGTGCGCGATCTGCTCGGACGGGAGCGCACCGTCGAGCCGGTCACGTGGCTGGAGGCCGAGGACCTGCTGGACGAGCTCGGGATCGGCTACCTCGCCGACCGCTGGCTGCTGCGGGGGCCGGACGGCTCGGCGAGGCGGGTCCGCATCGCAGAGGCCGGTCCGCGAGGGGTCACCGTCGTCGCGGACGAATACGGCGCGGCATCCGCGGTCGGCGCGAACCCGGAGCGGTTCCACCTGCCGTTCCCCGTCTCCGACGACCTGGAGCCGGCTGCGGAGTAGGGTGCCGTGCGTGGGCTCCCTCATCTACTTAAACATGGCGTCCCTCGACGGATACATCGCCGGTCCCGACGGACGGTGGGACTGGGCGTTCCCGGATGCGGAGGTCCATTCGTTCGTCAACGATCTCACGGCGCCGGCGCGGACCCACCTGTACGGCCGCAAGGTCTACGAGGTGATGACCGTGTGGGAGGACCTCGCCCTCGATGATCTCCCGCCGGCCGAAAGGGAGTTCGCGCTCATGTGGCGCGAGATCGACAAGATCGTCTACTCGCGCACGCTCACGTCGGTCACGACGGCGCGCACCGACCTACGCGCTGAGTTCGACGCGGACGAGGTCCGCCGCATGAAGGCGGCATCGGACGCGCCCCTCGCGATCGGCGGCGGCACGCTCGCCTCCGTCGCGGCTCGCGCAGGAGTGCTCGACGAGGTCCACACCGTGATCGCGCCCGTCGTCGTGGGCGGCGGCACGCGTTTCCTCGAGGACGGCCTGCGGCTGGACCTGGACCTCTTCGCGCAACGGCGCTTCAGCAACGGGCTCGTCTACCTCGGCTATCGCGTACGAAGCGCCTGACGCTCCGTACGTCAGGGATGCGTCTGCGCCGGCCGGTTGGTCGGGCCGTTCTCCATGCTCTCCGAGATCTGCTCGGGAGACTCCTCGCTCGCGGCCTGATCGAAGTCCTGGGACGCGGCGGCGTCCTCCTTGACCTCGTCGGACACGACGTCCGTGGGGGGTGCATCATCTGCGCGCGCGTCGTCGGCGTGGCGCGAGTGCGGGGTCGGGTCGCTCATGGGAACTCCTTTCGACTGCCGCCACTCTTCCTTGCGGCAGCAGGCGGCGTCACGGGGTTGACACGCGTGCGACGGAGGGTGCTGTCACACGGCCGCGCGGATGAGCGGAACCGGGAAAGCGGAGGCGCGGATCGGGTCCAGTCGCGAGTCGGTGATCCCTGCCGTGAACGGATCGAGATCGAACACCTTGAAGAGCGCGTCACGCCCGAACTTCGAGCTGTCCGCGACGAAGAACGCCTCGCTCGCGATGGAGAGCATGGTGCGCTTGAGCTCGATCTCGTAGCTGGAGGTGCTGTAGAGGCCGTCGTCCATGACGGTGTCGCAGCCGAGGATCGCGACGTTGACCCGCAGATTCTGCAGCTGCTGCACCGAGGTCGGTCCCCACATCGACACGTCATTCGGCAGGAGCTCGCCGCCGATGAACACCAGGCTGGCACTCTGCCGCTCGGCGATCTCCATGCCGATCTGGAGATCGTTCGTCACGACGGTGATGCGCGAGCTCGCCAGGTGACGAGCCACCTCGAGTGTCGTCGTCCCGCTGTCCAGGAGCACGGTCTGCCCGTCCAGGATGCGGTCCGCCATCGCCTTGCCGATCGCGATCTTCTCGCGACGATGCAGCGTCTCCTTCAGATCGAACGGAGCGTCGGTCTGTCGTACGGGCAGCGCACCGCCGTGCGTGCGCTGCACGAGATCGCGCGACTCGAGTCGCTCCAGATCGCGGCGGATCGTCGAGGGCGTCACATTGAAGGCGTCGGCGAGACTGGTCACGGACTGGAAGCCCCGTTCGACCAGGATCTCCACGATCTGCGCCTGTCGAGACATGGGGGAAGCGCTCCTCTCGGCGGAGTGATTCGAACGACTATATCGCGCGGAATGCGCGATATCACGCACAAAGATGCGCGGGCGGCGCAGATTCTGCGCGAAACCGATTGACGCGCGGTGCGATCCTGAGTACCGTCGTGCGTCAGATCGTCGCATTCACGCACAGCTGCAGCGACCGGATCACAAAGGAGTGAGTATGAAGCGCAAGAGTCCTGCTATCGCCCTGCTCGCAGGAGCGACCTTGTTCGCTCTCGCGGGATGTGGCACGACTGCCGGTGGCGGCGCCACGGATGGCGGCGGCGGCGGAGGCGGCGGTGAGGCCTCGGCCGAAGGCGCCTATGTCACGGTCGTCAAGGCGACCGGCATCGGATGGTTCGACCGCATGGAGGTCGGCGTCGACGAGTGGGCGCAGGAGACCGGACTGGACGCCCGTCAGGAGGGTCCCGCACAGGCCACGAACGAGGGCCAGGTCGACATCATCCAGAACCTGATCGCGCAGGACCCCGTCGCGATCACGGTCGTCCCGAACGACGTGGCCGGGCTCGCCACCGTCCTCGGGGAGGCGCGAGACAAGGGCATCATCGTCGTGTCGCACGAGGCGGCGGGAATCGAGAACGTCGACATCGACATCGAGGCGTTCGAGAACAAGGCGTATGGGGCCCAGATCATGGACAATCTGGCCGAGTGCATGGGCGAAGAGGGCGGCTACGTCCAGTTCGTCGGCCGTCTCACCAACGGCTCGCACAGCGAGTGGGTCGAGGGTGCGCTGACGAACCAGGAGGAGAACTTCTCGGGTATGACGCGTCTGGAAGACCCCATCGAGTCCGAGGAGGACGAGGAGGTCGCCTACAACAAGGCCAAGGAGCTGCTGGCGAAGTACCCCGACATCAAGGGCTTCCAGGGCTCCGCGGGAACGGACGTCGTCGGGATCGCACGTGCGGTCGAAGAAGCGGGCAAGAACGACAGCGTGTGCGTGATGGGCACCTCGATCCCGTCCGTCGCCGGCAGCTACCTCGAGTCGGGCGCCATCGACAAGATCTTCTTCTGGGACCCGGCTCTGGCGGGCAAGGCGCAGCTGGCGATCGCTCAGATCCTCGCTGACGGCGGCACGATCGAGGAGGGCACCGACCTCGGAATCCCCGGGTACGAGTCGCTGGTGAAGCTCGAGGGCTACGACAACGTGTTCGCGGGCGAAGCCGGAGTCGTCGTCGACGCTTCCAACGTCGCCGAGTACGACTTCTGATCACTCGAACAGCTCGTCGACCGCGCGGGAGGGCACCGGCACCGGTGCGCTCCCGCGCGGCGACCCGAAGGAGCTCGCACTCATGAGTCCCGCACAGACGGTCCTCGAGGTGCGCGACATCGTCAAGACGTACGGCGGTGTGCGCGCGCTCGGCGGCGTTTCGCTGGTGCTTCGATCCGGTGAGGTGCACTGCCTCGCCGGCGAGAACGGCAGCGGCAAGTCCACGCTCATCAAGATCATCAGCGGTGTCGAGCGTCCCGACTCCGGCGTCATGATCGTCGACGGCGAGACGCTGACCCACACCACCCCCACCGATGCCATCCGCGCCGGCATCCAGGTGATCTACCAGGACTTCTCGCTCTTCCCGAACCTCACCGCCGCCGAGAACATCGCGATGCTGAGTGAACTGGCAAGCCGCCGGCGCCTGTCCTCGCGTCGTCGGATCCGAGAAGCGGCGGAGCGCATCGTCGGCGAGCTCGGGCTCCACATCGACCTCGACGCCGATGTGGAGCACCTCTCGGTGGCCGACCGGCAGCTCATCGCCATCTGCCGCGCGCTCGTGGGTGATGCGCGCGTGCTCATCATGGACGAGCCCACCACGGCGCTGACCCACTCCGAGGTCGAGCGGCTGTTCGCGATCGTGCGACGGCTGCAGACCCGCGGTGTCGCCATCGTCTTCGTAAGCCACAAGCTCGACGAGGTGCTGCGGATCTCGCAGCAGGTCACGGTGGTGCGCAACGGCGAAGTGGTGGAGTCGGGGCCGGCGTCGCAGTACACCGGCCGTTCCATCGCGCGGGCGATGACGGGCCGGGATGTCGGCGACGAGCGCCTCGTCGACGAGGTGCCGGCCGGACGCCCGCCGCTCATGGTCGTGGAGGGACTCGGCCGCAAGGGCGCCTTCGAGGACGTGGACTTCACGCTGCGGTCAGGAGAGATCCTCGGGATCACCGGGCTCCTCGGGTCGGGACGCAGTGAGATCGCCGAGGCCATCTTCGGAGTGGCCCCTGCCGACACCGGCACCGTGACGATCGAGGGCCGTACGCGCACCATCCGCTCCATCAAGGATGCGGTGCGGGCAGGCATCGGGTACGTCCCCGAGGATCGGCTGACCCAGGGGCTGTTCCTCGAGAAGTCGATCGCCGACAACATGGTCGCAGCGTCCATCGACTCGTACCGCAACAAGGCGCTGCTGCTGGACGGCAGGCGCGTGGGCGAGTCCATGGCGGATCTGTTCCAGAGGCTGCGGATCAAGGCGCCGAACGTGTCAGCGCCGGTGCGCAGCCTGTCGGGCGGAAACGCGCAGCGCGTCGTCATCGCCAAGTGGCTGGACCGCAAGCCCTCCGTGCTCATGCTCAACGGCCCCACCGTCGGCGTCGACATCGGATCCAAGGAGGAGATCTTCGCGATCCTGCGCGAGCAGGCCGCGCGGGGGATGGGGATCATCGTGATCTCGGATGACATCCCCGAGCTGGTGTCGAGCTGCCACCGCGTGCTGATCGTGCGCGCGGGACGCATCGTCGCCGAGCTGGCCGGGGATGAGATCGACGTCGACGGCATTCAGGAGAGGATGACCGCCTGATGGATGCGCTTCGCCGCCTGCGCGGCTCGAACAACGAGGGCGTGCTCGCCGCCGTCATCATCGTCGTGATCATCGCGATGTCCCTTGCCAGCCCCGCCTTCTTCACCCCGGGCACGTTCTTCGGCCTGGTGCGCAGCTCGCTGGTCCCGCTGGTCTTCGCTCTGGGCGTGCTCCTGGTGATGGTGTCAGGCGGCATCGATGTGTCGTTCCCCGCCATCGCCATCTTCGCCGCGTACACGACGGTGCAGTGGGTGGGGCAGGCCGGCTTCGATCCGACGCTCGTCGGCGTGTTCGCCGTCGCCGTCCTCATCGGAGCGCTGTGGGGCCTGCTGAACGGCGTCGTCATCGCCCGGTTCCGCCTGCCCACGCTGATCGTCACCCTCGGCACGCAGGGGATCATCAAAGGCATCCTTCTGACCTACATCGGCTCGGCGTACATCTCCGCCAGCAGGCTGCCGCCCAGCGTGACCGAGGCCGGCGGCGCCCACCTCGTGGACATCCCCGGCGCCGGCTACCTGCACGGGATGCTGCTGCCGGTCGTCGTGGTGGTGGTCGTGGTGTGGTGGATGCTGAAGTACACCACGTTCGGGCGGAGCATCTTCGCGATCGGCGGCGACATCGAAGCCGCACGCCGGGTGGGGATCAAGGTGGTCCGAACCCAGGTGCTGCTCTACGTGCTGGTGGGTGCGCTGGCCGCGTTCGGGGGCGTCATCTACGTCATCCTCGGTCGCAACGCCAACCCGCAGGCGCTCGTCGGCACCGAGCTGGACATCATCGCCGCCGTCGTCCTCGGCGGAGCGTCGATCTTCGGCGGACGCGGATCCGTGCTGGGCACGGTGCTCGGCGTCGTCCTCGTGCAGCTCATCAACAACAACCTGGTGCTGATCGGCGTGCCGAGCACGTGGCAGCGTGCCGCCGTCGGCGCGCTGCTGCTCATCGGCGTCAGCATCCAGGCGATCGCCGCGATGCGCGCACGCCGAACGCCGGTCCTGCTCGAGGAGGAGGTGAGCCGCGCATGAGCGACCTCGGGCCCAACGGCTTGCGCACGACCAACCGCCGCATCGACACCGCGTTCGGCGGCGTCATCTCACGGATCCACGTGCAGCGCGGAGCCGGCCGCATGGTGGTGCTCCTGCTCGCGACGTTCCTGCTCTTCGCCGCGCTGAATCCGCGGGTCTTCCTCAATCCGATCAATCTCCAGAACATCGGCGTCGGCGCTCCCGAGATCGGGCTCATCTCGCTGGCCATGATGATCGCGATGCTGACCGGCGGCATCGATCTGTCGGTCGTCGCGATCGCCAACGTGTCCGCCATCACCGTGTCCTCGCTCTACACGGCGGTGTCGACCGCGTCCGGTGAGCAGACGGCCGAGGCCATGTCGGGGCTCATCATCCTCGCGGGCCTGGGCATGGGTGCACTGCTGGGCGCGGTGAACGGCGTGCTGGTCAGCGTGGTCGGGATCACCCCCATTCTCACGACCCTCGGCACGATGCAGCTGTTCAACGGCCTCGCGCTGGTGTGGACGGGCGGCGTGACGATCTCGGGAGCGCCCTCGGCGCTCACCGCCATCGGCCGCAGCACGGTGATCGGGGTGCCGATCCTGTTCCTGATCCTGATCGTCGCGGCGATCGTCCTCGCGGTGGTCATCGACCGGACGCCGATCGGGCGCAAGATCCAGCTCCAGGGCGCCAATCCGGTCGCGGCGAGGTACTCGGGGATCAGCAGCCGCTCGACGCTCATGCTGACCTACGTCGTCAGCGGTCTGCTCGGCGCGCTCGCGGGTCTGATCTTCCTGGCACGCAACCCGTCCGCCAGCGCCGACTACGGCTCGAGCTACATCCTGCTGGCGATCGTGATCGCCGTGCTGGGCGGGACCAACCCGAACGGCGGGTTCGCCACCGTGCTCGGCGTGCTCCTGGCCACGCTGACCCTGCAGGTGGTCTCGAGCGGATTCACCGCTCTGAGGCTCTCCGCCTACGAGTACGCGATCGCGCAGGGTGTCCTGCTGATCGCCGTCATGGTGCTCGACCAGATCAGCTTCCGACGACGACGGCGCGCGTCGGCAGCTCCAGCATCCAGCGAGACAGTCGCCATCGCCACCCAGCGCGGCGGAAAGGACAGCAAGTGAAGAAGATCATCAACGAGCCCGAGGCGTTCGTCGACGAGTTCGTCGAAGGCATCCTGCTCGCCCACCCCGACCTGGTGAAGACGCCCGGGGACGATGTTCGCGTGCTGGTGCGTGCGGATGCGCCGCAGGCGGGGAAGGTGGGCATCGTCACCGGCGGAGGGTCGGGACACCTGCCGCTGTTCAAGGGCTATGTCGGCAAGGGGCTGTGCTCGGGCGTGGCCATCGGAAACGTCTTCAGCTCGCCGAGCTCCGAGCAGATCTACGAAGCCACCAAAGCCGTCGACGGCGGGGCCGGCGTGCTGTACCTGTACGGCAACTACGGCGGAGACGTCTTCAACTTCGACCTCGCCGTCGACCTGGCGGAGCTCGACGACATCCCCACCCGCACGGTGCTCGGCCGCGATGACGTCGCCAGCCAGCCGAAGGAGCGCAAGCAGGATCGTCGCGGTGTCGCCGGCATCCTGTTCGCGTACAAGGCCGCGGGTGCCGCCGCCGAGCGGGGCGACTCGTTGGAGGAGGTCGCCGCCATCGCCGAGGACGTCGTGGAGCACACCGCGACGATGGGTATCGGGCTGGCGCCGACCATCCTTCCCACCACCGGGAAGCCGAGCTTCGAGCTCCCCGACGGCGAGATGGAGATCGGGATCGGCATCCACGGCGAGCCGGGTACCCGTCGCGGCCCGCTCGAGACGGCCGACGAGATCGCGGAGCACATCGTCCAGGCGCTCGTCGACGACCTCGGGCTCGGCGCCGGCGCGCGTGTCGCCGTCCTCGTCAACGGGTTGGGGGCGACGCCTCTGGAAGAGCTGTACGTGCTGTACCGCAAGACGCATCAGGTGCTGACCGGCTTGGGGATCGAGATCGCCAAGAACTACGTCGGCGAGTACGCGACCAGTCTCGAGATGGCGGGCGCCTCGATCTCGCTGCTCGAGCTGAATGACGAACGGCTCGCTCTGCTGAACGCACCGGCGAAGTCGCCCTTCTTCGAGGAGAACTGACATGTTGGCCATCGACCTCAACGAGCGCATCCGCCGGAGCCTGACGATCCTGACCGATTCGGCCGAAGAGCTGCGGGAGCTCGACCAGCAGCTCGGCGACGGTGACCTCGGGATCACCATCTCCGCAGGTTCGCGGGCAGTGGTGGCCGCTCTCGAGCAGCTCCCCGAGGACGCGACGCCCGCCGAGATCGCCCGGGCGACGGCGAAGGCCTTCGCGAACGCCAATCCGTCGACGATGGCCGCCCTCGTGGCGGGGGCGCTCCTGGCCGGGTCTCGGGTGTGGGCCGACAAGACCGAGATCGCCATCCCGGACGCGCAGGGTTTCGCCGCCGCGGCCGCCGCCAGCATCGCCCAGCGCGGCAAGACGCAGCTCGGCGACAAGACGATCTACGACGGCCTGGCCGCCGTCGCGGACGCCCTCGTCGACCAGACCGACGCTGCGGCAGCCGTCGACGCCGCCGTCGCCGCCGCGGATGAAGCCGTCAAGCGCACCACCAACCTGCAGTCACGGCGCGGCCGCGCCTCCTGGCTCCAGGAGCGGAGCATCGGGATCGCCGACCCCGGCGCCACCGCCCTGCTGCGCTTCGTCGAGGCCTGGCGCACGGCGCAGCACGCGGATCGCCCCGCATCCTCCTCATCCATCACCAGCAACTCCTAAGGCGGTACCCCTCCGTGACTACCTGGCTCGACGACGTCTTCCCCGTGACCAAGCCCGTGATCGGGATGTGCCACCTGCCAGCGCTTCCCGGCGACCCCGCGTACGACCGGAGCGGCGGCATGGACGCCATCATCGCCCACGCGCGGCACGAGATCACTGCGCTCCAGGAGGGCGGCGTCGACGGCATCCTGATCTCCAACGAGTTCAGCCTGCCCTACCTGACCGAGACGGAGCCCATCACCGCCATCAGCATGGCGCGCGTGATCGGTGAGATCCGCGACGAACTGGCTGTGCCGTTCGGCGTGAACGTGCTCTGGGATGCCGTCCGCTCCATCGATCTCGCGGTAGCGACCGGCGCCGCCTTCGTCCGGGAGATCTTCACCGGCGTGTACGCCAGCGACTTCGGGCTCTGGAACACCAACGTGGGCAAGACCGCCCGGCACCGCCAGGCGGTCTCGGCCGGGGATGTGCGGCTGCTGTTCAACATCGTCCCCGAGGCCGCTGCCTACGTCGCCGAGCGCGACCTCGCGCAGCTGACGCGGTCGACCGTGTTCAACTGCGTCCCGGACGGTCTCTGCGTATCGGGTCTGACAGCGGGCGCGCCCACCGACACCTCGACGCTCAAGGTCGTCAAGGAGCACGCCGGCGACACTCCCGTCTTCGTCAACACCGGTGTCCGGCCGGACACGATCGCCGAGAGCATGAGGTTCGCGGACGCCGGCATCGTCGGCACCTTCTTCAAGAAGGACGGCAAGTTCGAGAACGATGTGGACGTGGCACGGGTGAAGGACCTGATGAGCGTCGCCCGGAGCGTTCGCTGACGATGTTCGTGGGGATCGACGTCGGCACGTTCGAGAGCAAGGGCGTGCTGGTCGACAGCGACGGAGCGGTGATCGCCGAAGCGCGCCGCCGTCACGACATCTCCACTCCTGCGCCGGGGCAGGTCGAGCAGGATCCCGAATCGGTGTGGTGGGCCGATGTCGTGGGGATCGCCCGCGAGCTCACGGCGCACCCTGCCGCGCGGGACATCGCCGGGGTGGGGCTGAGCGCGATCGGCCCGTGCGTCGTCGCGACCGACGCCGAGCTGCGCCCGCTGCGGCCGGCGATCCTGTACGGGGTCGACACCCGGGCCACCACGCAGATCGAGCAGATCAACCGCCGTCTGGGCGCGGCCGAGGTGCTCCGGCGTTCGGGGAACACGCTGACGAGTCAGTCGGCGGGACCCAAGATCGCCTGGCTGAGAGACGAGGAGCCCGAAGCGTGGCGTTCGGCGGCATGGTTCATGACCAGCCAGTCATGGCTCGTGGCGAAGCTGACCGGCGAAGTGACGATCGACCATGCGACGGCGGGCTACTTCCATCCCCTCTACGACCTCACGCGGGGTGAGTGGGACGCCAGCGGGTGCGAGGACTTCATCGACGTCGAACGCCTGCCGCGTCTCGGGTGGAGCACCGACATCGCCGGCACCGTCACGGAGGGGGCCGCTGAGCTCACCGGCATCCCCGCGGGCACGCCCGTCATCATCGGCACGACCGATTCTCCTGCCGAGGCTGTCGGCTCAGGCGTGGTGGGCGAGGGCGAGCTCATGGCGATGTACGGCTCGAGCGGCTACTTCATCCGCGTCGGTGATCACCTGCGCACGGATGCGCACCTGTGGTCTGCGCCCTTCGTCTTCGAAGACAGCTACGTCCTCGCCTCCGGCACATCCACGGCCGGCACCGCCACCCGTTGGATCGCGAACCTGCTCGGCATCACCGCCCCTCACGACGAGCAGACGTTCTCGCAGCTTCTGGAGCTGGCTGCACAGTCGGAGCCGGGTGCCCGAGGCCTGCTCGCCCTGCCGCACCTGGCAGGTGAGCGCACGCCGTTCCAGGACCCCCTCAGCCGCGGGGTGCTGATCGGCATGGGACTCGAGCACACCAGGGCCGATGTCGCCCGAGCCGTCCTGGAGGGTGTGGGGCATTCCATCGCCGCCGCCATCCTGGCCTTCCGCTCGGCCGGGGCGCCGATCGAGCGGGTCAGGGCGATCGGGGGAGCGACCAGGAACCGCTTCATCATCGAGACCGTCTCGACGGTGACGGGTCTCACCCAAGAGGTCGCCGACTCGCCCGGTGCCGCATACGGCGACGCCTTCCTGGTCGCCGTCGCCACCGGGGCGGTCGAGGATCGCGAGGACGTGCGGGAGTGGGTGCGCGTTCGCGAGACCGTGGTGCCGGATGCCGCCGGTCGCTCGCTGCTGGCCGCCGACCATGACGACTACCTCGCGCTGTACCGTGCGGTCGCCCCCCTTCAACATGGACGTGCGCGATGACGCGGGAGCTCATCCGATGGGGTCGCATCGCGACCCTCGTCGCCGACGGCGTCAATGTGAAGCGCGGCGACAAGGTCTCTGTCTTCGTCACCGACAGCTCAGCGATGGACGCGGTCGCCGGATTCGTGGACGAGTGCTGGCGGCGAGGCGCGGTGCCCCAGGTCCTCGCGACCGACGAGCGATTCGACGAGAGCGCCTTGCGATGGGCCGATCCCTCGCTGCTGGAGGCTCCGCCGCCCCTCGAGGTCGCCGCGATGGAGTGGTCCGACGTGCACGTGTCGTTCCGGGCCATGACCTCCCCGCTCGTGGATGCCTCGCCGGCGAGGATCGCAGCGCTGCGTCACGGCCGCGGGATCGTCTCGACTCTGCGGTGGCAGGGCACGCGCTGGGCGCTGGTGCGTGTGCCGACCCCGACATGGGCGCGGGCCACCGGCGGCGACTTCGACGCGCTGCTGACCGAGTGGGCCGCTTCGTTCGACGCCGACTGGCTCGAGGCCGGCGAGCGGATGGGGGCGCTGTGCGACTTGCTGGCGCCTGCGCGCACGGTGGTCATCGAGGACGACTGGGGGCGTCTCGAGCTGCCCGTCGGCGGGCGCCGCTGGGTGGCATTCTCGGGTGAGGCGAACTGGCCGGACGGCGAGATCGCGACCGCTCCGGTCGAGGACGCCGTGAGCGGCGTCATCCGATTCCCCGGTGCGTTCTACTTCGCCGGGGTGCGCGTGCGTGACCTCGAGCTGACCTTCCAGGACGGCGTGGTCGTGCGCGAGACGGCGGCCGAAGGGCTTGACTTCGTGCGCGAGCTGCTCGACGCCGACGCCGGCTCGCGACGAGTCGGCGAGCTCGGGATCGGTACGAACGCCGCGCTGCGAACGGCGACGGGTGACCTGCTGATCGACGAGAAGATCCTCGGCACCGTCCACATCGCTCTCGGCCGGGCGTATCCGCAGTGCGGCGGCGTGAACGAGTCGGCACTGCACTGGGACATCGTCAAGGACCTGCGAGCCGGCGCCGGCGCCGGGTCCCTGTCCGTCGACGACCGTTGGCTCATCCGTGACGGTGTCGTGCAGCAGCCGCTGCTCGACGCCGCCGTCGCTCGCCGCATCGCCGGCTGAAAGAAAGGCACCCTCATGTACGCGAACGAACTCGACGCGCCTGCACCTCTGGCGCAGCATCCCCTGGCCTGGCGGGAGACGGCGACCCCGGAGCCCGGTCCCGGTCAGCTCCTGATCGAGGTGGCGGCGTGCGGCGTATGCCGCTCGAACCTCCATCTGATCGAGGGGGACTGGGTCGACGGCGGGGTGCCTGCCATCAGCCCCATCGTGCCGGGCCACGAGGTCACGGGCCGCGTCGTCGCCGTGGGGCAGGACGCTGAGGGCTTCGCCGTGGGCGACGCCGTCGGGGTCCAGCCGCTGTGGTGGACCTGCGAGCAGTGCGAGTTCTGCCTGAGCGGACGCGAGCAGCTGTGTCACCAGCGGCTGATCACCGGCGAGCATGTCAACGGCGGCTTCGGTGAGTTCATGCTGTCGAACGCGGCCCACACCTACCGGGTCCCCGAGAACCTCGACCTCGTGGAGGCGGCACCCTTGTTCTGTCCCGGCATCACCGGGTACGGCGCCGTGAAGAAGCTCGACATCGGGCCAGGGCAGCGCGTGGGCGTCTTCGGACTCGGCGGGGTCGGGCATCTCGCTCTGCAATTCGCCGTGCTCACCGGAGCGGAGGTGGTGGCCGTCGCCCGCAGTGCGGAGCACCGCGCCGTGGCGCTCGAGCTGGGAGCGCACGAGGCGGTGGACGCGTCGGCTCCGGACGCCGGCGACCTGATCGAGGACTCGCTGGACGCGGCGCTGACCTTCGCTCCCTCGGACGTCGTGACGGCGCTGGCACTCCGGTCCCTGAAGTGGGGCGGCACGCTTGTCACCGGCGTCCCGCTGTCCCTGGAGGGTTTCCCCTTCAACAAGGAGCAGATCATCCGCGCTTCGATCCTCGGGTCGCGACGGGACATGAACGAGGTGCTCCGCCTCGCCTCCGAGGGCAGAGTCCGCACGGTGGTCGACCGGTTCCCGATGCCGCGCGCGGACGAGGCGCTGGAACTCCTCGCGCAGGGGCGACTGCGGTCACGCGCGGTGCTGGAGAATCGCGGCTGAGTCGTTCACCCGCTGTTTCCGCGGCCCGGTATTTTCGAGCGGATGCCGCTCGACACGTCTGATCTCGTCCGTCCGGCCCAGCAGCGCTCCACGGCAGCCTTCGTCGTGCTCTCGCCGCTGGCGATCATCCTGCTGGGCCATCTGACGGCCCGGATCGCGGCCGCCGTGCACCCGCCGTCGGCGTGGGTCGCCGTGGCGGTGGTCTACTGGGCTGCGATGGGCGCCGTGGTGCTCCTGGCTACGACGCGAGACCAGCGGCGCCTGTGGTGGGCGCCGTCGCGACTGCGGTGGTGGATCATCCCGTCGGCGCTGGCGCTCGGGGCCATCCCGGTCGCCGGCATCCTGCTGCTCAATCTGGACGTCGTCGCCAGCCACGGCGTCCTCATCGCGCCGTGGCTGCTGTTCGCGCTGGTCAACCCGGTGATGGAGGAGGCGTACTGGCGGGGCGCTCTCGCCGACGCGACTGCGCCGTGGCCGGTCTGGAGTGCGGGCCTGTATTCGACAGCGCTCTTCGTCGCGAGCCATCCGCTGATGTGGGGCGTCTTCTCGGAGGGGAACCGCTCGCCCATGCTCTACGCGTCGCTGACCTTGATGGGCCTTGCCTGGTTCGCCATGCGTCGCGTGTCGGGGAGTCTCCGGTGGCCGATCATCTCCCACGCGCTGGTGGACATCGGCAACCTGTCGGTCTTCGTGTTCGTCAACGCGTACGTGCCGCCCGCGCCGCACTGACCTTGCCGGCGCGGTGACGCCGGACGCCGGAGCGGTTGGCGCATCGGACCGAGCAGTACCGCTGCCGGCCGTTGCGGGTGACATCGACGACCACGTTCCGGCACTCGTCGCCTGCATCGAGACCGGCCGCGCACCGGCTGAGCCGGTGCATGCCCCGCGTCGTCAGGTGCAGCGCCGTCCCGACGCTGATCACGGCCGCGAGCACGTGCGACAGCGTCGCATTCTCGTCGCGGTAGTGCAGGTGCCATCCTTCCCCGTCGTGATCGGTCATCCGCGGGTACGCCGCCACGGCCGCCATGTGAGCGTTCAGCAGCTGCGCGCGAGCCCCCGGGTCGGACGCGTCGACGACCGTGAGCCATTCGTCGATGACCCTCCGCGTGCGTGCGTGGTCGTCGGCCGACTCGAGGAACGTCATGGTCATGCCGTATTCGCGTGTGCGCGCCACGATGCCGGCGCGGTCGTCGGGCCAGTCGTTGGCCAGGGATGCCGCCAGCAGCACCGCATACTCGCCGTAAGGGTTGAGATGCACAAGGCCATTACATCAGGGTGAGGCATGTGATGCGACCGTCCACCTCGAATCAGCAGAGCAGCGTCCCGCCCGCCGTCTCCCATGAGCACGCCTGGGCCACGCGGTCGGCACATCGCACGTCGGCGGGCGAGGTCGTCTACGTGCGGTGCGTCGAGTGCGGCGCTCACCGCGTCGACCTCCGCGTGCAGCCGTCCCTGCCGCCGACGGCCGTCAGCACGGCGGTCGGCGGGAAGTGACCGAGCGTCCGGCGGCGAGGCTCGCCGAGCGCCCCGATATCCGGTCAGCCCTCCCGGGAGGCGGAGCCGCGGATACTGACGAGGAAACCGTCCACATTCGGCAGATGAGCGCGAACGCTGCGCTCGATACGGTCGGCCACCTCGTCGGGCGCGGTCGTCGTCACGATCGCGTCGCCTTCGAGGCGATGACCGACCCAGCGCAGCCGCACCCGGTCGACGCTCGTGACGCCCTCGACGCGGGCGATCGCGTGTTCGGCGCGGTCGACGAGTTCCGGCTCGACGCCGTCGAGCAGTCTCGCACCGACGCTGCGGATGGTGCCGATCAGCAGCACGAAGATAGCGGCGGAAATCACCAGACCGACGATGGGATCCGCCAGCGGGAAGCCGGCGAGGACGCCGATCCCGCCGACCACGACGGCCAACGACGTGAAGCCGTCGGTGCGCGCATGCACCCCGTCGGCCACCAGCGCTGCGGAGCCGATCCGCTGCCCGACGCGGATGCGGTAGATCGCGACCGCTTCGTTGCCCAGGAAGCCGATGACGCCAGCGACGATCACCCAGCCGATGTGCTGCAGCGGCTGCGGATTCACGATGCGGTCGATCGACTGCCACGCCGCGACCACCGCCGACAGGGCCACCACGAACACGATGAACAGGCCGGCCAGGTCCTCCGCGCGACCGAACCCGTACGTGTACCGCCGGGTCGCGGCGCGCCGGCCCAGCGCGAACGCGATCCACAGCGGAACCGCCGTCAAGGCGTCCGAGAAGTTGTGGACCGTGTCGGCGAGCAGGGCGACCGAGCCGCTGAACGCCACGACCGCCGCCTGCAGCACGGTTGTGACGAGCAGGATCACCAGGCTCATCTTCAGCGCCCGAATGCCGGCGCCATGAGCCTCCATCGCGTCGTCGATCGCGTCCGCCGCATCGTGCGAATGCGGTACGAACAGGTCGAGCACGAAGCCCTTCAAGCCCTTCGGATGCCGGTGCCGGTGCCCGTGTCCGTGGTCGTGGCGGTGATGCGCAGGCGAATGTCCGCCGGTCATTCCGAGAGCGCCCGATCGATGTGATGGTGACGGGGCACGCCACCGAGGGAGTGCTCGGCCTGGAAGATCGCGTCGGCGACCAGGCGCGACGCGTGCTCGTTCTCCAAGCGGTAGAAGACCCGCTGCCCCTCCTGCCGTGTCGCGACGATGCGTGCCAGACGCAGTTTCGCGAGGTGCTGCGACACGGCAGCCGGAGACTTGTCCACGATGTCGGCGAGGTGGTTCACCGAAAGCTCACCGGCACCCTGGAGCGCCATCACGATCCGGATGCGGGTCGCGTCCGCGAGCATGGAGAAGACCTCCACCGCGAGCTCGACGTAAGAGCTGTCCGGTGAATAGTCGCACATCCGCGTATCTGCGCTCATACGCAGATGCTACGCGTTCGACGCGTGCACGTTCCATCCCCGCGATTCGTGCTGGCGAAGTCGAGCAACGTTCGGTTTTATGGGGAGTGCACCGTTCTCAGCAGAACATCCAGATCGCCCAGAGCAGCACCGCAGGGGGAATACGTGAGATCGCCTCGTGAAGGAATGACAGGACTGCGCCCGACCAGGAGACGAGGCGCCTGGCGCGAGGAACGGTTCTCGCGCCGCGCGCGCGTGATGGCCGGAATCGGTGCCCTCGCGCTCGCGACTTCGGTGATCGCCAATGTGGCTGTGTCGGCACAGCCCGCGCACGCCGCACCCGGGGACCCGTTCGATCCGGCGGACCCCTACGTCTTCATCGCGCAGAACGTGCCCACGGGCCTCTTCCGAGCACAGACCGACGGATCAGGGGCGATCTCGTTCTCGCCTGAAGGGCCGACGGCTGACCTTCAGTACAACGCCATCGGCTACAACCCAGCCGACAACTACATCTACGGCATTTCCCACACCGCCAACGCCTCGATCCCGGCCGCCTCGCTCATCCGCATCGGACAGGGCGGCGTGGTGACACGCGTCGGATCCGCCACCTACTTCGGGTCGCACATCGGCACGTTCGGACCCTCGGACGGCTACTTCTATACGAACGGGCCTGCCTCTTCGAGCCTGCAGGTGATCGACGTCGCGACGGGCGCAGTGGTGCGGAACACTCCACTGACAGGTGGTGCGCTCGCCGGCGCGGACTTCGCCTACGCCAGCGGCTACCTCTGGACGATGGGCGGCGGTTTCATCAGCCGCACCGATCCCGCCACCGGCGCCACGGCGCGATGGGCGATTCCGTTCGCCACCGACCCTGCGGACGCGGCGGGCGCGGGATGGACTTTCGGGAACGGCAACCTCGGCTTCTCCTACAACGGATCGGGGACCGTCTATCAGATCGCCGTGGCGAATGCCGGAAGCCCCACTCCGACGTTCACTCTGGTCGGCAGCACCGCCGGCCCGGCAAGCACCAACAACGACGGCGCCAGCTCGCTCGGCCTGCCCACGGACCTGGACATCGTGAAGACAGGACCGCAGGCCGTCGTCCCCGGCAGCACGGTGACCTACACGCTGACGATCACCAACAACGGTGGCGGGAATTCGAGCGGCTTCGTCGTGGACGACATCGTCCCCGCACCCCTGACGAACGTCGTCACCACCGATGACGGCTGCTCCGTGACCGGCAACGCCGTCCGGTGCGTCGGCGGCCGCTTGTTGGCCGGGAGCTCGGTGAGCTACACCATCACGGCGTCGGTTCCTGCGGGCCTGGACGCGGCCGTCGAGAACACGGCGACGGTGACGTCCAACGAGGAGGACCCCACGCCGGGGAACAACACCTCCACGAGCACGAGCCTCCCCGCCGGCCTGACGATCGTGAAGAACGCCGGTGACCCGACGGACATCAACGGCAACGGCATCACCGACGCAGGCGACACGATCCAGTACACCTTCGACGTGACCAACATCGGCGCCGTCACGGTCACGGGCATCACCGTCAACGACCCGCTCGTGGGCACGGTGACCTGTCCGCAGGACTCGCTCGCTCCCGGCGCCGACCAGCTGTGCGCCGCCGACGACGTCTACACGATCACGCCCGACGACGTCGCGAGTGGTTCCGTCGAGAACTCGGCCACCGTCACCGGTACGACGCCGGACGGCGAGGAGTTCGAATCGACGCCGTCGACTACCTCGACACCGACGACGGCGCCGGCCCCGGGCATCACGGTGGTCAAGTCCGCTGACCTGCAGGACGCGACCTACGAGCCGGGCCAGGAGGTGACCTACAACTTCGTCGTCACCAACACGGGCAATGTTCCGCTGACCGGTGTCACGGTGAACGAAGGCGCGTTCTCGGGCACCGGTGACCTGTCCGCCATCGACTGCCCGGCGAGCACACTGGCCGTCGGCGATCAGCTGATCTGCCAGGCCACGTACACGCTGACGGCGGCGGATGTCGACGCCGGCGAGGTCACCAACTCGGCGACGGCCACCGGTACTCCCGTGGGTGGGACGGCCATCACCTCTGCGCCCTCCGAGGTGACGGTGCCGACGCCGGCCGCTCCGGGGATCTCGGTCGTCAAGACCGCAGCGCCCGGCACGGTCACCACGGCGGGGCAGACCGTGACGTACTCGTTCCTGGTCACCAACACCGGCAACGTGACCCTGACCGATGTCGCGGTGGAGGAGGTGGAATTCACGGGAGCGGGCGAACTGTCCGCAATCGAGTGCGCCACGACGACGCTGTACGCGGGACAGGTCGAGGTCTGTGAGGCCACGTACACGGTGACGCAGGCAGACGTGGATGCCGGCACGCTGACGAACACGGCGACGGCCGGAGGTACGCCTCCCGGAGACCTCGACCCGATCACGTCGGAGCCGTCGAGCGCCACAGTCCAGATCACGCAGTCGCCGGCCCTGTCGGTCCACAAGACGGCGGACGTCGAGGCGGCCGAGGTCGGGCAGTCCGTCACCTACTCGTTCCTCGTGACGAACACCGGCAACGTGACGATCACGGATGTGGCCGTCAACGACACCGACTTCTCGGGAACGGGGGAGCTTTCGGCGATCGCGTGCCCGGCCGACATCGCCCTCGCGCCCGGAGATGACGTCACGTGCACCGCCACCTACACCGTGACGCAGGCCGACATCGACTCCGGCGAGCTGACGAACACGGCCACCGTGACCGGCACGCCTCCCGCGGGCGACCCGGTCACCTCCGTGCCGTCCACCGCGACGATCACCACTGACCCGCTGCCGTCGCTGACCGTCACCAAGACGGCGGACGTCGATGAGATCACCGCGGCTGGACAGGTTGTGACCTACTCGTTCCAGGTGCGCAATACCGGCAACGTCACGGTCACCGATCCGACGGTTCACGAGGGCGAGTTCTCCGGTCGAGGCGAGCTGTCGGCGGTCACCTGCCCCGACGGTGCATCCGTGCTCGACCCGGGCGAGTCTGTGACCTGCACGGCCACCTATACGGTGGTCGCCGCGGACCTCGCGTCCGGTCGCCTCAGCAACACGGCGACGGTGAGCGGTCTGCTGCCCGGTGGCGGCTCGGTGACCTCCGACCCGTCGACGGCTACGGTCACGGTGAGCGCGCCGCGGCCGGCAGGACTTCCTGCCACCGGTGGCGAGGTCGCCGGTTCGCTGGTCGGCGCCGGAATCCTGCTGCTGGTGCTCGGCGGCGGCATCCTGACGGCGCTGCGCCTCCGACACCGCCGTGGACAGGCATAGTCGCGGAACTCACACCCTCCGGTGGGGTCGGCTCCTGAGGGGCCGGCCCCACCGGCGGTTCAGGGCGGGACATCCGAGAAGTTTCCGGACGGAGGCGAAGCGCCCGCGATGTGGAAGCTGCCCAGTCGGAGCCGCTAACGACCGGTGCCGTCGCCCTCCATGCCTGCGAGCAGTTCGTCGAGTTCGTCCTCCTCGGGCGCCGCCGAAGCCGGCGCTCCGACGCGCCGCACCTGCGCCACTGCCTCCGCGGAGGGGCGGCTTCGCCACACCAGCCAACCCAGCGCGAAGAGAACGACGGCGAGGATCGCGTACTGCCCGCTGCTGGACATCGCGAAGCTCGCGACGTCGTACTCGCCCCCGGGAAGCGCGAGCTGTCCTGCAGCGACGGCCTCTTGAACGGCCTGCTGGACGTTCGCGAAGCTCCACACCGCGTACCCTGCGACGAGCGTCGCGAGCGCGGCGAGCATCGCCGCGCCGACCGTCGCACCGGCTCTAGCCGACAACATCCCGATGCTCACGTCCGGGCTCCCGACGTCCGGATGGACCCGAGTCGGCCGTTCTGCATGCCGAGCACCTCGTCCGCGATCGCTGTCACCCGACGAGAGTGGGTCACGATCACAACGCATCGGTTCTCCTCGTGCGCCAGACCGGTGAGGATGCCGAGGATGTCGTCCTCGGTCTCCCCATCGAGATTGCCGGTCGGCTCGTCCGCGATGATGATCGACGGGTCATGCGCGAGCGCACGGGCGATCCCGACCCGCTGCTGTTCACCTCCGGACAGTTTGAGAACCGTCCGATCCGCCGTCTCGCGGTCGATGCCCACCCGTGCGAGGAGTTCGTAGGCGTGGTCGCGCTTGCCTTTGACCCTGCTGCCCGAGATATGCATGCTGAGCACGATGTTCTGTACTGCCGTGGCATTGGTGATCAGGTTGTACGCCTGGAAGATCACACCGATGCCCCGCGCGCGATACGCATCTCGGTCGATGCTCTTGAGATCTTCCCCCTCGAACAGCACGCGGCCGCTTCTGCTGACGTCGAGGCCGGCGACCAGCGAAAGCAGAGTCGACTTGCCCGAACCGGACTTCCCGACGATGGTGTAGACCTTCCCGCGATGAAAGCGCGCCGTCACATCACGGAGGACGTCCCGCGCCGCGCCGTCGTAGCGGTAGGTGACGCGTTCGAGTGCCAGTGCAGTCATGTCAGTTCCTCTCCTGCAGGATCTTGATGGGCTCGTACTTGGTGATGCGGCTCAGCGCGATCAGCCCGGCGAGCGTCGCCAGAATCAGCGCGAGCCCCGAGATCTGTGCGACGGTGAGCGGCGTGAGAGCAACGCTCAGCTCGGTCAACGGGTCCGCGTCGACCGTCGTTCGCGCTCCGGGAAAGAGACCCGGCGGCGAACCGGCCTGGTTCTCGGCCTGGGCGCTCTCCGCCGCCGCGATCTGACCGGCCAGAAGCGCATCGGTCACAGGCTGGGCCACGACGACCCCGGTGAGCATGCCGGTGGCGGTGGAGAGGACGGTGACGGCGAGAATCTCGAACCACAGGCCTAGGCCGACCCGGGTCTTCTTCATGCCCATGGCGCGCAGAACGCCGATCTCGTACTTGCGCTCGCGTATCGCGATCGAGCTCAGGAGGGCGATGATCACCCCTCCGAAGGACAGGACCACGATCATGAATGTCGCCGAGATCGTCTGCAGATTCTCTACGGGACCGACGATCCTGTCGTACGTGGCCGAATCAGTGGTGACGTCGAAGACCTCGGGAAGTCCTTTCGAGCGGACCTCCTCGGTGAACGCTTCGAGCATGTCCGGCTCTCGCAGGAAGAATGTCGCCTCGATGCGCATGCCCATCAGCCCACTGACGTAGTTCTGCAGGACGGTCTCGTAGGTCGTGAGCACCTCATTGCGACGATTCGTGAAAGCGTTCTGCTGCGGGGACGAGCCGTATTCCTCCGTCAGATCGTCGTACGTCCCGACCACCGTCAACTCGTATGAGATCGATTCGACCGCGGCCGTCTCGAGGTTGTTGAGTTCGCCTGAAGCGGTGAGGGTGTCACCGACCTCGAGGCCGTTGAGGTCGGCGAGCTCGGCGCTGACCAGCACCTCTCCCAGCTCGTCGGGAAACTCGCCCGTCGCGATCGCTCGCGTGCCGTCCTCGAACTCGTCGAACTCGCCGCCCTGCAGGGACTCCATGTACGCCATGTGCTCTGACTCGGGTATTCCGGCTCCCCCACCCCCGGCGATCATCATCCCGGTTCCACCCCCGAGATCGGCGTCGACCGCGGTGATTCCGTCGAGCACGATGCCGGTGCTGGCTGTGTACTCGGCGTCGGCGAGGTACTCCGACTCCCCGTACGCGAGGTACTGATCCGCATCGATCGTCGGCATGGTCATCCGCACCATGCCGTCGGTGCTTTCGGCCATCGCCTCCTCGCGGACCTTTTCCATATTGGGCTGGAACCGCACTTCGGAGCTGAATCGCTCCTTGTAGTCCGCGATGATCGCGGACGAGGTGGCGCTGATCATCAGAGCGATCACGCTCGCCGCGATCACGACCAGCATGATCGCGGCGAGCAGCGCGTTGCGCCCCTTGTGTCGCCACACGTTCCACAGCGCGTTGTGCAGGATGTACATCCGGTCGCCCTCCCTCGTCTCAGTGCACGGGTGTCGTGACGAGGCAACGGTAGGAAGCGAGGATGAAGCCGATGTGAGACGGGGATAAGAGAGTCTTAGCCGCCCGCCGGTATTTCGAGAGAGAACTGCGCGCCCCCACCTGGGCGGCGCTCCACGGTGGCCACCCCACCGTGGAGCTCGGCCGCCTGCGCCACAATGGCGAGCCCGAGACCCGAGCCCATCCGGTGGCGTGCGGCGGCGCCTCGGAAGAAGCGCTCGAAGACGCGCGGCAGCTCGTCCGGCTCCAGTCCGTGACCTCGATCGCGCACGCGGATGCGCACGCCGGCCTGCGTGCGACGGATGTCGACGTGAACCTCGGCGCCGGCGGGGCTCGCTTGGATGGCGTTCCGCGTGAGGTTGGCGATCGCTCTCTCGAGCGTTCCCGGTCGTACTGTCGCTCGGACCGGGTCACCGCTGATGCGGACCTTCACCGAAGGGTTGATACGGCGAGTGCGTTCGACGGCGCGTTCGACGAGGGGCAGCAGCTCGGCGTCGGTGACGGCCTCCGGCTCCGTCGTGCCGCGGGCGAGGTCGACGAGTTCGGCCACGAGATCGCCGAGGCCCGACACCTGGGCGTCGAGATCGCGGAGGACCTGTCGACGCTCCGACCGGGGGAACGGCGGAGCGTCGTGATCCTCCGATCGGGCGAGCAGGCCGAGATCGTTCCGGAGCACGGCCAGCGGCGTCCGCAGCTCGTGGCTGGCGTTCTCGACGAGGGTGCGCTGTTCCTGTCTGGCGTGTTCGAGTGCGGCGAGCATCTCATTGACCGAATGCGCCAGCCGACCGATCTCATCGCGTCGTCCGGGCGGAATCCGGATCCGCTGGCCCAGGTCTTTGGTCTGACTCACCGCTTCCGTGGCCGCCACCAGTCGACCTACCGGGCGCAGCGCGGACCGCGAGATGAGCCATCCCAGCACGGCGGCGAGCGCGACGCCCACGGCGGCGGCGGTGCCGAGTGACCACGTGACGCGAGCCAGCGTGGCATCGATCGTCTCGAGCGGTTGGAACAGCTGCATGATGGATCCGTCCGGCATTCCGGCTGAAAGCAGCCGGTAGGGCTCATCGGCGAGCGTCACGGTGCTCAGCAGATGCTCCCCGGGTTCCGGTTCCGGGGGATCCCACGAAGCGTCATCCAGGGCCCCCGTCAGCTCATCGACGGCGACCTGGCGCGTGACGTTCCCGTCCGGTCCGATGAGCCGCAGCCCGATGAGGTCGTCCTGCACCAGCCGGACGAAGCGCCGCTCGAGGTCGCCCTGTTCGGGCAGGGCGGCGGTGAGCCCCACGATTCGGTCGGCGTTGGTCGCCCGGCCCAGCAGCCGCTCATCGATCTCGTCGAGCATCGCCGCGCGGATCAGCGACCAAGCGATGATCGCGGCGGCCACGATCGTGAGCGCGACCGCGCCCGAAGTCAGAACGATGAGACGAGTGCGCAGGCTCATCGCGGCACGCGAAGCACATAGCCCACTCCGCGGACGGTGTGGATGAGCCGGGGCCGGCCGCGCGTCTCGAGCTTGCGTCGCAGATAGCCGACATACACCTCGACGGAGTTCGACGTCGGATCCAGATGCCCGCCCCACACCAGGTCGTAGAGCTGCGACCGCGACAGCACATGACCGCTGTGCCGCATGAACATCTCCAGCAGGCCGAACTCGGTGCGCGTGAGCGACAGGGGCTCGCCGTCGAGGGTGGCTTCCCACGTCGCGGTGTCCAGACGCAGCGGCCCCGCCTTCAGATCGCGACTGCCGTGCGCGTCGACGTTACGGCGACGCAGAGCGCGAAGACGCGCGAGGAGCTCGTCGTACGCGAAGGGCTTGACCAGGTAGTCGTCGGCGCCCGCATCCAGACCCGACACGCGATCCCTCACGGCGTCGCGCGCCGTCAGCATGAGCACAGGCGTCCGGTCGCCGGCCGACCTCATCCGTCGGCAGACCGCGACCCCGTCCAGTCGCGGCATGGTGACATCCAGGACCACGATGTCGGGCGGACGCGCAGTCAGCATGGACAGGGCCTCCTCGCCGTCCGCGGCGGTCTCGACGTCGTAACCCTCGAAGCGGAGCGAACGCGTGACCGACCGCAGGAACGCCGCCTCATCGTCGGCAACCAGGATGCGCACGCCGCGATCATCGACCGCGTGGTTATGAGACGGATAAGAACGAGCCATGCGCGCCGTGAAGGTGCATGGGCCAGCCGGGTATGCCGATCTCGGCGGAGCTGGTGACCACACTGCGGGACAACCGCCGGACCGCCGAGGTGACTCTAGTCAGGCTGGGGGCTCGGCTCGCGCCAGCGACGGCCGGCCGGCGGTGGCGACGATGGGCAAGGTCGACCTCGCTCATCGGACAGCCCCGGGGCTGGCTGAGTTTGCGCGGCTTACCCTGGAGCACGCGCTGGTGCCGGAGGCAATCGCCCACCGGAGTGAGCCCATCAGTGCTGAGGGTTGCGTTTCAACGACTCCGCTATCCCAATGGGGAATGTCAGCGCTTCCGAACAGCCCGCCAGAGCGCGTCCCGCTCAGCGAGGCTGATCTGGCCCGCTTCCACGAGTCGATCAAGCCACGGGTTGACCGTGCCCGCCCATGACGCATCCCCTCGGCGAGCGGTGGGGAAGAGATCCTGAAGCGTGCACCCTGTCACCAGGAACCGATTGCGCACGGAGGTCGTTTCGCCGAAGAGGGTCACGAACTCGCGCGTGTCAGGCTCGGGGCACGGCGTGGCCTCAGGAGTGAACTGCGCGAGATTGGTGTAGTTCGTGAATCCCTCAGGCCGCGTGGTCGTCCAGAAAGTCTCATCCGGCGACAATTCGAGCCGATGAGTTCGACCGTCCACGACGACGCGCGACGTGAAGCTGAGCGGGTCGATCGCGACGATGGACTCGCCGGCGCTGGCATAGAGGTAGCCGTTCCTGTGAAACCAGAGCTCTCCGCCGCCGAACGCCGTCGCGCGCGGGACGCCCAGGTCGAGCGTTCTCTCCACCGCAAACGTGTCAATGTCAACCTCGAAGAGCGTGCTGTCGGCGAGGCCGAACAGGCGCCCGTTGTGCACCGCCAGGGCGTTGATACTGTCGGCGCCCGGCACGGGGATCGCGGACCGCAACACCGTCTTGGTGTCGTCGTTCCACTCAACCAGCGACGCATCGTCGGCGGCCGGCTCGGTACCGGTCCCGCCCGCATTCGAAGAGCCCGCGAAGACTCGCTCGTCAGCGAAGGCGAGTGACGCAACCGTGTGATCGGGGATGACGTTCCGATAGACGTCGACTTTTCCCGTTGCCGGATCGAGGACCGCGATGGAGCCGCCATGAAGCCCGTAGTCGGGGTTCGTTCCAAACCAGATCCGCCCGGAATGCTCCTTGGCCTCGACGGGTCGGATCTGACTGTGCTCCCCCTTCAGTTCCGTGTGGGTGACGGGATCCGCGCCGGCTTCAGAGACGCTCAGCAACGCACCGTTCGGATAAGTTCCCGCGTGAACGGTCCCGTCCACCAGGGTCCAGTCCTCGACCTGACCCAGGCGGGCCACAGCGGTCGCCGTCCCGGCCGCCACGTCCCACCGGCTGGTGTTGCCGTTGAGGAAGGCGTTCACGAGGACTTGGGATCCGTCCTGCGTGGGGAGGATGTGCTGCAACGGAGAGGGTGCTGGATCGATGGCGAACTGCAGTCGTCCCCACTGTCCGCTGTCGATGTCGAGTCGGAAGCCCCCGCCCGAGTAGTTTCCGGCGAGCGCGTACAGGACGTCGTGACCGTTCTCGATGGTCCAGCCGTAGCCGATCAGGGCTCCGCGGACCGTGGAGTTAGCGCCAGTGCGCGCGACGGTGTCGGACGCCGTGTCGTAACGGACTACTTCCACGCTGTTCTTGCCGCTCACGACCTGTGTGCTGCTGAAGTACACTCCACCCTGCTTGGCTTCGGAGACGCCTCGAGCCGAGAGCGGGTACGCGGTGTGGGCGATGCCGGCGGACACGTCCGTGAACGCGATCTCCTCACGAGTTTGCGCGTTCACGACACGGAAGTAGCCGCCCCAGTTCACGAACACCCGGCCGTCCGCGTAGTCCAGATCCGAAACCGATGTCACCGGTTTCGGAGCATCCGCAAGTTCGATCTCGACGAGCTCCTTGTTCGTCAGATCGAGCCGATACAGATGAGCGGCAGGCTGAGTTCCGATCCACAGCGCGTGGTGATCCGAGTCGTACACGACGCGGGAGTACTGCACCCGCTCATCGGGGATGCGTACTCCGAGGTCGGTGAAGCCCACACCGTCGCGGTACGACCAGACGGTCGCCTCGGGGTACGAGCCACCGTAAACCGTCCCGTCTGGCGCGACCGAAAGTCCGTAGAGATACGTTGCGCCGCCAGGAGCGCGGCCGAGGTCGGCCATCTCGCCGGAGACCGGATCCCAACGAAACAGGCGGCCTTCGTAGAAGGTCGCAATGTACGCGCGACCGTCCGGCCCAACCGTCACCATGGGCGCGCCGGATGCGCCGGGCATCGTATGGCGACCGAGCGACGTATTCGGACCGTTTCCGACGGTCGACATGTTGAGTTGGGCGTTTTCGCCCATCGGAGCGGCGTATGCGGCGAAGCGACCATCCGGCAAGTGCCCGAAGTCTCCCTCCACCACCGTGAGAGAACTGATGGGGGACCCGAGGTCGACGAATTCTCCCGCCGGAGGCGGAGGCGAAGGCAGATAGTCGAGCGACGGATCTTTCTCGCTCGCCGCTGCCTGGGCGGGTGGCAGGAGGCCGATCAACAGTGCGATGGAGGAGAGGCCGACGATAGCGGGGCGGGCGAAGCGGATGAACAAGTCGGCTCCTTCAGATGGCAGGGGCCTCATTATCACCGCTCGTTGTGCATATTCCGCAAGGGGTTCGAGGGTTTCGACCGCAACCTACCGGAGGGATCTGAACAAATCGCTCAGAAAATTGACACTTCGCTGTGTTAATCGCGCTCCCGGGCGGCGCTCGGCGTAGCCCGCGTCCGAGCGCATGGGAGCCGGCAAGCGAGGCATCCGTCCCCGGCCTCGCGAACCGGGACATGCGTGGAGCGCGGTCCTGCTTCACCCGCTCGGATCGTTGACCAGGCGGCCCAAAGTACAGTGTGGAACTGCTCTTTCGAGTGAGGCGAATCGAGTTCATCAGTCCGCATAGCCGACTGCCGCGATATCGCAGCAGTCGTCCTGCGGAAAAAACGAAACCCCCGCGATGTAGAAGCTACGCGGGGGTTTCAGTGGCTCCGACCGGCATCGATCCGGTGACCTTTCGATTTTCAGTCGAACGCTCTACCAACTGAGCTACAGAGCCGCGCGGCATCCGTATCGATTGCTCGACGCGATGTCACGTCCTAGACGAAAGGCCCTCTTCGAGAAAAGGGCCCGTCGCTCGGAGCGACCCTGACGGGACTTGAACCCGCGACCTCCGCCGTGACAGGGCGGCACGCTAACCAACTGCGCTACAGGGCCATGCTTATTGAATTGTGGGCGTGACCCCAACGGGATTCGAACCCGTGCTACCGCCGTGAAAGGGCGGCGTCCTAGGCCGCTAAACGATGGGGCCGGGTGAACCCGGGGGCTCACTCACCGAGGGTCAAGCATACGCAATCACTCGGCGAATTGCGAATCGAGCGCGTGGCGCGCTTGTGCCGGTCCATCCCCGGCGCGACACTGGCGGGAAGCCGCGCCTGGAGCTGAGCAGCGGTGCGTCGAAAAACCGGTTGCGCCTGTGACTGATGTTGCTAGTGTGAACGGGTTGGCGTAAAGACGGGAGGACCGGTGAACGCCGAGAACGCCCTCGACGAGTGCGGCTGCGCGCCGTCCGCACGCGAGCGAAGCATCCTGTGGCCGACGATGAGCCGGCGTAGCGCCCTCGGTGTCGGAGTCATCGGACTCGCCGCCCTCAGCGCGCTCGGCGGCCCGCTTGTGGCTCCCGCGTTCGCTGCCAACTATCCGTCCTGGCCCGACGTCGAGCGCGCGAAGGCCAACGAGGCGGCCAAGGCCGCCGAGATCGCCAGGATCCAGGGACTGATCGCCGGCCTCGAAGCCGACGTCGCGGCGAAGAATCAGGCCGCGCAGCAGGCATCCGACGAGTTCTACGTCGCCCAGCAGGAGTACTTCGACGCCGCTCTGCGCGCCGACCAGCTGCAGGAGGAGGCCGACAAGCAGGCCGCCGCGGCGCTGGAAGCGGCGAACAAGGCCGGACGCGTCGCGGCGCAGCTGTACCGCAACGGCGGTGACGACACCTCGCTCGAACTCTTCTTCGCCGGGTCGGCGGCCAGCGCCGACGACCTGCTCGCGCGCCTGGGCACCATGGACAAGCTCGTCCAGCGCAACCAGGCCGTGTACGCGCAGGCCGTGACCGCACGCGACACGGCCAAGAGCCTCAGCGACCAGGCGGAGGTGCAGCGCGCCGAGCGCGACCGCCTGCAGAAGATCGCCGAAGACAAGATGGTCGCCGCGCAGCAGGCCGCGGACGCCGCGCAGGCGGCGCTCGAGGAGCAGAACGCCCACAAGATCACGCTGGACGCGCAGCTCGCCGCTCTGCAGGACACGACGGCGAAGACGGTCGCAGCGTACCAGGAGGGTGAGCGCATCCGCCGCGAGGAGGAGCGCCGCCGCCGCGAGGAGGAGGAGCGTCGACGCCGCGAAGAGGCTGAGCGCATCGCCCGCGAGCAGGCTGCCAACGCCGGAAACGGCGGCGGTGGCGGCGGCGGTGGCGGCGGCGGTGGCGGCGGTGGCGGCGGTGTCGTCGGCTCCGGCTGGGCGCGCCCGTCGTCGGGATGGCGCAGCTCCGGGTACGGGCCCCGCTCGCAGGTCTGCTCGAACGGACGCTGCTCCAGCAGCTACCACTACGGCGTCGATCTCGCCGCCGGCTGCAGCGCGGGCATCTACGCGGCATCCGCCGGTCGCGTCGTCTACGCCGGATACAACGGCGGCTACGGCAACTACATCAAGATCGACCACGGCGGCGGCATCGGCACCGGCTACGCGCACATCCGCCCCGGCGGGATCTTCGTCGGCTACGGCCAGTGGGTTCAAGCGGGCCAGCTCATCGGGAGCGAGGGGAACACCGGCAACTCGTACGGATGCCACCTGCACTTCGAGGTCTATGTCAACGGCGGCACGACGAACCCTGCCCCCTTCATGGCCGACCGCGGCGTCTGGCTCTAGGGACAGCCCCGCTTGAAACGACGAAGAGCGGATGCCTCGAGGCATCCGCTCTTCGTCGTTCCAGCGATCAGAGCGAGTTCGGCGCGACGCCCTCACCCTGGGTCTTGGTCTGGCCCTCGTGCTCGGCGAAGCGCGCGAACGCCTCGTCCACGAGACGCTCGGCCTCAGCGGCGCTGGCCCACTCGTCGACCTTGACCCACTTTCCGGGCTCGAGGTCCTTGTAGTGCTCGAAGAAATGCGCGATCTCCTTCTGGGTGTACTCCGGGATGTCTGCGACGTCCTGGATGTGCGTCCAGCGCGGGTCCTTCGCGAGCACCGCGACGACCTTGTCGTCGCCGCCGGCCTCGTCGCTCATCTTCAGCACGCCGACCGGCCGCACCTTCGCGAGGATGCCGGGCGCGAGGTCGTGGTCGAGGAGCACCAGCACGTCGAGCGGGTCGCCGTCCTCGCCGAGGGTGTTCTCGAAGAAGCCGTAGTTGGTGGGGTAGCCCATCGGCGTGTACAGGATGCGGTCGAGGAACACGCGGCCGGTGCCGTGGTCGACCTCGTACTTGATCTTGCTATTGCGCGGGATCTCGATGACGGCGTCGTACGCGCCCATATGGTGCTCCTTCGGAAGACGGTGGGATGCCGCGACCAGCCTAGTCGCCGCGCCACAGCGGGCGTCTGCGCGGCGCCACCGCGCATAACTCAGGCAGACACGGCCTTCGTCGACCGAGAAGGACCCGGTGGACGCGTTCTGCCTGAATTGTGCGCACGCGGGCCGCGCCTCGCACGCGGGCCGCGCCTCGGCCGCCGCGCGCCATGGGCGACCGCTACCGTGGAGCGGTGAAGGAGCGCCGACCCGGACTTGATCCCGCCGTCGCCGAGGTGCGGCTCGCGGTACGGGGCATGCTCGACGGGCTGCCCGACGCCGCGACGGTGATCGTGGCGCTGTCGGGCGGCGCCGACTCCCTGGCCCTCGCCGCCGCGGTGGCGTTCGAGGCGCCCAAGCGGGGCATCCGCGCCCTGTCGGTGACCGTCGATCACGGATTGCAGCCCGGATCGGGCGATGTCGCTGCCGGGGCCGCCGCCGCCGCGACCGCACTGGGGCTCGACGCGCGGGTCGTCCGCGTCGACGTCGGGACGGACGGCGGGCCTGAGGCCGCCGCTCGTGACGCACGGTACGCCGCGCTCCGGGACGCCGCCCGGGAAGCGGGCGCCGCGGCGATCCTCACCGCGCACACCCTCGACGATCAGGCCGAGACCGTGCTGCTCGGTCTGGCGCGAGGCGCCGGTGCCGCAAGCCTGCAAGGGATGGCGGAGAGCGCCGAGCTCGAGGGCCTGCGCCTCCTGCGACCCCTCCTGTCCGTGCGGCGGAGCACGACGCGCGCGGCCTGCGAGGCGCAGAGCCTGCAGCCATGGGACGACCCGCACAACGTCGACACCCGCTTCGCGCGCGTGCGCGTGCGCGAGCGGGTGCTGCCGGTGCTCGAGGCCGAGCTCGGCCCCGGCATCGCCGAGGCGCTCGCCCGCACCGCCGCGCAGCTGCGCGAAGACGCCGAGGCGTTCGACGAGATGATCGACGAGACGATCGAGGACATCGTCGAGCACGCCGAGGCCGGGATCTCCATCTCCGTCGCCGCGCTCGCCGCCAATCCCGCAGCGTTGCGGCACCGCATCATCCGGCACGTGGTGGCGAGCGAGTTCCACGAGAGCCTCACGCGCACCCAGACGCTGGAGGTCGCCCGGCTGGTGACGGACTGGTCGGGGCAGGGCCCGATCGACCTGCCCGGATGCCGCGCCCGCCGGGTGGGCGGCCGCATCGAGATCGCGGCGCGCTGACCCGCCGCGCGGTGCCTTCGCCCCGACGCCGGCGACGTCGACCGCCGACATGGGGAAATGTCCCCTCCTGCCGCATCGGCGGGTCTCGCTAGGGTGAGGCCAGACATGAGCGACATCGAGTTCGACGATTCCGATTTCACCGCGGCGGTCTCGCACCTGCGGCAGGCTGGTGACGCCGCGGTCGAGTCGTTCTGCCCGGCCTTCGGCGTGCTGGGCTCCTCCGTCGTCGAATCGGCGCTGAACCGGGTCGACGGTGTGGTCAAGAGCGCCATGACCGCCCTTGCCGGCGTGGGCGACGAGCTGGCCACCGACACCGCGACGGTGCACTCCGAGCTGCGCCGCACCGACGCGCAGCTGGCCGGAGCGCCGCAATGAGCCTGCCGGGTCTCGCCGCCGACCCGGGCGAGGGCAGCGTCGAAGGCATCCGGAGCATCGCCGGCCTCTTCCGTGCCCGCGCGACCGCCGAACGCGACCGCGGCGCGGATACGCGTTCGGCGCTGACGGCGCTGTCGCCTGTCGTGGCGGTGAGCGTCGATGCGCTGCGTCCGCGCATGACCGTGCTCGCCGACCGCTTCGCCGCGGTGGCGGATGCCGCAGACGCGGCGGCCGGAATCCTCGACGAGTACGCCACCGCAGTCGCCGACATCCGAGCACGCGCGGCGAGCGCGCTCGCGACCGCACAGGCGGACTTCGACATGATCGGCACCCGGCGGGAGGCGGCACTCAATGCGGCATCCGAGTTCGTCGTGGGGTGGGCGCTGGACTGGGACGACGTGCTGCCCTCGTGGATGTACCTCGACGACAGCAGCCACTTGACCCGGTGGCAGGCCGCCATCGACGACTACCGCGACTCGCGTGCCCGCTACAACGCGCTGCGCGACGAGAGGGAGCGGCTGGACCGTGACACGGCCGATCGCCTCGCCGGCATCCCGCTCGTCGCGACGATCACCCACGACGGCATCGTGAGCGCCGCCGGGGTCACCGCGGCCACGGCGCTGTGGGCGGAAGACACCGACGAGGTCACCGCGGACCAGATCGCCGCGCTCGGCGACCCCGTCCTCATCCGGCAGGTGTGGGACAGCCTCGACCGGTCGCAGCGCGACGCACTCATCGAGTCCTCGCCCATGACAATCGGCAACCTCGATGGCATCCCGATCGCGGACCGCGTGACGGCGAACCGCATCAACATCCGCCGCGAGATCGCCGCGCGCCGAGCTGAGATCGAGCGGCTCGAGCAGCTCCGCGACGACGCCGTGGACGCGGCCTACTACGGCGACGACGGCGTCGAGGCCGAATACGACGAACTGATCGCCGAGCAGCAGCGCCTCATCGACTACTACGACGGACTGTTGACGCAGGAGGTCCGCTGGACCGACCAGTCCGGCGCCTCTCGCACCGACTCGGGCGCACGCGTGGTCGTCTTCGACCCCTCGCGGCAGGCCATCGCCACGTATCACGGCCCGATCGACCCCGACACCGGCGACATCCCATCGTGGGTGCGATCGGTGGCCATCTCGGTGCCGGGTACGGGATCGAACATGACCGACTTCGGCGACAGCCGCGCGGCCGACCTCTACCAGGCGGCAGGCCCCGACACGGCGGTGTTCCAGTGGGCAGGCGGGGTGTTCCCGCAGAGCATCCCGGAGGCCATGAACGCGTCGTACTCGCACGACCTGGCCCCGCGGCTGCGCGACTTCGCCGCGGGCATCGCGATCCCGACGAGTGCTTCGCTCACCGTGCTGGGTCACAGCTATGGCGGGGCGACCGTGGGGCTCGCCGAGCAGGCGGGGCTCCGGGCCGACCGGGTGCTGTACGTCGCGGCGGCCGGCATGGGCGACGGCGTTTCGGGCCTGGACGACTTCCCGCACACCTCGAACGTGCCGCATTACGCGATGATGAGTCGGAACGACCTCGTGGTCGGACTGATCCAGGGCAGGGAGGGCGATGTGCACGCGCTGCACGGACAGTCGACCCTCACCGCCGACGGCGTCACGCGTCTCGAGACGGGAATGATCGACGGCGCGGACCTGGACAGCACCGACATCGAGGACTACAACGTGCCCGGCAACGGCTTGCCGTCTGCCGTCGACAGCCACAGCTCGCTCTACACCCCCGGCTCGACGTCGTTCAACAACATGGTCGCCGTCATCACGGGAGGAAGCGCTGAGGTGTACGCCGAGAACGAGACCCTCATCGTCGGAGACCAGGTCATCACGATCGACGGCATCGACCGCGACGACTACGAGCCGACTTACACGGAGGTGAACTGACGGATGCGTCGCATGCTGGTCGCCGCGTTCGCCGTCGTTCTCGCCGTCGCCCTGGGAGGATGCACCATGCAGCCCGCTAGCCGCCTCGACGAGTACCACGCCGAGACCGACCGGATCATGGCGGACGTCATGGCGCTGGTCCCCGCCGACCTCATCTCCGACGTCGGCTTCTCGGAGTCCGAGCCCCGCTTCGGACCGACCGAGTCGACCGCCTCGCCGTCGGACGCCGCGTGGTGGCAGGCGTTGGAGAGCCTGAACCTGGTCGACCAGCCGGATGCCTCGGCGAACGCCGCTGCCGCCGTCTCGGAGGCGCTCGTGGCCGACGGATGGCAGCAGTCCCGCGTGCGCGAGACGCAGGGTGGCGTGCGCATCGCCGACGGCTACCGCACCGAGATGGGCGATGGCGAGTGGTACATCGAGCTGACTTGGGTCAAGACGCAGCCGGAGCGTGCGGAGGTGCTGGAGATCCTCGTGGTCAGCCCGATGACCGTGCGCGGCGACAGCACCGCCTCCAGCTGACCGCCGGCGCGGACGGATTCCAGCGACCCTTCGGCCGCCACGTAGACTCTGACCCATGCGCGCAGCCGACGTTCAGAGCGACATCACCGACGTCCTCGTCACCGAGGAGCAGATCCGGGCCCGGCTCGAGGAAGTGGCCGCTCAGGTCGACGCCGACTACGCCGGCAAGGACCTGCTGCTGGTCGGCGTGCTCAAGGGCGCGGTCATGGTGATGGCCGACTTCTCCCGCGCGCTCAAGGCGGTGGCGCCGATGGACTGGATGGCGGTGTCCTCGTACGGCGCGGGAACCAAGTCCAGCGGTGTCGTCCAGATCCGCAAGGACCTCGACACCGACATCATGGGCAAGCACGTGCTGATCGTCGAGGACATCATCGACTCCGGACTGACGCTGAGCTGGCTGCTGGAGAACTTCGCCGCCCGCGGCGCGGCATCCGTCGAGGTGTTCGCGCTGCTGCGTAAGCCGGAGGCGGCGAAGGTGGAAGTGCGCTGCAAGTACGTCGGCTTCGACATCCCGACGGAGTTCGTCGTCGGGTACGGGCTGGACTACGCCGAGCGCTACCGCAACCTCCGCGACGTCGCCGTCCTCGCGCCGCACGTCTACTCCTGATCCCGCGGACGGGAGTGCGCCGTCGGAATACGCCGTCGGCGAATGCACAGAGCCCTCATAGGCGGCCCGCGATACCCTGAATCCACCCGTCGGCGGTCGTGATCCGGTTCGCCTGACGGCTCTCGACGAAAGGGATCGGGCTCGCGCCCGGGTCATGGACTTCAAGAAGATCACCCGCAACCCGCTGTTCTATGTGCTGCTGATCGGGGTCTTCCTCATCGTGGGGTTCTCGCTCATCTCGAGCCTGAACGGCGCCAAGCAGATCTCCACGCAGGAGGGCCTCGAGCTGCTGGGCGGTGACACCGTCACCGAGGTCGTCAACACCGACGGGGACCAGCGCGTGGACATGACGCTGTCCAAGGCGTACGAGGGCGCCACGGACGTGCAGTTCTACTACGTGACCGCGCGCGCCGACGAGGTCGTCGAGGCGATCAACGCCGCAGACCCCAAGGACGGATTCAACGACGCCGTTCCGCGCGCCACCTGGTTCGACGGGTTCATCTCCCTCCTGCTGCCGATCCTGCTGCTGGGCCTGCTGTTCTGGTTCCTGCTCTCCAGCGCCCAGGGCGGGGGCAGCAAGGTCATGCAGTTCGGCAAGTCCCGCGCGAAGCTCGTCACCAAGGAGATGCCGCAGGTGACGTTCCAGGATGTCGCCGGCGCCGACGAGGCCATCGAAGAGCTCGAGGAGATCAAGGACTTCCTGAAGGACCCCTCGAAGTTCCAGGCGGTCGGCGCCCGCATCCCCAAGGGCGTGCTCCTGTACGGCCCTCCCGGCACCGGGAAGACGCTGCTCGCGCGCGCCGTCGCCGGCGAGGCGGGCGTGCCGTTCTACTCGATCTCCGGCTCGGACTTCGTGGAGATGTTCGTCGGCGTCGGCGCCAGCCGCGTGCGCGACCTCTTCAACCAGGCCAAGGAGAACGCGCCCGCGATCATCTTCATCGACGAGATCGACGCCGTCGGACGCCACCGCGGCGCGGGCCTGGGCGGCGGGCACGACGAGCGCGAGCAGACGCTGAACCAGATGCTCGTCGAGATGGACGGCTTCGACCCCAAGGCCAACGTCATCGTCATCGCCGCGACCAACCGCCCCGACATCCTCGACCCGGCGCTGCTGCGACCCGGCCGCTTCGACCGGCAGATCGGCGTGGACGCGCCCGACCTCAAGGGCCGCCAGAAGATCCTCGAGGTCCACGGTCGGGGCAAGCCCCTCGCGGACGGCGTCGACCTCGAGGTGGTCGCACGCAAGACGCCCGGCTTCACCGGCGCGGACCTCGCGAACGTCCTCAACGAGGCGGCTCTGCTCACCGCGCGCAGCAACGCGCAGCTCATCGACAACCGCGCTCTCGACGAGGCGATCGACCGCGTGATCGCCGGCCCGCAGCGGCGCACGCGCGTGATGAAGGATCGCGAGAAGCTCATCACGGCCTACCACGAGGGCGGCCACGCCCTGGCGGCGGCGGCGATGAACCACACCGACCCGGTGACCAAGGTGACGATCCTCCCGCGCGGCAAGGCGCTGGGCTACACCATGGTGCTGCCGCTGGACGACAAGTACTCCGTCACCCGCAACGAGCTGCAGGACCAGCTGACCTACGCCATGGGCGGCCGCGTCGCCGAGGAGATCGTGTTCCACGACCCGACCACGGGAGCCTCGAACGACATCGAGAAGGCCACGAGCATCGCGCGCAAGATGGTCACCGAGTACGGCATGACGACCGAAGTGGGGCCGGTCAAGCTCGGTCAGAGCTCCGGTGAGGTCTTCATGGGCCGCGACATGGGGCACGGACGCGACTTCAGCGAGCGGATCGCCGAGCGTGTGGACACCCAGGTGCGCGCCCTGATCGAGCAGGCGCACAACGAGGCCTACCAGGTGCTCAACGACAACCGCGAGATCCTGGACAGGCTGGCGCTGGCGCTGCTGGAGAAGGAGACGCTGGACCACCTCGAGCTGGCCGAGATCTTCAAGGACATCAAGAAGCTCCCGCCTCGGCCGCAGTGGCTCTCGAGCGAGCAGCGCCCCGTGTCCACGCTGCCCCCGATCCCCGTGCCGGTCCGCCGCGACGAAGCGGGTCTGGCCGCGAGCGTCGAGGCCGAGCAGCCCGCCGCCGAGAAGGCACCCAAGCGGCGCCCCACCGGGCAGGCGCGTCCCGCGACGGCGTAGGCTCCGCCCGTGGCCGTCGATCGTGAACGCGTCGCGGCGCTCGTCCGCGAGCTGCTCGAGGCGATCGGGGAGGACCCCGAGCGTCCCGGGCTGCGGCTGACCCCGACGCGGGTCGCGGACGCGTATGCCGAGTTCTTCGCCGGCGTGGGCGAGGATGCCGCCGCACCGCTGGCCCACACGATCTCGGTCACGCGCGGCCCCGCACCCGACACGCTCCCGTCGGGGGCGGTCATGCTGCGCGACATCCGCTTCCGGTCCGTGTGCGAGCACCACCTGCTGCCGTTCCGCGGGCGGGCGCACATCGCATACCTGCCGGGTGAGCAGGTGGTCGGGCTCGGCGCGCTGCCCAAGGTCGTCGAGATCCTGTCGTCGAGGCCGCAGGTGCAGGAGCGCCTGGGGGAGCAGATCGCCGACGCGATCGCGGCATCCCTCGACGCCCGCGGGGTGCTGGTGGTCCTGGATGCCACGCACGAGTGCGTCACGATGCGAGGAGGCCGGCAGTCCGACTCCTCGACCGTCACGATCGCGGCGCGCGGGGAACTGGCGGAGCCGGCCGCCCGCGCCGAGCTGATCGCCCTGCTGTCGCACCCCGGGAGCACCGGATGACACGGATCATGGGCATCGTGAACGTCACCCCCGATTCGTTCAGCGACGGCGGACGTTACGCCGATGCCGACGCCGCGATCGCACACGGTCTGCGGCTGCGCGACCAGGGCGCCGACATGATCGACGTCGGCGGCGAGTCCACCCGGCCCGGTGCGGACCGCGTCGACGCGCGTGTCGAGCAGGAGCGGGTGCTCCCCGTGGTGAGTGCGCTCGCCCAGGCGGGGGCTGTCGTGAGCATCGACACGATGAACGCCACCACGGCCGTCGCGGCTGTCGCGGCAGGCGCACGGATCGTGAACGACGTGTCCGGCGGGCTCTCCGACGCCGACATGTTCGACGCCGTGGCCGGAACGGATGCCGACCTCGCGATCGGCCACTGGCGCGGTCACTCCGCCGACATGTACGCACAGGCCGAGTACGGCGACGTGGTCGCCGAGGTGGTCGGCGAGCTCGTGGCGCGGATGGAGGCGGCTGCGGCGGCGGGCATCGCGCCGTCGCGGGTGATCCTCGACCCCGGCATCGGCTTCGGCAAGAGAGGCACGCAGAACTGGGCCACCCTCCGGGGACTGCCGAGACTGGCGGGAGTCGGCCCCCGCGTGCTCGTGGGCACCAGCCGCAAGCGGTTCCTCGCCGAGGCGCTGGCCGACGACCCGTCCACGGTCGACGAGCACCGGCGTGATCTGGCCACGGCCGTGACGAGCGTGCTGGCCGCGCAGGCCGGGGTCTGGGCGGTGCGCGTGCACGATGTCGCCGCCACGCGAGATGCTCTCGTGGTGGCGCGAAGCTGGGAGGGAGACGACCGATGGACTTCGCCGACGAGATCGTCCTGACCGGCGTCCGCGCGTTCGGGCGGCACGGCGTCTACGAGCACGAGCGACGGGAAGGGCAGGAGTTCGTGGTCGACGTGTCGCTCTACCTGAGCACCGCGCGCGCGGCCGCGTCGGACGACGTCGCTCAAACCGTCCACTACGGCGAGGTCGCCGAGCGCGTCGTCGAGATCGTCGGCGGCGAGCCGCTCAACCTCATCGAGACGCTCGCGAGCCGGATCGCCGACGACCTGCTGGCGCGCGACCCCGTGCGGATGGTCGCCGTCACGGTGCACAAGCCGCACGCGCCGATCATGGTCCCCTTCGGCGACGTCGCGGTGACGATCCGTCGCGCGCGGCGTGACGAGCGTGACAGGACGGTGTCATGAGCCGCCGCCTCGCCCAGGGCATCCAGTCGGACGCCCCGCGCCCGTCGCACCCGACGGTGGATGCGGTCGTCGCCCTCGGCGCGAACATCGGCGATCGCGCCGAGACCATGGAAGCCGCGGTCCGTGCACTGGCGCGACTGCCGCTGGTGGACCGCGTGCGCGTCTCCGACCCCGTCGAGACCGTCGCGCTCACGCCGGAAGGCCCCGACCCCTCGGCGCCGCCCTATCTGAACGCCGTCGCCCTCGTGACCACGCGCCTCGCGCCCACCGTGCTGCTGGGCTACCTGCACGCGATCGAGCGGCAGCAGGGCCGCGTCCGGCGTGTGATCCGGTCGGCCCACGACCCGGGCTGGGAGGACCGCACGCTCGATCTGGACCTGATCGCGTACGGCGACCTGCGCAGCGACAGTGCCGAGCTCCTCCTGCCGCATCCGCGCGCGGCTGAGCGCGAGTTCGTCCTGGAACCGTGGCTGTCCCTCGACCCGGATGCCACCCTGCCCGGCGTCGGACGCGTCGACGCGGTGCTCGAGCGGCTGCGAGGAGAGCGATGAGGCGCACCGGGGCGGGGGCCCTGCTTCTGGCAACCATGCTCGGTGTCGCGGCCGGGTTCCTGGTGAACCAGGTGCTCACCTCGAGCGGCCGCCCCACGTTCGCACCCGCAGTGACGCTGCCCATCCTGCTCGTTCTGCTCGGCGCGGTCGTCGTGGTGCTCGCTGTGCCGATCCGGCGGGCGACCCGCGGCACGGGCAACGCGGTCGTCAACCCGTTCCGGGCTGTGCGCATCGCGATGCTGGCGAAGGCGTCGAGCATCGTCGGGGCGGTGATCGGCGGCATGGGCGTCGGCCTCCTCGTCTTCGTGACCACGCGGCCGGTCGTGCCCTCGCTAGGCTCGTTGGCGACGGTCATCGCGACGGCCGTGTGCGGCGCCATCCTGGTCGCCGCGGGACTGGTCGCGGAGCACCTGTGCACGATCCGGAAGGACGACGATGACGAACAGCCCGGAGGCGACGCCTGAGGGGACGGCGGCGACCGCGACCCCCGGTCCGCTGACGCCCGTCGCCTCGGACTCCGCCCCCGCCGCACTGCGGGACGGCGCGACCTACCCGCACCTGGCGGAGCCGCGGTCGGAGAACCGGCTCGTCCTCACCGGCGGCGTCTGGCACCAGATCTCGCCGAAGTACGTGCGGGTGCAGCTGATCTCCAACGGATCCTTCCTGCTGCTGGTCGCGGTCGCGACGATCGTGCTGACGGTGGTCATGCACCAGTGGTGGGCGCTCATCCCGGGCGGCGCGATGACGGTGATCCTCGCGTGGACGCTCGCCATCCTTCCGCGTCAGGCGCGCTCGATCGGCTACCAGCTGCGCGAGGACGACCTCGTGTTCCGCCGCGGCATCCTGTGGCAGCGGTTCGTCGCGGTTCCGTACGGGCGCATGCAGCTGGTCGACATCACGCACGGACCCCTCGACCGCGGGTTCGGCATCGCGCAGCTGAAGTTCGTGACCGCCGCCGCGGCGACAGGCGTCACCATTCCCGGCCTCGAGCAGTCCACGGCCGAGACGCTCCGTGACCACCTCGTCGCTGTGGCCGAGAGCCGGCGCACAGGGCTATGACCTCGTTCGAGGGCACCACCGCTCCACCGCAGGAGCTCGTGCGCTCGCCGCTCAGCGACGGCGAGTGGCACCGGCTGCACCCGCTCACGCCGCTGCTGCGCGGCGGGCTCGTGCTCATCGTCGTGATCGGCATCGTCATCACAAACCTGCGCGACAGGCTGCTGTTCGTCTTCCTGCCCTGGCTCTCGCCCGACATCCGGGACGAGGTGGGCCAGTGGGAGGGCTCGGGCGGCGATCCGATCGACTTCATCGTCGCCAACAACCTGTACGTCGTCGCGGCGCTGGTGGTCCTGGTGGTGCTGATCGTCCTCGTGGCGATCTTCTACCTCTCGTGGCGGTTCCACACGTTCCGGATCACGGGCGACGACGTCGAGGTGCGCAGCGGCATCCTGTTCCGCACCCAGCGCCGGGCGCCGCTGGACCGCGTGCAGGGCGTGAACCTCACCCGACCGATGATCGCTCGGCTGCTGGGCATGGCCAAGCTCGAGGTGGTGGGCGCGGGCACCGATGCCAACGTCAAGCTCGAGTACCTGTCCACGGCCAACGCCGAGGCGGTGCGCGCTGACATCCTGCGGCTGGCCTCGGGGCGGCGACTGGCGGATGCCGCGGCGCGTGGCGAGACGCCCCGTGCGGGCGGTCGCGTGGCAGCGCTCGGACAGACCGTGGGACGCGGGCTCACCGGGATCATCGAAGGCGACGAAGCGCCCGTGCCCGCGCCGGAGTCCGTGGTGCACATCCCGCTGGGGCGGCTCGTGGCATCCCACATCGTCAGCATGTCGACGCTGGCGCTGCTGGCAGCCATCGTCGTGGTGATCGTCGGCGTGGCCCAGGGTGCCGTCTGGATGCTCTTCGCCCTCGTTCCGGCGCTGCTCGGTTTCGGTGCGTACTGGGTGCGCTCCATCGTTCGATCGCTGCGCTACTCGATCGCGCCGACACCGGATGGCGTCCGGATCACCTTCGGCCTGCTCACCACCGTCACCGAGATCGTTCCTCCGGGGCGCGTCCATGCGGTCGAGGTGACCCAGCCGATCCTCTGGCGCCCGGCGGGCTGGTGGATGGTGCGCATCAACCGTCTCACCGGCCGCAGCATGTCCGACACGGCGACCGACCAGTTCACGACCGTGCTGCCGGTCGGCACGGCAGCCGATGTCGAGCGGGTGCTGCGCCTGCTGCAGCCCTCCGTGCCGGACGCGGAGTGGGCCCTCATCGTGCGCGAAGGAATGTCGGGTCCGAGCGAAGAGGACTCGTTCACCAACACGCCGCGGCGCGCGTGGTGGATCCGGCCGCTGTCGTGGAAGCGCAACGGATTCCGTCTCACCGACGATCTGCTGCTGCTGCGCCGAGGCTTGGTCTGGCGCAAGCTCGCGCTCCTGCCGCTCGCCCGCCTGCAGAGCTTCGGCGTGTACCAGGGACCGCTCGATCGCCTTTCCAAGGTGGCGAATGCTCGTGCGCACGTCGTGACCGGACCGGTCTATCCCTACCTCGCGGCCATCGACCGCGACCGCGCGCTGCGCTTGTTCGACGACGTCGCGCGCGGCTCGGTCCGCGCAGCGCTCGACGACCGCTCGCACCGCTGGGCGGAAGACGCGGACGATGAAGCCGGCGCCGACCTCCCCTCCACCCCAGTGGGCGGACCCGACGGCCACGGCGTCAGTGAGCGCGTCCTCGGCGCCGGCGACCAGGCCGGCGCGTCCTCGGCGGACGAGTCCGCGACGGCTGCGACCGAAGATCCGCGACGGTGACACGCGAGGGGCGCCTGGGTATCGGCATCATCGGGGCGGGCCGCGTGGGCCCGGTGGTCGGTGCCGCCCTCGCGGGCGCCGGTCACGCGCTCGTCGGCATCACGGCCGGATCCGATCCCGAACGCGTCGAGGCGATCCTCCCGGGCGTGCCCACGCTCGACGCGACCGAGGTGGTTCGTCGAAGCGAGCTCGTCATCATCGCCGTGCCGGGCGCCCAGCTCGAAGGGCTCGTCAGCGGTCTCGCCGAGGTCGGCGCGTGGCAGCCGGGTCAGCTCGTGCTGCACACCGATCCGTCCTACGGCACCGGCGTCCTCGCTCCCGCCATGGCCCGGGGAGCGATCCCGCTGGCGATCCACCCGGCGATCGCCTTCACGGGCACGTCGATGGACCTGCGTGCACTGAGCAGCTCGTACGCCGCCGTGACGGCACCCGGCCCGGTGCTGCCGATCGCGCAGGCGCTCGCCGTGGAGCTGGGCTGCGAACCGGTCGTCGTCGACGAGGCGGCCCGCCCGGCGTATGCCGAGGCGATCGCCACCGCGCGGGAGTTCTCGCGCTCCATCGTCCAGCAGGCGACCGGTCTGCTCGCTCAGGCCGGCGTGCCGCATCCGGGTGCGTATCTGTCGTCCCTCGTCCACACCACGGTCGATCACGCGCTGACGGAGGCGGGCTCCGGGCCCGGCCCCGACCCGACGGCGACCCTGCCGGAGTGACCTGCGGCGTGCCGGGGCGCCGCGGCGGTCCAGCCGGCGCGGAGGAGCCCCTCGGTACACTGGACAGTCTGCTTTCCGAGGAGCCCGCCCCATGACCGACACCAACGCGCACACCGGCGCGCCCGCCGAGCCGACCGAGCCGACCGAGGAAGAGGTCTTCGAGCAGAAGGCGGTGCGGCTGGCCAAGCGCGAGCGGCTGATCGCGGAGCGGGCGGACGCCTCGGGCGGCGCCTACCCGGTGAGCGTCCCGATCACCGACACGATCCCCGGCCTGCGCTCGCGGTTCGGGGACCTCGAAGCCGGCGCCGAGACCGGTGTCACCGCGGCCGTCGCCGGCCGCATCGTCTTCAGCCGCAACACCGGCAAGCTGTGCTTCGCGACGCTGCAGGCCGGCGACGGCAGCCGGATCCAGGCGATGGTGTCGCTGGCGGTCGTCGGCGAGGAGTCGCTGCAGGCGTGGAAGGAGCTCGTCGACCTCGGCGATCACGTCTTCGTGTCGGGCGAGGTCGTCTCGAGCCGTCGCGGCGAGCTGTCCATCATGGTCGCCCAGTGGCGCATCGCCTCCAAGGCGATCCTCCCGCTGCCGAACATGTACTCCGAGCTGAGCGAGGAGAGCCGGGTCCGCAGTCGCTTCCTCGACCTCATCGTGCGTGACCGTGCCCGCCAGACCGTTCTCACCCGGGCCGCGGTGAACGCCAGCCTGCGCCAGACATTCGCGGCGCACGGCTTCGTCGAGGTCGAGACCCCGATGCTGCAGGTGCAGCACGGCGGCGCATCCGCGCGCCCCTTCATCACCCATTCGAACGCCTTCGACACCGACCTCTACCTGCGCATCGCTCCGGAGCTCTTCCTCAAGCGTGCCGTCGTCGGGGGCATCGACCGGGTCTTCGAGATCAACCGCAACTTCCGCAACGAGGGCGCCGACTCCACGCACAGCCCCGAGTTCGCGATGCTCGAGGCCTACCAGGCGTACAGCGACTACAACGGCATCGCCGACCTCACGCAGGAGCTGATCCAGAACGCCGCCATCGCCGTCGCGGGCTCGACCACGGTGACGTGGGCGGACGGCACGGAGTACGACCTGGGCGGGGAGTGGGACCGGATCTCGATGTACGAGTCGCTGTCCGAGGCATGCGGCCGCACCATCACGTCGGAGACGCCGCTGGAGGAGCTGCGGGCGCTGGCCGCGGCGGAGGGTGTGGAAGAGCCGCCGCACGTCATCCACGGCAAGCTCGTCGAGGAGCTGTGGGAGCACTTCGTGAAGTCGAAGCTCACGCGGCCCACGTTCGTCATGGACTTCCCCGTCGACACCAGCCCGCTGGTGCGCGAGCACCGCTCGATCGCCGGGGTCGTGGAGAAGTGGGACCTGTACGTCCGCGGTTTCGAGCTCGCGACCGGGTACTCCGAGCTCATCGACCCGGTGATCCAACGGGAGCGCTTCGTCGAGCAGGCCAAGCTCGCCGCGCGCGGTGATCTCGAGGCCATGCGCATCGATGACGAGTTCCTGCGCGCCCTCGAGCACGGCATGCCGCCCACCGGAGGCATGGGCATGGGGATCGACCGGCTTCTCATGGCCATCACCGGCCTCGGCATCCGCGAGACGATCCTCTTCCCCCTCGTCAAGTGAGGCGTTCACGCGCGGCTGCCGCGCTGGAACGCCCAGTCGGGGAGATGACCGGCGAGCACGAACGACAGCACGATCTCGGACAGGCCGTGCTCGGGGTCGATCTGGCGCGCCTGTGAGGCGTACGCGTCCGCGTGCGTCGACCCTCCCAGCGCCCACGACAGCCACGCGCACATCGCCAGGGGTCCAGGGCGGAACGCGCGCGGCGCGGCCGCCGCGACGCGGCGGGTGAGCCGCAGGGCCGACTGAAGCCGGTCGGCATCCGGTCGCGAACCCTCGCCCCACATGCGCATCGCGAGGTCGGGCGGATACTCCTCGCCCGACTCCCACCGCAGCTGTGCGTCGAGCGCCTCGTCGCCGCTGTCGAGGTCGCCGCTCCACTGCACCAGGGCGACGTCGCGCAGGGACGGCCGCGACAGACACCACGCCAGGGCGGCGGCGCGGAACGGATCGAGCGCGTCCGCATCCCACGTCAGCGCGTCCTCATAGAAGCCCGGCAGATCGTCGAGCAGGCACACGGCGGCGAGCGCCCGGGGATCCACTCGCCCGGGCTCCGAATCGCCGGATGCCTCGCCGGCCGGGGCGTCGACGGAGACGGCGGCCACAGCGCCGGCCGCATCGCGGCCGGTGATCGCCGCGTCCGGATCCTCCCCGGTGCTCCCGCCGACGCCCGCGCCGCCGCACAGCACGCGCACGGCCTCCTCGAGCGAGCCCAGCGCGCGGGCGACCCGCTCCCGCTCGGCGAGGTCGGTGCTCGGCAGCTCGGCACCGCTGGACTGGTCGCCGCGAGGTTCGGGAAGGGTGGCCGGACCGGGGGCGGACGCGAGCTGAGCGAGCGGCCGGCCCTCATCCGGGCATGCGGCGTCGAGGTACGAGCCCCATCCGTCGCCCGCCACGCACAGCGCGTCCGTCAGCCGCAGTCCGCATGCCTCGGCGCGGCGCTCGAGGGCGTCGGCCAGGTCGGCGTGAGGCATCCCGCAGGTTCCGGCGAACGTGTCGTCGGTGTATGCGATCGTCGCGACGGCGTCGGCCTCCGGGAGCCGGCACACCATGCCGATCACCGTGGACGCGACCCGGTCGATGGCGTCCGGCTCGCCGCCCGGCAGGTCGAACCGGATCGCGCCGAGGCTGCGGGAGCCGCGGAAAGGGATGAGCACGAGACTTCGACGCGGGTGGTAGCCGAGCATGCGGGGGATCACGGACAGGAACTCCGCCGCATCCGCGGCTCTCACGGTGGTGGTCATGCCCCGACTCTCCCTGCCGCCCGGTACCCGTGGGAGCCAGGGGCGAGCCGGTCGGGAGGAGCGCTCGCAGGCGACGCTTGTTGAGGAACCGGTGCGTCCCAGGGGCATGCCGCTCGCCGTCGGGACGGCTCCCAGCTTCACCCCGCGTATCCTGGACCCATGGACGATTACTGGGTGGCAGTGCTGTGGACGCTGCTTCCGACGGTGGTCGTCAGCGCGATGTTCTATTTCGTGATGCGCAATGTGATCCGCGCCGACCGCAACGAGCGGCGCGAATACGCGCGCCTCGAAGCGCGCGAGCGGGCGCGCCGCGGCTTGCCTCCCGTCGCCGCCGCCGCCACCGACGGCGCGCCCGGCGCCGCGGCGGCATCGGACTCCGCCACCTCCTCGTCCGAGTCATGACGGTGGTGCCCAGTACGCTGGGCACACGCCGTCGGGGGAACGCGGAGGAGCACAGGTGATCTCGATCACGTTCGACGCGACGTGGTGGCTGATCGTCGTCTTCGTGCTCGACCTCGCCATCCGCATCGCCGCGATCATCGTCGTCCCCCGCAACCGGCGCCCCACCGCGGCGATGGCCTGGCTCCTCGCCATCTACTTCATCCCGATCATCGGGGTGTTCCTGTTCCTGCTCATCGGCAACCCGCGGCTGCCGCGCAAGCGCCGGCGTCAGCAGGAGGCGATCAACGACTACATCCGCGAGACGAGCGCGTCGCTCGAGTTCGGCACACTGCGTCCGCACGCCCCCGTGTGGTTCCGGTCCCTCGTGACGCTCAACCGCAACCTGGGCGCGATGCCGCTGGCCGGCGACAACGCCGCGAACATCATCTCCGACTACCAGGCGAGCCTCGACGCGATGGCCGACGCCATCCGCGCGGCCGAGCGATACGTCCACGTCGAGTTCTACATCTTCCAGTCGGATGCCTCCACCGACAACTTCTTCCGCGCCCTCGAGGAGGTCTGCGCCCGCGGCGTGACCGTCCGCGTGCTGCTGGATCATTGGGCCAACCGCGGCAAGCCGTACTACCGCAAGACTCTCAAGCGCCTCACCGCGATGGGAGCGCAGTGGCGCCTGATGCTGCCCGTGCAGCCGCTGCGCGGGAAGTACCAGCGCCCCGACCTGCGCAATCACCGCAAGCTGCTGGTCGTGGACGGCCGTGTCGCCTTCACCGGCTCGCAGAACATCACCGATTCCACGTACAACCTCAAGCGCAACACCCGTCGCGGCCTGCACTGGGTCGACCTGATGGCGCGCATCGAGGGCCCCGTCGTGGCATCCGTCAACGCGGTGTTCCTCTCGGACTGGTACAGCGAGACAGACGAGGTGCTCACCGAGGAGATCGACCTGTTCGACGTGCGATCCGGCCCCGGCGACCTGGACTGTCAGATCGTGCCGTCGGGTCCCGGCTTCGAGTTCGAGAACAACCTCAAGCTGTTCGCGGCGCTGCTCTACGCCGCCGAGCGTCAGATCATCGTGGTGAGCCCCTACTTCGTGCCCGACGAGGCGCTGCTGCTGGCCATCACGACGGCCTGCCAGCGCGGCATCCATGTGGAGCTGTTCGTCTCGGAGGACGGCGACCAGGCCCTCGTCTACCACGCTCAGCGCAGCTACTACGAGGCGCTGCTGCGGGCGGGCGTGCGGATCTGGATGTACCGCAAGCCGTACATCCTGCACACCAAGAGCCTGACGATCGACGACGAGGTCGCCATCATCGGCTCGAGCAACATGGACATGCGTTCCTTCGGTCTCAACATGGAGATCTCGATGCTCGTGCGCGGCGAGGAGTTCGTGCGTCAGATGCGCGAGGTCGAGGACCGGTACCGCTCCCTCAGCCGGGAACTGACGCTCGAGGAGTGGATGAAGCAGCCGCTGCGTTCGACGGTGCTCGACAACCTCGCGCGGCTGACCTCGGCTCTGCAGTAGTCCGCGTCCGGGGTGAGATCCTCGCGGCGGTTGCGACACCATAGGGGTGAGGGATGCCGCGCGCGAGGCATCCGCCTGTCTCGAGGAGGCCCCATGACCGTCCGCATCCGCTCACTCGCCGCCGGTGCGCTGGGACTCGCCGCGGTCGCCGGCCTGATGACGGGGTGCGCGACGCCCGCCGGCCCCGGCGCCGAGCCGCGGGCGGGCTCGGTGTCTGCATCGCCCTCGGACTCGACCGGTGGTACGCCCGGCGCAGGGGCGGCGGATGACGACGTGGAGGCGGCCTGGCTCGACGGTGGGCGCATGATCGGGCTCGTGACACAGGGCTCGTCCGCGTGCCCGCCGACCGCCGAGGTCGGCTCCGCTGAGGCGGGCGTTCTTCACGTGACCCTCGCCGACGATCCCGCCGCGGCCTGTACCCGGGATCTTGCTCCCCGCGTGACGCTCCTGCCCGTTCCGGCAGGCGTCGATCCGGCGCAGAACCTCGAGATCCGCGTATCCGGCGCCGGCTACGAGGACGACGTCGAGCTCGAGGGTGTGCCGGGTCTCACCGCCGAAGGTGAGACCGACTACTCGCCGAGCTCGGGCTGGGCCGACGACGATCAGCTGGTGCTTCTCACCTGGGGGTCATCCGGCTGCCCGCCCGAGATCGAGAGCGTGGCCGTGGCGACGGCATCCGAGGTCGCCATCACCTTCGCGACGCCGCCCGCCGACCGGGTCTGCACCATGGACATGGCGCCGCGCGCACTGGTCGTTCACGTCGATGACGAGCTCGACGACGACGCCGAGATCTTCGCTGTCCTCCGTGGCGCCGAGTTCGACGACGTGCGGGTGCCCATTCTCGGCAGCAACTGAGGATCCGGGCCGCGCCCGCCGACGGGGCGAGCGCGGCAGTTGCCTGCGAGCGCTGCATCTCGAACTGCCGCGCTCGCAGGAAAGTGCAGCGGATGCCGCACGAGGGCGTGCCCGACCCGGCGAGGTCAAGGGCCGAAACGGGCGCTATGCCCAGGGCGAACACGGGTCCTCGGATTCCGGTGCGCCCGTACTCTCGATGTAAGGCGCCACGCGTGCATCCGCATAGAGCAGCGCCCTGGAGGAAGAAGATGTTCGAGAGATTCACGGACCGTGCCCGTCGTGTGGTCGTCCTCGCCCAGGAAGAGGCGAAGATGCTCAACCACAACTACATCGGCACCGAGCACATCCTGCTCGGCCTGATCCACGAGGGCGAGGGCGTCGCCGCGAAGGCGCTCGAGTCGCTCGGCATCTCGCTCGACGCCGTGCGCGAGCAGGTGCAGGACATCATCGGCCAGGGGCAGCAGCAGCCTACGGGGCACATCCCGTTCACGCCTCGCGCGAAGAAGGTGCTCGAGCTGTCGCTTCGCGAAGCGCTGCAGCTCGGTCACAACTACATCGGAACCGAGCACATCCTGCTGGGCCTCATCCGCGAGGGTGAGGGCGTCGCCGCTCAGGTGCTCGTCAAGCTCGGAGCCGATCTCAACAAGGTGCGTCAGCAGGTCATCCAGCTGCTGTCGGGCTACCAGGGCAAAGAGCCCGCGGGCGTCGCGACGGGCGCCGGCGAGCAGACGAGTTCGGCCCAGGGAGGGTCGCAAGTGCTCGACCAATTCGGCCGCAACCTCACGCAGGCCGCGCGCGACAACAAGCTCGACCCGGTGATCGGGCGCGAGAAGGAGATCGAGCGCGTGATGCAGATCCTCTCGCGGCGCTCGAAGAACAACCCCGTGCTCATCGGCGAGCCCGGCGTCGGCAAGACCGCCGTCGTCGAGGGCCTCGCCCAGGCGATCGTCAAGGGCGATGTGCCCGAGACGCTCAAGGACAAGCAGCTGTACTCGCTCGACCTCGGCTCGCTCATCGCCGGTTCCCGCTACCGCGGTGACTTCGAGGAGCGCCTGAAGAAGGTCACAAAGGAGATCCGCACGCGCGGCGACATCATCGTCTTCATCGACGAGATCCACACTCTCGTGGGTGCGGGGGCCGCCGAGGGTGCGATCGATGCGGCGTCGATCCTCAAGCCGCTCCTCGCCCGGGGTGAGCTCCAGACGATCGGTGCGACCACGCTCGACGAGTACCGCAAGCACTTCGAGAAGGATGCCGCGCTCGAGCGCCGCTTCCAGCCGATCCAGGTCGCAGAGCCGAGCCTCCCGCACGCGATCAACATCTTGAAGGGGCTGCGCGACCGCTACGAGGCGCACCACAAGGTGCAGATCACCGACGGCGCCATCGTGGCGGCGGCGAACCTCGCCGACCGCTACATCTCGGACCGCTTCCTGCCGGACAAGGCGATCGACCTGATCGACGAGGCGGGCGCGCGCCTGCGCCTGTCGATCCTGTCGAGCCCGCCCGAGCTGCGCGAGTTCGACGACCGGATCGCCCAGGTCCGTCAGGACAAGGAGCGCGCGTCCGAGGACCAGGACTTCGAGAAGGCGGCGTCGCTGCGCGACGAGGAGAAGTCTCTCCTCGCCGAGCGTCTGCGTCTCGAGAAGCAGTGGCGCTCGGGCGACGTGGCGAGCCACGCGGTGGTCGACGAGGGCCTGATCGCCGAGGTGCTCGCCCAGGCGACCGGCATCCCGGTGTTCAAGCTCACCGAGGAGGAGTCGAGCCGTCTGGTCTTCATGGAGAAGGCGCTGCACCAGCGCGTCATCGGCCAGGAGGAGGCGATCGCCGCGCTGTCGAAGACGATCCGCCGTCAGCGGGCGGGTCTGAAGGACCCCAAGCGCCCGTCGGGCTCGTTCATCTTCGCCGGTCCCACCGGTGTCGGAAAGACCGAGCTGGCCAAGGCGCTCGCGGAGTTCCTGTTCGACGACGAGGCCGCGCTGATCTCGCTCGACATGTCGGAGTTCGGTGAGAAGCACACCGTCTCGCGTCTGTTCGGTGCCCCTCCCGGATTCGTCGGGTTCGAAGAGGGCGGCCAGCTGACGGAGAAGGTGCGCCGCAAGCCGTTCTCGGTCGTGCTGTTCGACGAGATCGAGAAGGCGCACCCCGACATCTTCAACTCGCTGCTGCAGATCCTCGAAGAGGGCCGCCTGACCGATGGTCAGGGTCGCGTCATCGACTTCAAGAACACCGTGATCATCATGACGACGAACCTCGGATCGTCGGCGATCGCGGGAGGCCCTGTGGGCTTCCAGGTCGAGGGCAACACCGGGACCACGTACGAGCGGATGAAGGGCAAGGTCAACGAGGAGCTGAAGCGCAACTTCAAGCCCGAGTTCCTGAACCGCGTCGACGACATCATCGTGTTCCCGCAGCTGGACAAGGACGAGCTGCGTCAGATCGTGGGCCTGTTCACCAAGCGTCTCGGGGAGCGTCTGCTCGACCGCGACATGACGGTGGAGCTGACGGACGCCGCGAAGGACAAGCTCATCGAGATCGGCTTCGACCCCGCCCTCGGCGCCCGTCCGCTGCGTCGTGCGATGCAGCGCGAGATCGAGGACCGCCTGTCGGAGAAGATCCTGCACGGCGAGCTGGATGCCGGCGACCACGTGAAGGTCGACGCGCAGAACGGCGAGTTCGTGTTCGAGCACGGCCCGCGCGGCGAGAAGGTCGCCGTCGGCGTCGCATCCCGCGGCGAGATCACCGCGACGCCGGATCTCGCAGCCGGCGCCTGACCCCCCGATCGAACGAAGAGCGGTCCCCGGAAGCGGGGACCGCTCTTCGTCGTTTCGGGAGGTCAGCGCAGGACGCCGCCGGCGCTCGCTCTACGCTGGAGCGATGAGCCAGTTCACGGTGCGGCCGGCCCGGACGAAAGATGTGCGCGCGATCCAGGCGATGCTGGAGCCGTTCGTGCAGCGTCGCATCCTGCTGGGCAAGGACCTGGTGGTGCTCTACGAGGCGACGCAGCAGTTCCTCGTCGCCGAGGATGCCGACGGCGCGCTGATCGGATGCGGCGCACTGCACGTGATGTGGGAGGACCTCGGCGAGATCCGCACGCTCATCGTCGTGGACGAGTGGCTGCACCGCGGCGTCGGCCGCGCGATCGTGGAAGGGCTGGAGCAGAACGCCCGCACGCTGGGGCTCACACGGCTGTTCTGCCTCACCTTCGAGGTGGACTTCTTCCGTGCGCGGGGGTTCGAGCCGATCGGCGAGCAGGTCGTCGACCCCGACGTGTACTCGCAGCTGGTCCGCTCGCCCGACGAGGGCGTGGCCGAGTTCCTCGACCTCGCCCACGTCAAGCCGAACACGCTCGGCAACACCCGCATGCTCAAGCGCCTGTAACGCGCGGATGCCTCCCGCGAGCGCCCGCTCAGTCGAACAGCTCGCTGAGCCAGTGCTCCTTCTTCTTCTTGCGGTGGTAGCCCTGGTCGTAGCCCGGCTGCTGCCCGTAGCGCGGGTCGTAGGACTGCGGCGCAGGATAGCGCGGGTCGGGCGAGGGGTAGGCGGGCTGGGCGTAGTCCGGCTGTCCGCCGTACGCGGGACTCGGCCCGGCGGCCGCCGACGCGGAGCTCTCGCGCGCGGCGCGCTCGAGGATCTTGTCCAGTTCGCCACGGTCGAGCCACACGCCGCGGCAGGTGGGGCAGTAGTCGATCTCGACGCCGGAGCGCTCGCTCATCACGAGCACGGAGCCGTCGTTCGGGCACTTCATAGGGTCCTCCTCGGATCGGTGCGACCTTAGCGGTCCGCGCTTTCGACTGGCTGGGAATGCCGGATCGACGGCGGGCGCGCCGACCGGGGACGACGGATGCCTCCGCTTACGCTGGAGGCATGACCGGCACGCCCGTCCGACGCAGACACTCACCGGCTGTCTATCGCCGCCGCCGTCTCGTCGTGCTCCTCGCGCTGCTGGCCGTCGTGGCGATCCTCTGGCTGCTCATCGCGCAGCCCTGGCGGGGGGCGGCGTCCCAGGGCGACCCGGCCACGCAGAGCACGACGGACGTGCTGCCGGCCCCGTCGTCGACCGCGCCGGGGGCGACCGGCGGCACAGTGGAAGGCGCGACGCCCGAGGCGACGGCTTCGCAGACGCCCAGTGTTCGCGCCTGCAGCGCAGGCGACATCGTCGTGACGCCCGTGACCGATCAGGACACCTACACCGGCGATCAGCAGCCGCGATTCTCGATCACCCTCACCAACAACGGCCCCGAGTGCACGCTCAACGTCGGCACGAGCCTGCAGGCGTTCACCGTGTCCAGCGGCGAGGACGTGTGGTGGCGCTCGACCGACTGTCAGAGCGAGCCGAGCGACATGGTGGTCACACTCGCGGAAGGGCAGAGCGTCACCAGCGCGGAGCCGCTGACGTGGGACCGGACGCGGTCCTCGATCGACACGTGCGACAACCCGGGCGCCCGCCCCGCTGCGCCGGCCGGGGGCGCCTCGTACCACCTGTCCGTCGAGATCGGCGGCATCCCTTCGACGGAGTCCAAGCAGTTCCTGCTCTACTGACGGATCCCGCCGGGATTGACGAAACGCGAAGAATGCGTGGCATTCGGTGACGAATCGTCCCCGCGGCGCATGTGAGCGCTAGAGTGAAGCCGATTCCGGCTCTGCAAGGTATCGCCCGGTGTCCCCAGCACCGATCCCGGAACCCCAGTCCGGGCGGGCCGTTCCCAGCGGTCAGGCGAGATGGGCCTGGAATCAGGTCCCTCGGAAGCCCTGCATGGCATCCGAGGGACCCTGCTGTGGAAGCTCAGCGGCTCAGGGCCCCCAGAAGATCCCCAGCTTTCCCCAGTACGTCCGATGGCGAACTCCCCAGTCGCCGTGGACAGACCCACGATAACGTTTCGGTGACGTCATGTCCACCTTTTGGGGGACAGCTCGGCGACGAATTTTCGGTGGGCCGAACGCGGCCGCGACGTCGCTCGGAGCGGGCAGATTTCGCGACGCCGGGGGATGGTGGCGCGGGATACGTCGGCGTATCCTTGCGGCCAAGCTCCCCCGGTTCTCGGCCCCTGAAACTGATCCCCAGCAGCGGCTCGCCCCCAACGAGCCATCTCGGAGTCGCCGGAGCAGCGAGGCCCTCTCGAGTCGCAGGCAGGCCCGGGAGGGCCATCTCAGGTCCGGTGCGCGGTGCGCAGAGGAGCGGGGCCGAGGCATCCCCGTTCACCCCGGCCCCGCCGCCCCCCGGAACCACTAGGGCTTCTCGCCGAAGACCTCCCGATCCATCGCGTCGTAGCCCTCCGCCTGCGGGTCGCCGTGCGACCCGCCCGAGAGCGCGTACTCCTCCTCGGGCGAGAGCACGAGACGATGACGGAAGTAGAGGCCGAAGCCGACGAGCAGCACCGCGTAGACGATCGCGATGGCGATGATGGCGGGAAGGAAGGTCGGGTTCAGCAGGAAGCCGACGAAGATCAGCGCCGCGATCAGCGCGGCCACGACAGCGCCGCCGACGCCCCACGGGCTGCGGTACGGGCGGTCGGCGTTCGGGAACTTCCGGCGCAGGATCACGAAAGACACCATCTGCAGGAAGTACGCCAGCACCGCGCCCCACACCGCGATGTTGAGCACGATCGCGCCCGCGACACTGCCCGATCCGCCGGTGAACTCGATGATGAGCAGGGCGATGAAGCCGATGAGGGCGCCGACGACCAGGGCGACCCAGGGTGTCTTGCGCTTGCCGGTCAGCGACAGGAAGCGCGGGTAGTAGCCGGCGCGCGAGAGCGAGTACATGTTGCGGCCGTAGGCGAACATGATGCCCTGCAGCGACGCCAGCAGACCCACGAGGGCGAACAGCGCCAGCACCGCGGCGAGCCCGTCACCCACGATCGCGCGGAAGCCGTCCAGGAGCGGCTCGGCGGCGGTCCCGGTGGCCTCGGCGCCGATGACGCCGGTGTTGAGGAACAGCACCAGCAGACCCGTGACGATCAGGGTGCCGCGGGCCCAGAAGCCGGCACGCGGGATGTCGCGGACGGGGTTGTGCGATTCCTCGGCCGCGAGGGGCAGCTCCTCGATGCCGAGGAAGAACCACATCGCGAACGGCAGTGCGAACAGGATCGGCAGCACGCCGTGGGGGAGGAACTCCGTCTGCCCGGGATCGGGAGCGATGTCCCAGAGGTTCGCCCAGGAGAACGCACCCGAGAAGATCGCCATCGCCGAGAACACCAGGATGATGGCGATCGAGATCACCGAGACGACGATCGCGAACCGGAACGAGATGTTCGCGCCGGCGGCGTTGAGCGCGATGAAGACGGCGTAGAGGATGAGCCACCACACCCAGCCTGGCAGGGACAGGCCCAGCAGCTCGGAGGTGATCGCGTCGGCGTACGACGCCGAGAAGAAGACGATCACGGCCGTCGTGGCCACGTATTCGATCGTCTCCGCCGCGCCGGTGATGAGGCCTCCCCAGGGCCCCATCGCCGACCGCGCGAAGGAGTAGGCTCCGCCGGTGTGCGGCATCGCGGCGGCCATCTCACCGATCGAGAAGATCATGCCGTAGTACATGACCACGAGGATCGCGAAGGCGATCAGCATTCCGCCGAAGCCTGCGAAGTCGATGCCGAAGTTCCAACCGGAGAAGTCGCCGGAGATGACGGCGGCCACGGCGAGGCCCCACAGCCCCCACACGCCGGCCGCCCGCTGCAGCCCTCGCTTCTCGAAGTACTCCTGTCCGGCCCGCGTATAGGTCGCGCCGGCGACCTTAGCGGACTTGTCGCTCGAGGGTGCTGCACTACTGGGCTGGGCCATCGGTCCTCCGTGCGCTCGGGTCCCACGCGACGCGTGGCGTCTTGGCTGATGATTGTGGCGCTATTGGTGGGCCCTGTCTACCTTTGATTCCGTTTCCGTCGTTAGAGTGTGCTGACCGGCGCGCTCGCAGTGACGTGACCGGGTCACTCACGAGGAGGACGGATGCCGGGAAACCTCACCGTCGAACAGCTCGATGCGGCCATCGCCGCGGGCGAGATCGACACAGTCGTCGTCGCCTTCACCGACGCGCAGGGGCGCCTCGTCGGCAAACGCGTCTCGGCGCGGCTGTTCCAGGAGGAGGTGCTCCCGCACGGCGCCGAGGCGTGCAACTACCTGCTCTCGGTCGACGTCGACATGAACACCGTCGACGGCTACGCGATGTCCAGCTGGGAGACCGGGTACGGCGACATGATGCTCCGCCCCGATCCGGCGACGCTTCGCCGCATCCCGTGGCTCGCCGGCACCGCGCTCGTGATGGCCGACCTGACGTGGGAGAGCGGGGACCCCGTCGTGCAGTCGCCGCGGGACATCCTCAACCGTCAGCGCGCGCGGCTTGCCGACCGCGGCCTCGTCGCGTACTCCGGCACCGAACTGGAGTTCCTCGTCTTCGACGACACCTACCGGGATGCCTGGGCCCGCGGCTACCGCGACCTGACCCCGGCGACCGACTACAACGTCGACTACGATCTGCTCGCCTCGGGCCGGCTCGAACCGCTGCTGCGCGACATCCGGCTCTCGATGGACGGCGCCGGACTGTACACCGAGGGAGTGAAGGGGGAGTGCAACCTCGGCCAGCAGGAGATCGCATTCCGCTACGCCGAGGTGCTCGAGACGGCGGACCAGCACGCGATCTACAAGAACGGCGCGAAAGCCATCGCCGAGCAGCACGGCAAGGCGCTGACGTTCATGGCGAAGTTCGACTCCCGCGAGGGCAACAGCTGCCACATCCATCTGTCGGTGCGCTCGGATTCGGGTGAGCCGGTCATGGCGGGCGAGGGCGCGCACGGCTTCAGCCCGCTGATGGAGCACTGGATCGCCGGCATCGTCGCGACGCTGCGCGAATTCACACTGCTGTACGCGCCGAACATCAACTCGTACAAGCGGTTCGCGAAGGGATCGTTCGCGCCGACGGGCATCGCGTGGGGCGTCGACAACCGCACGTGCGCGCTGCGCGTCATCGGGCACGGACCGTCGCTGCGTGTCGAGAACCGCGTGCCCGGCGGTGACGTGAACCCGTACCTGGGCATCGCGGCGATCATCGCCGGCGGCCTGCACGGCATCGAGCACGAGCTCCCGCTGCCGGACCCGTTGAAGGGGAACGCCTACACAGCCGGCGTCGACCACCTTCCGACGACGCTGCGCGAGGCGGCCCGGCTTTTCGACGAGTCCGCGATCGCCCGCGCGGCGTTCGGCGACGACGTCGTCGAGCACTATCTGAACCAGGCGCGCATCGAGGTCGAGGCCTACGACGCCGCCGTGACCGATTGGGAGAGGGTCCGTGGTTTCGAGCGGCTCTGAACCGAGCGCGACCGGTGCCATCACCGAGCCGGTGCGGGGGCCCCGCCCCGTCATCGGTCTGACGACGTACCTGGAACAGGCCAAGCAGGGCGTGTGGGACGTCCGTGCCGCGTTCCTGCCCGAGCAGTACTTCAGCGCGGTCACCGCCTCAGGCGGCATCGCGGTCCTGCTTCCGCCACAGCCGGAGCCGGCTGCCGCGGCCGAAGCGGTGCTCGACGGGCTGGACGGGCTCATCCTCACCGGCGGACTCGACGTGCAGCCCGAGCTGTACGGGGCGCCGCGGCATCCGCTCACCGACCCCGCACGCCCGGACCGTGACGCGTGGGAGCTCGCGCTGTTCCGAGGCGCCGAGGAGCGGCGCATGCCCGTGCTCGCGATCTGCCGCGGCCTGCAACTGGTGAACGTCGCCCGGGGCGGGACGCTGCACCAGCACCTGCCCGACGCCCTCGGGACGGAGCGCTACCGGGTCGGCGGCGGCGTGTTCGCGACCAACGAGGTGCACGTCGACGAGGGCAGCCGCATCGCCGGACTGGTCGGCGCCGGACCCCTCTCGGTGCACAGCTACCACCATCAGGGGATCGACCGGCTCGGCGACGGACTCGTCGCCACCGCCCGCACCGACGACGGCCTGATCCAGGCCTTCGAGGCGGAGGGTGACGGGTACGTCATGGGCGTGCAATGGCACCCCGAGGAGAACCGTGAGGACCGGAGGCTGTTCGCCGGCCTCGTGGCCGAGGCATCCGCATTCCGTGACACCCGCGACGTGTCCCAACAGAACGGTCGCGTGTCCCAAGGGATCGCTTACGAGGCCGTCGCAAACCGAGGAAGTGGGACACGCTGATGGGAGCGCAGTTCGCATGAGCACGACGTACACGCTGATCAACCCCGCCGACGGCCGGCCTATTCAGGACGTCCCGCGCGCGACGGTCGAGGAGGTCGACGAGATCGTCGCCCGCGCCGTGATCGCGCAGCGCGCGTGGGCGGCGCTGCCGCCGCTGGCTCGGGCCGATGCGCTGCGCGCGTTCGCCCGCGTGGTCGAGGCGCACGTCGGGGAGCTGGCCCAGCTGGAGGTGAGCAACTCGGGGCATCCGATCGGCTCGGCGCGCTGGGAGGCATCGCACGTCGCCCAGGTGCTGAACTTCTACGCTGGCGCCCCCGAGCGCCTCAGCGGGCAGCAGATCCCCGTCGCCGGGGGACTGGACGTGACGTTCCACGAGCCCTATGGCGTCGTCGGGGTGATCGTGCCGTGGAACTTCCCCATGACGATCGCCTCGTGGGGCTTCGCGCCGGCGCTCGCCGCCGGCAACGCCGTCGTCCTCAAGCCCGCCGAGCTCACGCCGCTGACCGCGCTGCGCCTCGGCGAGCTCGCGCTCGAGGCGGGCCTGCCCGAGGGGCTGTTCACCGTGGTGACCGGTTCCGGCTCGGTCGTCGGTCAGCGGTTCGTCTCGCATCCTGACGTGCGCAAGGTCGTCTTCACCGGGTCGACGGAGGTCGGCGTGGAGGTCGCCGCGGGTTGTGCCCGCGAGCTCAAGCCGGTGACGCTCGAGCTCGGAGGGAAGAGCGCGAACGTCGTGTTCGCCGACGCCGACCTCGAAAGGGCCGCTGCCACCGCGCCGTCCGCCGTGTTCGACAACGCCGGACAGGACTGCTGCGCCCGCAGCCGCATCCTCGTCGAGCGTTCGGTGTACGACCGGTTCCTCGAGCTCCTGGAGCCCGCAGTCCGCGCGTGGCGCGTCGGCGACCCGTCGCTGGAGAGCACCGAGATGGGGCCGCTCATCTCGGCCTCCCACCGATCGACCGTCGCGGGCTTCCTGGAAGACGCCGACATCGCGTTCCGCGGCACAGCGCCCGACGGCGACGGGTTCTGGTTCCCACCGACCGTCGTGCTCGCCAACCCCGAGGACCGCATCGCCCGCGACGAGGTCTTCGGCCCGGTCGTCGCGGTGCTGCCGTTCGACGACGAAGCGGATGCCATCCGCCTCGCGAACGACACCATCTACGGGCTGGCCGGCTCGATCTGGACCGAGAACCTGGGGCGCGCCGTGCGCGTGTCGCGGGCCGTGAAGAGCGGCGTGCTGTCGGTGAACTCGCACTCGTCGGTGCGGTACTGGACGCCCTTCGGCGGCATGAAGGCCTCGGGGCTCGGTCGCGAACTTGGACCCGACGCGGCCGAGCACTTCACCGAGACGAAGAACGTCTTCTTCGCGACGGATGCCTCATGAGCGGCATCCGGGCATGTCCCGAAGAAGCGCCTCCAGGGGCTTTCCGTACCGAGGAATCGGGACATGCAGCCGAGAGATCGGGACACGGCGGGTAAGGGAGAGGAACAACACATGGATCTGACACAGCGGCTGAAGGACCGGGTCGCGATCGTGACCGGCGGCGCGTCGGGCATCGGGCTGGCCACGGCCCGTCGCTTCGCGGCCGAAGGCGCCCGGGTCGTGATCGCCGACGTCGATCCCGAGGCCGGTGAGCGTGCCGCCGCCGAGGTGGACGGCCTGTTCCGCCTCGTCGACGTCGCCGACGAGGCCTCGGTCAATCAGCTCTTCGACGGTGTCGCCGGCGACCTCGGGCGCGTCGACATCGCGTTCAACAACGCCGGCATCTCGCCCGCCGACGACGACTCGATCGAGACCACCGAGCTCCCGGCGTGGGAGCGCGTGCAGGACGTGAACCTCAAGAGCGTCTACCTCTGCTCACGGGCCGCGCTGCGTCACATGGTGCCCGCGGGCAAGGGCTCGATCATCAACACCGCGTCCTTCGTCGCGCTGCTGGGGTCGGCGACCTCGCAGATCTCGTACACCGCGTCCAAGGGCGGCGTGCTGGCGATGACGCGCGAGCTCGGCGTGCAGTTCGCGCGGCAGGGCATCCGGGTGAACGCGCTGTGCCCGGGTCCGGTGAACACGCCGCTGCTGCAGGAGCTGTTCGCGAAAGACCCCGAGCGCGCGCAGCGCCGGCTCGTTCACGTGCCGATGGGCCGGTTCGCCGAGCCCGAGGAGATGGCGGCCGCCGTCGCCTTCCTCGCCTCGGACGACGCCTCCTTCATCACCGCCACCGCGTTCGTCGTGGACGGCGGCATCACCAACGCGTACGTGACGCCGCTGTAAGGACGGAGCGCCGTGCGCAACTCAGGCAGGACGGGGTGCCCGACCGCGCGAGCGGCCGCTGAGGTCGCGATCTGCCTGAGTTGTGCGCAGGCGAGCGAGGGGCAGCCATGACGGACGCGCCGCTGCGGGAGGTGCGCAAGGCCGTGTACCGGCCGGTGCGCGAGGGCAACGCGCTCGAGGACACCGTGGCGCGTCTGGTGCAGACCATCCGACTCGGGGTCGTTCCGCCGGGCGAGTCGCTGCCGTCCGAGCGGGAGCTCGCGGTGCTGTACGCCGTCAGCCGCGACACGGTTCGCGAGGCGATCCGTGAGCTCGCCGACACGGGCTATCTCGTCCGCCGGCGCGGCCGGTACGGCGGCACGTTCGTCGCCGACCCCCTGCCGCAGCCGCAGCGTCCCAGCGAGGTCGACGCGTCCGACCTCGAGGACATCCTCGGCCTGCGCCGCGTGCTCGAAGCGGGTGCGGCGCGCGCGGCGGCCGAGCGCACGCTGGATGCCGCGGCACGTGGCGAGCTGTGGGCCCGGCATGAGGCGACGAGTGCAGCCTCCGAAAGCGAGTACCGGCGGCTGGACACCCTGCTGCACCTGGCCATCGCCGAACTCGCCGGCATCCCGTCGCTCGTCGCGCTCGCCGCCGAGAACCGGGCGCGCGTGAACGAGTGGCTCGACACGTTCCCCCTGCTGCCGCGCAACATCGAGCACTCCAACGCCCAGCACGAGCGCATCGTCACCGCGATCCTCGCGGGCCGACCGGATGCCGCGGAGGCGGCGATCCTCGAGCACCTGGCCGGGTCCGAGGCGCTGCTGCGCGGCTTCCTCGGCTGACCACGCGGCGAACCCCGCGGCGAAGGCCTGGCGGAGGCGTTGGCTACGCTGGAGGCGTGGCCGGAAAGAAGCGTGCGAAGAAGCAGGAGCCCCTCGAGTTCCGCAACACGCAGCTGACCGACGCCCTGCAGACGCAGGACATGGCGGCGGTCGCGTTCGCGTTGCGGCACGGGCCGACGGTGGTGCCGCTCATGCGGCCGGGCCAGCGGGACAACCCGCTCGATGTCGGCGAGGTGTGGACCTACCGCGACCCCAACACCGGCGATGTCGCGCTGCTGCTGTTCAGCGACGCGGCGCACAAGCCGGCGACGCTTCCCCCCGGGGTCGCGCTGCAGTCGCCGGCGTGGCTGCGGGCCTTCCTCGGTGCCCACGAGTCCGAGATCACGACGGTGTTCTTCGACATCGCGGGCCCTCACCCCATGCAGGCTTCGCCGGCCGACCTCATCGCCGCCTTGGACGCCTGACACCCGACGCGATCGCTTCGGGTGCCCAGACCGGGGGCACGGCCGCGTCGGAGGTACGCTGCTCTCGCGAGCGGCGGCGACGGATGCCTGGAACCGGCGACACTCCGAACGGAAGTTGCGTGCCCGGCCGCGACGGGGGCAGACTCGCCGGGTGGATTTCCTGCTCGTCGGAATCGTGTGCGCCGCCGGCATCGGCATCCCGATCGCCCTCGGGCTGACCGATCCGCATCGCCGGCGCCGGCCGCGCGGACGCTGAGAGCACGGTCGGCCACCACCTGGCTCAGAAGTCGGGGATGTCCTCGCCCGGCCGGCCCTTCATCCGCACCTTCACGTCGCGTACCGCGCCGCCGAGCGAACCCGAGCGGTGGTCGATCACGTCCCGATACCCGAGCCGTTCTCCTTCGCTGCGGCGCTGCGGCGCCTGCGTGACGGGCCGAACCTCGCCCGCGAGGCTGAGCTCGCCGACCGCGGCGATGTGCCGGGGGATCGTCCAGCCCTCGACGGCGCTGGCGACGGCGAGTGCGATGGCGAGGTCGGCCGCCGGCTCGGCGAACCTCACACCGCCGACCGTCGAGACGTAGACGTCCTGATCGGACGTCTTGATCCCCATCCGCTTCTCGAGCACCGCCAGGACCGTCGCGACGCGTGCGGCATCGACGCCGTTCACGATGCGTCGCGGGTTGCCCGATTTGCTGTCGATCGTGAGCGCCTGCACCTCGACCGGGAGGGCGCGGCGCCCCTCGAGCGCGATCGAGACGCACGTGCCCGGCTCGGCGCTGCCGTGCCCGAGGAAGAGGGCGCTCGGATCGGGGACCTCGGCGATGCCGGCGCCGGTCATGTCGAAGCATCCCACCTCGTCGGTCGGACCGAAGCGGTTCTTGAGCGCGCGCACGAATCGCAGCGACGTCTGCCGGTCGCCCTCGAACTGACACACCACGTCGACGAGGTGTTCGAGGATACGCGGGCCGGCGATCGAGCCGTCCTTCGTGACGTGGCCGACGACGATCGTCGGCAGCCCGCGCTCCTTGGCGACCCGGATGAGCGTCGCCGCCACTTCGCGCACCTGCGACGGGTGTCCCGCCATCCCCTCCGACAGCGCTGAGGACACCGTCTGCACCGAGTCGACGATGAGCAGCTCGGGCTGGACCTCATCGACGTGACCGAGGATGGTGGCGAGGTCCGTCTCGCTGGCGAGGTACAGCTCGTCGTGGAGTGCGCCGGTGCGCTCCGCGCGCAGGCGCACCTGCGCCGTCGACTCCTCGGCGGATGCGTACAGCACGCGCCGTCCCGCCTGGGCGGACTGTGCCGCGACCTCGAGCAGCAGTGTGGACTTGCCGACGCCGGGCTCTCCCGAGAGCAGGATCGCCGCGCCCGGCACCAGGCCGCCGCCCAGCACGCGGTCGAACTCGCCGACGCCGGTCGTGCGTCTTGGGGCATCCGACGTGTCGATGCGCGTGATCGGCTGCGCCGCTCGCGCGGCGCCGGGCGCCACCGGCGCGACAGACCGGAGGATCCCGGTCTGCTCGGCGGCCTCCACGACGGTGCCCCACTGCTGGCATTCGCCGCACCGGCCGACCCACTTGATCGTCGTCCATCCGCACTCGGTGCACCGGTAGGGCGCGGTCTGCGTCGGGCGTCGAGCGGCTGCCATGCGTTCACTGTACGTGGCGGCGGGGACACCCGACGGACGCGCGGCGCAGGCGGGCGCTTGCTGGGCGAGCCGGGGCGGCCTGCCCCTGGCCGAGTCAGCCGAGCGCAGCGGCGAGGGCCTCGAACACCGCGGGAGCCGGTTCCTGGCCGGACGCCAGCGGTGTGTCGGCGTTCGCGACGACGACGATGGTCGCACCCGCGTCATAGCTGTGGAAGACGGACGTCGTGAACCCCGGGATGGTTCCGGAATGGCCCCACCATCCGTCGGGGCGCTCGCCCCAGCCGATGCCGTAGCCGGATTCGGCGTCGTTCGGAGGCGGCGATGACAGGATCGAGTCGCGGCGCAGCTGCTGCGTCTCCTCGCTCAGAACGTCCTCGCCGGTGAAGAGCGCGTGAGCCCACAGCGTCAGATCGTCGAGCGTCGAGACGACTTCGCCAGCGGTCGACCCGAACGACGGGTTCCAGTCGGTCGCGTCCTCGGCAGGGCCGGCGGGGTTGCGCTGCGTCGTCACGCCGACCAGATGCGGCGAGTCGATGGCCGCCGATCCATTCGGGTAGACCGTGTCCGTCATCCCGAGCGGCTCGAACAGTCGATCGTCGAACACCTCGGGAATCGGCTGGTCGAGCACCTGCTCGATCACCATGCCGAGCAGCACGTAGTTGGTGTTCGAGTACTTCCAGACCTCGCCCGGGGCACCGTCCACGGGGAGCGTCTTGGCCGCGTCGATCAGCTCCTGCGGCTCGAACACGCCGAACGGGTCGCCGAAGTACCGGCTCTGCCACTGCGCGTCGAGGGAGTACGAGGGGATGCCGCTGGTCATGTCCGCGAGCTGCCGAAGCGTCGCAGCGCCGTTGGGCGCATCCGGGACGTACATCGAGATGGGATCCTCGAGCGAGATCAGCCCCTCCTCGACGAGTTGCAGGACGATCGTCGCCGTCATCGTCTTGGTCAGGCTGCCGATCCGCGTGCGGTCATCGGGCGCGGGCGCCTCGTCGCCGTCGGGGGCCGACGCACCCGAAACTCCTGTCCACGTGCCGTCGGCGGTGATCACACGCGCGATCACACCGGGAAACTCGTCTCCGCGGGTGTCATCGAGCGCCGCCTGCAGTGCTGCGGCGGTCGCCGCGGGCATCTCCCCGACGGCGGTGGTCTCGGTAAAGCTTGGCGTCGTGGTCGGCGCTGGCGCGGAGCATCCGGCCATCGCGATCGCCCCCATGAGCGCGAGCGCGATGGCGCCCGGACGGATGATGCGGCGTCGAAGCGGATGCGTGCGCATGAGGACCCCCCGATTGTCGATGCCCTCCGACGCTATCGGTCGCCGTCTTCCGGCGACAGAGCCCGGACCGTTCCTCAGCCGCGCAGGGAGTCGGCCACCTCTCGCAGCGCCTGGGCCGAGCGGTGGAACAGCGTCAGCTCCCGCTCGTCGAAGGGCGTGGTGGGCACGGGAACCGCGCCGGCGGCGCTGACCACCGACGGCACCGAGAGAGCCACGCCGTCTACGCCGTGGAAGCCGCTCAGCACGGTGGAAACCGGCATGACGGTCCGTTCGTCCCGCAGGATCGCCTCGATGATGCGCGCCGTGGACAGGCCGATCGCGTAGTTGGTCGCGCCCTTGCCCTGGATCACCTTGTACGCGGCGTCCCGGACATCCACGGCGATCTGGTCGAGCTCCTCCACGGTCAGACGGTCCCCGTGGGGCGTGACCCAATCGAGGATCGGGACGGTGCCGATCGTCGCGGTCGACCACAGCGGGAACTCGGTGTCGCCGTGCTCGCCCACGATGTAGGCGTGGACGCTCGAGGTCGACACGCCCGCGCGCTCGGCGAGCTTCCAGCGCAGTCGCGAGGTGTCCAGGACCGTTCCCGAGGCGAAGATGCGCTCCGGCGGCAGGCCGCTTCCCTCCTGCGCGAGCACTGTGAGCACGTCGCACGGGTTGGTGACGATGACGTAGATGGCGTTCGGGGCCGCCTCCAGCAGCTGCGGCATCATGCCCGTCAGGATGCGCGCGTTCACACCGGCCAGCTCGATGCGCGTCTGGCCGGGGTGCTGCTTAGCTCCGGCGGTGATCGCCACGACGTGCGACCCTTCGACCACCGAGAGGTCGCTGCCCCCGACGATGTCGGTGGAGCCGGTGAACTGCGTGCCGTGCGCGAGATCGAGGACCTCCGCTTGCGCCTTCTCGGTCGCGATGTCGTACAGCGCGATGTGCCGTGCCGATCCGCGGATCAGCGCCGCATAGGCGGCGCTCGAGCCGACGCTGCCGGCGCCGACGATGGTGACTTTCGAGTTCTCGATGACGGCCATGCAGCAAGTCTTTCAGGCGACGGATGCTCCAACCAGCCGCGGGCGCCGTCCCGTGGCATCCGGCCGCCGCGTCAGCCCTTGCCGCCCGCGTCGGCATCGCGCGGCGGGTTGCGGATGCCGAGGAAAGACGTGATCCCGCCGGCGAACATCAGCGCTGCGGTGACGATCGCGGCGCGATGGAATCCGTCGAGGTCGAGTTCCCCGCCGACGATCGCGGCGAGCGCGGCGATGGTGACGAGGCCCGCGACCCGGGCGACGGCGTTGTTGACCGCCGAGGCGATGCCGGACCGCTCGGGATCGATCGCGCCGAGGATCGCCGACGTGAGCGGGGCCACGGTGATCGCAAGGCCGAGGCCCAGCACGATCATGCTGGGCAGGACCTGCCACCAGTAGGAGAAGTCGGCGCTGACGGTGAGCAGGAGCAGCGCACCGATGCCCATGGTGATCGGCCCGACCGTCATGAAGAGGCGCGGCCCCCACCGCCCGCTGAGCGCGCCGATGCGTGAGCTGAGGAGGATGAGGAGGATCGTGGTGGGAAGGCCGGCGAGTCCCGCGAGGGTTGCGAGCAGGCCGGGTCCCTGCTGCAGGTAGACGACGACGACGAGCCCGTTCAGTGCCAGCGCGCCGTAGATGAATGTCGTGGCGACGTTGCCCGTCCAGAAGTTGCGCACGCCGAACAGGTCGAGCGGCAGGATCGGGCTGCGGGCGGAGCGCTGACGCAGCACGAAGAGGACGAAGAGGACGGCGCCGAGTGCGAGCGGCAGCCAGATCGCCGGGGATGACCAGTCGAGGTTCGGCTGCTCGATGAGTGCGAAGACCATCCCGCCCAGCCCCAGCGTGCACAGGGTCGCGCCGAGCCAGTCGATCGAGGCATCCGCCCGCCGGGTGTCTTTGAAGCCGCCTCGGGCGAGGAGGACGAGCGTCGCGCCGATCGGGACGACGTTGATGAGGAACGCCAGCCGCCACGACAGCAGATCCACGAAGAGGCCGCCGACCACGGGGCCGGCGATCATCGCGGTCGTGGTCATCGCCGTCCAGATGCCGATCGCGCGGCCCTGGGCGGGACCGCTGAAGTTCGACGTGATGAGAGCGAGGGAGCTCGGCACGAGGAATGCCCCGGCCGCACCCTGCACGGCTCGCGCGACGATGAGAAGCTCCGCCGTGGGCGCCGCCGCGATGGCGACGGACGCGACACCGAAGCCGATGAGTCCGATCCGCAGCACGAGCACGCGACCGTACGCGTCGCTGACCGACCCGGCGACGAGGATGAGCGCGCCGAGCGTGATGAGATACGCGTCGACGACCCACTGCTGAGTGGTCAGCCCGCCACCGAGCTCGTCGCTGATCGAGGGAAGGGCGACGTTGACGATCGTGCCGTCGAGGAAGGCGACGAACGAGCCGAGGATCGCGATCCAGAGCACGAACCGCTGTGTGGTCGACATGCGCCCTGTGCCGTCATCCGCACGGGCGGTGGCAGTCGGGTTCTCGCTCACGGGGCCACCGTAGTCGCCGCTGCCGACAGTGGGGAGGGGCAGCCGGCGCCGATTCGCGGCATCGCGCGGCGTGTCGTAAACTGATCCGCGGTGACGTGTCCGAGCGGCCGAAGGTGCAACTCTCGAAAAGTTGTGTAGGGTAACCCCCTACCGTGGGTTCAAATCCCACCGTCACCGCCAGCAAGAACCCCTCGACTTCCGCGAGATCACGTGGAAATCGGGGGGTTCTTTCGTGGCGTCATCCCACGCGATCCTGTTCGAGTCTGTCCGATGCGGCGGTCGGCATCGGCGGTTCCGGAACCTGGTACGGGCCCGTCGGTGAGTTCGCGGTATAGGCCAGCGCGTCGATCCACGCGGGATTCACCTGCGGTTTCCGGCTTCCGTGGAACTTTCGTCGCTCCGTCATAGATCAGCTTCCCCATGGCGAGCCCCCAGTGAAGGTTCCGGCGAAGCCGGCATGAGGCGCACGAGCCCCCGGCCTCACTCTCATGCTCGTCGATGAAAAGCCAGGATGCGGTCGCTTGACACAGGCGGCGAGCCTGACTTATGCCCACCACGACGAAATCGACGAATCCGCCGCCGGCTCGGCCTGTTTCGAACGTCTGAGACGCGGCACGCCGTCGTCGTCTCGCGCGGAATAGTGCACGCGCGCCTGTCAGAGCAAGGGGGAGGGTGAACTTCGTGGCGTCTGGTTCGCTCTTCCGAGTGCATCCGGCACAACGCACGAGACGAGCTTCAAGCGAAGGACGATCATGACCAACACCCCGCAGAGCACCCGTACCGCTCGCCTTTCGACCGAGACGAAGGCGGCTTTCAAGACCACCGAGTTCATCGCCTATGTCGTGATCCTCGTGGGCATCCTCATCGCCTCCGCCGTGGTGGACAACGGCGAGGACGGACAGGGCTTCGGCGCTGACAAGGCATGGCTGTATGTGACGCTGCTCACCATCGGCTACATGATCAGCCGCGGACTGGCGAAGTCCGGGAGCCGCGAGTTCTACGACCGGAACGACCGCCACGACGCCACCGACCACCGCTGACACGGGATCAGGCAGGAAACGGAGGTCCGCATCCGTGCGGGCCTCCGTTCTGCCGTGTCCACCCTGTCAGGCATCCGTGCGGCCGAGCCGGCGCCCCCTCGGACGGGGCGCGGCTCGGCCGGCCGCGGCAGCGCTCAGCCCCTCACGCTGCGCGGGTCGTTCCCGTACGAGTTGCGCTCGGCGATCTGTCCGTTCTGGTCGCGGATGATGTGCTCGACCTGGCGCTCGCGCGCGAGCTCCCGACCGGCCGACACGGCGTCGGTCTTGGTTGCGAAGCCGCCACCGACGGTGTCCCCGCCTTCGATGCGGTTGTGCCAGGCATTGTCCTTGTGGAACGTCTCGACGTCTCCTGCAGGCATCAGGCTCTCCAATCTGTCCGTCGTCCCTTCCTAGCTGAGGACGCGGGAGGTGACAGCCCGCTTGCGACACAGCCGTCGGGTTCGCTAGCGGACGGAGAGCGAACGTTCAGCGCCGCCGCTTTCGCGTTCGCGCGGTGAAGAGCAGGTATCCGCTCAGCGTGCTGGCGACGGTCATGCCGGCGCCCAGCAGCGCGCTCTGCCAGTTGCGCCATCGCTCGTCGCGGACGATGAAATGGCCGACCGCGTTGATGAGCGCGGCGGTGATCATGCCGGCGACGAGTCGGTTGCCGATGCGTTCGGTCCGCGCCACCAGCGGGTCCAGTTCCGCGGCGCGGAGGTGGACCTCGAGGCCGTTGTAGTCCATCGTGTCCATCAGCCTGCGCACGCGCGTGGGCAGCTCCAGCATGAGAGCGCCGGCGTCGGTGGAGGCGCGTGCCATCCGCTTGGCAAGTGCCGTCGGCGAGAGCCGGTCCCGCACCAGCCTCCGGGCATAGGGCGTGACCACCGCCGTGAGATCGAAGGAGGGGTCGAGCTGCACCGCGATGCCTTCGATCATCATGAGCACCTTGAAGAGCAGCGACACCTCCCGCGGAAGCTGCAGCCGCTGCTCACGGAGCACGCGCAGCAGCTCGGACGCCATCCGTCGGAAACCCACCTCGCTGAGAGACCGATCGGCGTAGAGGCCGATGAACGACGCCAGCGCCTGACGGAACTCGTCCCGATCGATCATGCCCTTCGTCACCGACACGCGCACGAGGGCGTCGGCCAGAGCATCCGGGTTCTGCAGGGCGAACGCGATCAGGAAGTCGGCGAAGCGGTCGCGGAGCTCCTCGCTGATCTCGCCGACCATGCCGAAGTCGATCAGCGCGATGCTCCCGTCCGGCTGCACGAAGAGGTTTCCTGGATGCGGGTCGGCGTGGAAGAAGCGGTGCTCGAAGATCATGCGCAGCATGATGTCGGCGCCCGTCCGCGCCAGGGCAGGGCGGTCGACGTGGGCCGCCTCCAGGGCGGCCAGATCGTTGATCTTGATCCCTGTCACCCGCTCCAGCGTGAGAACGCGAGACGTCGTGCGGTCCCAGAGGACCCGCGGAACGTGGACGTCGGGGTGGCCGGCGAAGTTCGCGGCGAAACGATCGGCGTTCTCGCCCTCACGGAGGTAATCGAGCTCGCGGCGAAGGGTTCGAGAGAACTCCTGGACGATCCCGCGGACGTCGTACGTACGGGCCGGCTCCCACACCCGGGCCGCGCGGTCGGCAAGATTGTTGAGGATCTCGAGATCCTCGTGCACCTGCCGCACGGCGTCGGGGCGGCGAACCTTGACCACCACGGACGTGCCGTCCTCGAGCGTCGCGGCGTGAACCTGGCCGATGGATGCGGATGCCAGAGGCGCCGGGTCGAACGTGGCGAACAGCTCCTCGGGCCCGGCCCCGAGCTCACGCTCGATCGCCTCCCGGATCTCCTCAGGGGGCACCGGGGGAGCGGAGTCCTGCAGCTTCGACAGCTCCACGATGTACGCCGGGGGCAGCAGATCCGGGCGGGTGGACAGCAGCTGGCCGAGCTTGACGAAGGTCGGTCCCAACTCCTCCAGTGCAAGCCGCACGCGCGCCGCCACGGTGTGGGTCGGGCTCGTCAACCGGCGTCCGCCGTCGCGGCGACCGGCGGGGAGCCAGCGCCCGACACCGGTCGCACCCGCGAGGAACCCGAGCCCATGACGCGCCAGCGTGTCGGCGATCTCCTGATACCTGCCGAGATTCGCTCTCACCGCCGAGGTCGCCGTTCCGCCATCGGCTCATTGTCGCCGACCATCCCGGCACGGACAAGAGATCGCATTAGAGCACTCAGCCGCCGGATGCAACCGTCATGCCAGCAAAGGACTGGGCCGCGTAGAGTGATCGCCCTGAACGACAGCGCCTGATGGCCCGCGCAACGGAGGTCCCGTGGCCGGTAACGCGACCACTCGCTTCGACAACGTCTCACTGTTGTCGGTGGCGAGGACTCTGCCCAGTCGCGTGACGACATCCGAGGAGATCGAAGACCGCCTGTCGCTCGCGCTGCGGCGGCTCAGACTGCCCGGCGGACTCCTGCAGCGCGTCGCGGGCGTCCTCGAACGCCGCAACTGGGACGCGAGCGAGTCGTCGGACGAAGCCACCGTGACAGCTGGCCGCCAGGCGCTGGCGGAGGCGCAGGTGGCCCCGTCCGACGTCGGTCTCCTCATCAACACGTCGGTGTCACGGCGGCACCTCGAGCCGTCGGTGGCGGTGCGGCTGCACCACGGTCTGGCACTGCCGAGCTCCGCCATCAACTTCGACGTCGCGAACGCCTGCCTGGGGTTCGTGAGCGGCATGAGTCTCGCGGCGAACATGATCCAGGCCGGTCAGATCCGTTACGCCATCGTCGTCAACGGCGAGGATGCCGACGAGATCCAGGTCAACACGATCCGTCGGCTCCTGCGCAATGACGCCGGGCGTGACGCCTTCATGAGCGAGTTCGCGTCGCTCACGCTCGGCTCAGGCGCTGCCGCCGCGGTCCTCGGGCGCGCCGACGAGCACCCCGACGGTCACCGCATCCTGGGCGGAGTGACGCGCGCCGCGACCCAGTTCCACGAGCTGTGCGTGGGCAGCGTCGACGGCATGTTCACCGACGCGAAGGCTCTCCTGGACGGCGGACTCCGCTTGGTGGTGTCCGCCTGGAAGGAGGCATCCTCTGAGTGGGACTGGGCGAGGATGGATCGGTACATCACGCATCAGGTATCGGCCGTGCATACGAACGCGATCATCAAGGCCGCGAAGCTCGATCGAGCGCGTGTGCCGGTGACGTTCCCGAAGTACGGCAACGTCGGGCCAGCATCGATCCCCATCACGCTCGCGGAGGAGCAGGCGACGCTGGCGAGAGGTGACCGCGTGCTTCTCATGGGCGTCGGCTCGGGGCTCAACACCGCGATGCTGGAACTCGCCTGGTGAAGCAGGAGGCAGCCCGTCCGCCCAGCGGCCTTCCCGGGCTCGATCCGCGGTGGAGCCGCATCGTCGCCGTGCCCGGCACGGGGGCCGACGCAGGAGTCGTGCGGGAATGGCACTGCCTCGACACCGGCGCCGAGCTTGCGCGTCGAGGGATCGGCCCGCAGGGCACCATCCTCGCCGTGCACGGCAACCCGACCTGGTCGTATCTGTGGCGTCACCTCCTCACCGAGTCGATGCGCGCGGCCGAGAACGGACGCCCCCCGTGGCGCGTCGTCGCGGTCGACCAGCTCGAGATGGGTTTCTCCGAGCGCACCGGAATCCCACGCCCGCTCGCGCAGCGCGTCGCCGATCTCAGCGCCTTCACCGATGCGCTAGAGCTCGACGGGCCGGTGGTGACGCTCGGTCATGACTGGGGCGGCGTGGTGTCGCTGGGCTGGGCCATCGACCACCCGGAGTCGCTGGCGGGCGTCATGCTGCTCAACACCGCCGTCCACCATCCGGACGGCGTACCGATCCCTCTTCCGCTGCGGCTCGCACGTGCGCGCGGCGTTCTGGGCGGCGCCGCGGTCGCCACTCCGGCGTTCCTCGACACCACACTGTCTCTGGCCTCACCGGCTCTGGACGCCGACACGAGAGCCGCGTATCGCGCGCCGTATCTGTCCGCTGCGCGTCGCCGCGGGATCGGCGACTTCGTGGCCGACATCCCTGCCGACGGGCGCAATCCCAGTCGCCGAGAGCTCGAGCGGATCGCGGAGGGGGTCAGCAGGCTGGACGTGCCGGCGCTGCTGCTGTGGGGGCCGGAGGACCCGGTCTTCGGCGACCGCTACCTCGACGACCTGATCGACCGCCTTCCGCACGCAGACGTGCACCGGTTCGAGGGGGCAGGTCACCTCGTCGCCGAGGACCGACCGTACGCGCCTGCGCTCCTGACCTGGCTCGGCGAGCACCACGGCCGCTCGGCAGGCCGGGACACGCCGCCGCCGGCACCACGCGAGAGCGAGCCGTCGGAGGACGCCGGTGCATCGGCCTTCGCGCCGCTGTGGCACCGGCTCGACGAGCGTCGTGACGACGATGACATCGCCATCGTCGAGATGTCCCCCGCCGGCACGCCGGACCGCCGCGTGAGCTGGCGGCGATTCCACGATCGCGTTCAGCGGCTGGCGGCCGGGCTGCACCGTGTCGGGGTCCGCAAAGGCGACCGGGTGTCACTACTCATCGAGCCTGGTCCCACGCTCTCGGCCGTCGTCTACGCCTGCCTGCGGATCGGCGCCGTCGTGGTCGTGGCCGACGCCGGTCTCGGCATCCGGGGCCTGACCCGGGCCGTGCGCGGGTCCTGGCCGGACGTCATCATCGGCGGATCACGGGGCCTCTCCGCCGCCCGCGCGCTCGGCTGGCCGGGCATCCGCATCGCCGCCGGACGCCTGCCCAAGCCGGCGGCCGCCGCCTTAGGGGTGTCGTTCACGCTCGGCGACATCCTGCGCGAAGGCGCCGGCGCCTCACTCCCGGACCCCCCTGGCCCGAGCGACGCCGCAGCGATCCTCTTCACCTCCGGCTCCACCGGCCCCGCCAAGGGCGTGGCGTACACGCACGAGCAGCTCTCCGCCCTGCGGGACGCTCTCGCCTCGCACTTCCAGGTGACGCAGGACACCGGTCTCGTGACGGGGTTCGCACCCTTCGCGCTGCTCGGGCCGGCGCTCGGCACCCGCTCGGTCACACCCGACATGGACGTGTCCGCGCCGCGCACGCTGACCGCGTCGGCGGTCGCCGCGGCGGTGCGCGCGTCCGATGCTCGCCTGGTCTTCCTGTCTCCCGCCGCGATCCTGAACGTGGTCGACACGGCGGAGGCGCTGACCGCCGAGGAGCGCGCGGCGCTCGCCGACGTCGAGACGTTCCTCTCCACGGGAGCGCCGATCGGCGCGCGGCTGCTGGAGGCCGCCGCCGGGCTCATGCCTCACGCAACTCCTCACACGCCGTACGGCATGACGGAGTGCCTGCTGGTGACCGACATCACCCTCGCCGGCGTCCACGACGCCGCCGCCAGCCCGGATGCCGGTGTATGCGTGGGCTCGCCGATCGGGTCCACTCGCGTGCGCGTGAGTGCGCTGGACCGCGACGGGCGTGCAACAGGGGCGCCGACGGATGAGGCCGGCGTGCTGGGGGAGATCGTCATCTCGGCACCTCACCTGAAGGACCACTACGACCGGCTGTGGCTCACCGATCAGGCGGCGGTGCGCGACACCGACGAGCTGGACCCGACGGTGCGCTGGCACCGCACCGGCGACGTGGGTCACCTGGACGCGAGCGGACGACTCTGGGTGGAGGGACGGATGCCGCACGTCATCGTCACCGAGAACGGTCCGATCGCCCCGGTGGGACCGGAGCAGGGGGTGGAACGCGTGGACGCCGTACGGCGCGCGGCCGTCGTGGGGGTGGGCCCGCACGGATTGCGTCAGGCCGTCGCGGTGGTCGAGACCACGCCGCCCGCCGCGCGGGGCGGCCTGGCTGAGCCGGAACTCAGCCGCGCGGTGCGCGAGGCGGCCGGCATCCCGCTGGCGGCGGTGCTGACCGTCCCGCGGCTGCCCACCGACATCCGGCACAACTCCAAGATCGACCGGCTGCGGCTGTCGGACTGGGCTGAGCGGCTCCTCGCCGGCGAGCGACCGGCGGCGCCATGATCGTCCTCGTCACCGGAGCTTCCGGCTTCCTCGGCAGGGCGGTCGCGGCGCGGCTGGTCGCCTCGGGCCACGAGGTTCGCACACTGCAGCGACGGCCGTCGGGCGTCGAGGGGGCCGGCGACCTGCTCGGCTCCGTCACCGTTCCGGCCGACGTCGCCCGCGCGCTGGACGGTGCGGAGGGGGTTGTGCACCTCGCCGCGAAGGTGTCGCTGGCCGGCAGCGAGGAGGAGTTCCACGCGGTCAACGTGGTCGGAACCCGCTCGCTGCTGGACGAGGCGGAACGAGCAGGCGTGTCCCGGTTCGTGCAGGTGTCCTCCCCATCCGTCGCACACGTCGGATCGGCTCTCGTGGGGGTGGGCGCCGAGCGGGCGGATCCTCACCGCGCTCGCGGCGCGTACGCGCGCACCAAGGCCGAGGCAGAGCTCATCGCTCTGGCGCGGGATACGTCGACCCTCGCCGTCGTGGCCGTCCGCCCCCACCTGGTGTGGGGCCCGGGGGACACGCAGCTGGTGGCGCGGATCGTGGATCGCGCGCGTCGGGGCAGGCTTCCGCTGCTTAACGGCGGAACGGCCCTCATCGACTCCACGTACATCGACAACGCGGCGAGCGGGATCGCTGCGGCGCTCGACCGCGCTGATGTCGCCCATGGTCGGGCGCTCGTGCTCACGAACGGGGAGCCGCGACCGGTCGGCGAGCTTCTCGCCGGCATCTGCCTCGCGGCAGGAGTCCGGCCTCCTGGATGGAGCATCCCGGCGTGGCTGGGCCGCGCCGCAGGCGGGGCGATCGAGCAGGCGTGGCGGCTGGTACCGGGAAGCGACGAACCGCCGATGACGCGCTTCCTCGCCGAGCAGCTGTCGACGGCACACTGGTTCGACCAGCGCGACACGCGCCGCGTCCTGGACTGGTCGCCGGCGGTGTCGATCGACGAGGGGCTGCGCCGCCTCGCCGCCCACTACTCGCGGTAGGCCGCCGACGCCCGCGGCGTCGGGTTTGGGATGCTCCGATCAACCACCGGGTCCGACCGGATCGATGGGCGCGCCATCGCCGTTCTCGGGCAGGTCACCGCGCTCGACCGGTTCGGCCGGACCAGTGGGCAGGTCGGAGAAGAGGAGTCCGAGTTCGGCGTCCGACGGTACACGGACGGCTCTCGCGGCTGCCAGAAGGTCCGCCGTCGGGGCGTTGTTCATCCCGATCACCTGGACGAGCGCACCATCCCGGACCGCGATGTACTCGTGGATACCGCCTGCTGTCCGGTGCCAGATGCCATCCTCATCCGTGCACGTCACCGGTTCGTCGGGTGGTGCGTTCCACAGCGGAGTCTTCGCGCAGGATGATGCGGTCATCTCGCCGCGGTCCGTGCGGATGGTCAGCATGGCACCCGTGGTCTCGTTGAACCAGGTGGCCGACATCCCTTCGGCATCGACAGGACTGACCGACTGCGGCGCCAGCTCGTAGCCGTCCACATCGATGGCGAACACGAGGTCAGGCGCGATGCCGACGGCGCTTGCACGCTCGGCGATCAGGTCGGGGTGCGCGGCATCCGAGCCCCGCGCGGCCGTCGCGCAGCCGGCGAGGGACAGGGCGACGGCGGCGAGCGCTGCAGACGCGGCCGCGGTCGTCGTTGCGCGGAGTGCACGGGGGGAAGGCATGGGAGCATCCTTCCGCACGACAACGATCACCGCACGCGACACGGGAGATCGCTTCTGCGTTGCTGAGCTTCGCGAACGCGGTGAGGCTGCGGACGACCGGAAGCCAGCGAAGCGGCGCCGGCGCCTCGACCGATCGCCATCGATGTCGGCGCGCGTTTCAGCTGAGCGGCGCGGTCGACTGCCGGATCTCCAATCGAGGGGCGATCGTCCGCCGTGCGACGGATCCTCCCCCGCGGATCCGCTGGAGCATCATCTCCACGGCTGCCTGGCCGAGGTCGACGAAGTCGAGGGAGACGGTCGTGAGCGGGGGAGCGTAGAAGCGCGTCTCGGGCATGTTGTCGATGCCGACGATCGAGTAGTCGCGCGGTGCCTCGAAGCCGCGCGCCCGCATCGCGCTCATGAATCCCGAGGCGATGGCGTCGTTCGCCGCGAACACGGCGCTGAACTCCTGCGGATCCGCGATGTCACCGATCTCGAAGCCGGCATCGGCCGTCCAGTCATGGCCGCTGACGGGCAGTGGCGACAGGCCGTGCCGGGAAAGCGCGTCGCGGTAGCTCGCCTCGCGCTGGGCGGACTCGATCGTCGCCGGGTCGCCGGAGATGTGCCGGATGCGACGGTGGCCGAGGCCGATCAGGTGCTCCATTGCGAGGAGCCCAGCGTGGTAGGAATCGCTCCCGACGGAGTTCTCGGCCGCGTCCGGGCGCTCCGAGATGACGACGACCGGGATGTCTCCGACGAGATCGCTGAGCAGCTCTTCGCCTCCGCGGTAGGGCGTGCCCACGATGATCCCGTCCACCCCTGCCAGGAGCAGGTGGTCGAGGGCGGCTTCCACCTGCGAGGGGGATTCCGGGTCGCCGGCCAGGATGTCGAGCTGGCCGATGACCAGCGTGTATCCCGCTCGTCGCACGCCGGTGGTCAGCCCTTCGAGGATCGACCAGATGCCGTAGTTGGCCGGTCCCATCGCGATGACGCCGATCGCCTCGGCGCGGTTGGACTTCAGTCGCCGGGCGGCGGGATGCGGGCGATAGCCGAGCTCGGCGATCGCCCGCTCGATCCGCTCGCGCGTAGCCGCGCCGACGTAGCCGCCGGTGTAGTAGCGCGACACCGTCTGCGCGGAGACCTCCGCCAGCCGGCCGACGTCGATCATGCGTGGCCGACCGTCGAGTCCGCTGCCCCGCGACATAGCGACCACCTTCCTCGGTCCGTAATATAGCCCCCCTTTTCACTCTTGCGGCGACAATGCGTGATCGATAACGTATGCGTGATCGATCACACATCGGTCGCCCGTCCGGCTCGAGTTCTCGGGCAGGCGGCCCTCAGCAACGGAGTGCATCAATGAAGATCAATCGGCTCCTCGTGGCTTCTTCCGCGATCGCGCTGACATCGCTCGTCCTCACCGGCTGCACGCTGGGTGGCGGCGGGGGCGGCGGCAACGGCGGTGGCGGGGGCGGCGAGGACAACACCCTCACGCTGTACACGTATGAAGACGCCGGTCCCGCGGAGGTCCTGGTGGAGAAGATCGCGGAATTCACCGAAGAGACAGGCATCGAGGTCGAGGTGAACAACCTTCCGGGCACCGGCGCCGCCATCTACCCGGGGCGGCTGCGCACCGCCCTCGCCGGCGGCGAGGGCCCGGACGTCTGGCGCATCTGGGGCGGGTCGCTCGGCGGACCTTTCGCCACGGACGGCCTGGCCCTCGACCTGAGCGAGTACTGGGACGAGTACAACTGGGACGAACTGTTCCCGGAAGCCGCCAAGGAGGGCATGACCTTCGACGGGAAGACCTACGGTGTCCCGGTGATCTCGAACGCCGTGGTGGCCTGGTACTCGAAGTCCGCGTTCGAAGCGGCGGGCATCACAGAGGAGCCCACGACTTACGAGGAGCTTGTGGCCGCGAACGAAGCGCTCGTCGCGGCGGGGCAGGTGCCCCTCGGCACGGCCGGCGAACTCGGCTGGCACGTCATGCGGCTCTTCGAGTACCTGCTCGAGAAGAACGCCGGCGCCGAGAAGCACGATCAGCTCCTCGCCGGGGAAGCGAGCTGGGACGACCCCGCGGTCGTCCAGTCCTTCACCGAGTTCAAGGAGTGGGCGGACAAGGGCTGGATGCCCGAGGGCGTGATGGGGCTCGAGCCGGCGCAGGAGGAGCCCGGGTTCACCCAGGGCAAGTACGCCTACACGATCGCCGGCGGCTGGGCTGACAACTCGTACGTGCAGCAGGCCGAGGACCCGAGCGACTACGGGGTCTTCGAGCTGCCGACAGACCAGGAGCCGAACCGGCACTCCGGCTGGGTCGAGGGATACATGATCAATGCGGCCTCCCCGAACCAGGACGACGCCGCAGAGCTGCTCAACTGGCTCTCGCAGCCCGAGACGCTCAAGGCGCTGGGCATCGGGAACACGTCCGTCGTGGGCGCTGAGCCGGACGCCGATGAGTTCCCGCTGTCGGCCGAGGTGGCGGAGATCGCATCGGCCTCGCCCTTCTACACCATCCAGGACCAGGCGTTCCCGCCGGAGCTCGCGAACACGTACTACGAGATCCAGAGCCAGGTGCTGCAGGGGCAGCTCTCGCCCGAGGATGCGGCCGCGCAGATGCAGGAAGCTGTTCCCGCAGGACTCGAGCAGCAGTAAGGCGACGTCGCTGTGCACACCGTGACGCGCACCTCCCCGGCGGCGGGCCGTCGCCGGGGGCGGGCGATACTGCAGCACCCCTGGCTCTTCGTGCTCCCGGCGCTGGCGCTCTACACCGGATTCCTGGTCGCTCCGGCCGCCCAGTCGATCGTGATCAGCTTCACCGACTGGAACGGGGTCAGCCCCGACCCGAACTTCGTCGGGCTCGACAATTACGCGCAGATCTTCCAGGACCCCGTGGCCATGGTGGCTCTGCGCAACAACGCGATCTGGTCGGTGATGACCATCGTCGTCCCCATCGTGCTCGGGCTCCTGCTCGCTGTGCTGCTCAACGGCAGCTCTCGACTGATGCCGATGCTGCGGACGGTGTTCTACATGCCGGCGGTTCTTCCCCTGGTCGCGGTGGCGGCCATCTGGGGCTGGCTCTACGACCCGAGTCAGGGCAGCGTCAATGAGATCCTGCGCGCCGTCGGTCTGGGTGCGCTGGCGCAGCCCTGGCTGGGCCAGGACTCGACAGCGCTGGGAGCGGTCATCGTCGCGGGCATCTGGGTGCGCACGGGGTTCCCGATGCTGCTCTACCTCGCCGCGCTGCAGAGCATCCCCCACGAATTGTACGAATCGGCACGGACGGATGGTGCGAACCGGTGGCAGCAGTTCTGGCACATCACGATGCCGGGCCTGCGGCCTGCACACGTCATCGTGCTGGCGCTGTCGGTCATCGACTCCTTCAAGGTTTTCGACATCGTCTTCGCCATGACCAATGGCGGGCCGGGCAACAGCACACAGGTGCTCGGCACCTGGATGTTCGTCAACGTGTTCCAGTACTTCAACGCGGGCTACGGCACGGCGATGGCCGTGCTGATCACCATCGCCGCGCTCGCGTTCGGAATCCCCTACGTGGTGTCGCAAGTGAGGAGCGCGAAGTCGTGAGCACCGTCACCGAAACCGAACAGGCCGTGGCAGCGGCGCAGCAGATGCCGGCCGGAGGAAGACGCCGATTCCGGCGCGGTGCGCCCGCACGTCTGGCGGTGACCTTGCTGCTCGTCGTGGTCGCGCTGATCTGGTTCCTGCCCATCGTCCTCCTGGTGACCACGGGCATCCGGACGACGCAGGACTTCCAGCGGGGCGGAGCCGTGTCGTTCCCGACCGAGTTCACCTTCGAGAACTTCGTCGACGCTTGGAAGACCGGCGACTTCGCGACCACGTACCTCAACAGCATCACGCTGGCTGTCGTGAAGGTGCCGCTCGGCGTGTTCGTCTCGGCGCTGATGGCGTTCGCGCTCGCCAAGCTCAAGGTCCGCTTCCGTGGAGCCGTGCTCTTCGCCGTCTTCCTCGGGCTCACGGTCCCGATCTACATCGCACTCGTGCCCCTGTTCAACACGGTCCGCGCGATGGGGCTGATCGACAACATCTTCGGTCTGCTCGGGCCGTATCTCGCGTTCGGCATCCCGTTCGAAGTGCTGGTTCTCTACTCGTTCTTCCGGCAGCTTCCCGACGAGATCCTGGAGGCGGCCCGGATGGACGGTGCGGGGTCGTGGAGGATGTTCTTCCAGATCGTCCTGCCCCTCTCCCTTCCCGTCCTCGTCACCGTTCTCATCCTGGACGCAGTGGCGACCTGGAACGAGCTGCTGATGGCGCTCACGATCATCAACTCCGATCAGAGCAAGACCTTGCCGCTGGGCATGCTCAACTTCTCCGGTCAGTTCACCACCAACTACAACGGCCTCGCCGCGGCGATCCTCATCGGGATCCTGCCGATCCTGGTCGCGTACGCGCTGCTGCAGCGCTACATCGTGTCCGGCCTCACCGCCGGCGCCGTCAAGGGCTGACTCCAGCCCCTCGAAAGGAAGTGACATGCCCGCTGGGCCACGCCGCATCATCATCAACACCGACGCGAAGAACGAGGCGGACGACCAGTTCGCGATCGTCCACGCGCTGCTCTCGCCGACACTCGACATCCGCGGAATCATCCCGGCGCACTTCGGGACGCGCCGCACCCACCGCAGCGTGGAGGAGTCGCGCGAGGAAGTGGATCTCCTCCTAAGTCTGATGGACCTGACGGGTTCCGTGCACGTCGCCGACGGCGCACGCGAAGCGCTCGCCGACAGCTCGACGCCGAACCCGTCGGCCGGCTCCCGCCTGATCATCGACGAGGCGATGAAGGACGAGGGCACGCTGTTCGTCACGTTCCTCGGTCCTCTGACCGATATGGCGTCGGCGATCCTGGAGGAACCGGCGATCCAGGACCGGGATGTCGTGGTGGTCTGGATCGGCGGGCCGAGCTACGACGGGATCCTCCCCGGCTATAGCCCGGAGTTCAACCTGTCGAACGACGTGGTCGCGGCGAACGTCGTCATGGACTCCCGGATCACGGTGTGGCAGATCCCCATGTCGGTCTACACGCTCGTCGCCGTCGGGCACGAGGAGCTTCGCCAGAAGGTCGAACCGCTCGGCGACCTGGGCGCGTATCTCGTGCGTCAGGTCATCGAGTTCAACGAGGGCGTGCCGGACCTGATGATGGATTTCCGCTCCCTCGGGGACAGCCCCGCGATCGGCGCGGTCATGAACCCTCTCGGGGCGCTCTGGCGCGAGCGGCCCGCTCCGCGCTTCACCGCCGACGGCGAGATGGAACCGGAGGATGCCGGCCGGCGGCTCATCCGCGTCTGCGAGAGCATCGACGTCCGTTGGCTGCTCGAGGACATGTTCGCCAAGCTCCGTCGATTCGCCGGCCTCGCCTGAGAGGCGGGTGGCGCGGTGCGAACCGTGTGGATCGGATCGCGTCGTACTCAGCCGCGACGACTCATCTCGTTTTCATGGGTCGAGTGCTATCCGCGGCAGCAGGGCTTCCTTCGTCGCCGGCCGTTTCCGGGCGCTGAACGACCCTCACGCCTGCGATGCGGCGGCGATCGAGGGCGGTGACCTGGATCGCCGCGCCCGGAACCTCCACCGAGTCGCCGACGACCGCGAGTCGGCCGAGCTGCTCCGTGACGAATCCGCCGATCGTGTCGGAGGAGCCCCGCGGCAGCGACAAGCCGGTGATCTCTTCGAAGTCCTGAAGGTTCAGTCGGCCGTCGAGGACGTCGTCCGCGCTCGCGGGACCGGCGGCGGTGTCGTACTCGTCGAAGATCTCGCCGACGACCTCCTCGACCAGGTCTTCCAAGGTCACGATGCCGTCGGTTCCGCCGTACTCGTCCACGACGACGGCGATGTGGTGGCCGTCCGCGCGCATACGAGTAAGGATCGGCAGCACCCGCGCTGTCGATGGGAGGTACGAGATGGGCCGGACGAGTCGCTCCACGGGCCCGCCCGGGTTCTCGGCGGCCGCCTCGAAGAGGTCGCGCACATGGAGGAAGCCGGTGATGTCGTCGATCGACTTGTCCGCCACGGGATACCGCGAGAACGGGAGTTCGCGCACCTGAGCCACCGCCTCGGCGATCGTCGACGTCTCGTCGAGCGCGACGACCTCGGGGCGCGGGCGCATCACTTCGCTGATCTGCCGTCCCCGCAGTGACAGCACATCGTCGAGGATCCGCTTCTCGTCGTCCGGCAGTCCCTGCTGGGTCGCGACGATGTCGCGGAACTCCTCCTCGGTGAGTTCGTCGGCGGTCTTGTGCGGATCGCCCCCGAGCAGCCGGACCATCGTGTTGGTGGACACCGAGAGCAGCCAGATGACCGGACGCATCACGGTTGCGAACCCATCGAGCACGGGCGCGACAGCGTAGGCGAACTGCGCGTTGCGCTGTATGGCGAGGCGCTTGGGCACGAGCTCGCCGAGCACCAGGGAAAGGTACGCGATCAGCAGGGTCAGCAGGACGGTGGCGATCGTGGAGGCCAGCTGTTCCGGAACGCCCCACAGCTCGAACAAGGGGGCGACGGACGGCGCGATCGAAGTGGCGCCGTAGGCCGCGGAGGCGAAACCGGCGACCGTCACGCCGATCTGCACCGCCGAGAGGAACGTGTTCGGATTGCGGGCGAGTCCGGCGACCTTCTCACCGCGGCGACCGCGCGCCGCGATGGTGTTGATCTGGCTCTCCCGAAGCGTGACCAGGGCCATCTCGGTTGCCGCGAAAACGCCGCCGACCAGGACGAACACGACGACGAGGGTGATGTTCCACAGGAGGTCGCTCATCGACGAACGAGCTCCTCACAGTGGGCGGTGCCGGCGCCCGACGGACATCGGGCGCTGGGACTGTCGGGGTCAGGGGACGCGTCTGCACGGGGTCGGTGGGTCACGGGTGTTCCTTGTGCGTGTCGGTGGAAAGGGGGCGGGAGGAGACGTCGGATGCGGCGTGGCCGCTGCGGCGGGTCCTGAGCAGGCTGGCCGTCGTGGCAGCGGCGATCGTCGCCGCGATGAACAGCAAGGAGAACCAGATCGGGATCTCCGGCGCCCACAGGATGGGCTCGCCGCCGTTGATGAAGGGCAGCTCGTTCACATGCATCGCGTGCAGGACGAGCTTGACGCCGATGAAGGCGAGGATGACCGCCAGACCTTGGGCGAGGTAGACCAGGCGCTCGAGAAGGCCGCCGATGAGGAAGTACAGCTGACGCAGTCCCATCAGCGCGAACGCGTTGGCCGTGAAGACGATGTACGCCTGCTCGGTGAGTCCGTAGATGGCGGGGATCGAGTCGACGGCGAAGATCAGATCGACGAACCCGATCGCGACGATCGTCAGCAGCATCGGCGTGACGAAGCGGCGTCCGCCTTTGCGGACCGTCAGGCGGTCGCCGTGGTACTCGTCGGTCACGGCGAGGTGCCGACGGACGAACTGCATGAAGCGCCCGCGTGACGGATCGCTCTCGCCGTGCGCGAACGCCTGACGATAGGCGAGGAAGAGCAGCAGCGCTCCGAAGAGGTAGAAGATCCAGGAGAAGTTCTCGACGAGGGCGGCGCCGACCGCGATGAAGATCCCGCGCAGGATCAGCGCGATGACGATGCCGATCATCAGCACCTTCTGCTGATAGATCTTCGGGACGGCCAGACCGGTCATGACGATGAGGAAGACGAAAAGGTTGTCGATCGACAGCGCCTTCTCGGTCAGATAGCCGGCGAAGTACTCGCCACCGTACGTCCATCCCGAGAAGATGCCGATGCCGACACCGAACAGCAGGGCCAGTCCGATGTAGAAGGCCGACCATCGCGCCGACTCGCCGATCGTCGGCTCGTGTGGTCTGCGGACGTGCGCGAAGAACTCGTAGACGAAGAAGGCGATCGTGACAGCGATCGTGAGGACCCAGACAAGAGGTGTGATGTGCAACGGGCGCTCCAGACTTGGCGTGACGAAGGACGCCAAAGTCTTCTCCATCCCGTACGGGACCGGTGACCCGGGATGCTCATCGCATCCGGAATGACGAGTCGACCGCGCCGGAGTACTCCCCTTGGACTTCGGAGACTACGGGACGCGTGAACCTGCTTCCTGAGAAGTCGCCGAATGATCCGACCGGAGCTCAGACGAAGCGCACCCAGTTCGCGCCCGCTCCGGTCTCGGCGCGCTGCAGGAGCTCGAGCTGGTCGCCGGTCACGGCGTAGAGGCTGACGGTCGTTGAGCGCTCGCCGGCCGCGACCAGGTGCGCGCCGTCGGGGCTGAGCGCGAAACCCCGAGGCTGCGGCTCGGTCGAGATGTGCGTCCGCGGCGCCGACACCGAGCCGTCCGCCGCGATCGGCGCGGCGGCGAGGCTGCTCTCGGTGCGCTCGGACACCCACAGCCACCGGCCCTGCGGATCGATGTGCAGATCCGCTCCCCAGATCAGGTGCTCCGCTTTCGGGTCGGCGCCGAACCGGCTGCGACCGAGGCCGGCGGTCGGATCGACCGTGCTCACCGCGTCCCGGAACTCCAGCATCCCGGTGTCGGCGTCGCGCGCGAAGCGCAGGATCTCTGCGGAGAACTCGGTGAGGACGTAGACGGTGTCCTGCGCCCCGTTCAGCACCAGGTGCCGCGGCCCGCTCCCGGCGGGTGCGGCCACGGTGGCCGGCTGCAGCGGTCGCAGGCTGGCGTCGTCGGCGAGGGCGTACTGCGCCAGGAGGTCGGCGCCGAGCGAGACGAAGTAGGCGAAACGGCCGTCCGTGCTGGGCAGCACGGAGTGCAGGTTGGGGAACTCGATGCGCGAGACCGGCCCGCCGACGACACCGTCCTCGGCGATGGCGCAGCTGATGCCGTAGCCGCCGCCGTACGACGCTCCGAGCAGCACCGCCCCGTCGCGCGCGAGAGCGAGATAGTTCATGCCGCCGTCAGGTAGATCGCGGCGTGAGAGCGGCTCGAGCCGCCCCGTCGCTCGATCGATCCGAAGGGTGACGATGCCGGCGGGCTCGCCCTTCACTGCGGCATAGACGAGATCGCGGGACCCGTCGACGACAAAGGTGGAGCATCCCTCGAGCCCCTCGGTGACGGCCCGTCGCTCGAGCGCGCCCTCCGAGAACCTGAACGTGCTGATGCTGCCATCGGCAGCGTTGGCGACCAGAACGAGCGCGGCTTCCGTCATGCCCCCGATCGTATGCGGCACCCGCAGTTCACCATCGGCCCTTGACGAGCGCTCACCGAGCCGCGAGCTAGCGTTAGGGTTCTAGTCTTCGCGTCCGTCTCTCGGACACCCCAACTCCCCCCCGATCGATCATCCCGCTCGGCGCAACGGTGCGCCTTCCCGCGAGCGTGCTCGCCGACCAGAAGGAACGCCATGACCGCTGCCACGACGGCTCCGGACTCTCCCAGCCGATACCGCATCGAGCCGACGGTGCTGCAGGCCCTGCGCAGTCCCCGCATCCTCACCCGCGAGGTGCTGGCGGGGCTCGTGGTGGCGATCGCCCTCATCCCCGAGGCGATCGCGTTCTCGATCATCGCCGGTGTCGATCCGCGCCTGGGCCTGTTCTCGTCCTTCATCATGGCCGTCGCCATCGCCTTCCTCGGCGGCCGCCCGGCGATGATCACCGCCGCTACCGGAGCGATCGCGCTGGTCATCGCGCCGGTGGCCCGAGAGCACGGGATCGACTACTTCATCGCCACCGTCATCCTCGGAGGCCTCATCCAGATCGTGCTGGCCGTGCTCGGGGTGGCCAAGCTCATGCGGTTCATCCCGCGCAGCGTCATGGTCGGCTTCGTCAACGCGCTGGCCATCCTGATCTTCATCTCGCAGCTCCCGCAGCTGATCGGCGTGCCGTGGCTCGTATACCCGCTCGTGGTCGTCGGGCTGCTGATCCTGTACGTCATGCCGCGATTGACGAGGGTCGTGCCCGCACCGCTGATCGCGATCGTGCTCCTCACCGCGGCGGCGGTCGTCTTCGGGCTCAACGTGCCGACCGTGGGCGATCAGGGCGAGCTGCCCGAGAGCCTGCCCGAGCTGCTCCTCCCGAGTGTGCCCCTCACAGGGGAGACCCTCGGCATCATCGCGCCGTACGCGGCAGCGATGGCGGTGGTCGGGCTTCTGGAATCGCTGATGACGGCGAAGCTCGTCGACGACATCACCGACACCCATTCCCGCAAGACAAGGGAGGCGTGGGGCCAGGGTGTCGCCAACGTGCTCTCGGGGTTGTTCGGGGGCATGGGCGGCTGCGCGATGATCGGACAGACGATGATCAACGTCAAGGCATCCGGCGCCCGCACGCGGATCTCCACCTTCCTCGCCGGCGTCTTCCTCCTGATCCTCGTACTCGTCCTCGGCGACGTCGTGGCCGTCATCCCGATGGCCGCGCTGGTCGCCGTCATGATCGTCGTGTCGGTCGCGACCTTCGACTGGCACAGCATCCGTCCGAGCACCCTGAAGCGGATGCCGCGGAGCGAGACGCTCGTGATGGTGGTCACCGTCGCGGTGACCGTGTGGACCCACAACCTCGCGATCGGCGTCGGCGTGGGGGTGATCGCCGCCATGCTGCTGTTCGCGCGGCGGGTCGCGCACTTCACGACCGTCACGCGGCGGCTTCCCGAGGGGGAGGGTCCCGTGCGGTACACGGTGAACGGGGAGCTGTTCTTCGCGTCGAGCAACGACCTCACCACCCAGTTCGAGTACACGCTCGACCCGGAACGGGTCGTGATCGACATGAGGGATTCGCACGTGTGGGACGCCTCCACCGTTGCGGCGCTCGATGCCATCCAGACGAAGTACGAACGCCTCGGGAAGACGGTCGTGTTCGAGGGCATGAACGAGGCGACGGCCGCCTTCCATGGCCGCCTGAGCGGCGGAGTCGACGCCGGCCACTGACGCCCGAGCGCTCCCGGACGCACTGACGCCTCGCGACCGCTACGTCCCCGACGTGGTGTCGGCGCTCCGGCGCCCGGTCAGCATCCGTCGCACGGCGGGGAACAGCACGATGGCGACGATCGCGGCGACGGCGGCGGAGGCGGCCGCCGCGAGGTGGGCGGCGGAGAGGCCGGAGTGGGCGGCAGCCTGTGCGCTTCCGCCGGCGGTCAAGGCTGCCGCGCGGTTGACCGCATCGATCGCGCCGAACACGGCGATGCCGATCGCACCGCCGATCTGCGCCGTCGACGAGGCCAGGCCTGAGCTCACGCCGGCGTTGCGCGCCGTCATGCCGTCGGCGATGACGAGCGTCGTCGGCGTGAAGCTGAAGGCGACTCCCGTGGCGGCGATGAGAAGGACCGGAAGCACGCGCCACAGGTACGGGACGCCGACGTCCAGGGAGGCGAAGAGGGCGTGGGCGACGACGAGCATCGCGAGGCCCAGGAGGGCGACCTTCTCGGGTCCCAGGCGCGCGAGCGCCCGGGGAAGGAGCATGGTGCTGACTGCGAAGCCGGCGAGCGAGGTCGGAAGCATCGCCAGCCCGGCCGTCGCGGGGCCGTACTCGAGCACCTGCTGCATGAGGAGAGCGACGAGGACGAAGCACGCGATGCGCGCCGCGCCGCCGAGCATGTTCACCACGATTCCGCCGGCGACCCTCGGGTCACGCAGCGCCGGCAGGGGCAGCACGGGGTCCGCGCTGCGACGCTCGACGAAGACGAACGCCACGACGGCGGCGATCGCCAGGGCGCCGGGAAGCAGCACCTGAACGGAGGCGATCCCCGCGTGCGGTGCCCTCAGGACGGCGAACACGACCGCGATCGCAGCTGCCGTGAGCAGGCCCGCGCCGGCCGCGTCGAAACGTCGTCGGGCGCCCGCGATGTCTCGGGGCAGGGTGATCCAGCCGGCGACGCCGTTCGCGGCGGACATGGCGGCGGTGACGAGCATCACGCTCTGCCAGCCGAAGCCCGCGGTGAGGAGCCCCCCGACGCTGACGCCGGCCGCGCCGCCGATCGTGGAGGCCGCACCCCACCAGCTCATGGTCCGCGTGCGTGCCGGCCCGGTGAAGCGCGCGAGGATCACCGACATCGCGGCAGGGCTCAGCATCGCCGCTCCCGCGCCCTGGAGTAGACGCGCGGTCACGAGCAGCGCCTCGGTGTCCGCCAGCGCACCGAGAAGCGAGCCGACGACGAGGACCGCGGTGCCGCTGAGGAACAGACGGCGCCGTCCGAAGACGTCGGCGGCCCGCCCCGACACCAGCAGCAGCCCCCCGAACGTCAGGAAGTACGCGTTGAGCACCCACGCCGTTCCGGTGGCGGTGAGGTCGAGGTCGGCCGCGATCGACGGAAGCGCGACGTTGAGGATGCTCGAGTCGAGCATGACCACGAGCTGAGCGGCGACAAGGGTCAGCACGAGCGCGGGATTGCGGTGCTCAGACATGCTGTCGGCGATGATACCGGTCCGGGCGAGGTCGCCCTGAACGGCTCTGCCATCATCAGACGCGCTCCATCGGCAGCCACAGGTCGCACGTGGCTGTCGGGAACCACTCGGTGGCCGTCGCCGCCCAGGCGGACTGCAAGGCGTCCGGATGCGGCCCCCAGGTGCGGAGCACCGCCAGCTCGGCCGGCGGCTGTCGAGCCCGGCCGCTCGCGCCCCGCCGATAATGAGCAGGTGGAGCCGTGGGAGATGCGCGAGTGGCACGCCGAGTACCTCGACGCATGCAATCGCCACGATCTCGACGCGATCCGTGCGTTCGTGCACCCGGCGGTGCGGCGGGCGCACCTCCCCGGCGGTGCGGATGCCTGGATCACCGACATGGCCGACCTCTTCCATGCGTTCCCGGACTGGCGGTGGCGGCGCATCCAGCTCATCGCCGAGGACGATCGCCTCGCCGTGCATCTTCGGGGCAGCGGCACGCACGCGGGCCTCTTCCGCGGGATCGCACCCACCAGACGGCACGTCAACATCGCAGAGTTCGCGATGTACCGCCTCGACGGCGGCCGCATCGCTGAGTCCTCGGGGGTGACCGACGATCTCGAGCTGCTCACACAGCTCGGGAAGGTGCCCTGAGCCGGCCCCATGCGGCAGGATGCGGACTCATGGCTCTCGCACTGCTCTCGGCGCCGACGAATCTGGGTCTTCGACCGCCCGAACCGGGCGGCGTCCCCGGCGCCGGCAAGGCGCCCGAAGCGCTGCGCGACGCCGGTCTGCACCGCAGGCTCATCGCCCGAGGCGCCGTCGACGCCGGAGTGGTCCTGCCGGGACGCTACGTCAACGACGATCGGTCGCGGCCGAGCGGGCGAGTGCGGAACCAGGACGCGATCGTCGAGCACTCCCGCCGCCTCTCCGGCCGGCTCTCGGCGATCCTCGATCGCGGCGACGTCCCGCTCGTCATCGGCGGGGACTGCAGCCTGCTGCTCGGCGTCGGCCCGGCCATGAGCCGGATCCCGGGCGGCGCAGGCCTCGTCCATGTCGACGGGCACACCGACTTCCGGCATCCGGGCAACAGCGACCGATGCGCGAGCGTCGCAGGTGAGGATCTGGCGGCGGCCGTCGGGCGGCACCAGCCGGCCCTCGCCGACATCGACGGACGCGGGCCGTACTTCAGCGCCTCGCGGACGTCCCACGTGGGATGCCGTGACGACGACGAGCATCTCCCCGAGGCCGCAAGCCTCCTCGGACTCCTCGTTCCGGCCCGCCGCGCCCGCGAGGCGGGGATGCATGCGGTCGCCGACGACGTGATGCGGACCTCCGGCCCGTCGGGGTACTGGCTGCAGGTCGACGTGGACGTCCTGGATCCTCACTGGATGCCCGCCGTGGACAGTCCGGATCCAGGAGGGTGGAGTCCGAGCGAGCTCGTCGACCTGCTCTCGCTGCTGGCTCCGGCCGCGATCGGGGCATCCGTCACGGTGTTCGACCCCGACCTCGACCCCGACGGGCGCTACGCGGCCGCTCTCGTCGACATCGTGGTCGCCGGGCTCGCCGGAACCGGCACGCGGCGCGGCTCGGGTTCGTGACGACGTCCGGCGTGAGCGGCCAGCCCGACCTCTGACCCGGTCCAATACCCCGGGCCGCTTCCCGGGTCAATCCCCATCCTTCGGGTAGGGGCCTGGCCGCATGGTGGGCGGAGTTCCGACCGGGCGCCGAAGCCGGCGCCGGAGGAGGGGGTACGGATGTCCAACGGCTCGGTGAAGCGGGAGTCGGTGCAACGTCCGCCTGCGAGGCGACGCACGGCGGCTCCGGGTGATGGACCCATCGTCTTCGCCGAGGCTCGCTGGACAGGCGGCCTCTCATGACCACGGCGGCGTCACGGACCGATACCCCGCCGTCCGTCGATCCGGCGGGCGCCACAGCCGACACGGACCCGGTGTCCTCGTTCCTCGCCGATTCCGCTGCGCTCATGGTCGACGACCTGTCGGCGTGGGTGCGGATCCCGTCGGTGGCGGCCGATCCGGATCGCACGTCCGATGTGCTGCGGTCCGCGCGGTGGCTGGCCGAGCAGATGCGCAGCGCAGGGCTGTCGAGCACGTTGTACCAGACGGGGGACGCGGTCGCCGTGTACGGCGAGTGGATGGTCGATCCGGCCCTTCCCACCGTCCTGGTGTACAGCCACCACGACGTCCGCGACGCGAAGCCCGAGCAATGGCAGGTGACCTCGCCCTACGAGCCGATCCTCGAGGGAGGACGTCTGTACGGGCGGGGCGCGTCCGACGCGAAGGGTCAGGTCGTGGCGCACCTGTGGGGTCTGCGCGCCCACCTCGCCGCGACCGGGAGGGACCGCCCGGCAGTGAACCTCAAGTACCTCGTCGAGGGCGAGGAGGAGAGCGGGTCGCCTCACCTGGAGCAGCTGCTCCAGGAGCGTCGCGAGCAGTTCCGATGCGACGTGATCGTGTTCTCGGACACTGTGCAGTGGAGCACCGATGAGCCGGGGATCGTGACCTCGATGCGCGGCATCCTCACGGCATCGCTGTCGATCACCGGTCCGGAGCGGGACGTCCACAGCGGGACCGCCTCGGGTTCGGCTCCCAACCCCGCGCACGTGCTCGCCGACGTGCTCAGCGCTCTGCATGACGACGGGGACCGCATCGCCCTGCCCGGCTTCTATGACGACGTCGCGCCGGTCACCGGCGAGCGTCAGGCCGAGCTGGACGAGGTCCCGTTCGACGAGCAGAGCTGGGTCGCTCGAACGGAGACGCGCAGCATCACGGGAGAGAGCGGCTATTCGGTCAAGGAGCGGCTGTGGGCACGGCCGTCGCTGGAGGTGCTCTCCCTGCTGGCAGGAGACCCGGCGGGTCTGCCGCGCGCGGTCATCCCCTCCCTCGCGCAGGCGACGTTGAACATCCGGACGGTGCCGGACCAGCGCGTGGAAGCCGTCGCCGAGCAGCTGCGTGCGTTCGTGGCACGGGTCGTCCCCGACACCGTGTCCTATTCGCTCGAGGTGGACGTCGACACCGGACAGGATCCCTACGTCACGCCGCGCGGCGCGGCGTTCGGCGCCCTCGACCGAGCGGTCGCCGCCGGCTTCGGACGCCACGGGGTCGCCCGTGTCGGCAATGCCGGCGGCGGACCCGCCGACCTGCTCGTGCGCATGTTCGGCGCGCCCATCCTGTTCCTGGGCACGGGCCTGCCCGAGGACCATTGGCACGCCAGTGACGAGAGCATCGACCTGCGGATGCTGCACGGCGGTGCCGCATCCGTCGCCCACCTGTGGGCGCAGCTGGGCGAGCTGACGAGGGACGATCTCTCGTCATGACCGATCCGCGGTCTATTCGTCGGCGTCGGCCGCGGCGCGGCGACTGTCGACGCCCGCCTTTGTCAAGGGTCCAGACGCAGAAATCCCGGTGCCCGATCCTTCTCCAATGATCATCTTCATGAGCGGGGAGCGGGTCCGCACGCCGACCGGTGCGACCGCGAGAGTCCTGGGTCCGCCCGACTCGTTTCCGCGTCAGCATTTCGAGGTCGGTCTCGAGGACGAGATCGATGTCTACACCGTCATGCTCGACGACGGAGAGGTGAAGCAGTACTCGGCGGACGTGCTTCACGAGGCATGAGGCCGCGGCCCGCCCGTCACGACGACCGGGCGAAGGTGTGGGCGAACGTGTCCTCGGCATTGGCGAGACAGGCGCCGAGCAGGGCGTCGTAGAAGAAGCAGGGGCGCCACCGGCGCTGACCCATCCGGTCCTGGCATAGTCGGCACCCGCGGCGCAACGGCCTCGGCGAAGGCATCCTCCCGCTCTATCGTGGTGACCACACCGGGGTGCAGCCGTCCCGAGCGGATGCCGGCACCGATCGTCGCGAGCGAGGAGGGGCATGTCCCGCAACGTGAGGCTGCTTCACTGCACCCCCGACGACGTCTTCCGCGTCCTCGGGGACGGCTGGCTCTACCCGTCGTGGGTCGTGGGAGCCTCGCGGATGCGCGAGGTCGACGCGCACTGGCCCGCCACGGGCGCGCGCCTGCACCACTCCTTCGGCGTCTGGCCCGTCCTCATCGACGACGCCACCGTCGTGGAGGCGTACGACCCGCCGAGGCGCCTCGTCATGCGCGCGCGGGGCTGGCCGATCGGTGAAGCCCGCGTGACCATCGACGTCAAGCCGCGCGGCGACGGCAGCGTGGTGCGCCTGCAGGAGGAGGCGGTCGCCGGACCGGGTCGACTCGTTCCGGCTCCGCTCCTGGACCTCCTGCTGCACTGGCGCAACGCCGAGACGCTGCACCGCCTGGCCTACCTCGCCGAGGGAACGGGCACCCCCGGGACCGAGCCGACGACCGCGGAGCAGGAGCTGTCCGGGCGCAGAGAAGCGTCGGCGCGATGACCGATCCCTCGCGCGCCGGCGAACTCGACGCCGTCATCGTCGGCGCCGGCCCCAACGGCCTCGCGGCCGCGGTGACCCTGGCCCGGGCGGGGCTGCGCGTGCGGGTGTACGAACGCGCCGACCAGCCGGGCGGCGGCGCCGCGTCACGCGAGCTGACGATCCCGGGCTTCCTCCACGACGTCTGCTCGGCCGTGCATCCCCTGGCCTTCGAATCCCGCTTCTTCCGCGAGTTCGGGCTGCGACGGCGGGTGTCGTTCGCGGTTCCCGAGGTGTCGTTCGCGCAGCCGCTCGACGGCGGCCGCGCGGGCATCGCGTACCGGGATCTCGAGCGCACCCGCGACGAGCTGGGCGTGGACGGCCGCGCGTACGAACGACTGATGCGGCCGCTCGCCGACCAGGCGACCGAGGTCGCCGAGTTCACGGGGTCGTCTCTCGTGCGCGTGCCGCCGGATCCCCTCACGGTGATCCGGTTCGGCCTGCGCGCGCTCGAGCAGGGCGGGCCCCTGTGGAACGCACGATTCCGAGAAGACGCCGCCCCCGCGATGCTCACCGGGGTCGCCGCGCACACCATCCTGCGGCAGCCGAGTCTCGCGGCATCCGGAGCCGGCCTGGCTCTGGCGGCATACGCGCACGCGGAGGGCTGGCCGATCCCGATCGGGGGCAGTCAGGCCATCGTCGACGCGATGGTGGACGACCTCCGCGCGCACGGGGGCGAGGTGGTGCTCGAGCACGAGGTGACGTCGCTGCGCGACCTGCCGCCGGCGCGCGCGACGCTGCTGGACGTCACTCCGCGTGCGCTGCTGCGACTCGCCGGTGATCGGATGCCGGCGCGCTACCGGAGGGCGCTCGAGCGCTTCCGCTACGGCGGAGGAGTCGCGAAGGTCGACTTCGCGCTCAGCGAGCCGGTGCCATGGACGAACGCCGAGGTGCGTCGAGCCGGCACCGTGCACGTCGGCGGAACCAGGGCCGAGATGGCCGCGGCCGAGAACGATGTGAACCGCGGGCGACTCCCGGAGCGGCCGTACGTGCTGGTGGCCCAGCCCTCGCTCTTCGATCCCCAGCGGGCACCGGCGGGCATGCACACGCTCTGGACCTACACCCATGTGCCGGCCGGAAGCGACGCCGACCGGGCGGAGGCGGTCATCGCGCAGATCGAGCGCTTCGCGCCGGGTTTCCGGGACACGATCGTCGCGACCAGCTCCCGCAGCGCCGTCGAGGTCGAGCAGCACAATCCCAACTACCCCGGCGGCGACATCGGCGCCGGGGCCCCGGATCTGGTTCAGCTGGTGCGCCGCCCCGTGCTGAGCCCGGACCCGTGGCGGACGCCCATCCCGGGGATCTACCTCGCGTCGGCATCGGCGTCGCCCGGTCCCGGGGTGCATGGCCTCGTGGGCTGGTTCGCCGCACTGAGCGCGCTGCGCCACGAGTTCGGCACCGGCGCCCTTCCCGACCTGTCGCCGCGCGGGTAGGCGAGTCGTCGTCATGCCGCATGTCAAGGGGGTGAAAGCCGCCGAGACCGGCTTCTAGCGTCGGAGCATGAACCCCGATGACAAGACGCGCTTCGCCGCCGGCGAGATGGACGAGCTGCCGAAGCCGCCTACTCGCACCGGCTTGTCGGAGCAGGAGCAGCTCCGCAAGGACATGAGCTACAGCCCGGCCAGCGAGACCGAGACGGCGCAGAAGCAGCGCGACCCGCTGCCTGACGGCGTCGACGACGACATCGACGCCGACGCGATCCGTGCCGTGCCCGGCACGGGAGGCCCCGACGACACCGGCGATGTCGACGTGGATCCGGGCGAGCTCAACCTGCCCGGCCGGGACGCGTGACCGGATCCGGGGACGCACGACACATCCGACGAGAGGAGACGACCGTGGAACGATCCGACGCCGATCCGTCGCGCGAGAACGACCTCGACGGCGATGAGAAGCAAGGGGGACTCGGCCAGGACGGCACGATCCCCGACGACCCGAACGGCGTGGCGGCCGGCTTCACCGGAGAGCCGTCGACCTTCGAGCCGGAGGAAGACGAGCAGGCCTGAGCGCCTGCGCGCTCAGTCCTGCGGACGCGGTCAGGCGGTCGGCTGCGCGGCGCCCTCACGCGCCGCGTGACCGGCCGCATCGACGGCAGCCGGGCCACCGAGGTGCTCGGGAACGAGCGCGATGCCGCCCGACGTGGTGGCCGACTGGGCCAGCTGCTCGATCCACGCGCGGTTCAGTTCCGCCGGCTCCGGATCGTCGAAGACGAAGCGCAGCGGGATCGACGGGTGGAGCCAGATCGTGGAGCGACCGGTCGGCTCGCCCTCCGGATGCCGCCACGAAAGCGTGAAGCTCTCGTTGCGCCGCAGCTTGGTGGCGATGACGACCTTGACATGCGCCAGCGCGCGGTCCTCGATGTGGATCGGCGTCGCCGCGTCGCCGTAGTAGATCGTTCCCACAGGTGTTCCTTCGGAATCACGTTTCTCGCGGATCCGAGCATACGCGCGAGGCTCGGACGCTTCACGCGGTGGGCGGGGTTACCACTGGTCCCTGCTCGTCGCAACGGGGTACACGGGCTGTTCCGCGCGGCGTTGAGTGGTGAGGAGAAGTCGCGGGAGGGAGTCGATGGTGCCGGTGATGCATCGCGTGGTCGTGAACGGCGAGGAGATTGCAGTCCAGGGGGAGATCGACGGATTCCGCGGTGCACTGGTGGAAGCGGTCCGCGCGGGAGGAGCCCTCGTGCCGCTGCGCGTGAACGACCGACGCCAGATCGAGGTCCTGGTCACCGCCGCGACCACCGTCGTCATCGAGACGATGGACGTGCCGGACGAGCCGGAAGAGGCGGGCGACCCGGTGAGCGATCTCGACATCGACTGGTGGCTGCCGGAGCGCTGATCGCCGAGTGGTCGTCACGGGTGTGCGAGAAGTGCACGCCAGTTGCCGGGGACCCGGCCACGCGGACCAGGAGACGGCTGGGACTCCGGGCGACTGGCGGGCGGGGCGAGCGAGGGGCCGTCGAGGAGCTCGCGGGCGACGAAGTCCCAGTACCAGTCCTCGCCCGGTTCGAAGCTCTGCACATAGCGGTGACCGGTGGCCGTGAAATGCGCCGAGGCGTGCTTGCCGAGGGACGAGTCGCAGCATCCGACGTGGCCGCATGCGGCGCACCGACGGAGGTGGAACCACCATCCGCCTTCCGCCTCGCACTCGACGCAGCCGGTGCCCGAGGGCGGTGCCGTCGCGTCCATGCCGGCCGTCATACGCGAATGCTCCGCGACTCGATCAGGCTCGTGAGCGCCTGGTGGACGGACGCGACGGCGCTGGATCCCTCGCCCACAGCGGCGGCGACGCGCTTCATCGAGCCCCGTCGCACGTCGCCGGCCGCGAAGACGCGGGGAGTGGACGTCTCGAAGGGCAGCGGCTCGCGGCCGACAGCTTGCCATTGCGCGAGCGACGGGGCGGTCAGATCGGTGCCGGTCCGGATGAAGCCGTCGGCATCCCGGTCCAGTGCAGGCAGCCAGGAGGTCGCCGGCTCCGCGCCGATGAAGCAGAAGAGCCCTCGCGCGTCGACCTCTCCCACCGTGTCGATGCGCACGGACTCGAGCGAGTGCCCGCCGTCGAGCCCCACCACGTGCGACTCGGTGTGGATCTGCACCCGCGGATCCTCCATCAGCCGGTCGACGAGGTACGACGACATCCGGCTGCCGAGGTCCCGGCCGCGCACGACGAGGTGGACCGGGCAGCCGCTGGCGGCGAGGAACAGCGATGCCTGCCCTGCCGAGTTGGCGCCGCCCACCACGACGACCGGCGACTCGGCGACCGACCGCATCTCGAGGGGCGTGGCCGCATAGTAGATCCCGGCGCGCTCGAAGTCCTCCCACCGGTCCAGCGCCAGTCGGCGGTACGCCGCGCCGGAGGTCACGATGGCGCTGCGACCGCGAACGATGCGCCCGTCGGCCAGCGTGACATCGATGGCGTCACCGGCCGGTTCCAGCGCGACCGCTTCGCACGGCGCGTAGAGCCGCACGCCGAATTTGAGGGCCTGGAGCGAGGCTTGCCCGATGAGCTCGCCGCCGCTGACACCGAACGGGAAGCCGAGGAAGTTCTCTATGCGCGACGTCGCGGCCGCCTGCCCGCCCGGGGCGACGGCATCCAGCAGCACGGTGCTCAGTCCTTCCGACGAGCCGTAGATCGCCGCGGCGAGGCCGGCCGGACCGCCGCCGATGACGACGAGGTCGACGGTGTCCTCGGCCTGCCCCTGGTAGCTGAGGCCGAGCCGTTCGGCGACGACTCCCGGAGTGGCGTGACGGATCGGCTCTCCCTGGATGAAGGCGACCGGGAGATCGTCGGCTCCGATGCCATGCTCGACGAGCGCGCCGAGATCGTCGGACTCGACCGTGTGCGTCGCATGCACGAGGTCCAGCCGCTCGGCGAAGCGGCGCAGCGCGAGGTACTCCTGCGACGATTCGGTCCCGGCGAACTTCAGCGTGAAGGCGGCGGGTCCGCGGCGCAGCGACTCCCGCCGCGCCCACAGCGCGTGCAGGATGAGATCGCACAGCTGGTCGTCCTCGTTCATGATCCGCCGGAGCTCTTCACGAGGAAGCCGCAGCACGCGACCCGGTCTCGTCACGCGCGCGGACAGGAACGCGGCCTGGCCGTTGAGCAGCCCGAGCTCACCGATGAAGGAGCCGGCGCCCGACACCGCGAGCACCGCCTCGTCCGTCCAGCTCAAGGCGTCGCGCACGACCTCGACCTCACCGGATTCGACGAGGATCATCGGGTAGTCGCGCTCGCCGGAGCGGAACACGTAATCGCCGGGCGCGACGTCCTGCGGCTGGGCCGCGGAGGTCAGTCGCGCCCATTGGGCGTCGGAGAGCACTGGAGCCATGATCGTGCCGAGGCCACGGGAGTCCATGGCGAACACACTAAGGCCGATGGCGCCGCTTCGTGCCGGTCGGATTCCCGCCGCCTCTCGAACTGCTCACTGGGATGCCCCGAGGCCGTGTGGTAACGTTGCCACACGTCGACGGCGGCGGCTCGGGCGCAGCCGCCCGCCGTTCTCACGCGGCCCCGCCGCAGCAGTGCGAACACGAAGGAGTGCGAAGCGTGACGGACGACGTCATCGGCGTGGGAATCGCCGGTTTCTGGCATGTGCATGCCGACGACTACGCGCGGCAGGCGACCGAGCACGGAGCGACCAGGGTCGTCGCCGGATGGGACGCCGACCGCGGGCTCGGGCAGGAGGGGGCGCGGCGCCTGGGCGTCGACCAGGTCGATTCGCTGGACGCCCTGCTCGCCCGGCCCGACGTCGAGGGCATCACGGTCACCACGGCGACGTCGGACCACACCGACGTGATCACCCGCGCGATCCGAGCCGGCAAGCACGTCTTCACCGAGAAGCTGCTCGCTCCGACGGTCGCCGAGTCGGAAGCCCTGGCCCGCGAGGCCCGGGACGCCGGGGTCGCGCTGGTGGTGTCGCTGCCCCGGCTGTCGGAGCAGCCCGTGCTCGCGGCATCCGCCCTCATCGACGGCGGCGAGCTGGGCGCCGTGACCTACGCGCGGGTGCGCATGGCGCACGACGGCTGGATCGGGGAGTGGCTGCCGGAGCGCTTCGCCGATCCCGTCGCCGCGGTGGGCGGCGCGTTCGCCGACCTGGGCTGCCACCCGGCCTACCTCGTGCAGCGGTTCCTCGGACACCGGCCCTCCCGGGTCAGCGCCGCGTACGGTCGCGTGACGGGTCGGGAGGTCGAGGACAACGCCGTCGTCGTGGCGCAGTACACCGACGGTGCGCTCGGCGTCGCCGAGGCCAGCTTCGTGACGCGACCCGGGGCCTTCGCCTTCGAGGTGCGCGGCACACGCGCCTCGCTCCTGTACGGCTTCGGACGCGAGGAGCTCATGGTCAAGGGCGGACGCTTCGGCGACGAGGCGTGGACGCCCGTGGAGCTCACCGCGACGGCGCCCGCACCGTTCGACCTGTGGGTCGACGCGATCCGGGGCGAAGCGGATCCGACCGAGAACGTGACGGCGGCGATCGAATTGACGAGGTTCGTGGTCGCCGCCAATGCCGCTGCCGCATCCGGCGGGGCGGTCGACATCGACGGGAAGAGGACATCATGACCGCAACGGGCGCGCAACCCGTGCGCATCGGGCTGATCGGGGCCGGCGACATCGCCGGAGCCCACGTGGCGGGGTATCGCCGCAATTCCGAGTCGGTACGGCTGGTCGCCATCGCCGACCCCGTGCGCGAGAGCGCCGAGAAGCGTCGGGGCGGCGACGACGACGCGCGCATCCACGCCGACTACCGCGAGATGATCGCCGCCGGCGGCCTGGACGCGGTGGACATCTGCCTGCCGCACCACCTGCACGCCGACGCGGTGATCGCCGCGGCGGATGCCGGGCTTCACGTGCTCTGCGAGAAGCCGCTGTGCCTGACGATGGAGCAGGCGGACGCGATCGCGGCCGCGGTCGAGCGCAACGGCATCACGCTGATGTGCGCGCACAACCAGCTGTTCCAGCCGGCCGTCGCCGCCGCGAAGGGGATCGTGGACAGTGGGGCGCTCGGGCGCGTGTACGAGGTGCGCACGACCGACAGCTTCTTCAACGACTTCACGGTGGAGAGCATGGGGTGGCGGGCCCGGGCTGTGACCTCCGGCGGGGGCGAGCTCATCGACACCGGCTACCACCCGCTGTATCTGCTGCAGCACTTCGCCGGCGGCATCCCGGTGGAGGTCGCCGCGATGCTCTCGCGACACCGCCTGGCGTTCATGGAGGGCGAGGACTCGGCGCAGGTGCTGGTGCGCTACGACAACGGCGTGGTGGGTCATGTGACCACGAGCTGGGCGTACGAGCCGGCCGTGGGCACCGAGAAGTTCTCGCTCGTCGGGGAGAAGGGGTCGCTGAGCTCCGACGGTACGACGCTCATCTGGCGGGTGCGCGGCGAGGAACCGGTGACGGAGACGTTCGAGCCGGTCCACGAGTTCGGCGCCGAGGTGGCGCACTTCGCCGAGTGCGTGCGCGAGGGACGCCGCCCGATCCAGACGCACACCGAGGGCATCGACGTGCTGGGGGTCATCCTGGCCGCCTACGAATCGGCGGCCACCGGCGCGATCGCCCGCGTGCACCGTCCCGCTGCCGCGCGCGTGTAGCCCGAGATCCGCCTCCCTTTCCGGGCCGGCGGGCGGGGGTCGCTCGCTCAGGGAGCTGGGGCGACCGGTGCCGGCCCCGTGCTCGCCAGCGGCAGCTCGGATGCCGGGATGGCGTCCAGGATGATCCGGGAGAGGTCGGCGGGGCGCTCGATCTGCGGCCAGTGCCCGGAGGGGAGATCCACGAGCGAGACCTCGCGGATCATCACCAGCTCCCGCGCCGGATCGATGTTGGCGGCCATCCAGCGGCGCACATCGTCGGCGGTGAACTCGTTGGCGACGACCGTGACCGGCACGTCGAAGCGACGGTCGTCGGTCAGGCGCTGCACTTCGTCCAGCACGTGCGACGAGTTCTCGGTCATGCGGCGGTACAGGCCCGCCAGGCTCGGGTCCACCGCGCGGTAGCCGGCGGTCTTGGTCGTCGTTCCCCTGGCGTCCACCGTGAAGCCGCTCAGCACATGCGCGCCGTGGACCGTCGGGAGCCCTCCGACGTAGATCGCCCGCACGACGCGCTCGGGGCGCCTGTTGACGGCGGCGTGGACGAGCCCGCACGACTCGGCGTGCCCCACGAGGACCACCGGTCCGCCCGCGCGGTCGATCGCGCTGACGATCTCGGCCACGTGATCGGCGAGCATCATGCCCCGGCGGTTCGCCTCGCGCGAATTCAGTCCGTGGAGGGTGAGCGCGTGCGGCCGGTGACCCGCCGCGGAGAGCCGCTCGGCCACATCGCGCCAGGACGACGCGTCCAGCCACAGTCCGGGGACGAGGATGACATCCAATCCGCACCTCCTCCGCGCGCGGGCACCACACACGGATGTGGGCACACAATAGTCCCGCATGTCGCGCGCGGTACAGAGGGGGTTGACTCCTCCGCGCGCGTGTGCAGACGCCGGCCGGTCAGCCGGCGTCCCCGGCCAGCGCGTCCTCGCACCCCAGAAGCAGCACGCCGGCGCTCCATGCGTGCGACAGCGTCAGCAGCATGCCCTTCGGCTGGAAGCATTCGGTCTGGTAGTAGCGCTCGGTCACCATGCCGCGGTAGGCGTTGAAATCGCCGTCGAAGCGTGCGACGAACTGGCGGAAGCAGGCGAGCGTCTCCACGGCGCGCTCGCGGTAGTGCCCGTCGGCCGTCGCGTCCGACAGCTCGAGCAGCTCGCGGGTGCAGACCAGGCCGTAGGCGTGCAGGTGCTGGTTGGATGCCGAAGCCTGGTCGGCGCCGCGGGTGCCGAAGTCGTAGACGCCGAGCATCGTGCCGGGCGCGAAGGTGACGTCGTAGGTGTAGCGGAACGTGAGCGCGAAGTCGGCGGCGCGCCGAGCGAGCTCGAGCCACTGGTCGTCTCCGGTCGCTCGGTGCAGCGCCATGTAGGCCATCACGGCGACGTAGCCGTCTTCACTCGTGACGGCGAGGTCGACGTCCTCGGGCGCGCCGTGCAGGTACTCGTCGAGGACGAAGGCGGCATAGTGGCGGCCGGCCCGGATCGCCGCATCCAGGTACCGCTCGTCCCACCCGGCGGCCTCGACGAGCGCGCCGACCCATGCCAGACCCGCCGACCCCTCCCACGACAGCACCTCGCCGGTGTCGGCATGATGGATGCTCCCGAGGCTGCCGTCCTCGCGCTGCCGGGCGACGACGACGTCGAGGCTCGACCGCGCGGCTCGGCGCCACGGCTCACGGTCCTCCAGTGCGAGGGCGCGCACCAGGAAGTGCGTCGCCTCGCCGAGGGTGCGGCTGTGCAGCCCCCGCCGGTGCGTCGTCCAGCTCTGCGTCCACCCGCTCCCGCGGTACCACACGCCCCACAGCGTGCCGCTGGGCGACAGCTCGGCGGTGCAGAAGTCGATGACATGGATCGCGGCATCGCGCAGCGCCGAGCCGCCCGTCCGCTCCGCGTGACGCAGCATCGCGTAGGCCCAGGGGATGCCCGAGACCCAGCCGACGTGCATCGCCTGGCGATCCACCGGGCGGCCGTCGCGGCCGGTGATCTCGCGGTCGAATCCGACCGTCTCGAGCAGGACGCCGGGATCGGGATCGTAGTGCCACCGCAACAGGCCGTCCGCCGCGAGCGCGGCGGCGGTGGGCACGTCGACCCAGGGGCGCAGCGCGGCCGACGCAGCGGATGCCGCGTGCAGCGCCCGCAGCACGCGCGCGTAGTCGTGCCGATCGGCGGAGAGCTCGTGCACCTGCACCACGAGCGCCGCGGAGTCGCCGGGCTCGAAGCGGTGACGCAGCACCTGCGCCGGGCGAGGCCGGGCATCGCCGTAGTAGGTGACCGGGAACTCGCGCGCCGGGAACGTCGCACTGAGCACGGCGGCGCCGTCGCGGTGGGCGAAGCCGAGCCCCGTGAGGCCCAGCTCGGTCTCGGCGGCAGCCGACAGCGCGACGCCCGCCGCGCCGGGTGCCGGCCACGCGAACACCACCGGGGTGGCGGCGCGGTCGGAGCGGAAGTGCCATTCATCGCTGACGAAGGCGTCGTGCTGGGCGGCCGTGCGCGCGCCGGCCTCGAAGCGCGGATACAGCCGCTCGTTGCCGGCGGGCCGATTCTCGCCGTAGAACAGCCCGGGGATCAGCCACCACGGGTCGCTCGCTCCCTCGATCCGCACCGTGACCCGCACGGCGGCTTCGGATGGCTCCGCCGCGCGACAGGCGATCGCGATGCGGTGCGTCCCACCCTGGGACACGACGTCGACGGCGAAGTCGTCGGGGTCGGCGTCGAGGACCGTCACCTCGAGTGACGCCGTCGCGCTCACGTCGGCTGTTCTCCGAGCGGCCATTCGAGCAGGTCGACCTCCACGACCTCGGCCTCCGGATCGAGCGGCACGCGGAAGGTGCGCACCTGGTGGGGGCGGAAGTCCCCCTCGATCGTGCGACCGACGAGCGGCAGGTCGATCCGGGCCGTCGCGGCCTCGCCCCGGGTCTCGACCGCGCGCACGATGAGGTCGGCCGGTGCGACGTCCGGGACATCCTCGCTGCCCTTCACCGCCGTGACCATGACAGCGCCCGCGCCGTCGTCGACGAAGCTGTCGCGCCGCGCCAGGTCGCCGGGATGGAACGACTCCAGCTGAGCGCGCACCGGGGCGCCGAGGACCGCTGCGCGGCGCGTCGGCTGCGCGGCGCGCCAGTCGCCGGCGTGCGGCACGAGTTCGAGGCCGAACCGCTGCACGCCCTGGTCCTGGAAGGCGTAGATGCCCTCGGGATCGAGCAGGCGCGGGTCGTGCCACGAGTACACGGGGCTGCGCACAGCCGTGACGCCGATGCTGGGAGCATCCAGGCCGGCGGAGCCGGCCGGGGAGACATCCCACCCGTGCTTGGCGGTGGCGATGACGGTGAGCCCGGCCGGGCGCCCGTCCACCGTACCCGTCAGGTCCACCCACGACTGCGCCGGCTCCTCGGCGCCGTCGACGGGACGGGCGATCGTGCCGTAGGGAATCTCGTACGTCGCGGAGGGGTCCGCGAGGCCGACGGGGAAGCGGAGCTTGAGCAGATGCGCCTTCTCCCGCCAGTCCACCGTGACCTCGACCCGCAGCGCGCCGGAGTCGTGGGCGAGGAGGTATTCCTCGACCAGCGTGCTGGCGCCCCAGGACCGCTCGACCCGGACGCGGGCGCGGAGCGGACCGGTCTCGCGGACGACGATGCGATCGAGCGTCATGGCGGCGCCCGGCCAGGCGTACGAGATGACGCGGTGGCCCCAGGTGTCGGTGGGGTCGTCGCACACGGCCGTCCGGGGCTGGCCGCGCGTGCCGGCGAGGGGATCCACGCCGCCGGCCTTGTCGAGCAGCGACACCAGGTCGCCCGTTGCCGGGTCGAGCTCGATCCGCAGATGGGGGTTGTCGATGACGGTGCCGTCCTCCGACACCGACAGACCGGTGTCGGCCGGCAGTGCAGGCCCGGGCAGCATCCGGTACAGCGCGTACCCGAGCGCCGGCACATCGGCGCGGAACGTGACGGCGCCGCGGCTCATGTCGCCGGTCGTGGCGGTGGACTGGGTGGCCTGCGAGAGGACGGGGGCTCCCTCGTGGTCGACGATCCGCACACCACGCGGCTGCGCGCCGTACTGCATGTCGACGTCGACCGACACCGGCCAGGGATGCGGGTTGAACACCACGACGGGCTGGGTGGCGGCATCCGTCGGGATGTCGATCCGGCGTGCGATGCGGTTGTGCGCGCGCGTGATGATGCGCTTGGCGATGGCGACGGCTTCACCGAGCTGGTCGCGGGCGTCGTCGTACGACGGCTCGATCGCCGACCCGGGGAGGATGTCGTGGAACTGGTTGAACAGGATCTGCTTCCATGCCCGCTCGAGGTCGTCGCGCGGATAGTCCGCACCGGTGAGGGCGACATCGACCGCTGCCCAGCGCTCCGCCGACAGCACGGCGTGCTGTGCACGCCGCTGCCAGGCCTTGATGCCCGAGTGGGACGAGTAGCAGCCGGGCGCGTGATGCTGCAGGTCGTCCCGGCGCACGGTGAGGCCGCCGAGGAAGCCCTCGCCGCGGGCGAGCATCTCGTCGAAGTACGCGCGCGGTGACGACATCGTCATCCTCCCGAAGCTGCCCATGCGGTCGTAGCGGTGGATCGACTCGATGTTGGCCTTCGTCGGCCCGCCGCCGTGGTTGCCGACGCCGTAGAACACCATCATCTCGCCCAGCGACCGGTCCAGCTGGGCGAGGGACTTCTCCGTCTGGCCCGACACATCTCCCGGGGGGCTGCAGTACTCGAAGGGAATGCGGTAGGCGAGTACCCGCGAGCCGTCCGGGGACTCCCAGTGGAACAGGGTGTCGTCGAGGTCGCCTTCGTGCGGCCCCGGGCGCAGGAAGCAGTACGAGTCCATGCGCTGGCCGCGCAGGATCTGCGGGAGGCCGGCGCTGTGGCCGAACGGGTCGACGTTCATGCCGACGGTGGCGATCCGGCCGAATCGGGCCTGCAGGTACCGCTGGCCGTACAGGCCCTGGCGTGCGAACGACTCGCCCATGGGCATGTTGCAGTCCGGCTCGACCCACCACCCGCCGACGTTGACCCACCGACCTTCGGCGACGCGATCCTGGATGCGAGAGAAGAGCTCCGGGTCCTGCTCCTCCACCCACGACAGCAGGACCACCTGGTCGCAGGTGAACACGAAGTCGGGGTACTCGTCCATGCGGTCCAGCGCGCTGGCGAAGGTGGCCCGTGCCTCCTGGTAGCCCTCCTGCCACGGCCACAGCCACACCGGGTCGAGGTGCGCGTTGCCGATCATGTGGAGGGTGCGGTCGGGCGTCGCCGCCGGCCGCGGCGTCGGCGCGAGATGACCGGGCTGCTCGCCGGACGGCGCGTTCGCGACCGGCGCACGGCGGTCCTGCTCCGTGACGGCCGGGTGATCGGGCGCGACGCCTCGCGGCTCCTCGACCAGATCGGCCATCGCGGCGTCGAGGTGCTCGGCGACGCCGGCGCGCTCGCTCGGGACGGTGGAATCGGTCATGCCGGCTCCTCTCCTGCGGCCCAGGCATCCAGGATCTCGGACAGCGCATGGAGCAGGAAGGTGTGCAGCTCCTGGATGCGAGGCGTCTGCGTCGACGGTGCGAGGAAGGCGTGGTCGGCGTGGGCGAGCGACGGCCCGCCGTCGCCGCCGGCGAAGAGCAGCGTCATGGCGCCCGCCGTTTTCGCTGCGACGAGACCCTTGACGACGTTGGCCGAGCGGCCGCTGGTGGTGAACGCCGCGACCACGTCGCCGGGCCGCGCGAGGGCCTCCACCTGCCGGGAGAACACGTCCTCGAACGCGTAGTCGTTCGCGATGCAGGTCGACACGGTGGCGTCGGTGGTGAGGGCGACGGCTGGCAGCGGCCGACGATCGCGCTTGTAGTGCCCGATCAGCTCGCCGGTGAAGTGCTGCGCGTCGGCCGCGCTGCCGCCGTTGCCGAACGTGTAGAGCGTCCCGCCGGCGGCGAACGCATCGACGAGCGCGCGGCCGACGGCGCGCACGTCGTCCAGCAGCGGCTGCGCGTCCTGCGCGGTGCGGATGTGGGCGTCGAGCTGGTCGTCGAGCCAGTCAGACACGGGCGGCCTCCACGAGGTCGAGGGCGAGGGCTCCGGCACCGACGACGCAGACCTCGTCGCCGAGCCCTGCCAGGGTGACGATCGCGCGCGCGGCCGGCGGCATCGCCGTCACGCGCACGATCTCGCGCACGGGATCGAGCAGCATGGCGCCGGAACGCGTGACGCCGCCGCCGAGGACGACGACGTGCGGCTCGAAGAGGTTCACGAGGTCCGTCACCGCCTGGCCGAGCAGCGCCGTGGTCTCGTCCCAGATCTCGGCGGCCAGGGCGTCGCCGGCAGCGGCGGCGGCGGAGACGTGCTCGGCGCGGACGGCGGGAAGCCCGCGCAGGGACGAGGGACGCGCGGTGGCGGCGAGGACCTCGTTCGCGCGGACGGCGATGTTCGTCCCCGATGCGTACGCCTCCAGGCATCCGCGCCGTCCGCATTCGCAGCGGCGGCCGCCGGGACGCACCATGAGGTGGCCGAACTCGCCGCCGTTGCCCGCGGCGCCGCGATGCAGCCGGCCGTCGATGATCGCGCCGCCGCCGACCCCCGTGGACAGCGTCAGGTAGAGCGCGATCGCGGCGCCTCGCGCCGCGCCGTACCGGTGCTCGCCGAGGACGGCCGCCGTGGCGTCGTTCTCGACGACGGCGGGCACGCCGAACGCCGCGGAGGCCATCGCGACGATCGGCACGTCGGTCCACCCCGGCAGGTGCAGGGGACCGGTGAGCACACCGGCGGTCGCATCCAGCGGGCCGCCGCAGCTGATCCCGACGGCACCAGCGTCGCCCAGGCCCGCCGCCGCGACGCTGCGGCGCCCCATGTCGAAGAGGTGGGCGATCACGGCGTCGGGGCCGCGATGCTTCTCGGTGGGCTCGATGAGACAGCCGTGGGTGCGTCCGTCAGGCGTGACCATCGCGACGGCGAGCTTCGTGCCGCCGATGTCCAGCGCGAGCACCGGGTGCTGCGTTGCCATACATTCCTCCGGCCCTGCGCGACGACCATCCGCGCCGATGTGACATCGTTCCCACATCGTAGCAAGGGGTCATCGGCGTCGCCACACCGCCGACGCGTGCGGAACGCCGGCCGCGCGCCTCAGCGGTCCGCGAAGAGCTGGTCCAGCACGTGGCGGGCGAACTCGGCCTGACCGGGCGGCTTGTTGGTGATCATGATGAGGCCCTTCCACAGCGCCCAGCCGCGGCCGCGCGCCCACGTCGCCTCGTCGACGGCGTAGTCCCGCCGATACTGCCGGCGCGCGGCCGCGGTCGGCGCCGTCCACCGGAAGACCGTGTCGCACGCGATGTCTCCCGCGCCGGAGCAGCCGAAGTCGATCACGCCCGTCAGCTCGCCGTCGCGCACGAGGAGGTTGTTGACCGACACGTCGCCGTGGAACCACCGCGGCGGGTGGTCGTCGACGGCGGCCAGCGCGTCGCGCCAGATGCCGGCGGCGAGGTCGCGCTCGCGCCCTTGGACGCGGTCGAGGATGTCGTGCACCTCGTCGTCCCAGTGGGCGACCGGGACACCGCGGAACGCGCTGTGCGGGCCCGGCTCCGGGGCGCCAGTCGCATCCACCTCGCCCAGCCGCATCAGAAAGTCCGCCAGGTCGGAGGCGAAGCGGGCCCAGTCCGCGATCTGCGTGACGGCGGCCGGTGTCCCCGGCATCCACTCGTACACCGACCACGGCGCGGGGAACCGGTCGGACGGCTCGCCGACGCCGGCCACGGTCGGGACCGGAAGCGGCAGCTGCGGCGCGAGGCGCGGCAGCCACGTCTGCTCCTTCCGCACCTGCGGCACGTAGTCCGGCGCGCTGGGAAGCCGCACGCTCAGCCCGTCTCCGAGCCGGAAGATGCGGTGGTCCTTGCCGCTGTGCGCGACGGGCCGGATGGGCAGGTGCCTCCAGTGCGGGAACTGCTCGGCGACGAGCTCGCCGACCAGCGTCTCGTCGATGCGGTCGGCGGAGATCGGCTCGGACGTCACCGACTCACCCTAGAGGTCGCGCCGGCTCAGCCCGGCGGGGCGGCGACGGAGCCGCGGTCGACGAACCGGGTGGGCAGGACGATCGTGCGCACCGGCGCCTCCGGCATGTCGATGCGTTCGAGCAGGGCCCGCATCGCGGTCGCGCCGAGAGCCCCGGCATCCTGTGATCTCGTGGACACCCCCGGCTGCACCATGCTCATCCACGGCGCGTCGTCGAAGCCGACGAGACTCACGTCGCCGGGGATGCGCAGGCCCAGGGCCGACGCGGCCCGCCAGGTGCCCTCGGTCAGGACGTTGTTCGCCGCGAAGACCGCCGTCGGGCGATCGGGTCGCGAAAGGATGCGGCGCGCCGCGGCCATCGCCTCGTCGGCATCCCAGCCCGCCTGCACGATGAGCGAGTCGTCGGCGCGGATCCTGCGTGCGGCGAGCGCGTCGAGGTAGCCGCGCTCGCGCTCCTCGCCCGTCGTCCACTCCGTCTCGTCGATGAGCAGCGCGATGCGCTCGTGACCGGCGGCGATCAGGCGCGCGGTCGTGTCGCGCGCCGCGGCGCGGTTGTCCACCACGACGGCGTCGGTGGCCTGCGTGTCGAAGCGCCGGTCGACCTCGATGAGGGGCACCCCGATGCGACGCAGGAACCCGTTCAGCTGGCCCGACACCGGCGTCGCGATGACCCCCGAGACGCGCGAGGCCACGAGCGCTTCGGCGGCCTCCAGTTCGTCGGAGTTGTCGCCCCGCAGGTCGACCAGGACGAGGGTGCGTCCGTGGGCGCGGGCCTCTTCGCCGATCCCCGACGCGAGCTCGGCGTAGAAGACGTTGCGAAGATCCGACACCAGGACGCCGACCGACCTGCTCGTGCGCTGCTTCAGGCTCCGCGCGGTCGCATCGACGACGTACCCGATCTCCTTCGCGGCCGCCCGCACCCGCTCGCGCACCTCGGGTGCGGCGTAGCCGTTCCCCGACAGGGCGCGGGATGCCGTCGACCGCGAGACGCCCGCCGCGTCGGCGACCTCGCGGATGGTGGGCCGGATCGGTGGCTGTGGGCGCTGCTCGGTCACGACCGCGACTCCGCGACGTCCAGCAGCGCCTCGGCGTGCTGACCGAGGCGCAGGTCGCCGATCGCCACGTCGATCGCAATCCGCTGTCTGCGCCCGGAGGACGCGGGTGTCACGGTCAGCTGCACAGAAGACTCCTCGCCGGGTCCGAGGTCGACCTCCAGCTCGGACTCGGACGAGCGCCAGCCTAGCGGCAGCACGGGGGTGACTCGGGCGCGCGCGGGCGAGGGAAGCGGGTTGCGGATCTCCACGGTGTAGTCCGCCGGTTCGCCGGCGACCGCGCTCCGCCGGTACGGCAGGAGCCGCGCCGCCTGACCGGCGGGCCCGATCGCGAGAGCCTCGCCCGGCAGCAGCCGCTCGTGCAGGTCGTCGACCGCGCGGCCGGCCTCGCCGAGATACGTCAGGTACTCCTCGTCCACCCATCGCGGATCCCAGTGACCGCTGGCCATCAGTCCCGGCCCGATCCTCCGGTACAGCTCCGCGCTCTTGACGTAGTCGCCGAGCCGGAAGAGGTTGCGGTACTGGTAGTTCAGGATGTCGCGCCGACCGTCGCGGCCGCCGAGTCCTTCCTGCTGGTCGCCGGTGAAGACGACCTTCACGCCGTCGACGGTGAGGCTGTACGCCACCGCGTACAGCGTGTGCCCCGGCTGCGCGTGCGCCGTGATCGTGTACTCGTTCCACGTGAACGGCTCTTCGAGGGGGATGATCCGGTCGGCGGGGATCGGGTCGTACCACTGGCAGGGAAGGTCCTCGCGCCACGGATCGGCGAGCGTGGGGGCGACGTTCTCGGGGATCCACAGCTGCGTCTTCTCGATCTCGCGCAGCAGCGGAAGCCCGGCCACGTGATCGTCGTGATAGTGGGTGGCCAGCGCGACCGAGATGCGGGTGACGCCGAAGAGCTCCCGCAGCGCCGGGAGGGATGCCAGCCACGGCCGGCGTGCGGCGCGCTCCTGGCCGAGGATCAGGCCGGTCGTCATGTCGTAGCCGTAGTCGATGATGAGCGCTTCGCGCGTCTCGGACAGCAGCACGTAGGAGCACGAGATCGACGTGCGGTTCAGCAGCAGGTGCGGCGTGACGGCGGTGAACGGGTCCTCGAGGCGGGCGCGCAGGTCCCACGGGTACGACCGTCGGGAGTCGACGTACTGCTGCATCGTCTGGGCGAGCAGCTCGAGCGCGTGATCGGGATCGCGCATCACGTCGCCGTGCGAGGGCGCGATGGCCGAGAGGTGGTAGCGGTGCAGCAGCAGGGCGCTGAGCACCGTCATCGCGGCGCCCTCGTTCTCGGTGTACGACCACTGCGTCGCCGCGAGCGACCACACCTTGCCCGGCGCGTACACCAGGTCGCCCGAGAAGGCGATGCGCTCGCCGTCGCGGTCGAGCAGGTAGGTGACCGAGCCCACGGTGTGGCCGGGAGTGGGCAGGACGAGCATGCGCACCCCGGCGCACTCGATGTGGCGATACTCCGGAACCGTCGCGTGCACCGGCACCGACGCCAGCAGCGAGAACCGGTCCTGCCGCAGGTTGTAGTCGTTGTCGAGCTGCCGGCTCTCCCACATCTCCTCGACGCGGGCGAACAGCTCGATCTCCACCGGCGGCACGTGGATCCGCGCACCGTGCTCGACGGCGAGCGGCAGGCCCTGCCCCTGGTCGCGGTGGTGATGCGTCATCAGCACATCCGTGATGCGCCGGATGCCGAGACCCGCCAGGTGCTCGAGGGCCAGTCCCGAGCCGAAGTCGATGGCGACGGCATCCCGCTCGCCTTCCCGAGCGTCGGGGTCGACGATGAGGTACACATGGCACGTGTCGGCGACGCGCCACACGCCGCGCGCGATCGCCGTGACCGTCATCCCAGGCTCTCCCGGTATCTCTCCCAGGTGCGGCCGATCGCGGCGAGGTGCTCGGCGTCGATCGGCTCGCCGTCCTTGACCTGCTCGATGTAGTACAGCGCCGGCACGCCGAGGCTGCCCTGCGTGTGGGCGTAGTCCAGCCACTCGTCGCGGTTGGGCATCGGCCACTGGTCGGTGTCGACCGGATGCCCTGGCAGCACCGCCGCGACGATCTCATGGCGGGCTCGCAGCTGGGCGGCGACCGACACCGGCCGCCCGGTCACGTCGTGCTCGAGCACGTCGTTGGTGCGGATCATGTCGGTGATGTCGCCGAACGACGGGTGCACGGTGTGGGTGATGACCAGCGCGTCGGGTTTGATGCGCTTGGCGGTGGCGTGGATCCGCGCGACGAGGCGGTGAAGCGCCGCGATGCCCCATACGCCGTCGCTGTCGGGAGCCGACCGCAGCATGGTTCCGCTGGGCGTGCGCTGCGTGAAGTCGACCTTGAAGCCGTCGGCGTCGAGTCCCTCCGGAGACAGCAGGCGTTCGATGATGCCGTCCAGGCGCGCGAGGTACGCGGGGCTGCCGGGGTCGGTGGCGATCGGCCGCCCCGAGGCATCCGTCACGCACTCCTCGGCGGGAAGGCCCGCCGGGTCCCAGGCCTTCCACCACAGCAGCACCCGGCGACCCTCGCGGTGTCGCTCGTCGATCCAGCCGCGGATGTCGGGCCACGCGTCGGTGTCGGGTTCGGCGGTGCCGTACGCGGCCTGCCATCGATCGTCGATGATCACGGTGCCGGGGTCGAGCGATGCCGCGGCGAGCGTCTCGAGGAACTCGTCGTAGATGGACTGGCGGCACAGGTCCGGAGCCCACAGCGTCCCCTTGCCGCCGGCGTCGGCGCGGGCCACCTGCGACCCCCAGCCGCAGAAGATCGGCTCGAGCCACCACGGCGTGATCCGAGGTGCGCCGTGGGGCGCGCAGCCCGTGCGCACCAGGTCCGCGCGGTAGTCGCGCAGCGCCTCGGCCGGCGACGCCACCGGGCGGATGACCACGGTCGGGGACCGCCAGAGGCCGTCGACCCTGACATGGCCTTCGTATCCGAGGCGGAGCAGGCCGCCGCCGTCGACCGGGTCGAAGCGCATGGTGGTGAAGCGGAGCTCATCGACCGGTGCGCGCAGCCAGGCGGCGAGCCACGGGCCGCCTCCGGGCGAGAAAGGATCTGTGGCCGGGTCCCGTCCGAAGGCGAGGGCGAGCGGCGGCGGCGAGAAGATGCCGTTGAGCCGGCCCGGGTCGGCGTCGCCGACGACCCCGAGGGACGCCGCCGACCACACCGGGCGGACGAACGCGACCGGCTCGGTGGGACTCGGGACGTACAGCGACTGCGCTTCGAAGCCCGACCGGAAGGTGCCGCTGGCACCGGTGGGGAGGATGCCGTCGCCGCCGAGGATCGTGACGTCGGTGAGATCGCCGGCGCCTCGCGCCTGCAGCGTGACCTCGAGCGCGTCGGCGGTGCAGCGCAGCTCCAGGACCCGTTCCTCCCACGCGCTCGAGTCGGTGCGGACGCTCACGACGATCGCGTCCGCCTCGACGCGGACCTCCGGCTCGGACAGGCGCATGCTCTCGTCGCGGGCGCCGCGGGTGTGGGCGCTGGACAGCGCGCAGACGCGCATCCATTCGGCGCCGTCACCGTCCGCGAGCTCGAAATACGGGGACTTCACCAGCCCGTTCTCGCCGGTCCGCCACGAGAGGGAGTAACCGGCTCCGCGGACCACACGCCGAGAAGAATCGCTCGTCATCGAGGGAGTGGAGCTCATGGCCGACAGTCTATGTGATAACGTTCCCATGTGCTCGAAGTGGAGACGAACGTCCGCGGTGCGCCCATCGTTCCGCTGCCTCGCCACGAGAGGACGTCGGCCGGCGGCGCGTGGTCGCTGGATCGACTCCCGATCGAGGAGGCGACCGTCGAGGACCTCGCGCCCGAGGGATACCGGCTGAACGTCGAGGACGGGCGCGCCCGCGTCGAGGCATCCGGTCCCCGCGGGTTCCGGCATGCTCGCGCCACCCTCGCGGAGCTGGCCGCGGCGAACGGCGGCGCGGTCGCGGCCGTGGCCGTCGACGACGCGCCGGTGCTCGGCCGTCGCGGCATCATCGAGGGGTTCTACGGAGAACCGTGGTCACACCAGGAGCGGCTCGCGGCACTCCGGCTGGCGGGGCGGGTGAAGCTGAACTCGTACGTGTACGCCCCGAAGGACGACCCCTGGCATCGCGAGCGGTGGCGGGAGCCGTATCCCGACGCCGACCTGGCGCGGCTCGTCGAGCTGGCGCACGTGGGCGCGGAGGAAGGCGTCGACGTGGTGGTGGCGATCCATCCCGCCGGGTCGATGGTCTTCTCCGACGAGGCCGAGCACGAGCTGCTTGCGGCGAAGGCGCGCCAGCTGCTGGATGCCGGGATCGCCGGCGTCGCCCTGCTGTTCGACGATGTCCCGATGGTGCTGAATCACGACGCGGACCGCGAGAGGTTCGGCGCCGACGCGGCGGCCCTCGGCGCCGCGCACGCTCTCACCGCGCGGCGATTCCTGGAGGACGTGCTCCAGCCTCGCCGGCCGGACGCCGAGCTGCTCGTCGTGCCCACCGACTATGCGGGCACCGAGGCCTCGGACTACCGCACGGCGTTCGCCGCCGGCCTGCCCGACGAGACGTATGTGTGGTGGACCGGCCGCGACATCGTGGTGGGGGAGATCTCGCGTGAAGACATCGACGCCGCGGCGGCCGTCTTCGGCGACCGGCTGCTGCTGTGGGACAACTTCCCGGTCAACGACTTCGACCGTGGGCGCGCCTTCCTCGGTCCCCTCGTCGGCCGGACCGGCGAGATCGAGGGGTCGGCGCTGCAGGGCGCGTGGTCGAACCCGATGGTCGAGTTCGCACCCGGGTGCTTCGGCATCGTGGCGTTCGCCGACTGGGCCTGGAATCCCGCCGGCTACGACCCCCGGCGTGCCGCGGCGGCAGCGCTGCGCCTCGTCGCCGGACCGGATGCCGCGGCACTCGCGCCGCTCGTCCGCACGCTGTCGTCGTGGCCGCCCGGGGCGCCCATGGATCCCGAACTGTCCGCGGCCGCCGACGCCGCGCTCGCCGGCGCGGGCACCGATGCGCTGCGGACCCTGCTGGAGCAGCTGCGGACGGTCGCGGACGTCTCGACGCAGCGCGAACCGGCCGGGTCCCTGCGGCCGTGGCTCGCGGCGGCAGGCGACATGGCCGCTGCGGGGCTCGCGGCGCTCGAGGGCCTCGTGGCGCTGGATGACCGGGCAGGCGATATCTCGCCCGCGGACATCGAGGCGGCGCTGGCTCGAGCCGAGGCGCACGACGCCAAGGTCGCCGTCGACGTGGTTCCCGACTTCGTACGAGCGGTGCTGCAGCGCATCAGCGAGCGGAGCAGCCGCGCGGACGCGCGGCGGCAGGGTGACCGGTGACCTTCACGGCGGGGACCGGCCGGGCGGTGATCACGCCGCCTCCCGGCATCCCGCTGTCGGGATTCGTCGGCCGGGGTCCGGCGACCGATGTGCACGACGATCTCTGGGTCACGGCCCTGGTCCTCGCCGACGATCCCCCGCCCGGCGGGGCGGGTGAGGAGCCCAGCACGCGCTTCGCCGTGGTGACGCTCGATCTGATCGGCCTGTACAGCGACGAACTGGTGGCGGGGCTGAAGGAGGCGATCGGCTCGGCCACCGGCATCCCTCCGGGCGCCGTGTTCCTCGCGTGCAGCCATACGCACTACGGTCCTGTCGCCGCCGAGCGCGGCGACATGCCCGGCGGCGACAGTCCGGAGGCCGCCGCCTACCGTCGTCAGCTCGCGAAGGCCGTGGGCGAGTGCGTCCGCGCCGCGGATGCCGCGCGTGTGCCGGTGACCGTCGCTGCGGGCTCCGAGACCGCGCGGGTCGGCGTGAATCGACGCCGCCCCCGATCCGACGGCTCGATCGATCTCGCGCCGAACCCGTCCGGGCACGTGGACCCAGAGCTGCAGGTCCTCCGCTTCGACGCGGTGCCGGCGGCGGTCGGCGGCGACGAGTCCGCGACTGTGGCGTCGCTGGTCTCGTACGCCTGCCATCCGTCCTCGCTCGAGCACTCCGTGCGCAGCATCAGCGCTGACTTCCCGGGCGTCCTCCGCGCCGAGCTCGAGCGCCGGATGAGCGGGCGCGCGCTGTTCCTGCAGGGCGCCGCCGGTGACATCGATCCGCCCGACAAGCGGCCCGACTGGTCGAGGCCCGAGGCGATCGGCGGAGCGCTTGCTGCTGCGGCGGCCCGCGCGTCGGATGCCGCGGTGCCGGTTCGCCCGACGCCGCTCGACGCGCGGCGGCTGACAGTGTCGCTTCCTCGCCGCGGCGCGGCATCCACTCCGGAGGCGGAGCGAGAGCTGGCGAAGCTCGTCGCGGCGCGGGATGCCGGAGACCCGGCCGACCCGACCCGGTGGTGGCTGGATCTCAAGGTCGCCGAGGCGCAACTCGTGGTGCGTGCGCTCGCCGCAGGCGGTGAGCCCACCATCGACGCCGACGTGTCTGCTCTTCGCATCGGAGAGATCGCGATCGCGTTCATCCCGGCCGAGCTCTTCAGCGAGCTCGGGGTGATGGTCAAGGAGCGGTCGCCGGCCGCCATGACCCTGATCGCCGGCTACACCGACGGGATGCTGTGGTACGTGCCGACGCGCGCGGCGTTCGACGAGGGCGGGTACGAGGTGGTCGACGCGTGTCGCGTCGCGGCCGGCGCAGGTGAGCTGCTCGTCGACCACGTCGTAACGCTGTTGCACGAGCTGTTCAAAGCCGAACAGTGACCTCGGTGTGAACCGAGCACGCCTCAGCTGCGGACGGGGAGTCGATCTCGTATGCGGGTGGGGGATGTGGTGGCGGGCCGCCATTGTCGTGAGGGGTCCCACCATCCTGGGCCGCGGACCTCGGGTATGCCGTCGGTCATGCGGACTCCCCAGCCGCCGGCGTCGATCGTGCGGTGGTGGAACCAGCACAGCAGCACGCCGTTGTCGGTGTGGGTCGGTCCGCCGCGGGCGTGCTCATGAACGTGGTGGATCTCGCACCACTGCGGTGGCACGTGGCAGCCGGGGATGACGCAGCCGCCGTCGCGGGAGATGATGGCTCGGCGTTGGTGGTGGTTGAACACCCGGTCCAGCGTGGTCAGCGACACGATCCGCCCGTTGCGTCCGTGCACGACGCGGTGGATGGCGCCGGTGCAGGCGATGTGCCGGGCGGCGGCGAGCGGGATGGGCTGGTCGTCGCCGGGCAGATGCGCGACGCCGCGGCCGGTGGCGAGGTCTTCTTCCCGCACCGCCACGACCAGAGTCGGCGCCGCGCCGCCGAGCGTCGGCAGAGTGCCCGAACCGGCGGCGGCGGTCAGCATCGTCGCGAGGGCGTCGTGCTGCTTCTGAGCCCGCGTGCGCGGGTCCGCCGCCTCATCCAACGGCTCGTCTGCGTCGCCGTCGCCGTCGCCCTCGCCGGGACCGGCGCCGTCGGCGCTGCTGAACCGGGGACCGGCGACGGAGGTCCGGTCCACCTTGGGATTGAGGATGCTGTCGAACCCGCGTTGCAGCTGCGCGGCGACTTCTGGCATCAGGTCGCCGCGGACCGGGACCAGTCCGTCATCACGGCGGCGGCCGATGGTGAATCCGCGTCTACGCAACGCCGTGGTGTCGTCGGGCTCGGTGCCGTCTTGGTCGAGGTAGGCCGCCCAGCCCGCGGCGTACGCGCGCAGCTGGTCGGCGGACGCGGGCGGCGCGGCATCCGCCCCCTCACCTCGTGCCGCGGCGGCCAGCTCGGTGTCGGCGGCGAGGAGTTCTTCTCGACCGGTCGCAACGCCGCGGAACGCACCGGCGACCGCAACGGTGCCGTCCACTCCCACCGCGCTGCCGGCGAGCGCCTGGCGCATGCCCGGAAAGGTGGCAGGCAGGATCTCACCGGTGGACAGTGTCGTCTGCTGCCGCACCGCCCCGGCGGCGACGATCACTTCCGCCGCCGTGCGGCTGGAGACCCGCGTGGCCCGTTGGATCAGCTCTGCCATGTTGCGGCATCCGTATCGGACCGTGATTCGATCGGGGTGCGGAACGGCGCCATCTCGATCGGACAGGTGCGCGACCGCCTCGACCATCATCGCTTCTGCGCTCCGCCGGATCGCGGCCGCAGCCGCCAGTATCTCCAGCACCTGATCCGACTCGATCGCCCGCACGCCCTCAGGCGAGTAGGAGGCCGCCGCAACCTCGGAGACCGCGTTGCGGAGCTTCGCCAGCGTGTCGGCCAGGTGCGTCATACCGTCATTCTGCCGATGGCCACCGACATCCAAAGCCCAGATCAACGCGTCAAAACTAGACTGTGGATAGCGCTACGAAGCACTACCTGTGGAGGAACCGACGCGTTCGCCGACGCCCATCGCGGAGCGCGAATGAGCGCCGCGGCTTTCTCCGCCTCGCCGGTGCGGCGGCCGCGTCAGAGGGGCTGCCACCACAGCAGCTCAGGGGAGTGGGCGAAGCCCGCCCGCTCGTACACCGGCACGGCGCGCGCACGCGAGTGCACCGTGACATGCTCGACGCCATCCGCCGCGGCGATCTCCAGCACGTGTTCGACGAGCCTCCGAGCGACGGCGCGCCCGCGGTGCTCGGGTTCGACGTACACGCTCTGGATGTCGGCGGAGGTGCGGATTCCATCGACGCCGGGCGTCGGCACACGGTCCTGCACGGCGAGCCAGGCCATGCCGACAGCCTCACCCGTCTCATCCGCAACGGCGACGAAGGCGCGGTGTGTCAGGCGGTGCGCGGCGAACCAGGCGGCGAGTCGGCGCTCGTACTCGGCGTGATCGACGAGCAGTGGCTTGCCGCCTTCACTCGTCGAGGCGCTGCGCATGCGAGCCAGCGCCGGGACGTCGTGCTCGTCGGCTTCGCGGAAGGTCACACCCATCACTCGACGCTATCGCGGGGACGAGCGCCGTCCCGCATCCGAGCGGCCGGTGCTCGCAACCGAGGAATGAGCGGAATCGAGGATGCCTCGCCGCGGATCCTTCCTCGGGACCGGCCATCTCCTCCGTTCTGACCGGCCGGCCGTCTCAGGACCCGAGCCGCACCGGGGCGCCGTCGAAGGTGATCTCGAAGTCCGGGTCGTCGAATCGCACCCGCAGCTCGGCCTCGTGTCCGCCGCCGCGGCGGCGCAGGACGAGGGACGCCGCGTCCGGGGCATTCCACGTGAAGGCACCGTCGAAGACGGGATGCCGTCGCAGCTCCGCCAGGGCCAGCTGGCCGCGCGTCACCTCCGTCTCGAGCGCCCGGGCGATCTCGTCCGGCGTGTAGACGTGGCGATTGACGTCGCGGCCCTGACCGGTGCGCCCGAAGAGCTCGCGGTCGTCCAGTCCGCCGAGGAGGCCCACGTAGTAGAACTGCGGTTCGCCGGGAAGGAAGACCTGGAGCGCCCGCGCGAGCAGCATCCGTCGGGTGTCGCCGCCCAGCACGCTGAAGAACGTGGCGTTGATCTGATGCGGCAGGGTCATCCACGCCGGAACCACCGACGCGAGCGACGAGTGTCCGCCCGTCGCCTCATGCGCGGCGCGGAACACCTCGGCCATCTCGTCATGCGACAGCAGTCCGGCACGGTCGCCCGAAGGACCGGCGTCGATCACGCCGATGCCGTCGTGCGTGTCGAGGACCGTCACCGCGTTGGCCGGCCGGATGCCGAGCCACTCGGCGATCCGCGCCGCCGAGCCGGTGCGCAACGCGTGCAGCAGCAGGGGCGGGAAGGCGAAGTCGTAGACGAGGTCGACGAGCGGCGCGATCGCCTGCTGCTGGGAATGGTGCGCGTGCACCTCGACGAGCACGCGCATCCCGCGTGCCCGGATCAGCTCTGCCGCCTGCGCCACGAACTCGAGCGTCCGCGAGGTCATGAAGGAGTCGGTGCCGGGCGTCTTGACGGCGTAGCCGACGGCATCCAGTCGCACCGTTCCGACCCCGCCGGCCGCCAGCGTGTCGGCGAGCCGTTCGAGGTAGCCGATCCCCGCCGGATGCGTGACGTCGATGTCGACCTGCGACGGCAGGAACGTCGTCCAGACGAGACGGCGGGTGCCGTCGGCCGCACGGTACGGCGTGAACGGAAGTCCCGGACGCGGGCGGTAGAACGCCGTGATGTCGCCCTCGGTCGCGCCGCCGGGGAAGACGCGGTCGAAGGTCAGGAACATGCCGTCGTGCGGCGAGCGACGACCACGCGCCAGCCAGTCCTCGAACTCGGCGGAGCGGTTGGAGACGTGGTTGACGATGAGATCGGCCGTCACCTCGCGCGACGCGGCGATGGCGCGCACATCGGCCCACCCGCCCAGCCGCGGATCCACCGCGGTGTGGTCGATCGGATCGAATCCGGTGTCGTCGCCGTCGAACGGCGTGAAGAACGGCAGCACGTGCACGCCCGAGAACACCGAGAGCTCGTCCGACAGCATCCGCCCGAGGCCGGGCAGGTTCCCCGCGAGGCGGTCGGCGTACGTCAGGAGCGAGACGCCGGTCATGCTCGACGCTTCCGGCCGGCGTTCACCGCGCGTCCCCGAGGGACTCGACGAACGCGGATGCCCCGGACTCGGGCGAGGTCAGCACCCGCGGGTCCTCGCCCGCGCCGGTGGCCATCGAGGCCTGCGCGAGCACGATGACGTCCACCTCGCCCGCGCGTGCGATGGCGTCGGCGATCAGTCGGTCGTGGCGCGCCTGGTCGCCGGCGGAGCGTGCGTCCGCGGCGCCTTCCACGACGAGCGCGCTCACCTCCACGTCGACCCCGCGTGCCGCATCCGCCCCTCGTGCGCCCGCGCCCGCTGCGGCCTCGCGTGCGGCGGCCTGCACGAGCCGGCTCGTGGGGCCGAGTGTCGCCGACAGCGTCGCGAGGACCAGGATGCGCCCGCGCTCGGATGCCGCGCGGCCGGCATCCCGTTCGGCCGGCCCGTCCGACCCGGCCGCCGCCCGCGTCCGGGCGGCCTCCCGCGCCCGCTGCTCCGCGGTCCGCGCCATCGCCGCGTCCACCCGCACGAGAGGGATGCCGACGGTCGCCGCGGCCTGCGTCGCCGCCTCGCCGATGGACGAGCATGTCACGAGCACGGCCTGCGCGCCGGCATCCCGCAGCGCGCTCACGTGCGCGTGCAGATCGCGCTCGACATCGGCGGTGATCCCGGATGCGACGGCGCGCGAGAGCAGTGAGGCATCCGCCGTGTGCACGATGTCGAGATCGCCGCGCCGGCCGGTGAGCAGCGCGTGGAACACCGGAACGAGCGCCGGCACCGTGTGCAGCACGCCGACGCGCACGGTCACGCCTCCCGCCAGGGGCGACCGTACTCGTCGACGATCTCGCTCAGCGCCCGGAGCCGGTCGACCGCTCGACCGCGGAGGTCCTCGCGGACACGATCGCTGCCGACGATGTCGCTCCACAGCGCACGTCCCGCGAGGAAGCCGCTCGCGCCCTCCGCGCAGGCGGCGCGGACGGCGGTGGCGAAGCGATCGCGTTCGACTCCCTGCGAGAGCACGACCCAGGGCCCGGTCATGCACGCGTCGAGCCGGGCGCTCGCGGCCCGCTGCTGCGCCTCTTCCCCGGCGCCGGCGAGCGGCACCTGCGCCTTGTACAGGTCGGGATGCAGGGGGGAGAGCTCGCGGGCGGCCTCGAGGATCGCCGCATCGGCGTCGAAGTCGCTCTCTTCGGGCGCGGCTCGAACGACCGGCTCGAGCACCGACAGCACGCCGTTCTCGCGCGCGACCTCGATGAAGCGGGCAGCGAGCGCCACGCGCTCGGCCCGGCGATCGTCGCGCCGCCAGATGAGGAGCAGCTTCAGCGCGTCGACGCCGGCCGGGAGGGCGGCCACGGCTTCCTCGTCGAGCGCGGTGTCCTCGACGGGGCCGCCGTCGGCCTGCTCCAGCGCGTCGACGGCGAGGATCCGTCCGGTGGAGTCGGGCAGCGCGGCACTCACCCGGTCGAACCCGAACTGCCGGTCGGCGAGGAACGCCGACGCGTAAGGCCCGAGCTCCGTGGCCACCGCGACCTTGAAGTCGATCAGGACGTCGTCAGCCGGTCGGCCGCGGCCGGCGAGGTCGAACATGTGGCGCAGGCTCTCGCGCTGGTCCATGGCCACCATGGCGAACGTGCCCGATGGGCGGGCGATGGCATCGAGGGTGGTCATCGTTCTCCTTCAGCGAGGACGGTGCGCAGGAACCGTCGGTAGACGTCGTCGAGGTCGGGAGCGTTCACCGGCGCGACGGGGTCGCGGGCGAGCGCGGAATCGGCGGATGCCTCGCCGCGGCGCACCGCGGCCAGCAGCGCCGCGCTCGCCGCGACCGGCCTCGGTCGTGCCCGCTGAGAACGTCTCGACGCCGGCTGCGGCGACCAGGGGGGCCCACGCCGGGATGCGCTCAGCGAGGGATCCGAGCACCGTGATGTCGGTGGCCGGGGATCCGGCCAGCGCATCGACGGCCTCCCGCATCCAGCGCGCCTGGAACACGAGCGACTGCAGCATGCCGCGGGCGCGGTCCGCGGGGTCCCCCGGATCCGCGCGCAGCACGACGCGCGCGTCCGGATCGGGCAGCGGGCACTGGCGTCCGGACGGGTAGGGGAGCACGATCATGTCGCTCGTGCGCCAGGCCTCCGGGCGTGCCTCGGCGAGGCGGGTGCCGACGTGATCCTCGAGGTGCTCGGCATCCCACCACTCGAGCATCGCCCCGCAGGCGCGACTGCCTCCGAGGATGGTGAGCGCGGTCCCGTCGACGGTGCGTCCGACCGAGAAGCCGTCGGCCACGGCGCTCGCCGTGTCGGCGGCATCCGTCACCCGGACGACCGCCTCAGCGGTGCCGAGCGAGTCGGCCACGGCGCCGGGTCGCCGCACACCGACGCCCCACGCGCCGACGGCGTGGTCGTGCCCCGCGATGAACACCGGGATGCCGCGATCCAGTCCGAACGCGAGCGCCTGGGACGCCGTCGAACCTGCGGGCTCGCCCGGCGTGCGCAGTGCGGGAAGCGCTCCCGCCCGCAGCCCCGCGCTCTCGAGCACCTCGTCATCCCACGCGTCGCCGCGCGACCCGGCCAGCATGGTGCGTGCCGCGAGCGTGTGATCGGTGGCCCGTTCGCCGGTCAGGGCGTGAGCGACGAGGTCGGCGGGGCCCGCCCAGTGCCGCAGGGCGGCGAAGACGGCCGGCTCCTCCGCGCGCAGAGCCGTCAACGCCACAGCGGCGGGCTTGGTCGTCGCGGGCACGCCGGTGCGGGGCGGGAGATCCGGATGCCGCGCCAGCAGGTCGTCGAGATGACGGCGGTCGACAGGTCGGTCCCAGCGAAGAAGGGGAGTGAGGGCACGACCGTCGGCTCCCAGTGCCACGCCGCTCTCGGCCATCGAGGCGATGCCGACCGCCGCCACGGGAGCGGCAGCGCCCTCGACGCACTCCCGAACGACGGACGCCGCGGCCGTGATGACCTCGTCGGCTCCCGCCGGCGTGGGGACGCGCGCGACGCGAAGCACGGACGCGGCGTCATCGGTCACGGCGACGAGGACGGCCTTCGTCGTCGTGCTGCCGATGTCCAGACCCAGGACGAGCGTCACGCACACAGTTTGTGACATTCTGAACAGATTTGGCAAACATGTCCGATAATCATCACGACGAGGGAGGCTCATGCGGTACACCGAGGCACCCGAGCGGCGCGCCCGGATCGAAGGGCTCGTGGCGGCCGACGGCTACATCTCGTCGGCTGACGTCGCCCAGCGCCTGGGCGTCTCGGAGATGACGGTGCGGCGCGACCTGCGGCTCCTCGAGGAGCAGGGGGTCGTCCGCCGCGTCGCCGGCGGGGCCACGATCGCCTCGGCCGGGGTGCCGTTCGAACGCCGCGACGCCGTCGGCGCCGTTCAGAAGCGCGCGATCGCCGCGCTCGCTGTGGAGGCGCTCGCCGGCGCCGAGGTCGTCGCGCTCGACGCCGGCACCACGGTCGCCGCCGCGGCGCGATTGCTCCGCGGCAGCACGATCGTGTCGCATTCGCTGCCCGTCATCGAGATGCTCTCGCGCGAACCCGGAGCCCGCCTCATCGCGGCAGGCGGCCACTACCAGCCCGACACCCGCAGCTTCGCCGGACCCCTTGCCGAGGAGACGCTGCGCGGCGTGCGCTGCGACGTCGCGCTGCTGTCGGCGACGGCCGTCGACGTCGACGGCCTGTGGGGCACCAACGTGCTCGACGCCGCCATCAAGCGCGTGCTCGCGCGGCAATCCGATCGTGTGCTCCTGCTGGCCGACGCAGACAAGCTCGATCGCGTGTCGACCGTGAGGATCGGCGCGCTCGACATCGTCGACACGCTCGTGACCGACGCGCGGGCCGACCGCGACATCCTCGAGCGCTTCGAACGCGCCGGCATAGAGGTGAGGATCGCGGCATGACCCTTCAGGTGGGCGTGATCGCCGATGACATCACCGGAGCCTGCGACGTCGCGGCGGGCGTCACGACCGCCGGCCTCTCGGCCCAGGTGCGCCTCGGCGTGCCCGACCCCGGCGACGCCCCGACCGGCGACTGCGTGATCGTGGCCCTCAGGTCGCGCACCGCGCCGGTCGAGCAGGCCGTGGAGCAGAGCGTCGCCGCCGCACGGGTGCTGAGGGGCTGGGGCGCGCGGCGGATCTTCCAGAAGTACTGCTCCACATTCGACTCCACCGACCGGGGCAACATCGGCCCGGTCGCCGACGCGCTGGTGGGTGCACTGGACGGAGTGACCGCCTCTGTCGGCACACCCGCCACTCCCGCCGTCGGCCGCACCATGCACCGCGGACACCTCTTCGTCGGAGACCGGCTGCTGTCGGAATCGTCGCTCGCCCACCACCCGCTGACGCCGATGCGCGACCCGGACCTGGTGCGCGTGCTCGGTCGGCAGACGCCGCATCCGGTGGGCTCCCTGCCGATCGAGGCGGCGCGCGCGGGTGCGGCCGCGGTCAGCTCGGGTGTGCGCGAGCTCCGAGCCGCCGGGGTCCGCCACGTGCTGCTGGACGCCGTGGAGGACCGGGACCTGGATGCCGCGGCTGCGGCTCTCGCAGACGCCGACGACGTGCTGCTCGGCGGGGCCGCCGGCTTCGCGGTGGCGCTCGCCCGCCGGCTGAGCTCGGGCGCTGCCGCCGCCGCCCCGCCGCCGCCCGGAGGACGCGCGCTCATCGTGTCGGGAAGCGGATCCGAGCGCACGCGCGCACAGGTGGCGGGCTTCGCCGGACCGCGGTGGGACCTCGACGTGATCGCCATCGCCGCGGATCCGGACGCCGTCGTGGCGCAGGCGGTTCATTTCGCGGCGACTGTCCGGGGCATCCCGCTGGTGTCCGCCACGGCCGACCCGGCGGCCGTCACCGCGGTGCAGGAGCGCCTCGGGCGTGAGCGCGCCGCCCACCTCGTCGAGCAGACGCTGGCGCGCATCGCCGTCGCCGCCGTCGAGGACCTCGGGGTGCGCCGGATCCTCGTCGCCGGCGGAGAGACCTCGGGTGCCGTCGCGGGCGCGCTCGGCGTCCGCGCTCTCCGCGTGCGCCGCGTCGCCGCGCCCGGCGTCGCATGGACCACCGCGACGGATGCCGCAGGCCGGGAGCTCGACCTGTGCTTCAAGTCCGGCAACTTCGGCGACGACGGCTTCTTCGCCGAGGCGTTCGAGGAGGAGAGATGACCCGGGAAGAGCTGGTGCAGGCATGCCGGGCCGTCGCGGCCGCAGGGCTCTCTCCCGGCAGCTCGGGCAACGCCAGCACACGGGACGACGACCGGATCCTCATCACACCGACCGGCTCGTCATTGCGACGGGTCACCGCGAACGAGATCTGCGAGCTCTCGCTCGAGGGCGGCGAGGCGTCGGGTCCTGCGCCCACCAAGGAGTGGGCGCTGCACGTGGCCGCGTACCGGGCGCGGCCGGATGCTCGCGCGGTGATCCACCTCCACTCCCGTGCGGCGACGGCGGTCTCGTGCCTGCCGTGCGCGCCCGGGAAGGACCCGCTTCCGACTTACACCCCGTACCGGATCCGCACGCTCGGCCGCGTGCGCCTGATCTACTACGCCCCGCCCGGCTCGGACGAGCTCGCCCGCCGCGTCGGCGAAGGAGCCGTCGACGCGCACGTGCTCCTGCTCGCCCAGCACGGCAGCGTCGTGTGCGCACCGGACCTCGCACGAGCCGTGGACCTCTGCGAGGAGCTGGAGGCCGCCGCGGAGCTCGCCCTGACCCTGCACGGTCGCCAGGCGCGGACCCTGGATCCCGCCACGGCCTGGGGGTGAGCGGGACGACCGCGGGCGGACGTCGCCCTCGACCGGCCTCATGGACCGAGGCGACGCCCGCCCGCGGGCGAGAAGCAGCCGCTACTGCTTGTCCTCGTCGTCGTCCCCGCTGTCGTCGGGCATCTCGTCGCTGCGCGGCCCGACCACGTCGCCGGTGATCGTGTGCTCGCGCTCCACGTCCTTGATGACGTCCGTCTTGAGGTCGCTGGCCGGGTTGCCGTCCTCGGGCGACAGCCGGGGAATCGGTGTGTCCGTCATGGTCGCTCCTTCCGACGATTCGACGATAGGAGCGCCGCGGCCGCCGTCCCACCGCTTGCGTGCCGGCGCCCGCGGGTGTATCCGCCCCGGCGGCGGCATCCGTTCGATCAGACCGCGAGCACCGCTCCGTCGTCCCGCAGGACGCTCTGCAGCGCGTCGACCGGGACCTCCTGCACCGCGACGCCCGAACGCGCCGCCATCGCGGCGGCGGCGCCGGCCGCCTGTCCGAGCATCTGGTACTGCGGCTCCATGCGGATCGATGAGAACGCGACGTGGGATGCCGACACGCAGACCGCGACGACGAGGTTCACGCACTCCTCCCGGCGGGGGACGAGCGCCCCGTAGCCGATGCCGTAGACCGGCACGGGCACCGACAGGTAGCCCTCGGTCACCACCATCGCGATCGGGGCGGGATGCTCGTACACCCACCGCCACGCCCGCTGCACCTCGCGGATGTCCAGATGGTACGAGCCCAGCGCCACGACATCGTCGGGCACGGCACCCGCGCGGAGCTGCTGCTCGGTCAGCACCACATCGGAGAGCATCCGTCGCGCCTCGCGCACATAGAGCTGATGCGGGAGGTGTCCCGTGTCGGCGAACTCGTCGGCCGGCAGCCCCCAGCCCTGCATCTCGCGCCGGATGCCCGCCGGCACGGCGGGATCGTTCGCGAGGAACCACAGGAAGTCCTCGGCGTGGTGGAGGTGATGCCGCCGGATCTGCTCGCGGCGTCCCGGATCGGCGTCCGGGTACTCCCACGCGCTGCCGTCCAGCACGCTGAGCGAGAAGGGACCGAGCGAGTTGCCGTCGGCCTTTCCGCCGGGCAGGTTCGGCTCGAGGCCGAGGTGGCGACCGGCCGGGTGCACGTCGCCGCGCCGCTGCGCAGCGGCGAACAGGCGCCGCCCGAGCTCCCAGTGCGCCTCGTCGTAGCCGTCACGCCGGCGGAACGGGACGCGGTCGGGCGCCCGCGACAGGCACACGCGATATCCGTACGACATGATGCCCCCGTCGCCCGACCCGACCTCCGCCAGCGGCTCCGGCCGGATCTGCGGCAGGAGCGGTCCCTCGACGAGCCCTGCCTCGTCGTCGCGGAACGGCGAGATCCACGGCGGCGTCGCATGCCGTCCCGGCATGACCTCACGGCGACCGGCGAACTCCTCTCCGTACAGGAGCCTCGACTCCCGCCCCACCGCGTACGAGACGCCCGCCGCCGCCAGAAGGTCGCCTTCGTAGCTCGCGTCGACGAAGACGTCCGCGCTCACGACGGATCCGTCCTCGAGCGTCACGTCGGCGATCCGATCGACGCCCATGCGCACCGAGGCCAGGCGAGCGTCCGTGACGATGCTCACACCGGCCTCGTCCAGCCAGCGGCGGAAGATCTCCTCGGCCACCCGGGGCTCCGGTCCCGCGTAGCGGCCCACCGGTACCCCGTAGTGCTCGGCGACCGCCGCGCGGAACTTCGCGGCCATGCCGCCGAGGGCGCGGACGTCGCCGACGTCGGTGTACCCCAGCCCGCCGCTGGTCATCCCGCCGACGTGCCGACCGGGCTCGACCAGGACGACCGTGGCGCCGCTGCGCGCCGCGGCGACCGCCGCGCACACACCCGCCGATGTCGCGGCGTACACCGCCACGTCCGCCGCGATCATGCGCGGCTTCCTGCGAGAAGCACAGAAGAAGCGCGTCGCGCAAGCCCTGTCCGCGGGACCTGGGGGACACCTAGGCTCGCGCCATGAGCGACTTGACGGTCGCAGGCACGAGCCTGCCCTCGTACTTCTCGGAGGCACCCGAGCGCGGGCCCGACACGAGCTCCGCGCTGTTGCGAGGAGCCGATCCCGCGCCGTATAGTCACCACCATGTGGTAACGATGCCACATCTCGATGTGGAGAGTGATATGACCTACACGATTCGCCCGAGGCTTTCCGCGAACGAGGCATCGAGATGAGCGTCACGTCTCAGCCCGACGCCTTCGTCGGCGCACTCGAGGAGCAGACGGAGGAGGCCCGCGGCGGTCGCCGCCGGAAGAAGGGCAGAGCGCCCCGGGTCAAGCAGCACTACAACAAGCGCGAAGCCCTCGCCGGCTACCTCTTCATCTCCCCGTGGATCATCGGCTTCCTGGTCTTCACCGCCGGAGCGATGATCTACAGCCTGTACATCTCATTCAGCAACTACAACCTCGCCACCAACACCGCGCGGCCGGTCGGCATCACGAACTACGCCAGCCTGTTCGAGGACCCGCGGGTGGCGGTGTCGCTGTCGAACACGCTCTTCTACGTCGTGATGGCCGTGCCGCTGGAGATCATCTTTGCGCTGGTCCTGGCCATGCTGCTGAACCGGGTGGGACGCGGAGCGGGGTTCTTCCGCACGGTGTACTACCTGCCCAAGATGACGCCCGCGGTGGCGACGGCGTCGGTGTTCTTCCTCCTGCTCAACGGCAACACCGGCGCGATCAACCAGTTCCTGCGGTTCTTCGGCCTCGAGGGTCCGCAGTGGCTCGTCGATCCCGCGTGGGTGAAGCCCAGCATCGTCATCATGACGCTGTGGACGGTCGCGGGCACCATGGTTATCTTCCTCGCGGCGCTGAAGAACGTGCCCGTCGAACTCTACGAGGTGGCATCCCTGGACGGCGCCGGCCCCATCCGGAAGTTCTTCTCGATCACGATGCCGATGATCTCGGGCGCGATGTTCTTCAACGTGATCGTCCTCTCGATCGCGGCCTTCCAGGTCTTCGACCAGGCGTACGTGCTGTTCTGGCGAGATCAGAGCAACGCCTCGCCGGAGGCATCCCTCTTCTACGCCATCTACCTGTTCCAGCAGGCGTTCCGGCAGTTCAACTTCGGATTCGCCGCGGCGATGGCCTGGCTGCTGTTCGTCATCATCATGATCATCACGGTGATCCAGGTGAAGTTCGGCAACCGCTTCGTCTACTACGAGGGAGACCGCTGATGGCCACATCGCTGCAGACCCCCGGCGTCTCGCGGCCGGCTCCCGAGGCGGCCGCGGCCATCGCCGCGACCGTGCCGAAGCGCTCGCGCTGGCGCCGCAGCATCGCCCAGCCGAAGACCTTCGCGGGGCGCATCGTCCTCACGATCGTCCTCATCTTCTTCGCTTTGCTGTTCCTGTACCCCTTCGCGTGGCTGCTCGCGGCGAGCTTCAAGCCGCGCGGCGAGGTCTTCGACAATGCCCTCATTCCGAAGACGTTCGTGCCCGAGAACTACCTCGAGGTGTGGAACCAGCTGCCGCTGATGAGCTGGATGTGGAACAGCATCGCCATCGCGTTCATCGCGGCGACGGCGGTGGCGGTGTCCAGTTCCATCGTGGCGTTCGGGTTCGCCTACTTCCGCTTCCCGCTGCGCAACACGCTGTTCGGCCTGGTCCTGGCCACGATGATGCTCCCCGGCGCGGTCACGATGATCCCGATCTATCTCATCTGGAAGGAGACGGGGTTCCTGGGCACCTGGGTGCCGCTGTGGGGCATGAACCTGTTCGGGTCCGCCTTCTACATCTTCCTGCAACGGCAGTTCTTCCTGGGGCTGCCCAAGGAGCTGTTCGAGGCCGCGCGTCTCGACGGCGCGAGCTACTGGGGTCTGTTCTGGCGGATCGCCATGCCGCTGTCGATCCCGTCGTTCGTCATCGTCTTCCTCTTCGAGTTCCAGGCGAGCTGGAACAACCTGCAGGCCGCCCTGATCTACCTGAACGCCGGTGACGTCGACGAGTTCACCGCGCCGCTGGGAATCGCCTACGCGATGACGAAATACAGCCCCACAGCGGGCGGGCACGGCGACTACCAGTACGTGATGGTGGCGTCGCTGCTGGTGACCCTGCCCATGCTCATCCTCTTCGCGTTCGGTCAGCGCTACTTCATCGAGGGCGTCGCCACCCAGGGGCGCAAGGGGTGAGGATGCTGGCGCCGAGGCGACGATTCCACAACGTACACATCACAAACCAATAAATACGCGGATAGCTCCGTTGCCCGGCCCGATAGGGATGGTTACCGTCATGTGGGAAGGTTCCCAGGGGAATCGTTCCACGCGGCGGCGGCGACGGAGCTGCCCCGATCGAAAGGGAAACAGATGCGCAAGCGCACTATCGGGATCGCCGCTCTGGCGGCGTCCGCCGTCCTGCTCGCGGGCTGCGGCGGCGGTGGGGGTGGCGGCGGCACCGGCGGCGGAGAGGCTGACTTCGACGCCGAGCCCACGGGGACGCTGTCGGCATGGGGCTTCGAGAACGCCGACGACGTCGGCCAGTCGCGCCTCGACTACGCCGAGGAGCAGCTCAGCGACGTCGAGATCGAGCTCGACGCCACCGCGTTCGACGCGCAGAAGTTCACCACCCGCATCGCCAGCGGCGACGTCCCCGACGTCGTGCAGATGGACCGCCGCTACGTCACGCAGTACGCCGCGCAGGACCTGATCATGCCGCTGGACGACTGCTTCGACGCGCAGGGCGTCAGCCCCGACGACTACTGGTACCCCTTCGTCGTGGACGACGTGCGGTACGAGGACGCGATCTGGGCCGTGCCGCAGTTCTACCAGCCGCCGGCGATCATCCTGAACAAGCGGGTGATGGACCAGGCGGGCGTCACCAACGAGGAGATCGACACCTCGAACCCCGAGGCGCTCCTGGGCGCGATCGCGAAGATGTACCAGGCATCCGGCGGTGTGCCCACACGCCTGGGCTTCGACCCGGTCTCGACCGGCCAGGCCCCGCTGTGGATCCTCGGCATGGGCGGACAGCTCACCGATGAGGACGGCACACCGACGCTCGACGACCCGAGCAACGTCGCCGGCATCGAGCTGCTCAAGCAGATCAACGACGCGCAGGGCGGATACGCCGCGGTGAAGAGCTTCACCGACTCGTTCGACACGTTCGGCGACAACAACCAGTACGTCACCGACCAGGTCGGCGCGCAGGTCAACGCCCAGTGGTACCCGAACGTGCTGTCGCCCTACGTCGACCAGATCCAGATCGAGGCTGTGCCGTTCAAGGACAGCGAGGGCAACCCGTTCTCGGTGTCCGGCGGCTCTGCGTTCGTGATCCCGGCAGGTGCCGAGAACCCGACGGCGGCGTGCGCCTGGATGGTCGCCCTCACCAGCGAGGACGCCTGGGCGGCGGCCGGTGAGGCCCGCGCTGCCACGCGCGCCGAGGACGGCGGCATCAACACCGGTCTGTTCACCGGCTCGCCCGGTCCCGACCAGTCCATCCGCGAGGAGTACGTCGTCGAAACGGGCAACGCCGGCTTCGACCAGACGATCTCGACGTACTACGACGTGCTGGAGTACGGCCAGTCCTTCGGCTCGTCGCCGGCAGGGCAAGACATCCAGAACGAACTGAACAACGCCATCACCGCGGCGCTGCTCGGCGACAAGACGCCCGAAGAGGCGCTCGCCGACGCGCAGCAGGCCGCGATGCGCGCGTATGAGAACGCCACGGCGGGCTGACGCCGGCCGCACTCGTCCAGGGGGGACCAGGGGCGGGTCGACTTCGGTCGGCCCGCCCCTGCCTCTTCCGCACCAGCACCGCTCATCGCCCTCGTCACCGCCTCACCGAAACGATCACGGACCACTCGCACCGTCATGTCCATCCGACAGATCCTGCTCATCGGCCACACCCACCACGACGTCGGCTACACGAACAGCCCGCGCCTGATCGACCACATGCACGGGCGCATCGTCGACCGCGTGCTCGAGATCGCCGAGGAGCTGCCGGCCGACGGGCCGGACGGCTTCCGATGGACCTTCGAGGTGGCCCGCCCGGTGCTGTCCTTCCTCAAGCGCGCCGCACCCTCCCAGGTCGAGCAGCTGGCGCGCCTGACGCGCAGCGGCGCCATCTCCGTGACGGGCGGCTACCTCAACATGACGCAGCTGCCGAGCGCCTTCGAATTCGATGCGGCGTACGAGCAGCTCGAGCGCCTCCGCGACGCCGGCATCGACATCCGCACGCAGCAGCACGGCGACGTGAACGGGCTGTCGTGGGGAACGGTGGAGCAGATGCGCGATGCCGGCATCGCCCGGCTCGTGATGGCGCTCAATCCCGACCACGGCCGACCGCCGTTCGTCCAGCCGAGCGGCTTCTGGTGGGAGGGGCCATCCGGCCGCCGTGTCTTCGTGTGGCTGTCGACGCACTACGGCTTCGGTGAGGAGTGGGGCATCGTCGACGGCGACGTGGAACGGGCCGAGGAGCGCATCGCGGCCTTCGTCGACGTGCTCGAGCGACGCGAGGACTATCCCTGGAGCACGGCGATCGTCCACGCCGGCAACGACAACCGATGGCCGACGGCGCGCTTCCTCGACGTGGTCCGCCACTGGAACGCGCGGCACCCCGAGCGGCCGATGCGCACCGCGACCATCGATCAGGCGCTCGACCGGCTCGAGGCCGAGGTGGGCTCGTTCGAGCTGCCGACCGTGCGTGGTGAATGGGCGGACTGGTGGTCGCACGGCCACGGCTCGACCGCGCGCGAGGTGGCGGTCTATCGCGAGGCGCGCAGCTTCGCGCGGGCCGCGCAGTCCACCCTGTCGCTGGTCGCGCTCGCCGGGGCGGGACGGATGCCGCACGCCGACGTGCTGGGCTACCGGCGCGGACCCGTTCGTCTGCGCTCGGACGCCGAGGTCGCCGAGACGCTCGAGCACATCGACGAGCAGCTCCTGCTCTACGGCGAGCACACGTGGGGCAGCTGGGAGACGTACTCCAAGCCTCACTCGACCTTCAGTCACTCCCATCACAACGCCAAGTCGGCCTTCGCGTACGACGCCTTCGACCACGCCCGCGACCTCGCGATCGAGGGGTGGTTCCGGTACGCCTACGCCGGCGGGGCCGGCTCCGAGGAGCCGGCGCAGCCTTCCGGACGCGACGCCACGCCGCCCGAGGGTGCGATCGTCGTGGTGAACCCGACCGAGGCGGCGCGACGGGAGATCGTCGACGTCGAGGTCGCCGGCACCCGCCGCGTCCGCGCACGGGCGGACGTGGAGCCCTTCGGGGTGACGATCCTGCCCGTGCCCGAGCCGGCAGCGGACGACGTCGCGGACGGGCCGGTCGAGGCCGGTCCGTACCGCGTGACCGTCGACCCGGCCCGCGGCGGCGTCGTCTCGCTCATCGACACCCGCGACGGGCGGGAGCTCGTGGACGGCTCGGCCGCGGGGCCGCTGGGCGCGGTGGTGGACGAGGTCGTCGAACCGGGCTCCGGGCACCCGATGATCACGCAGTCCCCGAAGCTCTTCCACCCCGATCATCCGGGCCCGGTCTTCGAGCGGGTGGTCGCGACAGGTGGCGCGCCTGCGCGGGTGCGGCGGGCGGGCGGCGTGACCGAGATCCGCTGGGAGGCGTCGGCACCTGGCATCCCGGGCGTCGTGGCGACGCTGGCGATCGCCGACGGAGGCGACGACATCGACCTGGACGTCCATGTCGGCAAGCCCGAGCGCTTCGCGCCCGAGAGCGTGTTCGTGAGCTTCCCGTTCGACGTCGCCGAGCCGGAGTTCCTCCTCGAGACGGCCGGCGCCGTCTTCGCCGCCGAGCGGGAGCAGCTTCCCGACACCAGCAAGGACTGGTACTCCATCCAGCACGCGATCGGTGTCGCAGGTGCGGACGGGGGCATCCTGTGGGGCTCGATGGACGCCCCGCTCGTCCAAGTGGGCGGCTTCCACACCGGCAGGTGGGCGGCGCACCTGGACGCCCCGGTCGGCCACGTCCACAGCTGGCTGATGAACAACCTGCACTTCACGAACTTCCAGGCTCGCCAGGAGATCACGCGGCGGTTCCGCTACCGCTTCCGCCCTGTCGCGGCTGTGACCCGGACGGACGTGCGGCGGTTCGGTCGGGACCTCCTCGAGCCGCTGCAGGCGCGTCACGCGGCGGTTCCGCCCGCAGCCCCGCCCGCGCCGCCCGTCGCCATCGATGCGCATCCGGCGCTCCTGGCCGAGCTGCGGCCCGTGGACGGTCGGGTGCGGGTCCGGCTCCGCAACATCTCCGACGACGACGTGACCGCCGAGATCCGTCAGGGCGATCACCGCGTGAGTGTGGCCGTGGCGGCCGCGCGCACGGCGGACGTCGTGCTGGATCGACGATGAACCGCACCGTCACCGACGACGAGGAGTGTTCCGGACGTGAGCTCGCTTCAAGCTCCCACTGACTCGCCGCTGCGACTGCTGCTGTGGCAGGCTGCACGGCAGCCGGCGACACTGGTGGGCGGCGTCGTCTTCGGCGTGCTGTGGATGCTGTGCCAGGTGATCTGGCCGTACCTGCTCGGCCGCGCCGTCGACGCGGGATTGGCCGAAGGGCTGAGCGGCGTCCTGCCGTGGTGCGCGGGGCTCGGCGTCGTCGCCGTCGCGCAGGCCCTGTTCGCGGTGCTGCGGCACCGGATGGCGGTGTCGAACTGGCTGCGGTCCTCCCTCGGGGTCTCCCGCATCGTCGGCTACCACAGCGCCGAGACGGGCGCGGCGATCGCGTCCGACAGCTCGGCGGGCGAGGTCGCCTCGACGGTCGCGAACGACGCCCTGCGGGTGGGCGAGATGTTCGACGTCACCGCCCGATTCTCCGGCGGCGTGGTCGCATACGTCGCGGTGGGCGTCATCACGATGTTCACGTCGCCGGCGCTCGGCCTCTTCGTGCTCCTGGGCATGCCGGTGCTCGTCGCCGTGCTGACGCTCTTCGTGCGCCCGCTCGCTCGGCGTCAGGCGGCGTGGCGCCGCGAGCAGGGGGCGCTCACCGAGCTCGCCGCCGACACCGTCGTGGGGCTCCGCGTGCTGCGCGGCATCGGCGGAGAGGAGCAGTTCGTCCAGCGGTACGCGCGCCGGTCCGCCGACCTCCGTCGCCGGGCGATCGACGTCGCGCGGCTGGGATCGTGGCTCGATGCCCTGCAGATCCTGCTCCCCGGCCTGTTCGTCGCCGCGGTGGTCTGGTTCGGCGCACGACTCGTGCTCGCCGGTGAGATCACGCCGGGGGAGCTGGTCACGTTCTACGGCTACTCGGTCTTCCTCATCGTGCCGCTGCGCACGACGGTCGAGGCCAGTCAGGCGTTCGCCCGGGGGTTCGTCGCGACCGGGCGGGTCCTGGACGTGCTGCGCGTGCAGCGGGCCGTCCGCGATCCCGAGCACCCGCAGCCTGCCCCGGCGGGGCGGGCGGAGATCGTCGACGTGGCATCCGGCGCCGTCATCGAGCCCGGTGTGTTCACCGCTCTCGTCGACGAGGATCCGGATGCCGCAGCCGAGGTCGCCACGCGCCTGGGACGCTTCGACGACCGCACCCACCTGACGGCGCCGGTGCTGTGGGGCGGCGTCGAGCTCACCCGCATGCCGGTCAGCGAGGTGCGCCGGCGCATCGTCGTCAGCGACGCCACCCCGCACCTGTTCACCGGACGGCTGCGCGACGGCCTCGACACGCAGAGCGTCCGGGCGCCTCACCGCGCGGGCTCGCCCACCGCCCGGCGCGCGAAGATCGACCAGGCTCTGGGCGTGGCGGCGGCCGGCGACGCGGTCGAGGCGCTCCCCGGGGGCCTCGAGGAGCACGTGCCCGAGCGCGCGAGCGTGCTCTCGGGCGGTCAGCGGCAGCGGCTGAGCCTCGCACGAGCCCTCCTGACCGACGCCGAGGTGCTCGTCCTCATCGAGCCGACGAGCGCGCTGGATGCCAACACCGAGGCCACCATCGCGGGTCGGCTCCATCGCGCCCGCGCCGGCCGCACCACCGTGCTGGTGACTTCGAGCCCGCTGCTGCTGGACCGCATGGACGTCATCCACGTGATGCGCGGCGGTCGGGTCGTGGGATCGGGCACCCATGCCGACCTGATGCGCCGCGACGACGCCGTCGGCGCGCGGTACCGCCGCATCGTCGCCCGGTCGACCAGCGACGCAGAGCCCATGGCAGGCGAGGAGATCGATGCCGCGTGGACCGGTTCGATCGACACCCTCTGGACGAAGGCGACGGAGACGGGTGCGATCCGGGCGGCGCGGAAGGAGGAGGGCGATGAGTGACAACGCGCTGCCGGTCGCCTCGGGCGAGCGCGTCCGCGAGGTCGCGCGCCAGCTGATCCGCCGTCACCGCGGCGAGCTCCTCGTGGTCATCTGCCTCCACGCCGTGGCAGCGCTGTCCGGCCTGGTGGGGCCGTGGGTGATCGGCCGCATGATCGACCTGCTGTCGACGGGTCGGGCCGACATGGGCACCGTCGACGTGATGTTCCTCCTGCTGGCCGGGGCGGTGGTCGCGCAGGCGCTCGTGACCCGCTTCGCCCAGCTCTGGTCGCTGCGGCTGGGCGAGTCGGTCTTCGCCCGGCTGCGTGAAGACTTCCTCGCCACGGTGACCTCGTTGCCGCTGGGGGTCGTCGAGCGCGCCGGCACCGGCGATCTGCTGTCGCGCACCACCAGCGATGTGGATGCCGTCGCCCAGACCGTCCGGTTCGGGGTGCCGCGCATTCTCGTCACCGGCATGACCGTGATCCTGACGCTCGGCGCGGCCTTCATCCTGAACCCGCTCGTCGCTTTCGGCATCCTGGCCGGCGTTCCCGTGATCGTGCTCAGCAGCCGCTGGTACCTCAAGCGCTCGGGACCGGGGTACCGCCGGCAGCTCGCGTCGTACGGGCGGCTGGTGGGCGTCATCAACGAGACGGTGGAAGGCGCACGCACCATCGACGCGCTCGACCTCGCTCCGCTGCAGCGGGTGAAGATCGACCGGGCGCTCGCCGCGCGCAACGCCGCCGAGCGCTACACCCTGGGCCTGCGCAGCGTCTGGTACCCCCTCACCACCGTGGGCTTCCTCCTCCCGGTCATCGCCGTCCTCCTCTGGGGTGCGTTCCTCATGGGACAGGGTCTGGCGACAGCCGGAGACGTCACCGCCATCGCCCTGTACGCCATGCAGCTCACCGGCCCGGTCGAGGAGCTCGTGAACTGGATGGACCGGCTGCAGGTGGGCACCACCGCCCTGTCGCGCATCGTCGGCGTCGCCGAGGTGCCCACCGACCGCCCCGACGCCGACGAGCACCCCGAGGGCGAGCAGCTCGAGGCTCGCGGCATCCGCTTCGCGTACCGCGAGGGCGTCGATGTGCTGCGGGACGTCGACCTCGTGCCGCGCGTGGGCGAACGCATCGCGATCGTCGGCCCGTCGGGCTCCGGCAAGTCCACGCTCGCGCGCCTGCTCACCGGCATCACGGCGCCGACGGCGGGACGCGTGACCGTCGGCGGCGCCGATGTCATGCGCATCCCGCTCGCGGTGCTGCGACAGCACGTGGCGCTGGTCACGCAGGAGCACCATGTCTTCGTCGGCACGCTCGCCGACAATCTGCGCCTGGCCGCGCCCGAGGCCCGCGACGGCGAGCTCGAGGAGGCGCTGCAGGTCGTCGGCGCCCTCCGCTGGGTGCGATCGATGCCGCAGGGGCTGGAGACCATGGTGGGCACTGGCGGCGTCGTGCTGACGCCCGCGCAGGCGCAGCAGGTCGCACTCGCCCGGCTGGTGCTCCTGGACCCGCACACCCTGGTCCTCGACGAGGCGACCTCGCTGCTGGACCCGCGCGCCGCCCGTGGCCTCGAGCAGTCGCTGGACCGCGTGCTGGAGGGCCGCACCGTCATCGCGATCGCCCACCGCCTGCACACCGCCCGCGACGCCGACCGCATCGTGGTGATGCGCGACGGCCGCATCGTGGAGTCCGGTTCGCACGACGAGCTCGTCGGCATGGGCGGCGAGTACGCGGCCCTGTGGGCCTCGTGGCAGGCCGAGTCCGCCGAGGAGCCCGCGGGCTGACCCGCAGGGGCGGCCGGGCGGTCACCGTGCCTGCTCGTGGATTCGGAGATGCGCCGCGGATTCGGACCGCGCCGCGTGAGGCATCCGTATCCGGGCGCACGATCCGAATCCGGGATGCCGCGCGCCGGCCTCAGCCGAACGCGCTCAGGCTGTCCACCGACGGCGCCGCGGCCTCGTTGCCGTCGACGAGCCGGCCTGGGCTGCTTCCGCTCGACCCTGCCTCACATGCGGAATCGTCGCCGCATGGCTGTCGGCGAGGAACCTTCGCGGCGTGGGCCCCGACGGAGGGGACGCTGAAGACGGGGACTGACGGCGAGTTCACCGAGGCTCGATCAGCAGTCCCTTCTTTCCGGGGCTGGCGGGCAGGCGGCGCAGGTCCACCCGCAGATCCTGGTGAGGAACCGACCAGTCCGACCGCGCGAGGGATCGCGTCGCGAGCGCCAGCAGGTCCACCGTGGCCGGTTCTCCCGGGCACCGGTGGCCGACGGCCATCGATCCGGATCCTTGCGGGATGAGGTCCGCTGAGGTGCCCTCCACGAAGCGCAGGGGATCGAAGACCTCGGGGCGCGACCACCGCCCGGGATCGCGCATCGTGGCGAACATGTCGACATAGACCCAGTCGCCCGGCTGGAATCCGATGCCCTTCCAGGATGTCGCGATGGTCGCTCGCCCGCCGATGCCGGGGAAGAAGGGAGCGGTCCGCCGCACCTCCTGCGTGAAGGCGGTGAGCACGGTGTCATCGTGCGACAGGCGCTCGCGCCATGCCGGGTGCAGGTGCAGGGCGAGTCCGGCGAAGGCGATGAACCGCGACACCGCGACGGTGGGCCGCAGGAGGTTGAGCAGCTCGACGGCGGCGGTGGGGGTGTCCAGTACCCGACCGTCCTCCCGGTACGACAGCAGTCGCGCGACCGGGGTGTCCGCGGCGATCGCGTCGGGATCGCGGCGGAGCTCCTCGATCGTCCGACGCGCCCAGCGCTCGGTCCGCTGGCGCAGGGACCGGCCCGTGACGTTGCGCGCGCCGAACGAACCGGCGCCGTCGATCATCATGACGAACTCGTGCGCGCGGCGCCCCACCTGTTCGGGCGCGAAGGGGACGCCGGTCCACTCCAGCGCGGCCTTGGTCAGTACACGGGCAGAACCGGTGAGCAGCGACACCGATCCCTGCCGGCGCCACTGCTCCCACTGCGCCTCCCATCCGCGCGCGAACGCCGCCGCGAGCCGCGCGCGCCCGTGCGCTTCCAGCGCGGACAGGAAGATCGACCGGCGATGCCGGTGCTGATCGCCGTCGAGCGTCTGCACGCTGCCTTCATCCTGCAGCGAGTGCAGGACCGTGTGCGGCATCCCGCCGACGCGGGTGAAGCGGTCCTCCGCGTAGAAGAACTCCGCCGCGTCGCCGCCGCGCAGGAACGTGATGCGCCGGCCGAGCAGCCGGGTCCGGAAGGCATCCGTCTCCAACTCACGGAACCGGCGAGCGCCGTAGGCATAGCCTTCGAGGAGGAACCTCAGGGACTGGTCTCCCGGCACGATGGGGAGCGTGCCCCCCGTCGCGCCGGGAGCGGTGCTGTCAGCCGTGGCGAGGGTCGGCGGCATCCGTCATTCCTTCTTCAGCTTGTCCTGCATCGCGCCGGCGGCCTTCTCCATGATGTTCGGCAGCTCGGTCGTGCCGTAGAACCGCGAATCGGGGTGCGTGGGGGGAGGCATCGGCACCCCGGCCTGCGGCTCGGGGACGTACGAGAACTCGCCGTGGCCGTCCGGGGTGGGGCCGGCCGCCCAACGTCCCTCCGCGGCGGCTGCGCCGTCCGAGAAGTTGATGTACTGGTACGACACGTCCCGGTCCTCCTTGGCCAGTGGGAAGTTGCTCGGCACGGGGAGTGCCTCGACGCCCTCCTCCATGAGCTCCGCCGCCGCCGCGAGCCACTGATTCTGATGCATGGTGTCGCGTGCCAGCAGGAAGGCGAGCAGGTCGCGCACGCCGTGGTCGTCGGTCATGTGGTACAGCCGTGCCACCTGCAGCCGGCCCTGCATCTCGGCGTTCGCATTCGCCTGGAAGTCGGCCAGCAGGTTGCCGCTGCTGGTGATGTACGACCCCATCCAGGGGTTCCCCATGCTGTCGACGGCCCGTGCGCCGGCCCCGGCGACGATCGCGTGCTGCACGTCGGTCCCGCCGACGACGGCCGCGACGGTGGGATCGTCCTGCACGGCGTCACCGGTCACGCCGAGGGGGGCCTTCTCGAGCAGCTGCGCGATCATGACCGCGAGCATCTCGACGTGCCCCATCTCCTCCGCACCGATGCCGAAGACGAGGTCGCGATACTTGCCGGGGATGTGCATGTTCCATGCCTGGAACTGGTACTGCATCGCGACGGTGATCTCGCCGTACTGGCCGCCGAGCACCTCCTGGAGCTTGCGTGCGTAGACGGCGTCCGGCTTGTCGGGCGTCGCCTTGTGCTGCAGTTCTTGTCGGTGGAAGTACATGGTTCCTCCTGGGGGTCGTGTGTGGTCTGCACTCCCGCGCCACTCAACGCGCTTCGTCCGGCGGGCGACAGGGGGCTTGTCAACCCGTGCCCCGGCCTGTAGAAAACGCACCCGGCGGAGCAGCCCCCCGGCGGCGTTTCTCTCTCGTCGAGTACGTGCGGTCTCGCCGGAGCACGCCCCGGCGGCGTTTCTCTCTCGTCGAGTACGTGCGGTCTCGCCGAGCACATACGCCGTTTGCGTCGACGACATGCGTCTTCGGCGAGACCGTGCGGTCTCGACGGGGCACCGGGGAAGCGGGGATAGAGGGACAGCGGGGACAGAGGGACAGCGGACGGGGCACTAACGCGCGGATGCCCCGCGTGCAAGGCCCTCGGCCGCACGCGGCGGGCTGTCGACAATGGCTCGCATGCGCAACAGGCGGATGGACGGCAAGACCGTCGTGATCGTCGGAGCCTCCAGCGGGATCGGCCGCGGCGCCGCCCTGCGGCTCGGGCAGCTCGGGGCGAACGTCGTGGCCTTCGCCCGGCGCGGCGACGTGCTGGACGACCTGGTCGCGGAGATCCAGGCGGTCGGCGGAGCCGCCGTGGGGGTCGCCGGCGACATCAGCTCCGCGTCCGACATCGCCCGCCTCGCCGAGACGGCGGTGCAGTCCTTCGGCCGCATCGACGTGTGGGTGAACGACGTGGGAGTCGGGTCGGTCGGGTCGTTCTGGGCGATTCCGCTCCCCGAGCACGTGCGCGTGGCGGAGGTGAACTTCATCGGCTTCCTCCACGGCGCGCACGCCGCGGTGCGCCTGTTCCTGCAGCAAGGCCGGGGAACGCTCATCAACCTGGCCTCGGTCGAGAGCGAGGTGCCGCTGGCGTTCCACTCCTCCTATGCCGCGACGAAGGCGGCCGTGCTCAGCCTCACGCACACGCTGCACCAGGAGCTTCGCCTCGCCGGGCGGTCGAAGGACATCAAGGTGTGCGCGATCCTGCCGTGGGCCATCGACACGCCCTGGTGGGCGCACGCCGGCAACCACTCCGGGCATGCTCCGCGCATGCTGGGCATGGAGGGCCCCGACCACGTGGTGGATGCCATCGTGACGGCATGCGTGCGGCCGCGGCTGCTGCGGGCCGTCGGATGGAAGGCCAAGGGCGCGCGGATCGCGCACCGCCTCACTCCCCGGCTGGCCGTGCGGCTGTCGGCCGAGATCGCCCGCCTCGAGATGCGAAGGGGGATGCCGACGCCCGATACGGACGGGGCGCTGCACCATCCCATCGCCGCCGGAGCGAGCGTCGAGGGCGGTGTCCGGGAGCGGATGCGGCGCGAGGACGAGCGCGCCCGCGAGGACTCGGCGCGCACGCCGGCCACCCGCTGACCGCTACCACCGCGGTGATGGTGCTTCAACCCCCTCCGCCTGGGTACGGCGCAGGCACCAGGCTCGGTCCATGACCGATCGACGACAGAGTGTTGCGACTGTCGCCGAAGGCGTCGTGCGCATCCACCGGGCCGGCGTGAACTGCTACCTCCTCACCACCGGGGGTCTGACGCTCGTCGACGCCGGCCTGCCCGGCATGTGGCCCCTTCTGCTGCAGGCGCTGGGCACGGTGGGAGCGACTCCCGCAGACCTGGATGCCGTCGTCCTGACACACGGACACTTCGATCACGTCGGGCTCTCGGACCGGCTGCACAAGCAGCACGGCGTGCGGTCCCGCATCCACGAGGCCGACGTACCCGTCGCGCGGCATCCGTACCGGTACGACCACCAGCTGCCGCGGTGGCCGTACCCCTTCAAGCACCCCGGTGGCGTGCCGATCCTCGTCGCCATGACAGCTGCCGGGGCGCTGACCGTCAAGGGAACGGATGCGCAGGGCGACGTGCGGCACGGGACGCCGCTGGATGTGCCCGGCAGCCCGGTGCCCGTCTCGTCGCCCGGGCACACGCACGGGCACTGCGGGTTCTTCCTTCCCGATCGAGGGGTGCTGTTCAGCGGCGATGCGCTGGTCACCCTCGACCCGTACACCGGACGCCGCGGCCCCCGCATGGTGGCCCGCGCGGCGACCGCCGACGTCGAGAGCAACATCCTCAGCCTCGATCGCCTGGCGGACACCGACGCCGGCGTGGTGCTCCCCGGGCACGGCGAGCCGTACGTGGCGGGGGCGCGAAGGGCTGTCCAGCAGGCCCGGCGCGAGCCCGTGGCCTGATCAGTCCTCGAGGATGACGAGGCGCTGCGTCGCACGCGTCATCGCGACGTAGCGGTCCACCGCCCCCTCGACGCCCTCCCCGAACGACCGAGGATCGACCAGCACGACCAGGTCGAACTCCAAGCCCTTGGCGAGCTCGGGGGACAGGGACCGCACGCGCTCGCGCTCGGCGAAGCCGGGATCGCCGATCACGCAGACCGTCCCCTCCTCGTGGGCGCGCAGCCATTCCTCGATGATCGCGTCACGCTCCGACAGTGGCGCGCGAAGCACCGGTACGCCGGTGCTCCGGACCGACGTGGGCACATTGGCGTCCGGGATCGCGGCGCGGATGACCGGTTCCGCCTCCGTCATCACCTCACTGGGCGTCCGGTAGTTCACGCCGAGGGTCGCCAGCGAGACCGTCGTGAAGCCGACCCTCGCGAGGCGCTCGCTCCACGACTCGTGGAACCCGTGGCGTGCCTGCGCGCGGTCGCCGACGATCGTGAAGCTCCGCGACGGGCACCGGCTCAGCAGCATCCGCCACTGCGCGTCCGTCAGCTCCTGCGCCTCGTCGACGATGATGTGAGCGAAGGGGCCCGCGAGGAGGTCGGGATCCGCGCTCGGCAGGGCGTGCTCGTCCACGAGGCTGTTGCGGAGGTCTTCGCCGTCCAGCCACTGCATGAGCTCGTCACCGGCCTCCTTCAGCCGGTCGATCACCTGGGCCATGTACTCCCGCTCGGCATCGAGCCGCGCTTCGCGCTCGCGGTTGCGGCGTGATGCCGACGGGTCGCCCAGACGCCGACGGGCGGCGTCGAGCAGGGGGAGGTCCGAGATCGTCCAGGCCGAGGCATCCCTCCGCTGCAGCGACCGGATCTCGTCGCCGCTCAGCCAGGGCGCGCATCGGCGAAGGTACGCCGGCGTCGACCACAGGTCGGCGATGAGGACGGATGCCTCCACCAGCGGCCATGCCCGGTTGAAGGCGCGCACGAGACCCTCGGTCCGCGTCAGCGCTCGCCGCAGCTGGTGCGGCGGCACCTCGCCGGCAGCCTGATCGGTGAGGATCTCCAGCAGCGTCTCCCATACCTGATCGCGCGCCTCGTTGTGCGGCGTGCCGGGTTCGGGTGACGCGAACGCCTCGGCCCAGTCCTGAGGATCGAGCCAGAGGTCGAGCCATGGAGTCTCCACCGCCATGCCGGCCGTCGGCGCCTCCTCATACAGGGCGACGGCCGGTTCGATGGCGTCGACCATGCGCGCATCGGCCTTGAGGCGCGCGACCGCCGGGTCGGGCTCGGGCAGGGCGGCCCGGCCCTCGGCGACGAGGTCGCTCAGGGTGCAGGTCTGCACGGTCTCCTCGCCGAGGCTCGGCAGGACGTCCTCGACGTAGGAGAGGTACGCCCGGCTCGGCCCCACGAAGAGCGCGCCGCCGCGACCTTCTCCCAGGCGCGGATCGGAGTACAGCAGATACGCCGCTCGGTGAAGCGCCACGACCGTCTTGCCGGTTCCCGGACCGCCGTCGACGACCAGCGCGCCTCTCGAGTCCGCGCGGATGATGGCGTCCTGGTCGGCCTGGATCGTGCTCAGCACATCGCGCATGCGCGGCGACCTGCTCGAGCCGAGACTGGCGATGAGAGCCGACTCGTCGTCGAGCGCGACCGAGCCCGCCGGGACATCCGCCGAGAAGACCTCGTCCCAGTAGTCCCGCACGCGTCCGCTGCTCCACCGGTAGCGCCGCCGGCTGACCAGACCCATGGGGTCGGCGTACGTGGCGGCGAAGTACGGCTTCGCCGCCGGTGTGCGCCAGTCCACGAGCAGCCGCCGGCCGTCGGCATCGGACAATCCGAAGCGCCCGATGTAGAGCGGCTCGGCCTCGCCCGCAGCGACGATGCGTCCCAGGCACAGATCGAGCCCGTAGCGGCGCAGGGCGCGCAGCCGCGCGGACAGCCGGTGGATCTCGAGATCACGGTCGAGGGCGGCCTGGCCGCGACCGCCGGGCAGCGCGCGCGTCGCCGCGAGTCGTTCGGTGAGGTCTGCGATGGTCTGCTCGAGGGTGCGGGCGATCCGCGAGAAGTGCTGCTCGTCGTGGGCGATGAGCCCGGGCGAGGCCTTCGAGCGAAGGCGGTCGGGCAAGTCGAAAACGCTGGTGGTGAGGGAATTCACGGCATGGGCTCCAAGGTCCCGACGCGACGGTGCACGGTCGCGACCGATCAGTATGCGCCGTCGGGGGGCCCTTGCCGCAAGGCCCCCCTCGCCCGATATCCTGGATGCGGCGGGAAGGTTCGCGCGCCGGACGCTCAGACGAGCAGACCTGCGGACGCCATCACGGTCGTCGGGTCGATCCTGATCACGACGCGCCGGGGATTCACCCGGGGCGGCCGGTACCGGCGCGCATACAGTTCCTCGGCGAGCCGCACCGCCTGGGCGTCCCGCTCGATCGTCGCGTGCCCGGCGATGCTGAGCCACCGCGCGCCCGCCACCTGGGCGACCGTCGCGCGTGGGTCGCGTTCGACGTTGCGCACCTTCTGGGTGCCGTCGGAGGTGATGATGCGCACCGCACCGTTGTGGACGGTGTACCCCACCGCGACGACATGGATGCCCCCGTCGCGGCCGATCGTCGACAGGGTCGCGAGGTGGTAGTCCGACACGAACTCGAGACCCGCCTCGGTCAGGGATGACAGCGTGCGCATCGACCCATTCTGTCGGGAGCGCGGGTCAGGCCGGGGTCGCCGGCGGGTACCGGCGCCGCAGGATGAGGCGCTGCACGAGCGTCCACACGACCGTCGTCGTGAGGTACAGCACCGCGGCGAGGGGCACGAACACGGCGACCACGGCCGTCGTGAAAGGCAGCGCCCCGGCGATGCCGACCATCGCCGTGCCGCCCGGTGCGGCATCGATCGTCCCCGATGCCGGCCGAAAAGCCCGGCGCGTCAGCTCGGCGACCACCACGATGAGCGCGATCGCAGCGCCGAACACGACCGCGGTGGACCACGTCGCCGTGCCCGCGCCGATCGCTGCGACGAGGCTGGTTCCGAGCGGGGCGCCGAACAGCTGTTCGCTCAGCAGCTCGTTGGCGTGCCCGGCGATGACCGGATGCAGGAAGAGCGCGTACACGAGCCCGAGAACCGGTGCCTGCACCAGCATCGGGACGCAGCCGGCGAACGGCGATGTCTTCTCGTCGGCGTACAGCTTCGCCATCTCCCGCTGCAGCCGCTCGGGATTCCTGCGGTGCCGCTGCTGCAGCTCCCGCAGGCGCGGCGCGATCCGGCTGCGCGTCTGCTCGGCCCGCGCTTGCGCGACCCCGAGGGGGATGATGGCCGCCCGCACCAGCAGCGTCACCAGGACGATGGATGCCGCGGCGGCGGCGCTGCCCGCGACCGGGGCGAGCAGCTGCGAGAGGGCGAGCAGTGCGGTGTAGGCCGCGTCGAGGAGAGCGGCGATCGGAGGGAAGGTGGACAGGTCCATGCACGGGTCCGTTCGGTGAAGTGTCGTCGGCGGCGTCTGGCCGCGAGGGCACTCGGGAACGGCCCGCGAACGGGCGATCAGAGGCTACGCGGCCGGGACCGCGAAACCTGGGGCACGTGGACGCGCGTGGCCCGCGGCATCCGGGTGGCTCTGCGAGAGGACTGTCGACACGTCGATGGCCCGCCGCGGATGCGGAGCCGCGCGTTCGGGTCCCAGCCGGATGTCGAGGACGACGGCCACGAGCGCCGTGAGCGCCAACGCCGCGATCGTCACGCCGGCGAAGGCCAGCATCCCGGGCTCCGGCACGGCTGCGGTGAGGCCGAGCACCTCGAGGAGCACACGCAGCACGACGCCGATCGACTCGAGCATCCCCTGTCACCGCCTCCCCTGGATGCCGCTCACGCTAGCACGGCGGGATGCGGCGTCCGAGGGCGCCCCGGATGTCGGCGCCGTCAGGCAGGCTGGAGGCATGACCGCCACGACCACCACCCGAGACGATGCCGTCGCGGCGCTGCGCGAGCTCGTCGGGCGCGACGACGCGGACTTCCACGAGGGGCAGTTCGAGGCGATCGAGGCGCTGGTCGAGGGGCGCCGCCGGGCGCTCGTCGTGCAGCGCACGGGGTGGGGCAAGTCCGCCGTCTACTTCGTCGCGACGCTGCTCCTTCGGCGCCGCGGCGCCGGCCCCACGGTGCTGGTCTCGCCCCTCCTGGCCCTCATGCGGGATCAGATCGCCGCCGCCCGCCGCGCCGGCGTCCGCGCTGTCGCGATCAACTCGACCAATGCGCACGAGTGGCGCGACGTGCGCGAGCAGCTCGACCGGAACGAGGTCGACGTGCTGCTGGTCTCACCCGAGCGACTCAACAACCCGTCCTTCCGCGACGACCAGCTGCCGGTGCTGATCCCGCGCATCGGGCTGCTCGTCGTCGACGAGGCGCACTGCATCAGCGACTGGGGTCACGACTTCCGCCCCGACTACCGTCGCCTCCGCGAGCTCATCGCTCGGATGCCGGCGGGCGTGCCGGTCCTGGCCACCACGGCGACGGCTAACAGCCGGGTCGTCGCGGACGTCGCCGAGCAGTTGAGCGCCGACGCTGTTGCCGACCCGGCTTCCGAGCCCGGCGGCGGGCGCGATGTGCTCACCATCCGGGGGCCGCTCGCGCGCACCTCGCTGCGCCTCGGTGTGTTGCAGCTGCCGACCGCGCCCAGCAGGCTGGCGTGGCTGGTCGGCCACCTGCGCGATCTCCCCGGTTCCGGCATCATCTACACGCTCACCGTGTCGGCCGCGACCGACATCGCACGGCTGCTGCGCGATCAGGGCTACGACGTGCGGGCCTACACCGGGCAGACGGATGCCGATGAGCGCGAGGAGTCCGAGCAGCTCCTCAAGGACAACCGCGTGAAGGCGCTCGTGGCGACCAGTGCGCTCGGCATGGGGTTCGACAAGCCCGACCTCGGCTTCGTCGTCCATGTCGGCGCGCCGTCATCGCCGGTGTCGTACTACCAGCAGGTCGGGCGCGCCGGTCGCGCGACGGCGTCGGCGGACGTGCTGCTCCTGCCCGGAGTGGAGGACCGCGACATCTGGCACTACTTCGCCACTGCGTCCATGCCCGACCGGGAGCGCGCCGAACGCGTCCTGGCGGCCCTCTCCGGATCCGGCTCGCCCATGTCGACGCCCGCCCTCGAGGCGGTCGTCGACATCCGGCGAAATCCCCTCGAGCTGCTGCTGAAGGTGCTCGATGTCGACGGTGCGGTCGCACGCGTCCAAGGCGGGTGGATCGCCACCGGTGCGCCATGGCGCTACGACGAGGAGCGGTACCGACGGATCGCGGCCGAACGCGTCGCCGAGCAGGAGCACATGCTCGAGTACGAGCGCACCTCCACGTGCCGCATGGAGTTCCTCCAGCGAGCCCTCGACGATGACACCGCGGCACCATGCGGTCGCTGCGACAACTGCGCCGGCGCCTGGTATCCGACCGGCGTCCCCGCGGACGTGGCGGAGGCAGCCGCTGCGGCCCTGGACAGCGTCGGCGTCCCCATCGAGCCGCGGCGCATGTGGCCCACCGGAGCCGACAGACTCGGCATCCCGGTGAAGGGGCGCATCGCCGTCGATGAGCAGGCGAGCGAGGGTCGCGCGCTCGCACGTCTCACCGACCTCGGGTGGGGCGGCCCGCTGCGCGAGCTGTTCGCCGCAGGCGCGGCCGATGCCCCCATGCCGCCGGACATGACGGCGGCCTGTGTGCGGGTGCTGGCGGAGTGGACATGGGAGCGCCGGCCGGAGGCCGTCGTCGCGATGCCGTCCCGGTCGAAACCGCAGCTGGTCGCATCGCTGGCGCGCGGGCTCGCCGAGATCGGCCGGCTGCCGTTCCTCGGAGAGCTGGAGCCGGTCGAAGGCGGGCCGTCCGGACAGCCGGGCGGCAACAGCGCCTTCCGCCTCGCAGGCGTGTGGAACCGATTCTCCGCGCTGCACCTCGCCGTGCCGGCCGGCCCGGTCCTTCTGGTCGACGACCTCGTCGACAGCCGCTGGACGATCACGGTGGCGGCGCGGGCGCTGCGCGCCGCCGGCGCGACGGCGGTGCTGCCCTTCGCGCTGGCGCTGCGCGGCTGACCTCCGACGCGCGGTCGCCCGGCCGCGACCTCCGCCGCGTCATGTGACCTCGTGTGTCGGCGCGTTTCGTCGTGTCGCCTCGTATGACGTCCTGCCCTTCTCCGCAGCGACATCGCGGCGTGACCATGACCCCATGTCCTCTCCGCTGATCTCGCCGCAGGAGCTCGCCGACCTCATCCGGGCGAAGCGATCGCCGCGGCTGCTCGACGTGCGCTGGCGTCTCGATCAGCCCGAGGGGCGCCCGGCGTACCTGGACGGTCATCTGCCGGGCGCGGTGTACGTCGATCTTGACCGCGAACTGGCCGAACGAGACGATCCCCGCCGCGGCCGGCACCCCCTGCCCACGCGGGAGCGGCTGCAGGATGCCGCGCGGCGGTGGGGGATCAGCGACGGCGATGTGGTCGTGGCCTATGACGACGTGCAGTCGGTGGCGGCCGCCCGCGCCTGGTGGCTGCTGACCCGCTCCGGCGTCGCGGATGTCCGCGTCCTCGACGGGGGCCTGCGCGCGTGGGTCGCCGAGCGGCTTCCGCTCGAGACGGAGGATGTGCTGCCTCGCCCCGGGAACGTCGTCCTCGACCAGCTCCAGGGCGGGGTCGTCGACATCGACGCGGCCGAGGAGTGGCCCGACCACGGTGTGCTGCTCGACGTGCGCGCACCCGAGCGGTACCGCGGCGAGTCCGATCCCGTCGATCCCGTCGCCGGTCACATCCCGGGCGCGGTCAACCTGCCCACGACGCTGCACGTGGCCGCCGGTCGCTTCCGACCCGCGGAGGAGATCCGCGCGAGGTTCGCGGCCGCCGGCGCCGCGGACGGTGTGCCGGTCGCGGCCTACTGCGGGTCGGGGATCGCCGCGACGCACACCGCGCTCGCGGCAGCGCTCGCGGGCCTCGAGGTCGCCGTGTACCCCGGGTCATGGAGCGAGTGGTCGCGCACGCGCGGGCGGCTGATCCGGCCCCGCGCCGTCGCTGGACGTCATCCCGCTCTGAGCGGACGCCGACGCGGCGCGACGGCATCTCGACTTCCTCGCCGGGATGCCTCTAGACTGGCCCGCGTGTTGACCTGTCGCTGTTGTCGCTGAGTGCCTCCGGCACGCCTCCGCGACCCCGACATCTCCCGCGCACAGCGCGGCAACACCTCAGGACCTCCCGTGCGTTACGCCCACAGCGTCGCCGACCTCGTCGGCAACACCCCTCTCGTCCAGCTCTCCCGTGTCACCGACGGCATCGCCGCCACCGTGCTCGCGAAAGTGGAGTACTTCAATCCCGGCGGGTCGGCCAAAGACCGCATCGCTCGCCGCATCATCGACGCCGCCGAGCAGCAGGGCCTGCTTAAGCCCGGCGGCACCATCGTCGAACCCACCAGCGGCAACACCGGCGTCGGCCTCGCGCTGGTGGCGCTGCAGCGCGGCTACCGCATGATCTTCGTCGTGCCGGACAAGTTCGCCGGTGAGAAGGTCGCCGTCCTCAAGGCGTACGGCGCCGAGGTCGTGGTCACCGACACCAGCGTGCCGCCCGAGGACCCGCGCTCGTACTACAGCGTGTCCGACCGCCTGGCACGGGAGATCCCCGGGGCGTTCAAGCCCGATCAGTTCGCCAACCAGAACGGGCCCCGCAGCCACTACGAGACCACCGGTCCGGAGATCTGGCGCGACACCGACGGTCGGGTCACCCACTTCGTGGCGGGCATCGGCACGGGCGGCACCATCACCGGCACGGGCCGGTACCTGCGCGAGGCATCCGGAGGAGCGGTCCGGATCGTCGGCGCGGACCCCGAGGGATCCATCTACTCCGGCGGCCCCGTGCACGGCTACCTGGTCGAGGGCGTCGGCGAGGACTTCTGGCCCGAGACGTACGACCCCGGCGTCGTCGACGAGATCCACCGGATCTCGGATGCCGACGCTTTCGCGATGACCCGTCGGCTGGCCCGCGAGGAGGGCCTTCTCGTCGGCGGGTCGAGCGGCATGGCGGTGGCCGCGGCCCTGCGCACGGCGCGGCATCTCCCCGCCGAGGCCGTCGTCGTCGTGCTCCTTCCCGACCACGGGCGCGGGTACCTGAGCAAGATCCACGACGACGACTGGATGCGGGCCCACGGCTTCGAGGTTCCCCGACCCGCAGCATCCGCCCTTCCGACTCAAGGAGACTTCGCATGAGCTCGTCCACCGATCGCGGCTTCGAGACCCGCGCCGTGCACGCCGGGCAGGCGTTCGACCCCGCCACGGGCGCCGTCATCCCGCCCGTGCACTTCTCGACCACCTACGCGCAGGACGGCATCGGGGGGCTCCGCGGCGGCTTCGAGTACGGGCGCAGCGGCAACCCCACGCGCGCGGCGCTCGAGACCCAGCTGGCGGCGCTCGAGGGCGGCGCGCATGCGCTGTCGTTCGCATCCGGACTTGCCGCCGAGGACGCACTGCTGCGTGCGGCGCTGAGCCCGGGCGACGAGGTGCTGCTCGGCAACGACGTCTACGGCGGCACCTACCGCCTGATCGCGCGCGTGCTCGGCGACTGGGGCGTGGGCGTGCGCGTGGTCGACATGAGCGATCTCGCCGCGGTGCGCGCGGCGCTCGAGGAGCGACCGGCGCGCGTGCTGTGGGTGGAGACGCCGAGCAATCCGCTGCTGCGGATCGCCGACATCGCCGGGCTCGCCGCTCTCGGCCACGACGCCGGCGCGCTGGTCGTCGTCGACAACACGTTCGCCTCGCCAGCCCTGCAGCAGCCGCTCGCTCACGGCGCCGATGTCGTGGTGCACTCGACGACCAAGTACCTCGGCGGGCACTCCGACGTGGTCGGCGGCGCTCTGGTGCTGAACGACGACGCGCTGTACGAGAAGGCGAAGTTCCTGCAGTTCGCCGTGGGCGCCGTCTCGGGCCCGCTGGACGCGTGGCTGACCACGCGCGGCATCAAGACCCTCGCACTGCGCATGCAGCGGCACAGCGAGAACGCGCAGCGGATCGCGCAGTTCCTCGTGGCGCATCCGGCTGTGCAGCGCGTGTACTACCCCGGGCTGCCGACGCATCCCGGGCACGAGCTCGCGGCGCGCCAGATGAGCGGGTTCGGCGGCATCGTCTCGGTCGCGCTCGCGGATGCCCCGGCCGCGCGTCGCTTCGCGGAGTCGACGCGGCTGTTCCAGCTGGCCGAGTCGCTCGGCGGTGTGGAGTCGCTCATGAACTATCCCGATGAGATGACGCACGCGTCGGTGAGGGGGACGGAGCTCGCGGTGCCGGCCGAGGTCGTGCGCCTCTCAGTGGGGATCGAAACCGCCGACGACCTGATCGCCGACCTCGACGAGGCGCTCGCCTCGCTCTGAGCGTGGATGCCGCCTCTCGGCTGAGGCGGGCGGACGATGCGCCGGCCGTCGCGACGCGCCCGGGCGCCCTGCTTCGTGGGGCGTTCGCGCCGTAGCGGCGGCGATATGCTCCTCCCATGGGCCGGTTCATCTACGACACCTCGGGGAACTCGATCGACATCGACGATCGCACGCTCGCGCACCTGAGGATCGTGATGATGAACAAGCTGCGTCGCTCCGAGCCGTTCATGTTCGACGTCGAGGTCGGCGACGGCAGCGGTCGTCGCAGCTTCTGGATCCATCCCGCCGTGCCGCTGCAGTTCCACTTCTTCGGAAGCCGTCAGCCGCGGATCAACCGCCTGTGGATCGAAGAGCTCATGCTCGCCGCGAGCGGGCCGGCCGGGCTGAGCGTCATTCCTGAGCCGATGGAGGACCAGCGCCCCGAGACCGACGAGAACGCGTCCGCCTGACGGACGTCCACCGCCGCCGCCGTCGCCAGGTCTACGGGATCACCGCTCCGGTGGCCTCGGCATCCGACGCGACGGTCGAGACCGGACCGGTCTGCGTCTGCTCGGACACGAGCATGATGCCGCCCGTCGAACTCGCGGAGTTCGCCAGCTCCTCGATCCAGGAGCGGCTCAGCGGCGGAGCCTCCGGCTCTTCGAAGACGAAGCGCAGCGGAATCGACGGATGCAGCCAGATGGTGCTGCGGCCGGCTGGCTGATCGTCGGGGTGGCGCCAGGACACCGTGAAACTCTCGCCCCGGCGCAGCTTCGTGGCGATCACAACCTTCAGGTGTGCGAGGGTGCGGTCGTCGATGTGTATCGGCATCGCCGAGCCGCCGTAATAGATCGTGCCCACGGGGCTCACCATAGCCTCCCGGGGTGCCGCGCGTCAGAGGCGCGTCCATGCCTCCGTCAGGACGCCGCGAAGGATCTGCTCGATCTCGTCGAACTCCGCCGGCCCGATGGTCAGCGGCGGGGCGAGCTGGATCACCGGGTCTCCGCGGTCGTCGGCTCGGCAGTAGAGTCCGGCGTCGAACAGGGCCTTCGACAGGAAGCCCCGCAGCAGCCGCTCGGACTCGTCGTCGTCGAAGGTCTCCTTCGTGGCCTTGTCCTTCACGAGCTCGATGCCGAAGAAGTAGCCATCGCCACGCACGTCGCCGACGATGGGCAGGTCGGTGAGCTTCTCGAGCGTCGACCGGAAGACGGGGGAGTACTCCCGCACCCGCTCGTTGAGGCCCTCCTCCTCGAAGATGTCGAGGTTCTCCATCGCCACCGCCGCCGAGACGGGATGACCGCCGAACGTGTACCCGTGGTAGAAGGCGCGGTCGCCGTGTGCGAACGGCTCGTAGATGCGGTCGCTCACGATGGTCGCGCCGATCGGGGAGTAGCCGCTGGTCATCGCCTTCGCGCACGTGATCATGTCGGGCACGTACCCGTAGGCGTCGCACGCGAACATGTGGCCGACGCGGCCGAAGGCGCAGATCACCTCATCCGAGACCAGCAGGACGTCGTACCGGTCGCAGATCTCCCGCACGCGCTGGAAGTACCCCGGAGGCGGCGGGAAGCAGCCTCCCGAGTTCTGCACCGGCTCGAGGAACACGGCGGCGACCGTGTCGGGGCCCTCGAAGAGGATCATCTCCTCGATGCGGTCGGCAGCCCACACGCCGAAGGCCTCGAGGTCGTCGGCAGGCGCCCCCATGTCGGCAGCGCGGTAGAAGTTCGTGTTGGGCACGCGGAAGCCGCCCGGCGTGACGGGCTCGAACATGGCCTTCATGGCCGGGATGCCGGTGATGGCGAGGGCGCCCTGCGGGGTGCCGTGGTAGGCGATCGACCGCGAGATGACCTTGTGCTTGGTGGGCTTGCCCTGGATCTTCCAGTAGTACTTCGCCAGCTTGAACGCGGTCTCGACCGCCTCACCGCCGCCGGTGGAGAAGAAGACCTTGTTCAGGTCGCCGGGCGCATAGTCCGCCAGCCGGTCGGCGAGCTCGATCGCCGCCGGATGCGCATACGACCAGATGGGGAAGAACGCCAGCTCCTCGGCCTGCTTGGCCGCGACCTCGGCGAGGCGCTTGCGGCCGTGACCCGCGGCGACCACGAACAGGCCCGCGAGCCCGTCGATGTAGCGCTTGCCCCGGGAGTCCCAGATGTGATGTCCCTCGCCCTTGACGATGATGGGCACGCCCGGTCCATCGGTCATCACGGACTGGCGGGCGAAGTGCATCCAGAGGTGGTCCTTCGCCATCTGCTGCAGCTCGGCGTCGCTGCGGGACGGGCGTCGGGTAACGGATTGCGCGGTGGTGGACATGAGAGGCCTTCCGTCGAGACTCCTCTCGACGATACTCGCGGGCTGAAAGCGGGGCCATGACGGTTCGTCCGGTTCCTGCGTCGGATGCGGCGGACCGTCCGCGGTCCGTCAGGACCTGTCGGCGGCGCGGCCGGCGCCTGCGGGGTCTCGCAGCAGATCGGCGAAGGCGACCTCGGCTGCTCCGATGAGGAGCCGATCCTCGGCCAGCGAGGCCACGCGGATGTCCAGCCCCTCCATGTTCGCCGGCATCGCCTGCGCACCGACGGCCGCGACGAGCTCGTCCCGGTCCTGCGAGGCCAGTGTCGCCAGGAAGCCGCCGAGGACCACCACCGAGGGGTTCAGCACGTTGACGGCGTTCGCGAGCGCTGTCGCGAGGATTCGCCGCTGACGCGACACCTCCGCCTGGACTGCGGCATCCCGGCGCCCCGCGAGCGCGTCCGCGAGCGTCGGCTCGTCCGCCGTCGCGAGCCCGACTGCCTCCAGAAGGCGCGCGCGGCTCACCTCGTCCTCGAGCACGCCGCCGTCGGCGCGACGGTCGGTCTCGGCCGCGATGCCGGGACGGTTCTGGCCGAACTCTCCCGCGTATCCGCCGGCACCGGACACCGGCATCCCGTGCACGATGAGCCCGCCGCCGATGCCGCTCGCGCCGCCGTTGAGATAGACGACGTCATCGACGCCGCACGCGGCGCCGTACAGGTGCTCGGCGAGAGCGCCCAGGGTCGCGTCATTGCCGACGACCGTGGGAAGCCCCGTCGCCTGTGCCACGAGGTCCGACAGCGGCACGTTCAGCCAGTGCAGATGCGGCGCGTTGCGCACGCGCCCGTCGGAGGCTCGGACGAGGCCCGGCACGGCGAGGCCGACGGCGACGATGCGGGACTGCGCCAGCGGCCCCTCCCGCCACGCCGCGACACGGTCGGCGACCAGCCGCGCCGTCTCTTCGGGGGTCAGCAGATGATCGACGTCCAGCCGTTCGCGAGCCGGGATGCCGCGGCCCAGGCCCACCGCCGCGATCTCGAGCGCGTCGACCTCGGGGTTCACGGCGATCGCCATGACGTCGTCCCGGACGGCGACGACGGGCGAGGGCCTGCCGACGCGCCCTGCCGCGTCGGGTGCGCGTTCCTCGACGAGGCCCAGACTGACCAGCTCCGACACGAGATCGCCGACCGTCGAGCGGTTCAGCCCGGTGTTCTCGGTGAGCGCCGCGCGGGAGAGGGGACCGCCCAGGCGCACCAGTCGCAGCAGCCGGGCGAGGTTGCGCTGGCGCACGCCCTCCGTGGCGACGGATGCTTCTGTCACCCGACTCACTGTAAGGCCGTGGTGTCGCCGTTCAGCGCCTCGTCGAGGTGGCATCGACACCTGCGATGGTGCTCGGACGCACGCCGTTGTTGCCGTGGAATGCGGGCTCGGGGGTTGTGCGATCGCGATCCGTTGACGAGGATGGAGCGGGAAAGCGGTTGCCCAGTGTCGGTCGGCGCACTGGGAGCCGGATCCCCCATCACTCGAAGGAGAGTGCGAAGTGCGAACGACATGGCGGAGACTGCTCCCGCTGACCGTGGCGCTGAGCGTCGTCCTGCCGATGGCCGGTGTCGCTCCGGCCATGGCGGCCGGGCCGGTGCCCGCGGCGGCGGAGAACCCCGGAGATCTGCGTCCGATGGAGTATCTGACGCGCGGCCTGGTGGCGGCGCAGACGGCGGGCGGCGTGTTCCTCAGCTGGCGCTTCCTCGGCGATGAGCCGGACGGCCTCGCGTGGAACGTGTACCGCAAGGACGGCGATGCCGGCTTCACGAAGATCGCGACCATCGAGCCGCGCGACGTGCAGCCCGAGAGCGACTACGACACGAACCCCGGCGTCGTCAAGGAGGACGTCACGCCCTCCAACTACACCGATCCCGACGGCACGGTCGCCAGCGTGTACGAGGTGGCGCCCGTGGTCGACGGCGTCGAAGGCGCCCGGCAGGGCATGAGCGTGCCGATGCTGTCGAGCCTCGCCGGACAGGCGGGCCAGGCCGATCGCGGCGCGGTGCACTACATCCCGCTCAAGCCGGCACCGGCTCCGGTGCCCCTGGCTCACTTCACCTATCGCGGCCACCGGTTCGGCCCCGGGACCAGTCTGAACCCCGCCGACATGGTGGTCCCGGGCACGGGCGGCCAGCACTGGTACGTCGTCGACATGAACCTGCTCCGGGCGTTCCGCGAGCCGCACGATGCCAAGACGCCGGTGACCGCGGAACAGCTGAACGGCTGGGTGGAGCAGCTCAACGCGTACAACGGCGAGAGCTGGCAGCCCAGCGCCGCCCTCGGCGCGGACGGCATCATCGGCGATGCGCTGTACGCCGAACTGGAGGCGAAGTTCATCCAGTACGTCGAGCAGCTCGACAGCGGCACGCGACTGCCGTACGCCAAGACGGATGCCGGCGCCATTCACACCTCGCAGAGCGCGCCGTACTCCACGCACGACATGACCGTCGGCGACTTCGACGGCGACGGCGAGTACGAGATCGTCGTCAAGTGGCGCAGCACCCAGCAGGACCCGATGTACTCCGAGCCGATCTTCGGCGGCAGCAACACCACGACCGCTCCGGAGTACGTGGACGTCTACAAGCAGGACGGAACCCTGCTCTTCCGCGTCGACATGGGATACAACGTCCGAGCGGCCAACGACCACGAGACGACGCTGTTCGCCGAGGACTTCGACGGCGACGGCACGTCCGAGCTCATGCTGAAGACCGCGCTGGGCACCCGCATCGGCAACTGGGACGAGGCATCCCAATCGGTGGTCTACCCCGACTCCGGTGTCGTCGGGGGCGAGGACGGGCTCAACGCCACGACCGACAGGTTCAAGGAGTACTTCTCCACAGGCGACGAGCAGGCGCTCGACACCTACTGGTCGCTCCTGAACAGCTTCACCATCTCCTACCGCAGCCCGACCGTCGGCGGCGGCAACGACGGGCCGAACGACCCCGCGCTCAAGCGCTGGATCAAGACGTACCACGTCGGTCCGATCGGTCCCGCCAAGGATGACCAGGAGTTCTTCTCGGCCTTCGAATGGGATGCCGAAGCCGGCAAGGGCGTGCTCGTGGACAGCGAGCGGTACCCGCACACCTACCAGGGCAGCGTCGACGGTGAGAACTGGGCGATGACGCCGGCCACCCAGCGCGGCAACTACTCGTACCTGGCCTTCCCCGGTCCGGGAGCGGGCACCTCGGCGAGCGACTACAAAGCCCAGATCATGGCCGAGTCCGAGGCGTACTGGCTCGAGAACCCGTGGAAGGCCGCCTCGTACGGCGACGCCCAGGGCAACCGGGCGAACCGCTACGTCGGAGTCGTGGCGGCGCTGGACGGCGTGAACAAGTACGCCGTGTCGCAGCGCGGCTACTATCACCGCACGACGCTCGCCGCGTTCAACATCGTCGACGGCGAGGTCAATCTGCAGGCGACGTTCGACTCCGCCGATCCGGAGTACTGGTCGCTCGGCGGCGAGGCGTACGACTACCAGAACCGCGGGAACCACGACACCAAGTCCGCCGACCTCGACGGCGACGGCTGGGACGAGGTCGTGATGAAGGCCATGGTGCTGGGCCTGAACGCCGACAGGACGAAGATCCTGCCGAAGGTGCTCAACGGCGACGTCATGCCGACGATCGAGGGCCTGAACGGGGTGCCGCCGGTCGCCGGCCAGTTCCAGTTCGCCACGGATGAGGTGCGCAACAACCCGCTGAACGTCTGGGCGCCGCTGCGTCACGGCGACCGGGGCGCGCTGCTGCCGGTCGACAAGGACGACAACATCCGGGAATGGTCGGGCATGGAGGAGCACCTCCTCGACGACATGAGGACCGGGCACCATCTCGGGTGGATCCCCGGCCCCGCCGGCTACGACCCCATGAAGGGGAAGCGGCTCGACGAGAACGGCGAGGTCGTGCACGAGAACTCGCTCATCTTCGGGGTGTACGCCGGAAGCGACGACGAGGGCAGCGTGGCGGGGAACTTCTCGAACCGCTGGCCCGGCGCCCAGGCCGGCTCCGCCGGTGCGACCAGGGAGGTGCGCAGCATGGTCACCGGTGAGATCCTCACCACCACCGCGACCTCGCGGGGCATCGCACAGGGACAGAACGCGATCTGGTTCGGCGGCGGGCTCACGCACATGGGCGTCAACGGAGCGACGATCAACAGCATCGACGACCTCACGTTCGCCGCCACTGCCTACCTCGCGACCGGACTGACCTCGACCGGGAACAAGAGCACGCCGACGCTCAAGGCCGACATGTTCGGCGACTGGCGCGAGGAGCTGATCCTCCGTGCCAGCGGCAACCGCCTGGGCATCGTCACGACGCTGGCACCGACCGAGTACGGCATCCGTACGCTGATGCACGACCCGATGTACCGCAACGGCGTCGCCAACAAGAACAACGGCTACGACCAGGTCGGGTTTGCCGGCTTCTACCTCGGCGACGAGGCGGAGCTGCCGTCGCAGCGGACGGACATCGCGGTGCCGACGATCCACGCCTCGGAGGTCGAGGTGTCCGTGCCGCGGACGGAGCTCGTCTCCGCCCAGAAGCTGCCGGTCACGGTCGAAGTGACGGCGCCGCTTCCCGTCGAGGGCGCGACGGTGCAGCTGCTGCTGGACGGCGAGCCCGTCGGCGAGCCGGTCGCACTGGACCGCAGAGGCATCGCGAAGGCCCACGTGGGTCCGCTCGAGCCAGGGACGCACCAGCTGACGGCGGAGTTCGCGGGCATCCCACGGCAGGGAGCCGGTGCGGACGGAGTCGCTCCTTCGGTGAGCGAGCCGGTGAGCCTCACCGTGCGCAAGGTCGGGCGCGACAGGTGACGACGCGGCGGGGCGGGTCGGCTTCGCCGGCCCGCCCCGCCGCCATGCGCCCGGCGGGCGGCGCGAGTCAGGCCGCGAGCGGTGCGGTGCTGCCCCGCACGACGAGATGGGTCGCGAGATCCATGCGCAGCGTCTCGACGGTCGCACCATCGGCCAGTCGCAGCGCGAGGCGCGTCGCCTCCTCGCCCATGCGCCGCAGCGGCTGATGCACCGTCGTCAACTGCGGGCTCATCCAGCGTGCGAGCGCGATGTCGTCATAGCCGACCACCGACAGGTCGTCGGGCACGCGCAGCCCCATCGCCGATCCCGCGGCGATCGCGCCGAGCGCCTGCAGGTCGCTGCCGGCGAAGATGGCGGTCGGCGGATCGGGGAGGGCGAGCAGGTCGCGGGCGTGCCGTTCCCCGCCGCCGGGGTGGAAGTCCCCGAACCGGATGAGCTCCGCGTCGATCGGCAGGCCGGCCGCATTCATCGCCGATCGGTAGCCGTCCACGCGGGCGAGCGAGCACATCATGTCCTCGGGACCCGTGATCGCCGCGATGCGCCGGTGGCCCAGTTCGATGAGGTGCCGCGTCGCCATGAGGCCGCCCGACCAGTTCGCCGATCCGACCGAGGGGACGTCCGGGGACGGGTCGCCGGCCGGGTCGACGATCACGAACGGGATGCCGCGAGACAGGAGCTTCTCGCGGTGCCGCTCCTCGATGTCGCTGAAGACGAGGATGACCCCGACCGGCCGTCGACGCAGCACACCGTCGATCCAGTCCGCGGAGGGCGCGTGACGGTCCCCGCTGACGGTGAGGACGACCGAGAGCCCGGCGCCGTGCGCGACGTCCTCGACCCCCTCGATGACCTCCATCGACCAGCTCGGCTCCAGCTCGTGGAACACCAGCTCGACGAACTCCCGGCGCTGCTTCGCACTGCGCCGGGTGTAGCCGTGGCGGGCCAGGTGCTCCTCCAGCCGCGCGCGTGTCTCGGGCGAGACATCCGTCCGTCCGTTGAGCACTTTCGACATCGTCGCGAGTGACACGCCGGCCTCGGCGGCGATCGCCGCGAGCGTGACACGAGGCTGGTCCGTCATGACTCGATGCTAGCCCTCGAAAGTATCGCGCGGTTGGTGCGGAACTTGCGAGGCTCCGATGCCGATCGGCTGGACGGAGCATCCCTCGTGGTATAGGTTGTCGTAGACAACAATTGGTTCATCGTCGAACAGGAGCGTCATGCCCACCCCCACCCGCGCCGACAAGTTCTCGTTCGGCCTCTGGACCATCGGCTACAACGGCACCGACCCGTTCGGCGGCCCCACCCGTCCCGCGCTCGACGTCGTCCACGCCGTCGAGAAGCTGACCGAGCTCGGCGCCTACGGCCTGACGTTCCACGATGACGACCTGTTCGCGTTCGGATCGACCGACGCCGAGCGTCAGACGCAGATCGACCGTCTCAAGGGGGCGCTCGAGGCCACGGGCCTGGTGGTGCCGATGGTGACCACGAACCTCTTCTCGGCACCGGTCTTCAAAGACGGCGGCTTCACCTCGAACGACCGTCAGGTCCGCCGCTTCGCGCTGCGCAAGGTGTTCCGGCAGCTCGACCTCGGTGCCGAGCTGGGGGCGAAGACCTTCGTGATGTGGGGTGGGCGCGAGGGCGCCGAGTACGACGCGGCCAAGGACGTCCGGGCGGCGCTGGAGCGGTACCGCGAGGCGGTGAACCTGCTGGCGCAGTACGTGATCGACAAGGGCTACGACATCCGCTTCGCGATCGAGCCGAAGCCCAACGAGCCCCGCGGCGACATCCTGCTCCCCACGCTCGGCCACGCGATCGCGTTCATCGACTCCCTCGAGCACCCGGAGCTCGTGGGCCTGAACCCCGAGGTCGGCCACGAGCAGATGGCGGGCCTGAACTTCGCCGCCGGCATCGCGCAGGCGCTGTACCACGGCAAGCTCTTCCACATCGACCTCAACGGTCAGCGCGGCATCAAGTACGACCAGGACCTGGTGTTCGGCCACGGCGACCTGCACAACGCCTTCGCCCTGGTCGACCTGCTCGAGAACGGCGGCCCCGGCGGCGTCCCGGCGTACGACGGCCCCCGCCACTTCGACTACAAGCCCTCACGCACCGAGGACGAGACCGGCGTCTGGGAGTCGGCGGCGGCCAACATGCGCACCTACCTCCTGCTCAAGGAGCGCGCCGCGGCCTTCCGTGCCGATCCCGAGGTGCAGGAGGCGCTCGCCGCCGCGAAGGTGGACGAGCTGTCGACGCCGACGCTGAACCCGGGCGAGACGTACGAGGACTTCCTCGCCGATCGCTCGGCGTACGAGGAGTTCGACGCCGGGGCGTACCTCGGCGGCAAGGGCTTCGGCTTCGTCCGGCTGCAGCAGCTGGCGACCGAGCACCTGCTCGGCGCGCGCGGCTGACCCCACGTCCGGCTGGCGGCACAGCCCCGGTTCCGACCGCGAGACAGCATCGGGGCGCCGAGACAGCACCCTCGCGAACGCGGTCTCGGCGCTCCACTGCAGTCTCGCGAGAATCGACGGTGGCGGAGGGACATGGGGAGAGGCAGATCGAAAGGGGTGGGGATGGTGCTGGTGATGGGGGTCGACTCGTCGACCCAGTCGTGCAAGGTCGTGGTCACGGATGCTTCGACCGGGGCGGTCGTCCGCGAGGGGCGGGCGCCGCACCCCGAGGGCACCGCCGTGGATCCCGAGGCCTGGTGGACGGCCCTTGAGGGCGCGATCGCCGACGCCGGCGGGCTGAGCGGCGTCGAGGCCTGGGCGATCGGCGGGCAGCAGCACGGCATGGTCGTGCTCGACGGGGAGGGGCGCGTGATCCGCGACGCCCTGCTGTGGAACGACACCCGATCCGCCGACGCCGCCGCCGACCTCATCCGCGAGTTCGGCGCGGATGCGCTCGCACAGCGCACCGGACTGGTCCCCGTGGCATCCTTCACCATCACCAAGCTGCGCTGGCTGCGCGACCACGAGCCCGACAACGCCGCTCGCGTCGCAGCCGTCGCCCTGCCGCACGACTGGCTGACCTGGCGCCTGCGCGGTTTCGGCCCGGCGGGGAAGTCCTCCCGGGGACCCGTGCTCGAGGAGCTGGTGACGGACCGATCGGATGCCTCCGGCACGGGCTACTGGAGCCCCGAGACGGGCGATTACGACCGCGAGCTGCTCGTGGCCGCGCTCGGGCGGGATGCGATCCTGCCCCGGGTGCTGGGACCCGCCGACTGGGTGACGGATGCCGACGGCCGGCGTGTCGGCGGCGGCGCGGGCGACAACGCCGGCGCGGCGCTGGGCCTGGGCGCGGGGCCCGGGGACGTCGTGGTCTCGATCGGCACGAGCGGCACGGTGTTCGCGGTGAGCGAGGAGCGCACGATCGACCCGACCGGGACGGTGGCGGGTTTCGCGGACTGCACGGGGCGGTTCCTCCCCCTGGTCGCGACCCTCAACGCGGCGCGGGTCCTGGATGCCGTCGCCCGCGTGCTGGGCGTCGACCATGCCGAGCTGAGCCGGCTCGCCCTCGCCGCTCAGCCCGGTGCGGGCGGGCTGAGGCTGGTGCCGTACTTCGAGGGGGAGCGCACACCGAACCTGCCCGACGCGACCGCGTCGCTGACGGGCATGACGCTGGCCTCCACGACGCGCGAGAACCTCGCGCGCGCCGCGGTGGAGGGCATGCTGTCGGGGCTCGCCGCGGGTCTGGAGGCCCTGCGGGGACTGGGCGTCCCACTCGATCGTGCGCTGCTGGTGGGCGGCGGTGCGCAGTCCGAGGCGGTGCGGACCATCGCGCCGCTGGTGCTCGGCCTTCCCGTCGAGGTGCCTGCGCCGGGGGAGTACGTGGCGCTCGGGGCCGCTCGGCAGGCGGCATCCGTCCTCGCCGCCTGACGACACGCTGCGTCGGCGGCCCGTCGACTCGGCGGATGGTGCGCCCCACGTTCATATCTCAGGCTGTGCGGCCCGAGCCGGCCGGTTCCGGCCGCGACAGCGGCTTTCTGCCTGAGTCATGCGCACTCGCACCGGCCGGGCGCGCTTCGGCCGTGTGACGCGCAAGAATGGGCCCGATGCCGAAGTCCGACTCCGCCGAGCTCGACGCCGTCGCCGCCGAGCTGTACGTGCTGCCGCCGGACCAGTTCACCAAGGCCCGGAACGCCCGCGCCGGCATGGCAGACCGGGCGATCGCTGCGCACATCAAGGCGCTGCGCAAACCGTCCGTCGCCGCGTGGGCGGTCAACCTGCTGGCGCGCGAGGGCCAGCTGGGCGAGGCCCTCGAGCTCTCTGCGGCGCTGCGCGAGGCGCAGGAGGACCTCGACGCGGCGGAGATGTCACGCCTCGGCCGGCAGCGCCGCCAGCTCGTCGCGGCGCTCGCCAAGCAGGCCGTGGACCTGGCCGAGGATGCCGGCGTCACCGTCAGCGCTGCCGCGCGCGAGGACGTGGAGAAGACGATCAATGCGGCGGTGATGGATGCCACCGCCGCGGCGGCCGTGATGACGGGACGGCTCGTGAAGCCGCTGGAGGCCGGCGCGTTCGACGACTCGGACCTGGCCGACGCCGTGGGCGGGTCGCTGCCCGGCGCGACGGTTCTGCCGCCGCGTGACGACCTCGCCCAGCGCCGCGCGCGCAAGGCGGCCGAGAAAGCCGCCCGCGAGGCCGAGCGGCTCGCGAGCGAAGCCGAGCGGGAAGCGGCGCGCATCGACGCCCGGCGGGCGAAGGCGCAGGAGCGCGCTGACCACCTGGCCGAGCGGATGGACGACCTCCGGCGCGATCTCGCCCAGCTCGAGCAGGAGGCGCGGGCCCAGGCCGAGACGCTCGAGGCGATCGAGCAGGACCACGCCGAGGCGCGCCGGCGCGCGAAGGCGGCGGCGAAGGAGGTCGAGCGCGCGCAGCGCGCGCTCGAGGAGATCTGATGCCGAGCCGGTACGGATCGACAGTCGGTGCGCGAGCTGTCGTCGCCGTGTCGATCCATCCACTTCTCACAGGACTCTCGTAGCAGGCATCCCTAGCGTGAGGACATGGCGACCCCCGGGCCCCTTGTGCACTCGACGGCCTCCCAAGACACCGAGATCACGGTCTCCGCGGCAGAGCTGCGCGAGATGCGGGACGGCCTGCAGCGGTTCCTCATGGAGTACCGCTTCGGTCTGCAGGAGGTGGAGACCAAGATCGGCATCCTGCGGGACGAGTTCCTGCTGACGCACGACTACAACCCCATCGAGCACGTCTCCAGCCGGGTCAAGTCGCCCGACAGCCTGGTCGAGAAGGTGCAGCGCAAGGGCGTCGAGGCGGACTTCGCCTCGATCCGCCGGGAGATCACCGACATCGCCGGCATTCGTGTCACGTGCAGCTTCGTCACGGACGTGTACCGCCTGTTCGACCTGCTGACCGCGCAGGACGACGTCCGCCTGATCCAGGTGAAGGACTACATCGCCTCGCCCAAGCCCAACGGCTACAAGAGCCTGCACGCCATCGTGGAGGTGCCGGTGTTCCTGTCGACCGGACGCATCGAGGTTCCCGTCGAGGTGCAGTTCCGCACGATCGCGATGGACTTCTGGGCGAGCCTCGAGCACAAGATCTACTACAAGTACGCCACGCAGGTTCCCGACGATCTCCTGGAGAGCCTGAAGGATGCCGCCCAGACGGCGTCCGAGCTCGACGAGCGCATGGAGCGGCTGCACCGCGAGATCCGCGGGAACGGCAGCGCACGCGCCGTCGTGGGTCGGAGCGTCCACGGCGACATGCGTCCGTACCTCACGATCGCACCGGCGGCGTCCGTGCTGCCGGTCCCGACCGCGACCGCCGACCCGGCGGACGCCTCCGACGCCTCAGGGACGAGCCCGTCGGTGCAGCCGGCGACCACGACCGTGACCGACCAGCCGCTCGAGCCGGCGCCGACGACCGTCACGGAGACGCCCGTCGAGCCGACTTCCACCACCGTGACCGGCCCTCCTGCCGGGCCGGTGACCTCGGTCTGAGCCGCCGCCCGCCGATCCAGCCTGAGTTGTGCGCACCCATCGTCGCGAGGCCCGCGGCCGCCGGAACGGCCGCATCGCTAGGGTGAAGCCGTGGACCTCGAGCCGACGCTGCTGGTGCTTCCGCTGCTCGCGGTGCTCGCTCCGCTGCTCGCACGGGCCCTCGGCCGGTGGGTGCGCATACCGGTGGTCGTCTTCGAGCTCGCTCTCGGCATCCTCGTCGGGCCGGCGGTGCTCGGCTGGGCCGTGCCCAGCGCCTTCGCACAGACCCTGGCCGACTTCGGGCTGGCGATGCTCTTCTTCGTCGCCGGCACGGAGATCGAATTCGCCTCGTTCCGGGGTCGGCTGGGCCGCCGCGCGACGCTGGGGTGGGTCATCAGCCTCGCGGCGGGTGTCGCGGCGGGATTCCTGCTGGCGCCCACCGAGGCCGCGGTCGTCATCGGCGTCGCCCTGTGCTCCACGGCGCTCGGGGCGCTGCTGCCGATCCTGCGGGATGCCGGCGAGCTGCGCACGCCGTTCGGGCAGGCCGTCGCCGCCGTCGGCGCCGTCGGGGAGTTCGGCCCGCTGGTCGCCATCTCGATCTTCCTCGGCGGGCGCGAGCCCGGGATCTCGACCGTCGTGCTGGTCGTGTTCGCGCTCGTCGCGGCCCTGGCCATCTGGCTGGCGTTCCGGGTGCCGCGCGGGGCCATGCACACCGTCGTGAGCGCCACGCTCCACACCTCCGGCCAGTTCGCGATCCGGGTGGTCTTCCTCATCCTCGCCGCCCTCGTGTCGCTGAGCATCGTGCTCGACCTCGACATGCTGCTGGGAGCCTTCACCGCCGGGATCATCTGGCGCCTCCTGATGCGGGATGCCTCGCCGCACGACCGCCATGCCGTCGACAGCAAGATCGAGGGCGTGGCGTTCGGCTTCCTCGTGCCGGTGTTCTTCCTCTACACCGGTGTCACGTTCGACCTGCAGGCGCTGCTGGACCAGCCGATCCTCTTCGCGCTCGTGCCGCTCGGGGCGGTCGCGCTCCTGATCATCCGGGGTCTGCCGTCGGTGCTCGCCGCGCCCGCAGGGGCGACGATGCGCGACCGGCTGGGCATCGCGCTCCTCGGCGCGACCGGGCTGCCCATCATCGTCGCCGTCACTGCGATCGGGGTCGACGAGGGCATCCTGACGAGCGGACAGCAGTCGGTGCTCGTCGCGGCCGGCATGCTGTCGGTGCTGCTGTTCCCATTCCTCGGCATGGCGCTGCGGGGCGAACGCGTCCCGGCGGCTCGCGACGGGACGGGCGACGGATGAGCACGACCGCCGAGATCCTCGAGGCCGCGCGCACCCGGCTGCATCCGGCTCCCCGTGAGGCGCTCGGGGTGTACCGGGAACCGCGCCGGCTGCTCGGCATCGCGCGCGCCCCGCGGATCGAGCGCTCCGGCGCGGCCTGGCATCTGGGCGTCCTGCTTCTCGGCGACAGCGAGGTCTTCGCCACCGGTGACATCATCCGGGCACGCCTGGAGGCGCGACGCGGGTTCACCGCCGAGTCGCAGCGGCGGCGGGCCGAACTCGCCGCGGCGGCCCGACGCGGCGGGTTCGATGAAGGCGAGATCGTCCACATCGGCTGGAGCGCGCTCGATGTGCGAGCGGTCGACGGGGGCGAGGCATCCGGTCCGCTCGCCGTCGTCGAAGGAGTGCCCAGCGTGCGCTGGAGCGCGATGGGCGGGTTCGTCCCCCTGGCGGGCTACCTCGACGAGCGGATCGCGCTGCTGCTGGACCCTCCCGCCGGCGCCTGATCGTCGCGGCCGGAACGGTTGCGCGTGCGGTGTCAAGGCGCTGGCTCGACCGGCCCCCGCGCCTAGCGTGGGGTGATGACATCGAGAGACCTCGTCCGTCAGATCGCGGTGATCAGCGCCTTCTGCTTCATGATCATCGCCGCGATGGTCGGCACGGGACTCGGGGGCGGCACGCCCGTGCAGGACCTCCAGGAGGGCGCCCTCGATGCGGACGCGTCGTACCTCGCGCCCGCACGCCCGGCATTCTCGATCTGGACCGTCATCTACGTCGGCCTCTTCGCCTACACCGTGTGGCAGGCGCTGCCAGCCCAGCGCGGATCGGACCGCCAGCGGGCGCTGGGATGGCTCATCGCGGCGACGATGGTGCTCAACGGGCTCTGGCTCGTCACGGCGCAGTTCCTGACCCTCGGCCTCACCGTCGTCGCGATCGTGCTGCTCCTCGCGGCGCTCGCCGTGACCTTCCGTCAGGCGGTCGTCCTGCCGGGCCGCGGCATCGTCAGCGCGCTCCTGATCGACGGTGTGACCGGTCTGCACCTGGGATGGGTGACGCTCGCGACCGTCGCCGACACGGCGGTCTGGCTGACGCGCACGGCGCCGGCGTCGTGGGCGGATGCGGCCACGACGTGGGGGATCGCGGTCCTCGTCCTCGTCGGACTCCTCGGCCTGGGCATCGCCCTCGCGAGCGGCTGGCGCCTCGCCCCCGTCCTCGCGATGGCGTGGGGAGCGACGTGGATCGCGGTCGGCCGTCTTTCCGGCGATCCCGCGAGCGCCGGCATCGGCGTCACCGCGATCGTGGTCGCGGCGATCCTGGTCCTCGTCCCGGTCGTCGGGCGGGCGTTCCGCCAGCTCGAGGAGTTCCGGAACGCTGATTGATCACGCCGTCCCGGCGAACCGCTGCGCGAAGGCCCGGAGCAGGCGCACAGGCTCGGTGACCGATGCGGCGAGCACCCGGGCGGCGATCTCGTCGTAGGCGGCCGCCTCGAAGTACCCGTCGTCGCGGTACACGGCCATCCGCTCGGTGAAAGCGCGCGTGGTCGGCTCGGGGTGGAACTGCGTCGTGTAGAGCCGGTCCCCGACGCGGTACGCCTGCACGGGGCAGGCGTCGTTGACGGCGAGGAGGACCGCGCCGGGTGGCGCGGCCTCGGTCCCCTCCTTGTGGGCGGTGAGCGCCGTGAACCGGTTCGCGAGGCCGCCGAAGAGCGGATCGGATGCCGTGGCCTCGGTCAGCTCGATCGTCACCGGTCCGGTGTCCTCCGGGAACGCCCGGCTCACGGTGCCGCCGAGCATCCGGGTCACGACGCCGATGCCGAAGCAGGTGAACAGCGCCGCGGGACCGTCCCCGCCCGCCGTGCGCTCGGCGATCCGTCCGAGCTCGGCCTCGACGCGGCGCTGCGCGTCGGTCTTGGTGGACTCGGGGTCGGCGACGTTGAAGGGACTGCCGCCGACGACGAAGCCGCGGAAGCGGTCGAACACATCGTCGGGCAGCGGCTGCCGCACGAGGTCGTGCTGCGCGAGCTGCCCGGGATCGACACGCATCGCCGAGCGGAACGACTCGTACTCGGCCGCCGCGGCGCCCTGCTGCGGGCGCACGCACACATAGAGCAGCGGACCGGTCGTCATGCCGGAATTCTAAGTCGGGCACCTCCCGCGCACCTTCGCGCGGGATGTGTGCGGGGCATGTATCACACGCGCACTACCGGACTCTGTAGCGGTGTGGACACAATAAGCGTCATGACGCATGCCGACGCCGAGCCGTCCGTCGACTCCGTGGAGCCGGCGCGATGGGAGCGCGCCGCGTCGCTGTTCGTGCGCTGGCGGGAGGGAGACAGGCGCGCGATGGACGATCTGGTGCGGCTGATGACGCCGCCGCTGTGGCAGATCGCCCGTGCCTACGGTCTCGACCACGCGCTCGCACAGGACGTGGTGCAGACCACCTGGCTGACGCTGGTGCGCCGCCACGACACGATCGAGGACCCTCGTGCGGTGTCGGGCTGGCTCACGATCTGCGCGCGCCGGGAAGCGTGGCGCGTCGGACGCCAGCAGCGCCGCACCGCCGCCACCGAGGCGGAGACGCTCGAGCCGCACCTGCCGGTCGTGGAGTCGGCCGAGCAGAGGGCGGCCGACGATGACGAGACGATGCGCCTGTGGCGCGCCGTGGCGACGCTCGACGAGCGCTGTCAGCGGCTGCTGCGCGTCGTCGCCTTCGACGACCGTCCCGATTACGCCCGCATCGCGAAGGATCTTTCGATGCCGGTGGGATCGATCGGGCCGACACGCCAGCGGTGTCTCGGGAAGCTCCGCGGAGCGCTCGAGCGTGAGGGGGGACGATGACCGACGTGGGAGGCGAGGACTTCGCCGCGGATGCCGCGCTGTTCGCACGCATGCGCAGCATGTGGGAGCGGGTGGATCCCATGCCGGCCGAGCTGGTCGACCGCATGGTCGCCGCCGTCGCCGTCGAGGACCTGTCTCGCGAGTACGCGCTGCTGACTCTCGTCGAAGGGTCGCTCGCCGCGGTGCGAGGGGAGTCCGACACCGCGACGCTGCAGTTCAGCGACGGCACCACGAGCGTCCTGCTGCACGTGACGGCCACCGAGGGCGGCCGGCGCAGGGTCGACGGCTGGGTGGATGCCTCGGCCCTGGCGATCCGCCTTGTGGAGGGGGAGCGTGAGCGGCAGACGGAGGTCGGCGAGCACGGCCGCTTCGCTTTCGAGGACGTGCCGCCAGGGGTCGTGCGGATCCGGATGGTCGTGCGCGACGCCGCCGGCGAGCTGCGCGACTTCCAGACGCCCCAGTTCGAAGTGTGATCCTACGGACGCCACGGGCGCCACGGCCGCGAGGCCGCGATGTCCGCCGTGCGACCACTCGTTGACCCGTCGTGTGACAAGGAGAAGGAATGGCCGACGTGCCTGAGGACAACGACGCGCCGGAAGGCGAAGCTCGGCCGCTCGACTGGCGTGCGCGCTATGACGCCGCGCGTGCACGCGGCGTGCCCTTGGATCCGCGCAGCGAGCCGGTCACCGGGGTCAACGCGTATCCGACGGCGTACGACCCGGAGCATCTCATCGTCACCGCGACCGACCGGCTGGAGGATGTGCTCCAGCAGCTGCGGGTGGCTGCGGGCGACTTCGGATGGGACATCGACCTCGAGCGCGTCAGCGGCGAGAGCGAGACGATCGAGGCGGCGGTGAACCGCGCCCGCGCCGGTCGCGACCGGTTCGATCTGCCCACGCTCTACCGGGTGCGGATCTTCCGGCAGCCCCGCCCGAATCGCGACGATGAGCCGGTGCCCCCGATCGATGCCTGGCGGCTGCTGCAGCGCGCGCGAGCCCGCTTCGGGCGGGACTTCCCGGGGGCGGCGCTCGACCACGTGCTGACGGTCGACCCCCTCCAGGTGAACCCGTTCGGCAAGACCAATCCGTTCGGGAAGACCAACCCGTTCGGCAAGACCAACCCGTTCGGCAAGACGAACGCGCCGGGCGTCGAGAGCTACGCCGATCCCGGCAGCGGGGGCCGCCAGGTCGTCGGGTATGTCGGTCCGGCGCCGTTGCGGACGGATCTTCCCGCCGGTGGCCGGCGTCCTGTCGTCGCCGTCCTCGACACCGGATGCGGCGCGCACCCGTGGCTGCCCGACGACATCGTCGACCGGCATCCCGTCGTGGAGGGCACACCGATCGGAGTGACCGATGCGGCGACGGACCCCGAGATCCACGGCGACGTCAGCGGTCCCTTCGACGGCGGCATCGACGAGGCCGCCGGTCACGGCACGTTCATCGCGGGCATCGTGCGTCAGGTGTGTCCCGACGCCGACATCATCTCGGTGCGCGTCGCCGACAGTCAGGGGACGGTCCTCGAGAGCGCCTTCATGGTGGCGGTGCGCAGCCTGGTGAAGTGGATGTCGCTGAGTCCGGACGAAGGTGGCCGGGCGATCGATGTGATCAACCTCTCGCTGAGCTACTACCACGAGACTCCCGAGGACGAGCTGTTCGACCGCACGCTCAGCGAGCTGCTCGTCGCGGCGCGACGCCTCGGCTGCGTCGTCGTCTGCTCGGCCGGCAACGAGGCGACCGACCGGCCGACCTTCCCGGCGTCGCTGTGGGCATGGCCGCACGCGGACTTCGTCGTCGAGGATCCCGACGACGCCGCACCGCACGTCTCCGTCGGTGCGCTCAACCCCAACGGCACCATGGCGCTCTTCAGCAACCTCGGGCCCTGGGTGCGCACGTGCGCCCCCGGGGTCGCCGTGCTGAGCACGTCGCCGCCGTTCGAGGGCGGCGTCGAGCCCGGCGCGCGCGACGATCGCTGGGGAATCCGCCGCGAGACGATCGACCCCGACGACTTCAGCGGCGGCTTCGCCCTGTGGAGCGGCACCTCCTTCGCCGCCCCGTACGTCGCGGCGCTGTTCGCCCGCGCCCTCGCCGGGCCGCTGGCGCAGTCGGCGCTGCCCGATGCCGGGGCCCGGGTCGCGGCGGCCAAGGACGCCGAGGGAGCGATCCTCGCCGAGCTCGCCCGGCGCGGTCCCCGCCGGATATCCGCTTCGCGCTGACGCACCCTCGCGCGCGGCGACCTGTGCCGCCAGGATGGGACCGTGCCGCCGTCCGCCGAGAGCCTCCACCGCCGCGCGGTGGAGCTGTCCAATCGCGGGCGCTTCGCCGAAGCCCGACGCCTCCTCGCCCAGGCATCCGAGCTGACCGACGACCCGGATCTGCGCGCACGCATCACGGGGACGCTCGCGTATGCGCTCGCACGCGCCGGCGAGCATGCCGAGGCCACCCGTCTGTGTCGCCAAGCGCTGGAGGACCCGCGCCTGGCGGCGCACACCGTCGCGATCCTCGCCGGCCAGTTGGGAGCCCTCGCCGAGATGGCCGGAGAGCTCGACGAAGCCGAGCGCTGGCTCACGCGCGGAATCGACGGCCTCTCCGACGATCCGCAGGCACGCGCGAATCTTCTGATGAACCGCAGCCTCATCAACATGCGACGGCGGGACCTCGCCGCCGCCGGACGGGACGCCTCCGCAGCGACCCGCACGTTCGCCGCGCTCGGCATGGACGTCGACGAGGCGCAGGCCCGCCACAACGAGGGCTACATCGCGCTGCTGGAGGGCGACCTCGTACGCGCGCATCAGTCGATGCTCGCGGCACGCAGGACGCTGGCGCCGCTGTCGCCGGTCACCGCGGCGATCTCGGATCTCGACCGGGCGGAAGTGCTGCGGGATGCCGGCCTCACGTCCGAGGCCGAGGAGATCCTCCGCCGCATCGCACGGGTCTTCGGCGCCCATCGCATGCCCCAGGCGCGTGCGGAGGCCGAGTTCCAGCTCGCCGCCTCTCTGCTCACGCACGATCCCGCGCAGGCACGCGCGGTCGCCGCGTCGTCGGCCAAGCGCTTCCGCGCCCTCGGGAACGAGACGTGGGCCAGCCGGGCCGACGGTGTGCGGCTGCGCGCCCAGCTCGCCGGAGGACGCGTCACGCGCCGTGGGGACCGCCTGCGGGCGCGCTGGCGTCCGCCCGCGCCCGGAGAGGTCACCGCGACGGCATCCGCGCTGCACGCCCGCGGATTCCGCAGTGAGGCCGCGGCCCTGCGCATGTCGGATGTCCTGGCTCGGGCGCGGCACGCCGGCGCCGGTGACGGCGCCGCCATCCGCGTCCCGCCTCGGGCATCGATGGAGGTGCGCCTGCTCGCCCACGAGGCCCGGGCCGCGCGCGCCGCCGGCGCGGGACGGCACGCCGAGGCGCGCGCCCACGCAGCGGCGGGCCTGGACCTGCTCGCCCGATGGCAGGAGTCGTTCGGCAGCCTGGACCTGCAGACCGCGGTCGCGATGCACGGCAGCGGGCTGATCTTCGCGGGACTCGATTCCGCCGTGCGATCACAGCGGCCCGAGCACGTCTTCGAGTGGTCGGAGCGGGCGCGTCACCTGAGTCAGCAGGTGGTGCCGCTGCGGCCCCCGCCTGATGCGCGCCTGGCCGCCGAGCTCGCGGAGATCCGGATGCTGCGCGCCGACGACCCCGCGTGGACATCCAATGACCGCGTCGCCGAACTGCGCGACCGTGCGCGCGAACGGCAGTGGTCGGCCACGGGTGCCGCCGCGATCGAGCGACGGGCGACGCTCGGTCAGGTGCAGGAGGCGCTGGACGACGAGACCGCCCTCCTGTCCTATGTCTTCTCCGGCGACGCCCTCCACGCGCTGGTGGTCACGCGCGAAGCGACGCACCTGCGGAACCTCGAGCAGTGGCCGCTGGTCCGCCGGTCCTTCGCGGGACTTCGTGCGGACCTCGACATGGCGGCCACCGTGCGCGACCGCATGGGCGACATCGTCCGACGCTCCCTCGGCGAGAGACTCCGCGTGCTCTCCGACGCGCTCCTGGAGGAGCCGCTGGCGCCGGTCGGCGCGCGACGGCTGGTGATCACCGTGCCGGGTGTGCTCAGCGGGATGCCGTGGGCGATGCTTCCCGCCATGACCGGTCGGGTCTTCACGCTGGCGCCATCGGCGACGCGATGGCTGCGGCACCGGGATGAGCCTGCCGCCGGCGGAGCAGCCACCGCGGCCTTCGCGGCCGGCCCGCGGGTCGCGCGCGCGGACGAGGAGATCGACGCCGCCGCGGCGGCGTGGTCGGACGCACACACGCTGCGCGGCACGGAGGCGACGGTGGCGGCGGTGACGGCGCTGGCGGGGCGGGCGGACGTGCTGCATGTCGCCGCTCACGGCCGCCACGCGGCCGACAACCCGCTGTTCTCAGGGCTCGAGCTCGCCGACGGCACGCTCTTCGGCTACGACGTGGACCTCATCCCGGATGTCCCCCGCACCGTGGTCCTCTCGGCCTGCGAGGTCGGTCGCTCGTCCGTCCGGTGGGGCGAAGAGGCGATCGGCATGGCCCGCGTGTGGCTGCACGCGGGAGCGCGCTCGGTCATCGCCGCGCCGGTGGTGGTCGCCGACGACGACGCCTGCGAGCTGCTCAGCGCCATGCACGAGAGTCTGGCCGCCGGCGCGGCTCCGTCCGAGGCGCTGACGGCTGCAGGCGAGCGCACCGGGATCGTCGCACCCTTCCAGGTGCACGGGGCGGGTTTCTGACGGATCGGGCGGATCCGATGTATCACCGGGCGGGGCGGGCGCTCATCACTTCGAACGGCCCATCGCCGTCCGACGTGGGGGCGTCGGACGCGGAGGGGGGCAAAGACCGACTGGGGCGCGTGCGGGGGACGCGGCGGTCATCCGGGGCCGCTTCCCGGGGGATGTCGTGGAGAGCTCATCTCCATGACATCCCCCTCCTTCTGCCTGCTGGCGGATGCGACCGCGAGGGTCAGCCGCGGGACGAGTTGGCGGTGCGTCCCCGGACGATGCCGACGAACACCTCCACGGCGGGCGTCGTCCGCTCGGCCACCCACGCGAGAGCGACGCTCGAGGACGGCCCGTCCCGCAGGGGACGGTGGTCGACGTCCCGTCGGTGGTGCGCGCGCGCGAGCGACATGGGCACGATGACGACGCCCACGCCGGCGGCGACCGTCGCGATCGCGTCGGCGGTGTCGGCGGGTGCCGGGAACACCGGCGCGACGGCACCCGGCACGTCGACGTCGAGCACGGCGTCTGCGGGAACGATCAGCACTTCACCCGCCAGATCGCCGAGCTCGAGCTCGTCGGCCGCGGTCAGGTGGGACTCTCGACTGCAGACGACCACCGGCACCTCGTCGTACAGCGGTACGACGTGCAGACCGTCCCTGTCGATCGGAAGACGCACGATCGCGGCGTCGGCCTCCCCGTCGAGCAGGGCGCGGCGCTGGTCGGCGACGGCCACCGGCACGAGGTCCAGCCGCGTGAGCGGCATCCGCTCGTTCCAGATGTCGATCCACCTGCCCGGGGTCGCTCCCGGGATCGCGCCGAGCCGGAACACGCTCGGCGGAGCCGGCACGGGGGACGGCCCGGGCGATGGCTGAGGACGCCGTGGTCGCGGCTTCGGCGTGGAACGGGACGGACGCCGAGCGGAGGCATCCCGCCCGGAACCGCCTTTGCGCGCTCTGCCGCCGGCCATACGGATCAGCGTATCGGCAGCGCTCCGTGCCGCCCGGGCAGCGTCACGCCGCGAGCCGGAGGCCTCGGCGGTCGGTGGCCACCTTCTCGCCGTCGGCGATGGTCTCGTCGTCACCGATGAGCGAGCCGCCGGCGACACGGGCATCCGTGCCGACCTGCGTGCGGACGCCGATCTTGGCGCGTGCGCCGATCGCTGCCCGCGGTCCGATGTGAGCGTGCGGCGCGATCTCGGCATCTGCACCGATCACGGCGTCGCTCTCCACCCACACGCCACGGCCGACGTGTGCGCCCGCGGCGATCTGCACGCCCGGCTCGACGTACGCACCGGCTTCCACGATGGCGCTCGGGTGCACCTTGGCGCCGTGCGCGATCAATCCCCGACCGTTCGCGTGCTTGCGGTAGCGCAGCGTCTCGCCGTGGTCGTTCTCGATGTCGACGTAGTTCTTACCCACTGTCCCCTCCTGCAGCACCGTTCGGTGCCGAGTACAGGAATAACCTCGAATTGCAGGGTTTCATTCCCTCGCATCGGTCCGGATTCACGAAGCGGGTTGCTTCTGGAACGCGGCTGGAGTATGGGATGTTCCGCGAGGGATGCCCCGAGCGCCCGGACGCCGTGCGCGCGACGGGCAGCCGTCGAACGCGTCAGCCTGCCGGACAGAACGACCGGGGTTGTCCTAGGCTGAGGGAGACCTCTCCCGACTCAGCAGAAGGGGCGGCCCCGTTGCCCGACCGCCGCGCGGGTCGCACGATCCAGACGGATCGTCCGACCGACCGATCCGCCTACGAGACGCTTCCCACCGTCCGCGAGGTGATCGCCCTCGACGCCGTCGCCAACGGCGTGCCGGAGGTGCTCGTCGGCGACGAGGCGCTCGACGCCCGCGTGCGGTGGCTGCACGTCTCGGACAGCGCCGGCGTCGCACGCCTCCTCGACGGCGGCGAGCTGCTCCTGTCGACCGGCTCGTCGTGGCCGTCCGACCCTTCCGACCTGCGTCGCTTCGTCGATGAGCTGGCCGACGCGGGGCTTGCCGGTCTCGTCCTCGAACTCGGCACCCAGTATCGCCAGGCGCCCGCCGCCGTGGTCTCGGCCGCCGCCGCACGCGGGCTGGCGGTGGTGGTCCTTCACCGTGAAGTGAAGTTCGTCACGCTCACCGAAGCGGTGCACAGCCGGATCATCGCGGGGCAGACCGACGCCCTGCGTGCGCGGGACGAGGTGCGCGAGCGCTTCACAGCGCTGGTGCTGCGCGGGTCTCCGGCGGACTTCATCGTGCAGCAGGTGGCCCAGACCCTGGGCGCACCCGTGGTGCTGGAGAATCTCGCGCACGAGGTCGTCGCCACCGAGGTGCCGCTGGCGATGGAAGAGGAGCTCTTCACCGACTGGGAGCTGCGCTCGCGGTCGGCGCACCGCCGGGCGGAGCAGCGGCGCGAACGCGACGCCGCAGCGAGCGCAGACGACTGGCTCATCGTGCCCGTGGAGGCGCGAGGCATCCGCTGGGGGAATCTGCTGGCGCTCCCGGGACCCGAGCACCCCGCGGGGCGCACCGCGGTGCTCGAGCAGGGCGCCATCGCGCTCGCGGTGGGACGGCTGGCAGACGGGGACAGCGACGAGTGGGCGCGGGTCGCGCGCCGCCGGCTCGTCGACGGGCTGCTCGCCGGACGCTTCGCCGGTGCCGGCGGCGCCGCCGCCCGGCTCGAGGCCGCCGGCCTTCCGGTGCGAGGCGCCAAGCTGTACGGGATGGTGCTCTCCGGCGCGGCCGTGGCGTCGGAGCGGGCGGACGCGGCGGTCCGCGGCATCCGCGGGCGGGCGCTGGCCGGATCGGCCCCCGACGGCGTCGCGGCACCGGCGGCCGCCCTGCTGGTCTCGCTGCCCGCGGACGCGCGCTTCGACGACGATGCGGTGCTGTCGTTCGCGCGGGCGGTCGTCGACCCGGGGGACGTCGATCGCATCACGGTGTCGGTGGGCCGTGTCGCCGGCGACATCGAGACGGCCCTCGCCTCACTGCACGAGGCGGTCGATCTCGCGCGCAGTCGTCGTCGGCGCAACGACCGGGGACCGCAGCTGCGGCGCGCCGAGAACCGGCCCCTCGTTCAGCTGGTCACCGCGCTGCGGGACGACCACCGCGTGCTCGAGCACGGTGAGCGGATGCTCGCCCCGCTGATCGCCTACGACCTGAACCGCTCGGGCGACCTGCTGGACGTGCTGGAGGCGATGCTCGCGCATCCGGGCAACCGCACGGCGGCGGCATCCGCGTCGCACCTGTCGCGCTCGGTGTTCTACCAGCGGATCGCCCTCATCGAGGAGCTGCTGGGCGTGGACCTCGACGACGGCGAGACCCAGACGGCGCTGCACCTGGCGCTGCTGGTGCGGCGCAGCGCCGGCCGCTGAGACGTCTCGCCCCGCGCGGCTCGCTCGACGATCACCGAGCGAGGAGTCCGGCGGCGAGACGAAGCGTCAAGGCGCGAGATAGACCTTCCGCAGCGTCTCGTGCACGGTCCACACCGTCCGCATCCCGGCGGTGAGGCGCACGATCGAGCCGGGACGCAGTTCGATCCCCGGGAGCGGCGGCTCCTCGAACGCCACGGTCGCCCGGCCGGCGATCACGACGAAGACCTCGTCCGCTTCGACGTCGCGCATCGCGCCCGGCGTCATCTCCCACACGCCGACCTGCACCGCGGTCTCGGGGGTCACCGCGCCGAGCTCGACGACGCCGGTCGCCGGGGTTCCTGCGACGATCTGATCCGGCGGCACCGGCGTCGGCGGAAGGGCGAGGGCGGCGGCATCCGTCACGGTGCCCGCCGGCAGGTCGGAAGGGCGCCCGGTCACGAGTCGAACCCCAAGCCCAGGGCGTCGAGCGTCTTCAGCAGCAGGTTGCGCCGGCCGCGATTGTGGTCGGCGCGGTCGAGCGACCAGCGCGTGGCGTTGATGCCGATCGCGGCGGCCGGCTCGGGCGGGAACGGCAGCGGGCGCCGCCGCACCATCTCCAGCTGCGTGCGTTCGGTGTCGGCGCCATCGAGCAGGTCCAGCATGACCTCGCCCGCGAAGCGGGTCGACCCGACGCCCAGTCCGGTGAAGCCCGCTGCGTAGGCGACACGGCGGTCCCGTGCGGTGCCGAAGAACGCGGTGAACTGCGTGGAGGTGTCGATCGCGCCCGCCCACTGATGACTGAAGCGCAATCCCTCCAGCTGTGGGAATGTCGTGAAGAAGTGACTCGCGAGCCTCTCCCACGTGGCGGGGCGATGCTCGTACTCGGGGCGCACCTTGCGGCCATAGTGGTAGATCGCGTCGTAACCGCCGAAGAGGATGCGGTCGTCGCGGGTGAGCCGGTAGTAGTGGAACTGGTTCGCCAGATCGCCGATCCCCTGCCGGTCGTGCCATCCGATCGACGCGCGCTGCTCGGGCGACAGCGGCTCGGTCATGAGGACGTAGTCGTACACCGGCACCGTCATGAGCCGGTTGCGTGCCAGCAGCGACGGGAACACGTTCGTCGCGAGAACGGCGCGCGATGCCTGCACGCGTCCCTGATCGGTGACGACCACGACGCCCGCCCCCGCGGTATCCAGCCCGGTCGCCCGTGACCGCTCGTAGATGCGCACGCCGCGCTCCTCGCACACGCGTGCGAGCTCCGCTGCCATGCGGGCGGGGTGCACCAGCGCGCACGTGCGCTGCTCCCACACCGCGGCGAGGTAGGTGGGGGAGGCGACGGCCGCCTGCACCTGATCCTGATCGAGGAAGACGACCCCCTCTTCGCCTTCGGTCGCCCACTCCCTGAGCCACTCGACCTGGTGCGGCTCGACCGCGGGGGCGAGCTGTCCGGTGCGCTCGAACTGGAAGTCGACGCCATAGCGGGCCTCGGCCCGTTCGATGGCGTCGAGGTTCGCCATGCCGAGCCGCTCGAGAGTGGGCATCTCGTCGGGCCAGCGCGCCATCCCGTTCTCGGTGCCGTGCGTGAGGCTCGCCTCGCAGAAACCGCCGTTGCGGCTCGAGGCCGCCCAGCCCACCCGCTGTGCATCCAACACGACGATGCTCGCGCCGGGGTGGCGCTCGGTCGCGAGCAGCGCCGTCCACAGCCCGGTGTAGCCCGCCCCGACGATCACGAGGTCGGCGCGCTGCGTGCCGACGAGCGGTGGCCGGTCGGGCAGCAGGTGATCGGGGAGGTCCTCACGCCAGAACACCGCGTGCCGGGTGCCCTCGAGGGCGTGCCGGACGACGGATGCTGCCGGCCGCTGCCGTTCGAAGACGGTCGTGCCCACGGATATCAGCCCTCTCGGATGGTGCGTTCGCGCTCAGGCGTCGCCGGCGGCATAGACCCGCTCGCCCTCGACGAACGTCTGCAGCACGCGCGTGGCGCCGATCTCGTCGGTCGGACCGGCGAACGGGTCGCGGTCGAGCACGACCAGGTCGGCGAGCTTGCCGACCTCGATGGTGCCGGTGCTCTCATCGAGGTGGTTCACCCACGCCGAGCCGGCGGTGTAGGCGGTGAGCGAGGTCGCGAGGTCGATCGCCTGTTCGGGCAGGAAGGCGTCGTACTCGCCCTCTTCGTGACCGGGCGCCGCCGTGCGGTTCACCGCGACATGGATCGCGGCCATGGGGTCGGGGGTCGACACACTCCAGTCGCTGCCCGCGGCCAGCACCGCGCCGGCGCGCAACAGGTCGCCGAACGGGTACTGCCAGGCGCTGCGGGGTTCGCCGAGGAAGGGCAGCGTCAGCTCGACCATCTGCGGCTCGAACGTCGCCCACAGCGACTGCATGTTGGCCGCGACGCCGAGCTCGCGGAAGCGCGGGATGTCCTCGGGATGCACGACCTGGATGTGCGCGATGTGGTGCCGGTTGTCGCCGCGCCCGTTGCGGGCGATGGCCCGCGCCACGGCATCCAGGCACTCGCGCACCGCGCGGTCGCCGATCGCGTGGAAATGCACCTGGAAGCCCTCGGCATCCAGGAGCGGCACCGCCTCGTTGAGGATCTCGGGCGGGACGAACGAGATGCCGGAGTTGTCGGTGAAGTGGCCGTGTCCGTCGCAGTACGGCTCGAGCATCGACGCGGTGAAGTTCTCGGCGACGCCGTCCTGCATGACCTTGACCGATGTCGCCGCGAAGCGCCCGCCGCGGTAGCGCCGACGTCGCTCCAGGATCGACGGGATCTGTTCGAGGCCGGCCGTGCGGTCCCACCAGATCGCCCCGACCACGCGCGCGGTGAGGGTGCCGTCCGCCGCCGCGCGGAGGTAGGCGGGCCCGGGGTCGCCCGCGTCGCCGTAGGACCCGACGATCGCGTCCTGCCACGCGGTGACGCCGAACGAGTGGAGGTAGCGCTGGCCCACGAGCAGCGCCTCGGTCAGCCGCTCGAGCGGCTCCTCGGGGAGGAGCCGGTTGACCAGTGACATCGCGCCCTCGTGCAGCGTGCCCGACGGCTCACCGGCGCCGTCGCGCTCGATGCGGCCGTCCGCAGGATCGGCGGTCCCGCGGTCGATGCCGGCGCGCCGCAGCGCCGCGGAGTTCACCCAGGCGCCGTGCCCGTCCCGGTTGGGGAAGAAGGCGGGCCGGTCGCCCGTCACGGCATCGAGCGCCTCCGCGGTCGGGGTGCCGCCGGGGAAGGCGGACATCTGCCAGCCGCCGCCGAGGATCCACTCGTCGTCCGGGCGGGCGGCGACGTAGCGGGAGATCGCGTCGAGGTACTCCTCGGCGGTGTCGTACTCCGAGAGGTCGCAGCGCAGCATGTCGAGCCCGCCCCACACGGGGTGCACGTGGGCGTCCTGGAAGCCGGGCAGCAGCATCCGGCCCCTCAGGTCCACGATCTCGGTCGAGGGCCCGACGAGCTCGCGCAGGTCGCCGGGCGAGACGGCGATGATGCGCCCATCCCGGACGGCGACCGACCCGGCGCGTGAGCGCACCGTGTTCGCCGTGAAGACCGGTCCTCCGGTGAACACGAGGTCGGCGTAGGTCATGCGCTCCTGCTCCTTTCGCGAGACAGCATCGGGGCGCCGAGACAGCGGTCGCGCGACTGCCGTCTCGGCGCTCGGTTGCAGTCTCGCGGGAAGGGGGGTGGTAAGGGGACGGGGTCAGCCGCCGGTCATCGTGCGGGCGATCTGCGTCGCCGAGTCGCCCGCGCGCTTGAGGACGAGGGCGACCAGAGCGAGAGCGACGAGCGTGAGCAGCAGCATGACCGTCGACACCGCGGCGACCTCGGGGCGCAGGCCCGAGCGCACGGCGCTCAGGACGTACACGGGCCACGGTGTCGTGCCCGACACCTGCACGAACGCCGCGACGATCGTGTTGTCGAGGCTCAGTGTGAACGCCAGCAGGAACCCGGCGAGCACCGCCGGCATCGCCAGGGCGAGGGTCACGCGGCGGAACGTCGTGAACGGGGTGGCGTAGAGATCGCTGGATGCCTCCTCGAGGTTGGCGTCCTGGCCGACGAGGCGTGCGCGCACGATGTACGACACCACGGCGGTGGCGAACAGGGACGAGCCGACCGACAGGCGCACGATGCCGTCGTTGAACATCCCGATGCCGAGGTCCTGACCGAGCACGACCATCCACGGCAGCAGCGCGATCGCGTCGACGATCTCGGGCGTCACCGAGACCAGCAGCAGAAGACTCAGGAACCACCACACCCACTTGCCCGGGTAGCGGGCCATCGCGATGCCGGCGAGCGTTCCGAGCACGGTGGAGATCACCGCCGAGATCAGCGCGGTGATGAGCGACACGCGGACCGCGTTCTGGATGGCGGGCTTGTCGAGGATCGTGCGGAAGGCGTCCAGTCCGAAGCCCTCCCACGACACCAGCAGCCGGCCGGTGTTGAACGAGTAGATGACGATCACGATGATCGGCAGGAACAGGAACAGCAGCACCAGCGCGCCCCAGACGCCGAACGCGACGTCCGACCAGGAGCGTCGTGCACGGCGCACGGGCCGTCGGGTGGCGCCGGAGGGGGAGCCGTCTGTTTCCCGAGCGCGCAGGATGGTCTCGGTCTGGGTCTGCGTCATGTCGTCACCTCCACGCGGGCCGGCGCGACGGCATCCGTGTGCCTGTCGTCACCGTCGCCTCCGAGCACGAGTCGATTGCGCATCCGGAACGGCAGCGAGACGAGCCAGATGCCCACGGCCGCGACGCCGATGGTCAGCATGATGACGAGCATCAGGAGCACCGCCATCGCCGATCCGAGCGCCCAGTTCTGCGCGGTCTGGAACTGGCTGGCCACCAGCTGGCCCACCATGTTGCCGCGCGCCCCGCCGAGCACGGTGGCGGTGATGTAGTCGCCCATCAGGGGGATGAACACCAGCAGGACGCCCGCGACGATGCCGGGGCGCGACAGCGGCAGCGTGACGCGGAAGAACGTCGCGAGCTTGCCGGCGCCGAGATCCTTCGACGCTTCCCGCAGCGCCGGGCCGACGCGATCGAAGGCGACGAACAGCGGCAGGATCATCAGCGGCAGGTAGTTGTACACGACGCCGAGGACCACCGCCGCGCGCGTGTACAGCAGGGAGAGGGGGCCGTCGAGCACGCCGATCGCCTGCAGCAGCGTGGACAGCCACCCTTCCGGCGCAATGATGACCTGCCAGCCGATGGTCCGCACGAGGAAGTTCGTCCAGAACGGCACGAGCACGAGAGCCAACAGCAGGCCTCGCCGCTGCGGCTTGACTTTGAACGCCATCCAGTACGCCACCGGAGCACCGATCAGGAAGCACAGGACGGTACCGACGACGCCGACCCCGAGGGTGTTCTGGAACGTCGAGAAGAATGTCGGCGACATCGCCTCGACGTAGCGGTCGAACGACAGGATGTCGTTGGCGTGGGTGCCGAAGATGCCGGGTTTGTACCCGAAGCTGAACCACACCACCATCGCGACCGGTGCGACGAAGAACAGGAGAAGCCACGCCCAGGCGGGGACCGCCAGCGCGGCTCCGGCCGAGCGACTACGCACCAGCGGCGGCCTTCATCTCGTTCCAGATCTCCACACGCACGGTCTGGGAGTCATTCAGCGTCTGCTCGTGCATCGTCTCGAGCTGCTCGGGGGTGAAGAAGATGAGCTCGGTCAGCTCCAGGCCCGCGTCGACGGCCTCCTGCTCCATGTCCTTGCCGCCGACGTGGTAGCCGATGTAGTCGAGGTTGAGGAAGAGGTTCTCCGGAGTCATGGAGAAGTCGATGAACGCATGGGCCGCCTCGGGATGCGGCGCCCCCTCGGCGATCGCCCAGTTGTCCATCCACAGCTCGGTCTGCGGCCCGGGCAGCACCCACTGCCAGCGGTCGGGATCCCCGGACTCCATGATCCCCAGTCGCGCGTCGCCGTTCCACGCCTGCATGAGCACCTGCGTGCCCTGCGGGATGGCGTTGGTCCCCGGGTAGGAGTCGAAGGCGGAGATGTGCGGCGCGATCGTCTCGACGAGGAACTGACGGCACGCCTCGAGCTCGGCCTCGTCCTCGGTGTTCCAGTCCATGTCGTTGGCCCAGAAGTACGCGCCGATGATCCCGGCCGGGTCGTCGGACATGGAGGTCCGCCCGCTCGCCTCGTTCTGCGCGGCGTCGAAGAAGTCGCCCCAGGTCGTCAGCTCCCGGGTGATGGCGGTCTTGTCGTACACGAAGCCGGTGGTGCCCCAGGCCTTGCACACGGAGTAGTCGTTGTTCGGGTCCCACGCGCGACCCAGGTAGGCCGGGTTCATGTTGGACAGGTTCGGCAGCAGGTCCTTGTTGAGCTTGGTCAGCAGGCCGTTCTCGATCATCTGCGGGATGAACACGCCGGTGGGGACGACGATGTCGTAGCCGGAGGTGCCCTTGGCTGCGATCAGCTTGGCGATGAGCTCCTCGTTCGACGAGTACGAATCCAGGGTCACCTTGGGTCCGAGGTCCGCGGTGAAGCCCGACACCACGTCCGGGGAGTCGTAGTCGCCCCACGTGTACACCGACAGGCTGCCCTCGAGGTCGCCGCCGGTCGCCTGCGGGGCGGGTGCCCCGCCTCCGCCGGGCGAGCACGCGGCGAGCATCGTCGCTCCGCCGGCCAGGGCCGCCAGGCTCAGGAAGCGGCGACGCGAGATCTCGCGGGCGATGACCGCCGTCGAGGCGGTCGGGGCGAGGATGCGGAGGGGGGTGCGGGACTCGGTCATCGGTGTCTCCTGGTTCGGGTCGGGGAGCCGGTGAGGCGGATGCTGTGCGTGCGGCCTCGGCTGCAAGGGGTCGGGGCTGTCACTCGGTGGGCGGTGCGATGTAGCCGCCCTCCTGCGCGGCGTCGTCGGCGGGGAAGAGCAGGACGTGACGCGCCGCCCACGAGCACACGACGGCGTCGCCGACGGCGAGCGTCGGTGCGTCGGGCGTCGGGCGGCGGACGATGAGGCTCTGGTCGTCGCCGAGGCGCACCAGGTACTGCATCGTGTCGCCGAGGTGGGAGATGCCGATCAGCTCTCCTCGGGCGACGTTGGCGTCCGCGACCGGCTCCGACAGCCTGTCCTGCTGGATGCGGATGTGCTCGGGCCGCACGGCCGCCTCGCCCTGGTGGGTGGAGCCGAGCACCGCGGTCTCGGCGCGCACGAGCGCGTGGGGCGACGTGACGGCGGTGCCTGCCTCGCCGACGGGGCCGCGGAAGAAGTTCTGTTGCCCCACGAACGCGGCGACGTAGGCCGACGCCGGCCGCGCGTAGACGGTGTCGGCGTCTGCGAGCTGCTCGATGCGTCCGGCCCGCATGATCGCGATGCGGTCGCTCATCGACAGCGCCTCTCCCTGGTCGTGCGTGACGAAGACGAACGTGATGCCCAGGCGCGACTGCAGCAGCTTCAGCTCGAGCTGCATCTCCTCGCGCAGCTGCCGGTCCAGCGCCCCCAGCGGCTCGTCGAGCAGCAGCACGGCAGGGCGGTTGACGAGCGCGCGTGCCAGGGCGACGCGCTGCTGCTGACCGCCGGACAGCTGCGTGGGCCTGCGGTCTCCGAACCGGCGCATCTGCACCATGTCGAGGGCCTGCGTGACGCGCTCCCGCACTTCGGCCTTCGGCGTGCGCCGCTGCTGCAGCCCGTATGCGACGTTCTCGGCGACCGAGAGGTGCGGGAACAGGGCATACGCCTGGAAGACGGTGTTGACGTCGCGCCGGTAGGGCGGCACACCCCGGACGGACCTGCCCGAGATGAGGATGTCGCCGGCATCCGGGCTCTCGAATCCGGCGATCATGCGCAGTGTCGTGGTCTTGCCGCAGCCGGACGGGCCGAGCAGCGACAGGAACTCGCCGGGTTGGATGGTCAGTGACAGGTCGTCGACCGCGACCTGCTCTCCGTAGAGCTTGCTCACGCCGGAGAGCACCACGGCTCCGCGACGATCGTCTGCCTCGCTCGCGGGGCGCGGTGTCGCCGAAGTCGTGTCCGCGTCGGTTGCTGTGGTCACCTCGTGGGGTCCTCCTGATCGCGGGCCGCGCGGCGGTGCGCGGTCGGGTCGAATTGTGTCAGGTATTCAATAGCGCCGCGTGCCCGCCCGCAATGCGCGGGGATTCGAACCGGACGATCCGCGGTGTCGGTCCGTCCGCCCCGACAGATCGTCCGGCGCTGTGTAACGGTCAGGAAACCGCGCGGTTTCGGTTGCGGCACGCGGCAGAGGCAACGGATGCCTGCTTCGAAGCGACAGATCGTCCGTCGGGGTGTCGTCAGGTCTGACAGACGGGGCACCAGAAGACGATGCGCTCCCGAGTGGGATCGGCGCCCAGCGATCCGCCCCGGATGACGGCGCCGCAGCGGCGGCACTCGCGGCCCTCCCGGCGGTACACCCACGTGCTGCGACCGGGACGACTGTCGCCGGTGAAGGTCCGTCCGCTGCGGTCGCGGTTCGCGCGGATCATGCGGGCTCCCACGTCGATGACCGCAGCGGCATCCGTCTCGGTCGCCGGGCGCGTGGGGAGGATGCCGCGCACGAAGAGGATCTCGTTCGCGTACTCGTTGCCGAAGCCGGCGACGTTGCGCTGGTCCTGGATCGCGACGTGGGCGGCGCGCGGGTCGGAGCCGAACCGCCGCGCCGCCTCCTCCGGGTCCCAGTCCTCAGACAGCGGGTCGGGTCCCAGGTAGCCGACGAGTCGGTCCTCGTCGGCGGTGGGCACCACGGTGATGTCGGCGAGGTCGAAGCCGACGGTCTCCCACTCCGTGCCGTCGGGCGCCGTCGCGCCGATGACCGCTCGCGCCCGGAAACCGGCGGCGCGCCACCGGTCACCGCGCCGGTAGACGTGCCATTCGCCCTCCATCTTCAGGTGCGTGTGCACGGTCCACTCCCCGATGCGGTGCAGCAGGTGCTTGCCGCGGGCGACGACATCGTGCACGACGAGGCCGCGGAGGTCGACGGTGGCCGCCTGCGGTACTCGCAGCTCGAACCGTGTGACCGTGGCGCCTGCGAGGACGGCGTTCAGCTTCCGGGCGGCGCGGAAGACGGTGTCGCCCTCAGGCACGCCCGCTCCCCGGGCCCGCCGCCGGTCGTGCGTGGCGGTCGGGCGCCTCCCGGAGCGTGTCCCCCGCGGTGAGCCGTCGGAGCGTCAGTCCGCGCGGCGACTCGACGAAGCCCGCATCGCGCAGCGCCTGCCCCACGGCGGTCCCATACACGAACACGCCGTTGACCTGTTCGATGGTGAGGGTGTCCAGACGCCGCGAGCGGGCGGTCGTGACGAGGTCGGCCGCGGCTGCAGCGAGCGTCGCGGCGTCCTCGGTGAACGCGAGAGCCGATTTGCCACCCCGCTCGAGGTAGAGCGCGAGCGCTCCGTCGACGAGCACGACCAGTGCGCCGGCCTTGCGCCCGGGCCGGTGCCCGACCCCTTCCAGCGCCGGCCACGCCAGTGCGGCGCCGTAGGGGTTCGCCGGATCGGTCGCCGCGAGGGTGACCGCCCGCCGCGGTGGCGGATCGGGCATGGCCGCGAACTCGCGGATACGGTCGACCGTCGTCGAGGCTGCGAATTGGGCGGCGCCGAGCTTCTCGATGACATAGCCGCGGCGGCAGTGCCCTGCTTCTTCGAAGCCGGCCAGCACCCGGTAGGCCTGCGCGAAACCTCCGGGCAACCCCTCGGACTGCACTGCGCCGCGCGTGACCACCCCGTACCGGTCCAGCAGCAGGCTCGCCGTCGCCGTCGCGCGTAGCGTCGGGTCGGGCTCGGGCGCCGGCAGAAGGGACCAGCGACCGCCGACGGCTGCCGGTCGCGGCGGAACCGAGGAGGCGACCGCGCGCACCGCGGCGCCGCGGTACATCCGCGCTCGCGGTGCCCGGCGCGCGACGCGGTGGGTCTGCGAGCCGCCCGCCACGAGGGCGCGCACGGGAGCGAAGGTGTCGTTCGTGACCCGGCCCGCCCAGGTGAGCCGCCACAGCGCCTCCACGACGGACTGCTCGTTCTCGGCCTCCGTCGCCTGGCGCAGCTGCGCGGCGAAGTACGCACCGCCGGACTCCAGCGCCGCCAGGAGCCGCGCGTCCAGCGAGTCGGCCGGCGGATCCTCAGCCTCGTCCGGCGGCGCGAGCGTCAGCGGCACGGCATCCGACGGATGCAGCGCGATCCAGCCGTCCCGTCCGGGGAGGCTGCCGTGCCCGGACCACACGACCTCGCCGGTCGCCGTCAGCTCGTCGAGCATCGCCGGGGTGTAGTCGCGGACGCGAGCGGGCAGGATCAGCGATTCCCACGCGCTCGCCGGGATGGGCACGCCGGCGAGCTGCTCGACGACCGCGGCCACACCGTCGATGCCCTCGAGCGGGCGGGTGACGTGCTGCCACACCGGCAGGAACCTGGCGTAGGCGTCCTGCGGAACCGGCTCGACGCTTCCCCGGATCGCCGCGAGCGAGCGCATCCGCAGACGCCGGAGCACCTCGGCGTCGCACCACTCGGTATCGTCCGACGCGGCGGCCTGACCGGCGGCGCCGGGGTCGGGGAGGAAGAAGCCGCTCGCGATCCGGCCTTGGGATTCCAGGCGCTGGAGGGTGTGGCGGGCCACGGCGACACCGACGCCGAGGCGCTCGGCGAGGGCATCCGCGGTGAACGGCGCGTGCGTGCGGGCGTATCGCGCCACCAGATCGCCGAGCGGGTCGGCGACCGGTTCGAGGAAGGCGTTCGGGATGCCGACCGGCAGCGCGACCCCGAGCGCGTCCCGCAGGCGTCCGGCGTCCTCGATCGCCGCGACGCGCGGTGTGCCGGCGATGGTGACGGGGATCGCGCGACGCGCGGCGATCAGCTCGTCGAGGAACCGCGAGGCCTCCGCCTCGGTCGCGTGGTCGGTGCCGTTGCGACTCGGATCGGGCGCCGCCGGGGCGGGCGGCTCGAGTCGCACGGCGACCTCGCCGGCGTCGAGGGGTCCGAGCAGTCGCAGCAGGTCGGCGACCCCCTCGAGACCGCGGGCGCGGCGCTCGGGATCGAGCCGCTGCGCCTCCCGCTCGAACTGCGCGATGATCTCGGGGTCGAGCAGCTCCCGCATCTCGACCTTGCCCAGAAGCTCCGACAGCAGCGCCGGATCCACCGACAGCGCCGCGGCGCGGCGCTCGGCGAGGGGCGAGTCGCCCTCGTACATGAAGGCGCCGACGTAGCCGAAGAGCAGGTCGCGCGCGAAGGGCGACGGCTGGGCGGGCTCGGTCTCGATGAGGCGGATGCGGCGCTCGCCGATGCCGCGCATGATGCGCAGGAGCGAGGGCACGTCGTAGACGTCCTGCAGCACCTCGCGCAGCGTCTCGAGGATGATCGGGAAGGTGGGGTAGCGCCGCGCGACCTCGAGCAGCTGCGCCGATCGCTGCCGCTGCTGCCACAGCGGCGTGCGTCGTCCGGGGTTGCGGCGCGGCATGAGCAGGGCGCGGGCGGCGCACTCGCGGAACCGCGAGGCGAACAGCGCCGACCCGCCGACCTCCTCCGTCACCATCTGCTCGAGCTCGTCGGGATCGAACACGAACAGCTCGGCCCCCGGGGGCTCGGCCGTGGCATCCGGGATCCGGGCGATGATGCCGTCGTCGCTCGCCACGGCCGATCCCTCGACGCCCAGACGCTCCCGGATGCGCGCGTTGACCGCGAGCGCCCACGGTGCATGCACCTGCATGCCGTACGGGGAATGAAGGATGACCCGCCAGTCGCCGACCTCGTCGCGTCCGCGCTCCACGGTCAGCTGACGGTCGGTGGGAAGCGTGCCGGTCGCCTCGCGCTGCTCGGCGAGGTAGGCGAGGAGGTTGTCGCGTGCGAACTCGTCGAGCCCCGCCTCGCGCAGCCGCTCCTCGGTCTTCTCCGGCGAGCCCGCCGACACCTCGCGCGAGAATCGACCGAGCGCCTCGCCGAGCTCGGCGGGCCTGCCGATGCCGTCGCCATGCCAGAACGGGACCTTGCCCGGCTGACCGAACGCGGGGACGACGTTCACCCGGTCGTGCGTGATCTCGACGATGCGCCAGCTCGTCGTGCCGAGGGTGAACACGTCGTTGACGCGGGACTCGTAGACCATCTCCTCGTCGAGCTCGCCGACGCGCGCGTTCTGGGACTCACCGGCGATGAAGACGCCGAAGAGCCCCCGGTCGGGGATCGTTCCGCCGCTCGTGACGGCGATGCGCTGGGCGCCGGGACGACCGGTGAGCACACCGAGGTCGCGGTCCCACACGACCCGCGGCCGCAGCTCGGCGAACTCGTCGGACGGGAAGCGCCCGGCGATGAGGTCGAGCGTCGCCTCGTACGCCGAGCGCGGCAGCGATCGGAACGGCGCGCTGCGCTTGAGGGTCTCGTACCAGCCCTCGACGTCGAGCGGTCCGGTGGCCGCGGCCGCGACGGTCTGCTGCGCGAGGATGTCGAGCGGGTTCTGCGGGATCGCGATCGCTTCGATCTGACCGGCGAGCATCCGTTCGGTCACGATCGCGGTGTGGAGCACGTCGCCGCGGTGCTTCGGGAACAGCGCCGCCCGGCTCACCTCGCCGACCTGGTGGCCGGCGCGGCCGATGCGCTGCAGACCGGATGCCGCGCTCGGCGGCGCCTCGACCTGGATGACGAGGTCGACGGCGCCCATGTCGATGCCCAGCTCGAGACTGCTCGTGGCCACGACGCACCGCAGCGCGCCGGATTTCAGCTCGTCCTCGACCTGCGCCCGCTGCTCCTTGGACACCGACCCGTGATGCGCCTTGGCGAGCACCGGGTCCGCGCCCGTCGTGGCTCCGGCCTGTGCCGCCCCGATCGCCTCTCCACGCGTCGCATTCGCGCCGCGCGGAGCCTCTGATCCGTGGGCACTCAGCGCGGCGGGCACGGTCGGATCCGGAAGATCCCGTCCCAGCCGCTCGGAGTAGATCTCGTTGAGGCGTGCGGTGAGCCGCTCGGCGAGGCGCCGGGAGTTGCAGAACACGATCGTCGAGCGGTGCTGCAGGATGCGGTCGACGATCGCCTCTTCGACGTGCGGCCAGACCGAGCCGGTGATCTCGGTCTCGCCTGCGCCGGAGGCGCGCGGGCGGGACGACCCGTCGAGGAACCAGTCCTCATCGATCGACTCGTCCGCGGCATCCGTCGGCTCCGAAGCCCCGGAGGGCGGAGAGGCGCCGGCCGCGGGCGGCGGGTTGAGCATGTCGCCGATCGGAACGACGACCTGCATGTCGAACGCCTTCGTCGCCTTCGGGGCGACGATCTCGACCGGCGCCGCGCCGCCGAGGAAGCGGGCGACCTCGTCGATCGGCCGCACCGTCGCCGACAGGCCGATGCGCTGCGCCGGCGGGACCTCGGGCCGGAACGACTGGCGCAGCATGTCGAGGCGCTCCAGGCTCACGGCCAGATGCGCGCCGCGCTTGGTGGCGGCGACCGCGTGGACCTCGTCGACGATCACCGTGTCGACATCCTTCAGCGTCTGTCCCGCCTGGCTCGTCAGCATCAGGTAGAGCGACTCCGGCGTCGTGATGAGGATGTCGGGCGGGTCGGCCACGAGCTTGCGTCGATCGCTCGAGGTGGTGTCACCGGAGCGGACGCCGACCGTGACGTCGGGGACCGACAGGCCCAGGCGCCGCGCCGACTGGCCGATGCCCACGAGCGGCGAGCGCAGGTTGCGCTCCACGTCGACGCCGAGCGCCTTGAGCGGCGAGATGTACAGCACGCGCGTCGCCGTCGCCGAGGCATCCCGCCCCCTGCGCCCGCGTGCGGGAGCATGCTCCGGTTCGGCGGCCTTCTCGTGGAAGACCCGGTCGATCGCCCACAGGAACGCCGACAGCGTCTTGCCCGATCCTGTCGGCGCGACCACGAGGGCGTGCTTGCCGGCTGAGATCGCCGCCCACGCGCCCACCTGCGCGTTCGTCGGCTTCGCGAACGCGCCACGGAACCAGTCCCGCGTGGCGGGACCGAACCGTTCGAGCACGTCGCGCGCGGAGCCGGCCGAGGTGTCGCCCATCCCTCCATCTTCGTGCGTGTCACCGACATGAGGGCGGGCTTGCGATTCACCGCTCGGTCGGAATCACGATCCACAGCAGGATGTACGCCCACAGCGACAGGCCGAAGAAGACGACCGCGACGATCGCCAGAATGCGCACCGCCGCGACGCTCCAGCCGAACCGGCTTGCGACGGCGAGGCATACGCCGGCGAGCCAGCGTCCGCGTCGCGGTCTCACGAGTGTGTCCATGCCGCCATCCTCTGCGACCGCGCACGCGACCGCCATGGGGCCAGCCCCCATACCCTGACCCGGGCTTCCCGGCATCCGGCCGCCGTCGGCGACCGGATGCCGGGAGCGACGGGTCACCGCTCGGTGAGGACGCCGTCTCTGAGTTCGAGGACGAGATCGACGCCGATGCGGTCCAGGAACGCATCGTCGTGGCTCACGACCAGCACCGCACCGCGGTACGCGGCGAGGCCGTCGACCAGCTGATCCACCGTGTCCAGGTCGAGATTGTTCGTCGGCTCGTCGAAGACCAGCAGCTGGGGCGGCGGGTCGGCCAGGAGCAGCCGCGCGAGCGCCACACGGAACCGCTCCCCGCCCGACAGCGTCGCGACCGGCCGCTCGACGGCGGCGCCGCGGATGAGGAATCGCGCCAGCCGGTTCCGCAGCTCGACGGTTCCCACACCCGGTGCCGACGCCGCGACGTTCTCGAGGACGGAGGCGCTCTCATCGAGCCCGTCGACCCGCTGCGGAAGGTAGCCCACGCGGTCGGTGTGCAGCGCGAGATGCCCGCGGTCCGACGCTGAGGTGTGCGCCGTCCCGCCCAGCAGTCGCTCCAACAGCGTGGTCTTGCCGGCACCGTTGGGACCGATCAGCGCCACCCGCTCGGGCCCCTGGACGATCCAGGAGCGTGCGCCGTCACCGAGGGTCGCGATGCGGCGACCCGCGGGCACGCCCGGGTCGGGCAGGTCGATCCGCACGCCGTCATCGTCGCGGACGCGGCGCTCGGCGGCGTCGAGGGCCTCGCGCGCCGCCGCTTCCCGGTCGGCCTTCTCGCCGCGAAGTCTGCCGGCCGAGACCTGGGCGGCCATCTTGCGGCCTCCCGCGACGATCTTCGGGACCCGCTTCTCGATCTGCGCCTTGCGGCCCATCTGCTGCCGGCGGGCGATGGTCGTCTCGGCCTCGATGCGCTGGCGCTTCTCGCGGCTGACCGCCTGCCGTGCCGCGCGCTCGGCGTCGCGGGCGGCATCCTGTTCGGCATCCAGCCACGCGCGCCACTGCGAGTACGGGCCGCCGAACACCGACAGCACGCTGCCGTACAGCTCGGCGGTGTCGTCCATGAGCTCCAGCAGCGCGACGTCGTGACTGACCACGACGAGCGCGCCCCGCCACGAGCGCACCATGTCGTACAGGCGCTCCCGCGCGTCACGGTCCAGGTTGTTGGTGGGCTCGTCCAGCAGCGCGATGGGCGCACCGCGGAGGCGGATGCCGGCGATCGCGGTGAGCACCGCCTCGCCACCGGAGAGCTGCCCCACGCTGCGGTCCAGCATGTCGGGCGCGAGGCCGGCTTCCGCCAGCGCCGCATGCGAGCGCGCCTCGACGTCCCAGTCGTCTCCGACGGCGTCGAAGTGCCGCGGATCCGGGTCGCCCGCTTCGATGGCGCGCAGCGCGCGCAGGGCGTCGCCCACGCCGAGCAGGTCGGCGACGGGCCGGTCGACGTCGAGCGTCAGGCGCTGCGGCAGGTACGCGGCATCGGATGTCCGCGTGATGTGACCGGACGTCGGTGCGAGCTCAGCGGCGATCAGGCGCAGCAGCGTCGACTTGCCGGCGCCGTTGCGACCGACCAGCCCCGTGCGGCCGGCGCCGAACGAACCCGAGAGGTCAGCGAGGGCGACCGTGCCGTCGGGCCACGCGAACGAGACGCGATCGAGGATGATCGTCGGAGTGAGGGTGTGTACAGCCATGGAGGCCTCCTGTGTCAGTCATGCGCTGACACCGGGGCCGCGGATGCCCGGACGTCCTGCCCTGCGAGGGGCTCGGGAACCAGGAGGAGCGGCGGTTCGACGGTCAGCGCGGATGCGGATGCGCTGGCGTCGGGACGACGGTCAGCGCGAGAACAGCGCGGTCGCGTCGATCAGCTCCACTGGTCTTCCTCACGTCGGGGACAAGGCCGTCAGACACCATAGTGCATGGGCCGGCCCGCGTGAAGGGCTCCGGCGGCTACCGGCCCCGGCTTCTACCGAGCGATGGCGTCCTCGAGACGCTTGCGCAGGAAGGCGTCGACGTCGGCGAGCTCCTGCTCGGAGACGCTGTGCGTGAGCCCGGGATAGACCCGGCCGCTGAGCTCGACCCGGCCGGGCAGCCACTGCGTGGTGTGCTCGATGAGGAACGGCGGGATGACGTCGTCATGCGTGCCCCGGCCCCAGAACACCGGCGGCTTGATCTCGGCCAGGTCGCCGTCGCGGGGCAGCTCGCCGGGTGTGGCATAGCCGGAGAGGTTCACCGCGAACGCGAAGCGCTCCGGATCCAGGCGGAGCGCCTGGATCGCCACGGCGCCGCCCTGCGAGAAGCCGAGGAGCCCCACGGATGCCGCCGCCTCGGCGTGCGCGCCGGTCCAGGCGACGACCGCCTCGGCGGCCCGGGTCACGTGCGCGGCATCCCGGCTCTCGAGGCCCTCGATCGGGTACCAGGAGCGGCCTGGCGCCGGCCACGGCGGTGCGAGCGGTGCCGCGAGGCTCGCGACCGCGAACTGGTCGGGGAGGAACGGACGCAGCGCATACAGATCGTGCTCGTCGGCGCCATAGCCGTGCAGGAGCAGCAGCAGCGGGCGTCCGGCGATCGCGGCACGGTCGACGGACCACAGGACGGCGTCGGCATCGAGGATCAGCGGCTCCGACATGCCCTCATCCTCCCACCGGCCGGTGACGTGCCGGGGGCCGGCGTACCCGGCGTCGCGCAGGCCGAAGGGGTATACAGGAGTCATGTCCGTGCGCACTCCTGACCCCGAACCGGCGGGCGACGAGCCGTTCGGCCCACCGACGGGGAACGTCTCCAACCCCGCGTGGCTGAGCGACATCGAGCTGGAGGAGGCCCGACGGCGCCTGCCGATGCTCTATGTCGAGGGCGTGCCCGTCCGCACCGACGGCCTGGGGCAGGTGACAGAGGTCGGCATCCTGCTGCGGGCGACGCCCGTCGGCGAGATCACCCGGACCATCGTGTCCGGACGCGTGCGGTACGGCGAGACGGTGCGCGACGCGCTGTTCCGCCATCTCGAGAACGACCTCGGCCCGATGGCGTTCCCGCTGCTGCCGCCGCAGCCGGTGCCCTTCACGGTCGCCGAGTACTTCCCCCTCCCGGGCGTCAGCGCCTTCCACGACGACCGGCAGCACGCCGTCTCGCTGGCGTTCGTGGTGCCCGTCACCGGCACATGCGAGCCGCGGCAGGATGCGCTCGAGGTGACGTGGCTGACGCCGCAGGAGGCGTCCTCCGATGCCCTCGCGGCCGAGATGGAGGGCGGGCGCGGCACGCTCATCCGACTCGCGCTGGCCAGCGTCGGCGCCCTGCGCTGAGACGCGTCACGGTCGTCCGGCCCGTGCGCTGGGAGCGGGCCCGGCAATAGGCTCGCAGGGTGACCGAGCCCATCGCCTTCCCCACCGACGCCGCGGGCTGGACCGCGTTCGCGACCGAGCGTCCCGCCGAGCGCATCGCCGCGGTGCACGCCATCGACGCACGGCTGCGATCGGAGCCGGCGCTGACGACGGCGGAGCGACTGGAGCTGTGGAACGACGCCGACATCGCGCTGCGGGAGGCGCTGAGCGAGGCGTACGTCGTCAGCGAGGCGCATCCCGACCCGGCGGTGCGGAAGCTCGCCGAGAACCAGGTGCAGTCCCTGGAGTCGCTCTCGACGGCGCGCCTGCTCGACCGTGACCTGTGGCACGCGTTCGCCGGCGCCGGCACGGACGGTCTCGCCGAGGATGAGACGCGCCTGCTGGACCACCTGCTGCGCGACTTCCGTCGCGGGGGCGTGGAGCTGGAGGACGCGGCGCGCGAGCGCGTGCGATCGCTGACCGAACGCGACACCGAGCTGTCGCTGACGTTCTCGCGCAACATCCGCGAGGGGCGGCGCCAGGTGACCGTCCCGCTGGCCGGACTCGCCGGCCTGCCGCAGGACTTCCTCGACGCGCACCCGGCGGACGAGCAGGGTTTCGTGACCCTGTCGACGGACTACCCCGATCTCATGCCGGTCCGCGAATACGCCACCGACCGTGCGACGCGCGTCGCGCTCGTGAGCGCGTACAACGACCTGGCGTGGCCCGACAACGAGGAGGTGCTCCGAGAGCTCCTCGAGGTGCGAGCCGAGCGAGCTCGCCTGCTGGGCTACTCCGACTGGGCCGACTACGAGACCGAGACGCGCATGATCGGCGCCGGAGCGGAGATCCCGTCGTTCCTCGCGCGATTGGACGAGGCATCCCGCGAGGCGGCCGAGGCCGAGTACGCCGAGCTGCTCGAACGCCTGCGCCGCGACATCCCGGGTATCGACGCGGTGACGATCGCCGACTTCTGGTACCTGCTGAGCGCGCTCAAGCGGGAACAGCACGACGTCGACGCGCAGCTCGTGCGGTCGTACTTCCCGTTCGAGCGGGTGCTCGACGGCGTGCTCGATGTGACCGCGCGGCTGCTGGACGTGCGGTACGTCGCGGCCGACGACCCCGCATGGCACGAGGACGTGCGCACCTACGACGTGCTCCGCGGCGGCGAGCGGATCGGCCGCATCCACCTCGACCTCCACCCACGGGAGGGCAAGTACAGCCACGCGGCGTGCTTCCCCCTCGCCCCCGGCATCCCGGGGCGGGTCCTCGCCGAGGCGACGCTGCTGTGCAACTTCTCGCGCGGCCTGCTCGAGCACGACGAGGTCGTGACGTTCTTCCACGAGTTCGGCCACCTCGTGCATGAGATCCTCGGCGGTCGCCAGCGGTTCGCGCGGTTCACCGGCTTCGAGACCGAATGGGACTTCGTCGAGGCGCCCAGCCAGCTGCTGGAGGAATGGGCGTGGGATGCCGACGTCCTCGCGTCGTTCAGCGCCGATGCCGAGGGCGCCCCGATCCCGGCGGACCTGGTCGCCCGCATGCGCACCGCGGACGCGTTCGGGCGCGCCCTCGAAGTGCGTCGTCAGCTCGGGCACGCGAACGTGTCGTATCACCTGCACGTCGACCGTCCCGAGGACCTGCAGGCCGAGACGGAGCGCATCTACGCGTCCACCAGTCCCGTGCAGCCGCTCCCGGGTATGCACCCCTACGCCGGATTCGGGCACCTCACCGGCTACGGGGCCTGCTACTACACGTACCAGTGGAGCCTCGTGATCGCGCGCGACCTGCTCACCGGCTTCTCCGCCGGGCTGATGGATCCGGATGCCGCACTGCGGTACCGCACCGCGATCCTCGAGCGCGGCGGGTCGCGCAATGCCGGCGACCTCGTCGAGGCTTTCCTCGGGCGCCCGTTCACCTTCGACGCGTACCGGGAATGGCTGTCCGGGGCGTGAGTCCGAGCTCCCGGCCCGCTTCGACGGCATCCGCGGGCTTCCCCGCCTTCAGCAGGCCTTCAGCAGGAGATGCGGCCCTGCGCAGGAGATCTCCGGGCGGAAGCTCCTGCGGAAGCGGGGAAGTCCCTGCAGTCGGTGCGGTCGCGGGGGTCTAGCCCGCGGTGGTCTCGCGGGCGATCGCGGCGATGAACGCGTCGATGTCGTTCTCGGCCGTGTCGAAGCTGCACATCCAGCGGACTTCGTTCTTCGCGGCATCCCAGTCGTAGAACCGGAACGAGGCCCGCAGCCGGTCGGCGACGCCGACGGGGAGCGTGGCGAAGACGCCGTTGGCCTGCGTCGGCTGCGTGAAGCTCACACCCCGGATCGAGCCGTCCGCCAGCCCCGCCTCGATGCCGGCGCGCAGGCGCTGGGCCATCGCGTTCGAGTGCGACGCGTTGCGCAGCCACAGGTCGCCTTCGAGCAGCGCCAGCAGCTGCGCCGACACGAACCGCATCTTCGAGGCGAGCTGCATGTCGAGCTTGCGCAGGAACTTCATGCCGCGCGACGCCTCGGGGTTGAGGACGACGACCGCCTCGCCCAGCATCGCGCCGTTCTTGGTGCCGCCGAAGCTGAGGACGTCCACACCGGCATCGCGGGTGAACTCGCGGAAGGGCACGCCGAGCGCCGCGGCGGCGTTGGAGATGCGGGAGCCGTCCATGTGCACGTTCATCCCGAGGCCGTGGGCATGCTCCGCGATGGCCCGCACCTCGTCCACCGTGTAGAGCGTGCCCAGCTCCGTCGACTGCGTGATCGAGACCGCGAGCGGCTGCGCCCTGTGCTCGTCGCCCCAGCCCCACGCCTCGCGGTCGATGAGCTCGGGAGTGAGCTTGCCGTCGTCGGTCGGCACGGTGAGCAGCTTGATGCCCGCGACGCGCTCGGGCGCGCCTCCCTCGTCGACGTTGATGTGCGCGGTGCCCGCCGTGATGACGGCGCCCCAGCGCGGCAGCATCGACTGCAGCCCCACGACGTTCGCGCCCGTGCCGTTGAAGACCGGGAACGCCTCGACGCCCTCGCCGAAGTGCCGGACGAACACCTCCTGCAGGCGCTCGGTGTACACGTCGTCGCCGTACGACACCTGATGCCCGTCGTTCGCCGCGGCGATGGCCGCGAGCACCTCCGGGTGGATGCCGGAGTAGTTGTCCGATGCGAAGCCGCGGAGGTTCGGGTCGTGGATCGTGGTCACGAGCATCCAATCTATGTCGTCGTGCGAGGGCGAGCGGACGCTGCGCCCCCGCTGTGGTGCGCACAATTCAGGCGAAACGGCTGCGACGCGGAGTCAGGCGCCCGCCGGGGGCGGATCTGCCTGAGTTGCGAACGAAGAGGCGGGCGTACGCTCCGGTGAGTGGGTGGACCCGCCGGGGCTCGGCGGGCCCTCGGCCGCCCGACGGTCAGAGCGACGGGTCGGTCAGCTCGACGATGGTGTCGTTGAGTTCGCCGGCCTCGCTCATCCACAGGTCGGCGAACCGCTGCGCGAGCGCCTCCTCGAGGCCCGACAAGCTCTTGACCCGGAAGATGACGGATGCCGCCGCCAGCGGGCGGCCCGAATCCCGGGCCGCCTTCGCGAACCCCTGTGCGACGGCGCGCGCCCACGCCTCGCTCGCGGCCTTGACCGCCGCGTAGTTCGCGCCGCCGGCGAGGGGGCGGGCGACGGCCGTGGACGACACGATCGCGGTGCGGGCGGCCTCAGAGGCGCGCAGGTCGTCGTCGAACGCGCGGCTGACGTGCCGCAGGGCGGTCAGCGACCCTTCCAGGATGCGGTAGTCGGCGTCCGTCTGCCCCGCGAGCCCGCCGCCGCCGCGCCAGCCGCCGACGAGATGCAGGACGCCGTCCACGGCGCCCTCCTTCTCGTGGACGCGGTCGGCGAGCTCCGCGACCGCGTCCTCGTCGGTGAGGTCGCACACCTCGACCCCCGCGCCCGGCACCTCCGCGCCCAGGGCGTCGAGCCGGTTCCGATTCCGGCCGACCGCGACCACGCGCGCCCCGGCCCCGCTCAGAGCCCGGGCGGCGGCGAGGCCGGAGGCGCTGGTGGCACCGGCGATCAGGACAACTCGCTCAGCGACGCTCATGCCTCGATACTCCCACCTCGTCGAGACCGTGCGGTCTCGCCGAGACACCACGCTGTCGACGCGCGCAGCGTGCGTCCTCGGCGAGGATGTGCGGTCTCGACGGATGCCTGAAGCCAGGCGAGCCCGGGATCAGGCACTGGCGCCGGTGATGCCCGCCGTCGATGCGATGACCGGGCGCATCTTCTTCTCGAGCGCCTCGTAGAACATCGACAGCGGGAACTCATCGTCCAGGACCGCGTCGGTGTAGCCCTTCGGGGCTCCGGCGAGGATCTCATCGGGCAGGCCGCGTGCCCACTGCGAGGCCGGGTTCGGCGTCAGCGTGCCGCGCACCAGCTCGTAGGCCGCGAGCCAGTGCGCCGTCTTCGGCCGATCGATCGACCGCCAGTACAGCTCGTCGATGGCCTCGCCGAGCGCCACGACGGCTGCGGGCACCTCGTCCCAGTCGAACGCGAGAGCCGTGTCGGTCCAGTGTAGCACGCCGCGCTGATGCAGCCACGCGAACAGCAGCTGGCCCCCGAGGCCGTCGTAGTTGCGCACCCGCGTGCCGGTGATCGCGAACCGGAAGATGCGGTCGAAGATCACGGCGTACTGCACGAGCCGCGCGTGCTCGAGCATCTCCGCCTCGGCGGCGTCGAGGCTCTCACCGGATTCCACCCGCGCGGTCAGCCGCTTCTGGATCGCGACGCACTCGCGGAATGCCGTCAGGTCGCACCGCAGCTCCTCGAGCGAGTACAGGAAGTACGGCATCCGCTGCTTGATCATGAACGGGTCGAAAGGCAGGTCGCCGCGCATGTGCGTGCGGTCGTGGATGATGTCCCACATCACGAAGGTCTTCTCCGTGAGCGTCTGGTCATCCAGCATGCGCGCCGCGTCGTGCGGGAGGTCCAGCTTCGTGATCTCGGCGGCGGCACGCACCACCCGGCGGTACCGCGCCGCTTCGCGGTCCTGGAAGATCGCGCCCCACATGAACGCGGGGATCTCGCGCATGGCAACGGTCTCGGGGAAGAGCACGGCGGAGTTGGTGTCGTAGCCGGGTGTGAAGTCGATGAACCGCAGCGACACGAAGAGCGCGTTCGAGTAGTCGCCGGCCTCCAGCCGCGCGATGAACTCAGGCCAGATCACCTCGACGAGCACCGCCTCGACGTGACGATCCGGCGACCCGTTCTGGGTGTACATCGGGAAGACGACCAGGTGACGGATGCCGTCGACCCGGTGCCGCTGGGGCTGGAAGGCGACGAGCGAGTCGAGGAAGTCCGGCACGCCGAACCCCGCGTCCGCCCACCGGCGGAAGTCGGCGATCGACGCGGCCAGGTACTCGTCGTCGTGCGGGAACCGGGGGCGCAGCTCCTCGATGGCCTCGGTGATCGCGTCGACGTGGCGCCGTGCAGCAGCGTGGGCGTCGGGTGCGGCATCCGCGGGGATGGACCCGTCCTTCACCTGCAGGGCCTGCAATGCCGTCGCGGCGTCCTTGAGCGCGAGCCATGCGGACGTGCGCTCCACCGGGAGCTCACCGTCGCCGATGACGGCCTTCGTGCGGGCAAGGCTGGTGGACACGTCGAACCTCCGATCTTCAAGCAAGCGATACTGCTCGCGGAACAGTGTACGGGATCTGTTCCGGTAAACTGTAGTCGGCACCGTAAATCTTCCTGCCGGCGCCGGTGTGACGGTACTCTTGACGCATGCCCACCCCCGAGGACGCGGCCGTCCCCGGACGACTCGACGATGACATCGACGCGAGCATCGTCCGCGAGGTGTCGCACAACGCGCGGGCGACCCTCGCCGAGCTCTCGGCGGCCGCGGGCCTGTCGGTCTCGGCGGTGCAGTCGCGGCTGCGCAAGCTCGAAGCGCGCGGTGTCATCACCGGGTATCGCGCGAGCGTGGACCCCGAGGCGGTGGGCAAGCCGCTCTCGGCGTTCATCGAGATCACGCCGCTGGACCCCGCGCAGCCCGACAACGCGCCCGAACTGCTCGAGCACCTGGCCGAGATCGAGGCGTGTCACTCCATCGCGGGGGAGGCGAGCTACATGCTGTTCGTCCGGGTCGCCAGCCCTCGCCACCTCGAGTCTCTGATCCGCGACATCCGTTCGGCCGCCTCGGTCAACACGCGCACGACCGTCGTGCTGCAGACCTTCTACGAGAACCGGCCCATCCTGCCGGCCTGATGCCCGGTAGCCTCATGGCATGACCGACGCGCCGCACCCGACCGACGCGGCTCCCGGCCACGGCGTCCTCATCGTCCGCAACGCGCAGTCGGGGTCGGCGGTGATCCGGTCGGATCCGGCTCAGATCCTCGCCGATCGGCTCCCCGCGGCGGTCGTGCGCGAGCTGACCGAGGGTGAGGACATCGAGACGGTCGTCGCCGAGGCGATGACCTCGGATGCGCCGCCGCGCATCCTCGGCGTCTACGGCGGGGACGGCTCCGTCTCGCGCATGGCCGATCTCGCCCGGCGCTACGACCGGCCGCTGCTCGTCCTGCCCGGCGGCACGTTCAACCACTTCGCGCGGTCGGCCGGTCTCACGGTCGATTCGGCGATCGACGCGCTCGAGGCGGGCCTCACCCGCCAGGCCAGCGCGATCGCGTTCTCGGCGGACGAGGGTCCGGAGCACCTCGCGCTCAACGCCGTCTCGGTCGGCACGTATCCCGAGCTCATCGAGGAGCGCGACCGCCGCCGCGAAAGCCTCGGCAAGTGGCTGGGCGGCGTCGTCGCCGCGTGGCGAACGATGCGCGGCGCGGAGCCGATCACGATCCTGCGGAACGGCCGGCGCGCCCGCGTGTGGTCCGTGTTCGTCGGCGTGGGCCGCAACGACCCGGACAGGGTCGCCACGATGCAGCGCTCCGAGCTCGAGGATCCGGTGCTCGACGTGCGCATCCACCACGCGCGCGGCACACGCCTGCGCGCGGTGGCCTCCCTCGCCTTCGGCCGACGGACCGCCGCGGTGCTGCGTGCGCTCGGACTCATGCCCTCGCGCACCGACGTCGAGCGCCTGGTCGTCCGAGAGTTCGAGATGACCGTGCGACCGGGGCCCGGGCGTCCGTCGGTGTTCGTCCACGACGGCGAGCTCGAGGAGCAGCCGGAGAACGGCTTCGCCCTCCGGTGCGTCGCCGTCGCGGACGCCGTGACGGTCTTCGCGCCGCAGCCCAGCTCCTGAGCGCGCCTCGTCTCGCTTCGCTCGCTCAGCGACCGAGGGCGCCGCAGCCCAGCCCGTGAGTGCGTTCCGTCTCGTCGTCGAGCGGGGTAGCGCGGCGACGAGACGGAACGCGGCGTCAGCTGTGCTGCGGGAAGCCAAGGTTGAGCCCGCCGTGCGACGGGTCGAGCCAGCGGGAGGTGACCGCCTTCTCGGCCGTGAAGAACTCGAATCCGTGCGGTCCGTAAGCCTTCGCGTCGCCGAACAGCGACGCCTTCCATCCGCCGAACGAGTGGTACGCGACGGGCACGGGAATCGGCACGTTGATGCCGATCATGCCGACGTTGACCTCGTGCTGGAAGCGCCGGGCGGCGCCGCCGTCGTTGGTGAAGATCGCGGTGCCGTTGCCGAAGTCGCTCGCGTTGATGAGCCCCAGGCCCTCCTCGTAGCCGGTCACGCGCACGACCGACAGCACGGGTCCGAAGATCTCGTCTCGATAGGCCGCCGACGACGTCGGGACGTTGTCGAGCAGGGTCGGCCCCACCCAGAACCCGTTGGGGTCGCCGTCGACCTCGATGCCGCGTCCGTCGACCACGACCTCGGCACCGTCCCCGGCGGCGATGTCGACGTACGAGGCGACCTTGTCTCGGTGGGCGCCGGTGATGAGCGGGCCCATGTCGCAGCCGCGGGTGCCGTCGCCGGTGCGCAGCCGGCCCATGCGCTCGGCGATCTTCTCGACGAGCTCGTCCGCGACGGTGTCGACGGCGAGGACGACCGAGATGGCCATGCACCTCTCGCCGGCCGAGCCGAACCCGGCGTTGACGGCCGCGTCCGCGGCGAGGTCGAGGTCGGCATCCGGCAGAACCAGCATGTGGTTCTTGGCGCCGCCGAGCGCCTGCACGCGCTTGCCGTTGCGGGTGCCGGTCTCGTAGACGTACCGCGCGATCGGCGTCGAGCCGACGAAGGAGATCGCCGCGACGTCCGGATGCCCGAGCAGCGTGTCGACGGCGACCTTGTCGCCGTGCACCACGTTGAAGACGCCGTCGGGCAGTCCCGCCTCGGTGAGTGCCGCGGCCATCCAGTTCGCCGCGCTCGGGTCCTTCTCCGACGGCTTCAGCACGACGGCGTTGCCGGCCGCGAGCGCGACCGAGAAGAACCACATCGGCACCATCGCGGGGAAGTTGAACGGGCTGATGATGCCCACGACGCCGAGAGGCTGCCGGAGCGTGTAGACGTCGATGCCGGACGAGGCGTTCTCGCTGTAGGCGCCCTTGGTGAGGTGGCCCAGGCCGCACGCGAACTCCACGACCTCCAGGCCGCGGGCGATCTCGCCCAGCGCGTCGGAGAGGACCTTGCCGTGCTCGGCGGTGAGGATGCGGGCGAGCTCGTCCTTGCGCGCATTGACGATCTCGCGGAACGCGAACATGATCTGCTGCCGCTTGGCGATGCTCACGTTGCGCCATGACGCGGCCGCCTCGGCGGCGACCGAGATCGCGTGGGCGGTGTCCTCGGCGGTCGCGAAGCGCACTTCGCGCTGCACGGTTCCCAGCGCAGGGTTGTAGACCTCGCCGGTGCGGTCGGATTCGCCCTGCCACGGGCGTCCGCCCACCCAGTGATCGACGATCGTCGTCGCGGAGGGGGTGGTCCGCTCGAGTGTCGTGGTGTCGGTCATCGTGTTCCTCTCCTTCGAGTGCCCCTTCTGAGAGCTTGTTCCCAGTCTGCGCCGCGAGCGGGCCTGCGCAACCCTCCGTGGTCCGCGGCGTCCACGCGACGGCTCACCTCGTCACGGCGGCGACGGCCGCCAGCGCGCCGTCGTACGCCTCCACGGCCCGCGCCACCTCGTCGGCGGTCACGACGCACGGCGGCACGACATGGATGCGGTTGTCGGCCAGAAGGGGCAGCACGCCGCGGTCGACGATCTCCTTCTTCACCGCGCCGACGACGGCAGCCGGCAGCGGCTCGCGCGTGTCCCGGTCGGCGACCAGCTCTATGGCCCAGAACACCCCTTCGCCGCGCACCTCGCCGATGAGCAGATGCCTCTCGGCGAGTTCGCGAAGAGCGGGGCCGATCGCCTCTTCGCCGATGCGGCGGGCGTGCTCGACGATCCCTTCGCCGTCCATCGCGTCGATCGCGGCGACGATCGATGCGGCCGCGAGAGGATGCCCCGAGTAGGTCAGTCCTCCGGGGAACACCCGGTCGTCGAAGGTCCGGGCGATGGCCTCGGAGATGATGACGCCGCCCACCGGCACGTAGCCGGAGTTGACGCCCTTGGCGAAGGTGATCAGATCCGGGACGACGTCGTAGCCCTGGAAGGCGAACCAGCGGCCCGTCCGGCCGAACCCGGCCATCACCTCGTCGAGGATCAGCACGATGCCGTACTCGTCCGCGAGAGCGCGCACGCCGGCGAGGTATCCGGGAGGCGGAACGAGGATGCCGGCGGTGCCCGGCACGGATTCGAGCAGGATGGCGGCGATGGTGTCCGGGCCCTCGGCCTGGATGACGCGGCGGAGATGCTGCAGCGCGCGCTCCGACTCCTGTTCGGGCGTGGTGGCCCAGAACTCGCTGCGGTACAGGTACGGCCCGAAGAAGTGGACGTGGCCGCGGGCGTACTGGTTGGGCATCCGTCGCCAGTCGCCGGTCGCCACGATCGCCGCGCCGGTGTTGCCGTGATAGGACCGGTACGTCGAGAGCACGGTGTCACGTCCGGTGTGGAGCCGGGCCATGCGGATGGCGTTCTCGACCGCGTCGGCCCCGCCGTTGGTGAAGAAGACCCGCGAGAACCCGTCCGGCGCCTTGGCGAGGATGCGGGCGGCCGCCTCGCCGCGCTGCAGGTTCGCCGTGGCGGGACCCACGGTCGCCAGGCGCGCCGCCTGCTCCTGGATGGCGGCGACGACGGCCGGATGCTGATGCCCGATGTTGACGTTGACCAGCTGGCTGGCGAAGTCCAGCATCTGATTGCCCGCGTGGTCCCACACGGTCGTGCCGGAGCCTCCCGCGATGACGGGCAGGTCGAGCGCCGCCTGCGCCGACCACGAGTGGAACACGTGCGCGCGGTCCAGCTGCTTGGCGCGGGCGTCGAGGTTCTCGGGCATCCGGGGGCTCCTGGAGATCGGGGCGGTTCGCCCTCGGGCGATTCGTCTGTGGCTACGCTCGTCGCTCGACGAGCGGGCGTCAACCGACGATCCCGGTCGTTGAGCGAGGCGGTCAGACGAATCGTCCGGAGCGCCGATGTACATCTCGGGACGGATGCCGTGGCATCCGGCCTCGCGTACCGTGAAACGGTGTTCCGCCGCCTGAAGCCCTACCAAATCGTGGTCGACGTCGTGCTGGCGGGAGTGTTCTTCGTGGTGGCCGCTCCCGTCGAGCTGGCGATGACCGCGTCGACGCCGTCGGAGCTGATCCTGGGGAACGGCCCGGCGCTGCTGTTCGGCGTGGTCGTCGCGATGATCTTCAGCGGGGCACTCGCGATCGCGCGGCTCGCGCCGGGCCTGGCCCTCGCCTCGGCCTGGGCGGGCGCGCTGCTGCAGGTGGGACTCGGACGACCGCCGAGCTTCTCGGATCTCGCGATCTTCGTCGTCCTCTACGCCACCGCGGCGCACGGCACGCCGCGGGTGTACCGCGCCGGGCTGGTCTCCGCCCTGGTCGGCGCGCTGGTGATCGCGGTGTATCTGACCGCGAGTCCGCTGTACGCCGGTGGCGGGCTCACCTGGGGCACGCTGCCGCTGGCGCTGATGATGCTCGTGGCGGCCGCGTTCGCGCTGGGGCTGTCGTGGACCGTCGGCGCGCTCGTGCGCAGCGCTGTCCGCGCCCGGCGCACTCGCGAAGCGCAGCAGCGCGCGGAGGCCGATGCGATCGCCGAGCAGGAGCGGGTCCGCATCGCCCGCGACATGCACGATGTCGTCGCGCACTCGCTCGCGGTGGTCATCGCGCAGGCTGACGGCGCGCGCTACGCGGCCGCAGCGGATCCGGCGGCGGCGGCCACCGCGCTCGGCACGATCTCGGGCACGGCGCGCGCGGCTCTCGCCGACGTCCGGCTCCTGCTGACGCAGCTGCGCCACAGCCAGGCGGACGGCCCCCAGCCGACGCTCGCCGACCTCGAGACCCTGTACGCCCAGGTGCGAGCGGCCGGCGTCGCGCTGCGGGTCGATGTCGACCCGGCGCCGCCGGGCACCCCACCGGCATCGGTCCAGCTCGCGGTGTACCGCATCCTGCAGGAGGCGCTCACCAACGCGCTGCGTCACGGTGCACCCGGTGGGCCGGTGGATGTGCGGCTGTCCTGGCTGCCCGACCGGGTCGAGCTGCTCGTGCGCAATCCCCTCACGCCGGCGCCGGTGCCGGCCGTCGCCGCGCCGGGGCCGGAATCGCCGATCGGACACGGCATGATCGGCATGCGGGAACGGGCCCAGCTCGTGGGCGGCCGGCTCGATGCAGGAGCGGAGGACGACTCCTTCGTCGTGCGCGCCGAGATCCCGATCGGCGGTGCGGCGTGAGCGTGTCCCACAAACGCGGTCCAGCAGCGCCAGGGAGCCGGAATTCTGGGACATGCGCCCGAGCAACCGGGACACGAAGAGCAGGGAGCGGGGACCGATGACGCCGATCAGGGTCGTGCTCGTGGACGACCAGGCGCTCTTCCGCGCCGGCATCCGCATGCTGGTGGGCTCGCAGCCCGACCTCGAGGTCGTGGGGGAGGCAGCCGATGGGCGCGAGGCGCTCGATGTCGTGCGGCAGACCCGGCCCGATGTGGTCCTGATGGACATCCGCATGCCCGTGATGGACGGGCTCGCTGCGACGGCCGAGCTGCTGCGCGATCCCGACGCGCCGCGGATCGTGATGCTCACCACCTTCGACCTGGACGAGGCGGCCGCGCGCGCCATCCGGCAGGGGGCGAGCGGCTTCCTGCTCAAGGATGCCGATCCGGAGTTCCTGCTCGCCGCGATCAGGACCGTGCACGCCGGGTCGGCCGTGATCGCGGCATCGGCCACCCGCGACCTCTTCGCCCACCTGACAGCGGACGCCGCGCCGGCGCCGGTGCCGCCGTCCTACGCCGAGCTGACCGAGCGGGAGCGGGAGATCTTCGCGCTCGCCGCGCGTGGTCTGTCCAACGCCGAGATCGCCGCACGGGAGTTCCTGTCCGAGGCGACGGTGAAGACGCACATCAGCCGCATCCTCACCAAGCTCGGCCTCCGCGACCGTGTGCAGCTCGTGGTCTTCGCGTTCGAGCACGGGCTGGCCTGAACCGCGGCGGGATCATCCTTCCGATGTAGGCGGATGCCCCTTCCGGCCGACGCGCGCGACCGGGGTCCGTTCCTAGCGTCGTAGGCATGGAGATCACATCGACCGACCTCGGCCTGGCTGCCCGGGTCCAGCAGCTCACGAAGACCTACGGCGCCGGCGAGAGCACCGTGCGCGCCCTCGACGGCGTGAGCGTCGGCATCCGTCGCGGCGAGTTCACCGCGATCATGGGCCCCTCGGGCTCGGGCAAGTCCACCCTCATGCACATCATGGCGGGACTGGACGCGCCCACGGCGGGTCGGGCATGGATCGGCGACACCGACATCACGGGCCTGTCCGACCTCGAGCTGACGATCCTGCGCCGCCGTCGCGTCGGCTTCGTCTTCCAGTCCTTCAACCTCGTGCCGACGCTCGACGCGATCGGGAACATCCTGCTGCCGTTCGACCTCGACGGCCGCCGCCCCACCGCGCTCGAGAAGGCGCGCATCGACGGCCTCGTCGAGACGCTCGGGCTGACGACGCGCCTGGGCCACCGCCCGCATCAGCTGTCGGGCGGACAGCAGCAGCGCGTCGCGATCGCCCGGGCGCTCGCGACCGCGCCGGACCTGGTCTTCGCCGACGAGCCGACGGGAAACCTGGACTCGCGCAGCGGTCGCGAGGTGCTCGCCCTCCTCGCGGCGGCCAGCCGCGAGCACGGCCAGTCGATCGCGATGGTCACCCACGACCCGGTCGCCGCCTCGCACGCCGACCGCGTGCTGTTCCTCGGCGACGGCCGGATCGTCGCCGACAAGCCGCGGCAGAGCCCCGAGGAGATCTCGGCGTACATGCTCGCGTCCGAGCTCGGCGCGACGCACGCGGGCGCCGCCACGCCGGCGGTGACCCGATGACCGCGCTCGCCGACAGCACCCGGGAGCGGACGCCCCGACCGGTCGCTTCCGGCCCGCGCGCCACCGGCACCTCGTCGCGGATCGCGTGGCTGCGCGAACGAGGGATGGGCGCGAGCGTCCTCGTCGCGGGCATCTCCAGCGCGTTCGGCGTCGTGCTGCTCTCGGCCACCGGCTACATCGCCGAGGTGCTGCGCGCGGACCCGTACATCGGCGACAGCGGAACCCTCGCGGTCGTCCTGGCGATCCTCACCGTGCTGCTGGTCGGCGTCGCCGTGTACGTGGCATCCATCGTGACGGCCAACACCTTCGCCACCGTGATCGCCGGTCGCACCCGCCGCATCGCGCTGCTGCGGCTCATCGGCGCGTCGGCGCGGTCGCAGCGCACCGAGGTCGCCCGGCAGGGTCTGGCGGTCGGCATCATCGGCGCCGTCGCGGGCCTCCTCGGCGGCACACTGGTGTCGGCGGGAGGCATCCTGCTCGCGGAGCGGCTCCTGGGAGTCGAGGGCGTGGACTATCTCGTCGTCCAGCCGATGCTCCTCATCCCCGCCGCCGTCGTCGCGCTCACGACGTGGGCCGCCGCATGGGTCGGGTCACGTCGCGTGCTGACGGTGACACCGCTGCAGGCGCTCGGGGGCTCGGTCGAGGCATCCCACGATGCGTATCGTCGCCGCGCGGGGCGCAACGGTGCCGCCGCCGCCCTGTTCGCGATCGGCGGGGCGCTGCTCGCAGGCGGCATCGCGCTGGGCCTGATCACGCCGCTCGGGGTCGTGGTCGCCTTCCTGGGAGGCATCCTCTCGTTCACCGGGCTCGCCCTGGGCGCGGGCGTCGTCATGCCGCCCGTGCTGCGGCTGGTCGGCCGGCTGTTCGGGGGATCGGCGACCGCGCGGCTGGCGGCCGAGAACGCGCTGCGCTATCCGGAGCGCTCCAGCCGCATGGCGATCGGCGTGGTGATGGGTGTGACGCTCGTGACGATGTTCGCCGTCGCCCTCGAGACGGTGAAGGTGGTGATCCGCACCTCCGCGGGCGGCGAGGTCGACGACGCCTTCGAGGCCGTGATCGACACGTTCTCGGGGATCATGATGGGTCTGGTCGCCGTCTCGGCCGTCATCGCGGCCGTGGGCCTGGTCAACCTTCTGACGATCGGCGTCGTGCAGCGGCGACGCGAGCTGGGGCTGCTGCGGGCGCTCGGGGTCTCGAACGACCAGGTGCGCCGCATGGTGCTGCTGGAGGCCGCGCACATCACGATCGCGGCGACGGTCACCGGGCTCGCGCTCGGCGTCGCGTACGGCTGGGCGGGAGCGCAGTCGCTGCTCGGCTCGGTTCCGATGCCGCCCGCCTTCTCCGCCCCGAACCTCGTCGCCCCGGCGGTGCCGTGGGCGCCGGTCGCCGTGATCGTGGCGGCGACCGCGGTGCTCACCCTCGTCGCGGCCGTCGTTCCCACGCGGCTGGCCACGCGCGTCGCGCCGGTGGAGGCGCTGGCCGACTGACGCGAGGAAGGCATGCCCCGGCGCAGGCTTCGCGCCGGGGCATCCGCATCGTCGCCCGGGGGGTCCTACAACGGTGCGGCGGCCGTGTCCAGGGGGCTGTCGGAGCGCCGTCGCGACCGCACCCTGGGCGCATGGACATCCAGATCATCGAACACGAGCCGCCGTACCGCGTGGGGGTCATCGTCGGGAGCCTGTCCCGGGAATCCATCAACCGGCGGCTGGCCATGGCGCTGCAGCGGGTCGCGCCGCGGGAGCTCGAGTTCTTCGAGATCCCGTACGGCGACCTTCCGCTGTACAACCGGGACCTCGACGCGGACTACCCGCAGGTGGCGCTGGACTTCAAAGAAGCGGTGCGCTCCGCGGACGCGGTGCTGTTCGTGACGCCGGAGTACAACCGCTCCCTGCCGGGCGCGCTCAAGAACGCGATCGACTGGGGGAGCAGGCCGTGGGGCCAGAACGCCTGGTCCGACAAGCCGACCGGGGTCATCGGCGCTTCCGCCGGGCAGATCGGCACCGCCGTCGGCCAGCAGTCCCTTCGTGCCACCTTGAGCTTCCTCAACGCGCGGCAGATGACCACGCCCGAGGCGTACATCCACTTCACGCCGGGGCTGATCGAAGCGGACGGCGAGGTGACGGTGCCCGAGACCGAGGAGTTCCTCCGCATGTTCATGGAGAAGTTCCTCGAGTACGTCGCGCGCGTCCTCACCGTCATCCCGCGATCCTGACGACCGGCCGGCTCAGCGCTCGCCGCGCACCATCCGGATCTCGCGCGCACCGCCGAGCCGGTCGTCGTCCTTGCACGTCCCGTCGGCGACGAAGCCGTTGCGCTCGTAGAAGCGGCGGGCCCGCGGGTTGTCCTCCAGCATCCACAGCGACGCGTCGGCCGAGCCGATCGCCGCTTCCAGCAGTCCTTGCCCCGCGCCCGTGCCCTGGTGCGCCCTCAGCACGTAGATCGTGAACAGCTCGAGCCGGCCGGCCCGGTCGGCATCCCGCGACGGACCGGCCCAGGCGAAGCCCACGACGTCCCCGGTGATCTCGGCCACCCACACCGGCTGGATGCCTCGGGACGTCTCACCGGCGATCAGCCGTCGCAGCGCTGCGGCCCGGGCGGCGAGTGGGCGGCCGCGGACGACGGCATCCGGAAGCTTCCCGGTGTAGGTCTCGCGCCAGGACTGCCGTTGCACTCTCGCGATGGCGCGGGCGTCGTCGACGGTCGCGCGCCGGATGACCAGCTCACCCACCGGAGTGCTCGGGCGGGGCGGCATCGACGGGATCTCCCGCCGTCGTGTCGGGTGCCGTCGGCTCGGGGTCGTGCGCCCAGGTCGGGGCGAGGGCCCGGATGCGCGCGCCTCGCCACTGCCACACCGCCCACAGCCCCGGCCACAGCGCGAGCGCCGTCGGGCCGCCGATGACGAGGCGGTCGCGCCACAGTGTCTTCTCCGGCGCACCCGGCGCCGGCGAGATCGCCATCTGGTGATCCCACACGTCGAGGCTCGCGAGCGGGCCCGTGAGCGGGATGCCGCTGTCGCGGAATGTGCTCCTGAAGCAGGCGCATCCAGTGCTCGGTCATGGGTCTCCTCGTCGAGTCAGGCGGGTCGGCTTGCGGAGGCGTCAGGGAAGGCGCTGGAACGTGCCCGCCGCAAGCTCCGCCGAGCGCGCCTGGCCATCCGGCATCACGACGGACACGGACCGCGGGACGCGGTCGAGGTTCGCGGCCAGCACGATGTCGCCGTCGTCGGTGCGGGCGCCGACGGCCCACACCAGGCCGTCCGGCGAGCCGCCGCGGAGCCCCGGCTTGCCGCTCAGTTCGGCCACAGCCGCGACCGCCTCGCGCACCGGGTACGCCTCGCCCGCGGCATCCACCAGTCCGCGCGCACCCCACTCCTCGAACATCGTGAGCGTCGCCACGCCGGGGACCGCGAGGGCTGCCGCGCTCGCGACCGCCCACGCCGCCAGCTGCGGTGCCGTCTGGCGGGCGTCGGCGGTGTCGATCAGAGCCGACCCGTAGCCCTCGCGCAGATCGTCGTGTGCGGGCATCGGCGGCGGCGTGGTCGCGACGTCGTTGAAATGCGGTCGCAGCGACACCGGCCCGATATGCACGGGACGGCCCCCGGCGATCTCGGTCGCCTGCGTGGCGACCAGGCGCTGCATCGCAACGGACTCCACCAGCTGCGCCGTGCCAAGGCTGTGGAACAGCGGCGTGACGCTGAACACGATCCCGTCGAGGTCCGCCGGCAGCCGATGGTGCTCCCGGTTCAGCTCCGTGAAATGCGACCGGGCGCCGCCGACCACGGGTGCGTGGACACCGGCGTCCGTCAGCGCGGTGCGCAGCAGTGCCGTCGCCGCGACGTCGGAGACATGTCGGGCGGGACCGGTGGGCCAGTACGCGCTCACCCGCGCGACCGGCCGGTCCCGAAGGGCGACCACCCCGTCGTAGATCGCGCCGGGCTCGCTGTCGGACAGGACGAACCGCACATCCAGCGGCAGACCGGATGCCGCGGCGCGGTCGAGTGCGGCTCGCCAGTTGCGGGTCGCCAGATCCAGCTCGACGAGGACGGCGGCCCCGACCGGCTGAAGGGGCGGCGCCGGGTCAGGCGCCGTAGCCGCGCTCACCGCGATCGCCGGCAGCGGCTCGCCGAGTCCCAGACGGATCGTCGACCCGTCCGACGCGTCCTTCTCGGCGGGTTCGCCGCTCACGGTCAGCTCGATCGACTGCACCACGCGGTCACCCGCGGCGAGCCGGTAGGGGAAGGGAAGCGCGAGGGGACGGCTGTACGTCTTGTACGAGGCATCCGTCCAGTTGCGCTGGTCCTCCATCTCGAACACGTCGCCCGAGAACCGCAGCTCCACGTCGAGTCCCGCCGCGGTCCAGGCGAGACCGGCGATGTCGAAGGCGGGCTGGTGCGGGCTGATCGCCGTGGGGAAGGCGGTCTCCTCGACCGCGCCGTCGCCGTGGGTGATCCGCAGCGCGGCGCCGGCGAGTACGGGCGGGTGGAGGACCACGAGCCCGGTCCGGTTGGTCCAGAACTCGTTCTGCGACTCCAGGTCGGTGAGCACGACGAGCCGGTCCCCCCGCACTTCGGCGCGCACGACGCCGCGCAGGTCGGAGCCGCGCCCCTCGGACCGCACGTGCAGCGTGATCGCCAGCTCGCTCTCATCGATGCGGTCGACCACGAGCGGCGGGGTGTCCCAGTTGCGGTCACGCACCACCGCCCGCACCGATCGCAGCACGACCTGCCCGTGGAACGCGAGGTCGGCGAGCTCATCGTCGCGCACCTCGAGCGACCACGGGCCGCCGCGCCAGATCCGCGGCTCGTCGCCGACCCACACGTCCGTCATCAGAGCGTCGTCATCCCTCCGTCGACCGAGAACAGCGCGCCGGTCGCGAACGCGCCGTCGTCGCTGGCCAGGTACACCATGATGCCCGCCACGTCGTCGGGCGTGCCCGCCCGGCCGAGCGGGATCCGGCCGATGATCGCGGCGCGCGACTCGGGGTCCTCCGTGATGGCGCTGACGAGCGGCGTCTCGGTGTACGCCGGCTGCACCGTGTTGACGCGGATGCCCTTCGCCGCGTACGCCGCTGCCACCGTGCGGCCGAGACCGTGGATGCCGGCCTTCGAGGCGCTGTACGCCGTGAAGTCCTTGCCCTCGCCGTTGACCCCCGTCGGGCTTCCGGTCAGGATGATCGACCCGCCGCCTCGCGGCAGCATCGACCGCACGGCGTGCTTGACGGTCAGGAACGTCCCGGTCAGGTTGATGTCGATCGTCCGCCGCCAGACGTCCAGCTCGAGATCCGCCGCCGGCGCGTCCTGCCCGAACAGCTGCACGCCCGCGTTGGCGACCACCACATCAGGTGCCCAGCCGGCCGCTTCGACCTCGGCGAAGCCCCCGGCCACCGCGTCCTCGTCCGAGATGTCCATCGTCACCGCGCGGGCGCTCTCGCCGATCTCGGCCGCGGCGCGCGCGGCACCCTCGCCGTTGCGATCGGCCAGCACGACGCGCGCGCCCTCGCGGGCGAAGCGGTTCGCGACCGCCAGCCCGATGCCCAGCGCCGCACCGGTGATCAGCGCGGTCTTGCCCTCCAGCTGCCCCATGTCAGCGCTCGATCTTGTCGAGGTGCAGCATCCGGGCGAGGTTCTTGTCGAGCTCGTCGTCGCGGAAGATCTTCTTCCAGTCCTCCTTGATGATGCTCTCGCGGCCGTAGTCCATCGCGATGAGGCATGCGTCCGAGAAGGGGTTGTCGCCGCGGAGGCCGTTGGCGAGCGCGACCTGCGTGTGGCCGTACAGGATGCTGCGGGCCGCCGCCTCGGGCACGCCCATGGTGTGGATCGCCTCGTCGAGGGCTTCGTTCAGGAGCGCCCCGATCATGCAGGCGACGGTCTCGACCAGCGTCGGCTCCAGCTGCGCGAGCTGCTTGATCGTCACCCAGTGCACGTCGATGACCGGCGCGTAGATCGCGCGGACGGTCGCCTCGACGATCGCCTTCTTAGCCGGGTCGTCGGACTCGATCGCGGCGATGGCATCCTGCGGCGCGGCGATGCCGCCGAACGTGTCGGCCCACTCCTCCTTCGTGGTGCGCTCGAGGAAGACCGACGGGTGGCAGGGGTGGGCGACGGCCTGGATGACGTCCTCACGCGTGGTGAGCAGGCCGGCATACGCGGCGGCGGGGTCCAGGGTGAGGACGATCGCGCCCGACTTCAGCTGCGGCACGAGCTCGGCCGTGACCGATGCGAGGGCGAGGTCGGGCACCGCGAGGACGACGATGTCGGCGTCGGCGACGGCGGTCGGCGCGTCGGTGATCTCACGGCCGGCCTCGATGGTGCGCTGCTGACCGGCGGGGGAGTTCTCGACGTACCAGACCGTGTGGTCGGTCTTGACGAGGTTGTTCGAGACCCGCATCCCCATCTTGCCGCCCGCTCCGATGACGGCGATCTTGTGCGTGTTCGTGGTGGTGGTCATGTCGTGCTCCTCAGATACTCGACGGTGGTGCGGGTCCACTCCCGCTCGATTCGAATGGTGGTCTGTGCGTCTTCCTGCCACGGCAGCCAGTGCTCGACGATCTCGTTGATCCCGCGCTCGCGTGGGCGGACGGTGCGCAGCAGGTGCGGATAGTCGTGGAGGCCTGAACCCATGGGGGCGCCGCTGTAGGTGAAGCCCACCCACCCGGGCTGCCGGGCGAAGGCGAAGTCCTTCACGTGGACGTTCTTCACCAGCGGCGCGGTCAGTTCGACGCAGTCGCGCGGGCGCTCCAGACGTGCCACGACGTTGCCCGGGTCCAGGCAGATGCCGAGGTGCTCGCTCCCGACGCGCTCGACCAGCCCCACGAGGTCGCTCGTCGCCAGCTGCTCGTACGTCTCCAGCGCCAGGGTCACACCGGATGCCTCGTACGCGGGCAGGGCGGCGCGCAGCCACGCCTCGGCCTCGTCGAGGGTGGGTCGGCTCTCGGGGGAGTAGAGCATGCTGCGCACCAGTCGCGCGTCGAAGATGCCCGCGATCTCCAGGAAGCGGGCCAGCCGCTCCGGCTCGAGGCCCTTGGTGCCGAGCTCGATGGTGAGCCCCAGATCGCGCGCCGCGGCGGCGGCATCCGTCAGCTCTGCGTCGGGCATCCGCACCAGCGGGTCGTAGTCGCAGATCTGGAAGAGGTCGACGCCGAGCTCCCGTGTCGCCTCGAAGGCGCCGGTGAGCGACAGCGGCTGGGGCGCACGCTCGGAGTGCTGCCAGAAGAACGCGTAGGTCCCGAGCCCGATCATGCCGCCTCCCGCCTCGTGCAGAGACCGGATGCCTCGTCGAGGACGGCGACGAAGGCGTCCGGATCGTGCGCGAACCGGCCGAGGAAGAGCCCGTCGACGTCGTCTCCGAGCTGGGTGAGCAGACCCGGTCCCGCCGATCCACCGTAGATGACGACGCTGCCGGTGCGGGCGGTCGACGCCGTCAGCGCCGTGCGCAGCGCGCGGGTCACCGTGGCGATGTGCGCGGCAGGTGCGGGTTCCGGGGCGCCGATGGCCCAGATGGGCTCGTAAGCGACCACCACCCGACCCTCGGGCGCGCCGTGGAGGTTCGCGCGCAGCTGGGCCACGGTCGCCTCGGCGGCGGCCGAGGCGACCATCCGCTCGGTCTCGCCGACGCAGATGACGGGGGTGACGCCGGCGGCGAGGCTGGCGGTCACCTTGGCGGCGACGTCCTCATCGGTCTCCCCGAAGAGGCGTCGTCGTTCGGCGTGGCCCACCTCGGCATACGTCACGCCGGTCTGGGCGAGCTCGGACGCCGTGACCTCGCCGGTGTACGCGCCTGCGGGGTAGGCCGAGACGTCCTGCGCCCCGATGGCGACGCCCGTGCCGGCGAAACCGGCGACCGCGTCGTCGATCTGCAGGTAGGTGGGGATGACGAACACGTCCACGCGCGCACCGCTCAGTGCCTCGTGGTCGCGCACGCGGTCGGCCACCTGGCGGAACCAGGCCCGCGCCTGCTCGCGCCCGAAGTAGGCCTTCAGGCTCATCCCCACCGTGACCCGGGTCATCGCTGCGCGTCCTCCCCGGCGCCCACCCGCTGCGCCTCCACGTGCGCGTCGTCGTCGCGGCGCGCCTCGTCGCCGCGCTGACGGCGGGCGATGAGCACCATGAGCACCGCCGACAGCAGCATGAAGAAGCCGACGATGAACATCGGGATCTCGTAGCCGCCGGTCCAGTCGCGCACGGCGCCGGTGATGTACGGCGCCGAGAAGCCGGCGAGGTTGCCGATGGTGTTGATGAGGGCGACACCGGCCGCCGCGGCGGCTCCGGTGAGGAAGCGCGTGGGCAGCGTCCAGAAGTTCGGCAGCGCCGCGAAGATCGCGCACGCCGTGACCGTGATCACCGCGATGGTCGCGGCCGGGGAGCCGGCGAAGAGCGCCAGCGGGATGCTGATCGCGCCGGCGATCGCCGGGATCGCGATGTGCCACGTCTTCAAGCCCCGCCGGGAGGCATCCCGCGACCAGAAGTACATGGCGATGGCCGCCGGCAGGTACGGGATCGCCGTGATGAGGCCCTTCTGCAGCACGTCGAACGTGACGCCCGCCTGCTCCTGGAAGCCCTCGATGATCGTGGGCAGGAAGAACGCCAGCGCGTACAGACCGTAGATGAAGCCGAAGTAGATGAACGACAGCACCCACACGCGCCCGCTCTTGAAGGCGAAGCGCGCCGAGACGTGCCCTTCCTCGTTCTGCGTGGCCGACGTCTCCTTCTCGAGCGCGTCGGTGAGCCACGCCTGCTCCTCACGGGTGAGCCATGTCGCGTCGGCGGGCTTGTCCTTGAGGTAGAACCACGCGATGACCCCGACGACGATCGCGGGGATCGCGACGCCGAAGAACATGAAGCGCCAGCCCTCGAGGCCGAAGAAGACCTCGTGCTGCTGGATGAGCCAGCCGGCCAGCGGGGCGCCGATCACGGTGGTGAGGGGCTGCGCCAGGTAGAAGAGCATGAGGATCCGGCCCCGGTACTGCGCGGGCACCCAGAGGCTCAGGAAGAGGATCGCGCCCGGGAAGAAGCCGGCCTCGGCAACACCGAGGAGGAACCGCAGCACGACCAGCTGCTCGAAGTTCTGCACCCACGTGAACAGCAGCGCCACGATGCCCCAGGTGACCATGATGCGGGCCAGCCATCGACGTGCGCCGAACCTGTGCAGCGCCAGGTTCGAAGGCACCTCGAGAAGGATGTAGCCGATGAAGAACACGCCGGATGCGAAACCGAACTGCGCGGCGCTGAGGGCGAGGTCCTCGTTCATGCCGTTCGGGGCGGCGAAGCCGATCGCGGTGCGGTCGAGGTAGTTGATGAAGAACATCAGCGCCACGAACGGCACGAGGCGGATGGACACCTTGCGGATCGCTGATCGGGCGACGGGCGCTTCGGTGGGGGTTCGCGTGTTGTCCACGATGACTCCTGCTCATCGACGGTGATTCGAGCGCCGCACGAGCGGCCGTCTCAGTGTGTCAAACCGGTTGACCAATTGCAAGATCGGTCAGCCCGGCGTACCGCCCTTCGCCGGCGCATCGACGATCTCGAAGAACAGCCGCTGTCCGTCGGCGCTCGCCGGATGGATGCGGATCTCGACGTCGCCGAACCGCTGCGTCCAGCGGTCGGCGGGCCCGAGGTGCGGCTCGATCGCCTCCTGCACGTGCGGCTCGTCGAAGCGGTCGAAGACGATCCAGCGGCCGTCGCCCACGCGGCCGCTCACGCGCTGGCCGGTGCCGGTCAGCCACGACGCGATGAGCACCGTGGCGCCCGCATCCGCTCGTCGACGCAGGCGCTCGTGCGTCTGCCGGGGGAGGCGGCTGCCCACCACGACGATGAGGCGTGCGCCGGCGAGGTGCCGCTCGGTGACGTGCTCGTCGAAGGCCAGGACGTTGGGCATCGGCTGGAAGAGCCCGTGCAGCGCCGTTGCCTCGGATGCCGCCGTCTCGAGGGGGAACCGTCCGCGGGGGACCGGGTTCAGGCGGTGGCGGGGGAAGTCGTAGCCGGGGATGTGCAGGCAGCTGCCGTGGGCGGGGATCGCTCCTCGACTGAGGTGATGCCACGCCTCGAACACGCTCCGCGAGGTCTCGGGCGCCGTCGCCTGCCGATTGCCGAACGGCCGATGTCCACGACCGAAGTCGCTGTCGTCGGCGTGGACCACGGCGATGTCGGGCGTGGCATCCGAGTGGCGCCACCGCAGGGGATGCGCAGGGACGAACTCCCGGAGGAACTCCTGCCACACCTCGCCATACGCCGTGGCGGCGAAGCCCCTGTCGCCGGTGTGGCGCACCAGCACGTCGATGGTCTCGACGAACAGGTGCGTCGGCGAGAACAGATACGCCATCCGGAGAGCGGAGCCGAACTCCTCCGGCGGGTGGCCGGGGAAGCCCGGCGCGCGCGTGAGCCAGGGGCCGATGTCGGGCCCCCACAGGTCCGCGCAGATCCAGAGGTCGCGGTCGTACTGCACCGCAGCGCCCAGCGCCGTCGCGAGCTGGAGCGGCTGGAACGACTCCTTCATGACCTTCGGGCACGGCGTCATGCCGGCACGCGCGAGCGTGTGGAACATCACGGGGAACACCTGCTCCGCGAGGACGGGCACGTCCCGCGTCGCGGCGCCCGTCGCGGCGGCGACCTCGGCGACGACGTTCCGCACCGTCGCGTCGATCGTGGCGATCGCGGCATCCGTCGTCAGTCCGTCGGTCCGGCCGAAATGCGGCAGATGGTCGTCTCGACGGTACTGATCCGCGTGGATCTGCAGGTGCTCCGGTTCGTCGTAGAGCACCCCGGCCAGCCGGCCCGACGCGGCCGCTTCGGCGAGCAGCTGCGGCGGGAGATCGAAGCGGTTGGTGCCGTCGACGTACGGTCCGTTGATGTTGCCGTACTCGTTGCCGAGCACGACGTCGATGTCGGCGGCGTCGAGGTCCCGCAGCAGGTCGCCATGATCCTGCACCGTCGGCACCACATGATGCACGTAGAAGTCGGCGCCGAGCTCGCTGAGCTGCGCCACGAAGGCGGCAGGTGCCGGTGCCGGGTCCTGTGCCGGGATCGGGACGCCGGTGCCGGTTCTCATGATCGCGTCGGACTCCTCCGCGGCCCACGGGTCCCAGAAGGCGACGACGGGGCCCTGGATGCCGAACTTCGGACGACGATGCCCGCCGGTGCTGGTCACAGATGCTCCTGGGTCGGGCCCGGAGGCCGCGGGCGCCCGGTCGTGGACCAGGCGCCCGCGGCGCTTCGGGACGTTCGGCGGCTACTGGGCGAGGACGACGTCCATCTCGGCGAAGAACTCGTCCACGGCCTGGTCCACCGTCATGGTCCCGTAGTTGAGCTCCTCTCCGAGCTGGCGGAACTTCTCGTGCAGCGAGCCGTACCCGACGATCGGCACAGGCGGAGCGTCGCCCAGACGGTCGGCGATCGACGCCTCGTAGTCGGCGATCTGCTGGCTCATCTCGTCCAGGTCCGCGGCCTCGCGCGCGGTCTCCGAGGCGGGCAGGCCTCGGTTGGTGCCGAAGATCTCGCCCGATTCCGGCGAGTTGATCAGGAAGTCGATCAGCGTCGCTGCGGCTGCCGGCTGCTTGGAGTTGGACGCGATGGAGTACATCTGCGACGCCTTGAGATAGAGGTCCTTGCCGCCGTCGACGGACAGGGGCGGTGCCAGCAGCTCGATCTCGTAGCCTTCCCCGAGGTTGCCGAGGAATCCCGACCCGGAGTTGTCCCAGGTCGTGTCGCTCGCACTGATCGCGCTGTCGAAGGCCGTGAGCGGCTGCACCTCGGCGATCCGCTGCTGAGGCACGAGCGCGCCGGCCTCGCGCAGGTGGGCGTTGGACTCCCAGAACTCCGCAAGGCGCTCCTTGTCGAAGCCCGGCTCCCCGTCCTCGTCGAAGAGATCCTTCCCTTCCGCTCGCAGCTGCAGCTCGAAGTTCGTGAAGCGAGTGTTGGGGTCCACCCCGCCCCACACCTCCACGCCGGCCGCCTTCGCGGCCTCGCTCACCTCGGCGATCCAGTCGTAGTAGTCGTCCCAGGATCCGTCCTCGAAGGGCTCCACGCCCAACTGCTCGAGCAGCGTCGTGTTGAGGAACATGCCCCAGGAGTTGGTCGAGATCGGCACCGCGGTGGTCACGCCGTCGACCACGCCCGCCTGCAGGACCTGGTCGTCGATCGGATCGGTCTGGATGATCGAGCCCAGGTACGGCTCCAGGTCCATGAGCGTTCCGCTCTGGGAGTACTGGCGCAGGTATGCCAGGTCCATCGTCACGACGTCGGGCAGCCCGCCTCCGGATGCCTCGACCTGCCGCTTCTCCCAGTACTCCGTGGGCGCGAGGAACAGCACGTCGACGTCGATGTGGGGATGCTGCTCCTCGAACTCCGCGATCGCCTCGTCGTAGAGCTCTGCGCGGACGTCGTTGCCCCAGAAAGAGAACGTGATCGAGACGTCCTCGTTCGGGTCCACCGTCGCCTGCGGTCCGTCGGGCGCCGCGGAGCCGCACCCTGTCAGTCCGGCCGCGGCAAGGCCTGCGGCAAGTCCCAGTGCAACCGCCCGCCGATTCTTCACGGTCATCGTTGATCCTCTTCGTCGAGTCAGGAAACGTTTCCTCGCATCGCCGCGAGAAAGGCGACCTGCGTCGCCTTGGCTCAGTGTGGCAAACCGGTTGACCGAATGCAATACCCCTGCGCGCGGCACTGCCGTATGTTGTTCGCATGCCCGCCTACCCCGATGACCGGTCCGCCGAGATCGCGGCCGCGCTGGGCGCGCTGCCGACGGGCACGCCGGTGTCGGAGGTGGCCCGGCGCCTGATGGATCTGTTCACGGGCGGCTCGCTCGCGCCGGGCACCCGGCTGCCTCCCGAGCGGCAGCTCGCCGCGACGCTGGGCGTCGGCCGATCCGCGGTCCGCGAGGCGCTCGCGGCGCTCGAGATCCTGGGCATCGTGGACGTGCGCCCCGGCTCGGGGACCTATCTGCGCGGCACCGCCAGCGAGCTGCTCCCGCAGACGCTGCGCTGGGGGCTCCTCATCGGCGAGCGCAACACCGCCCAGCTGCTCGAACTGCGCTCGGGTCTGGAGATCTACGTCGCTCGGCTCGCCGCCGCACGCGGCCACGAGACGTCCATCGCCGAGCTCGGCGCGCAGCTCGATCGCATGCGGGGGTCGATCGACGACCTGGCGGTCTTCGCGCGGGCGGACCTGGAGTTCCATCACGCGCTTGCCGCCGCGGCCGGCAACGACATGCTGGTCGACCTTCTGCACGTGGCACGGTCGCTGCTGCAGGTGTACGCGGACCGCGCCGTCCAGGATGCCGAAGAGGCCCAGCGCGCCATCGTCGAGCACGATGCGGTCTATCGCGCGGTGCGCGCCGGCGACGAGGACGGCGCGGCCTCGGCGATGGCGGTGCACATGGCGACGGCATCCGCACGCCTCGCGGCCGATGCCGCCGAGCGGACGCCCGCGACGTCGCACTGAACCCTCTCAGCGTGGATCGGCAGGCGCCACCTCGAAGAGGGCGTCGGCGTCGTGCGCGGCGATCGCGTACTCGACGCCGGTCCATCGGGTCGGCGAGGGGGTGAACCAGCCGCCGACAGGCTGACCGTCGACGTGGAAGCGGGCTGCGGCACCGTCCGTCTCGAACCCCAGCCGCACCGGCGCAGCGGCGCGGACCAGCACCTCGTGCCCGTCCTCGGGGGTGATCGGCTCGCGGCCCTCGCCCGGCACGACGCGCACCCGGTGCTGCTCCTCGCCGACCACGGCGAGCGACCCGCTGCCCTCCAGCAGCGTCACCTGTGCGCCGCGGGAGCGATCGAGCGGGCGCGCCAGCACGCCGTCCGCCCGCAGCCGGATGCACCGCTCGTCCGCGGCCACGATGACATCCCTCGGCGCCGAGCCGCGGCCGTGCCACCCGTCGGCGGCGGATGCGGCGGCCACGGGCGCGGCCGCGGGCCGCGGCGTCGGCCACGGCCACTCCGCGACCGGCTCGGGCGGGCCGCCCGCCACCGCGGCGCCGACGCGAGGCCAGCCGTCATCGCCCCACGCGAGGGGCTGGAGGTGGAGGATGCGCCCGTGCTGAGGCGTGTGCTGGAAGTGGAGGAACCACTCCTCGCCGCCGGCGCCGACGACCCATGCGCCCTGGTGGGGTCCGTTGACGGCGGTGGACCCCTGCTCCAGCACGATGCGCGCCTCCCAGGGCCCGGCGAGATCGCGTGAGCGGAAGACGTACTGCCAGCCGGTCTCGACGCCCCCGGCGGGGGCGAAGATGAGGTAGTCGTCGCCCCGTCGGTGGAGCTTCGGTCCCTCCAGGACCGAGCAGCCCTCGATCGCGTCGCCGTCGATCGCCGTGCGCGCAGGGCCGACAGCACGCGTGAGGGTGGGGTCGACCTCGACGATGTCGAGCCGGTTGGCGAACCCTGCCCGCGAGCGCGCCCAGCCGTGGATGAGCCAGGCACGGCCGTCGTCGTCCCAGAAGGGACACGGATCGATCGGGCCGGGGCCCGGGAGAACCAGCCGGGGCGCGGACCACGGACCCTCCAGCTGCGGTGCGTCGACGACGAACACCCCGCGATCCGGGTCGGCCCAGGTGATGAACAATCGCCCGTCGTGCTCGCGGATGGCCGGCGCCCACACGCCGCCGCTGGGCTGCACGAGGGGCATATGACCGCCGGCGAACCCCGCCGGATGCCACCTCACGAGGTCGTCCGAGCGCCACAGTGGCAGCCCGGGCTGCCGATCGAAGCTCGACGCCACCAGCGCGTAGCCGCCTCCGGTGAGGGCGATCGCATCGGGATCCGGCACGTCGGACGACACGATCGGATTGCTGTACCGGGCTGGTTGGTTCACGCTCGCTCCGCACTGAGAAGGCCGGCTTGGGTAACCGGTTGACCTCTGCTACTGTACCGGGGAACCGGTTTCTGAGCGAGTCCTCCGACGCGCCGAGGCCGCGGCACCAAGGGACATCACCCGACTCAAAGAGGAGCAAGACATGGCACAGGCAGCAAGGCGACCCGGGCGACGGGCGCTGGGCGCGGGTCTGATCGCCGCGGGACTCGTGGTCTCGGCCACGGCGTGCGCCGCGGGCGACGACGCCGGAGGCGGGGAAGCCTCCGACGGTCCCGTGACGATCTCATTCCAGTGGTGGGGCAACGACGAGCGAGCCGTCGTCACCGAGGAGGCGCTGGACCTGTTCGAGGAGCAGAACCCCGGCGTCACGGTCGAGACCTCGTTCTCGGCGATCGACGCGTACATCCCCAAGCTCGCCACCCAGATCGCCAGCGGCTCGCAGCCGGACCTCTTCCTCATCCCGATGGAGTCGGTCAAGGAGTACACCGAGAAGGGCGCGACGACCGACCTCAGCGAGTACATCGGCGAGGTGATCTCGGTCGAGGACATCCCCGAGGCGACGCAGAAGATCGGCCAGATCGACGGCACGTTCTACGGCTTCACCTTGGGCACCGCGACCTACGCCTGGGCGTACGACCCGATCGCGTTCGAGGAGGCCGGCGTCGAGGCCCCCGGCCCCGGGTTCACCTGGGACGACCTGATCGAGGCGGGCGAGAAGATCCGCGCCGCCAGCGGCGGCGCGAAGGCCGCCATCAGCGACCCGGGCGGGTACATCGCCCACTTCGCCACGTGGCTGCTCCAGAGCGACAAGCTGCTGTTCACCGAGGAGGGTGAGCTGGGCTTCGAGGAGAGCGACCTCGAGGAGTGGTTCGACCTGATGGAGCGGCTGCGTGAGTCGGGAGCGTCGACCGATCCGCAGACCACCTCGACGCTGGATCAGAGCATGCAGAACTCCGGCTTCGCGCTGGGCAAGTCCGCCGGCGAGTTCATCGCGGCCTCCATCACCGGCGCCTTCGTCGACACGATCGGCGAGGAGCACGTGGCGCTGGCGCCCCTGCCGTCCGACACCGGAACGCTCGGCATCAACATGGCCGGCACCAACGTCGCGGCCGTCTCGCCCAAGTCGGAGCACCCCGAGATCGCGGCCAAGCTGCTCGACTTCCTCATCAACGACCCCGAGGCGGCTGAGATCCTGGGCCTCACGCGCGGCATCCCGTTGAACACGGAGAACTACGAGGCGCTCGCACCGACGCTGTCGGGCGGCGACAAGATCGTGAACGACTTCGTCCTGGAGCACCAGTCCGAGTTCAGCGACCCGTCGCCCCTCGCGCCTCCCGGGGTCAGCACCCTTCCCGCGGACTTCACACTGGCCTACGAGAACATCATCTTCGGGCAGCAGTCCAATGCGGATGCCGCGAAGGCGCTGTACGCGACGTTCGAGGCAGCCATCTCCTGACGGCTCCGGCCGGGCCGTCGCCTTCGGCGGCCCGGCCGACCGTTCCCGCATCACCAGCCACAACGAGGAGTGCCGATGACGGTCACACTTCCCGAGGCGGCGGCTCCGGCATCTGCTCCGCCCGCCGCCGCGCCGCGCGCCAAGCGCCGCCGGTCACGCCAGGACGGCGCCGCGTGGGTGTTCCTCTCTCCGTGGCTGATCGGCGCGGCCCTGCTCACGGTGGGCCCGATGGTCGCGTCGCTCGTGCTGTCGTTCACCGACTACGACCTGTTCACCGATCCGCAGTTCGTCGGGACGGCGAACTACGAGCGCATGTTCTTCGAGGACCCGCGCTTCTGGAAGGCCGTCGGGGTCACCCTGAACTACGTCCTCGTCGCGGTGCCGCTCAAACTGGCGGCAGCGCTGGGCATCGCCCTGCTGCTCAACCGGCCCCGCAAGGGGCAGGGCTTCTACCGCTCGGCGTTCTACGCGCCCTCGCTTCTCGGCACGAGCGTGGCGGTCGCGATCGTGTGGCGCACGCTGTACGCGCAGGAGGGAGTCGTCGACAACACGCTCGGGGCAGTCGGCCTGGATCTCGGCGGCTGGATCTCGAACCCGGCGCTGGCCCTCTACGTGCTCGTGACCCTCGCCGTATGGCAGTTCGGCGCGCCGATGGTCATCTTCCTCGCCGGCCTCAAGCAGGTGCCCGCAGAGCTCTACGACGCCGCGGCGGTCGATGGCGCGGGACGGTGGCGCACCTTCTGGTCCGTGACCTGGCCGCTGCTGTCACCGGTGCTGTTCTTCAACCTCGTCCTCGAGATGATCGGCGCCTTCCAGTCCTTCACCTCTGCCTACGTCGTCAGCGGCGGCCGCGGGGGCCCGATCGACTCGACCCTCTTCTACACGCTGTACCTCTACGACCGCGCCTTCACCGCCTTCGACATGGGATACGCCTCCGCGATGGCGTGGTTCCTCCTCGTCGTGATCGCGATCGTGACCGCCCTGATCTTCCGCAGCTCGCGCAGCTGGGTGCACTACGCCGGAGACGACCGATGACCTCCACCTCCGCCGACGCGACGGCGACGCTCATCACAGGACGTCCCACCGAGCGCCGCCGCCGCCCCCGCCGCTCGCTCGTCGGGTCCATCGTGTGGCACGCGTTCTGCCTCGCTCTGCTGCTGCTCCTGCTGTACCCGGTCGCCTGGCTTCTCGGGTCCTCGTTCAAGCCCGGCACCGAGATCCTCACGAACGCCACGCCGTTCCCGCACGCGTTCACGATCGAGAACTACGAGATCGCCGTCCAGGGTGTGGCGGGCCTGAGCCTGTGGCAGCTGCTCGGGAACTCGCTGACGATCTCGGTGCTCACGGTCGTCGGCAACGTCCTCAGCTGCGCGTTGGCCGCCTACGCGTTCGCGCGCCTGCGGTTCCGATTCCGAACCGTGCTGTTCGCCTTCATGATCTCGACGATCATGCTGCCGATGCACGTGGTGCTCATCCCGCAGTTCATCATCTTCAACGAGCTGGGGATGGTCGGCACCTTCCTGCCTCTGGTGCTGCCGAAGTTCCTCGCCACCGAGGCGTTCTTCGTCTTCCTCATGGTCCAATTCATCCGCGGCATCCCTCGCGACCTCGACGAGGCGGCGCTCATCGACGGGGCAGGCTCCTACCGCACGTTCTGGTCGATCATCCTGCCGCTCATGCGTCCGGCGCTCATCACCACGACGATCTTCTCGTTCATCTGGAGCTGGGACGACTTCTTCCCGCAGCTGATCTACCTGAACGACCCCAAGAACTTCACGCTGCAGCTGGGGCTGCGTCTCTTCGTGGATCAGACCAGCGCCTCGGCGTTCGGTCCCATGTTCGCGATGAGCGTCCTGGCGATCCTCCCGGTGATCATCTTCTTCGCCGTCTTCCAGCGGTATCTCGTCGACGGGGTCGCGACATCGGGGCTGAAGGGATGACCGCCGTGCCGGCACGCCGCGGCGCACGGCGGCGCGGACCGAGCGTCCTCGACCCGCATTCGTCGACCTTCGCGGCGTTCTCCGACATGCTGTACGTCGGAGTGCTGGTGTTCGGCCTGTGCGTCCTCGCCGTGACGTGGTTCGCCGCTCTCAGCGCCGGTGTGGAGGAGCTGCGCACCGCGCGCGCCGAGGATCGTCACGTGCGCGCTCGCGGCGTGTGGTCCGCGTTCGTCGACCGGGTGGTGCGGCATCCGCTGTCCCACCTCGTCGTGCCGACGGCCGTCACCGCGCTGCTCGTCGTCGACGTGGTGCTCCTGCCGTACGTCGCTCGGGACGACCTGTGGGCGACGATGCTGCCCATCGTCCTGGCCGCCGGTCTCGGTGCCATCGCGCTGCGCATCGCCGGCACGTGGCGACGCGGGGTCGCGCCCCGCCGCATCCTGCTGATCGCGTGGCGACGGATGTCGGAGGATGCCCCCGGCTCGGCGCTGCTCGTGCTCGCGGTGGTCGCGGCCGGCGCCATCGTGACGGTCGCGCCGATGCTCGCGATCGTCATGCCCGGACCCCTCGTCCTCGCCGCGGTCGCCATGGACCGGGATCACCCTCAGGAGCGCGCATGATCATCGACGACCCGCGTACGCGCCGCGTCATCATCGACTCGGACGTCAAGAACGAGGCCGACGACCAGTTCGCCGTCGTGCATGCGCTCCTGTCGCCGTCGCTCGACATCCGCGGCATCATCCCCGCGCACTTCGGCTCCGAGCGCTCGGACCGGTCGATGCTCGACTCGCGGGACGAGCTCGACAGGCTTCTCGGGCTCCTCGGCGACCCGGATGCGGTGCGCATCGAGAACGGCGCGCCGCGCCGTCTTGCCGACGAGCAGACGCCCGTCGACAGTGCCGGCGCGCGGCTGATCATCGAGGAGGCGCGGCGGGCGGACGCCGGGCCGCTGTTCATCGGGTTCCTCGGGCCGCTGACCGACATGGCCAGCGCGCTGCTCCTGGCGCCCGAGATCGCCGACACCGATACGACGGTGATCTGGATCGGCGGACCCCCGTACGGCGATCGCGAGTGGCGCGGCACGTGGCCGGAGTTCAACCTCCGCAACGACATCCACGCCGCCAATGTCGTCTTCGGCTCCGGCATCGACATCTGGCAGGTGCCCTCGAACGTCTACCGGCTCGCGAGCGTCGGCTACGCCGAGCTGCGGCGTCGCGTCGAACCGTGCGGGGAGCTCGGCCGGTACCTGGCGCAGACCGTCGTCGACTTCAACACGCGCCATCATCGCGTGCCGGTCGAGTCGCGCTCGCTCGGCGACTCGCCCGCCATCGCGCTCATGCTGGATCCGTGGTGCGCCTCGTTCCGGCGCCAGTCGCCGGTGCGCTTCACCGAGACAGGCCACTGCATGCCGTCCGATCGCGGTGGCGACGTGCTCGTGGTCGACCAGATCGACGTGCGCTTCTTCCTCGAGGACATGTTCGCCAAGCTGGCCGACTTCGGCGAGACCGGCGTGCTCCCGCGTCAGGCCGGCGCCGGTCCCGTGCTCTGACGCTCGATCAGCGTTCCCTGGATCCACGCCGGCTCGCCCGCCGGCTGTCCCGCCATGGCGTCCTTCAGCTGCGCCCAGGCCATCTCGCCGAGGGAGTCCTGCGGCACCGAGACGGTCGTCAGGCGTGGCCGGCTGTACCGCGCGAAGGGGATGTCGTCGACGCCCACGACCGAGAGCCGGCCCGGGACGGGAACGCCGAGCTCGTCCAGGCGCGACAGCAGGCCGATCGCGACGAGGTCGTTGAACGCGATGACCGCCGTCGCATCGCAGCGGAGCACCGCATCGGCGACCTCCCATCCGGCATCGAGGGAGGCTCCGACCTCGCGCCGCTCCACCACCAGGCCGGGATGCCGCCGCTCGGCGTCGGCGATGCCCTCGAGGCGCAGCCGGTTCGACGCGCTCGAGAGCGGTCCGCCGAGGTAGAGCAGCCGTCGATGGCCGAGCCCGGCGAGATGGTCGGCCACGAGTCCGATCGCGTGGCGGTAGTCCATGGCGAGCTGCGGCACGGCGTCCTTCACCGTCCGGTTGATGAGGGCGACCGGCTGGGCCTGCGCGAGCACGGCGGCGAGGTCGTCGTCCGACATGCGCGGCGCGCACAGCAGCAGCGCGTCGCAGCGCCGGCGGGCATCCAGCGCGGCACGGCGCTCGAGCTCGGGGCGCTCCTGCGTGTCGCCCACGAGGACCTGGAACCCGTCCTCGGCGGCGCGCAGCGTCGCCCCGTGCAGGATCGCCTGGAACATGGGGTTGCCGAGGTCCGGAACCAGCAGCGCGATGGTGTTGGTGCGGCCGAGCGAGAGGTTGCGCGCGGTCTCGCTCGGGCGGTAGTCGAGCTCGGCGATCGCGGCCTCGACCCGGTCCACGAGCGAGCGGTCGACGGTCGCGCGGCCGTTGAGCACGCGCGAGACCGTCGCACGCGAGACCCCGGCTCTCCGCGCCACGTCGCCGATCGTCGCAGCGCGTCCGCCGTGCGTGCGCGTCATCTCGTCCACTCCCGTAGCCCGGCGTCGGGCCCGTGCCGATCGCTCACACGATCATACGAAGGGGACCGGTTTCCCCGCACGGCCATCACCAAAGCATCCGCCCGTTCCCCCTGGGATGCGAGCCGGCACGCGTCGAGCCGTGTGCGCCGCTTCGAGCGCCGTGCGCCGGATCTCGTCGGCGTCGCTCCGGTCAGCCGGCGCGGCGCTCCCGCGGGTCCTTCTCGGACGGCACGCGGATGGGCGTCGTGCCGGCGATCTGATCGCTGAACTCCTCCGGCGGCACGACGACCGTGAGCGGTCGCGTCTCGTCGATGGTGAGACGGAAGCGCTTCTGCTCGTGGCGATGGAGCCGGCCCGAGACGATGAGCCAGGTGGCGCCGATCGCGAAGGCGACGAGGGCCGCGATCGCCCCGAGCATGATCGCGGTGCGGGGGCCGTACTCCGCGGCCACCCACCCGACGATCGGCGCGCCGACCGGCGTGCCGCCCATGAGGATCGCCATGTAGAGCGCGAGCACGCGGCCGCGCAGGGCGGGGTCGGTGGTCGTCTGGACGTACCCGTTGGCCGTGGTGAGCATCGTGACCACGGCGAACCCGGTGAACATGAGGGTGAGGGCGTACAGCCAGTACGTCGGCATGAAGGCCGAGACGGCGCTCGCTGCGACGAACAGCGCCGTGCCGCCGATGACGACGCGCAGGCGGGCGCGGTCGCGCCGTGCCGCCAGCAGGGCTCCGGCGAGCGAGCCGATCGCGAGGATCGAGCTGAGCAGCCCGTAGCCGTCTGCCTCCTGGCCGAACTCGAGGGCCATCGTCGACGCGAAGATCGGGAAGTTCATGCCGAACGCGCCGATGAGGAACACCATCGCGAACGTGACCAGCAGGTCCGGTCGCTTGGCGACGTAGCGGAAGCCGTCCGCCAGACGCGACGCCCCGGATGCCCGCACGCGGGGGATCAGCTGGTCGGTGCGGATGAGCATCAGCGCGACGATCATGGCGAGGAAGGTCACGCCGTTGACGAGGAACACCCACCCGGTGCCGATCGCCACGATCATCACACCGGCGATGGCCGGTCCGATCATGCGGGCGCCGTTGAAGGATGCCGCGTTGAGGGCGACGGCGTTGGACGCGATCTCCCGCGAGACCAGGTCGGAGACGAACGCCTGGCGTGCGGGGTTGTCGAACGCGGCCACGAGCCCGAGCCCGAGAGCGAACGCGTACATGATCGGCAGCGTCATCACGCCCATCAGCAGCAGGATGCCGATGGCGACGCCGAGCAGCAGCAGCAGGCCCTGGGTCACCACGAGCAGCCGGCGGCGCTCGAACCTGTCGGCGACCCAGCCCGTGATGCCGACCAGAAGGAGAGGAGGCGCGAACTGGAGGGCCATCGTGACGCCCATGGCGCCGGCGTCGTTGTCGGTGAGCTCGGTGAGCACGACCCAGCTGAGCGCGGTGGCCTGCATCCAGGCGCCGACATTGGACACCAGGGCGCCGATGAACCAGACGCGGTAGTTGAAGACCGAGAACGAGCGGAACATGGCCGTGCTCCCGCGCCCGGATGCCTTGCCGGACGTGCCGGCCGAGATCGACGGCGTGCGGCTCATCGGGCGACCATCCGTTCCATCAGCTCGGCGGCCCTGGCGATCGTCTCGCGCTCCTCGGGCGTGAGGTCCGCGAGCGCGGCCTCCACCCAGGCATCCCGCCGGCGTGCCGTCTCGTCGACGACCGCGCGACCCTCGTCGGTGAGGGAGATGACGACCTTGCGGCCGTCGGTCTCGTCGGCCGAGCGGACGATGTAGCCCGACTCCTGCAGGCAGTTGACCGTGCGGTTCATGGACGGCGCCGAGACGCGCTCGCGGTCGGCGAGCTCGCCGAGGGTATGAGGCCCGTGCGTCCACAGCGCCGCGAGCACGGCGAACTGCCCGTCGCTCATGGAGTCGATGGCGCGCTGGGTGCGCATCCGGCGGGCGAGCCGGAAGGTGGCGATCCGCAACTGGGAGGCGGCCGCCGAGAGGTCGTGATCGGGTGTGGTTTCGATGTCTGTCGTCGAGGTTCCGTATGTGCTCATGCGAATACTTAGCATAGCTCATTAGTTTGGCTAAGCAAAGTCCTGCGCCGGCCGGCAGGGGTGGATGGATGCTCCCGCATAGACTGCTCCGCATGCCCGAGTACACCGACGCGCACGGCATCACGATCGTCTACGACGTCCATCCCGCCAAGACGCGGCCCCGGGCGGTGGTGCAGCTGCTGCACGGCGTGGGGGAACACGCCGGCCGGTACGGGGCACTGATCGACGCGCTCACCGCCGACGGCTACACGGTGTACGCCGACGATCACCGCGGGCACGGCCGCACCGGCATGCGCCAGTACGACGGCGACGCCACCAAGCTGGGCAGGCTCGGACCCGGCGGCCTTCGGGCGGCGATCGCGGCGGTGTGGGATCTGACGCAGCGCATCCGCTCCGAGAATCCCGACCTGCCGCTCGTGCTCCTGGGCCACTCGTGGGGGTCCTTCCTCGCGCAGGTCCTCGTGAACGACCACCCCGACGCCTACGACGCGCTCGTGCTGAGCGGTTCCGCACTCCGATGGCCCGGGTCCCTGAACGCCGGCGATCTGAACGGGCCGTGGAAGACCACCGGGGCCCAGGGCATCGAGTGGCTCTCGTCCGACCCGGCGGTCGGGCAGTCGTTCCTCGACGACCCGCTCACCACGACCGTGCCGCTGCTGAAGCTGTTCGGTCCCGTCGACGCGCTGCGGCTGTACGGGAAGCCGCGCAAGAGCCTCGGTCGCGACATCCCGACGCTGCTCATGGTCGGTCGCGACGACACCGTCGGAGGACCTCGCAGCGTGCACCGGCTCGCGGATGCCTACCGCGCGCGCTCCGGCTTCACCGATGTGACGACCCTCGTCTACCCCGGCGCCCGCCACGAGATCTTCAACGAGGTCATGCAGGAGGACGTCCGGGGCGATCTCCTCGCCTGGCTCGGCCGCCGCTTCGCGATCCGCGACTGACCCGCAGCATCCCGTTCCCGCGGACGCGAGCTCCGACCGCGAGACAGCATCCGGACGGCGAGACAGCGCCCCCGCGACTGCAGTCTCGGCGCCCCGCTGCTGTCTCGCGGGCCAGGCGGTCCGGCCGCGCACGAGGCCGGCTCGCGCGGTCGTAGGCTGAAGTCCATGCACGGCGAATACAAGGTGCCCGGCGGGAAGCTCGTCGTCGTCGACCTGGAGGAGCGGGACGGCCGCATCGCGGACTTCCACCTCGCGGGCGACTTCTTCCTCGAGCCCGACGATGCCCTGGCCGACATCGACGCAGCCGTGAACGGTCTGCCCGTCGAGGCGGATGTCGCCACCATCGCCGCCGCCGTGCGCGCAGCTCTTCCCGAGGGGGCGCAGCTTCTCGGCTTCACGCCCGAGGCCGTGGGCACCGCGGTCCGTCGCGCCCTCGTGACCGCGCCCGGCTGGCGCGACTTCGACTGGGAGATCGTCCACGAGCCGCCGGTCTCGCCGCGGATGAACCTCGCTCTCGACGAGGTCCTCACCGGTCGCGTCGGCGACGGGCGCCGGCGCCCCACCCTGCGGCTGTGGGAGTGGAACGAGAGCGCCGTGGTCATCGGCTCGTTCCAGTCGCTGCGCAACGAGGTCGATCCCGAGGGGGCCGCCAGGCACGGTTTCGACGTGGTGCGCCGGATCTCCGGCGGCGGCGCGATGCTCATGGGCGCGAACTCGATCGTCACGTACTCGCTGTACGTGCCGGCATCCCTCGTGGCGGGACTGACGTTCGCGGACTCGTACGCGTTCCTCGACGACTGGGTGCTGCAGGCGCTGCGCGCGCTCGGCGTCGAGGCGACCTACCAGCCGCTCAACGACATCTCCTCGCCGCAGGGCAAGATCGGCGGCGCGGCGCAGAAGCGCCTGGCCAACGGGGGTGTGCTGCACCATGCGACCCTCAGCTACGACATGGACGGTCAGGTCATGACGGAGGTCCTTCGGATCGGACGCGAGAAGCTGAGCGACAAGGGCACCACCTCCGCCGCGAAGCGCGTCGATCCTCTGCGCCGCCAGACGGGGCTGCCGCGCGAGGCGATCATCGAGAAGCTCAAGGAGACGTTCGCCAACCTGTACGGCGCTGTGCCGGGTCGCATCACCGAGGACGAGTACGCCGAGGCCGAGGCGCTCGTGGCGTCTAAATTCGCCACCGATGCGTGGCTGCGGCGCGTGCCGTGACCGTCGCGGAGGCCGGGAAGGCCGAACCGGGCACGGTCGAGATCCACCACGGCGACAACCTCGAGGTGATCCGGACCTTCCCGGACGCCTCGTTCACGCTGATCTACCTCGATCCCCCCTTCAACACCGGCCGGGTGCAGGAGCGGGCGCTCGAGACCGCCCGCTCGTGGCATCCCACCGACCCTTCGGCGGCGAAACTGCATGCGGACGCCGAGACGGCAGTCGGCGACGGCGGTCTCGGCGCCCCGTTGCCGTCTCGCGATGGAAGGGGGACCGGCGGCGTCGTGCGGCGCGGGTTCCACGGGCGCGAGTACGAGCGCATCCGGGGGGACCTCCGCGCGTACGACGACAGCTTCGACGACTACTGGGGCTTCCTCGAGCCGCGCCTGCTCGAGGCATGGCGCCTGCTCGCCGACGACGGGACGCTGTACCTGCACCTGGACTATCGCGAGGCGCACTACGCCAAGGTGCTCCTGGACGCACTGGTGGGGCGCGAGCGGTTCCTCAACGAACTCATCTGGGCCTACGACTACGGCGCCAAGACCCGCAGGCGCTGGCCCACCAAGCACGACACGATCCTCGTCTACGTCAAGGATCCGCAGCGGTACTGGTTCGACTCGGATGCCGTGGACCGGGAGCCGTACATGGCGCCCGGCCTTGTCACGCCCGAGAAGGCCGAGCGGGGCAAGCTCCCCACCGATGTGTGGTGGCACACGATCGTGCCGACCACGGGACGCGAGAAGACCGGCTACCCGACGCAGAAGCCCGAAGGCATCCTGCGGCGCATCGTCCAAGCATCCAGCCGCCCGGGCGACCGCGTGCTCGACTTCTTCGCCGGCAGCGGCACCACGGGGGCGGTGGCATCGGCCCTCGGCCGCCACGCCGTCCTGGTGGACCACAGCCCCGACGCGATCGCGGTGATGCGAGGACGGATGCCGCACGCGGCCGTCTCCGAGATGGAGTCGGAGCAAGCGCTTCCCTAGGCTGGTCCCATGCGCTTCGGAACCTTCATCCCCCAGGGCTGGCGATTCGACCTCGTGGACATCGACCCGGCCGATCACTGGCGGGTGATGGCGACGCTCGCTCAGCGCGCCGATGAGGGTCCGTGGGAGTCGCTGTGGGTGTACGACCACTTCCACACCACGCCGGTGCACAGCGACGAGGCCACGCACGAGGCGTGGACGCTGATGGCGGCCTTCGCGGCTGCGACCTCCCGGATCCGGCTCGGGCAGATGTGCACCTGCATGGGCTACCGCAACCCCGCCTACCTCGCGAAGGTCGCCGCGACGGTCGACATCGTCTCGGGCGGACGCACCGAGATGGGCATCGGCGGCGGCTGGTACGAGCACGAGTGGCGCGCCTACGGCTACGGGTTCCCGGAGGTGCCGCAGCGCCTCGCGATGCTGCGCGAAGGCGTCGAGATCATGCGGCAGGCGTGGACCACCGGGTCGGCGACGCTCGCGGGCAAGCACTACCAGGTCGATGGCGCGATCGTGCGTCCCCTCCCGCTGCAGGACGGCGGCATCCCGATGTGGGTCGCCGGCGGCGGTGAGAAGGTCACGCTGAAGATCGCGGCGAAGTACGCCGCGTACACGAACTACAGCGGGTCGCTGGAGGTCATCGACCACAAGAGCGAGGTGCTGCGCGGCCACTGCGAGGCGATCGGCCGCGACTTCGATTCGATCACGCGCACCTCGAACTTCAACACGATCGTCGGCGCCACCGAGGCGGAGGCCCGCGACCGGCTCGCGGCCGTCAAGGCACGCCTGCTCCCGCATGTCGGCCAGGAGCGCGCCGACCACATCGAGAACGACTACCTGGCCTCGCCGGCGTTCGGCTCGGTCGCGCAGGTCGCCGAGCGCCTCGCCGAGCGGGAGCGTCACGGCATCGCCTACGCGATCCACTACTTCCCCGAGGCCGCCTACGACCGCTCCGGCGTCGAGCTGTTCGAGCGAGAGGTGATCCCCGCGCTCAGCTGAGCCGGTCGCCGTCCGGCGGCGGCTGCTCGGGTGCCGGCCCCCCGGGAGCCGCGAGCAGCTCGAACACCGCATCCATCGTCGCGGCCATGTCGAAGTCGCGCTCCATCAGCCACTGCAGCTGGAGCCCGTCGCTGACCGCCTGCAGGATGCGAGCGAGGGTCTCCGGCGGTAGGCGATCGGTGATCCCGCCCGCTGCCTGCTGCTTCTCCAGCAGCCTGGCGAACAGCGTCCGCACCGCCCAGCCGCGCTCGAGGAAGAAGGGGCGCGCCGGATGCTGCGGGTCGGTCGCGGCGACCGCCAGCCGGACGAAGAGCTCGACGAGCCCCGGAACCTCGGCGTTGTGCTGCGCGACCGTGATGCAGGCGCCGCGCAGATCCTCGATCGGAGCGAGATCCGCACCCAGTGCGGCGAGGGCGAGCTCGTCGCGTTTTCGCAGAATCTGGGCGAAGAGCTCTTCCTTCGTCTCGAAGTAGTGCAGCAGCCCCGCCTGGCTGAGGCCGACGGCCTCGGCCAGCTCCTTCACGGATGCCTTGCGATATCCCTCGCGCGCGATCACGTCCAGCGCGCGCTCCAGGATCTCCTCCCGCTTCGCGATCCCCTTCGCGTACGGGCCCCGTGGCTTGGACGCCCCATGTCCCATATCGAAGGATAAGCCCGTACGAGAAGGAGCGGAACCGTCCGCGCGGATCTCGCCGGTGCGGGTCCGTGGGCCCGGACGAGGGGACGCGCGTCGCCGTCAGTCGGCGAGCCTGCCGCCTCCCTCGCCCGCGGCGCCCTCGGTGGCACCGGAGGCCCGGTCGGCCTCGGCCTCGTTCTCGCTCAGCTCCTCGGTGAACTCTCCGCCGGCGAGCACGTCGCCGTCTTCGGGATCCGAGCTGTTCCCCGTCTGGTCCGTCTCGCGGTCCATCGCATTCCTTCCGTTCAGCGGCGCAGGAACGCAAGCAGCGCCTCGTTGACCTCGTCGCCGTGCGTCCACAGCAGCCCGTGCGGTGCGCCCTCCAGCTCGACGTAGGTGGCGTCCGGCAGCAGCTCCTTGAACCGGCGCGCCGTGGCGTCGATGGGCAGGATGTTGTCGGCCGTGCCGTGGAGGATCATCGCCGGCACGTCGACGGCCGGGATGTCGGCGCGGAAGTCCGTCGGCCAGGTCAGCGGTGCTGCCGCGATCGCGGTGTTGCCGGCATGGTTGGCCGTCTGGATGCTCGCGTCGACGGCCTCCTGCGAGATGCGCGTGCCGAGGTTGTCGTCGAGGTTGTAGAAGTCCTGGAAGAACCCGGTGACGAAGGCGAAGCGATCCTGACGCACGGACTGCGCGATGCCGTCGAAGAACTCCTGCGGGCCGGCGCCGTCGGGGTTGTCGTCGCTCTGCAGCAGGAACGGCTCGAGCGACCCGAGGAACGCCGCCTTCGCCACTCGACCGCTGCCGTATCGCGACAGGTAGCGGGCGATCTCCCCGGTGCCCATGGAGAAGCCCACCAGCACCGCGTCGTGGAGGTCGAGGTCCTCCATGAGCGCGTGCAGGTCGGCCGCGAACGTGTCGTAGTCGTACCCCGAGCCGGCTTTGGTCGACGAACCGAAGCCGCGCCGGTCGTACGCGATCACCCGGAAGCCGGCATCCAGCAGAGCGGCCTGCTGCTTGCCCCACGATTCGCCGTCGAGCGGGAAGCCGTGGATCAGCACGACCGGCTGGCCGGAGCCCTGATCGGTGTAGTAGAGGTCGACGTCGACCGAGTTCTCGGTCCCCACGGTGATGTACGCCACGATCGCTCCTTCCGGCCGGGGACGGATGCCACGGCCACGGGTTCGACGCTAGGCAAAGGCGCCCGTCCCCGCCAGGGGTTGCGCCCCCGCCTCGGAGCCCTTCCCGAGGTCAGGTGTCGCGGCCGGCGCCGGCGGACGGGACGACCGTGAAGATCGTCGGCGCGGCGAAACCGGATGCCGCGAACGCGGCGAGCGTGGCATCCGTCACCTGCTGCACGCGATCGTGCGCGACGAGGGCGATCGCCGCGCCACCGAACCCGCCGCCGGTCATGCGGGCGCCGACGGCGCCTGCGCCGAGCGCCGCCTCGACGGCGGTGTCGAGCTCGGGGACGGAGATCTCGAAGTCGTCCCGCATCGAGGCGTGCGAGGCGACGAGGAGCTCGCCGATCGCGGTGGGGCCCTGCTCACGAAGTGTGCGCACGGTGTCGAGCACGCGCTGGTTCTCGGTGACGACGTGCCGCACCCGCCGGAACGTCACGTCGTCGACGCGGTCGCGCACCTGCTCGAGGTCGTCGATCCCGACGTCACGAAGCGCCGGCACGCCCATCGCGGCCGCGCCCCGCTCGCACGCCGCGCGGCGCTCGCCGTAGCCGCCCGTCGCGTGCGAGTGCTTCACCCCGGTGTCGATCACCACGAGCTCGAGCCCGGCGCGCGCGAATCCGAGGTCGACGACGTTCGCATCCAGCGTGCGGCAGTCGAGGAAGATCGCGGCATCCGGCTGTCCGAGCATCGCCGCCATCTGGTCCATGATCCCCGTGGGAGCGCCGACGGCGTCGTTCTCCGCCGTCCGTCCCGCTCGCGCGAGCGCGATCCGGTCGAGGTCGAGCGCCCACAGGTCGGCGAGGGCGGTCGCCGTCGCGCCCTCGATGGCCGCTGACGACGACAGGCCGGCGCCCACCGGGACGTCCGAGGCGAAGGCCAGGTCCACCCCGGTGACTCCGCCGCGCACGTCCTGCCCCGACCCCGACGGCGAGAACGCATCCGAGGGCCGAGACTCCGGATGCACCCCAGCGTCTCGGCCGTCCAGTGGATCCTCGCGGTCATCGCCCGCCGCGAGGAGCGCCCAGGCGACACCGAGCGGATACCGGGCCCACTCCACGATCTCGTCGCGGCGGCCGGGGAAGAGGTCGTCGAGGTCGTCGAGGGCGACCTCGACGGTGGCGCCGTCGAACGTCGACGCCACCCGGATGCGCCCGTCGTCGCGCGTCCGGGCCGCGACGTGCGTGCGGTGCTGGATCGCGAAAGGCAGCACGAAGCCGTCGTTGTAGTCGGTGTGCTCGCCGATGAGGTTCACGCGGCCGGGGGCGGACCACGTGTCGACCGGCTCACCGCCGAAGCGCTCGGCGAACAGGCGGCGGGCGTTCTCGGCCGTGGTCGTCTCGGCGGTCACAGGGTCTCCTCGGGGATGGAAGCGACGGCGGCGCGCAGGCGCTCGGCGGCGGCCTCGGGCGGGATGTCGCCGATCCAGGCGCCCATGGCGGCCTCGGATCCGGCGAGGTACTTGAGCTTGTCGGCGGCGCGCCGCGGGGACGTCAGCTGCAGGTGCAGGCGCACGGTGTCGCGTCCCCGGTGCACCGGCGCCTGGTGCCACGCGGCGATGTACGGCGTCGGGGTGTCGTACAGCGCGTCGACGCCGCGCAGGAGCCGCAGGTACAGCGGCGCGAGCTCGTCGCGCTCGGCATCCGTGGTGTGTGCGAAGTCGGGGACGTGGCGGTGAGGCAGCAGGTGCACCTCGATGGGCCAGCGGGCGGCGAACGGGACGAAGGCCGTCCAGTGCTCCCCGGCGAGGATGACGCGCTCGCCGGCGCGCTCGAACTCGAGGATCCGCTCGAACAGGTCCGGCCCCTCGCGATCGATCGAGGCGAGCAGGCTCGTCGTGCGGGGAGTGATGTAGGGGTATGCGTAGATCTGACCGTGCGGGTGAGGGAGGGTCACCCCGATCGCCTCGCCCCGGTTCTCGAAGGGGAACACCTGCTCGATCCCCGGGAGTGCCGACAGCTCGGCGGTGCGATCCGCCCACGCTTCGATGACCGTCCGGGCGCGCGTCGCCGTCTGCGTGCCGAAGGATCCGGAGTGCTCGTGGCTGAAGCACACGACCTCGCAGCGGCCGACGCTGGTCCGGGTGCGGCCCAGGCCCGGGGCATCCAGGTCGTCGAGCCCGTGAGGAGCGTCGGCGCCGGCCGGCGCGTCGCCGTGCGCCTGGGCGAGGGCCGGTCCGAACGACGGCGACTTGTTCTCGAAGACGGCGACGTCGTACAGCGACGGGATCTCAGACGGGTTCGTCGGCGTCTGCGGCGCGAGCGGGTCGAGCTCGGCCGGCGGCAGGAACGCGCGGTTCTGCCGGGCCGCCGCGATGGAGACCCAGTCGCCGGTGAGCACATCCCGCCGCATCGTCGCCGTCTCGGGGCGCACGACCGGCTCACGCCTGTCGAGCGCGCGGTCGGGATCGAGCGTCGTGCCGGGGTCGTCGTAGTAGATCAGCTCGCGCCCGTCGGCCAGCCGCGTGGACCGCTTGACGACGCCGGCGCCGAGGGTGACGGCATCCGTCGCCGTGCGGAACTCAGGAGTGTTCACCTCAACACGGTACGTGCACGAGCGTGTTATCGTCAACACAACGGCGACAGCCTGGATTGTGGACGGCGGGCACGCGGAGGACGCATGGGAACCGGCTTCGACGAGCTGGCGGAGCTCGACGCCCTCCTCCAGCCTCGCGCTCGCACCCGTCGCGTTCCGCGCGAGGCCGACACGGCTCGCCGGGTGTCGATGGCGGACGTCGCCGCACGGGCCGGCGTGTCGGGGCAGACGGTCTCGCGTGTGGTCAACGCCAGTCCCCGCGTGGACCCCGAGACGCGCGCGCGGGTCGAGGCCGCGATGGCCGCGCTCGGGTACCGCCCGCACCGCGCCGCCCGCGCGCTGCGGACCGGCCGCACCCACACGATCGGCCTGGTGGTCTCCACGCTCGCCACGGTCGGCAACTCCCGCATGCTGCAGGCGGTGGCGGATGCCGCGGCCGGGCGCGGCTACGCGCTCACGGTCGTCACCCTTGCAGGTGCGGGCGGGGTGCCGGAGGCCTTCGAGCGGCTGCGCGACCAGGGCGTCGACGGCGTCATCGTGCTCAACGAGGCGACCGCTCTCGCCCTCGACGTCCCGGCCCCCGCGGGGCTGTCCCTGGTCGTCGTGGATGCCGCGCGCACGGACCGAGGAGGAGCGGCGCCGGCCGCGCCGCCTCCGCGGGGCGACCGGCACGAGCCGGACGGCGACGCGCGGGCGCAGGACGAGCACGGGCCCGATTCGCCGGCGGGCGCGCCGCGTGCCGGCGGTCGCAGCGCCGTGCAGTCCGACCATGCGGGCGGCGCCCGTGCGGCTGTGACCCACCTGCTGGAGCTCGGGCACCGGACGGTCCACCACCTCGCCGGCCCGGCCGACTCGTTCGCGGCCGCCGAACGCGAGCGAGGCTGGCGCTCGGCCCTGCAGCACGCCGGTCGGCCGGTGCCCGAGCCCGCCCGGGGCGACTGGACGGCGGCATCCGGTCATCGCGAAGGCGGCGTGCTCGCGCGGGATCCGGCTGTCACCGCCGTGTTCGCGGCCAACGACCAGATGGCGCTCGGACTCATCCGCGCGCTGAAGGGCGCGGGGCGCGAGGTCCCGGGTGACGTGAGCGTCGTGGGCTTCGACGACATCGCGGATGCCGCCGACTATCTGCCGCCGCTGACCACGGTCCGACAGGACTTCGACCGGCTCGGAGAGCTGGCTGTCGCCCATCTCGTCGCGGGCATCGAGGGCGGCGCGCCCGGGATCGACGTGCTGCCGACGCGGCTCGTCGTGCGCGAGAGCACCGCGGCGCCGCGCTGAGCCTCGACCGCGCCCGCGCGTCATGCGTGGGGGTGGCGGGCTTCAGTCGTCCAGTCGAGCGGCCCAGCGCGCGGCGCGGACGAGGAGCGTCCGGTGCCCGTCGGACGCGTAGGAGCGCGCGTCGTGCCCGAGCGAGCTCGCGACGGCGCGAGTGCCGCCGCCCTCGCTGGTCCAGACCGCGGGGTGGGACACCCCGTCTACGTCGTGCACGGCCAGCACCCGGACGCCGTCGTCCACCTCCAGGTCGGCGTACCGCTCGTCGAACACCTCGAGGTCGCCGGGCACGATGCCGTGGGCGCCGTCGACGGACCGCAGCGTCGTGGCGCCGATCTCGGGATGCCACGATGCGCCTGCGACCCACTCCCCGCCGATCGCGCGACGCCAGAGGGGATAGTCGCGGAGGCTCGACAGGCCGCTGTGCGTCGCGATGACGCCGATCCCGCGCTCGACCGCGGCCGTCAGTCCCGCGTCGGCGGCCGGGTCGGCGCCGCGAGCCGCGTCTTCGCCGCGCCATGGATCGCCGGCGTTCACGACCAGCAGGGCGGCGTCGCCCAGGGCGGCGAGTGCGCGGTCCGCGTCCTCGATCACCTCGACCCGCCACCCCGCACCGCGCAGGATCTCCGCGATCGCGGCCGAGGTCTCGGGGTACGGATGCCAGGGATCGGCGTAGCGTCCGGCGCCGCTGGCCACGATGGCGAGCGGGGTGGTCTCGTCGGAGCCGGGCGTGGGAGGAGCGGTCGGTACCATGGGCTCAAGATAGCGCTTTCCCGCGGAGCGGGGCACGGAAGAATGGCTGACATGGTGCACACCGTCGTGATCGCTCCCGACTCCTTCAAAGGCACGATCGGAGCAGCCGCGGCCGCGGCGGCGCTCGCGGACGGCTGGCGCCGCATCCGCGCGCACGACGCGGTGCGCCTGCTCCCGATGGCCGACGGCGGCGAGGGCACGGTGGACGCCTTCGGGGCGGCGGTGCCCGGTGCACGTCGCGTGCCGGTGACCGTGACCGGTCCCGAGGGCACGCCGGTCGAGGCATCCTGGGTGCTGCTGCCGGGTGACGGCGAGGCGCCGCACGGCACTGGCGTCGTGGAGCTGGCCAACACGAGCGGCATCGAGCTCCTCGGCGCGCCGCCGCGGCTTCGCCCGCTGGATGCGCACACCCGGGGCTTCGGCGAGGCGATCCGAGCCGCGCTCGCGCACGGGGTGTCGCGTCTGGTGCTGGGCATCGGGTCGAGCGCGTCGACGGACGGCGGCACCGGCATGCTGGCCGCTCTGGGCGCCTCCTTCACGGATGCCGCCGGGCACCCCATCCCGGACGGGGGAGGGGGCCTGGCCGAGCTCGCAGCCGCCGATCTGACCGGTCTGCCCGCGCTTCCCCCGGGAGGCGTGACGGTGCTCTCGGACGTGACGAATCCGCTGCTCGGGGAGCGCGGCGCCGCCGCGGTGTTCGGTCCTCAGAAGGGCGCGACACCCGCCGATGTCGCCGCCCTCGACGCCGGCCTGGCACGGCTGGCCCGACTGCTGCCCGCCGATCCGCATGCCGCCGGCGCCGGCGCTGCGGGCGGGACGGGCTTCGCGCTGCTGGCGTGGGGCGCCCGTCTGGTCCCCGGCTCTCGAGCCGTGGCGGAACTGGTGGGGCTCCCGCAGGCGGTCGCCGAGGCGTCCGTCATCGTCACCGGCGAGGGGGCGTTCGACGGGCAGTCCGCCGCCGGCAAGGTGCCCGCGCACGTGGCTGCCCTCGCCGAAGGCGCGGGCGTCCCGGTCGCGCTCGTCGCGGGCCGGATCGCCGGCGACGCCGACGTGTCGGACTTCGCCGCCAGCGCCTCGCTGACCGAACTGGCCGGCTCACCTGCGGCGGCGATGTCGCATCCGGCGCACTGGCTCACGGAGGCAGGCGCCGCCCTGGCCCGCGCGCTGGGCTGATCCACGTCGCCGGGCGGCGGTGGCGAGCCCAGACACGCCGGCCGAGCCGACGCAGGTCCGTCCGACCGACACGCGGATCGGGCGCGGACGTGCCCGTCCGCGCGCCGCGCGTCGACCCGCAGCCGGTCGCGTCGGCTCAGGGAACCCGCAGCACGCCGTTGCGGCGGTGGGGCAGCGACGCGAGGGCGTCGTCGCGCAGCACCGCGGGCAGCAGCTCGGCCGGTGCATCCTGGAACACGACCGGCCGCAGGAACCGGCGGATGGCCGTCGCGCCGACCGAGGTGTGCAGCGACGTGGTCGCCGGCCACGGGCCGCCGTGGTGCTGCGACCATGTCACGGCCACGCCCGTCGGCCACCCCGCGAACAGCACGCGGCCCACCCGGCGCTCCAGCACCTCGAGCACGTCGGCGACGTCGTCGCCGGGCTCGGAGTGCAGCGTCCCCGTCAGCGACCCCGGGACGGCGCGCAGCGCCGCCAGCAGCTGATCGGGCGAGGCGTACCGCACGAGCACGGTCACCGGGCCGAAGCACTCCTCGAGGAGCGTGTCCGGGCGGTCGACCACGGCCGCGGCATCCGTCGCCAGCACCACCGGCTGAGCGCCGTCGGTGGGACGGCCCTCGGCGACGACCGCGACCGACGGGTCGGCCTCGAGGTGGGCGACGCCGAGGGGGAACGCGTCGGTGATCCGCTCGGTCAGCAGCGGACCGCCCTCAGCGTCCACGGCGAATCGCGCGACCAGGTCCTCGAAGCCGACGCCCTCGGGCACGAACACGACACCGGGCTTCGTGCAGAACTGGCCGACGCCGAGCGTGAAGGACCCGACGAGCCCCTTCGCGAGCTCCTCGCCGCGCGCGCCGGCGGCCGCAGGAGTGATCACGACGGGGTTCACCGAGCCCAGCTCGCCGTAGAAGGGGATGGGGTCCGGGCGCCCGGACGCCAGGTCGAACAGCGCGCGCCCGCCGCTGACGGAGCCCGTGAAGCCCGCGGCCTGGATCACCGGATGCTGCACGAGGGCGTTGCCGGCCTCGCGGCCTTCGATGAGCGCGAGCGACCCGCGCGGGGCGCCGGCGCCCTCCAGCGCCTGCGCCATGATCTCCGCGGTACGCCGGGACAGGCGCGGGTGCCCGGAGTGCGCCTTGACGATGACCGGGTTGCCGGCGGCGAGGGCGGATGCGGTGTCACCGCCTGCGACCGAGAACGCGAAGGGGAAGTTCGATGCCGAGAACACCGCGACCGGGCCCACGCCGGTGAGCATGCGCCGCAGCTCGGGCCGGGGCGGCGTCGCCGAGGCGTCGGCGTCGTCGACGGTCAGCTCGAGGTAGGAGCCCTCCTCGAGGGCCGACGCGAAAAGGCGCAGCTGCCCGGTGGTGCGGCCGACTTCGCCGGTCAGGCGCGCCTCGGCGAGGCGGGTCTCCTCGTGCGCGATCGCGACGAGCTCCTCGCCGTGCGCGTCGAGCGCATCGGCGGCGGCGCGGAGCCAGCTCGCCCGTGTCGCGGCATCCGATCGGCGCCACACCGGCGCGGCGGCGGCTGCCGCCTGGGTCAGCTGCTCGAGCTGTTCTGTCGTCGTGGTCATCGGGAAGTCCTTTCGTCGGGGCATCCGCCGTCGGATCGGTGACGAGAACGCCCGGACCCGCCGGAATCATCCGGACGGGCGGGGCGGGCTGGGTTCTCGCGGCAGGGCATGGAAGGAGTCGGGGTCAGGTGAAGCGGAGGCCGAGGCCCAGGTGAGGCACCTCGGTGAGCGTGCCGTCGGCGATCCGCACGGGCGAGTCGTCCAGGAGCGCCCCGAGGCTGCCGAAACCGGCGTCCTCGACGTCCTCGGCCATCGGCTCGGGCGCGCCGGGCGTCGCCCGCAGCGCGAGCGCCAGCTGGCCCGACAGCTCGGGCAGCAGGTGCGGGTGGAGAGCGGCGCCGTACTCCGCGGCGATCGCGGCGACGCCGAGGAACGGCGTGATCCCGCCGACCCGAACGATGTTCGGCTGCACGATCTGGGCCGCGCCCAGCCGCAGGAAGTCGTCGAAGCGGTAGACGTTGTGCAGGTTCTCGCCCACCGCGACCGGGATGCCGCTGGACGATGCCAGTCGACGGGACAGCTCGATGTGCCCGTACAGGTCGTCGGCGCGCAGCGGCTCCTCGATCCACGCCGGCGAGACCTCCGCGAGCAGCTCGAGCGCATCGGTGGCGCGGGCGAGGTCCCAGCGCTGGTTGGCGTCGATCATGAGCTGCCGGTCCGGGCCGAGCACCTCGCGGACGGCGCGCATCCGGTCGAGGTCCTCCGCGGCATCGGGCTTGCCGACCTTCACCTTGACCGCATCGAACCCGGCGTCGACCCACCGCCGCACCTGGGCGACGAGCTCGTCGAGGGGGTAGTGCAGGTTCACGCCGCTGCCGTAGGTGCGGACCCGGTCACGCTGCCTGCCGAGGAAGCCGGAGACCGAGGTTCCGGCGGCGCGGGCCGCGGCATCCCACAGGGCGAGATCGAGTCCCGCGAGCGCGATCGTGGTGATGCCGCCGCCTCCCGCCTCGTGCAGGTGCTGCCACAGCGCGCGCCACTGCTCTCCCGGCTCGCCCGAGCCGCCCACCGCGGCAGGCGCGATGTCGTGCTGCAGCAGGGCGAGCACCGCCTCCGCCCCGATCTGCGGCGTCCACGAGAATCCCCAGCCCTCACTGCCGTCCGAGCGCATCACGTGCGTCGCGACGACGCCGACCGAGGTGACGTCGGCCGCCCACGGGCGCGTGAGCGGCACGCGCACGAGGCGCGCGTCGAGCCCGGTGAGGGCCGTGAGGGTGTGCGCGCCGGACGAGGCCGAGGTCGCCGTGGGCAGTGTCACAGCAGCGCCCGTCCCGCGGCGAGGATCTCGGCCAGGCGCTCCTCCTGCGCGGGGGTCGGGTCCACCAGCGGCGGTCGCACCGAACCGACGGGCAGGCCCGACAGGCGCAGGCCGGTCTTGATGAGCGAGACGCCGAAGCCCGGGGTCTCATCGCGCAGCCGCACCAGAGGCGCGTAGAACCCGTCGAGCAGTTCCGCCCGGCGCGCCTCGTCGCCCTCGGCGTAGGCGCGGTAATAGGCGTTGGCCACCTCCGGGATCATTGCGAACGCGGCCGACGAGTACAGCGGGATGCCGATGCCGCGGTACGCGCCCTGCGTGAGCTCGGCGGTGAGGAGGCCGTTGAAGAACGCGAAGTCCTCGCGGCCCTCGGCCGCGACCGCACGCACGATCTGCTGGGCGAGGCCGACGTCGCCGACGCCGTCCTTGAACCCGACGATCTTGGGATTTCGCGCGAGGCGTCGCATCGTGTCGACGGAGTACTGGGCGTTCGCCCGGTGGTAGATGACCACCGGAAGGTCGGATGCGGCCGCCACGGCCTCGACGTACGCGGCCAGACCCGCCTGCGGGCCGCCCACGAGGTAGGGCGGGAGCACGAGGAGGGCATCGGCTCCCGCATCCGCCGCCGCGCGCGCGAGGGCGACCGCGTGGCCGAGAGGCCCGCCGGTCCCCGCGACCACGGGCACGCGGCCGGCGACCGTCTCGGTCGTGACCTGCACGACGCGGACGACCTCTTCGGTCGAGAGGGCGTGGAACTCGCCGGTGCCGCATGCGGGGAAGACGCCGCCGGGGGAGTGCTCGAGCGTCGTGGCGACGTGGCGGCGGAGGAGATCCTCGTCGACACGGCCGTCCGGATCGAACGGGGTGACGGGGAAGAAGAGGATGCCGTCGAACTTCACGCCAGCACGTCCTTTCGTGAGATGTCGGGGAGGGCGGCGTCCTGGCGGTCTGTCTCACCGAGCTCGACCCGCCAGGAGTGGGTCGGGCGCCAGCCGAGGACTTCGCGGGCCTTGGCATTCGAGAACGCCGGCGCCGTGCCGGTGAGACCGGCCGCCAGCCGCTCGCTGCCCGGCACGAATCGCGGCAGCAGCTCGGCCAGCGGGCGCCGTGCCAGGGCGTCGTCTGCGCCGACGAAGAAGACCTCGGCGTTCGGGATGTCCGGCAGCGCGGCCAGGAGCACGTCGACGAAGCCGGCGACATCCCGTGCGTCGACGTAGTTGAACAGGGCGGGCGCGGAGAGGGCCGGATCGTCCAGGCGGTCGCGGACCGTGTGGCCCTGCTGCGTCGGCGCGCCGGCCCACTCCTCGGGCGCGATCACGAAGCACGGCCGGAACGCGGCGAACCGGGTGGCGTCGCCGGTCTGCCGCGCGAGCATCTGGATCGTCTGCTCGGCGAGGAGCTTGGACAGCCCGTAGGCGTTCCACGGCTTCGGCGGCGTGGTCTCATCGAGCGGGAACCGCTCGGGCAGCCAGCCCGCGGGGGCGTGGTAGCCGAGCACCGTCGGGCTCGACGCGGTGACCATCTTCGACACGCCCGCCGCGACGCCCGCCGACAGCACGTTGAGGGCGAGCGTCGCGTTCGTGCGGAGGATGACGTCTTCCGGTGCGCTGAACGGCACGGCGATCGCGGCGAGATGGACGAGGGCGTCGGCCCGGGACTCCACGACGGCACGGGCTGCGGCATCCGCGTCGGTCAGGTCGACGGCGATCTGCGTGACGCCGGCGAGCTCGGCGGCGTCCGAGACGGCGCGGTCGAGCGACACGAGCTCGTGGCCGGCCGCGGCGAGACCGGCGACGAGGGAGCGGCCCAGCCGCCCGGCGCCACCCGTGACGACGATGCGACTCACGAGTGCGCTCCCGCCCGGGCGTCGGCGGCGAGGAACCGGATGCCGAGATCGGCGACGCGCACCGGCAGGCCGGTCTCCAGCGACTGGTTCCCGGCGATGCCGACCGCGATCGAGCGGACGCCGTCGCGCCAGTCGGCGGGCCGCGCCAGCGGGTCGTCGCCGGGCCCCTCGAAGACGTCGGCGAGCAGGAGCGCGTCGCCGCCGCCGTGTCCGCCGTCGCCGCTGATGATCGGCACCTCGTAGGCCGCCTCCCAGTGCTTCTGCACGAGAAGGCGCTCGCCCTCGGGACGCAGTGAGGCCGAGGCGCCCGCGTCGGTGGCCGAGGGGTCGAGCACCGGGTGGAGGCCCTCGTCGACGAGCACCGCGCCGCGCTCGACGACCTCGAGCTCGGCGCGCCCGCGCGTGCCGTTCACCGCGACGCGGTAGCCCTCCCACGGGGAGTGCGCGTTGAGGGAGTAGCTCAGTGTCGCGCCGGAGTCGTAGTCGACCACGAGGGCGAGGTTGTCCTCGATCGTGATGCCCTCGTCGAACACGTCGCGGTCGCGGATGTACCCGTCGTGCTGCTCGGCGTCGAGGTACAGCGCCTTCAGCCGCTCGTCCTGCCGCAGGTCCAGCTCGAACGCGTCCGCGCCGTCGTGCGTGCCGCGCGCGGGACGGTTGCGGATGCCGCGCGCCGCGGCGTTCTCGGCGCCGTAGAAGCGCAGCCCGCCCGAGGCGAACACACGCGTGGGCGAGGAGCGGATCCACCAGTTCACCAGGTCGAAGTGGTGACTGGCCTTGTGCACCAGGAGTCCGCCGGAGTGCACCTTCTCGCGGTGCCAGCGGCGGAAGTAGTCGGCCCCGTGCTTGGTGTCGAGCACCCACGAGAAGTCGATGCTCGTGACCTCGCCGATGGTGCCGTTCTGGATCACCTGGCGCAGCGCGCTGTTGCGCGGCGAATAGCGGTAGTTGAAGGTGATCACGACCTCGCGCCCGGTCCGGTCGATGGCATCCTCGATGGCCGCCGCGCTGGCCGCATCGATGGTGAGCGGCTTCTCGACGACGACATCGGCGCCGGCATCCAGGGCGCGCACGATCAGCGGCGCATGCAGGTCGTCGCGGGCGCACACGATGACGCGGTCGATCCTCTCGGTGCGGATCATGTCCTCGAGATCATCCGGCCCGTACACCGCGGGGGCGGGATGCCCGGCGGCCACCACGCGGTCGACGTAGTACCGGGCCCGGACGGGGTTGGGCTCGCAGATCGCGACCAGCGAGGCGTCGTCGGCGTACGTGGTCGTGATCGCGTCGACGTACATCTGCGAACGGTGGCCCGCTCCGACGACGGCGTACCGGCGGTGGCTCATCTCACTCCTTCAGGAAACGTTTTCTCAGGCTACCATGCCGGCTCGCGGCGCGGGCCGGCTGCGGCATCCCCTGAAGCGGCAGGGGCGGTCAGGCGGGTGCGGGGCCCGTCGTGCCCCGCACGGTGAGCTCCGGCTGCAGCGTGAGCGGATCCCCCGGCTCGGCGCCGTGCAGCAGATCCCGCATCCGCGACCACGCGTGGGTCCCCAGCTCCTCGGCCGGGACGGCCGCCGTCGTCAGCGGCGGAGTCGTGTAGCGCGCGAAGGGGATGTCGTCGAACCCGACGATCGAGAGGTCGTCGGGCACCCGGCGCCCCTGCGCCTGGACGGCGCTCAGCAGCCCCATCGCGACGAGATCGTTGAAGGCGAGCGCAGCGGTCGCTCCCGAGGCGAGCACCGCCTGGGCGGCGCCGGCGCCCGCCTCGAAGTCGACGCCGCAGGGGATCTCGGCGACCTCGGTGCCCGGGTGTGCGTCCACGAACTCCGCGATCGCCTCGAGTCGGGCGGCGTTGGCCACACTGAGCTCCACGCCTGCGAGGTACACGATGCGCCGGTGGCCCAGCTCGTGGAGATGGGCCAGCTCCGCGCCGAGCGCGCGACGGTAGTCGGCGCCGACGGCCGGCACGGCGCCGGAGGTGCGGTTGACGAGCACCACCGGGCGCAGGCCCCCGACGAGGCTGTCGAGCTCCGCCTGCGGCAGGCGCGGCGCACACAGGATGACCCCGTCGGTGCGCCGGCGCGTGGCGCCCGCCAGCACGCGCTCCTCGTCCACCGATTCCGCGGAGTCGGCGACGAGCACGTGATAGTCGTCGGCCGCCGCCGCGCGGCTGAGACCCCGCAGGATCGCCTGGAAGGTGGGGTTGCCGAGGTCCGGCACGATCACCGCGACCGTCTGCGTGCGGCCGAGCACCAGACTGCGCGCGACGGGACTGGCGGTGTAGTCGAGGGCGGCGGCGGCATCCCGCACCCGCTCGACGAGCGCGGGATCCACCGTCGGATTGCCGTTGAGCGCGCGCGAGACCGTCGAGAGCGAGACACCTGCGCGCGCGGCGACATCGGCGATCGTGACGCCTTTCGGTGAGCGTGGCATCCCAGGGCCTCCTTCCCGCCCAGCTTAGCGGTCCCAGAAAACGCTTCCTCGCGGTTCCGTCGCGGGGCGTCGGAGCCGCGACCTCTCCGCCCGCAGTCGTCGTCAGACGCGGGGCGGGGTGCTGCCGCGCACGATGACCTCGAGCGGCAGCGGAGGCTCGGAGTCGTCCCACTCCAGGTCGATCGCGGCGTGCAGCGCCCGATAACCCAGGTCCTCGAGGGGCACGCGCACCGTCGTCAGCCCCGGACGGATGTCGCGGCCGGTCGCGATGTCGTCGAAGCCGGCGACGGCGATGTCGGGTCCGACCCGGCGTCCGGCGTCGCGTACCGCGGACATGACGCCGATCGCGACGACGTCGCTGACGCCGAAGATGAGGGTCCCCTCCGGCACGTCGCCCTCGAGCAGCTCCTGTGCGGCGGCGTACCCGGCGTCGCGGGTGAAGCCGGCGCGGCGCACGTCGCGGACCGCGCCGCCGCCGCTTGCGAAGCCCTCGGTGAATCCGGCCACGCGATCGTCGGACGTGCGGATGCCTCCCTCGGCGGCGATGACGATGGCGTCGCGATACCCCAGCTGCGCCAGCTCGCGGCCGAGCGCCGCGGCGCCGTTGCGGTTGTCGACGGCCACGGAGCGGGTGTCGCCGGTTCCCGGTCCGAGCATGACGACGCGGCCGCCCATCGAGACGAAACCGTCCAGCTCGGTCTGCAGTCCCGCGGCATCGGGGCCTTCGGTGCGCGACGCCGCCAGGATCAGCCCGCGCGGGCGCTGTCCGCGCAGAGCGCGCACCAGCCGCACCTCGCGCTGCGGGTCGCGCTCGGTGATCGCGATGGTCACGACGAGACCGGCTTCATCGGCGCCGCGCGCGACACCGGCTGCGAGCTGCCCGAAGTACGGGTCGGCGATGTCGGCGACCAGGAGCGCGACGATCGCGGCGGTGCCTCGGGCCGTGGCCTGGGCGGAGAGATTCGCGGTGTAGCCGAGCTTGATCGCGGCCGCCTCGACGCGCTCGCGGTAGCTCTCGGCCACCTTGCGGGTCGAGCCGTTGAGCACGCGGGATGCCGTGGCCAGGGATACGCCGGCCTCCCGTGCCACATCGTGCAGGGTGGCGGCGGTTCGGATCGGGGCGTGCGTCGTGCTCACGAGGCCGAGTCTAGGCCGTGTGCCACGCCCGCCGCAGGGAGGGGGAAGCGGTTTCCACGCGCCGAGCCCAGGGCCTCGTCGAGGAAAGCCTGTGCCTCGTCCTGCATCGCCGCGCTGAACTCGTGAGCGGCGTCGTGGAACGACCCGCGGTAGGCATCCGAATCGTGCATCGCGCGCAGGGCCGCGTCGGCATCCCTCATGCCGGCCGCGGGGAACAGCGGGTCGCGCTCGCCGTACTGCACGAGCGTCCGCCGTGCCGCGCCGACCGCCGTGATCGCCGGCCAGTCGAACCGCCGCGCCAGGCCGGGACTGTGCAGCAGCCACGAGTGCGTGTCCAGATGATCCGGGATCAGAGAGGCGGAGGTCGCCATCATGCAGGCGATCACCGTGGCGCGCACGCGGTCGTCCAGTGCCGCGGTGAGCAGCGCGCGCCCGCCGCCGCCCGACATCCCGATCGTCGCGAGCCGCGTCCCGTCGACACCCGGCCAGGTCGCGAGCACCTCCAGCGCAGCGAGGTCGTCGGTGACCACCGCGCCGGCGAAGGTCGTGCCGAGGACCCCGGCCGCCTTCGCGAGCGTCTCCTCGTGCCACGCCGAGACCTCGTCGAAGCGCGCGTCGGCGTCGAGGTCCTCGCCGCGGACGGCGTGCAGCGCGTCGAGCGCCTCGGCGATCCGAGCCAGCTTCGGCGTCGGCGACGACAGGTCGAAGGCGCGACTGCCCCACGAGAACGTATCGTGTGCGAGCACCGCGAAGCCCGCGCGGGCGAGATCGCTCGCGAGCGCGCGACCCGCGTAGACCGAGGCTCGCAGGCGTGCAGCGGAGGGGTGCGGTGGCTCCGCCGACGGATCGCCGATGTCCACGAGCTGGTCGGCGCCGGTGGAGCGCACGCCGCCATGGCAGTGGAGGGCCAGAACGCCCGGCAGGTCGCCGTCCTCCCCTTCGGGGCGCAGCAGGAACGCGCGGGTGCGCGGCCCGAAGCCGACCCACCAGGACAGTTCGCGGCCATGGACGCCGCCGGCGACCCACTCCCGCTCGACCGTGATGTCGACGGCTCTCGCGCGGTGCACGCCGAGCACGTCGGCAAGAGCGCGCTGATCGGGGGCGTCCGGGGTGAGCGCCGGCGCGCTCGCGAGGAAGGCCGGCCAGTCGGCGTACCCCGCGAGCGCTCCGGTCGTCACGCGCGCGCGGCTCCCGCGGCGATGCCGCTGCGCAGGTGCGGAGAGACGGATGCCGCGAATCCGGCCGCCGTCCGGCGCACCGCCTCGAAGGGATCGGTCGCCCAGATGTCCTCGTTGAAGATCTCGACCTCGATGTCGCGAGCGTACCCGGTGGCCTCGACGGCTGCGGTCAGTGACGCGAAGTCGATGACCCCGTCGCCCGGGTAGTGGCGGCTCAGCAGCACGTCCGCGGCCAGCGGGGTCTTCCAGTCGCACACCTGGTACGTCGCGATCCTGCCTTCGTCGCCCGCGCGCGCGATGGATGCCAGCACGTCGGGATCCCACCAGATGTGGAAGGTGTCCACGGTGACGCCCACGACGGCCGGATCGAAGTCCGCGGCGATGTCGAGTGCCTGGCCGAGGGTCGAGATCACGCAGCGGTCCGACGCGTACATCGGGTGCAGCGGCTCGATGGCCAGCGTCACGCCGGCGGCGGAGGCATCCGGAACGAGCTCGCCGATCGCGTCGCGCACGCGCTCGCGGGCGCCGATCAGGTCGCGCGATCCCTCCGGCAGTCCGCCCGCGACGAGCACGAGCACGGCGGTCGATCCCGGCGCGCCGGCTGCGGCCAGCGTCGCCGCCTCCTCGATCGCGACGCGGTTGTCATCGATCGAGGCGCGGCGGGCGGGTCCCTCGGGCATCGTGAAGAAGCCCGACCGGCAGTGCGTCGTGAAGCGGAGCCCCGAGTCGGCCAGCATGCTCGCCGCCGTGGCGAGGCCCACCTCCTGCACGGGTTCGCGCCACAGGCCGATCGCCTGCACCCCGGCGTCGGCTGTCACGCGCAGTGCGGTGGCGAGGTCGGCGTGCTTGATGGTCGCCTGGTTGATCGACAGGCGCGCATCCACGGTCGTCACGGGCATCCTCCTTCGAGCGTGTCCCACAATCCCGGCCCGGAAGCAGCATCCAGTCGAGGTTTCGGGACACGGAGCCGCAGAACCGGGACACGGATGCCGGAGGCCGCGGTCATGCGATCACCCCGGGGACGTCGATGCCGTTGTGGCGCAGCATGCCGTGCCAGCGGATCGCCGCCAGCTCGGGATGCTCCAGCGCGAGCGATGCGTTCGCGAGCTCGATGATGCGCGAGAGATGGGGAAGGCTGCGCGCGGAGTGCAGGCCCCCGACCATCTGGAACGCCGACTGGTGGCCGTTCAGCCACGACAGGAAGGCGACACCGGTCTTGTAGTAGAACGTCGGCGCGGCGAACACCTGGCGGCTCAGCTCCTCGGTGGGGCCGAGGATCTCCAGGTAGCGGGCCGGATCGCCGGCGTCGAGCGCCTGGATCGCGGCGGAGGCGACCGGAGTGATCGCGGCGAACGCGCCGAGCAGCGCGTCGGAGTAGCCCTTCCCGGTGGTCGAGCCTGCCGAAACGTCGGCGTCGCGGTCGGGCTGCCGGGCATCGGGCACGTCCTGGCCGCCGATGAGGCCGACGTAGTTGAAGTCGTCGCCGGTGAACATGCGCACGCCCTCGGGGAGTCGCTCGCGCACCGACACCTCGGACGCGGCATCCAGCAGGCTCATCTTGACGCCCGCGACCTTGCCGGGGTTCTCGCCGATGATCTCCAGGAGCACGTCGGATGCCTCGCGCCAGTCGCTCGAGCCGAAGTAGCCCTCGAGCACCGGGTCGAACGCCGTGCCGAGCCAGTGCAGCACGACCGGTGTCGTGGCGGCGGCGAGCACCTCGCGGTACACGCGACGGTAGTCCTCGGCCGATTCGGCGACGCGGGCCAGGTGGCGGGAGGCCATGAGCACCGGCCCGGCGCCCTGCTCCTCGGTGAAGTGCAGCTGCTCCTTGTAGGCGTCGATCACCTGATCGATCGAGATCCGCTCCTGGTCGACATGGTCGGTGTTGACCCCGACGACGACCGAGCCGCCCTCTTCCCGTGCCACCGCCGCCGAGCGGGCGATGAGCTCGCGCGTCGCGGCGGCATCCAGCCCCATGTTCCGCTGGGCGGTGTCCATGGCGTCGGCCACGCCCAGGCCCCACGAGTACACCGCGCGGCGGAAGTCCAGCGTGGCGTCCCAGTCCACATCGGCGGGCTGTCCGGGGGTGTTGTCCGCCCAGGCCTTGGGCACCACGTGCGCCGCCGCGTACGCGACGCGGCTGCGCAGGGCGCTTTCGGGTCTGCGGTGACCGGGTGACTCGTTGAGGTCGACCGACGACACGTCGCCGGCGTCGGAGAGGAGGGTGAGCTGCGGCATCCGGGTCACTCCAGCGTCAGCGTGGGCAGCTCGACCTTGCGGCCCTCGCGGCTGGACTGCAGGCCGGCCTCGGCCAGCAGCACGCCGCGGGCGCCCGAGAGCAGGTCGAACTCGTAGTCGGTGCCCTCGGCGTACGAGACGAGGAACTCCTCCCACTGCTGACGGAAGCCGTTCTGGAACACGTCGTTCGTCGGCACCTGGGCCCAGTCGGCGCTGTAGTCGTGGTCGTCGGCGAGGTCGGGGTTCCAGACGGGCTTCGGCGTGGCGTTGCGGTGCTGGATCTTCGCGCCGAACAGGCCCACTACGGCCGAGCCGTGCGTGCCGTCGACGTGGAACTCCACCAGCTCGTCGCGGTTCACGCGCACGGTCCACGAGGAGTTGATCTGCGCGACGATGTCGCCCTCGAGCTCGAAGATGCCGTAGGCGGCGTCCTCGGCGGTGGCGGTGTAGTGCTCGCCCTTCTCGTCCCAGCGGTCCTGGATGTGCACGGCGGCCTGCGCGTACACCGACTTCACCTCGCCGAACAGGTTCTCCAGCACGTAGTTCCAGTGCGGGAACATGTCGACGATGATCCCGCCGCCGTCCTCGGCGCGGTAGTTCCAGCTGGGGCGCTGGGCCGGCTGCCAGTCGCCCTCGAACACCCAGTAGCCGAACTCGCCGCGCACCGAGAGGATGCGCCCGAAGAAGCCGGAGTCGATGAGGCGCTTGAGCTTCTGCATGCCGGGCAGGTACAGCTTGTCGTGCACGACGCCGGTCTTCACGCCGGCCTCCTTGGCCAGCTGCGCGAGCTCGACCGCTTCGGCGACCGTCTCGGCCGTGGGCTTCTCGGTGTAGATGGTCTTCCCGGCGGCGATGGCCTTGCGCAGCGCGGCGGCACGGGCCTTCGTCACGAGGAAGTCGGCGTAGATCTCCCAGCGGGGGTCGGCGAGCGCCTCGTCGAGATCGGTCGTGTAGTCCTCGATGCCGTGCTGCGCGGCGATCTCGGCGAGCTTCGCCTCGCTGCGGCCGACGAGCAGGGGCTTGACGGTGAGCTTCGTGCCGTCGGCCAGCTCGATGCCGCCCTGATCGCGGATGGCGAGGATCGAGCGCACGAGGTGCTGGCGGTATCCCATGCGGCCCGAGACGCCGTTCATGATGATGCCGACCTCGCGCACCTGCGGGCGAGCGTCGGATGCCTCGGCAGCGGCCGGGGCGAATGTGGTGTCCGTCACGGTGATCCTTCTTCCTTCTGAACCGGTCGACGTCGCGGTCGATCCGGGAGTCGTGGGAGCCACCCGCCTAGCGGGTAAACGCTTTCCGATAGTGTGCCACGCGGCGCGGTGACGCGCAAGCGCACGTTCCGTTCCTCACCGCGGCGCCTCCTGCCAGAGCGAGCGCTGGCCCACGCTCACCGCGTCGATCGCGCACAGCGCCTCGGTCGATGAGGACAGACGGGCCGCGGCGCCGGCGGGGAGATGCACGGCGCTGTCCGTGCGCAGCGGAAGGATGCGAACCTCCACTTCGGCGCCCGGCGCGGCTCCCAGATCGCGAAGGTTCACCACGAGGTCGGAGCCGTCCCAGAACCGGTCGGTCACGGTGACGCCGTCGACTCGCACCTGTGCGACGTCGCCGCCCCACGCCATCTGGAACACCGCATCCTCGTCGCACCAGTCCGGCACGCCCACCCGGTACACGGCCGCGTGATCGTCCAGCACGGCGTCGCCGGGCGCCGACTGCCGGCCGTCGACCGTCCCGTAGTCGCCCGGCGGGATCGACCAGGCGCGAACCGGCTGCGGGGTGACGGATGCCGCGGCCGACGTCCCGGACACGTGCGTCCATGCCGGGGCGCGCCATGATCCGTCCACGTACTCCCGCACAGCCGGCACGTCGCCACGCGCCCGCGCCGACACGAGACCCGCCCGGTCCCAGGTGATCTCGTCCTCCGTCACGAAGAGGCGCCGCCCGGCCCTCGTCTCGGAGACCCACACGCGCTCGGCGTCGGGCGCGGACAGCACGAGCACGTCGAGGGTCGAGCCGTCGGCATCCGCGAGATGCAGGTGAGGGTGGTCGTCCACGTCGATCCGGTGGACGGCGTCACCGTGTGCGACCTCGACGGGGATGCCGGCATCCTCCAGGAGGACGAGCGTCGGCACCGGACCGGGGAGCACGGTCAGCGCGGAGGCGGTCGCCCACGCGATGCGCACCCCTCCCACCCGGAGCCCGACGGGCCAGCGCGCGAGGGTTCCCGGCGCGATGTCCACCGGCGCGCTCGGCATGACGACGGGCCCCGCCGGCGACTCGATCCGGAAGCGCGCACCTCGGCAGGCGGCGACGGGCACGTGGGGCTGGTGCCAGCCGATGAAGAGAAAGCCCTGGTCCCCGTCGCCGCGCACCGCCCAGCGCAGGGTCGAGGAGTCGTCGACTCCCGCCGGCTGGATCTCGGGCAGATGAGCGGGCTGCGGCGCGATGAGATCCCCGAACGCCTCGATGAAAGCGTGCTGCCGCCGCAGAGCCGCGTGCGCGGGCGCCGCACGACCCGCCTCGCCGATCGGCGCGTGGAAGTCGTAGCTGAGTCGCGTCATGTCGTTCGGATACCCGGTCGCGTGCGACTCCGCGAGGTCGGCGCCGGGATTCGTGCCGCCCGCGTACATGTAGTACCCCTGCCAGGCCGACCCGCTGCCGAGCTTCGCGTGCGCGATCGCAGCGATGTCGAGCGCCTCCGGCCGGGGCCGACGATGATAGGCCGTCGCCATGCCGCCGCCCAGTTCGCACGTGGCTGGTGGGAACCACACCGACAGGTCGGAGCGCCCAGTCGCGTCGTCGCCGCGGACGTCCGCGCCGATGCCGGGGTCGTCCCACGTGTCGGAGAAGAAGTAGTGCGCACGGAACGTGGGGTCCCACGGAGCGTCGGCATCCACCCAGAAGCCGTCGCCGTACCCGCCCCACAGGGGCAGCACGTCGGGGTCGGGCAGCTGGGCGCCGCCCCAGGCCGTCGCCGTCCACAGCGGGGCCGACATCCCGGCCTCGCGCGCAAGGCGCTTCAAGGTGACGAGATGCCCGGGCTGGTCGTACAGCTCGTTGTCGAGCTGGATCGCGAGCACCCTGTCGGGAGCGGCGCGGCCGTCGAGGGCGCGCGCGACCTCGCCGAACCAGCCGCGCACGAGAGCGAGGTAGGCCGGGTCGTCGGTGCGGTGGCGCACCGGTGCCTCCTGCACCCAGTCGGGGAAGCCGCCGTTGCGGACCTCGCCGTGGATCCACGGCCCGATCCGCAGCACGACCTCGAGCCCTTCCGCCCGCGCGGCATCGATGAAGGCCCCGACGTCGAAGCGCCCGTCGAAGCGCGCGCTGCCGCGCACCGGCTCATGATGGATCCACGGCACGTAGGTGGAGACGACGGAGATCCCGCCGGCCCGCATGAGCCTCAGGCGGTGCGTCCACCGCTCGCGCGGAGTACGGGTGTAATGCATCTCGCCCGAGACCGGCAGCCACGGACGGCCGTCGCGCATCAGGGCGCGGCTGGTGAGCTCGAGACCCGGGCGCCGATCCTCGATGTTGGCCATGCGCGGCCGGCGCTCGTTCCGGGCGCGCGAAGCGCTGATCCGCACGCGCAGCGGTTCGGCCATGGCGTTCCTTCGTGAGGTGGGAAAGGCGGGACGCCGCGGCCGAGGAAGGCCGCGGCGTCCCTGGTCGCGTTCAGCCGAGGATGACGTCGGCTTCGGCGAAGAACTGCGTCACGGCGTCGTCGACCGAGATCGCCCCGAGGCCCAGCGACTTGCCGAGGTCCCAGAAGGTCTGCTCGAGCGAGCCGTAGCCCACGACGGGCACGGGCGGCGCATCGCCGATGCGGTCCGCGGCCGACTCGATGTAGTCGGCCACCTGCTTGTCCGGGCCCTCCAGCGTCGCGCCTTCGAGCTTCGACGAGGACGCCGGGAACCCGAGCGTGGTGCCGAAGATCTCACCGGCCTCCTGGCTGTTCACCACGAAGTCGAGGAACAGGGCGGCGGCTTCAGGGTGCTCGGTGTTCGCGGCGATCGCCATCTGCAGACCGGCCTGCCGGTAGAGGTCCTTCGAGCCCTCCTTCGCGGTGGGCGGTGCGATGAGCGAGATCGACGATGCGCCGGAGTCGGCGAGGTAGCCGCCGAGGAAGTTGCTCCAGCTCGTCTCGCTGGCCGTCAGCGACGAACCGAAGCCGGACTTCGGGGTGAGCTCCTCGAGCTTCTGCTGCGGGATGGTGATGCCGTCGCGCAGTGCAGCACCCGACTCCCAGAACTCGCGCAGCTCATCCTCGGTGAACCCGAGTTCGCCGTCCTCGGTGAACAGGTTCCCGCCGTCGGCGCGCAGCGCGAGCTCGAACGTCTGGATGCGCTGCGTGTAGTCGGTGCCGCCGAAGACGGCGCCGCCCGTGGCCTCGGTGACCTCGGCCATCCAGTCCGCGAACTCGTCGAAGGTCGTGCCTCCCTCCGGTGCCGCGAGGCCGTGCTGCTGGAGCAGGTCGTCGTTGACGAAGTTCGCCCACAGGCTGTAGCCGGTCGGCAGCGAGTACTGGGTGCCGTTCAGCGCTCCGGTGCCCAGCAGCGACTCCTCGAAGGTGTCGAAGTCGATGTGGTCCGAGACCTCGGCGAGGTCGAGCAGGTGACCGGCTTCGCCGTACTGGCGCAGGTAGCTGTCGGAGAACTGGAACACGTCGGGCAGTCCGCCGCCGGCGGCCTCGGTCTGTCGCTTCTCCCAGAAGCTGGGGAAGTCCGAGAAGGAGGCGTTGACGGTGATGTTGGGGTGCTCCTCGTTGAATGCCTCGATCAGCCGGTTGTAGCGGTCGGCGCGGTCGTCGTTGCCCCAGAACGCGAAGTCGAGGGTGACCTTCTCGTCGGGGTCGTAGGCGTTGTCGGAGCCGGCTCCTGAGCCGGCGCAGCCGGCCAGCAGGAGGGCCGCGGCCGCCGTGGCCGCGATGGCGAGGGGTGTGCGTCGTGTCATGTGCTTCCTTCGTCGGGTGTGGGAGGGAGGGTCAGAGGGCGCTCGCGTCGACCCGGGCGCTCACGCGGCGCGAGGCGGGGCCGGCCGGAGCGAGGATGAAGCGGACTTCCTGCGAAGCGAGGGACAGTCGGTCGACGGCGCGGCCGGACTCGGCATCCGTGCCCTCGATGCTCACCTCGGCGTCGACGTCGCCGTGATTGATGAGCGTGACGAGGTCGCCGCGCCGGGCGACTTCGACGTCCGCCGGGAGGTCGTCCACGACGGGGCGCACACCGGATGCCTCGATGACGGCTGCGACGACGGCGTCGAGGCCGTCCGCCACCGGCTGCGTCGCGACGTACCAGGCCTCGCCCTCGCCGTACGGATGACGTGTGAGGGCGGGTCGGCCCACCGCGAGGCCGTCGGCGAAGGCGGCGACGACCTCCGCCCCCATCGGGTGCACCGTCTCGGCGACGAGCCTGCCCGAGAACGACGAGCCCTCGAGGGTGAAGGCCACGGCCCCCGCCGACGCGGAGGCGGCGATGTGGGCGCCTTGCGCGCCGACGCCCGTGCCGCCGGTCGTCGCGCCGGCGAGCGCCCCGAAGTCCTCGAAGCGCAGGCCGAGCACGGGGCCGAGCTGCGTGAGGAAGCCGCCGTCGCGGAACTGGTCGTGCTCGTCGACGATGTCTGAGAACGGGCCGGTCAGCAGCGTTCCGCCCGCTGCCACGAAGCGGGTCAGCGCCGCCGCGCCGGCGTCGCGGAGCAGGTACAGCGCGGGGGCGAGAACGAGGTCGTAGCCGTCGTCGACGTCTTCCGGAGCGACGATGTCCACCAGGAGTCCCCGCGCGTGCAGGGCGCCGTACCACTCGAGCGACAGCGCGAGGTAGTCCACGCGCGTGGGATGATCGCGCTCTTCGACCGCCCACCAGCTCTCCCAGTCGAACACCAGCGCGACGCGCGCATCGCGGCCGGGCGCCGGCAGCTCGGGCAGGGCCGCGAGGCGCGCGCCCAGCTCGGTGACCGCGTTCCACACACGCGTGCCGGTGCCGGCGTGAGGAAGCATCGCGGAGTGGAACTTCTCGCTGCCCGCGCGGGACTGCCGCCACTGGAAGAACATGATGCCGTCGGCCCCGCGGGCGATGGACTGGGCGGACTCGGCCATGAGGGCGCCCGGGCGCTTGCCGGGATTGGACGGGCGCCAGTTGACGGCATCGGTCGCCTGCTCCCACAGCAGCCAGGGCACGCCGGGCTTGAGCGAGCGGATCAGGTCTCGCTGGAACGCGGCGTCACGCACGCGATGCGGGTTGGCCGGGTCGGGGTAGCAGTCGTCGGCGATGACGTCCATGAACGGCGCCCAGCGACGGTAGTCGGCCGGCTTGAAGGGGCCCATGAAGTTGGTCGTGATGGGCTGGGTGGCACCGGCTTCGAGCAGGATCTCGCGCTCCAGCAGGTAGCACTCGAGCAGCATGTCCGAGGTGAAGCGGCGGTAGTCCAGCATGGACGACGGGTTGTGGCTGTACGGGGCCAGACGAGGCGGGAAGACCTCCTCGAACGACCCGTAGCGCTGCGACCAAAAGCTTGTGCCCCACGCATCGTTGAGCGCCGCGATGTCGTCGTCGTACTTGCGGCGCAGCCACACGCGGTACGCGTCGCGGGCGGCGTCGGAGAAGTCCATCGGGAGGTGGCATCCGAACTCGTTGCCCACGTGCCACATCACCACTGCCGGGTGGCGGGCGTACCGCTCGGCGATGCGCCGCACCAGCTCGCCCGCGAGCCGCCGGTACACGGGGGAGGACGGCGCGAAGTGCTGACGGCTGCCCGGCCAGTACGAGGCGCCGTTCTCGTCGGTCGGTAGCGTCTCGGGGTAGCGGGCGCTCACCCAGGGCGGCGGGGACGCCGTGGCCGTCGCGAGGTTCACGGCGATGCCGCCGGCATGGAGCTTCTCGATGACCGTGTCGAGCCAGGCGAAGTCCCACACGTCCTCGGCCGGCTGGATCCGCGACCAGGCGAAGATGCCGAGGCTCACGATGTTGACGCCGGCCTCCTGCATAAGGCGGACGTCCTCGTCCCAGACCTCTTCGGGCCATTGATCGGGGTTGTAGTCGGCGCCGTACAGCACGTCGAGCAGCTCCTGTTCGGGGTGGTGGGCGAGGGTGAGCGGAGGCTGGTCAGCGCCGGCGGCGCCGGGCGGGGATCGCGACGGCGGCCAGCGCCGCGCAGCCGAGCGCCGGGATGACGACGGGGACGAGCATCCACGTCGCGACGCCGACGAAGACGGCGGTGGCGGCGAGGTAGAGGGCGCCGGCGATGTCCGCCGTGAGCGTCGACGGGATGCCGCGGACCGCGGGGCGCCAGCCTCGCTCAGGCTTCCACGCGGCGGCGGCGGCCAGCAGCGCCACCGCGAGGGCCACGAGGCCTGCCCAGCCGATGAGCCCGACGACCGTTCCGCCGGGCAGTGCGCCGGACGCCGCCAGGTCGATGTCGAGCGCGAGCACAGCTGCGACGACGACGCCGACGACACCGACGACGAGGCCGCCCGGCAGGGCGCGGCGATAGTCGTCCCAGACCATGCGCGGGTGCGAGGCCTCGGCATTCAGGTACCGACGCAGGTGCCGGATGCCGGCGGCCAGTGCGGCGGGCAGGGTCACCAGCGCGATTCCTCCCAGCACGATGACGAGACCCGTCAGGAGCACCTCGCCGAACAGGGCGAAGGCTCCGGCCGCCCCGGGATACCGGGCCGGCGGGCGCTCCTGGAGCGTGGGCCCGCTGCCGGAGGCATCCGCGCGCCGGGCCTCGCGCAGTGCGCGCCGGTGGCTGGTCATCCCTTGAGTCCCTGCGTGGCGACGCCGTCGACGAGGAAGCGCTGGAAGACGAGGAAGAACAGCAGGACCGGGACCAGCGCGATGAAGCTGGCGGTGACGGTGGCGCCGTAGTCGCTGGTGGAGGTCTGGTCGTTGTACAGACGCAGGGCAATGGGGAGGGGGTAGTTCTCGGGGCTGGTGAGGTACAGCAGCGGTCCGAGGAAGTCGTTCCATGCCCAGATGAAGGCGAAGATCGCGCAGGTGATCAGGGCGGGCTTGATCAGCGGCAGGATGATCGACCAGAAGATGCGAACGTGCCCGGCGCCGTCGATCCGGGCGGCCTCATCCATGTCGCGGGGCATCTGGCGGATGAACTGGACGAGCAGGAACACGAAGAACGCCTCGGTGGCGAGGAACTTCGGCAGCAGCAGCGGCCAGAAGGTGTCGACCATGTCGAGCCGGTTGAAGATGATGTACTGCGGGATGATCACGACGTGGAACGGCAGCAGCAGGGTGCCGATCATCGCGGCGAAGAAGACGCCGAGGCCCTTGAACTGGATGCGGGCGAACGCGTACGCGGCGAGGGCCGAGCTGAGCACGGTGCCGATGACGGACCCGGCCGCGATGAGCAGGCTGTTGGCGAAGAATCGCCACATCGGCACCCCGGCGATGCCTTCCATCACCTTGGCGTAGTTGTCCAGGGTGGGCGCGTTCGGAATGAGCGACTGGTTCTGACCGAACTCGGCGTTCGGCTTGAAGGTGGACATCAGCAGCCACACCAGCGGGTACAGCACGACCGCGGTCAGCGCCAGCAGCACCACGAACCAGATGACGGTCTGCCAGGTCTTGCGCTTGACGCGGCGGCGCGGGCCGGTCTTGGCGTCGGGGTCGACCTGGTTCTCGGTGTGCTGGAGCGCGTTGGTGGTGGTCGCGGTGGTGGTGCTCATCGGTTGTCTCCGGCGTAGTGGACCCAGGAGCGCTGGGTGCGGAACAGGATGAAGGCGATGATGGCGACGACGACCAGCAGCACCCACGCGATCGCGGCGGCGTAGCCCATCTGCCCGTCGGCGAAGCCGCGCTTGTACAGGTAGACGGTGATGAAGTTCGTCATCCCGGCGGGCCCGCCGGTGCCGTTGGAGATGATGTACGCGGACGCGAACACCTGGAACGCGCCGATCAGGCCCAGCAGCAGGTTGAAGAAGATCACCGGCGACAGCATGGGCAGGGTCACCGCGCGGAAACGGTGCCAGGCGCCGGCGCCGTCCATCTCAGCCGCCTCGTAGAGCTCCTTGGGGATCTGCTTGAGGCCTGCCAGGAAGATCACCATCGTGGCGCCGAACTGCCACACGGCCAGCAGGATCATCATCGGGAGCACCAGCGCCGGCTCGCCGACCCAGCCGCCGATGTCGATGCCGAACAGGGTGAGGCCGGAGTCGACCGGGCCGTCGGTGGAGAACATCGCCCGCCACACGATCGCCACGCTGACCGAGCCGCCGATCAGCGACGGGGCGTAGAACGCGGACCGGAAGAACCCTGCGCCCTTGTCGCGGTAGTTCAGCAGCATCGCCACGCCCAGCGCCGCGGCGAGTGTGATCGGGGTTCCCACCAGCACGTAGATCAGCGTGATCTGGGCCGACTGCATGAACTGCGGGTCGGTGGTGAACATCCGGATGTAGTTGTCCAGCCCGATCCAGCGCGGCGGGGAGAAGATGTTGTAGCTCGTGAACGACAGGTACAGCGAGTACACCATCGGCACGATCGTCAATCCGAAGAAGCCGATCAGCCACGGCACCAGGAAGCCGTAGCCGGCGAGGGTCTCACGCCGCGCCCGGGCCCGCTGACCCGGCCGGTCCAGGTGCTCCGGCTTGGGGCGGCGGACGAGGGGCCTGCGTCGTTTCTGATCGCCGGTCACGATCACTCTTGTCGCAGTGGTGCTCACGGGACTCTCCGATGACGATGATGGGGTGGGCCCGGGTCCGGGAGCCGCGGCTCCCGGACCCGGGGATGATCACTGACCGAGGACGACGTCCATCTCGGCGAAGAACTGCGATACCGCATCCTCCACGGTGATGGAGCCGAACGCCAGTTCGGTGCCGAGCTGGCGGAACTTCTCCTCGAGCGTGCCGTAGCCGATGATCGGCACCGGGGGAGCGTCGCCCAGGCGGTCCTCGATCGAGGCCTCGTAGTCGGCGATCTGCTGGCTCAGCGGGTCGAGCTCGGCCGCTTCGAGCGCCGTCTCCGATGCGGGCAGGCCGCGGTTCGTGCCGAAGATCTCACCCGACGCGGGGGAGTTGATGAGGAAGTTCACCAGCGTCGCAGCGGCTTCCGGGTGATCGGTGTTCGCGGCGATCGCGTGCAGCATCGACGGCTTCAGGTACAGGTCCTTCGCGCCCTCCTCGGTGATGGGAGGTGCCACGAGGCCCAGCTCGGTGTAGCCCTCGCCGAGGTTGCCGAGGTAGCCGGCGCCGAAGTTGTCCCACGTCAGCTCGCTGGCCGTCAGCGCGGTGTCGAAGCCCGACAGCGGGTTGACCTCCTCCAGGCGCTGCTGGGGGACGACGACGCCATTGCGGATGTCGCTGCCCTGCTCCCAGAACTCGGTGAGGCGCTCCTCGTCGAAGCCCGGCTCGCCGTTGTCGTCGAACAGGTTCTTCCCTTCGGCGCGCAGCTGCAGCTCGAAGTTCTGGATGCGTCCGGTCCAGTCCGTGCCGCCGTAGAACTGGCCGCCGCTGGCCTCGGTCACCTGGGCCATCCAGTCGTTGTAGTCCTCCCACGTGCCGCCGGGGAAGTCCTCGACGCCGGCCTGCTCCAGCAGGACCGGGTTGGTGTACATGCCCCAGGCGTTGGTCGAGGTCGGGATGGCGAAGGTGGTGTCGTTGACCACGCCGATGTCGAGGATGTTCTGCGGCAGCGGGTCGGTCTCGATGATGCCGCCGAGGTACGGCTCGAGGTCGAGCAGCAGGCCGTTCTCGGAGTACTGGCGGAGGTACGAGTAATCGAACTGCATGACGTCCGGCAGGTTGCCGCCGGCCGCCTCGGTCTGGCGCTTCTCCCAGAACTCGGGGAACGCCAGGAAGGTGGAGTTCACCGTGATGTTCGGGTACTCCTCGTTGAACGCCGCGATGACCTGGTCATAGAGTTCGGCGCGCACATCGTTGCCCCAGAACGCCAGATCGAGCGTGACTTCCTCGTCGGGGTTGAACGTCGCTTCGCCTTCGGGGGTCGCGCCGCCGCCGGCGCAGCCGGCCAGCGCGAGGGCCGCGCCGGTCGCGAGGGCGACACCGGCCAGAGCCCGCTTCTTGCTGAACATCCTTGTCCTTCCTTGAACGTCTGCGTTCGTTCCTCCGCGCGAGACGTCCGTCGTCTGTGTGGTGCGGTGTCGCGCTTCCAGGAGGGTGCTCGAAGCTGTGCTGGAAAGCGCTTGCCCGCTACGGTACCTCACGAAAAAACGTTTCGCAAGAGGCGCCCGACCGGCTGACCGTGGTCAGCGCTCGCACACGAGGGCGCCATCCGCCACGCGCAGGCGGGCGACGTGGACGGCGGTGCGGCGATGCGCGTGAGCAGCCACATCAACCAGCTCCTCGCCGTCCCACCACGGGTGCGTGAAGTAGTACAGCCTGGCGTCGGCCCCGGTGACGACGACCGAGCCGTGCCGCCCCGCCCGGATGCCGGGCGCGCAGGGCCCGGCGTCGCCGAGGATCACGGCGTCCGGTCCGCCCTGCCGCGTCCACGTGACGGCGTCGTCGCTGCGGTGGACCGCCATGCCGCGCCACTCATCGGTGAGGAGCCACCAGTGGCCGCCGAGCGCGAACGCGAACGGGCCCTCGTGCGGCCGGCCGCGGACGGCGATGCCGTCCTGCCGCCATGTGGCGAGGTCGTCCGAGACGGCCACGCGCGTGACCGAGCCCGCGGCCTCGTCTTTGTACCAGAGGCGCCAGCGTCCGTCCGGGCACTGCGCGACGGCGGCGTCGATGGCCCGGTCGCTCGCCAGCGGAACGACCCCGCGCCGGGTCCAGGAGCGAAGGTCGTTCGACCGGTACTCGACGATGTGACGGGCGTGGCCCTCCCATCGCGATGGGATGCCATCGATCTCGGTCAGGTACATGCGCCAGCGCGTGCCGTCGTGGATCACGTCGGGCGCCCAGTGCGTTCGGGTGACGGCCAGCGGAGGCCGACCGGCGTGGAGGGTCAAGCCGGTGTCGACGGGCTCGAGCGTTCCGGCGTACTCCCACCGCAGTCCGTCAGCGCTGCGCGCGACGCCGACGCGGCTGCCGTGCACCCAGGCGACGCCGGGACCCGGATCGGGATGCGTCGCACGCCGCTGGGTGTAGAACATCCACCAGCCGCCGGCGCTGTCGCGCACCACCGTGGGATCGCTCGCGCCGTCGTAGACGGGATCGCGGTAAAGCTGCCCCCGCTCGGGGTCGGTCGGCTGCGGCGGCTCGCGGACGTCCAGCGTGTCCGTCGTCATTCCGCCGCGCGCAGATCGATGACCGGGCTGGCGAACCCGCGACGGTGCGTCGGGTGGGTGGCCAGATCGGCGGGGGTCACGGCGGCGCCGTCGGCGGCGGCCGAGGCGTAGATCGCGGCGACCAGCTCGAAGGTCCGAGCCGGCGCATCAGCGGTGATCGGCAGCGCCCGGCCCGCGAGGAGCGCATCGAAGACGTCTCGAAGCAGGGGCGCGTGACCGCTCCGCTCCTCAACCTCGGGAAGCGCCCACGAGGCCGCCTCGTCGGCGCTCACGTGCGGCGCCGGCGTGATCCGCCAGTTCTCGTGCCCGTGCCCGTACAGGTGGTCGACGGTGACGGTCGCCTTCTGCGTGTCGATGCGGATGGAGCTGGTCTCCCGTGGCGAGACGGTGCTCGAGACGACCTGCGCGACCGTGCCGCTCGCGAACACGACGGTTCCGGTGGAGACGTCCTCGGTCGCCGTCTCGCGGTCGAGCCGCCACAGGCGGGCTTCGACGCGCTCCCAGTCGCCGAGCAGGAAGGCCAGCAGATCGAGCTGGTGGATGCCGTGGCCCAGCGTCGTCCCGCCACCCTCGGTCTCCCACTTCCCGCGCCACGGCACGGCGAAGTAGTCGGCATCGCGGAACCACAGCGTCTGGCACTGCGCCAGCAGCGGCCGGCCCAGGGCTCCGGAGTCGAGCAGGCGCTTGACGTGCGCGGCGGCCGTCCCGGTGCGCTGCTGGAACACCACGGCGAGCTGTCGGTCCGCCGCGGCGGCGGCATCCGTCATCGCGTCGAGCTCGTCCAGGGAGGGGGCCGGGGGCTTCTCGACCACGACGTGGGCTCCCGCGGCGAACGCGGCGAGCGCCTGCGCCGGATGCGCCGACGGCGGCGTGCAGATGTGCACGACGTCCGGCCGGGCCTCCTCGAGCAGCGCGTCGAGATCGTCGTACACGGCCGGCTCGCCGTGCCGAGCGGCGAAGGCCGCCGCGGCGTCGCGCGACAGGTCGGTCACGGCGACCAGCTCGGCTCGCGGGTACTCGGCGATCGCGGCGGCGTGCGCGTTCGCGATCGCACCGGTGCCCACGATGGCGCAGCGCAGGGTGTTCGTCATCGGGCTCCTCCGTCGGGGCTCGGGTGTACGTCGTCCCAGCCTAAGGGCCGGAATCGGAAAGCGCTATCCCGGCCGCGTTCAGCGCGGGCGAAGTCCGGCCTGCGTCGCGTGCAGGTGCGCGTATCGGCCGCCGCGCCTGAGCAGCCCGTCGTGGTCGCCCTGTTCCACGATGCGGCCGTCTTCGAGCACCACGATGCGGTCGGCCTGGCGGATCGTCGAGAGCCGGTGCGCCACGACGAGGGTCGTGCGGCCACGCATCAGGCGGTTCAGGGCCTCCTTCACCAGCTCCTCGGACTCCGGATCCAGCGCGGAGGTCGCCTCGTCGAGCAGCAGGATGCGCGGGTCGCGGACGAGCGCGCGAGCGATCGCCAGGCGCTGCCGCTGGCCTCCTGAGAGCCGCGCACCGCGCTCGCCGACGACGGTGTTCCAGCCCTCGGGCAGGGATTCGACGAAATCGGCGGCGTTCGCGTCGCGCATCGCCTGCCGCAGCTGCTCGGGCGAGGCGTCGTCCAGGCCGTACGCGATGTTGTCGCGGATCGTGCCTTCGAACAGCACGGATTCCTGCGGGACCACGGAGACGAATCGGCGCACGCTGCGCAGATCCAGGGTCTGCATGTCGGCGCCGTCGAGCAGGATGCGGCCGCCCGTGGGCCGGACGAACCCGAGGACGAGATTGAGCATGGTGGACTTGCCCGAACCGGACGAGCCGACGAATGCCACCGTCTCGCCCGGCCGGATGTCCAGCGCGACCTCGCTCACGGCGTCGCGGTCCGAGCCGTCGTAGCGGTGGGTGACGCGCTCCAGCTGGATGTGGCCGTCGACGCGATGGACGGCGCGCTTGCCCTCGTTCTGCTCGAGATCCGGCTCTCGCAGGACCTCCGAGATCGAGCGCATGGACTCCAGCCCGCGGGCTCCGACCGGGATCAGCATGAGCAGCTGAGTGAGCCCCTGCGTCAGCAGTGCGAAGTACGACGACAGCAGCACCACCTCGCCGGGCGTGATGGGGAGGACGCCGGTGAGCGCGAAGACGGCCGCCAGCACGAGGCATCCGACCCCGAGCAGCTGCATCGTCACCCACGAGATCGAGGCGACGTGGCCGTTGAGCATGTCGAGGTGAAGGCCCGCCCGGCGCACCCCGTCGGCGCCCGCGGACACCCGCGAGACCGCGGTCTGCTCGAGCCCGTGCGCGCGGGTGACCGGGATGAGCGAGGCCATCTCGCCCACTCGCGCCGCGAAGCCCTCGACCTCGCGACGGAACACCTCGTTGCGCACCTGGGAGCGCCGGCCGAGCGCCCAGCGAAGACCGAGCGCGATCGGAACGGCGAGGGCGTACACCGGGAGGAATTCGGGGACCGCGATCGCGGTCATCGCGACAGCGCCGATGAGGACCATGGTCGACGACAGCAGCGGGTGGGTGACCTGCTGCAGCATGAGCTCCACGTTCTCGACGTCGCGGACCACCTTGGTCTGCACGATCGAGGAGCTCACCCGCGTGTGGTAGCCGATCGACAGGCTCTGCAGGCGCGCTGCGAGGGCATTGCGCAGATCGGCCCCGGTGTCGCGCACGACGGTCATGAAATTGCGGGTGTACACGATGTGCATCGGGTAGTTCTGCAGCAGCAGGCCCGCCGCGATGCCGAACCACATCAGCACCGTCGAGACGTCGCCGTCCGTCGCGACGAGATCGATGATCTCGGCGGTGACGACGGGGAGGAACCACAGCGGGATCTCCTTGAGCGCGAAGGCGACGATCGCCAGCGTGAGCCGCCCCGGACGCCGCGCCAGCAGGCGCAGCACAGACCGCGCGGGTCGGGGGCTCTGCACGATCCGGATCGTTCCGGTAAGCGCTTTCTGCATGATGCGAACATGCTACAGACGGATGCCGGCGGCCTGGCCCGAAGCGGCTGATTCCGTCCCGCAGCGCTCGCCCTGACCGGGCCACGCAACGCCCGAGGGGAGGACCGGCGCGGAAAGCGCCTACCATGGTGCGGACCGGACACGGGCGTGCCGGCGCCGCGCGGGAGCGGGGGACGAGAGCGGGACGAGCGTCATGAAGCGAGTCGGCATCCGAGATGTCGCGCAGCGGGCAGGCGTGTCCATCAGCACCGTCTCGAACGCCTTGAACCGGCCCCACATGGTCAGCGCTCCGCTCGTCGAGCGCGTGCGCAGCGCCGCGGACCAGCTCGGATACGTGCCGCTGCACGCCGCGCAGCAGCTGAGGGCGGGGCGCAGCGGCCTGCTCGGCATGACGGTCATCAACATCGCAAATCCGTTCTTCGCCGACATGGTCGCCGGTGCCGAGGATGCCGCTTCGGCGGCGGGGCTGCGCGTACTCGTGGGCAACTCGAGCGATGACGTCGCCAAGGAGCGCGACCATCTGGAGCTTTTCGAGCGGGTGCAGGTGGAGGGCGCCCTGGTGAGCCCGTTCGGTCCGCTCGAGCCCTGGCTGCAGCGACTGCGGGGCCGCGGCATCCCGGTCGTCCTGGTCGACGCCGTCGACGACACCGGCGAGCTTCCCTCGGTCTCGTTCGACGACGTCGGCGGAGGGCGCCTGGCCGCCGAGCATCTGCTGGCGTCCGGTCGGCGGCGTCTGGCGTTCGTGGGCGCCCGCGCGGCGGTCCGGCAGGTGCGCGAGCGCCTCCAGGGCGCCCGGGCGGCGGTCGCCGAGCACTCGGGAGCGACGCTCGAGCCGATCTGGACGGAGCGCACCACATCCGAGATCGGGCAGCGCTTCGGCGAGCAGCTGGCGCGCCGTGACCCCGGCGAGCGCCCGGACGGCCTGGTCGTCTCGAACGATCACCTCGCGATCGGCCTCGTCCACGGTCTCGTGTCATCAGGTGTCCGCGTGCCCGAGGACGTCGCCGTCGTCGGCTACGACGACATCGAGTTCGCCGCGATCGCGGCCGTTCCGCTCACCTCCGTCCGGCAGCCCGCGCGCGAGATGGGCCGCACCGCCGCGGAGATGCTGCTCGCGCGCATCAACGGCCGCGGGGAGCTCGGCGACGTCGTGTATCAGCCGGAGCTCGTCGTGCGGGCATCGACGGCCGGCGCGAGCTGACGGAGCCGCCGCGTCAGACCTCGGGCGCGGGCCACTCCCACGTCTGCAGGCGCCCGCACATGCCGAAGCGGCGAGGCTCCTCGTGCGGCGCAGCGGACGTCACCCTCGCGTCGGCCATGAGCCCCGGCATCCCGCCGGCAAGGCGCGCGAGCTGGTCGCGCGTGCGCGCCGTCTCGGCCTCGACCGTCGCCGACCACAGGCGCTGCCATCGCGCGACGCGGGGCTGCACCAGTCGGGCGGCGCGCGCATGCAGCTCGGTGAGGGCGATCGGGCCTCGTGCTTCCAGGTCGTCGAGCAGCTCGCGGTAACCGCGCAGCGCGAGGTCGCGGCGCGCCCGTGCGGCGGCGCCTCGTTCGTCCTCTAAGCCCTCGGAGGGGAGGGATGCCGCCGACGCGTACGCCTGCGGATCGTCGAGGACGTCCGCGGGGAACGTGAGCACCGCGTCGCCCGCCTCGGGCAGACCGGTGTTCTGCATCACGACCAGGATCTCGAGGTCCCCCTCGTTGACCAGCCGATGCACCGTGCCCGGCGAGAACCAGACCACCGCACCGGGTTGGAGCCGGTGCACCTCGCGGCCGGCGGCCGAGACCGTGTGCACCTCGCCGGATCCGGCCGTCACGACGTAGCCCTCGCTCGACGCCGTGTGCAGGTGCGGCGAGCCGCCGCGGTGGGCGTCGTCGCCCTCCCAGTCGTACACGCGCAGGCCGCTCACGGCGACCCCGCCCGGGAAGAGGGGAGTCATGGCGCAAGCTCCTCGGCGAGGGCGCGGGTCTCCTCCGGCGTCCAGATCCGATCGCCGAAGACATGCCGGTGCGCGAGCGAGACCTCCCCGCCCGGCGCGAGGTCGATCGCCTCGTCGAACGAGGGAGAGGGACTGAGCACCGGGAACGGCTCGCTGCGCACGAACCATCTGATCTTCGGGGAAGCACTGGACGTCCCGGCGAAGGCGAGCACCGTGCCGCCGCCGTCGACCTCGTCGTGCTCGCCCGACACCGCGACCCACGAAGCCTCCGCCCCCATGAGGGCATCGGCGCCCTCGCGATCGGCCGACAGCACGCGGCCGCCGGTCCAGGCGCGAGGCATCCGGATGACGAACCCGGTGTAGCCGGCCGCGGGACGCCCCTGCGTCGTCGGGCTGCCGAGCTCGAGCGGCCTTCCGGAGACGTTGCGCAGGTTGGTGGCGAAGTCGAGCATCCAGAGTCCGCGGCTGGTGTCGACGCCGTGGAACCGGTGCGTGCGCGTCTCTGCGAGCCAGGTCTCGCCCGCCTGCGTGATCCAGGTGAGCTCCTCGGTGAAGGAGACCTCGGTGCCGGCATCCGTCGTCGCGGCGAAGCGCTCATGGCGGATGCTGCCCACGTTGTCGAGCTGCGTGTACCCGGTGTCGCGCTGAAAGGTCGGCCCGCCCCAGAAGTTCTGCCCCGACACGTGGGTCCACGTCATCTGCAGCCCCTTGTGCCACCGGTGATCCCACGGGCGGAAGGCCGTCAGCGGTGCTCCGTCGAGGGCGCGGAGCGGGTGGAGGAAGGGCTTGGGGCCCTCGGATGCCGCACCGCCCGGGTCGAAGGCGTAGCGGGCGACGTCGACGCCCTCGGTGGTGACGACGGCGTCGATGTCTCGGATGCGCAGCGTGAGGTCCGCCATGACCTCATTCTGACGCACGCGGCCGGAAAACGCTTCCCCTCGCTGCGGTCCGCATCCCCCGCGCGTCATGGACGCCCCGGACCGGCCGGGAAGCGGCTCAGGCGCCGCTGAGCGCCGCCGACACGACCTCGCGGGCCTCGGCCTGCACTTGGCGGAGGTGCTCCTCGCCGCGCAGCGACTCGGCGTACAGCTTGTAGACGTCCTCGGTGCCCGAGGGACGTGCGGCGAACCACGCGTGCTCCGTCTGCACCTTCACCCCGCCGATCGCCGCGCCGTTGCCCGGGGCGTGCGACAGCTTCGCCGTGATCGGCTCGCCGGCGAGCTCCGTGGCCGTGACCGCGTCGGGCGAGAGCCTGCCGAGTGCTGCTTTCTGCGCCGGGGTCGCGGGCGCGTCCACGCGCTGGTAGGCCGAGGCGCCGAACTCGGCCTCGAGCTCGGCGTAGCGCTGCGAGGGCGTCTTGCCGGTCACCGCGAGGATCTCCGATGCGAGGAGGCACAGCAGGATGCCGTCCTTGTCCGTCGTCCACACCGAGCCGTCCTTGCGCAGGAAGGACGCGCCGGCCGACTCCTCGCCGCCGAACGCGACGGAGCCGTCCAGCAGCCCCGGCACGAACCACTTGAATCCGACGGGCACCTCCAGCAGCGGCCGCCCGAGCGACTGCGCGACCCGGTCGATGATCATGGAGGAGACGAGCGTCTTGCCGATCGCGGCATCCGTCGGCCATCCCTCGCGGTGCGAGAAGAGGTAGTCGATCGCGACCGCGAGGTAGTGGTTCGGGTTCATCAGGCCCGCGTCGGGGGTGACGATGCCGTGGCGGTCGGCGTCGGCATCGTTGCCGGTGAGGATGTCGTACTCCTCGCGCCGGCCGACGAGGGCCGCCATCGCCGACGGCGAGGACGGGTCCATGCGGATCTTCTCGTCCCAGTCCAGCGTCATGAACCTCCACGTCGGGTCGACGTCAGGGTTCACGACGGTGAGATCCAGGCCGTACACCTCGGCGATGAGCGCCCAGTACTCCACCGACGCCCCGCCCAGCGGGTCGGCCCCGATGCGCACGCCCGCCGCGCGGATGGCGTCCACGTCGATGATGGTCCCGAGGTCGCGCACATACGCGTCGCGGAAGTCGTAGGTGCCCAGCTGTTCGCCGTCGATGTCGCGGAACGCGGTGCGGTTCACCCCTTCCAGTCCCGCCACGATGAGCTCGTTGGCGCGGTTCGCGATCCAGCCGGTCGCGTCGGTGTCGGCGGGGCCGCCGTTCGGCGGGTTGTACTTGAAGCCGCCGTCGCGCGGCGGGTTGTGGCTGGGCGTCACGACGATGCCGTCCGCACGGCCGGGGTCGGCGGCATCCCGCCCGCGGTTGTACGTGAGGATCGCGTGGCTGAGCGCCGGCGTCGGCACCCACGAGTCGCGGGAGTCGACCCGCACGTCGATGCCGTTCGCAACCAGCACCTCGATGGCGCTGCGCTCGGCCGGAAGCGACAGGCCGTGCGTGTCGCGCCCGAGGAACAGCGGGCCCTCGATGCCCTGCGAGCGGCGGTAGTCGACGATCGCCTGGGTCGTGGCGAGGATGTGCACCTCGTTGAAGCTGCCTGACAGCGACGATCCGCGGTGGCCACTCGTGCCGAACACGACGCGCTGCTCGGCGACGGCGGGGTCGGGCTTGATGTCGTAATAGGCGGCGATCACCTCGTCGATGTCCACCAGATCGGATGCTTCGGCGGGCTGTCCTGCGCGACTCATGCGTCTAAGTCTGCCCGGTGCCGTCGAAATCCGTGCCGCCACTTGACAGCCGTGGCGCCGACCCTGACTGCGGGAGCTGCCGCGCGCGGCGGCACCCGCGTGGTTCCGGAACTTTGTCGCCCGGGCGTCAATGGCCGGCTGAGCGGTGCCAGTGCGCATGACTCAGGCAGATTCGCCGATCGGGCGCCGATCAGGCCGGTCACCGCCCGTTCTGCCTGAGTTGTGCGCACCGGGCGCCGTGCAGCGGCCGGACTAGGCTGGCACGCGTGACTTCCGAGGCCGCCGCACAGGCTCCCGCCCCCACCCGCCGGACGTACAGCTACCTGGGGCCGGCCGGAACCTTCACGGAGGCGGCGCTCGCGCAGGTGCCGGAGGCGCGGGGGCAGGAGTGGCGGCCGGTGCGCAACGTCGGCGAAGCGCTCGCCGATGTGGTCGAGGGGCGCTCGGGCGCCGCGATGATCGCGATCGAGAACTCCGTCGACGGCGGCGTCTCCACCGCGCAGGATGCCTTGGCCACCGTCCCCGGGCTCCGGATCGTCGGCGAATACCTGGTCCCGGTCGAGTTCGTCCTCGTCGGCCGGCCCGGCGCCAGGCTCCAGGACGTCTCCTTGGTCGCCGCCCACCCGGTCGCCTACGCACAGTGCCTGCAATGGCTCACCGCCACGCTCCCGGCGCACGCCCACATCCCGGCGGCGAGCAACGTCGCGAGCGCGATGAGCCTCATCGACGGATCGAGCGATGCGGATGCCGCGATCGCGCCGCCCGGAATCCTCGAGCATCACGAGCTCGAGCTGCTCGCCTCGAACATCGGAGACAACCCCAACGCCGTCACGCGCTTCGTGCTCGTGAGCCGCACCGTCGCGCCGCCGCCGCCCACCGGCGCCGACAAGACCTCGCTGATCGTGGAGCTGCCCGACGACCACCCCGGGGCGCTGCTGGAGATGCTCGAGCAGTTCGCGACCCGCGGCATCAACCTGTCGCTGCTGGCCTCCCGGCCCATCGGCGACGAGCTGGGCCGCTACCGGTTCGTGATCGACGCGGACGGGCACATCCAGGACGAGCGCATGGCCGACGCGCTGCTGGGCCTTCGGCGTTTCAGCCCCAAGGTGATCTTCCTGGGCTCGTATCCGCGCGCCGACCGGGCCGTGGTGCGCTACCCCGAGCGCTACTCCGACGACGTCTTCGTCGAGGCGCGCGACTGGCTGCGCGGCCTCATCTCCGGGGAGCCCGACCTGCAGGAGTAGTGCGGCTCACCCCGTGGTGCGCTCGGCCGGCGGGCGCTACCCTGAGCGGCATCGGGGGATGAACGGAGTGGTTCATGTCCAACGCGCGCGTCGACGGCGCCTCCGGCGCTGAGAACCGGTCCGCCGACGAGTTCGCCGAGCACGTCCTCAGAGCCGCGCTCGGCTGGGTGGACACGATGGCGATCTATCTCGGCGATCGGCTCGGCTGGTACCGCGATCTCTCGGCCTACGGGCCTTCCACCGCCGACGAGCTCGCGCAGCGCACCGGCACCGCCCCCCGCTACGCGCGCGAGTGGCTCGAGCAGCAGGCCGTGAGCGGCATCCTCGTCCTCGAGGAGGGAGCCGACCGGATGCCGGCATCCCGTCGCTACGGGCTTCCTCCGGCCGCCGCCGAGGTGCTCACCGACGAGCGGAGCCTTGCCTACCTCGGGCCGATGCCACGGCTCTTCGCCGCCTCGGGGCGGCAGATGGCGCGCCTCGTCCAGGCGTATCGGGACGGCGGCGGCGTCAGCTGGGACGAGCTCGGCACCGACGCGCGCGAGGCGCAGGCCGACCTGAACCGGCCGTGGTTCGACGAGCTTCCCGGGGCGTTCGTCGGGATCGCGGAGCTGCAGTCCGTGCTGACGCGCCCCGGCGCCCGCGTCGCCGACGTCGGAATGGGAGCCGGCTGGTCGTCCATCGCGCTCGCGAAGGCGTATCCCGACCTGAGCGTGGACGGCTTCGACGTGGACGAGCCGTCGATCGCGCTGGCTCGTGTGAACGCCGATGCCGAAGGCGTCGCCGATCGCGTGCGGTTCCACAATGCCGATGGTGACGGCCTCGCGAACGAGGGGCCGTTCGATGCCGCCTTCGCTTTCGAGTGCATCCACGACATGCCGCGACCCGTCGACGTCCTCGCCGCCATGCGGGAGGCGGTCCGCGCGGACGGACCGGTCGTGATCATGGACGAGGCCGTCGCCGAGCAGCTCACCGCGCCCGGCGACGACCTGGAGCGCCTGATGTACGGCTACAGCCTCTTCTGCTGCCTGCCCGACGGCCTCTCGCACCGGCCGAGCGCCGCCACCGGCACCGTCATGCGACCCGGCACGTTGCGAGGCTACGCGCGCGAGGCCGGCTTCGCCGATGCCGAGATCCTGCCGATCGAGGACTTCGGCTTCTTCCGCTTCTACGCCCTCCGCCGCTGACACGCGAGACCGTGCGCGGACCCGGTTCGTGCGCGGCGTCAGAGGCGACTCGTCGAGATGAAAGGTCGTCGAGATGTCCAACGAAAGCCCCCTGAGCTTCGGCGAGCAGCTGGAGATGCCGGTGCGGTACCCGGAGCCGCAGTGGTGGGACCGCGCCCGGGAACGCAGCCCGTTGCGCGAGCCGGTGCGCGCTGCCGGCTCGATCGGCCTCGACCATCGAGTGCTGGAAGAGACCGCCAGAGACGCGGTCTTCGAGGAGCACGACGTCGAAGGCGGCGGAGACACCGGGGCCACACCGCGTCCCCTCGTCCTTCCGCATCCCAAGCCGCTGCGCCGGTGGGACGGCCGGAAGGTCATCCCGTTCCAGTTCACGCAGATCTGGCAGTCCGAGAGCCGGCAGCTCTTCTTCGACACGAGTGCGCCCTGGGTGCGTATCGGGCGCATCGCCGGCGCGGACGGCGGCTGGGGGAGCGCCGCACTGATCGGACGGTCCTCGGTCGTCACGGCCGCGCACGTCGTCCGCGCGTACTGGTCACCCGACGGGCCGGTCGCGAACGGGGTCACCTTCACGCCCGCGCTCAACGGCACCGGCTCCGCCCTGGGATCGGGGTGGGTGGCAGGCGTCGTCGGCATCGCCGCGTGGGCGCACTACGGGGGCGTCGAGGAGGCGGAGGGCTACGACATGGCGGTGTGCCAGCTGGACCAGCCGTTCGGGGAATGGCTCGGCTTCTTCGGCGCCCGGTCGTACGACGACGACTGGGAGGACGAGCACCACTGGACGCACGTCGGCTATCCCTGGGACATGAGCCCCGCCGGGGTGCGACCGTGCTGGGAAGCGGGCATCGCCGTCCACGACGATGACGGCGACGACTTCGACACCCTCGAGCTGGAGACCGAGGCGGATGCGGCGTCGGGCCAGTCCGGAGGGCCGCTGTGGGGACGTTGGTCCAACGGCGGCCGCCAGATCATCGGCGTCATGAGCGGCGTGGAGGACAACACCGCTGAGCGGAAGAACACCCTCTTCGCCGGTGGGCGCGGCCTGGTCTCGCTCGTCAGCTGGGCCCGGGCGAATTGGGGATGACCTCGGCGGCGAGCAGCTCGAGGGTCTGAAGCCGGCCGGCCGCGGCATCCAGCGGTTCGTCCTCGTAGGCGCCCGCGATCGGCGAGATCATCACCTCGTCGACATCGTGACGCGCGGCGAACACGCGCAGCTCGGATGCCACGTCTCCCGGCGTGCCCACGAACCACGTCGCCCGCGCCGAGGCCATGAAGGTGTCGCCGAGCCCGGCGAAATCGGCGGCGCCCGCGACGGACTGCTCGACGGTCTCCAGCGGCACCAGCGGGCGGTTGGTCCGCAGGCGCGCGGTCATCCGCAGATTGGGCAGCGCACGGGCCTCAGCCTCCTCGGTCGTCGGCGCGGCGATCACGTTCGCGGTGAGGAAGGTGCGGGGCCGGGGCTGCGCTTCGGTCGGCTGGAACTGCGTGCGGTACAGCTCGAGCGCGCGCTCGAGGCCCGATCCCGAGAAGTGGTTCGCGAACACGTACGGCAGCCCCAGGGATGCCGCCAGCTGAGCCGAGTAGTCGCTCGAGCCGAGCAGCCACACCTCCGGAGCGCTCGTCGCCGCCGGCGTGGCATGGACGTCGTACGTGCTGCCTGAGGTGAACCGCAGGGCGGCGCCGTCGGGTGAGAGGAGCGCGGCGATGTCGCGCACGTGCTCAGGGAAGCGCTCGACGTCGCTCGTCGTTCCGCTCTGTCGCAGCAGCTGCGTGATCACCGGGTCGGAGCCGGGCGCGCGTCCCAGGCCGAGGTCGATGCGCCCGGGCGCGATGGCCTCGAGCGCCGCGAACTGCTCGGCGACGACGAGCGGCGAGTGGTTGGGCAGCATGACGCCGCCCGAGCCGAGTCGGATGCGAGCCGTCCGGGCCGCCGCGGCCGCCGCGAGGACCGGCGGCGTCGTGGACGCCACCGCCGGCATGTTGTGGTGCTCGGCGAACCAGTAGCGCCGGTATCCGAGCCGGTCCGCCGCCGCCACGAGAGCCAGGGACGCCGTCACCGCCTGTGCGCTCGTCTGTCCGGTGCGGACGGGCACGAGGTCGAGAACGGACAGGGCGAGCGGGGAGGGTGCGGAGGCTGCGTTACTCATCGGAAGATGCAACCACCCGCCCCATCGTTCGCATTCCGGATGCCACCGTCCCGCAGCCGAGGAAACGCTTCCCCGCAGCTCGCGGGGTGTGTGACGATGGCGGGCATGGACTACACCTTCCTCGGCCGGACCGGCACCTCCGTCTCGCGCATCGTGCTGGGCACCATGAACTTCGGTGATCGCACTCCCGAGGAGGACGCGTTCGCGATCATGGACCGCGCGCTCGAGCTCGGCATCAACTTCTTCGACACCGCGAACGGCTATGGCGGCGCGGGCGGCCGGGGCCGGACGGAGGAGATCATCGGCCGCTGGATGAAGGCGCGGCCCGGCGTGCGCGACGATCTGGTGCTCGCCACGAAGGTGCACTCGCCGATGGTGGACCCGACGCCGGAGGGCGACGTGGTCAACGCCCGCGGCGCATCCGCGTGGCAGGTGCGCCGCGAGGCGGTCGGATCCCTCCGGCGTCTGCAGACCGATCGGATCGACCTGTACCAGTTCCACCACATCGACCGGCACATCTCCTGGCCCGAGCTGTGGCAGTCGATGGAGGTGCTGGTGGCGCAGGGCAAGGTCGTCTACACCGGCAGCTCGAACTTCGCGGCGTGGAACATCGCGCAGGCCAACGAGATCGCTCAGCAGCGGCACTTCCTCGGACTGGTCAGCGAGCAGTCGCTGTACAACCTCGTGCAGCGCTCGATCGAGCTCGAGGTGATTCCGGCCGCGCAGAACTACGGTCTGGGCATCCTGCCCTGGTCGCCGCTCGCGGGCGGCCTGCTCAGCGGCGGCGCCGCGAAGGAGGGGCGCTCGAGCTCCGAGCGGATCGCGAAGCAGCGCGCGGAGCGACGCGACCAGCTCGCGGCGTACGAGGAGTTCGCACGCGAACGCGGGTGGACGCCGTCGGCCCTGGGGCTCGCGTGGCTGCTGCACCAGCCGGGCGTCACCGGACCGATCATCGGCCCGCGCACCGTCGAGCAGCTCGAGTCGGCGGTGTCGGCCCTCGACATCCGGCTGGGCGAGGAGGACCTGCGAGCCCTCGACGAGCTCTTCCCCGGTCCGGGCGGCCAGGCGCCCGAGGCGTACGCCTGGTAGCCGGCGTCAGCTCCCGCCGGCACCGCCCGCACCGGCGTCCGCGGCGTCGGCGGCTCGTTTGACCGCTTCGTAGGCGGCGAGGGCCGCCTTGCGAGACCGGCCGAGGTCGACGATCGGTGCGGGCGGGTCGCCGGCGAGATGCTCCGGCGCCCACTGGCGCACATACCGGCCGTCCGGGTCGAACTTCTCGGCCTGCAGCTGCGGGTTGAAGATGCGGAAGTACGGGACGGCGTCTGCGCCCGACCCTGCGACCCACTGCCAGTTGAACGCGTTGTTCGCGCCGTCGGCATCCACCAGGGTGTCCCAGAACCACTGCTCGCCGTGCCGCCAGTCGATGAGCAGGTTCTTCACGAGGAAGGATGCCGTCACCAGGCGCACCCGGTTGTGCATGTACCCGGTGTGCCACAGCTGCCTCATCCCGGCGTCGACGAGGGCCACGCCCGTGCGTCCTCGCTGCCAGGCCTTCAGCATCTCGGGTCGCAGCGGGGGCCACGGGAACGCGTCGAACTCGGGTCGCAGATTCCTCGTGGCGAGATCGGGGAAGTGGAACAGCGTGTGCCACGCGAACTCGCGCCACCCGAGCTCCGAGAGGAACCTGCCGCCGCCGTCGGCGGTGACGGCCGCCTGCCACACGGTGTGGGGGCTCAGCTCCCCCCACCGCAGGCGCGGCGACAGCAGGGAGGTGGCGCCGCCGGCGGGCTCGTCGCGCGCGGATCCGTACGCCGCGATGTCGTGCTCGACGAAGTCGCGCAGGCGTCGCGTGGCCGCCGGCTCGCCGGGCTCCCACGTGTCGCGCAGCCCACCGGCCCAGTCCGGATGCCGGGGCAGCAGCCCCCAGTCCTCGAGCGCATCGGATGCCGGAGCGCGGTGCGGCCCCGGCAGCTCCGGCGGCTCCGGCAGCGGTGCCCGGGGCGGCGGTCCGGCCAGGCACGCGCGCCAGAACGGTGTGAACACCGAGAAGTGGGTGCCCTCGGCTGTCGTCACGGTCCAGGGCTCGAACAGGACAGATGCCGCGAACGAGGCGACCTCGACGCCCTCGGCCCGCAGCGCCGTCTTGATGCGCGTGTCGAGTCCGCGTTCGGCGGCGCCGTACCGCCGGTTCCAGTACACCGCGCCCGCGCCCGAATCCATGACCGTCTCGCGCAGGGCGCGGTCGGACCGCCCGCGCCGCAGCACCAGGGTCGAGCCGCGCTCGGCCAGTCGTTCAGCGAGGGAGGCGAGCGAATGATGCAGCCACCACCGGGCGGCGCCGCCGAGGGGGCGGATGCCGGGAGTGACGTCGTCGAGGATGTGCAGCCCGATGATCGGCTCTCCGCGCTCGAGTGCTGCGCGCAGCGCCGGGTTGTCGGCGAGGCGCAGGTCGTCTCGGAACCACACGATCGACGGGCCCGGCATGCGTCCATCCTGACCGCCGCCGCACGACCGGCATCGGTCTTGACATCAGCGCGGAAGACCGCGCGCCACGCCAGTCAGGAGCTGACGGGTGCCGCGACGCCCTTTCTGCGCTTGGCGCCGCCGTTCCCCTTGCGCTTGGCGCTGCCGTTGGCGCTGCGCTTGGCGGTGCCGTTCGTCGACTCGATCACGTGCCCCGGCGGAACGGCGATGCGCAGGCCGCCGGCCTGGACGCGCACCGCCACGTGGACGGCCTCGCCGAACTCGTCGCCGTCCAGCTGCACCGGCGTCGGTGCGCTCGTGCCGATCTCGATGGCCGGTCCACGGGCGTAGCGGACGGCACTGTCGCGCGTGCGGAGCGCCAGGATGCGGCGCCCGGCACGGAACCGCCGCAGCACGCTGTTGTCCCAGGCGACGCGCCGCCAGACCAGGAGCCACCCGAGCGGCCCCTTCGGCTGCACGATCACCACGTCGATCTGACCGTCCGACACCGATGCCTCGGGAATGAGCTCGAGCCCGGCCGGCAGCGACCCGCAGTTGGCGAACAGCACGCTCTGGACCCGCGTCGAGTGCAGTCGATGCCCGGGCATCTCGTACATGATGCGGAACGGCTTCGCGCTGACCAGCGACCGGGCTGCACCGTCGACGTAGGCCACCCAACCCACCGACTTCTTCAGCTGCGGGTTGGTGTTGGCGATCATCGCGGCGTCCAGCCCCATGCCGCCCATGACGACGAAGGCGTGCTCGTGGACCTTGCCGTCGGGCCGGCGCAGCCGCGCGAAGCCGACGTCGATGTCCTCGCGGTCACCGTCGAAGGTGGCGCGGATCATGTCCTCCGGGCCGTCCAGCGGCAGCAGGAGGTTCCGCGCCAGCAGGTTCCCGGTACCGCTCGGGACGATCGTCAGCGGCACGCCGCTGCCGACCATCGCCTCCGACACCGCCCGCACCGTCCCGTCGCCACCCGCGACGAGCACGGCCGTGACACCTTCGGCGAGCGCCTGCCTGGTGACGTCGTCGCCGAGGTCATCGACGGTCGTCTCGTAGAACAGCGGCTCGGACCATCCGGCCTCATCGGACAGCCGCGTCACCATGTCTCGCAGGCTGTCGGCGTCGACCTTGATGGGGTTGTAGACCAGGGCCGCCTTCGGGCTGGGCCGGTGCTCCTCGTCGGCGAGCGGCTCGGTGCGGCCCTCGGCGTCCACGCGCCGCGCCTCGCCGGTCTCGTCATCGGCGGTGTCGGGTTCGACGTCCTCGGGCTCGCGGATGACCTCATCCGGGGCGGCGGCCTGGACCGGATCGGGGGCGTTCTCCGATCCGGCCGCGCCGTCGGGGCCGTTCTCCGCGATCGGCCGGTCGGCGGCATCCGGGTCACCCGTCTCGGCAGCGGCGCGGATCACGTCCTCCGCGGACGGTTCCGCAGCGTCCGCGACGACCTCGAGCTCCTCGGTGCCCGGCCCGTCGGCGTAGATCGCGTCGGCCGGGTGCGGCGGGTCCTCGGCGGGCGCCGCCGTCTCGCCGTCGGCCGCGTCGGGTGCCGGCCCGAAGCCGTCCTCGCCCGCAGCGGTCTCGGGCTCGTCGCCCGCCGGTGCGGTCTCGTCGTTCGGACCCGATGCCGCTGCCATGGCTCATACTCTAGGACTCGTTCGCCCCGTCGCGGGGGGCTTGACGCCCTGATTCGCGCACCGTGCCTGCCGAGTGGACGACGTCGCACCAGGGGACGGCAGCGGCCCGGCACGCCGACCCCTCGCCGCGTACGCGCACCCGGGAGGCGCAGGCCGCGTCCGGAGCCGCCGCATCCTGCCTGACTAGACTTGCAGGGTGATCGATCCGGTGCTGCTTCGCGACAATCCCGAGCTTGTCAAGCGGTCGCAGGAGGCGCGCGGAGAGTCGCCCGAGACCGTGGACGCTGCGCTCGAGGCGGATCGCGCGCGTCGTGCGGCGATCACGACGTTCGAGGAGCTGCGCGCCGCCCAGAACGCGCACGGCAAGAAGGTGGCGCAGGCTCCGAAGGAGGAGAAGGCGGCGCTCGTCGCCGAGGCGAAGGAGCTCAGCGAGCGCGTCAAGCAGGCGCAGCAGGCGGTGACGGTCGCGGAGGAGGCCGCGCAGGCCGCGTTCGCCCGCATCGAGAACATCGTGCTCGACGGCGTGCCGGCCGGCGGCGAGGACGACTTCATCACGCTGCGCACCCATGGCGAGAAGCCGGCGTTCTCGTTCGAGCCGCGCGACCACCTCGAGCTGGGCGAGCTCCTCGGGGCGCTCGACATGGAGCGCGGCACGAAGGTCTCCGGCAGCCGCTTCTACTTCCTCACCGGCATCGGCGCGCGACTCGAGATCGCCCTGATGAACCTCGCGCTCGACCGCGCCCTCGAGGCGGGCTTCACACCGCTCATTCCGCCGACGCTCGTGCGGCCCGAGGTCATGCGGGGCACCGGCTTCCTCGGTCAGCACGCCGACGAGGTGTACCACCTCGACGACGACGACCTGTATCTGGTCGGCACGAGCGAGGTGCCGCTGGCCGGCTACCACATGGACGAGATCATCGATCTGTCGCGCGGCGCCAAGCGCTATGCCGGCTGGTCGACGTGCTACCGGCGTGAGGCCGGCTCGTACGGCAAGGACACCCGCGGCATCATCCGCGTGCACCAGTTCAACAAGCTCGAGATGTTCGTGTACACCACCCCGGAGGATGCCGAGGCCGAGCACCTGCGGCTGGTCGGCATGCAGGAGCGGATGCTGCAGGACCTGGGGCTGTCGTACCGGGTGATCGACGTCGCGGCCGGCGACCTGGGTTCGAGCGCCGCCCGCAAGTACGACGTGGAGGCGTGGGTCCCCACGCAGAACGCCTACCGCGAGCTCACCTCGACGTCCAACTGCACGACGTTCCAGGCCCGGCGCCTCGACATCCGCTACCGTCCCGACGGCGGCAGGACCCAGCACGTCGCGACCCTCAACGGCACGCTCGCCACCACCCGGTGGATCGTGGCGATGCTGGAGACCCATCAGCGCGAGGACGGATCGGTCGTCGTGCCCGAAGTGCTGCGTCCGTTCCTCGGCGGCCTGGAGATCATGGAGCCCATCGCATGAGTGCCGCCCCCGACGACGCAGGACTCGGCGAAGCCGTCGAGGACGCCACCACCGACGACGCGGTCAAGGAGCAGCTGCCCGACACCGGCGACATCGACCTCGCCGGCGAGGCCGGCGCGGCCGAGATGGTCGATGAGCTGGCCCGGGAGACCGAGACCCCCGGGGTCACCGTCGCCCGCATGCTCATCGTCCTCGACATCGACGGCACCGTCGTGCTCGAAGACGAGTCCCTGAGCCCCGGCGTCGTGGACGCTGTCAGGCACGCCGGCGACACCGGGCACGAGGTGATGATCGCCACCGGCCGCGCCTGGGAGAGCACGCGAGGCATCCTGCAGGCGCTGGGCATCGCGCCGGAGTTCGTCGTGTGCTCCAACGGCGCGGTGGTGCTCAAGCGCCTCGATGCCGATGACCTCCGCTACGAGCGCTGGCACGTCGAGACCTTCGACGCGTCGGAGGTGCTCGCCATGCTCCGCGAGCACATCCCCGACGCCCGGTACCTCGTGGAGCTCCCCGACGGCAGCCGTCTGTACACCGAGTATCTCGAGGACTGGAATCTCGCATCGGCCACGCGCGTCACGTTCGAGCAGCTGGCCGAGCAGCCGGTGTGCCGTGTCGTCGTCGTCTCTCCCGAGCAGGGCGAAGGCGACTTCCTCGAGCTCGTCGAGCGGATCGGCCTGCACCAGGTGTCGTACGCGGTGGGGTGGACCGCGTGGCTGGACATCGCGCCCAAGGGCGTCGACAAGAGCACCGGCCTCGAGCGGGTGCGTCTCGAGCTCGGCATCGAGCCGGAGAACGTCCTGGTCATCGGCGATGGCCGCAACGACGTCGGCATGTTCGAGTGGGCGCTCGAGAACGGCGGCCGCGCCGTCGCGATGAAGCAGGGCCCGCAGGAGGTCCTGGATGCCGCCGGCGAGGTGACCACGTCGGTCGAGGAGGGCGGCGTGGCGGCGATCCTCCACCAGCTGTAGCGCCACGCCGCCTCGGTCCATCACCACCGACCCCTCCCTCGGTGCCGTCGTCGAACCCTCGCGTCCTCGCTGCGCCGTCGAGACCGTGCGGTCTCGTCGAAACCGCACATCGACGGCGTTGGAGACATGCGTTCTCGGCCAGACCGTACGGTTTCGACAGGGGACGGGAGTCGAAACGCGCAGCGCGCCTTTCAGAGCATCCACAGCCGTCGTTGGAAGAATGAGCCGACAGTGCCGTCGGCTAGACTCGACGCCTGTTCGACGGATGCCTTCGATCAAGGGGCGTCGGTCGGGAGGGTTGTCCGAGCGGCCGATGGAGCTGGTCTTGAAAACCAGTGGGCAGCGATGTCCCGTGGGTTCGAATCCCACACCCTCCGCGACAAGGTGCGATGGGGGAGGACCGCAGGACGAATCCCCGAGAGGAACCGAGTGAGCGAGACGAGCAGGACCGCCCGTCGCGGCCGTCGCACGGTCGCGCGGCACGGTGAGCTGTCGTCTCCGCACCCTCTCGCGTTCCTCTTCAAGATCGTGGGGATCGCCGTCGCGGTGGTGCTCGTGTCAGGACTCGGCGTCGCCGCCTACGCGCTGACGGATCTCACATCAAGCTTCTCCGACGACGCCGTCGCGCTGGAGGGCCAGGGGGCTGTGCCGCCCGACATCGGGGCGATCGAAGGTGGTGTCGACCTGCTGCTGGTCGGCACCGACGAGTGCGAAGAGGAGTACGCGTACCTCTTCGGCGATCGCTGCACCGGGGCGGATGCCGCCGGTCAGCTCAACGACGTCAACATGCTCGTGCATATCTCGAGCGACCCCCGGCGGGTCACCGTCGTCTCGTTCCCTCGCGACCTCATGATCCCGATCCCGGAGTGCACGCGCGAGGACGGCTCGACGTCCTCGGAGACGTACAAGTCGCAGATCAACGAGGCCTGGGGTCGCGGCGGGCTGTCGTGCGTCGCGAAGACCATCAAGGAGCTCAGCGGCCAGAACATCCCGTTCGCCGCGAAGGTCAGCTTCGGCAACGTCATCAACATCACGGATGCCATCGGCGGTGTCGAGGTCTGCATCGGCAACGGCGGCATCCGGGACCGCTACACCGGCATCGACTGGCCCGCCGGTCCCCGCACCATCCAGGGTGTGGAGGCGCTGCAATTCCTGCGCACCCGTCACGGCCTCGAGAACGGCAGCGACCTCGCGCGCATCAGCAACCAGCAGCAGTACATGTCGAGCCTGGCTCGCAAGCTCGTGAGCGACGAGGTGCTCTCCGACCCGGCCACGCTGTACCGGCTCGCGACCACCGCCGTGGACAACATCACCCCGAGCCAGAGCCTGGCGAACCCGACCACGCTGGTGCAGATCGCGCTCGCCGTGAAGAACGTGCCCTTCGAGGACATCAACTTCGTGCAGTACCCCGTGGTCGCCGATCCCTCCGACCCGAACCGCGTCGTGCCCAACGAGGACGCCGCCGAACAGCTGTGGGCGGCGCTCGCCGCGAACGAGCCGATCCAGGTCACCGCCGACCAGAACCGCACCGGCGGCGTCATCACGGTCGACCCCGAACCGTCCGAGTCGCCTGCGCCGGAGCAGCCGGCCGAACCCCAGCCGGGCGCCACCGAGACGCCGGCCCCGACGCAGACGGCCGTGCCGCTCCCCGACTCCATCCCCGGCCAGTCCGCCGCGCAGCAGACCTGCTCCGCCGGCAACCTCAGGGCGAACGGCTGATGGCGCGGCAGCCGCGGCCCTCGACCGGGGGCCGGACGCCTCTCGCGCGCCACGGCGTGCTGCGGACGAGGCATCCGCTCGTCACGATGCTGTCGATGCTCGCCGTCGTGCTGGGCGTCGTGGGTCTGAGCGCGACGGGCATCGCCGCGTACAGCGTGTGGGATGCCGCGGAGGCGATGGGCGCGAACGCCGTCGTGCTGGACGAGGACAAGCCGCTGCCGCCGTCGCTCGGCGCGATCGAGGGCGGCGTCAATCTGCTCCTCGTGGGCTCGGACTCCTGCGAAGGTCAGGACGTCGCGCTGTTCCCGCGCTGCGCCGACGACGACTCGCCGGGCGAGCGCAACGACGTCACCATGCTCGTGCACATCTCTGATGAGCCGCGACGCGTGACCGTCGTGTCGTTTCCCCGCGACATGCTGGTGCCGATCCCGGCCTGCGAGAAGGAGGACGGCAGCGGGACCCACTCGGCGATGTCGTCGCAGATGATCAATGCGTCGTACATGTACGGCGGGCTCGCGTGCACCGTCCGCACCGTCGAGGAGCTGACCGGCGAGCAGATCCACTTCGCGGGCGCCATCCGGTGGACCGGCGTCATCAACATGTCGGATGCCATCGGCGGTGTGGACGTGTGCGTCGCGGGCGACATCAGCGACCGGCACACCGGGCTGAACCTCACCGCCGGTCACCACACGCTCGTGGGTGTCGAGGCCCTGCAGTTCCTGCGCATCCGTCACGGCATCGGGGACGGCTCCGACCTCGGTCGCATCTCGAATCAGCAGCAGTTCATGTCGTCGATGGTGCGCAAGCTCCAGTCGGAGTCGGTGCTGGCCAACCCCGCGACGCTCTTGAACCTCGCCACGACCGCCATCAACCAGGTGCAGCAGGGGCAGCTCGTGCTGAGCTCCGGGCTGACGAACCCGACGCTGATGGTGCAGATCGCCATGGCGGTCAAGGATGTGCCGTACGAGGACATCGTGTTCGTGCAGTATCCGACGAGATACGCCGGCGGGAGCGGTGCGAGCCGGGTGATGCCGGTGAAGGATGCCGCGGACGCCCTGTTCGCGGCGCTCCGCGAGAACCGGCCGCTGACGCTGACCGGTGAGGCCAGCCAGGGGTTCGGCGTCGAAGTGACCGGCGAGGCGGCGCAGCCGCCGGTGACCCCGTCGGCCACACCGGTTCCGGCCGAGCCGGTGGACGCGACGGCCGGTCAGACGCCTGCGGCGGAGGCCCCGGAGACGGAGCAGCCGGCCGCGGATGAGAGAGTGGAGTTGCCGTCGCAGATCGCAGGCCAGACCGCGGCCCAGACCACCTGCACCCTGCCGGAGAACTGAGCTCCTTCCGTCTCACGGAGACCGCGGATCGATCCGGTCATCGTGCGACATCCCACACGCATGTCGCCGAGATGCGGCGCCATTCCACGATATAAATTGACCACGCAGTGCCTCCCGGGTGCGGCGAGGAGGATGATGAACGATCTCGACGCCGACGCCCTTCCCATCGGGGTGGTGCGCCTGGACGAGAATGACCGCGTGGTCGCCGCGAACGCGTGGTTCCGGCGGTGGTCGCGGGATGACGCTCCCGTCGGGCGCGTCATCGGGGAACTCGTGGTTCCCACGGCGGACTTCCTCGACGGCGCCGGCGCGTCCTCGACGATGATGGCCTCGGTGACCGTCCCCGACCGGTACGCGCTCGTGGTCCGGGGCGAGTCCGCTGACGGGGCGGTGCTGACGGTGATGGATGCGACCGACCGCTATGAGGCGGGGAGCCTGCTCCGGCGCTCGCATGTGCTCGCCGATCGTACCCAGAACCGACTGCAGCTGGTGATCGACGCCGCGATCGCCTTCGCGGCGGCGTCCAACGAGGACCGGCTCGCCGAGATCCTCGCGGTCACGGCAGCTCAGGCGTACCGCTCCGAGCAGTCCGTCGTGTATCTCTCGGGCGATGACGGCCGGATGTACCAGCGTGCGGGCGAGAACCCCTTCACGAGCCAGCTCCCGGAGTCCGACCTGGCGGGCCTCGTGCTGCAATCCCAGGCGGTCATCAAGCTGAGCAGCGTCGACGAGGCGGCCGCCCTGTCGCCCTCGGTCGCCGAGGCGATGACTTCGTCCGGGGTCCTGGCCATGATCGCCGCCCCCGTCCACATCGAGGATGTGACCCTCGGATTCTTCGCCTGCTTCTTCCGGCATCCGCGGACGTTCGATGAGGAAGCCGCGCCTCTGGCCGACGCGCTGGCCTACCAGGCGGCGCAGAAGCTCACCGCCGAGCGCCTGCAGCGGCGCCTCGAGCACGCGGCGATGCATGACGAGACGACCGACCTCCCCAACCGGCGCCGTCTCGAGCACCTGTCGATCGACCTCAGTCACGGCGGCCCGGTGTCGGTGATCTTCATCGACCTCGACGGCTTCAAGGACGTCAATGACCGCCTCGGGCACGAGCACGGCGACGAGGTGCTTCGCGCCGTCGCCGAGCGGCTGAAGCTGCACGTGCGCGAGACCGACGTCGTCGCCCGCTACGGCGGCGACGAGTTCGTCGTCGTGTGCGATGCCGGCGCGGACGCCGCGCTCGAGGTCGCCGGGCGCCTCCTGCACGGCATCTCCGAGCCGTACCCGTTCCTCCCGGACGGCATGTCGATCGGCGCCAGCATCGGCGTCGCCACCGCGACGGTACCCGACGGCGTGTTCACCGTCGACCGCCTCATCCGCAACGCGGACCAGGCGATGTACGAGGCCAAGAGCGAAGGCGGCAACCGGGTCGCGCTCGCCAGGTGATGCCTACCCGGATGCCCGTGCATGCCGACGTGCCGGGTCGGGTTATGATCGTGAGGTGTGTTCGCGCGGCTTCGGCCGTCGGACGCCTGGAGACGTCGCATAGTCAGGCCTAGTGCACCACCCTGCTAAGGTGGAGTCCCCGTAAGGGGACCGAGGGTTCAAATCCCTCCGTCTCCGCCAACTTTCCTTGGATGTCCCTCGATGACGGGAACGATCGCGATCCTCACCGGCGGCGCCGTCCTGGACTGACAACCGCGGCTGGTGCACGGCTGGGCGCGCTGGCTGTCAGTTGTCCGAAGGCGGCGTCCCGGGCCCGCCGGCGCCACCCATGCCGCCGGATGCCTCCTGCTGAGTGACGCTGTTCGCATAGTCGTTGCTGGGGTCCCGGTAGATCGTGTGCACGTGTCCCCAGCCTGAGGTGGTCACACCGTCGACGTCAGCACCCGCGGAGCCCTGCTGCGCCTGGAAGGCGATGTAGACGTTCGGGCCGGAGATCGAGAAGTCGATGCCGTCACCGGTGCTCATGTCGTACGTGGTCGCGCCCGACCAAGCGATGACCGTGTCATCGAGGGTCGCCTCGATCTTCCCCAGCGCGTCTGCCGTCGTCTCCGCGTCCGCCAGGCCGGCCCAGTTGGCGATGAGTTTCAGGAGCAGCTGCTTCTGCTGGTCGGTCAGGTCCCCGCCGGTGAGGCCGGAACCCGTAGGGAAGTCGCAGGTGTCGCCGGGTGCGCACATGCTCACCTCACCAGAGGTGAGCGTCTCCTGCTGCTCGGCGGTGAGGCTGTCGAGGAACGCGAACGCGTCGGTGTAGATGCCGTCGAACGGCTGGACCTCTTCCCCATTCCCTTCGGTGTAGACCGCGGGCTGGACGCCGAGGTGCGTGGGGGCGAAGGTGATCGCCTGCGTGGAGCCGTCCAAGGTGGCATTGATGCCCAGGTGGTGGCCGCCGAACTGCACCTCCCACGCACTGCTGTCGGAGGGGTCCCCGAAGAACGCGATGTAGTACTGACCGAGCGAGGACTCCGTGCTCGAGCTCTCGTCGGCGAGGTACTGGTCGCCGCCCATGATCCCCGTCACGGTGGCGTAGGCCTCGTCGCTGAGAAGCGCTTCAAGCACGGCGACGGCGGCGTTCTTCTGCTCGTCGGTGAGATCAGCGAGATTCAGACCGGCGCGCTCCACGAACGTCACCGGGAAGTTCGACCATGCGGTCGTCTTGGTCTCGTCGTCGTAGGCGTATAGCGCCTGCTCCCGCTGCTCCTCCGTCAGCGTGGCGAGGAACGCCTCGGCTGCAGCGGCTGTGTCGGTGATGGTTTGCGCCGTCGTGGTCGCGTCCGCCCCCGTGGCGCTCGGTTCGTCCTGCCCGGTCGAGACGCTGCTCGAGGCTGTCGCAGGCGCCGTCGCCGTCGGCGTTGTCGCACAGCCGGCGAGAGTGAGCGAGATCACGGCGATGCTCGCGGCGACCGTGAGTCCCGGACGGGCGCAGCGCGCACGAGAGCGGGTGGTGTCGGGGCGGCTGGACGAGAAGAGGCGGTGCGGTGTGAACATGCCTCCGATCATGGCCGCGCGAAAGAAGCGCCTCCTATCTGCCCCCTTTGCCGTTCCTATGCGGGATGGCGCCGAACGGGTGCTTGCGACGAGAGCGATCCCCGACGTCCACCGGGCGGTTGCTCAGTCGAGCTCGGGCGTGCGCGGGGGAGGAGTCCGTCGGGGACGCAGCGCTTCGAACGCCGCGGCCCATGTGAGCAGGTCGGCGTCGGCGTACGCTCGGCCGGCGATCGTCAGTCCGACAGGCATCCCGATATCAGCCATCGTGCCCATGGGCACGGTGACGGTCGGGATGCCGAGGTGGCGGATGGCGAGGTTGCCGTTGGCGACCCACACGCCGTTGGCCCACGCCTTCCGTGCCGATTCCTCGTTCGCGTCCGCGTCGGCCGGCCCGACGTCCGCGACGGCGGGGAAGACGACCGCATCCAGTTCGAGCTCGGCCATCCACTCCTCCAGGTCGAGCCGGCGGGTCTCCTCCAGCCCGTGCAGGCCGGCCTCGAGCTCCGGGATGTCCGTGACCGAGGCGTACGGATGCTCGCGCACCTGTGCCGGATAGGCCGCGATGTCGTCGTCGAAGCCGGTATAGCGGTCGGGCAGGGCTCCTTCAGGGTGCGGGAAGATCGTCGCGCCGTCGACGACGTCGAGGCGATCCAGCGCCGGGTCGCCGTTGGCCCGAAGGAAGTCGTCCCAGGCCCAGGCGGACAGGTCGAGGATCTCGCGGCGCAGGAACTCCTGCGACACCAGACCACGCGTCAGGATCGTCGGTGCACCGGGGCGGTCGCCTTCGTAGTTCGTCACCACCGGGAAGTCGACCTCGACGACCTCCGCCCCGGCGGCCTCGAGGTCGCGGCGCGCCTGGTCCCACAGTGCGAGGACGGACGCGCGAGTCTCGATGGGCCGGCCGGTGGGCCCGCCGATGCCGCCGTCGCGATTCGTTCCGGCATCCGGATCGGCGTTGATGTACATGCGGGGGATGCCGAACCGCCGGCCGGCAAGGACCTCCCGGGCGGCATCCGTGTCGTGGGGGGCGAGGGCCGGGTAGGACGCGGGCCGCAGCGCGGTGGCGGGCGGGATGGGCACCCACGGCTGCACGCGCCAGAAGTCTCCGCGCGTCTCGGGATCGTCGGCGACGAGGACGTCGAGGATCTCGAGGAGATCGGCCATCGTCCGGGTGTGAGGGACCACCACGTCCATCGTCGGAACGAGCGGCCAGTTGCCGCGCACCGAGATCACTCCGCGCGAGGGGGTGTACGCGCACAGCGCGTTGTTGGATGCGGGTGCTCGACCGCTCGACCAGGTCTCCTCGCCGAGTCCGAACGCGGCGAACGACGCGGCGGTCGCCGTCCCTGAGCCGTTCGACGAGCCCGACCCGAACGCGGAGGTGAGGTAGTTCGCGCTGTAGGGGCTCTCGGCCCGCCCGTAGAGGCCGCGTTGCATGCCGCCGTTGGCCATCGGCGGCATGTTGGTCAGGCCCAGAAGGACCGCTCCGGCCGACCGCAGCCGCTCGATCGAGAAGGCGTCGCGCTGCGCGACGAGGTCTGCGAACGCCGGCGACCCCGCCGCGGCGGTGAGTCCCTTCGCGAGGAAGGAGTCCTTCGCTGTGTACGGGATGCCGTCGAGGGGCCCGAGCGTGCGCCCTTCGGCGCGGCGGGAATCGGATGCCGCCGCCTCGGCGCGCGCCTCGGGATTGCGCACGACCACCGCGTTCAGCGCGGTGGCGGTGCCGGGCGCGTCGAACGCGTCGATGCGCGCGAGGTACGCGTCGACGAGTTCGACGCTGGTGACCTCGCCCGCCTCGAGCGCGGCGCGCAACTCGGCGATGGTTCTCTCCACGACGGGGAAGCTCATCGTGTCACCGCCGGCTGCTGCTGCGTGATGCAGTGGATGCCGCCGCCGCCGGCGAAGATCTGCCGCGCGTCCACCGTCACGGCGCGTCGGCCGGGGTAGGCCGCCTCGAGGATCTCGCGGGCCCGCGCGTCGGCCCGCTCCTCGCCGAAGCCGCACGCGATGATGCCGCCGTTGACGAGCAGATGGTTGACGTAGCTGTAGTCGACGAACCCCTCGTGGTCGCGCAGGGTCTCGGGCGCGGGCAGATCGATGATCTCGAAGATGCGGCCGGCGGCATCCGTCTCGCCGGACAATCGCTCGCGCAGCGCGCGCGTGACCGCGTGGTCGGGATGCCCCGGGTCGCGCTGATCGTGCAGCAGCACGCGGCCGGGCGAAGCGATCGTCGCGACGATGTCGACGTGCCCGTTCGTGCCGAACTCGTCGTAGTCGCGCGTGAGCCCGCGCGGAAGCCACACGGCCTTCGTCGCGCCGATGGTGCGAGAGAGCTCCGCCTCGACACGCGCCTTGTCGGCGAAGCGGTTGCGGCGGGGATCGAGCTGCACCGTCTCGGTGACGAGCACGGTCCCCTCGCCGTCGACGTGGATGCCGCCGCCCTCGTTCACCAGCAGCGAGCTCACCACCTCGGCGCCCACGAGGTCCGCGACGAAGCGTGCGTGCTCTGCCGCCTTGCCCCAGGATGCCCATTCCGGTGCACCCCAGCCGTTGAAGGTCCAATCCACCGCGCCCAGCACACCGGGACGGTCATCGTCCACCACGAACGTCGGGCCGTGGTCGCGGAACCAGAACTCGTCGACGGGCGTCTCGACGACCTCGACGTCGGAGCCGAGCATCCGCCGGGCGCGATCGACCTTCGACGGATCGACCAGCATCGTCACCGGCTCGAACTGCGCCACCGCGTGCGCGACGGCCGTCCACGCCACATAGAACCGCTCCTGCTCGGCCGGGTCGTCGCCAAGCGTCGGACCCTCATTCGGGAAGGCCATCCAGGTGCGTTCGTGCGGATCGCCCTCGTGCGGCATCCTCCAGCTCATGATGTCATCTCACCTCGTGTCACAGTATTCCGGTGTCGTACCGGATCTCGCCGCCGACGACGGTGCGGACGACTCCCGCCGACAGCAGCGACTCGACGTCAGCGAAGGGGTCGGCGTCGATGACGGCGAAGTCCGCGGCGAGCCCCGCTTCGAGTCGTCCTCGCGCGTCGCCGTCTCCCACTGAGGCGGCGGCATCCCGCGTCGCGTGCCCGAGCGCCTGATGGAGGGGCAGCGCGAACTGCGGATGCCGCGGCGCGAACGACGCGTCGAGCGCCGAGCGCCGGGTCGCGGCGATGTACATGTTCGGCAGCGGCTCGTGCGGCGCGGTCGGCGCGTCGGTCGAGAACGCCAGGAGCGCGCCGGCGGCGACGTACTCGGGCCACGCGAATGCGCGGTCCACGCGCTCGTCGCCGAGCATGGCCGCCCAGTTGTCGAAGATCGCGGGGTCGGCGTGCACCGGCTGCATGGACGCGGTCACACCGAGCCGCGCCATCCGCTCGGCCGTGCCCGGCGCGGCATACTCGAGGTGCTCGACGCGGTGGCGTCGCGCCCGCGGCCCGTTGACATCCGCGGCACGCTCGAGCGCGTCGAGGGCGATGTCGCTGGCGAGATCGCCGATGGCGTGCAGAGCGACCTGCAGGCCGGCAGCGTCGGCGGCGACCACCACGGGCGTGATGTCGGCCGGCGACCAGATCGGCTCGGCGTTCGAGCCGTCGGCGTACGGATGCCGCATGGCGGCCGTGCAGGCGTCGATGACGCCGTCTACGACGAGCTTGATCCCGACGATGCGCAGCCACGGCGACTGCACGGTGCGCGCGAGCTCGGCGGCATGGGCGACCTGCGCCACGTTCGCCGCCTCGTCGCCGGTGTTCTGGATGAACCAGTGCGCGGCGATCCGGATCGGGAGCGTCCCGCCGCGCCGCTCGGCGGCCCGCTGGAACGCCGCGAGACCCAGCTCGTCGAAGGCCATGTCGACCGCTCCGGTCACGCCGGTCGCGAGATACGCCTCCAGCGTCCGCTCCACGGCCGCGTCGCGGTCACCGTCGGTGGCGGCATCGGCGAGGAACGCCCACACGTGCGCCTGCGCCGCCGTCTCGTACAGCATGCCGTTCGGCTCGCCGTCCTCGTCGCGTCCGATGCTGCCGCCGTGCGGATCCGGCGTGTCGCGCGTGATCCCGAGCTCGGCGAGGGCCGCGGAGTTCACCCACACCGAGTGGTAGTCGTTCGCGTCGAGGTACACCGGCACATCGGCGACGGCCTCGTCGAGCATCGCGGCGGTCGGCGTGCCTCCGGGAACGGAGTCGAAGAGCCATCCTCGGCCGAGCAGTCGCACCGCGTGCGGGTCGGCCGCGCGCGCCGAGCGCAGACGCGCCTGGATCTCCTCGAGCGTGCGCGCGTCGGTGAGACCCACCTTGCCCAGCGCCTCGCCCATCATGACCAGGTGCGTGTGCGCGTCGGTGAACCCGGGCACGAGGAGCCGGCCGTCGAGATCGACGGTCTCCGCGCCGGCGCCGGCGGCCTCTCGCGCGAGCGCGAGGTCGCCGACGAACGAGATCGCGTCGCCGTCGACCACGAGCGCGTCTGCCCAGCGCTCGGCGGCCGCGGTGAAGATCCGACCGCCGGTGTAGATGGTCGCCGTCACGCGGCCACCTCCTCGTTCTGCAGGGTGGCCGCGCTCGCGGCATCCTTCTCCACGCGCCTTGAGATCACGGCCACCACGGCCGCCGGTACGGCCAGCAGGAAGCTGGAGACGCCGAGGATCAGCGCGAAGCCCTGGTAGCCGAAGCCCTCGACGAGCGCGGCGCCGATGATGGGCGTCAGCGCCGAGCCGACGAGGTACACCGCCAGGAGCGGCCCTGACCAGCGCCCATCGGCGTCGAGCGCCGCCGAGGTCGAGACGAAGTACATGAAGGCGATCGCGTAGATGGTGTTCCAGACGATGAACGTGACGATGAACGCGGTGGGGTCGGTGACGTACCCGAGCGCGATCTTGAGCGATCCGCCGGCGACGAGCAGCACGACCAGCGGCACCGCGCGGCCGAGCCGGTTGCCGACGATCATCAGCAGCAGCGACCCCACGAGGCCGCCCGCGGTGGAGCCGCTCAGCGCGAGGCCGAGCCCCTCCGGTGAGAGCGCCGCCTGATCGGCGCCCATGACGCCCGCCATCGCCCACAGCGAGTCCTCGCTCGCGGCCCACAGCGCGAAGGTCACGAGCAGGGCGAAGCCGGCGATCGTGACGGTGCGCGAGGCGGTGCCGCCGCTGCGCGCCCGGACCGCGCCGGTCTCTGGCACCTCGATCGGCATCGCCTCGGGCATCGCCGCTCCCGCCGCGGGCGCGGCGACCGGCGCCAGCGGCAGCCAGCCGACCGCGAGAAGACCGAGCAGGCAGAACAGCGCCAGTGCACCGAACACGTCGATCGGGGCCAGCCCGATGAGCGGAACGACCGCGAGGACGATCGTGATGACACCGCGGTTGGCCAGGCCGTTGAAGCCGGCCACGCGGTCGGGGTTGCGGAAGGCGGCGAGCGCGGCACCCGCGGCGGCGACCGCACCGCCCGCGCCCACGCCTCCGATGAGCAGAGCGAGGACCGCGACGGGGGCGAACGGGACGAGCCCTGCGACGAGGAAGCCGACGAGCCCGGCGGCGAGGCCGACGCGGGCGACGAGGCGACGGTGCGCCCCGGCGCACAGCGGCGCCGTGGCCAGGCCGGTGACGGCGGTGGCCAGAAGCGCCGCGGTCACGATCCAGCTCGCGGTCAGCACGTCCGTGCCGAAGCCGTTCTGGAGGGCGGTGATCATGTAGGGGGAGAGGTTCACCCCGAGGTAGCCGGCGATGGCGATGGCGAAGGTGGCGGTGGCGGTCGGGAACCGCAGGGGCACGCGCATCGAGAGGTCGGTGGTCATTCGGATCCTTCTGTCGTTTGGTGCACGACGGTGTGCGGGGACCGGCCTCCTGACCGGTAAACGAACGGTATTCGTTTATTGTTACACCGAGATGTCGCTTCCGTAAGCCCCGATTTCGACGAGAGACCGCCACCTAGGCTGGGTGGCGGAAGCGGAGGGAGAGGGATGCCGCGCCCCAAGGTGAGACTGCTCTCGGCCGATCTGATCGCCGATGCCGCCATCGAGCTGGTGGACTCGGGCGAGCCCTTCGGCGTCAACGCGCTCGCGCGCAGGCTCGGCGTCACGGCGTCATCGCTGTACAACCACGTCGACGGCAGGGACGCCATCGTCGAGCTGATGCGGAGCAGGCTGTCGCAGCGGTACCTCTCCGCTCCGAAGGAGGGCAGCTGGGAGGACGTCGTCGTGGGCACCGTGCGGACGCTCCACCGGCTGTACGCCGACCATCCGCTGATCGTGCCGCTGCTGGTGGGGAAGACGATCACCGACCCGCACGTCATCGCCGAGTACGACGCGCTCGCCACCGCGCTCGTCGACGGAGGCTTTCCCGACGAGGAGGTCCTCACGCTCATCTCGATCCTGGATGCCTTCGCCCTCGGCTTCGGCTTGGACCGGACATCACCCGAGGAGATCTGGCACGCCGCCGACGGCACCCGCACGCTGGGCCGGCTGATCGCCGACGCCGCGACCGGTGAGGAGCGCAGCGAGCAGGCGTTCGAGATCGGCCTGAGCCTGCTCATGCAGGCCCTCCGACAGCGCCTCGACGAGAGCGGCGCGTCCCTCAGGGGGTGACGGGACCGCCGACGCGCGGGCCGTCCGGGGTGAAGTCGATGCGGCGAAGGTGCATGCGCCGATGCCGGCGCTGCCGGTCCCACGAGTGGAAGACGATGACGTCGCCGCCGTCGGGCGCGGTCGTGAGCGAATTGTGGCCAGGGCCGAGGAACGTCTCGTCGCTGGACAGCAACGGCGGGTGCGTGTCGGGCGCGGCCTCCCACGGCCCCAGCGGGTGGTCGGCGACCGCCCACGTCACCGCGTACCCGGAGCCCGTCCATGCGCCGGCGGAGAAGGTCATCCAGTACCTGCCATGGCGACGCACCACGGACGGTCCTTCCAGCGTGTGCCATGTCCACCGGGACTCGTACATCAGGCGGTCCCGCTCGTAGATCTGCCAGTCCGCCCACGGTGCGAGCACCGGCACGGTCGCGTCCGCGAAGCGCTGCATGCCGTCCAGCGGCGCGACCGCCAGGTGCGTGCCTGGGCGGTCGCTGTCGAGCACGTCCCGCGCGAAGAACAGATACCGTTGGCCGTCGTCGTCGAGGAATGGATGCGGGTCGATCGCGAAGCGCTCGCCGGGCGTGAGGACGACGCCGGTGTCGACGTACGGCCCGAAGCGATCGACGCTGGTCGCCACGCGCAGGTGGTGCCCGTGGATGTCATGGCCGACGGAGTAGTACAGCCACCAGCGGCCCTCCGCGGGAGTGATCTCGGGCGCCCAGTACGCGTCGCCGAGTCCGGCGTCCAGACGCTCCAACGCCCGTCCCCGCGAGCGCCATCCGACGAGGTCGTCGGACTCCAGAAGAGGGAACAGGCGCCCCTCGGCCGGTGCGGTGCCCTCGGTGCCGACGGCCAGATAGCGCCCATCGTCGCAGCGGAGAACGAACGGGTCGGCGAAGTACTCCCGCCACGCCGGTACCGGTTCGTCGTTCGCGTGGACGTCCCCGACCGTCACCCCTTCAGCCCCGAGCGAGAGACGCCCTCGATGATGAAGCGCTGCAGGAAGACGAAGAGGGCGAGGACGGGCACGCTCGCGATGACGGCGCCTGCCATCAGCAGGTCGTAGCGCACGGCGTTCGCCGACTGCAGCGTCGCCAGACCAGCGGGAAGGGTCTGCACATCAGCGGTGAAGAGGACGTACACCGGCCAGAGGAAGTCGTTCCAGTTCGTGAGGAACGCCAGCAGCGCCAAGGTCGCCAGCGCCGGCCGCGACAGGGGCAGGATCACGCGCAGGAAGATGTTCCAGCGGTTGGCGCCGTCGATCAGGGCCGCCTCCTCGAGCTCTCCCGGCAGCGACAGGAAGAACTGCCGCAAGAAGAACACGCCGAAGGCGGAAGCCGCGGTCGGGACGATGATCGCCACGAGGGTGTTCAGCCATCCGAGACCTGAGACGATCAGGTAGTTGGGGATGATGAGGATCACCGGCGGGATGAGGATCGTGGCGATCACGATCGCGAACACGACGCCGCGGCCGCGGAACTGCATCCGCGCGAGCGGGTACGCGGCGAGGGACGCCGTGACGACGACGAGCAGCGCGTGCAGCGCCGCGGCGATCATGCTGTTCACGAACCAGGTGAGAACGGGTGTGCCGGTGGCGGTGAGGATCGTTTCGTAGGCCTGCGTGGAGAACGGATTGGGGATCCAGGTCGGCGGGATGCCGGCGGCATCCGCTGTCGTCTTGAACGACGTCACCAGCATGAAGAGCATGGGGCTGATGTAGATGAGGGCCAGGAGACCCAGCAGCACGTACTGGATCACCCGCGCCCACCGCTGCCCGGGCGTGCGGCGGTCCTTCGCGGTGGACAGCCCGTTGGAGTCGGGTGGCTCCGCTTGCACATTCGTGCGTGCGTCACTGGTGACGGTCACTTCCGGGCTCCTTCCTTGCGTGGCGTGCCGGTTCGCTCGCGGAACAGCCAGAAGACGAAGAGGCTGATGACGAGGAGGAAGACGGTGAGCACGTAGCTCATGGCTGCGGCATCGCCCATCTGGTAGTTGCGAAGGCCGGTCTCGGCGATCTGATAGATCGCCGTCCGGGTCTCACGTCCAGGAGCGCCCTGCGTGATGATGTAGGACTGGCCGAACATGTTGGCGGAGGCGATCAGGGTGTTGATGGTGACGAATGTCAGGATGGGGCGCAGCCCCGGCAGCGTCACGTTCCTGAACTTCTGCCACCGGTTCGCCCCGTCCATGTCCGCCGCCTCGTAGAGCTCGGCGGGGATGTCCTGCAGCGCGGCCAGGTAGATCACGGCGTTGAAGCCGAGCGTCCACCACACGGTGACACCCACGAGCGCGACCCACGCGGCCGGTACCGAGGTGGTCCACGGGATGTCATTGGGCAGCCCGAAGACCCCGAGGTAGAAGTTCACCAAGCCGATGTTGTTGTCGAGCAGGTAGCGCCACAGGAGACCGACGACGGCGACGCCGAGGACGTACGGAGCGAAGTAGACGGCGCGGAAGAAGTTGCGGCCCGGGAACCTGCGGTTCATCAGCATCGCGACCAGGAGCGGCAGCACCAGCAGCAGCGGCACGCTGAAGAGGGTGAAGATGCCCGTCGCGCGCATCGAGGACCAGAACACATCCGCGGCGCCGGAGTTCGGGTTGAACAGCTCGCCGTAGTTCTCTCCCCCGACGAACGGCTGCTCGGGGAGGGTGTAGTCCCAGTCGTGGAGGCTGATCCAGATGCCGAGCAGCGAGGGCAGGATCACGAAGACGCTGAACAGGAGGAGGTAGGGCAGCAGGAACAGCCACGGCGTGAGAGGGCGCGGCTTGGTCGGCGACGCGCCGCCCCGGGCTCCGGGTCCCGCTGCCTGTGCCCCGGTCCTCCCCGCCGCTGCGTCTGCGCTGCCGACGATCGGTGAAGCAGTCATGTCACTCTCCGAAGCGCTCGAGGTTGGCTGTCAGCTGTGCGGTCGCACGTGCGGCCTCGCTCTGGAGGGCGTCCTGGGGCGACGCGTTGCCGAGCATCGCGGTGGCGACCGCGATCTCCAGCGTGTCGGCCTGCACCGCGCCGAGACCGGGCACCGAGGGAAGGAACCGCATCGCGTCGATCTGCTCGGCGATGGGCTCCTGCACGCTTCCCGGCATGGTCTCCGCTCGCACGGACGCCCGAGCGGGGATCATGCCGGCCCCGGCCCACTCGGCCGAGTTCTCGCTCATCCAGGCGATGAAGTACTTCGCGGCGTCCGCCTTGTTCGCATCGGTCAGCGCGTGACGTCCCATCACGAACTGGTGCGAGTTCGCCCAGAACGCCGGCTCCCCGGCGACAGCCGGGATGGGAGCGGCCGCGAAGGGCAGCCCGGAATCCTTCAGGTCGTTGATCTGCCAGATGCCGTCCCACGTGATGGAGTTCTCGCCGTTCTTGAAAGCGACGTACTGCGCGTCGATCGCCACGTCGTCCGGGCTGTACCCGTTGTCGACGATCGAGCGCATCCACTCCAGTCCAGCGACGCCCTCGGGCGAGCTCCACGTCGCCTCGCCGCCGTCCTCCGAGTACGGCTCGCCGCCCCCCTGCCACAGCAGGCTGAGGTCGATGAGGTGCGCGGGCCAGAGCGACGGCATCCAGAACGGCGTCTCGAACCCGGCGTCCCGCAGTCGGTTCAGCGCGTCCTCGAACGAGGCGGCATCCGTCGGCGGCTCGGTGATGCCCGCCGCGGCGAAGTGGTCGGTGTTGTAGTACATCGCGAGGGAGTGCACGTCGAGAGGGATGCCGTAGCGCTTCCCCTCATACTCCCCGGCCTCCCAGACCTCCTCGCTGAAGTCCTCCGCGTCGAGGTCGAGGTTCGCGGCGAGGTCGTCCAGCGGCCGGATCACGTTGCGGACGACCATGGTGCCGATCTGCTCGACGTGGATCACGCCGACATCCGGTCCGGCGCCGGCGAACGATGCCGCGGGGAGCTTCTGATAAAGGTCGCCCCACTCCTGCGTCGTGGCGCGGATGTCGATGTCGGGGTTCTCGGCCTCGAAGTTCTCGATCATCTCCTGGATGAACGGTCCATCGCCCCCCGTGAAGCCGTTCCAGAACTCCAGCGTCACCGGCGGACCCTCGTAGGAACCGCTGAACTCGCGCAGGTCGGGCGCCTCCGCTCTCGCCGTGCTGCATCCGATCAATGCCAGCGACGCCGCACCCGTGGCGATCGCACCCAGTCCGCGGAGTCTGCTTCGCGTGAGCATCCGGCCTCCTCATGATCGACGACGACCTTCACCGTTCGACCGCACCGATGCGGCCTACGGCCTTCAGCGTGGAGCCGGAACGGCGGGTCGTCGAGGGGGTTGCGCTCGCAGGCCCGGCGTGGAAGAGGCCGATCGCTCCGGTTGTCCACAGTTCACCGCGGGGCTCGTTCGCGAGGATGCAGCCATGACAGGCTGAGCTCGTGGGGGACCTCGCGGGGATCGGCGTGCGCAAGGGGCGAAGCGCGCGATGACGACGGAACAGCAGGCGCCCGACGAGTTCGCCGACCTCGCGGAACTGATGAGCGACGAGCAGGAGATCCAGCATCGCCGCGCCCCGATGGATCCCGAAATCCGCCGGAAGCGCCGCATCCGACGTCTCGTCATCGCCGCCGTCGTCATCGCGATCGTGCTCGCTTCCGGCGGCGGCTACGTCGGCTGGGCTCTGACCGCCCCCGTCCCAGACCCCGCTGTCACGACCCGGGCGCCGGAGGTTCCGGTTCCGCCGGCTGCGGCCATCGCCCTTCCGGCTGAGGGTTCATCCGCCCTCACCGTCGCCGGGGCCGATGCCTACCTCGGCGCCGAAGCGAGCGGAACGTGGCTGACCAGTGGCACCGGCGAGCCACGCCCGATGGCGAGCCTGACCAAGCTGATCACCGCGCTGGTCGTCCTCGACGCGCACCCGCTCAGCAGCGCCGACGACCCGGGGCCGACGATCACCTTCGACAAGGCCGCCCACGACCTCTACGACGAGTACTACCTCCTGGGGGCCACCATCGCCGCGATGCCGACCGGCACCACGATGTCGCAGCGCGACGCCATCGCGACGATGCTCATCCCATCGGCGAGCAACTACGCCGAGGCGGTGTCGACATGGGCCTTCGGCTCGCAGTCGCGCTTCCTCGGCGCGGCGCGCGACTGGCTCACCGCGAACAACCTGACCAGCACCACGATCGTCGAGCCCACGGGAATCAGCTCCGGCAACACCAGTACGCCGACCGACCTCCTCGCGATCGGCAGGCTCGCGGCGGCGAACCCGGCGATCGCGAAGATCGTCGCAACCCCCACGCTGTCCGTCCCCGGCCCGGGCTTCATGGTCAACACCAACGCGCTGCTGGGCAGCGACGGGATCACCGGGCTGAAGACCGGCAACCTCGGCGAGAACAGCTACAACCTCCTGTACTCGGCGTCACTGGAGGTGGGAGCGGGCGAACCGCTCAGCGTTCTGGGTGTCGTCCTCGGTGGATCGTCTCGGCAGGCGGTCAATATGTCGGTACTCCGGACGCTCAGCAGCATCCGCGGCGGCTTCCACGAGATTCCGCTCGCGACCCGCGGACAGGAGGTCGGCACCTACTCGACGCCTTGGGGCGACGAGGCGCGCATGGTGATCGCCGAGGACGCGTCGGTGTTCACCTGGTCCGACACGCCGATCACCGTGGAGATGACGTCGACCGCGCCCGCCGCCTACGAGGACGGCCGCGTGGTCGGAAGCATCACGTGGAGCGCGGGCCCGAACACCACCACGGTGCCGATCGAGGTGGAGGGCGAGATCGAACCGCCGACGGTGTGGTGGCGGCTGACCAATCCCTCGCACCTGGGAGCGCAGTAGCGGGTCGTGCGGGCCCCGGCGGACGCGACTCGACGGGACCGGCCGCAGCCTCAGCGGTTGTCGCCGGAGACGTCGATGAGCACCTTGCCGATGGCGCCCTGCTCGACGGCATCGTGCGCGCCCGCCGTCTCCTCGAGCGCGAACCACGTCAGCGGCAGGCCCGCATCCTCTCCGACGGGAAGGGCACCGTCGCGCAGCGCGGCCGTGATGTCCTCGGCCGCCGCCGTGAGCGCGGCACCCCCGACGGTGTAGAGCAGGAGGCCCTGCAGCCGGACGTTCTTCGCGAACGTGGGCCGCACGGGGATCCTCGCCTGATCCCCGCCGTTGTCGGCGTAGTAGGCGATGCTCGCGTGGTTCGCGACCACCTGCCCGTCGAGGGCCGCGTTGCGCGCGAGCGACACTTCGACGACGTGGTCGACGCCGTCCGGCGCGATCGCGGTGATCTGCTCCGCGGCGTCTCCGGCGGTGTAGTCGACGACATGATGTGCGCCGGCGGCGCGGGCCAATGCCGCCTTCTCCGCGCTCGAGATGGTCGCGATCACCGTCGCCCCGGCCCAGACGGCGAGCTGGATCGCGGCGTGGCCGACCGCGCCCGCGCCGCCGGCGACGAGCACGACGCGCCCCGTGAGGGAGCCCGGGGAGAGCCGCGTGGGGCCGAACTCATGTACGGTGAGCGCCCGGTGCGCGGTCATCGCGGGAACGCCGAGGCTCGCGCCGACGTCGAAGCCCGTGCCATCCGGCAGCTTCACCGCGCGGGATGCCGGAACGACGGTGTACTCCTGCGCCGTGCCGGTCGGCCGGCCGTGCTGCGCGAGGTAGAGCCACACACGATCGCCGACCTCGAGACCCGTCACCCCTTCGCCGACGGCGTCGACGACGCCCGCTCCGTCCTGGTTGGGGACGATCTCAGCCGATGAACGCGCGCCGCTTCCCGCCCGGGACTTCCAATCGGTCGGGTTGACGCCCGACACCGCGACCCGCACGCGCACCTCGCCTCGACCCGGCTGCGCCGGCTCGCGCTCCACGAGCGACAGGACGGAGGAGTCACCGGTGCGGGAGTAGACGATCGATCGCATGCTCCTACCCAACACCGCGATGCCCGTCCGCATTTCAGCCGTCACGCGATGACGGTCTCCCCACCGCGAGCGCGCCACACGGAAGCAGTGTGCGTCCAGGCAACCGCGCGCGGATCATCCCTTCCAGGAGGTGCGCCCGAAACGCTCCCAGCGCTCGACGACGCGCGGCGTACGGTCGGTGTCGCTCGCCGGCTCGACGACCGCGCGGCCTCGGATGAAGACCTGCTGCACGTCCGATCCGATCGCCAGCGGATCGCCGGACCACACCACGATGTCGGCATCCCGCCCGGCGGTGAGGGAGCCGACACGCGCGTCGAGTCCGAGAATGGATGCCGGGTTCACCGTCAGCGCCTCGAGAGCAGTCGCAGCGGGCAGCCCCTCGCGCACGGCGAGGATCGCCTGCAGGCGCAGCTGATCGATCGGCACCACGGGGTGGTCGGTGGTGATGGCGACCTTCACACCCGCCGCGGCGATCAGGGCGAGGTTGCCGATCGCGCGATCCCGCAGCTCGACCTTCGAGCGACTGGTCAGCAGCGGACCGAAGATGACGGGGATGTTCTTCTCGGCCAAGACGTCGGCGACCTTGTGGCCCTCGGTGCCGTGGTTGACGACGAGCCTGTAGCCGAACTCCTCGGCGATGCGGATCGCGGTCGCGATGTCGTCGTGACGGTGACAGTGCTGGTCCCACACCAGGTCGCCGTCGAGCACGGCCGCGAGGGTCTCGTCGGTGAGGTTCCGCTCGAACGGCTCGCCCTTGGTGATCGCCGCCGCGCGCTTCTCGGCGTAGTTGCGCGCGCTCACGAAGGCCTCGCGCAGGACGGCCGCGACGCCCAGGCGCGTCGAGGGCGTCTGCTTCTTGTCGCCGTAGACCCGCTTGGGGTTCTCGCCCAGTGCCGACTTGACCGACACGTCGAACGAGACCACCTGCTCGTCGACCGTGCGACCGCCCCACGTCTTGATGGCGACCGTCCGTCCGCCGATCGGGTTCCCCGAGCCCGGCTTGATGACGGCGGTCGTCACTCCGCCGCGCAGCGCGTCGCGGAAGCCGACCTCCTCGATGTCGATGCCGTCGAGCGCGCGGAAGCGCGCCCCGTTCGGGTCGGTCATCTCGTTGGTGTCGTTGCCCGACCAGCCCTCGCCGTCCTCGTGCACGCCGAGGTGGCCGTGCGCCTCGACGAATCCGGGGAGCACCCAGCCGCCCGAGGCGTCCACGACACGAGCGTCGTCCGGGATGGGAGTATCGGGCCCGCCGACGGCGGAGATGACCCCATCCGTGACCACGACCGTTCCGTTCTCGATCGGATCGCCGTCCACGGGAACGACATAGCCGCCGGTGATCGCCAGGAAGTCAGTCATCCTTCCACCCTAGGCGCCGCTCCGGCCGGGCCAGCCTGTCGGGCTGACGGTGACACGGGGTGTGTGCATCCGTGAGCGTGGGCACGGCGAGTCGGTGAAGAGCTGCGCGCGGCGGTGGCCGACCTGTCATGATGGCGAAAACGCGAAGGAGTCCCCATGCCCGGCACACCCTGGTTGCCCGCCGACTTCGAGCACCCGCTGCGAGAGCAGCTGACCGAAGAGGTGCACCTGCGCCCCATCCGTGCTGCGGATGTGGACATCGACATGGTGGCCGTGCACGCGAATCAGCCCATGCTGTGGGAGAAGTACGGCGAGGCATGGCACTGGCCGCCTGCGACGATGACACGCGAACAGGACGAGGAGGACCTTGCGCGTCACGCCGCCGAGATGGAGACGCACGAGTCGTTCAACTACGCGGTGCTGACCGCGGCCGAGGACCGGCTGCTGGGCTGCGTGTACATCGACCCGCTCGACCCGGTGGACGGGCGCATCGCGGCGGAGGTGTCGTGGTGGACGGTCGCGGATGCGCCTGCCGGTGTCGCTGAGCGACTCACGGCCTTCGTCCCGGCATGGCTGGCCGAACGCTGGCCGTTCGGCGTCGTGACCTACCCCTTCAATCCCGAGGCGCGCGACGCCTGATCATTTCCGTTCGCGGTCCTTCGTTCCGCGTCCGGCCGCCTCGCCGGAGGGCGCATCCTCGCCCCGGTCCGTCGTCAGGTAGGCCGGGAGCGCATCCGTCGGCACCAGCACCACATCGTGGAGCTTCCAGTCGAGCCTCTGGCACGCCTCACGCGCTTCCCGCAGCTTCGCGAGAGTCGGTGCGCGGTCGCCGGCGGGCACGATGAACGCCTCGACATGGAGGAACTGGCCCTGGTCGCGTACGCGCACGCCGACATCGCGAACCCAGGGGAGTCGTTGGAGGTCGTCGATCACCTTCACAGCGTCGGAGTGAGGCCGATCGTCGTCGAACGTGGTGGCCCGCGTGTCCATGAGGTCGGTGATGGCGGCCTTCGTGTTCTTGAATCCATCCCACAGGATGCTCAGCGAGACGAAGATCGCCGCCGCGGCGTCGGTCCACCACCAGCCCACGCCGATTCCGGCGACACCGACGATCGTGCTGACCGCCGTCATCCAGTCGGCCTTGTTCATGTCGGCATCCGCGTACAGCACCTTGTTGTGCAGCTGCCTGGCCAGCTTCATCTTGACGCGCCCGAAATAGATGGGCAGCGGGATGGTGAGCGCCATCACGCCCATCATCAGCCAACCGAGCCATACCTGGGTGCCGAACAGGTTCACCGAGCCGATCGGCGGCCGCTCGCCGCGAAGGAGGCCGACGGCCGACTCCGCCAGGAGCAGTGCTCCCACCGCGAACAGCGCGACGCCGGCCACGAGGTGGCCGACTCCGACGGACCGGAAGAACCCGTACGGGTACTTCTTCGAGGGCGGCTGACGGATGACGCGGACGGCGATGAGGAACGCGAGGGGCGGTGCCAAAGAGAGCAGGTCCTCCACCCAGGCCGTCTTCATCGCCTGAGAGTTGCCCATGACGATGTTCACGGCCACGATCGCCACCGCGAGGAACGCGATCGTGAACCACTCGAAGCGGATGGCGCGGCGAAGGGCGCCCGCCTGCTCGTCGGGCATCGCCGAAGGTGCGTCGCTGTTCATCTTCACTCCGCGCTGCGGTGAGCCTGCAGGAAGGTCTCCACGGTGACCAGGAACCGATTCTCGCCGGCCCTGGTGAGCAGCACATGCTTCCCGGTCGTCCCATCGCTGTGCCGCTCTTCGACGTACGGGGCCGTCATCGCCGCCTTGTCGGTCCACGGTGTGTCGTCGGTGAAGCCGCCGATGACGAGGTCGAGGTCCCCGCGGTGCAGAGCCTCCGTCAGCGGTGCTTCCGCGCCCACCGTCCACTCGATCGAGGCATCCAGCTGCTCCGCGATCCCAGCGACGAGCCGCACCTCCGAGCCCGACGGGCCGCCCGAGGTGGAGGTGTCGGTCCACGGAGGATTGTGCGTGATCCCCGCTCGCAGCACGCCATCCTGAACCCGGGCGGAGGTGCCGTCGGCGTCGGCCGGCACGGCGGCGCAGCCGGAAAGCAGCAGGGCCGCCACCGTGAGGGTGGCGAACGCGGCGCGCCGCGGGAGCGGCGTCGATGTGGTCGCGGACATGGCCCTCACCATAGCCCGCGCGCGGTGTGCCGCCCCCGCGGCTCGCGTCAGAGCGGGCGCCGGAGCTCGCGCAGGAGCGGGCTGACGAGGGTCTCGACGTTCGTATGCGCGAACGCCAGGTTCCGCAGCGCCGCCGGCCCACGGGAGCGGACGAAAGTGAACCGGGCCAGTCGGCGCGACAGTGACTGTGCGCGCTCGGTCCGGCGGCGACGTCGGCGCTCATAGAGCTCGAGCGCCTTCGGCGCAGATGCCGCGTCTGCCCGTGAGAGCTCGTCGGCGAGGGCCGCAGCGGACTCCAGCGCCATCGATGCTCCGACGCCTGCCGTGGGAAGGAACCCCACTGCGGCGTCCCCCACCAGCGCGAGGCGGCCTGCGGCCCAGCGAGAGGCTCGCACGTCCGACATGGGCCAGACCGTCACCGCCCCCGCGGATGACGGCATCCAGCGAGCATCGGCGAGCCCGTGCTCTCGCATCAGCTGCACCGCGGCGGCCGGCCGATCGGCTTCGACAGCGAAGCGCTCGGACGGCGCACCCACGATGACGCAGAGTCGATCGCGGCATGGATAGGTCCCGACGAAGCTGCCGACGCCCCAGCGCTCGGTCACTTCGCCCACCTCGGCCAACTCGGCGGCCGCCCACCAGACCAGGCATGCCCACCCCGTGTCGAACCTTCGCGTCTGGTCGGTCACGCAGGGGCGCAGGCTCGAGCCGATGCCGTCGGCGCCGATCAGCACGTCGACCCGCTCCTCGCTCCCGTCGTCAAGGCGCACGTCCACGCCGGATGCCCCGGGCGAGACGTCCGTGACCGTGCGGCCATAACGGAGGTCTGCACCTGCCGCCGCGACGTCCGACAGGAGCCCCATCAGGTCACCTCTCGCGAGCAGGCCGACGTGCCCGTACTCCGACACCTCCGCCGGTATCCCGGAGCGGGACAGCACCGTGCCCTCGTGATTGCGCGCGGTGTAGGTGTGCATCGGCATGGCGGCGGCGACCATGTCTTGATAGACCCCGACCGCGTGCAGCACGCGCGTTCCGTGCGGCCAGAGGGCGAGCGCGTACCCGTCGCCGGCATCGCTCGCGGCACGGCGCGGCACGGCTGCGCGCTTCTCGACGACGGCGACATCGTTCCCCTGGCGGTGCAGCAGCGCCGCGAGGGTCAGTCCGGCGATTCCTGCGCCGACGATCATGACGCGCATGAGCGCTCCCCGGTGCGGCCGACAGTCGGCATGGTCGCTCCTCTACATCTGTTGAGGCTGCTACTCTACAGATGTAGAGACATTCTGCAAGGGGGAACCGTGGCCACCAGCACCGCACGACGGACGTTGATCGCGGATGCTGTGCTGCATGTCCTGGCAGATGCCGGCAGTCGAGGGCTCACGCATCGCGCGGTCGACGCTGCGGCAGGGTTGCCGAAGGGCTCGACGTCGTACTACCTGCCGAGCCGCGCCGCGCTGATCGATGCCGCGGTGGCGCGGCTCGCCGAAGCCGATGAGGACGCGGTTCGCGATCTGGAGCCGGGAGACCTCGCGGCGGCGATGAGCCGGCTCATGCGCGACGCGATCACCGGGGACGGCCGCATCCGGACGCTGGCCCGCTACGAGCTCTCTCTGGAAGCGGCACGCCGGCCCGACGTCGCTCGAGCACTGTCCGCCGGCGCGGAGCGATTGCTCGACGTGCTCGCCACGCGCCTCGCGGCGACGTTCCCGCAGAGGGAGGCGGCGGCGCGGGCGCGGGACCTGCTGACATTCCTGGACGGCATCCTGTTCGCCGAGGTGACCCGGAGTCTGGGAGAGCCTCGCCCGCAGGTCGAGCTGCAGGCATCCGTCGATCGGATGCTGCGCTCGGTGCTCATGCCGGACGACCGATGAGCCTGCTGCCGCCGTGACCGGTCAGAGCTTCGCGCTCATGAAGAAGCGGTTCAACCGCTCCCCGTCCTTCACGACCGTCTCGGCATACTCGACGCGGAACCCGGCGGCCTCGAACACCGGTCGCGCCACCAGGCTCGCATGAGTCGTCATCTCCGTGATGCCGAGGTCGTGAGCCGACCTCCGCACGTCGGCAAGCAGGGCGGTGGCCACGCCGCGGCCGCCGAAGTCAGGATCGACGAACAGCCGGTCGACGTAGCCGGCTTCTGAGAGGTCGGCGAAACCGGCGACCGTGCCGTCGATGTCCGCGACGAAGGTCCGCACGCGCGCTCGGTCGGCGCTCCACGCGGCCAGTTCACGAGGTCCGCCGAGCCAGGCCTCCACCTCGGCTTCGCTGTATCTCGATCGTGCTGTGATGCGCACAGCGCGCTCGAAGATCCGGAGCGTCGCTTCGGCGTCCGCGGCCAGGTACGGGCGTATCGACAGCGACGTGCCATCCGCCAGCCGCAAGCGCGAACGCCGGCTCCCCGGTTCCTGCGTCTGTCTCACGTCGGTGCCTCCCCCTGCCCAGGAGATGATGCCACGCGAGCGCCCCAGCGGTCGGGAACCCTGCCACCGGCGCGGCCAAATGGCAAGCCCCTAGGGTGGCAGGCCGTGGTCCGGGCTGAATTCTGATTGTGATCGACGATGACGCAACAGCAGCGGGTGTGCTCAGAACAGCGCGACGGCCGAAGGGTCGCGCGACGAGTGACTTCTCGGCACTCGCCGAAGAGATCCGGAACGCAGGTCTTCTGCGGCGACGATACGGCTACTACTGGGCCAAGCTGATCGGGCTTCCCGCCACTGTCGTCGCGGCTCTCGCGCTCTTCGTCTGGATCGGCGACACCTGGTGGCAGCTGTTCACAGCAGCAGGATTCGGGATCCTGTTCGCGCAGGTCGCCTTCCTCGGTCACGACGCCGCGCACCGGCAGATCTTCGTGTCGGGGCGAGCCAACGACTGGGCGAGCCTGATCATCGGCGACCTCTTCATCGGGATGAGCTACGGCTGGTGGCACCACAAGCACTCGAGGCATCACGCCAATCCGAACAAGCGGGGCGCCGACCCCGACATCGAGCTGCCGATCATCGCCGTCACACCGGGACGGGTGCGGCAGGTGCGCAACCCACTGGCACGCTGGGTGCTGTCGCACCAGGGCGCGTTCTTCTTTCCCCTGCTGCTTCTCGAGGGCGTGTCGTTGCACGCGTCGAGCGTGCGGCGCGTGCTGGCGCGCGAACACGTGCAGCGCCGCTGGTGGGAGATCGCCCTGCTGACCGTCCGCCTCGGCGGGTTCGTCGCCCTCGCCTTCGTCGTGCTGTCCCCCGGGATCGCCGTGGCCTTCCTCGCGGTCGAGCTCGCGGTGTTCGGCTTCTACATGGGCGCGTCGTTCGCGCCCAACCACAAGGGGATGCCCGTGATCGAGGCCGGTGACAAGCTCGATTTCCTCCGTCGGCAGGCGAGCACCAGCCGGAACATCCGTGGCAGCCGCGTTCTGGATGTCGTGATGGGGGGCTTGAACTACCAGATCGAGCATCACCTGTTCCCGTCGATGCCCCGCCCGCATCTGCGCCGCGCCTCTCGTCTGGTCCGCGCGTACTGCGACACGCACGGTGTCCCCTATACGTCGGTGGGTCTGTTCGCGTCCTATCGGATCGTCGTCCGCTACATCAACCGGGTGGGTCTCGGGGAACGCGACCCCTTCGAGTGCCCTCTCCTCGCCCAGCGGCGCGCCATCTGAGCGGTCCCGCTCCGGGGCGGTCGCCGTCGGCGAAGATCCCTCAGCCTGCCCACCGCCTGCCGGAAGACGCTTCGCGCTGAGGACAGCGACCCCCGCGGTTCCGTCGACGGCTCCGCGCGGTGGGTACGCTGGTGCGTCGTCGGGATGGCCGATGAGCCGACCGCAGCAGCGGCGAAAGGGGGAGCGGATGGATGCCGGCGCACTGATGCGCGTCACGGAACTCAACCTCGCCGCGCACGCCGCACTCCTGCACGGGTTCGTTCCGGGGGCGACGACCCGCGAGCGAGGGGACTTCCAGATCTGCGACAGCGGACTGGACCATGACACGTACAACACGGTGTCGCGCGTCGCGTTCACCGACGGCTTCGCTCCCGAAGTCGTCCGCACGATCGCCGACGAGGTGCGAGCCGCCGGACGACCGTTCTCATGGTGGGTAGCCGAGACGCAGGATCAGTGCGATCGACGATCGCTCCTGACCGAGTCGGGGTTCGCCGCGGGGGAGAGCGAGACCGCGATGACCCTCCTCCTGTCTGACGTGACGTACCCCGATCGTGACTCCGGTGCCGAGATCCGGAAGGTGACGTCCTCGAGCGCGATGGCCGAGTATGCCAGCATCCTCGCCGCCAACTGGGACCCGCCCGCTGCCGCCGTGAGGGACTTCCTCGAGCTGGCGTCGGCCGGACGGCCGTGGGAATCGCCGGAAAGCCGCTTCCTCGTCGCCTATCTCGATGGCCGGCCGGTGGCCGGAGCCGAAGTGTTCATCAGCAACGGCGTGGCCGGGATCTACGGTGTTGCGACGCTGCGGCAGCACCGCGGTCGCGGAATCGCCACCGATCTGATGGCCGCGGTCCTCCGTGACCTCGCGGGCATCGACGTGGCCGTCCTCCAGGCCACGGCCGACGGCAGCTCGATCTACCGACGGCTCGGTTTCGTACCCGTCGGCGCCTTCACCGAGTTCAACCTGCAGGAGTAGCTTCGGTCTCCCGTCGCCTGTCTTGGAGCAGCTGCTCCCGCAGCTGCCGGAGCGCGGCCACCGACGCGGTGATGTCGGCGTCGAGCGGTCGCAGCCACGCGTCTGTGGCGGCGGGGAAGCGGCTGCGGAAGAGTCCGGCGAAAGCCAGCACGTTGTCCCGAGCGTTCTGTTCCGGGGTGACGTCTTCGCCGACCTGCCTGCGAGCCTCCATCGACATGTCTATCCTCGCGATGAGCCATTCTGGCAGATCCGGTGGAACGCCCGGCTGAGCGTGCGCGGCGATGAGCAGAGCCTCCGCGAACCGATCCCCGCCATGGCGATTCGCGCGTGCTTCGAAGTGGGTCCAGTACCGTCCCAGCGAGCCGGCGCGTTCGCCCCACACTTCGGTGGCTGCTTCAGCGATCGCTGTGGCAGCCCGCCGCACTGCGGCCCACGCGCTGGTCGGGTCATCGCACGACACCTGCTCCGCGAGAGTCAGAGCGTGCTCCGCGCGCGAGATCCAGGCCGTGATTCGGCGCCGGACCACCTCGGGGGCGAACCGCCATTCCGTTGCAAGGCGCAGAAGCTCAGCGGCGGCGCCGTTGTCGTCGCGTCCCCACCATCCGCCGTAGACCTTGTCGATGCCGTGGAACCAGCGGTCGTTCTCGAGCGCGGCGGTCATGTCGGCCACGGTGCGGATTTCCGTCTCATCGAAGACGAGCCTGCCCGCGTCGACGGCGGTGTACAGCCCTGCCGCGCCCCACAGCTCGCTCAGCTCGTAAGCCCGCCGGTCGATGTCCGCGCAGACATCGTCGACAGGTCGCCCCGCGCTGACCACGATGACGTCGATATCGCTCAAGGGCCAGTGCTCCCCGCGGCCCACGCTGCCGCCGACGATGAGGCCGGTTACGCCGCCCACGGCCGCGAGGCAGTCGATCGCCTGCTCGGCGCGGGCGGCGAGCCGCCGTTCCCAGCCTTCGATCCTGGGATCTGATGCTCCGTTGTGCATGTGGCCTCCTCGCGCACCGGCCGGGCGTCGAAACGGTCCCACCATGCCTTGTCGTCCGCCATCGCGCCAGCGTCGCGGAGCGACATCCGAGTCATCCGGCCGCGATGCCCCGTGATCCGCTCCTCTTGCCGATCCGGGCGCCGCGTGCAGACGGCCCCGATGTACGGTGCGACGAGAACTACGCGGTGTCGCTCTCGATCCGCACGTACTCGTCGACCAGCCGGAGGGCTCGCCGAGCCAGCGGGTCGCCGAGCGCCGCCTCCTGACGCAGCGCGTCGAGCATGACGTCCGTCTTCTGCTGGCCCGAGGCGAGCGGCGGAAGGAGCGGGATGGCGGCATCCGTCTTCAGATGCAGCACGTACGGGCGGTCGGCGGCGAAGGCGCGCACCCAGGCGTCGCCGACCTGGCCGGGATCGTCGACGCGTTCGCCTGCCAGACCCAGCAGCTCGGCGAAACCCGCGTAGTCGAACGAGGGGAGGTCCTGACTGGCGGCGTATCGCGGCGCACCCTCCATCTCGCGCTGCTCCCAGCTGACCTCGGTCAGCTCGCCGTTGTCGAACACCGCAACCACGAATCGGGGGTCGGTCCACGTCCGCCAGCGGTGTGCCACGGTCAGCAGCTCGCCCAGACCGGTCATCTGCATGCCGCCGTCCCCGGCGAGCACCAGCACGGGGCGGCCGGAAGCCCCGCTCTTCGCGGCCACCCCGTACGGCACGCCGCATCCCATGCTCGCAAGCGTGCCCGAGACGTGAGCCGGCACACCCGGCGGCAGGACGAGCTGCCGCGCGTACCAGTAGACGACGCTGCCGACGTCCATCGCGATGGCGGCGTCTGCCGGCAGCGCATCCACGAGCTCAGCGACGACCCGCTCGGGGTTGAGCGGTTGCGCGTCGACGTCAGCGCGTCGACGCCGGACCTGATGCCACGATGCCACGTGCGCCTCCACACGCGTTCGCCAGTCGGGTCGGTCGGGGCTCGGCAGCCCTTCGATCAGCGCCGCGAGAGCCGCTCCGGCGTCGGAGGCGATTCCCACATCGATCGGGTACCGGTCGCCGAGTCGCCGTGGGTCGATGTCGATCTGCACGGCCCGGGCCTGGCCGGGCGCGGGGTAGTACTCGGTCCAGGGATCGTTCGAGCCCACGATCACGAGCGCGTCGCACTCCGCGAGGATCGCGGCGCTCGCCGTCGTGCCGAGATGTCCCATCGTGCCGGCCACGAGCGGATGGCGCTCGTCCACGAAGGGCTTGCCGAGCAGGCTCGTCGTGACCCCTGCCCCGAGCTTGTCGGCCAGCCCCAGGACGGCATCCGTTGCGCCGGCAGCCCCGCGGCCCACCAGCAGCGCGGGCCGAGCGGCTCGCCGGAGGAGGTCGACGGCCGCGCGGACGTCCTCCTCGCGGGGCCGGACATCCGCCGCCGCGAAGGAGGCGGCGGTCACGACCACGCCGTGCTCCCGGGCGTGCTCGGCTGCCGGCGCCTGCTGCACGTCGTGCGGCAGGATGATGACCGCCGGACCCGCGCCGCCGCGGGCGTTGCGGAACGCCTCGTCGATCACGAGGGGGATCTGCTCCGGCGTCACGGCCTCGCCGACGTAGAGGGCGACGTCCGCGAAGAGCGTCTTCAGCTCCACCTCCTGCATGTAGCCGGATCCGAGCACCGTGCGGTGCTGCTGTCCGACGACGGCGACCACCGGCACGTGGTCGAGCTTGGCGTCGTAGAGCCCGTTCAGGAGATGGATGGCTCCCGGGCCCTGTGTCGACAGGGCGAGCCCGACGCCCCCGTGGAACTTCGCATCGCCGACCGCCATGAGGGCGGCGTTCTCCTCGTGGCGCGCCTGGATGAAGTCCGGCCCGGCGGAAGCGCGCCGCAGTGCGTCCAGCACCGGGTTGATCCCGTCGCCGCTGTACCCGTAGATCCGCTCCACGCCCCACTCGTGCAGTCGGGCCACGACAGCGTCGGCGACGTTCCTGTCGGAGCCGACGCGGGATGCCTCTTCGCCGGTGCTGTCATCGTCTGCCACGGGGTCCTCCGATGCGGTGAGCGTGTCGCCACGGTAGAGCCAGGCGTCCCTCGGTGCACGGGCCTTGACAGGCCCGCTGTCAGAATCGCCAGATCAGGGGCACGTACAGCACCGCCACGGCGATGAAGAGGATCGAGAGCGGGAGCCCGAGGCGCCAGTAATCCCCGAACCGGTAGCCCGCCGGCTGCATCACCATGAGGTTCACCGGCGTGGCGATCGGCGTGAGGAACGACGCGGCGCCGACGACGGTCAGCGCCATCATGAACGGCTGAACGCTGACATCGAGGGTCTGCGCGAACGATGCCGCGATCGGAACCATGACCAGCACGGTGGCGACGTTCGAGATGAACTGGCCGAGCACCAGGGTCAGCACGCAGATGGCCAGCAGCGCCAGGTGGGGCGACGCGTTCCCCGCCAGGGCGAGCACCGCGCCCGCGATCACATCGGCCGCACCCGAGGTCACGATCGCTTCGGACAGCGGGATCATCGCGGCGATCAGCACGACCGTGCTCCACGAGACGGCTCGGAACGACTGAGGCACCGTGACGACGCCCGTGACGATGAGGGCGCCGGCGGCCACCAGCCCGACGATCGCGGGGGGAAGGATGCCGGTGGCCAGGAGCACGACGGCAGCGGCCAGGATCGTCAATGCGCGCTTGGCTCCGCGGCCCATCGGCACGGTCCGCTGCAGGGCGCGCGGAGATCCGACCGGGATGACATCGGGTGAGGCCACGTAGCGCTGAAGGGCGTCCCACGGCCCCTGCACGAGGACCGCGTCGCCGGCTTGCAGCGCCACGGCGGTCGGCGTCTCCGTCGACCCGGATGTGGCGGTGCCGTCCCCACGTCTGATGGCGAGGACCACCAGGCCCTCGTCCCTCGTCGTCATCCCCGGGGAGACGACGCGGCCGATGAGCGTCGAGCGTGGCGCGATGAGCACCTCCGCCACACCCGTCTCCGCCTGGAAGATGAGCCCCGTGTCGAGGCTCAGGTGGTATGTCTCGCGCCACGAGCGGACGTTCTCACTCGGGTCGGCGATCGGCTCCTCCATGCGTTCCGGTGTCCGGCGGGGGAGCAGCCGGTCGCCCAACAGGATCGACACGGCGAGGGTCAGCACCACGAGGGGGATGCCCGCGAGGGCGAATTCGAAGAAGCCGAACGCGCGCCCGCCCGCATCGGCCGCGGCCTGCGAGACGATGATGTTCACCGGCGTGCCCGTGAGCGTCAGAAGCGAGCCGGCGCTCGCGGCGAACGCGAGCGGGATCAGCAGCCGCGACGGAGCGACGTCGGCACGCACTGCGGCGAGGACCACGATCGGGAGCAGGGCGGCGACCGCGCCGTTGATGCTGATCACAGCCGACAGCAGCGCGGCGACCAGGCCTGTCGCCACCAGCAGCCGCGTCCGCGCGACACCCGCCCGCCTCTCCAGCTGTCGCCCCAGCCATGCGGTCACACCCGTGCTGTCGAGCGCTTCGCTGAGGACGAACAGCGTGGCGATGAAGATCACGATCGGATCGGCGAAGCCGGTGAAGGCTTCGCCGAGCGTGATAACGCCGGTCGCCCACAGGGCGACCGGAACGAACATCGCCACGATGACCATCGGCACGCGATTGGTGACGAAACCGAGCACGGCGAGTGCCAGCACGGCGAAGGTCAGCGTCGATGTGCTCACCGTACGGGTCCCTTCTCGTCGCGCGTGTCGATTCTGTCTCATCCGCGGCTGATCCGAGCCGGACCACGGGTGAAGGCGCGGGTGATTTTTCGACACGTCGGGTTCGCGCTCCGCTATCAATGACCTAGGCGTTGCTGACGAGCCGCGACAGAGACGTCATCCGAGAGAGATGTCACAACGCAACACGTTGCGCCCGAATCGCTGTTCCCCTGATTCGGCGCTCGTCGGCACGCCTCACGAGGAACCCGGCCGCCCCCCAGCGGCCCGGCTTTCCAGGTGCCCCGTCCGTCCCCAGGGACGGGGCACCTTCTCGCCGTCGCCGACACGGGTCCCGTCCCGGGTCACCATCCGCTGCGCGTGGGCGTATGGCCTTCTCGGGCATCCCGGGGCATCGTCAGCTCCGCGCGCATGCCCAGCAGGCGGATGGGACGATCGCGCTCGATCCTCTCGACGAGTTCCATGGCCCGCGCGACCACGGTGTCGCGGTCAGAGGTCGCCGCGATCTTCTTGGTGAAGGTCTTGGTGATGAAGGGGGCGTAGCGCACCTTGAGTCCGAGGCCGACGACCGGCCGGCCGTCGGCTGCGACGTCCTCGAGCACCTGATCCAGGAGTGCTCGCGCGGCGGCCACGATGTCATCGCGCTCGACGAGGTTCTGCTGGTAGGTGGTCTCCCTGCTGTGGCCCCGCGGAACCCACGGCGTGTCGTCGACCACCGACGACCCGTCGCCGCGGCCGAGCTGGCGGTACCACGGTCCCATCCGTGGCCCGAACTCCTGCACGAGCGGGGCGTCTTCGGCGGCTGCGAGCTCGGCAACGGTGCGGATGCCGAGCGCCGCGAGCCGTTTGGACACCTTCGAGCCCACACCCCAGAGGTCGATCGTCGGCCGATCGCCCATGACCTCCAGCCAGTTCTCCGCCGTGAGGCGGAAGACGCCGCGCGGCTTGCCGAACCCGGTCGCCACCTTCGCCCGCACCAGGGTGTCGCCGATCCCCACGCTGCTGTGCAGCGAGGTTCGGTCCAGCACCGCCTGCTGCACGCTTCTCGCGTAGCCCTCCGGGTCGTCCGTCTCCACGCCGACGAACGCCTCGTCCCAGCCGAGGATCTGGATCACAGCGCCGGGCTGCGCGCGCAGCGTCGCCATCACCTCCGCCGACGCCGCGTTGTACGCCTCATGGTCGACCGGCAGGATGACCGCCTCCGGCGCCTTGCGAGCGGCGACGCGAAGCGGCATCCCCGAGCCGACCCCGAAGGCGCGAGCCTCATAGGACGCGGTCGAGACCACAGCCCGCTCGGTCGGATCGCCCCGGCCTCCGACGATCACCGGCTTGCCGGCGAGTTCCGGCCGGCGGAGCACCTCGACGGCCGCGATGAATTGGTCGAGGTCGACGTGGAGCACCCAGCGTCGGGTCGGCTCGCTCATGGGCTCAGTCTGCCCGCGCGAGGTGCCGCCACGCGACACCCGCTGCGGGATACATCGGCCCCGGCGGAAGGTCAACCCCGTGCCGCGGATGCCGCAGGTTCCGTACCGTGGCCATCCACGAGGAAAGGAGCCGCCATGGCCACCAGCAGTGTGACCGCAGAGATCGAGGTCGACGCGCCCCTGCGCGCGGTGTACAACCAGTGGACGCAGTTCGAGGAGTTCCCCGAGTTCATGTCGTCGGTCAAGCGGATCGACCAGTTGGACGATCAGCTCACCCACTGGGTCGTGAGCGTCGGCGGTGTGGAGCGCGAGTTCGACGCGACGATCACCGACCAGGTGCCCGACGACCACGTCGCGTGGGAGAGCCACGGCGAGAAGGTGCACACCGGCCGTGTCAGCTTCTCGCCCGGTGCCGGCGGCGGCACGCTGGTCACTCTCGAGATGACGTGGGTGCCCGAGTCGTTCCTCGAGAAGGCGGGAGCGGCGCTGGACATCGATGAGCGCGCCGCCGAGGGGGACCTCAAGCGCTTCAAGGAGCTCATGGAGCGCCGCGGCCGCGAGACAGGCGGCTGGCGCGGCGAGATCCACGACGAACCCGCATTGTGACGGACGAGGAGAGTCCGGGCGAGGAGGAGCTGTTCGTCCGAGAGGATCTGCCGACGGTGATCGGGTCCCTGGGCCAGCTCGCTGACATCGTCCGCGAGCACGGAACGCTGTACATCCGCTACAGCGAGGGTCCACAGAAGGATCGGGCCCCGAGCGTCGACACCGAGAGCGGGTTGACACTCCCCGGGCTCTCCGTCAACCCGCTGCATGCCGAGGTGTGGTGGACCCGTCCTTTCGAGGACTGGCTGGCGCGCCAGGTCTGCCAGTACCGGGAACTGCGCGAGAAGAATCCTGACCGGTTCGCGTGGGTGCTGCGCGGAACGGAGGTCGGCCGCGGGCCGGACTGCGAGCCGCTGCTGCGCCGCGTCGAGCCCATCGGGCGCCTCGATGACGACCTTCTCGCGGAGGCGTCCGCGCGCTACGAGGAACGATTCGAAGCGGGCCGCGGGCCCGAAGACTGACGAAGGAGAACACACATGTCCGACGACCGACTCGCTGACGACCTCCCCGGTGCCACGCCTCCTGGCGAGACCCTTCCCAGCGACGTTCCGCCGGCGCCCGACGGCCAGACCGGCCTGCAGCCGCTGCGCGACGGTGACACCTCCATCGAACCGGACCCGACGCTCGACCCCGCACAGGCGGAGTGGGACCGCACGACGGCGCTCGACGAGGGCGCGACGGAGGAGGACCTCGACGCCATGACGGTCACCGGCGACGATCCGGCCCAGATCGAGACGGACGACGACCAGGTGCCTGCGGCGGACCGGCCGAGCCCCGCGCTGCAGCCCGAGACGCAGAACGTGGACCCGGTGGTCGCGGAACTCGGCGAAGAGGGTCAGGGCGACCTGGCGCCTGAGGACCTGTGACCACTGCGCACGCCGACCTCGGAGCGCCACGTGCGGCACGTGGGGGGACACAGAGGCCTCGCTGCGGAGCACGGCGATGAGGATCCTGCTGTGGCCGGTCCACGGCGGGTACACGAATGCGCTGGTGCGAGGCGATCACGAGTACCTGATGCCGGTCGCCGTCGAGCCCGGCGCACGCGACGAGGGCCTTGATGGCTGGGGGTGGGAGCGCGCCCGGCAGGTGCCGCTGGATCGCCTGCGGGAGGAGGAGTTCGACGTCGTCGTGCTGCAGAGTCCCGGCGAGATCGACCTCGTCGAAGAGCTGACAGGGCGGGCGCCCGGGCGTGATGCGCCGGCGGTATACCTCGAGCACAACACGCCCCGTCCCGACGCGGTCGCCACGGAGCATCCGCTCGCGAGCCGGTCGGACATCCCGATCGTCCACGTGACGCATTTCAACGAGCTCTTCTGGGACAACGGTCGGGCTCGTACGGTCGTCGTGGAGCACGGTGTGCCCGATCCGGGGCCGCTCTACACCGGCGAGCTCGGCCGGATCGGCGTGGTGGTCAACGAGCCGGTACGGCGGTGGCGGGTGACGGGAACGGACCTGCTGCCGGTGTTCAGTCGGGACGCGCCGGTGGATGTCTTCGGGATGGGTGGGGAGCTGCTGGCGGGTGCGTTCGATGCCGGCCACGACGTGCATGCCGCGGGTGATCTGCCTTTCGCCCGCATGCACCGTGCACTGGCGCGGCGGCGGCTGTATCTGCATCCGTTCCGGTGGACGTCGCTCGGGCTCTCGCTGCTCGAGGCGATGCACCTCGGGATGCCGGTCGTCGGCCTCGCGGCCACCGAGACGGTCCGCGCGGTTCCCGCCGGCGCCGGCGTCGTCTCGACCGACGTCGACGAACTGCGGTCGGCGGTGCGCGCGTTCCTCGCCGATGCGGACCTCGCCCGCGAGGCGGGTGGTCAGGCTCGGGAGCACGCGCTCGCCCGCTACGGGCTCGATGCGTTCCTTCAGCGCTGGGACGCGGTCTTCGCCGACGCCGTCGAGGCGCACGCGGCGGTGCCGACGCTCGATCCACGACCGGTCTGACCGGCGGATGCCGTCAACGGCCCGCCGGCGGCGTCACGGCCGCGGGCCGAGATGCTCGGTGGCATCGGCGGCTGGTCCGCCGGGCGCGGGTGGTTCGGTCCGGAAGCCCGCGAGCTTGTGCGTGCCGTCACACCACGGCTTGATCGCGGACACGCCGCAGCGGCAGAGAGCGACGGTTCTGCGGTGCCGTTCGATCGGCGCACCGTGATCGTCGACGATCTCGGCCGGACCCCGCACGATGAGGGGGCCGTCGGGATACGGCGTGATGGTGACGCGCGATTCCGCGTCGGTCATGGTGCCTCCTTCCGCAGACGCCGCATCGGCGTCGCTGCTCGTGAGATGCGCGTACCGCGGTAGCGGACGCCGCCGCGAAGGCGGACGATCACAGCGAGCCAGATCGTGATCGCGCGTTCGGCGACCCACAGCGGTGCCCACAGCGCTGCCGTCGGCGCATAGACGCGCGTACCGCCGTCACGGCGCCGGCCGAGCTCGGCCACGGCGATGACCGTGGCCGCAGCGGCGGCCAGCGCGAGCAGCCGGCCTCGCGCGAGCGCCGCAGCGGCGAGGGGCAGCAGAGCCAGCTCGCGGATCAGCCGCGCCGGCTGCGCGAAGTCGTCATACGCCTGCCTCACGCGCTGCTCGAAGAAGCGCCGCGCGGTCGGGGGCAGGCGTGTGACGAACAGGTCGCCTGCGACGACCACTCGGCCGCCACGGGCTTGCACCGTCCGCTCGAGCTCGAGGTTCTCGAACAGCACGTCGGTGTCGTATCCGCCGCCGAGAAGCGCTGCTCGGCGCAACCCGACGGTGCCCGAGAAGTCACCGGACAGTGCTCGGTTGAGCAGGCTCCGCCCGGTGTCCCACCGCGCATGCCACGGAGTCGGGCGGAACACATTCTGCACCCGCACGAAGTCCGCTTCGTCCAGCAGCTGATCGACGCGCTGGAGAGCCGCGCGGTCGTAGCGGACGTCGTCATCGGCGATCACGATGTGGTCGTGTCTGCTCGCCTCGATGCCGCTCATGGCGCCGCGGGCCTTGCCGTTGGTACCCGGAACGTGGGGTGCGACGTGACGCACGAACGGCCACGCCCTCGCGTGAGCGCCGAACAGCGGCTCCGCCGAGCCGTCCACGACAGTGACGTCCACCCAATCGGCGAGCGTCTGCAGGTAGGCGGTGAGTTCGTCGAGGTCGTCGTCGTCCTCCCAGCGCAGCGGCAGGACGTATTCGAGGGCCAGGCGTTCGGGCACCCGTCAGCCCTTCGTGGGGGCTTCCGCTGCGCGCAGTGCGCTGCGCCCCTCTGACCACGCCGCGAGCACCTCGTCGCCGGCCATGTCGTCCACCGCCAGGCAGCAGGCCGCGCCGAAGATGATGTCGCGCAGCAGCTCCGGTTCGTCCTCGGCCAGCGCTCCGGCGAGATCGCGCCCCGCGATCTGCTCGTGCACTGCGTCCGCTTCGACGTGCTCGTCGAAGTACCACGTGACGTCTTGCCCGAAGCCGTGGCGGCGGAACCCGTCGCCGTAGGACCGGTTGGGGAGCGACGAGGTCATCTCGAAGGCGGCGAGGTGGCCGACGATCGCCCCGCGCAGGCGCCGGTTGAGCCCGAACATCGACATCATGTTCTGCGCGGCCAGCGTGATCGCCGGCACGCGGTCGAGGTAGGCGCCGTACGTGTCATCCAGGCCGGCACCGCGCATCGTCTGAGCGAAGATCGCGGCGTGCATGCGGTGCGGGTCGCCGGCGCCGTACTCGTCGGACTGGATCTCGACCAGGGCCGCCTTGGCGCGTCCGGTGAGTCGCGGGATCGCCCACGAGTGCGGGTCGGCCTCGCGGAGCGTGTACACGCTGCGCAGGATGAGGAACTCGTCGAGCTGCTCGCGCGTGGCCTTCTTCGCCACGAAACGGGACAGGCTGGGGCCGCTCGTGGGAGCGGTCATCTCGAACAGGCGCCGGGCGACGGCATCCTGCGTCGGATCGGGGAGGGGACCCACGTCGACGATGTCGCGGAGGCGCCGCTCGAAGGCGCGCTCGAGCCGGTCGCGCGCAGCGAGCAGGTCGGTGTGCCACTCCCACTCGCCATCGATGTGGGGCAGCGAGCCGTAAGCGGCCGCGTACAGAAGGAACAGGGCGAGCTGCACATCGTCGTCGCGAAGGATGTCGTCCGTCCCGAGCGCCGCGTCCACGGCGCCGGGGAGGTCCTGGAGGACGACGTCGTCGGGCGACCGCGAAAGTGCGCGGTGCAGGAGCGCGCTGAGCGGTCCGCGGGGACCGAACGAGAACATGTCGGTACGCGACGCGGCGAGAACGTCGGTCATGGAGCCTCCCGGTATGCAGCATCCCCTGGATCAGCGTCGCAGAGCGGGGCGCTCGGCCGGGTGGGGTTGACGACGTGCACGCGGCAGGCTACGGCTCAGCGGCGGGCGAAGACCGCGTTCGCCGCGCCTGCCCCCAACACGACGACCGCGGCCATCACGGGAGCGACGAGTGCCGCAGTGGGCCCGGCGCCGTCGGCGACCAGACCCGTGACGGCGGATGCCGCCGACTGGCCGACCACGATGGCGGACCCGAGCATCGTCATCACGGTCGCCGACCGACCGCGGGGACTGCACGCGGCCGCGAGGCTGTACTGGGTCACGAGGGTCGGACCGATGCCGACGCCGATGACGAGCAGGCAGAGCGCGATCGCTCCCACATTGTCCACGAACGGCAGTGCCAGGGTTCCGGCAAGGAGGACGGATGCGAACACGAGCCACCGGGCGGTCAGCGTGAACCGCGCGGGGAACAGTGCGACTCCGAGGGCCAGCGCGGCAGATCCGATCCCCATCGCGCCATACACGAGCCCGGCCTGCTCGGGCGCGCCGCGCTCGGACATGAACGCCGTGAGCGAGGTGAGCATCGATCCGAAGAACAGCCCCATGCCGAGGGCGCCGGCGACCGGCGTCAGCACGCGAACCCGCAGCAGCTCGCGCGCCGGAGCCTGCGCCAGGCGCTCGTCGCCCGCCGCGGCGGGAACGGACGCGGTCGGGTGCAGCGCGAAAGCGGTGACGAACACGAGGGCGAGCACGGCGGCGCCGAGCACCGGCGCCGCGGGGTTCATCGTCGTCGCCAGCACGCCGACGATCACCGGCCCGAAGACGAAGACGATCTCGTCCGCGGCGGACTCGTAGGCCATCGCGCCGCCGATGACCTTCGTGCGTCGGCTGTCGGGGTAGGAGCGCCCGATGATGCCCACGAGTCGCGAGCGCGAGAGCGGCGCGACCTGCGGCATGGACGCTCCGATGAAGAACGCGGTCACGAGGAGGGCGGCGTCAGGGACGGGCGCGAACGCGAGCCCCGCCATCGTCGCCAGCAGGAGGCTGTTCACGACTCCGGCGACCAGCAGCATCCGTCGTTGCCCGAACCGGTCGGCGGCAGCGCCCAGAAGCGGGCCGAACACGGCTGTGCCGAGCCCCGTCAGTGCGGACGTCGCTCCGCCGAGGGCGAGCGAGTCGCGCGCGGAGACCACGAGCGTCAGGATGCCGACGACCATCATCGCGAACGGGAGGCGAGCAACGAGGGCGACGGGGAAGTAGGCCGGTCCCGCCTCGCGGAGAAGGCTCGGTCGCCGGGTCGGCGGCGCGTCGGCGAGTGTGGTGTGCATCGTCCCCTGGCTCTCAGCCGCACGGTGGCGGCGCATCGTGCCGCCTTGTCCGCGAGCGGACAGGTAGATGCACATCGAAATGGCGTGGCCAGTCTAACGAGGGCTCCTGAGCGTTCCCCGGATCGGGGAGCTGCCCCACCCCACTGACGGCGTCATCCGGAAGTGAGGGGAGGCTCCCGGCGTCCTGGGCGGCCGCGTGACACACTGATCGCTGACACATCGAGACAGGAGAGGTTCCCATGTCGTTCCAGGCGTATCTCGACACGATCGAGGCCAAGACCGGCCTCACTCCTCGCCAGCTGCTCGACATCGCCCGTGAAAAGGGATTCGACTCTTCGACGAAGGCGACGCCCATCATCGAGTGGCTCGCCGCCGACTACGGGCTCGGACGCGGTCACGCGATGGCGATGGTGCACGTCATCACCAAGGGACCGCAGATCAGCGACAAGCACGTCGGCACGGACGGCACGCACGCCGACGCGTCGAACATGCTGTGGCTCGACGGCAAGGCGACGAACCCCAACCCCTGACTCGGCTCACCGGCGGCGTCTCAGCCACCCGGCTCGCCGGCGGCGGGCCCTGTCCTGCCGCTCCGCCGCTTCCGTTTGGGCCTGAGACCTCGCGCGCGCGGCGCGCTCCTCGCGGCGGGTGCGCCACGCCGCGATCTCGGCGTCGACGTCGCGCGTGGGCGTCACGACGGGCGGCCCGCCCAGGAGCTGCCGCCGAGCCTCGATCACCCGCCGATTGAAGTCCTCGAGCGCCTCTCGCACGTCGCTCTCGCGCGGCAGCTCGTCGAGACGGTCGTCCAGCTCGCGGTTCTCGACCCGCAGCATGAGCGCCGGCGGCCCCAGCCCGGTGAGCTGCTCGCTCTCGATCTTGCGTCTGATCCACCAGTCCGGGTCGTGGCTGTCGCCGAGCCCGGGGATCGGCTTTCCGGCTCCGGGCAGGTCGTCGAACTCGCCACGGCGGATCGCCTGCTGGATCGATGTCTCCACATACGCCGCCCGGTCGACCGCGCTGGCAGCCCGCGACCGCTCAGCGGATGCCTCGCCCGCGCGCCCCTCGTCCGGGGGAGCCTCGTCCGGGGCATCCTGCTGTTCGCCGGACGCGCCCGTGGCCGACGCCTCGGCGGCGAGGCGCTCGAGGCGGTAGCGCTCGGCTGCGAGCCGGGGGTCTTCGGTCATCAGCCGCCTGTGTGGTTCCGCCAGGAGTGTCGCGGCTCGTAGCCGAGAATCCGGCGCGCCTTGTCGATCGAGAGCATCGTGTCGTGCTCGCCGAGCTCCCGAGTGATGGGGACGTCCGGGAAGACCTCGCCGACCAGCTCCGCGTTCGGACGCGACATCACCGTGTCGGCGGCGGCGATGATGTACGTCTCGAAGCCGACCGGGGCCGTCTCGAGGGCCCGCTGGACGGCCTGGGCGCCGTCGCGGGCGTCGATGTAGCCCCACAGGTTCCACTTGCGTCGTCGCACGTCCTCCTCGAAGGACGGGAACTCGGCGTAGTCGGCAGGCACCATCACGTTGGAGAACCGGAAAGCCGTGATCGACAGATCGGGATGCCACCGCACGAGTTCGACGGCCATGCGCTCCTCGAGCGTCTTGACGAGCGAGTACACCGACTCGGGGCGCGGCGCGTACTCCTCGTCGACCGGGATGTAGGGCGGCGGAGCATCGAAGGGCAGCCCGAGCACCGTCTCGCTCGACGCGTACACGATGCGCCGGATCCCCAGCCGCACGGCGGCCCAGAAGACGTTGAACGTCGCCGTCATGTTGTTGTGGAAGGTGGCGACGTCGCTGCGGATGCCGGGCGCGGGGATCGCTCCCAGATGGACGACGGCGTCCACGCCGTCGTGGCGGTCGCCCACGCCGCCGAGCGCATCGACCACTTGGCCGTAGTCCGTCAGATCCACCTGGACGAAGTCGGGGCTCCTGGTTCCGACGAGGTCCAGGCCGACGACCTCATAGCCCGCCTCCCTCAGTTCGCGGGCGACGACGGATCCGAGTTTCCCGGTCGAGCCGGTGAGAGCGATGCGCATGGCATCCAGCGTGCCACGACCCACGCGGGGACGGCGCGCCGGGGCGGATGGACGCGCGAGGGCGCAGCGTGTGCGCGGGGCGTACTGTCACCGGTTGTCGGGCGCGGGGCGGCCGGGACCAAGAGGGAAGGCCCCCGGCGGATCCGCCGGGGGCCTTCCGGTGCCGCGGACCTCAGTCGGCGGCATCCGCTGCAGGTATCAGCCGCAGCTGCGGGCGGCGTAGGCCGCGGTGAGGGTGCCGGACGCGTCGCCCGACGTGACCGCGACCGTCGCTTCGCCGGCCGGGACGGAGGTCAGCCGCGAGCTGAAGGCGTACGACGCGCTCTTGCCGGCGGCGACCGTGGCGTTCTTCGAGCCGTACGGCGTGGAGACCGCGACCTGAGCGGCGGCATCCGCGTCGTTCGCGACCTTGACCGTGAGCACGACCTTGCCGGCGACGCAGCGCGTCTCGGCCGTCGCCTGGACGTCGATCGCCGCCTCGACGGTGACCGTCGCCTCGACGGGCATGCGTGAGTCGTCCTGCGCCACGCCCTTCACCGTGAAGGTGCCGGCGGTGGCGTACTCGGCCGGGTCGACGGCATCCCACGTCACGTCGACCGTCTGCGTCGAGCCGTCCTTCTTGGTCAGCTGCGCCTGCGGCAGCGCCGGCGCCACGCCCGCACGGGTGGTGACGTCCATGGCGCCGACCGAGGTCACGGCGATCGACGGTGCGTACGCCTCAAGCACCCGCTGGTACTCGGCGCGGGTGACCGGGATCACGGTGCCGTGACGCGGCTTGCCGCCGTCGGCGTTCTGGGGGAGGCCCTGGCGCAGCTTGCTGCCCAGGGGCTGCCACGCGTTGCCGTCGTTCAGGTTGTCCGTCCCGAAGGGCACGTAGTGGTTCGGTCCGCCGTGGTAGTTCGGCTGGTCGATGAACAGGAACCAGTCCAGGCCGTTCACGTCGCCCTCGTTGGCGGGGAAGATGTTCGCGCCCTCGCCGCTGGTGTACGTGCCGCCCGGCTCGCCGTTGGGCAGGCCGCTGGCGACGCGCTCCTTCACGAGCGTCCACTGGTCGGCAGACCCGGTGGTGCCCGGAAGCGTGCCGGTGATCGTCGCGAGGAGGTTCGTCGACTTCTCGTGACGGATCGTCATGCTCGCCTCGTCCTTCGTGAAGCGGTGGTAGACGCCGTCCACCTTCGCGACGGTCGAGTCGATCATTCCGAGGCCCTGCCCGCGACGCACGTCGGTCCAGATCTTCGGCTCCGAGAAGGTCACGAAGTCGTCGGTGGTCGCATACATCATGCGGTTGTACGTCACCGCCGTGCGGTCGGCGGGGTTCGTCGTGGGGTACAGGTTCGACGCCCAGAACACCACGAAGGTGTCGAGCTCCTCGTCCCAGTACGCCTCCGGCGCCCACGTGTTGCCGGCGTAGTCCGACGACACCTTGACGTGCCGCTGCTCGGACCAGTTCACCAGGTCGTCGGACTCCCACACCTCGATGTACTTCGAGCCCGAGATCTGCGCGGTGGTGAAGCCGCCGGCCAGGCCTGCGATCTTGAGGTCGGTGGCGATCATGTAGAACTTGTCGCCCTCGGGTGCGCGGATGATGAACGGGTCGCGCAGACCCTCGGTGCCGACTGTCGAGGTGAAGATCGGCTGGCCCTCGTTGAGGGTGTTCCAGCTGAGCGCGTCATTGCCCTTCGACGCGGCGATGCTCACGCGCTCTGCGCCCTGACCCTCGCCGGTGAAGAACGTCCAGAAGTACGCCTCGGTTTTGTCGGTGCCCGACGGCATCGGCTGCACCTGTGCGCGGAATTCGCGCGTGCTCTCGGCCGACCCGTTGCGCGCGGTCGCCGTGAGGACGACCTCCACGGCCTCCGCCCCGGCGGCGGGCCGCTCGACGTCGACGGTGCGCGAACCTTCGGTGACACCGGCGCGGAGCGACGCGTACGCGCCTCCCTCCGTCACGGTCCACTCGATCGTCGAACCCTGGGCGCCGATGGCCGGAACCGAGAAGTTCGTGCGGATGTTGTCGAGGTTGCGGATCGCGATCGCGTCGACATCCTGCTGCGCCTTGACGTCGTCGGCGAGGTCTTCGGGCACGGTGACCAGATAGGTCCGCGTCCGGCTCTCGCCTCCGGCGGTGAATGTGGCCGTGAGGGTCACCGTCGCGTCGCCCGAGCCGGCGGCGGGCCGCGTCACGGTCGCCGTGCCGCCGTTGACGGCGATGGCGGGGTTGTCGGACGCCCACGACACCTGTGTGCCGTAACCGGCGGTCGGCAGCGGGAAGTCCGCGGTCGCGGTGTCAGGCAGGGTCACCGAGGCCACCGCGCGATCGAGCGCCTCTCCCGAGAACAGCGCTCGGACATCCGCCTCGGCGAGCGCCGAGCCGTACACCGCGAAGTCGTCGACCTGTCCGTTCCAGTTCGGGTCGTTGTAGGTGGAACGGCCGATGTAGGACACGAGCTGCGAACCGAACGACGACACATCCCGTGCGATCGCGGTCTGAGACACCAGCGCGCCGTTGACGTACACCCGGAGCTGGCCGTTGGTGCCGTCGATGACGGTGGTGTACAGCGACATGCCTGCTGGGGTGCGGATGCCGCTGCTCGCCGCGTTCGTGGCACCCGGGCCCACCTCGGTGCCCCACGGCGCCGAGGCGTTCGCGGTGTTGGTGATGACGGACTTCACGTACCCGTTCGGGTTGGTGGGGTTGAGCAGCCAGTAGCCCGACGAGTACGACGCACCGCTGGCGACCGGGGCTCCGATGAACGCCGCCGCGACGTTGGCGGGACCGGAGCGGTTCGACAGCCATGTCGAGATCGTAAGGTCCTTCTTGCCGACGAGGGGGGCGCTGGGAACCTCGACGTACGCGGTCGTGCCTCGGGCTCCGCCGGGAAGGCTGAGCAGGCCGCCGCTGATCTCGCCGCCCGACTGACGGAGAGTCGCGTTGTGGCCGTTGCCGGACACGTCGGGGATCGTCGTGCCGGATGCCTCGTCGAAGGTGTAGTGGATCAGCGGCTGCGCCGCGATGGCGGCGTTCGCCGCCGTCGGAGCGGCGGCGCCGGTGAGTGCGAGAGCCACAGCGGTCGCGACCGCACTGCCTCTCGCAAGGAATCGGGATCTTGGCCGCGTCGTCATTGCGCTGCTTCCTCGCTCTCGTCGGGTGGCGGCGACGACGTCGTCACTCGCTGCCGACGTCTCCGTCGAGGCCGAGGGTCTGTGCGTCATCGCGCGATCACGAGCCGCCCGCTGTCCGGCGACTCACTCGGGTGTTACCGGAAACAGTCCGGGCTGGGGATTCACGGTACGTGGGCGATCGACGCGTTGTCAAGGACGCGCCGTGACGCCAGTTATCGGTAACAAGATCTGTCCGACCACGCTGGCGCATCCTGCACGTTACCGCTAACGTGAGCGATAACAGCCCTGACCGACGCCGTTCAGTCACTTGATGGAGAGTGGAATGAGACTGCCTTCCCGTACGCGCAGGACGACGGCGGCCTTCGCCGCCGTCGGTGCGATGATCCTCGGCCTCGGTGCCACCAGCGCACAGGCAGCCGTGCCCGACGAGGGACTCGTCGCCTCGTACACCTTCGACGAGGCGTCCGGTTCGTCCGTCCCCAACGACGTCGCAGGCTCCTCCCTGGGCGCGGCCACGGTCCGCAACGTACAGGCCGGAGACTGGACAGGATCGTCACTGACCCTCCGCGGCGGCGCCAAGACCTCGACCGGCAACTGGGTGGAACTGCCCGACAACCTGCTCACCGGCAAGGAGTCGGCCACCATCAGCGCGGAGGTCAAGGCGTCCGCCGCCATGCTCAACGGGTTCCACTTCCTGTGGAACATCGGCAACGAGTCCTCCGCGACCGAGTACTTCTTCGCCTCGCTGAACTGCGGCTCGGGCCGCTCCCCGCTGGTCGGGATCAAGGCCGGCGGTGTCGAGCAGCTGGTCCAATCGGGGTCGTGCGGCGTCACGGCGAACCAGTGGGTCAACGTCACGTCAGTCGTAGACGGCGCCGCCGGGACTGCGTCGCTGTACATCGATGGCGCCCGCGTCGCCCACGGTTCGGTGGCCTACACGCCCGCCGACATCGTGGACCAGTCCGTCAACACCATCGGCCGCGCCCCGTGGCCGGACCCGCTCTTCCAGGGCGCGATCTCCTCTTTCCACGTGTACGACCGGGCCCTCTCGCCCGCGGAGGTCGCAGAAGTGTCCGACTCGGACGCGCAGCCGCACGCCGAGGAGCTGCGCGCGCAGGCGCAGGCGATCCTCGACGGACTGGCCCTCACCGACCGCGAGACGAGCGGTGACATCGACCTTCCCACCGCGAACGGGCGCGTGACCTGGACCTCGAGCAACCCCGACGTGGTCGCTCCCACCGGTGTCGTGAACGCGCCGCTGGCCGGGCAGCCGGCCGTCGAGGTCGAGCTGACCGCGACCGCCGCCATCCGCGGGCAGAGCGCGAGCACCACGATCACTGTCACCGTCCTGCCTTCCTCCGACACCGCCGAGGACCGCGCGGCCAAGCTCGCGCAGCGCTTCGTGATCCCCTCGGTCGTGCGCTCCGGCGCCGCCCTGCCGGCAGCGCCGGAGGGCGCCACCATCGAGGTGACCTCGGTCACCGGTGGCGTCGAGGTGGGCGAGGCGATCGTGTCCGACTCGGAGAACGAGGTCGAGGCCGAGATCGCCGTGCGAGTGACGGATGTCGCCACAGGCGTCTCGTCCACGCGCACCTTCGCCGTGCGGGTGCTCCCCGCGACCGCGCCCCGGCTGCTGGCGTACCACCGCAACCCCACCTCGGTGTCGGAGGCGAACAACGCCGACGTCGCGCTGAGCATGCACCTCGCCCTCGAGGCCGCCGGCGGGTGGTCGCCCCTGAACGAGAACTACGGCATCTTCTTCCCGAAGACGTCGACGACTCCGCCCGCGAACGGCACCAGCGACAGCATCCTGCGCAGCCTCCGCAACCCGCACGTGTTCTACCTCGCCGATGGCTCCTTCGGCATCGTGGCGACCCGGACCGCGCGCGGGGGTGCCTCCGACGGCACGCAGTCGAACCGCATGCTGTTCGCCCGCAGTGCCGACCTGCTGTCGTACGAGGAGGTCGGGCTCGTGGACGTCGGCGTGACCAGTGGCGTCAACGACCCCGCGGTCGTGTACGACACCGCGTCCAGCCGCTACGTGGTGACCTGGACCTCGGATGCCGGCGCCCCGATGTACACCACCTTCGGCGACCTCTCCGATGTGTCGACGCGCGGGCCGGTGCAGCGCGGCGTCGTCGCCGCAACCTCGGGCGACCCCGGCGACGGTGTGCCGAACTATGCCGGGGGCAACGCGCTCGCCGTGTCTGCCGAGATCGCGGAGGCGCTCGAGGTGCGGTTCGGCCGGGTGGTGAACACCGGCGTCGCCGACCTGGACGAGGTGCAGATCGAGGCGGGCGGGGAACTCGACGCCTCGGCGCTGCCGCAGCGGATCGAGCTGTCGTACAGCGACGGGTCCTCGGCCTCCCGGGCGATCGCCTGGGACGCCGAGTCGCTCGCCGCGGTCGACACGCAGACGCCGGGAACGTACCAGGTGACGGGGTCCGTCAAGCAGCCGGAGTACGCCACGCCGTTCGCCGACGAGCGCGCGGACCCGTCGATCTTCCGTTTCGACTGGAACGGTCAGACGAAGTTCCTGATGATCGCGACGGAGGACCTCAACCTGAACCCGATCGATCCCGCCAACGGGCCGCACATGCCGATCCGCATCGCGGACCGTATCGAGGACCTTTCGGATGAGGCCATCCGGTCGGGCCGCAACGTCGAGATCGACCTGCTGCGCGCGGGCGACACCGACGCCGAGGGCGGAGTGATGACCGGATGCTTCTGGGCGCCGGAGTTCCACGTGATCGACGGCCGGCTGTCCATCCTGTTCATGCCCTGCTACAACGGCTCGAACGGGCGACCGGACATGTGGACGGGACGCGCCAGCATCATCCAGCTGAAGCAGGACAGCGCGGGCAACGACCTCGACCCCGCCGTTCCGGCGAACTGGACGAAGGCGCAGAAGGTGCTCCGCGCGGATGGATCCATCCTCAATCCCGTGCAGAACATCTCCCTCGACATGACCTACTTCCAGGACTCGGGTCAGTCGTACTACGCGTGGCAGATGCTCGGCTCGCTGTTCATCGCGAAGATGGACCCCGCGAACCCGACGCGGCTGACGTCCGCGCCGGTGCGCATTCTGGCTCCGGAGTACGCGTGGGACAACACCATCGCAGAAGGCCCCAACGTCCACGTGCGGGACGGCAAGCTGTACATGATCTACTCCGGTTCCACGGTGGGCGACACCTATACGACGGGCCTTGCGACGGCGAAGGCCGGTGAGGGGGTGGACCTGACGAACCCCGAGGCGTGGTCGAAGCTGAACTACCCGATCCAGAAGTCTGGTCTGTTCAACGGCGCGTGGCAGCTGGGCACCGGCCATGGCATGTGGTCGTTCGACGAGGACGACAACCTGCTGTACGTCTTCCACGCTCGTACGAGCAACAACGGGCTCACCGGACGGGACACCTTCGTGCGTCGTGTCCACTTCGCTTCGGACGGCATGCCGATCTTCGACATGGAAGCCGACGAAGAGGTGGCGCCCGAGAACCGCGACGTCTCGGTCAGCGTGACAGTCAAGCCCGCCGCCGCTCCGCAGCTCGACGTGACCGCGACGGTGACGTCGCGGTGCGTCGCCGGCAAGGTCGTGCAGGTCCTCACGGTCAAGAACGCCGAGGACTTCCCGGTGTCGGTCTCGACGGCGACGGCGTACGGCTCCAAGAACATCGGTGCCATCGCCGCGGGCAAGTCCGTGTCGACCTCGTTCACCACGCGGCAGGTGTCGATCCCGGCCGGGACGGCGTCGCTGACGGCGACCGCGACGGTCGACGGGTCGCCGGTGACGGTGAACCACGAGATCGCCTACACCGCGGCATCCTGCGGCTGAGCTGAGCTGAGCAGGCCGGGCGTGGACGCAGTCCCCGCCCGGCCTGAGCGCGTCGCGGGAGCGGGTGCTTCATCGCCCTGCACCGGCGGCGGTCACCGCTCCGCGTCGAGACTCTTCCGGCTCTCGCGGGCGTTGGCCTTCTGGATCGCCTCGACGAGCTCGTCCTTGGTCATCCGCGTCCGGCCTCGCACGTCGAGGCGCTTCGCGACGTCGAGCAGATGCTTCTTCGTCGCGTTCGCATCCACGCCTCCGGCCGTCTCGCCGTCGCGGCTCATCGCGCCCTCGTCGGAAGGCCCACGCTCGTCCTTCTTCTCCCAGTGGTCCCCGACCTTCTCGTACTGGTGCTTGAGCGCCGAGAACGCCGTCCGATGCGCGCGCTCGCCCTCACCGTATGTCTCGACGGCGGAGTCGTGGGTCTCAGCCCAGATGTCCTGAGCGTGCTGCGGCGACCGCTTGACCGTCGCGGGCAGTTCTTCACGACCCGGCATGGCACTCCTTCCGAACGGCTGCTGCGCCCGAGGCTACGCCTGCAGTCGGTCGAGGTCGACGTGGGCGTCAGCGAGCCGGTGCATCGGGGTTTCGGCACGGAACTGCTCCCGCCGGCGCCCGCGTGTGCAAGCATGACGCCATGTCTTTCTCGGTGAGGCGAGCTGAGCGTGCGGATGCCGAGCGCATCGCGAAGCTGCACGTCGCGACATGGCAGGAGGCGTACTCGCACTTGCTGCCGGAGGGCTTCTTCGACGAGGAGCACGCCCGCAAGCGGCATGCGATGTGGCAGCGCATCCTCACCGATCGGCGCGCCGAATGGTCGATCGCGATCGCTGAGGTCGGCGACGATGCGGTGGGGTTCGCCATGACGGGCCCGAGCTTCGGACAGGACGGTCAAGACCTGCCTGGCGGTCGACAGCTGTACAGCCTCTACGTCGTCGAAGCGATGCATGGCAGCGGAGTCGCCCAGGCGCTCCTCGATGAAGTACTCGGAGCGGATGAGCCCGCCATGCTGTGGGTCGCGAAGCAGAACCCGCGAGCGATCGCGTTCTACCGTCGGAACGGTTTCGAGCTCGATGGTGTCGAGCAGACCGACCCCGGTGCGCCGACGATCACCGATATGCGCATGGTGCGGTGATTCGGGGGCTGGAGCGAGAAACCGGGATCGTCGACGGGTCGATCAGGGAGCCACGGTCTGCGCCGCTCGGGTGTTTCCCATCCGTGCACCACATGGATGCGCTCAGGCGAGGTCTTGTCGACACGCCGCGGATGGAAACGGCCTGGCGTAGCCTCGCAGCATGGATGAGGTTGTCGTGGGCAGCCTGCGGATCGCGTACCGCCGACGAGGCCGCGGCGCCCCGCTCGTGCTCTTCCACGGCGCCTTCGAGGACTCGCGGGTCTGGAGTGAGGAGTTCGACCGTCTTTCGTCGCGCGTGGATGTCATCGCCTGGGATGCCCCCGGCTGCGGGGCGTCCGCAGACGTGCCGGCTGGCTGGGACGCGCGCGACTGGGCTGATGCGGCATCCGACTTCATCGAGGCCCTCGAGCTCACCCGCCCGACAGTGGCCGGCTTCTCGCTCGGGTCCACGATCGCCCTGCTCCTGGCCCGCCATCATCCCGAGTCGGTCGGACGGATGGTTCTCGTCGGTCCGTACGCAGGCTGGGCCGGATCGTTGGATGCCGACGCGCTCGCCCAGCGGATCGCGGCGGCCAGGTTCACGATGGAGCATCCCGTGGAGGAGTGGGCGGACGGCTTCCTCGACTCCGTCTTCGCGCCGGACGCGCCGCCCGAGCGTCGCGCGCAGGCGCGCATCCTGTTGGGCGACTGGCGGCCGGCGACGACCGCAGCACTGCTGGACGTGATGGTGCAGGATCTCCGGCCCATCCTGCCGGCGATCCGGACGCCGACCGTCGTCGTGCGAGGCGCCGAAGATGCGCGCAGCCCGCGCGCGGCATCCGTGGAGCTGTGCGATCTCCTTCCTCACGCGAGGCTGGTGGAGATCCCGGGCGCCGGCCATGACTGCAGCGGCCCGGAGTTGGACGCGCTGCTCGTCTCGGCGGCGGAGAACCGGATGCCGCCCCGGCTGTAGATCTGTCCTCACCTGGTGAGCCCGCCGCGTCGCTGAGCTGGCGCGGCGAGCATGACTGCCCTTGTCGGCGAAGGCTCGCGGGAGTACCGTTCGCAACGGCGGGTGCGGTCAACGGAAAGGTGCCGGCCATGAGTGATATGGGTTACACGCCCCGGCTGAAGCGGGTCGGAACGGAGACGCTGGAGTTCGGGGTCTACGACATAGAGATGGACGACGAGACCCGGGATCGGTTTCGAGCGGATCCTGTTGCTTTCCTCCGGGAGGTGATCACTGCCGATACGGACTTCGGCATCAATTCGATCATCGTCGACAGCGAGCTGCTCAAGCCTGATGGCGGTTCCGGGACGACGCCGGTGCCCCAGGTCTACCACTGCGAGGCCCCACCCCAGTACGTCTCGAAGTGGATCACGATCGTCCTCTGAACGGCCATCGACGAGCCCGACGGGCGCCCCTGCGGCGCACCGGCGGTGGCCTGTCGGCAAGCCGTGACGACAGCGAGCTACTCGGTGAGGGAATGCTCGGGCGTCACGATGGCGGTGAACTGCCGGAAGATCTCCGTAGCGGTCGGCGCTGACTGATCACCCTCACGGCTCGCGGTGGTGTAGACGACGATCGTCCAGCCTTCCTCCGGGATGGTTCCGCCGGCGCCGTAGTATCCGGACAGGCCCGGGTTGAGAAACACCCATCCGTCGAGCTGGAGGAAGCCCATGGCCCAGTACTGCTCATCGGTCCACGGCCCGAGGCCCGCGGTGGTCGGTGCGAACTGCAGCTCATGGAGCTCCGAGGCCAGCAGCGACCCGTCGCCGAGCGCGTCCAGGAAGACGCGCGCATCCTCTTGATTGGACCCGACGCCGCCTGCCGTGTAGGTCCATGTGGGGCTCCAGTGGGTGACGTCCTCCCAGACCCCGCGCTCGTCGCTGTAGCCGTGAAGCACCGGGGACGGCCAGTTCGCGTCGAAGGCGGCGGTCGAGTCCTCCATGCCGAGCGGGTCGAAGATGTCTTCCTGCAGCAGCTCGCCGACAGGACGCCCGGTCGCCTTCTCCACCACCTGCTGCAGGATCAGGGTGTTGGTGTCCGAGAACAGCCAGTCGGTGCCTGGCGTGAAGGCGGGCCCACCGGCGACGCCGATATCCACCAGGTCCTGGATGTCCCACCGCTGGAACGGGTCCGCCCACAGCCGATCAAGGAACGACTGGATCTCGGTGTAGTGCGGGTAGCCGCTGGTGTGGAGCAGCAGCATCTCGATGGTGACCTGGTCGGCGGCGGGCAGTTCGGGGAACCAGGTGGACAGCGGATCGTCCAGTGACAGCACCCCCGCCTCGACCTGCTGCAGCACGACGGTCGTGAACATCGGCGTGGAGAGGTTGCCCAGCAGGTGATGCATGTCGGCCGTAGCCGGCACACCGGTCATCGACTCGCCCAGCGCGCCGACAAGCACCGGCTCGCCGTCATGCCAGACGCCGGCGATCACCGCGTTCAATCGGGCCTCATCGAACTGCGAGCGCAGGATCGCGCCGAGGTCGTCCGCCAGTGCGACGTCGGCCAGGCACAGCTCCTCGCGCAGGCTTGTGCCCGACGGGCATCTCGCCGACTCGGACGTGGTGGTCGAACTCGCCGTCGCACTGGCGGTAGGAGAAGTCGGCGGTTCGGCGGTGCATCCGACGATCAGCATCGCCACGGCGATCAGCACCCCGAGGAGTCTCATGGGGGGACTGTAGTGGCAGGGATCTCCGCCGTATAGGACTCCGATGAATCGGGCACTCCACACGCGTCGGGCGGGTCCGCCATAGCGGATCGGGTTCAGAGGGAATCCTCGTAGGCCTCATCCGGAGATGCGGCTCGTCGGCGAGCCGGGACACCGCGATCCGCCGCGAGGGCCCGCCGCGCGGTGAACCACCACCCCAGCGCCACCGCTGGGCTCGCGGATGCCGCCACGAGCACCGCGGGAAGAGTCATCTCCCGGAACCCAGCGTCGGGAAGACCCCACGCGGGCAGCCAGAGCGCGAGCGTCGTCGCTGCAGCGCCGATCACCAGCCCCAGCGCCGCGAAGGCCGACAGATGCCACGACACCCTGGTCTGGCGCCGCATCGCCCACCCGAGCGCGAAGGCGACCGGTGAACCGAGAAGCAGAGCTCCGAGCGACCACGGGACGGTCGCGTAGAGGCCCCAGACCCCGTACCCGACGAGCGCAAAAAGCAGGAGCAATTGGTGCAGGACGAGGAACCACCCCCATGCCGCGATTGCTCCGCGCGCGAACTCCCACCGCGTGAATCGCATCGGCTCCGCGTCCGTGCGTGGCGACGGAGTGACCGTGTCCGCAGTCATGCTGCCAACGTAGCGGTGAGCCACCCGCGCAAGGCTCTGACGCTTCGCAGCAGTGGTCGTCGGTGGGTCGAGTCACTCGGTGTCGATGCGCGTGTGCGGCTCATCGGCGTCGGGGAACTCGAAGGATGCGTAGTACTCGCGCAGGGCGACCGGGTCCAACGGCAGTGAGTTCGCATCGCGCGGTACGCCGCGGCGTGCGACCCGTGCGGCGAGCAGCTCGAACGGCGCATCCACAACAACCAGCCGAGGAACGCCTCCTGCCCTGCGTACGAACTCGCGCAGGTCGTCGCGGATCGCTCGGGTCGACAGCGAGGCATCCAGCACGACCGGCGTCCCCGACGCAATCGCTTCACGGATCTTCTCGCGGACGCGCCGATCCGCCTCCGAGAGCACGTCGGACGTCGCATCGCTGCTGTCACACCCGAGAGCCCACGTCTCCTCGTCGTACGACACGCGCAGATATCCCTGCGCTTCCAGCCGGCGCGCGTATGTCGTCTTTCCGGCGCCCGTGGCACCGCACAGCAGAACGACAGGAGTCATCGCGATCAGACAACCGTTCCCGAAAGGGTGATGAGCGTCAAGCCATTATTGGTCCACGGAACGTCTCTAGACGGATTCGTCCGGCGCGAGAACGTTGAGCTTGTTCTCGGTAACTGTTCTCGGTAACATCAGTCTCGAGCCAGCCGACCCACCGACGGGTCCGAAGCAAAGGTGCAACATGCTCGACATTCCGACCAGCCGCAGCGCGCAGGATGCATCGACCGCGCGCGTCGCCGCCGGTGGACACCATCGTTGCGCCAGAGGCGAAGCTCGCCGCGCGTCAGGCGCTCGAGGCGGACACGTCGGTGCCGCCGACAACGTCACACATCAGGGAGGCCCCGGCTGCGGCTGAGGCCTTCCGCGAGACCCGACGGCCGGACGGTCCGGTCGCTCGCACAGTTCGGTGCGGCAGGGGTGCCGACCGGGATTGGAGAAGAGGGAATGAACAAGCGAGGACTGATCGCCCGCACCGCCGCCGGCGCGTTCGGCGGGATGCTGCTCATCGGTGTCGCCGGCGCCGCGGTCGCCGAAGAGGTCGGCAACGACCAGGTCGATGTGAATGTGAACATCGAGGCCGTGGAGCCCATCGGTGCGCTCACCATGAGCGTGGCCTCCGACTCGACCGCTCTCGCGGAGGTCGAGTCAGGCGACGCCACGATCCGCCAGTTCAACGGCAGGCTGCCGACGGTCACGGTCACGGACGACCGCGCCGAGGTCCCGGCCGACACGTTCTGGTACGTGACCGGTCAGGCGTCGTCGTTCACCGCCGAGGGTGTGCCCGCACTGGGCGCCGAGCACCTCGGCTGGACGCCGGCTCTCACAAGCGGCGACAGCAACGGGGACGTCGTCGCCGGTGAGCAGGTCGACACGGTGCTGGACGAGGGCCCTGACGCGGTCGGCCTCGTCGGCGAGGAGCTGCTCGCCATCGCACCCAACTTCGGCGAGCTGCCCACCGGCTCGTGGTCGGCCAACGCCGACCTGTTCCTGAAGACGCCGGTCGACGTGGCGCCGGGAAGCTACTCGTCGACGATCACGCTCACGCTGTGGGAGGACGCGATCACTGCGCAGTGATCCGCCGCTCGTGTTGAATCGGGTCGGGGCCGTGGAAGCACGGCCCCGACCCTGACGTCTGGACCCGCCATTGACCCGTGAATCGCCTCGCGCTTCGTCACTCATCCGGCTGCTGCTGGCCGGAGCCCTTTCGCTGTCCTTTGCCACGGCGGTGCCGCCGGCTCACGCCGAGGCGGCCGACGAGGACACCATCCGCTGGTCGGTGACCCCCGCCGACGAGAACGGACCCGACGGGCGACGCGCCGTCGAGGTCGAGCTGGATCCGGGCGAGCGGTACGACGACCTCTTCGCCGTGCGCAATGTCAGCGACGTCGAGGTCACGTTTCGCCTGACGGCCGCCGACGGCTTCTATACGCGCAACGGGCGGTTCGACATCCTCCCGGCAGACAGGGAATCCGTGGACGCGGGCACCTGGATCACGCTCCCCGAGGACGTCACGGTCGCTCCCGGCGAGACGGCCATCGTGCCGTTCGCGGTCACGGTGCCCGAGAACGCCGAACCGGGCGATCACGCCGCGGGCATCACCGCGTCGGTACTGTCCACTCAGAGCGCCGACGGCGGTGCGAGCGTCGGCGTCGAAAGCCGCGTCGGCTTCCGTGTCACCACCCGCGTCAGCGGGGAGCTCGCGCCCGAAGCGGTCGTCGGTGGAGTGGTCGGCGACTACACCACATCGTGGAATCCGCTGCGTCCCGGCGAGGTGACGGTGTCGTTCGACGTCGAGAACGTCGGCAACACCATTCTTCTCGTCGAGGGTGGAGTCGAAGCCGGAGGAGGCAGCGCCGCGTTCCCCGCGCCGGACGAGAATGCGCAGGAGCTGCTGCCGGGTGACAGCCGCCGCTTCTCCGTCGTCGTCGACGGCGCGTGGCCCCTCTTCCTTCTCCCGACGACGATCACGGTGACTCCGACGATGCTCACGATGACGGGCGACACGTCGGAGATCGCCCCGGTCACAGCGGGCACGACGGTCTGGGCGGTGCCGTGGCCGCAACTCATCGTGCTCGCGGGGATCGCCCTGATCGTGTGGGCGATCGTGTGGGGTCGTATCCGCTCTCGCCGTCGCCTCGACGCCCTGCTCGCCGATGCGAAGGAAGCCGGCCGCCGCGAGGCGGTCGCCGTAGGGGAGCCGTCATGAACCGCCGCATCAGCGCTGTGGTCGCCGGCCTCGCCCTCGTGCTTCCGGCGCTCCTCGCGCCGGCTTCCGCCGCGGCGGCGCAGGACCCGGACTCCGATTCCGAGGGCGTGTCCGTCACCGTCGAGATCGAGCCCCTCGAGTGTCCCTGGCCGCCCAAGCCGGGCAAGCCGCCGCACGCCGGCGTGCCCGGTCCACCGACGCATCCTTGCCATCCCGGCAATCAGAACCCCGGGAAGCCGGAGAAGCCCGGGAAGCCGGAGAAGCCCGGGAAGCCGGAAAAGCCCGGGAAGCCGGAAAAGCCCGGGAAGCCGGAGAAGCCCGGAATGCCGAGCAGGTCCGCAACCGATGCCGATGAGACGGCCGGGCATGCGGCCACCGGCTGGCTGGTCGCCGGAGGCGTTCCCGCCGTCGGCGTGACGGCGGCCATTGCGGCCTGGCTCCTCCCCATCATCGGCGAAGGCACGGCGGCCGACGGTGCGTCCGGGGCCGCGAAAGCGAAGGCGCCCTACGATGTGCCTAGCGACAAGAAAGCGAGGTGATTCGCTGTGTCCGAGCAGGCGACACGAGGCTGGCAGCGCCCGAGCATCTACGACGTGGCCAAGCAGGCGGGTGTCTCGCACATGACGGTGTCGCGGGTGCTGAACGGCCACCCCAACATCCGGGAGTCCACGCGCGAACGCGTGCTGCAGGCGATCGACGAGATGAACTACACGCGCAGCTCGATCGCGCGTGCCCTGGCGACCCGCCGCGCCATGCGCATCGGGGTGCTCGTGGACAGCCCCGTCCAGTGGGGCCCCAACAGCACGCTGCGCGCCATCGAGAGCGCCGCGCGGGACGCCGGCTACGCGATCAGCGCCTTCTCGATCTCGGACGACGAGGAGTCGCAGATCGACGCGGGCGTCGTGGAGCTGGTCACACAGGGCGTCGACGCCCTCTGCGTCATCGCGCCACGCGCGTCCTCGCTCGCGCTGCTGCGCAAGCAGAGCACCGGACTTCCGACCCTCGTCATCAAGACCGAGCCCGAGGCCGAGATGCACACCGCGGCCGTAGATCAGCGCGCGGGGGCGATGGCGGCCGTCATGCACCTGATCGAACTCGGGCACCGCTCCATCGCGCACCTGTCGGGACCCCTCGACTGGTACGACGCCCGCGCCCGTGCGCAGGGGTGGCGGGATGCCCTCGCCGACGCGGGACTGCCCATCCCGCAGCCCGTCGTGGGCGACTGGACCTCGGACTACGGCTACGAGTTCGGCAGGACGTATGACTTCTCGGAAGCGACCGCCGTCTTCGCCGCCAACGACCAGATGGCGCTCGGCCTCGTGCACGGACTCGCCGAGAGGGGCCTGCGCGTGCCGGACGACATCAGCGTCGTGGGATTCGACGATCTGCCTGACGCGCGGCATTTCCTGCCGCCGCTGACGACGGTGCGCCAGGACTTCGCCGCCCTCGGGGCGCTGGCACTCCAGCTCATCATCCGCGCGATCGAGGGCGACGAAGATGCGGAGAACCACGACATCATCGAGCCTCGACTCATCGTGCGCTCGTCCACTGCCGCCCCGCGCTCGTGACATCACTGTCGCGAGGGAACGAGGTCCCTCTGGCATGGCGCGATGTTCGCGGTAACGGAGAAGTAACGAATCCCGCATCCTGAGTTGCGCGCGGTCATGTTAGCGCGCACAATAGTCAGGCACACACCCGAGAGTGTCCCGCCGGGACACACGGACTTTCTCTCCCAGACCACGGCGTCGGGGAGTCTCAAGGAGGAGAAGAGATGACAGACAAGAAGCGGATGCTCGGTCTGATCGGCTTCGTCGGCGCCGGCGCTCTCGCGCTCGGGCTCGCCGGCTGCGCGAACGCCGGCAACAGCGGCGGCGGATCCGCGGGCGGAGACGGCGACCTGATCTCGGTCGGGTTCGTCGCAGTCGGCCCGGAGGGCGCGTGGCGTGAGGCCAACGAGAAGAACATCCAGGAGACGTTCACCGAGGACGCCGGCTACGAGCTGAAGTACGCTCCGGCCACGAACCTCGACCAGAAGTCCCAGATCGACGCCTTCACCTCGTTCGTCGACGAGGGCGTGGACGTGATCCTCCTCTCGGCCACCGAGGCATCCGGCTGGGAGGACTCGCTCAAGCGCGCGCAGGAGGCGGAGATCCCCGTGATCCTCCTCGACCGCGGCATCGAGCCCGACGACCCGGACCTGTACGTGACCCGCATCGCTCCCGACAACGTCGTCGTCGCTGAGGCCGTCGGCGAGTGGGCGGTCTCGGCGTTCCCGGATGGCGGGAACTACATCGTGCTCGAGGGGCCGGCCGGCGTGGGCGTCGTCAACGAGCGCAACGAAGGCTGGGATGCCGCCGTCGAGGGCTCCAACCTCGTGAAGGTTGCCGCGCAGACCGCGAACTGGTCGGCCGAGGAGGGCAAGAGCGTCACCGAGACCCTGCTCAAGGCCAACAACAACGACATCCAGCTCATCTTCGCTCAGAACGACGAGATGGGCCTGGGTGCCGCGCAGGCTGTCGAGGAGGCAGGTCTGACCCCCGGCGAGGACGTCAAGATCGCCACGATCGACGGCACGCTGTCGGCCATGGAGGCGCTCGCCGCCGGCCAGCTCAGCTTCGTGCACGAGTACAACCCGCTGTTCGGTGAGACCGCCCTCGACGTCGTCGAGAAGACGCTCGCCGGCGAGTCGGTGGAGTCCTACATCATCGTCCCGAGCACCGCGTTCGACTCGCCCGAGGCGGCTGAGGCGGCTCTTCCGGACCGCAAGTACTGATCCGCACGGACGAGAAGTCCTGCGGCGGTAACGAGCAGTAGTCACGGTGCGGGGTCAGCCACCACAGGCGGCCCCGCACCGTTCCATGAAAGCCGGTTGCTCGCGCAGCCGCGGCACAGGATGCGAATGCCATGAGTGAAGCACTGCCCATCGTGGAGATGCGCGACATCTCCATCGAGTTCCCGGGCGTCAAAGCGCTGGACGGTGTGGACTTCCGTCTTTTCCAAGGCGAGGTCCACGCGCTGATGGGCGAGAACGGCGCTGGGAAGTCGACCCTCATCAAGGCGCTGACCGGGGTGTACAAGATCGACGCCGGATCGATCCTCGTCGCAGGCCAGGAGCGTCAGTTCCACGGCACCGCCGACGCCCAGAACGCCGGCATCTCGACGGTGTACCAGGAGGTGAACCTGGTCACGAACCTCTCCATCGGAGAGAACGTCATGCTCGGTCACGAGGTGCGGGGGCCCTTCGGCGTCAACTGGCGCGCGACGCACAAGGCCGCCACCGAGGCGCTCGCCCGGCTCGGGCTCGAGCACCTCGACACCCACCGGCCGCTGTCGACGCTGTCGATCGCGATGCAGCAGCTGGTCGCGATCAGCCGCGCCATGGCGATCAAGGCCAAGGTGCTGATCCTCGACGAGCCGACCTCGAGCCTGGACGCCGCCGAGGTGGAGGGCCTGTTCCGCGTCATGCGCGCCCTGCGCGACCAGGGCGTCGCGATCCTCTTCGTGTCGCACTTCCTCGACCAGATCTACGCGATCAGCGACCGCCTGACGATCCTCCGCAACGGCAAGTACGAGGGCGAGTACCTCACGCGCGAGCTCGACCGTCACGCCCTCATCTCGAAGATGATCGGCAAGGATCTCGACGCGCTGAAGTCGCTCGGCGGCAACCGACGTGTGGAAGAGCGCGATCGCGCGGCGGAGGAGCCGCTGCTGTCGGCGACGGGTCTCGCACGCCGCGGCTCGATCGAGTCCACCGACCTCGACATCCATCGCGGTGAGGTGGTCGGCTTCGCGGGGCTGCTCGGCTCGGGACGCACGGAGCTGGCTCGGCTCCTGTACGGCGCGGACCGCCCCGACGAGGGGGAGGTGACGCTGCGCGGCAAGCGCGTCGACATCAAGAGCCCGGCGGACGGTCTCGGCAAGCGGATCGCCTTCTCGACCGAGAACCGCCGTGACGAAGGCATCATCGGCGACCTCACGGTCCGGGAGAACATGATCCTGGCCGTCCAGGCAGAGCGCGGATGGGCCCGACCCATCTCGCGCAAGGAGCAGGACGAGATCGTCGACAAGTACATCAAGGCGCTCAACGTGCGCCCGGCCGATCCCAACCGCCTCATCAGGAACCTCTCCGGCGGCAACCAGCAGAAGGTGCTCCTGGGCCGGTGGCTGGCGACGAAGCCCGACCTGCTGATCCTCGACGAGCCGACCCGCGGCATCGACGTGGGCGCCAAGGCCGAGATCCAGGAGGCGGTCGCCGAGCTCGCCGAGGACGGTGTGTCCGTCGTCTTCATCTCGTCCGAGCTCGAAGAGGTCGTGCGCCTGAGCGAGCGCATCGTGGTGCTCAAGGATCACCAGAAGATCGGCGAGATCGTCAACGGCCCCGACGTCACGGCGCAGAAGGTCGTTGACGTGATCGCGGCGCATGGCGTCGAAGCGGCCGCCGACAGCGAACTGGTGGAGCCAGAATCCGACCTGCACGGGACGCCGCAGGACCATCTGCCCACCACGACGGAGGAGCAATCGTGAGCACCGTCTCCCGCGCCTCGTGGCTGCGCGATCTGATCCGCAAGCCCCTGTTCTGGGGCGTCATCGCGATCGCCGCGCTGCTTCTGCTGAACGTTCTGAAGGACCCCAACTACCTCGCCCTGTCGATCAGCGCGTCCAGCGGCAACCTCGTCGGCAACCTGGTCGACATCCTGCGCGCCGCCGCGCCGATCCTGATGATCGCCCTCGGGATGACGCTCGTCATCGCCACGGGCGGCATCGACCTGTCGGTGGGTTCGGTCATGGCTGTCGCCGGTGCCGTGTCGATGGAGTTCATGAAGGGCGCGGCCGACTCCGGTTCGGTCGGGGTCGCCCTTGCCGCCGGCGGCCTCGCCCTCATCGTCAGCGCCGTGCTCGGCGCGGTCAACGGTGTGCTGGTCGCCTACATCGGGCTCCAGCCGTTCATCAGCACCCTGATCATGATGCTCGCCGGTCGCGGCATCGCCAAGGTGATCACCGCCGGCCAGAACACGTCGGCGTCGAACGATCCGTTCCGGTGGATCGCCAACGGCTACCTGGTCGGGCTCCCTGTCGTGTTCCTCCTCGCGATCCTCATCGTGATCGTCGTCGGCTTCGTCGTCCGCCGCAGCGCGCTGGGCCTGATGATCGAGGCGATCGGCATCAACCCGAAGGCGAGCCGCATGGCCGGCATCAAGCCGAAGGGCCTGCTGCTGACGGTCTACATCGTCAGCGGCGTCCTCGCCGGCGTGGCGGGCGTCATGTCCGTCGGCACGGTCATGACCGTCGATGTCTCGCGCACCGGGTACCAGATGGAGCTCGACGCGATCCTGGCGGTCGTGATCGGCGGCACGTCGCTCGCCGGAGGGAAGTTCTCGCTCGGCGGCGCCGTCGTCGGCGCCCTGCTCATCGCGACGCTCGACAAGACTGTGCTCTTCCTCGGCATCTCGTCCTCCGCGACGCCGGCCTTCAAGGCGATCGTCATCGTCGTGCTCTGCCTGCTGCAGTCGCAGCGCGTCCGAAGCTGGTTCGTCCAGCGACGCACCGGAGCGCCGAAGCACAAGGAGAAGGACCGGGACAAGGGCGTGACCGCCACGAAAGCCCCGCAGCCGAAAGAGGAGGTGACGGCATGACCACCGTGCAGACCCGCCGTGTCGAAGGCGCCGGCGCGCCCTCAAGGCTCACCAAGGTGACCGACGCCGTCCGCCGGATCGCCACGTCGAACCCGTCGGTCCTTCCGACCGTCGCCGCCATCCTGATCTTCGTCGGGATGGTCATCTACGGCGAGGTGTCCTACGGCCGGATCGTGCAGTACAACACGCTGTCGAACCTGCTGATCAACAACGCCCACCTCATCATCATCGCCGTCGGGATGACGTTCGTGATCCTCACGGGCGGCATCGACCTCTCCGTGGGATCGGTGATCGCGCTCTCGAGTGTCGCCGGTGTGATGCTGTCCAACGCGGGCTGGAATCCGTATGCCGTCATCGTGCTGATGATCCTCATCGGCACGGTGTCGGGGCTGGCCAGCGGCATCCTGATCCAGTACTTCAACGTGCAGCCGTTCATCGCCACGCTCGCGATGATGTTCCTCGGCCGCGGCCTCGCGTCGCTGCTGAGCACCGTCCCCGAGCGGCTCGCAGACGACTCGCCGATCCGCTGGCTCGGCTCGCAGTTCAAGGTGATCGACGGCGAGAAGGTGAACGACCTGGTCATCACGCCGGGCGTGCTGATCGCTCTCGTGGTCGTGCTCGTCGCGTTCTTCGTGCTGCACCGCACCCGCACCGGCCGCACCGTGTACGCGATCGGCGGCTCCGAGAACTCGTCGTCGCTGATGGGTCTGCCGGTGCCGCGCACCAAGATCCTCGTCTACGTCGTCAGCGGCACCCTCTCGGGCATCGCGGCCGTCGTGTACACGTCGCGCCTGGGCATCGCCCAGAACATCACCGGGATCGGATGGGAGCTCGACGCGATCGCCGCGACCGTCATCGGCGGAACGCTCCTGACCGGCGGGTACGGCTACGTGCTCGGCTCGGTGGTGGGCGCCCTCGTGCTCGGACTCATGAACGTGCTCATCACACGCGACGGCGGCATCCGGCCCGAGATGACCACCATCATCACCGGCGGCATCCTTCTCGTATTCGTGCTGCTGCAGCGCGTCGTCACCAGGAAGCGGGAGTGACCATGACCGAATCCCAATGGGGCCCCGACGTCGAGGCGGCCATCCAGACCGTGCGCGCCGATGTCGCGAAGCTGCACGGCGAACTCGTCCGGTACGGCCTCGTCGTGTGGACGGGCGGGAACGTCTCGGGTCGAGTGCCCGGAGCCGATCTGTTCGTCATCAAGCCATCGGGCGTCTCCTACGACGACCTGGCGCCCGAGAACATGATCCTGTGCGATCTCGACGGCAACGTCGTGCCGGGAACCCCCGGCAGCGACCGCAGCCCCTCGAGCGACACGGCTGCACACGCATACGTCTACCGCCACATGCCGGAGGTTGGGGGAGTGGTGCACACCCACTCCACGTTCGCGGTGGCGTGGGCGGCGCGCGGCGAGGAGATCCCGTGCGTCATCACCGCGATGGCCGACGAGTTCGGGGGGCCGATCCCGGTCGGACCGTTCGCGATCATCGGCGACGACTCCATCGGCCGCGGCGTCGTCGAGACCCTGCGCGGCCACCGCAGCCGCGCGGTGCTGATGCAGAACCATGGCCCGTTCACCATCGGCGTGTCGGCGAAGGACGCGGTCAAGGCGGCGGTCATGGTCGAGGACGTCGCCCGCACGGTGCACTACGCGCGTGAGGCAGGACCGGTCATCCCGATCCCGCAGGAGGCGATCGACCGCCTGTACGACCGGTACCAGAACGTGTACGGCCAGAGCGGAGACGAGCGCCGATGAGCGAGGAGGCGACGACGACGGATGCCGCGCGCGAGGCGATCCTCGCCGGACGGACGTCGCTGGGCATCGAGCTGGGCTCCACGCGCATCAAGGCGTGCCTGGTGGCATCCGACGACCCCGCCACGGTGCTCGCTGTCGGCAGTCACGAGTGGGAGAACCGCTTCCAGGACCGGGTCTGGACCTACGCCCTCGAGGACGTGTGGTCGGGATTGCAGGCGGCGTACGCCGACCTCGTCGCCGACATCCGCCGCCGATACGACGTGACCCCTCGCACCTTCAAGGCGATGGGCGTGTCGGCGATGATGCACGGCTACCTGGCGTTCGACGAGGCCGGCGAGCTGCTGGTGCCGTTCCGCACCTGGCGCAACACCACGACCGAGCGGGCGGCGGCGGTGCTCTCGGAGCTGTTCGGCGTCAACATCCCGCTGCGCTGGTCGGTCGCGCACCTTTATCAGGCCGTCCTCAATGAGGAGCCTCACGTGGCGCACGTCCGGCACCTCACCACGCTCGCCGGGTACGTGCACTGGAAGCTCACCGGGCGCACCGTGCTGGGCGTCGGCGACGCGTCGGGGATGTTCCCCATCGACCCGGTCACCGGGGGCTACGACGCCGGCATGCTGGAGAAGTTCGACCGGCTCGTCGGCGAGCGTGCGTACGGGCTTCAGCTGGCGGACCTCCTGCCGGAGGTGCTGGTCGCCGGCGATCCTGCAGGAGAGCTCACCGCCGAGGGCGCCCGGCTGCTCGATCCGTCCGGAACACTCGAGGCCGGCGTGCCGCTGTGTCCGCCCGAGGGGGATGCCGGCACCGGGATGGTCGCGACCAACTCCGTCGCGCCGCGCACGGGGAACGTCAGCGCGGGCACGAGCATCTTCGCGATGGTCGTCCTCGAGCGTCCGCTGCGCGCGGTGCATCACGAGCTCGACATCGTCACGACGCCGTCGGGCGACCAGGTCGCGATGGTGCACTGCAACAACGGCGCCAGCGAGCTCGCCGCCTGGGTCGGGCTCTTCAGCCGGTTCGCCACCGTCGCAGGCGGCGCCCTCGAGCCGGACGAGGTGTTCGAGGCGCTGTTCCGGGAAGCCCTCGACGGCGACCCCGACGCCGGCGGCCTGCTGGCCTACAACCATCTGTCGGGTGAGCCCATCGCCGGTCTCACCGAGGGGCGTCCGCTGTTCGTGCGTGTTCCCGAGAGCCGCTTCACGCTCGCCAACTTCATGCGGTCGCAGCTCTACGGCGTGTTCGGCACGCTGGCCCTCGGCATGCGCGTGCTCGAGAGCGAGGGCGTCACCATCGACCGCATGTACGCCCACGGCGGCGTGTTCCGCACCGCCGGGGTCGCTCAGCGCTTCCTCGCCGGTGCCCTCGGCGCGCCCGTCGCCGTCGCGCAGACCGCGTCGGAAGGCGGAGCGTGGGGCATCGCCGTGCTCGCCTCGTACCTGTCGGCCGCGCGGTCCACGAGCCTCACCGAGTACCTCGCCGACGACGTCTTCGGCGCCGGAGTCTTCCACACCGTCGATCCCGACCCCGAGGACGTTCCGGGCTTCGCGGCATACCTCTCCCGCTACCGCGCGGGGCTCGAGGTCGAGAAGGCCGCCGCCTCGGCACTCTGACTCTGCAATCCGTCCGTAAGAACCACAGAAGGAATCTCATGACCCGCCAGCCGCTCGCCACCTCGCTCGCCGTGTACGAAGTGTGGTTCGTCACAGGCAGCCAGAACCTCTACGGCGAGGAGACGCTGCTGCAGGTCGCGGAGCAGTCGCAGCAGGTCGTCGACCAGCTGTCCGGCCTGCCCGTCCGGGTCGTGTGGAAGCCGGTGCTGAAAGACTCCGACTCGATCCGCCGGCTCGCCCTGGAGGCGAACGCCCGCGACGAGGTGATCGGCCTCATCGCGTGGATGCACACGTTCAGCCCCGCGAAGATGTGGATCTCCGGCCTCGACGCGCTGCAGAAGCCGCTGCTGCACCTGCACACGCAGGCCAATGTCGAGCTGCCGTGGGCCGATATCGACTTCGACTTCATGAACCTCAACCAGGCCGCGCACGGCGACCGCGAGTTCGGCTACATCCAGACCCGGCTGGGCGTGGCCCGCAAGACCGTCGTGGGTCACGTGTCGAATCCGGCCGTCGTGCAGCAGATCGAGGACTGGCAGCGCGCCGCCGCCGGATGGGCCGCCGCGCGGACCCTCAAGCTGGCTCGCTTCGGCGACAACATGCGCTACGTCGCCGTCACCGAGGGTGACAAGACCGAGGCGGAGCTGCGCTTCGGCGTGCAGGTCAACACCTGGGGCGTGAACGAGCTCGTCGAGGCGGTCGAAGCGGCATCGCCGGCGGATGTGGACGCGCTCGTCGCCGAGTACGTCGAGCTGTACGACGTCGCCGAGGAGCTCCTCCCCGGTGGCAGGTGCCACCAGTCGCTGCGCGACGGCGCCGCGATCGAGCTGGGGCTGCGCTCGTTCCTCGAAGAGGGCGGGTTCGGCGCGTTCACCACGTCGTTCGAGGACCTCGGCGCGCTCAAGCAGCTGCCCGGCCTAGCGGTGCAACGGCTCATGGCCGAGGGCTACGGGTTCGGCGCCGAGGGCGACTGGAAGACGTCGGTCCTCGTCCGGGTCGCGAACGTCATGGGGGCGGGCCTTCCCGGCGGTGCGAGCCTCATGGAGGACTACACGTACGACCTCGTCCCCGGCTCCGAACGGATCCTCGGCGCCCACATGCTCGAGGTCTCCCCGTCGCTGACGACCGCGAAGCCCCGCCTCGAGGTGCACGCGCTGGGGATCGGCGGCAAGGACGACCCGGTGCGGCTCGTCTTCACCGCCGACCCGGGTCCGGCCGTGGTGGTCGCCATGACCGATATGCGCGACCGCTTCCGCCTCATCGCGAACGTCGTCGAGAACGTCGACGCGCCCGACCTGCCGAAGCTTCCCGTCGGCCGTGCCGTATGGAAGCCGGCGCCGGACTTCGCCACGTCGGCCGCGTGCTGGCTCGCCGCCGGTGCCGCACACCACACCGTGATGACCACCGCCGTGGGCATCGAGGTGTTCCGCGACTTCGCCGAGATCGCCAGGACCGAGCTCGTCGTCATCGACGAGGACACCACCGTCCGCGGCTTCCAGCGCGAGCTGCGCTGGAACCAGGCGTACTACAAGCTCGCTCAGGGCATCTGAGCGAGCGATCCCGATCCGAGGGGAGCTCTCACCGATGAGAACGCATCCGTCCACCCACCCGCCACGACGGCGTTCCGCGCGCCGTGCAGTCTCGGCGGCGGTCGTCGCGGCGCTGGCCGCCTCGGCGTTCGGCGTCTCGTCGCCGCTCGCAGCGAGCGCCGCCGAGCCGCCGGCGCCCAGCGCTCACTACGACATGTCACACGCGGGTGCGACGCTGCTGGACGTGTCGGGCAACGGGCGCAATGCCGCGCTGACCGGCTTCACCGACGGGTCGTTCGCCGACGCGAACGGCGATGACGTGCTGCGCTTCCGCGCCGACGGCTACGCGGCTCTGCCCAAGGGCCTCGTCACCGGAACCGACAACGACTTCACAGTCGAGTACACCGTGTCGACGCAGACCGCGGCGAACCACTTCGGCTGGGTCATCGGCGACGGCGTCGGCCCTTGGAACACGACCCAGCTCGGCAACCACATCTTCCTCAGCCCGCGGTCTTCGCAGGGCGGCTACGTCAACCAGGTGCTCGCGGCGATCCGCGTGAAGTCGGGCACCGACAACGGCGAGACCCGGATGCCGGCGGGAGGCGGGCTGAACCCTGGTTTCACCACGCTGACCATGGTGGGCTCGGGCAACACGCTGACGCTCTACCGCGACGGCGCCGTCATCTCGACGCTGACACACACCCGGTCGCTGAGCTCGATCATCCCGAGCGGCAACGTGCTCGGCTACCTCGGCCGGTCGCTGTACCAGGGCGACAGCCTTCTGCGCGCGGATGTCGCCGACGTGAAATTCTGGGACGTGGCACTCACCGCCGAGGAGGTCACCGCAAGCATGCCCACCGCCGAGGAGAAGACCGCGGCGACGGCCGCACTGCTGCGCGGTGACGTCCTTGCCACCATGCTTGGCTCGAACCCGTCGCTGGACCGCGTGTCGAGCAATCTCACGCTCCCGGCCACGGTCAACGGCGTGACGCTGACCTGGGCGTCGTCTGCTCCCGAGATCATCTCCACCACGGGGGCCGTCTCGCGCGGGATCACCGAGGACGCCGCGGTCACCCTGACGGCGAGCACGTCGCTCGGATCGACCCTGACCTTCGACGTCACGGTGCTGGCCCCGAACGTCTCGGCCGACCTCGACGCGATCTCGCTCGCGAGCCGCACCACCGAGCACCTGCCCCTTGCCACCAAGGGTGCGGTGAACGGCGCCGCGATCACGTGGACGTCGTCGGATCCTGCCCTGGTGACCCCCACGGATGCCTCGTACACGGTCCCCGCCGTCGGCGCGGCCGACCCGTTCCGCGGCGGCGGCCTCGTCACACGACCGGCGTACGGCGAAGGCGACCGCGAGGTCACCCTGACCGCTCGCGCGACGCTGAACGGCTCCACCGCGGAGCGGCAGTTCACCGTGACGGTGGCGGAGAAGGGCCGTTGGGCTCCCGACGCCGGCTACGCCGCTGCCTACTTCAAGTCCGACGGAGACGAGAAGATCTACCAGGCGGCGACGTCGGGCAACGACTTCTTCACCTTCTCGCCGGTCAACGGCGGCAACCCGGTCATCACATCCACGGCTGACACCAAGGGCCTGCGCGACCCCTACATCCTCCGCTCGAAGGACGGCGACAAGTACTACATGGTCGCCACCGACCTGTGCATCAGCTGCGGCACCGGCTGGGGCCCCGCCCAGTCCAACGGCAGCCTGAAGATCGAGGTGTGGGAGTCCACCGACCTCGTGCACTGGGAGCGCACCAACGGCGAGAACACCGGCATCACGATCAACCAGCCCGAGGCCGGCATGACGTGGGCGCCGGAGGCCTACTGGGACGACGAGCTGCAGTCCTACGTCGTGTTCTTCGCCTCGCGCCTGTACTCGGACGCGAGCCACACGAACACCGACAAGCTCTACGCCCGGATGTTCTACGTGCTGACCCGTGACTTCGTGACGTTCACGTACCCGCCTGCCACGTGGCAGGACACCGGGTACGCCCGCATCGACTCGACGGTCATCAAGATCGACGACTACTACTACCGCTTCACCAAGAACGAGGAGAGCGGCGCGGCGGGCGTCCTGGAGGCGGGGAAGGACATCTTCCTCGAGCGCTCGAAGGTGCTGACGGCCCCGACGACGCAGTCCAGCTGGACGGCCGACCCGTCGACGACGTGGCAGCTGACCGACACCCGGATGACCAGCCTCGAGACCGGCCAGGCCGGCGAGGGGCCTGAGATCGTCAAGCTCAACGAGGGCGACCCGAACAACGCGGGGAACGGCTACGTGTTCCTCGTCGACAACTACGGAGCGGGCGGGTACCGCGCGTTCGTGACGACCGGCGACGCGATCGCCTCGAGCAGGCAAGGCGACAGGCTGTCCCAGCGCGCGGACTGGAACGTCCGTCCGGGTGGCGGCCTGCCTGCGAGCCCCCGTCACGGCGCCTTCGTGAGCGTCACGCAGACCGTGCTCGATGCGATGCACGACTGGACCGCCGTCGAAGCGGTCGCGTCGACGACCGAGTTGTCGGTCGACGGCCGCACGGCGACCGCGTCGGTCACCGCCGCGGACGGCGGTGAGGTCGTCGGCACCGTGACCTTCACGGGTGACGACTGGACGCAGACCGTGAGCCTGGCAGATCGCGCGGCGCAGGTCGAAGTCCCCGCCGGCGTGGGTGCGGTCACCGCCCGGTACGACGGCTACCGTGACGGGCTGGTGAGCCCGTCGGCGTCGGAGGCCGTGAGCCTCGACCTGAGCCTGACGGCGACCGGCGTGACGCGCTGCGTGGCCGGCAAGGTGACCGAGGTCGTGAGCGTCACCAACCACGACGACGTTTCGGCGTCGGTGACGATCGCGGGCACGTACGGCAGCAAGACGATCGTGGTCGCCGCAGGCAAGACCGCGTCGGCGTCGTTCAGCACCCGTGCCACGGCGATCCCCGCCGACGAGATCCGCGTCACGGGAACGGCCGCGGACGGCCGCAGCCACACCGGCAGCGTCACGGTGCCGGCGGCCACCTGCCGGTAGCGGCGCACGACGCGGGGCCGGCGACCGGCGTCGCCGGCCCCGCACTCGTCGCGCCATACTGGGACAGCCTTTCCAACCGACACCGAAGGACCTCTTCATGGCACGAACCCCCGCATCCGGAACTCAGCACGCGCTCCGCGCCGGCGACTACGAAGCCGTCATCGCGAGCGTCGGCGCCTCGCTGCGCACGCTGACGCACCGCGGTCGTGACCTCGTCGTGCCGTTCGACGCGGACGAGGTGCGGCCCGCGCACCGCGGCGCGACGCTCGCGCCGTGGCCGAATCGTGTCGTGGACGGTCGCTACTCGTTCGGGGGTCGCGACTTCCAGCTCTCGCTCACAGAGCCGGCGCGTCGCCACGCGCTCCACGGCCTCGCCACGTGGCTCGATTTCGAGACCATCGACAAGGGCGGCGACCACGTCACGCTCGCCGCGGTCATCCAGCCGCAGACCGCGTACCCCTGGCGCCTCATCGTCACCTCGACCTTCACGCTGGGACAGGACGGCCTGACGCAGACCGTGACGGCGCGCAACGACAGCGCCGAACCGGCGCCGTGGGGGACCGGCCCGCACCCGTACCTCGTCGCCGGCGACGGCCGCGTCGACGAGTGGACCCTCGAGCTGCCCGCCGAGCAGGTGCTCGCCGTGACGGACGACCGCCTGATCCCGACTGAGCTGGTCGCGGTGGACGCCGCGGATCCCCAGCGCTTCGACTTCCGCACGGCCCGGACCATCGGTGCGGCCGAGATCGACCACGCCTACACGGGTCTCGTTCGCGACGGCGACGGCATCGCGACCGTCCGGCTGACGGATGCCGCGGGCTCGGGTGTGCAGATGTCGTGGGACACCGCCTGCCCCTGGGTGCAGATCCACACCGCCGACAAGCCGGATGCCGCGCAGAGCCGCCTGGGCCTCGCGGTCGAGCCGATGACGTGCGCCCCGGACGCGTTCAACGCCGAGTCCTACCCGTACGACGCCGGGCTGATCGTGATCGACCCCGAGGCATCCGTCAGCGCGTCCTGGCGTCTCGCGGCGATCGACTGATCCGCGGCGGATCGCCCGGTCGACGCTCTGCTGCTCTCAGTGGTGGCCGGGGTCGACGATCTCGTGCGAGCCGTGGTCGGGGGCGACCCGCGCCGCCTCCGTGGTCCCGAGCGCCGGTGTGACGATCGCTCCGACGACCACCGCGGCGGCGATCAGCGCGGCGACCGACACGCGTTCGCCCGACAGTTCCGATCGTGAACTCCGCTGCTGCCGCAGGCGGTGTCCGCAGAGGAATCCGACGGCGACGAGCAGCAGGACGGCCGCAGCCACGGCGATGACGCTCGTCTGCACCGGCGCGGCCCACAGCACCGCGACGGCGGCCAGGATGGCGCCGAGAGCGCCGGTGAGGCCGAGACGTGGGGTGATGAGTCGTCCCCGCGCGAGGACCGAAACGCCCCACGCGAGTGTGGCGGCGCCGAACGCCAGGAGGACGGCACCGGCCCCCCGGGCGGCGCTGCCCTCCTGGCCGACTGCCGTCACTGCGCCGGCGCCCAGAGCGAACTGGATGAGGCCGGCACCCCACGCGGCGAGCGCCGCCACCGCAGGTGCGGTGACGGCCCTCGTCGCTGGGTCCATCTAGGTGCTCAGACCGTGCGGGTGCGGGTCGTGCGGGTGTCGCGCGTGCCGCGCTCCGCGCCGAGGCCGACACCCAGCAGCACCAGAGCGGTGACCAGGTGCAGGAAGTGGTCGGGCGTGTTGAGGGCCAGGATGTTGGCCTGCGTGTCGGCGATGAAGAAGCCGATGATGCCGAGCAGCAGGTACACCGCCCCGACGACGACGTTGACGGTCTTGGCGGCCCGCACGGACGAGAGGCCGCCGATCAGCAGCGCGGCACCGATCAGCAGGTGCGCGATGTTGTGAAGCGGGTTGACCTCGAAGATGCCCAGCAGCAGACCGCCTTCGGTCCCGGCGAAGTCGACGCCTCCGGTGGCGGCGAAGCCGAGGAGGCCGACGAGCAGGTAGACGGCTCCGAAGATGACGGCGACCAGACGGTTGGGTGACGAGCGCATGTGCAGTACTCCTTGACTTGCTGGCGGCGGATGCCGCGTGTACAGGTTGGTGTTCGGGATCGGACAGGTGCGGAGCGGTCAGGTGTGGTCGCGCAGATCTTCCTTGACGTCGTTCCGTGTCTTCACGGAGTCGCGCTCGGCTTCCGCCTTCCGAACCTCGGCGTCGGCCTTCATCTCGTCGACCTTGTCGCCGATCCGGTCGGTGGTGTCCTCCCACGCGTCCTTGACCTTCTCGCCCATGGCCTTCGCGGTTTCCTTGGCGTCGTCCATGAAACCCATGACGTGCTCCTTTCGTGAAGGATCCTGGGTTAGACGCTAGGGGTGGTCACAACGCACCGCAGGGGGCTTGCGCGCCGTCACGCGCGTTGCTATCGAGGGGAAGCGCATGCCTGACGGCGTCGCGAATCCGTGGCACGCGTTCCGAGCGGGTGGCCGGCGGCTTCGGGGCGGCGCAACGTTCCCTGGCAGCCGGTCGGGGCAAGCCGCCGACGGCCCATCGGGCGCCCCGGCCTATCGTCGTCCGTGACGGCGGGTTCGAATCCGGCCCACTCGTCCGACTTCGCTGACGCTAGCCTTTTGGGGGGAGGTGGCGATGGGCAAGACCGCTGAAGCGATCGCCGAGGGCGTGTCCATCGCGTCCGCAGCCGCGCGCCTGGCCATCCGCAACCGGATCCTCGTCGGCACGATCGCCGACGACAAGCCGTTCGATGTCGCCGCGTTCACCCCATTCGCGCGGGAGACGCTGATCTCGCTCGCCGAGGAGCAGGAGCAGGCGGCTGCGCTGGCGAAAAGCCAGCGGAAGAAGGCCTGGGGGAAGTTCTCCGATCCCAGCGGCACGCACGATTATCGCGACCGCGACACACGCAACCTGCGCAAGCGTCACCGCCAGTACGTCGGCGTCGCGAAGGAACTGCGCCGCATGGCCGACGACCCGCACGTCGTGCGGACCCTGGTCGAACAGTCGCGGGATGCGGCGTGGGGTGACGTCGAAGCGAACCTGCAGCGCCGGCTCCGCGTCGAAGGGATGAGGCCCGACCTGGACCCGGACTACGACAAGCTGCGCCTGGCGCGCATGCAGTCCATCCGGCTGGTCGACCTGCCTCGTCTGGCCGCCCACCGGCGTCGCGCCGCCGATCCGGATGCGTCCTCGCCGGCGACCACCGAGTCGTCGCCGGCGCCGCGCGCCTCGGGGATCGACCTCAGCGAGCTGGACTCCTGACGCCGGCGCCCCGGACCCTCCACCCTGTTCGCCGATTCGCGTGGACGAGGGACGTGGGGTATTCTGGACGACGTTGTGCGCGAGAGCGGGCAACATGCGCCCGTAGCTCAATGGATAGAGCATCTGACTACGGATCAGAAGGTTAGGGGTTCGAGTCCCTTCGGGCGCGCACTGTGTTGAGACAGTAACCAGCAAAGGCCCCGTTCGGGGCCTTCGCTGTTTCTGGGCCTGCCTCCTCCCGCGCGCGCGTCATCTTGCGATCGGTTCTTTGGGGTCCGACGCGAGGTAGGTTAGGCTCCCCTAACGTGACCAGCGATCGCGGCCCCGCGCGGCCCACCGAAGAGCTTCGCGGCGACGCGCTCGCTCTCAGCTACGGCCGTACGCGCGTCGTGCACGACGTGTCGCTCCACCTCCGGTCCGGCATGGTCACCGCCCTGATCGGCCCCAATGGCAGCGGCAAGTCCACGGCCCTTCGTGCTCTTGCACGCCTTCACCGGATCGACTCCGGCTCGGTGCTCGTCCAGGGCGCTGAGGGTGCTCGTGACGTGGCATCCTTCTCGGCCAAGGAGTTCGCCCGCACCGTCGCGATGCTCTCGCAGTCGCGTCCGCATCCGTCGGGTCTCGAGGTGCGCGATGTCGTGGCCTACGGGCGTCACCCGCACCGGGGCCGCTTCTCGGGGCTCAGCGATGCCGATCGCGATGCCATCGACGATGCCCTCGTCCTCACCGGCCTCATCGCGATGGCGCACCGCCCCGTCGACGAGCTCTCGGGCGGAGAGCTGCAGCGCGTGTGGCTGGCCACGGCCCTCGCTCAGAGCACCGACATCCTGCTGCTCGACGAGCCCACCAACCACCTCGACCTCCGCTATCAGATCGAGACGCTGGACCTCGTGCGCGACCTCGCCGACCGCGGCACCGCGGTCGGCGTGGTGCTGCACGATCTCGACCACGCGGCGTCGGTCGCCGACGAAGTGGTGCTCATGTGCCGGGGGCGCGTGCACGCCGTCGGCGCACCGCATGAGGTGCTCACCGCGGAGAACCTGACCGACGTGTACGGCTTCCACATCGACACCGCGACGGATGACGCGACCGGCCGTGTCCGGATCATCCCGCGCGGGCGACACCACGGCCGCGTCCGGCACCTCGAAGCCGTCCCCGTCTGACCCGACCCACCCGACCCTGCAACTTCCACAGAGCCCTGGAGCCGACCCGATGCCCAAGCCCTTCGCCGCCCTCGCCGTCCTCGGTGCCCTCGCCCTGGCGCTGACCGCATGCGGGACCACCGAGGTCGCCGCCTCCGCCGACACTGACACGGCCGTCTCGACCAGCGCCGGCTGCGCGGACGACACGACGACGACTTCCACCGACCCCGTGGAGCTCACCGACGCCTTCGGTCGGACGATTTCGCTGGACCAGCCGGCCCAGAAGGTCGCGGTGCTCGAGTGGCAGCAGGTCGAGGACGTCCTGTCGCTGTGCCTGACGCCGGTGGCGGTGGCGGATGCCGACGGCTACCGCACCTGGGACACGGCGGAGGAGCTGCCCGACAGCGTCGAGAGCGTCGGCACGCGCCAGGAGCCCAACCTCGACGCGCTGTTCGCTGCTGAGCCTGACCTTGTCATCGTCGAGGCGTACACCCGCGATGACGAGATCATCGCGCAGCTGGAGGAGTACGGAGTCCCGGTGCTGGCGACGCTCGGCGCCGACGCGGAGGACCCGATCGGGCAGATGCTCGACACCTTCGACCTGATCGCGGAGGCGACCGGTCGCACGGAGCGCGCGGATGCCGTCAAGGCGGAGTTCGAGCAGCATCTGGCCGACGCCAAGGCAGAGGTGGACGCCGCCGGCCTCGAGATCACCGACTTCGTCTACTTCGACGGCTGGGTGGACGGCGGCAACGTGTCGCTGCGTCCGTTCGGTCAGGGCTCGCTCGTCGGAGAGATCGGCGAGGAGCTCGGGCTCACCAACGCATGGACCGGCGAGGTCGACCCCGCCTATGGCCTCGGTCAGACCGACATCGAAGGCATGACCACGATCGGCGACGCGCACCTGTTCTACACCGGCACCGTCGACCCGGACTCGGAGAGCTTCGTGGACGCCGCGGCCGAGAACCCCGCGTGGGCGTCGATCCCCGCCGTCGAGGAGGGCCGCCTCACCGCCTTCCCGGGTGGGATCTGGACGTTCGGCGGCCCGCGCTCGGCCCAGCAGATCATCGACGCCTACGTCGCCGCGATCAGCGAGTGAGCTCCCCGTCGTTGAGCGAGCGGGACACCCGTCCGACGAGTGAGGGAGCCCGTGACGGTCAAGGCGAGACCGCTCCGGCGGGGGAGCGGGGACGCCCCGCTCCCACTGCCCGCTCGACGATCGGCGCGGCGCTCGCCGTCCTGCTCGGCCTGCTCGTCCTGCTGGTGTGCACCGCCGGCTGGCACCTGACCCAGGGGACGAGCGGTGCCGTCTTCGCCGACGCCGAGGTGCTGTGGGGCTCTCGCGCGCCACGTCTGGCGGCGGGTGTCGCCGTCGGCATCGCGCTGGGTGCGGCGGGGCTGCTCATGCAGTCGCTGTCGCGGAACGCGCTCGCATCGCCCGACACCCTCGGGGTCACCGCGGGCTCGTACATCGCGGTCACTGCCGTCGCGGCCTTCGGCATCGCGGTGCCGATCTGGGCGTCCGGCGCCGTGGCGTTCGTCGGGGGGCTCGCCGCGGCGGCGCTCGTTCTGGGCCTCGCCGGGGGAGCGGGCACGTCCACGACGCGTCTGGTCCTCGCCGGATCGGCGCTGGCGCTTGCGTTCCAGGCCGGCACGTCGGCTCTGCTCGTCCTCTTCTCGGAGGAGACGAAGGGCCTGCTCGCGTGGGGGAGCGGCAGCCTCTCGCAACTCGGGCTGGAGACGTCAGCGCGCGCCGCGCCCGTGGTCGTCGTCGGGGTCGCGCTGGCCTTGGTCCTCGCGCGTCGCCTCGACGTGCTGGCACTCGGCGACGACACGGCCTCGTCGCTCGGCGTGCCGATCCGCTCCACACGGATGCTCGGCATCCTTCTCGCCGTCCTGCTGACCGCCACAGCCGTGACCCTCGCGGGTCCTATCGGGTTCGTCGGGCTCTGCGCTCCCGTGCTCGCACGGCTGCTCGCCCGCGTCGTCCCGGCACTCGGCCGGCACCTGCTGCTCATCCCGCTGGCGGGGATCATCGGCGCCATCGTGGTGATCCTCGCCGACGCGCTGCTGCGGGCGATCATCGGCCCCGAGGGCGCCATCGCCGTGCCGACCGGCGTCGCAACCACGGTGTTCGGGGCGATCGTGCTCGTCGTGATGGCGCGACGCCTTCGAGACGCCGGCCCGACCCGGCGCCCGCCGACCATCCGGATCGGCGTGCGCAGCAGCCGACGCTTCGCCGTCGTGGTCGTCGCCGGTGCGCTCGCTCTGAGTGCGGTCGTGCTCGTCGGCATGCTGCTGGGCAGCACGCGGCTGCTCACCGGAGACATCCTGCTGTGGCTTCAGAGCTCCGCGCCGCCGCGGATCGCCTTCGCCCTCGATGAGCGGGCCCCGCGCGTCATCGCCGCCGTGGTGGCCGGCGCGGCGCTCGCGCTCGCCGGCAGTCTCACCCAGGCGGTGAGCCGCAACCCGCTGGCGGACCCGAGTCTCCTCGGCATCACCGGCGGTGCAGGGCTGGGCGCCGTGCTCGTCGTCACCGGTGCGACGGCGACGACGTTCGGGATGCTGGTGGCCGCGGTCGTCGGCGGCCTCCTGGCGTTCGCGCTGGTGTACGGACTGGCCTGGCGGCGGGGACTGAGTGCCGACCGGTTCATCCTCATCGGCATCGGCGTCTCGTACGGCGCCGTCGCGCTCACGACCTTCGCACTGCTCCGCGCGAACCCGTGGGACACGCCCAAGATCTACACCTGGCTCTCGGGCACGACGTACGGGCGCATCTGGGAGCAGGTGATCCCGCTCGCGATCGTGCTCGCCATCTCGCTGCCCTTCGTGTTCGCGCGGCGGCACGATCTCGACATCCTCGCGATGGACGAGGACACGCCCAGGCTCCTCGGCATCCGCCTCGAGCGCACGCGGATGCTGCTTCTGATCACGGCGGCGCTGCTGGCCGCGCTGAGCGTCGTGGCCGTCGGGGTCGTCGGGTTCGTCGGGCTCGTCGCGCCCCACGCGGCGCGGGCCCTGGTCGGCGCGCGGCACAGCAGGGTCATCCCGGTCGCGACGCTGCTGGGTGCGGTTCTGGTGGGAGCGGCCGACACGCTCGGCCGGACGGTGATCGCGCCCGCGCAGCTTCCCGCCGGTCTCGTCGTCGCCCTCATCGGCGCTCCGTACTTCGTCTGGCTGCTGTGGCGCTCGCGCGACGCATGAGGCGCAGCGTGCTCGCTCGTTCGGGATCTGCCCGCGCGTGAGGCGTCATCTCCGCGGCTCGCGCCTCGGGCGGCTAGGAAGCCAGACGGTCGGCGCCGGGCCCGTCCTCGGCGCTCGCGTCCGTGATCTCCGCCCAGACAGCGTCGAGGGAGAGTCCGAGCACGGCGGCGATCGCCGCAATGGTGGGGAACGAGGGGGTTGCGACGCGGCCGGATTCGATCTTCCGCAGCGTCTCGGGAGAAACGCCGGCATCGAGGGCGACCTCGAGCATCGAGCGTGGGCCGCGTGCTCGGCGCAGCACTTCGCCCAGTCGCTGACCCCGCCCGACCTCCTCGGGAGTGTGCGGCATCCGAACCATCATGGGCCCATAGTAGTACCGGTATAGTATGGCCGGTATTGTTATTGGGAGACGAATGGACGAGGCATGATTGAGATCCTCAACGCGGACCAGTTGGAGCGGGCTCGCGTTTCGGGGGCGATCGTCGGCGACCTCCTCCAGACCCTGCGACAGCGCGTTCGCGTGGGTACGAACCTCCTCGAGATCGACGCCTGGACGAAGGAGATGATCGCCGACGCAGGCGCCCAGTCGTGCTACGTGCACTACGCGCCGTCGTTCGGGCGCGGTCCGTTCGGCCACCACATCTGCACCTCGGTCAACGACGCCGTGCTCCACGGCCGTCCTCATGACTATCGGCTTGCAGACGGTGACCTGCTCACACTCGATCTCGCCGTCTCGAAGGATGGCATCGCGGCCGACGCGGCCATCAGCTTCATCGTCGGGAGCGCGCGCCCTGCCGAGAGCGTCGCGCTCATCGATGCGACGGAGCGCGCATTGCACGACGCGATCGCCGCCGCGCGACCAGGCGCGCGCATGGGCGACATCTCCGCCGCGATCGGCGCGGCTCTGTCTGCGTCCGGCTACACGATCAATCTCGAGTTCGGGGGCCACGGCATCGGCTCGACGATGCACCAGGACCCTCACGTCCCGAACAGCGGACGCCCGGATCGCGGCTATCGACTGCGTCCGGGACTGCTCCTGGCACTCGAGCCATGGGTGATGGCCGACACCGACCAGCTCGTGGTCGATGCCGACGGATGGACGCTGCGGAGCGCGACAGGCTGCAGGACCGCGCACAGCGAGCACACCATCGCCATCACCGAGGACGGAGCTGACGTGCTCACCCTGCCCACGCCCTCTCCCGTCGGCCGGTTCCGTTGAGGGAAGGGACGCCGCAGGCCGCCCTCGCGGTTCGCCTTCGGGGTTGACTCTGCCGCTACGTCAAGCGCCACGCTCGAACGCATGACGGATTCACCAGAGCTCCAGGCAGGCATCACCCGCGACATCTACGGGATGCCGGCATTCGTTTCCCTCGACGTGTCGGATGTGCGCACGGCGGCATCCTGGTTCACCGGCGCCCTCGACTTCATCGAGCTGTTCGCCATGCCGCCCGGCGATCAGCCCGTGCTCATCCACCTGCGCCGCTGGAGGTACCAGGACATCCTCGTCAGACAGAGTGCCGGTGCCGCGGGAGTGGGTGATGGCGTGCAGCTGTCGATCGCCGCGTCCTTTGAAGACCTGGACGCCTTGGCGGAGCGTGCCCGCTCCTTCGGTGCCGACCGTGTCGACGGCCCATATGACACGGGCTGGAACACGCGTGACCTGGCGGTCACCAGCCCTGAGGGCCTGCGGATCGTCTTCACGGCCCGCCGGCCCGAGCCGCTCCGCGACGCCGCGTTCACGGCCGACATGAACCGGTGGTCAGCGGAGCAGCCGCCGTCGCCCTGAGCGCGTTGAGCTGTCTGGCGCCACCCCAAGGGGCAGCCGTCAGCTTCCGCCGAACGTGATCCCTCCCGCGATGAGGAGCGGGACCACGAGCAGGGTCGCGCCGATCACAAGCTGCGGGAACCGCATGAACATCGACTTGTAGGCCGCGATCGCGTCGCGTGCGGTGTCCTGCGCTTTCGCGGCTTTCTCCTCGTGGGTCTTCTTCTCGGCATCCGACATCCTGTCGAATTCGGGAGTGAGAGGGAAGTCGAGCGACTTTTCGACGATCACCGCGAGTTCCTTCGCACCCGACGCCGCACGCAGACGCACCCAGCCATCGAACACGAGAAGAATGAGTCCGCCGAGAGCGCAGAGGATGCTGACGACGAACACTGGGTCCGACCAGCCGCCGCCGGCTGATTCGGCCGCTGTATGAGCGAGACGCGCCGTTGCGCTCGCCGCCTCGAGAGTGGTCATGGCGCATTATCCCGAGGATGATGCGCCCCGTCCATACCCGCTGGCAGCAACCGTCAAGGGGACGCATGACGGCGCGGAAGCGACTAGTTTCGTAGGTTGCCGCGTGTCCCGCACCGCGCGGCGGGGAGGAACCGATGACGGCTGCGGAGGCCGGCGAGACGGCCGCGCTGCTCGACGGTCGGTATCGACTGGGAGAATGCGTCGGCGAGGGCGGTATGGCCCGCGTCTACCGCGCCGAGGATGTCGTGCTCGGGCGGACGGTCGCGATCAAGATGATCCGGCCCGGGGTGGACGGCGCCTCATCCGAGCGAGCCCGCAGCGAGATGACCGTGCTGGCCTCTCTCAACCATCCGTCGCTGGTCACGCTCTTCGACGCCAGCCTCGCGCCCGGCCGGCCGGAGTACCTGGCGATGGAGTTCGTCGATGGACCGACCCTCGCGGAGCGGCTGGCCTCGGGCGGCCCGCTTCCGTCCGAAGTGGTGGCGCACTTGGCGGCCGAGCTCGCCGAGGCGCTGCACGTCGTGCACAAGGCAGGCGTCGTGCACCGCGACATCAAGCCGTCCAACGTCCTCCTGAGCCCCGCCCAGCTGCCGGGCGCCCGTCCCCGTGCGAAGCTCGCCGATTTCGGCATCGCGTATCTGCTGGATGCCTCGCGCATCACTTCTCCGGGGCTCGTCATCGGCACCGTCGCGTATCTCGCGCCCGAGCAGATCCGCGGCGACGACCCCGCTCCCGCGTCCGACATCTACGCGCTGGGACTCGTGCTCCTCGAGGCGCTCACGGGACAGCGGGCTCATCCCCCCGGGGGCGGCATGTCCGCCGCGCTGTCCCGCCTGGAGAGCCCGCCGACGATCCCCGATTCGGTGGGTCGACCGTGGGCGGACCTTCTCACCCGCATGCTCGACCCTGATCCGTCAGGGCGACCGACCGCGGCGCAGGTCGCCACCGCGGCGAACCGGCTCGCCGCGCCCGCACCGTCGACCGAGATGCCTACGGCGCGGACGGCGGCGACGGTTCCGATCACCGCGACCACCGCCGTGGCACCGGTGGCCGGAGCACCGGCGGCCGCCGGTGCTCCGCTGCCCGCTGCGCTTGCGGCGGCCGCCGCCGGCTCCTCTCTCGGAGATCGACGCAGACGCCTGCTGTCCGTGGGAGGGGGTGCGCTCGCGGCCGTCGCCCTGGCGGTCGCCGCCGCGATCGGGATCTCAGCCCTCAACGCCCCTCGACCAGAGCCCGAGCCCGTCCTCACCGTCCCGGCTGAACCGGCGCCGACCGAGGCTCCGCCCGATGAGGGAACGGGCGGCGAGGTCGTCGTCGAAGACCCCGGCATGACCGAGAAGGAGCGCAAAGCGGCCGAAGAGGCGCAGAAGAAGGCGGAGGAAGCGCAGAAGAAGCTGGAGGAGGAGCAGAAGAAGCGCGAGGAGGAGCAGAAGAAGCGCGAGGAGGAGCAGCAGATAGACGAAGAAGACGACTGAGCGGCTAGTCGCCGCGCACGCGCTGCATGCGAGCGTCGGCAGGGATGTCGGGCCCGGCGCTCCCGGCGACGCGCTGGTCTACCACAACCGCAGCTGGCACCGCCTCGGCGAGCACTCGCTGATCGGGTGACGCGAGGTCAGCGGTGCGGCACCGCGTCGATGACCGTCACGGTGATCCGCGCGCCGTTGGGAGCCTCGTACGTCGCACGGTCGCCGGGAAGGCAGCCGGCGATCGCCTGGCCCAGGGGCGATTCCGGCGAGTACACCGCCACGTCGCCGACCGGCCCGAGGAGCGTGCGGGAACCGAGCAGGAACGTCTCCCGCGATCCATCGCCCTCGAACTCGACCGTCACGCGCATCCCCGGCTCGACGATGCCGTCGTCGGGCTTCTCGCCGACCTGTGCGCGGCGGATCACCGAGCGCAGCTCCACGGCGCGTGCCTGGGCGGCATCGTCGTCCGTGCCGGCGCTCGCCAGGGCCTCCAGTTCCTCCTGCAGCTGACGCAGAGCGTCCTGCGTGAGCCAGATCGGCTCCTCGACAACAGACACGGCAACCTCCACAGCCGAGAACGGATGAAGTTCCCGAGCCTACCGTCGGGTGGCGCGCCGGGCCACTCGACCCAGCGCGACGTCAGCTTCGGCCGCGTCCGGCGGGCCCGCTCCCCAGTCGCTGCGCGGCGATGGGCACCGCGACGGCGGCCGAGATGGCCAGCACGCCGGCGATGAAGACCAGTCCCTGAAGGATCGGTGCCGAGAACGACAGGCCGACAAGCAGCATGCCGCCGACGAGCAGGATGGCGTACAGAGCGATGAGCATCGGTGTCCTCCGGGTGTCAGTTCCGCCGCGGTTCCCTCCTGTCTAGTCGCCGGCGACGGATCGTACGCAGGGCTTGACTTCCCGGCGGCTCTGTCGTTCGCGCGCCGGTGCGAGCCAGAATGGCCGCATGAGACTCGTGCAGATCGCGCAGCACGCCCACGACCTCGACCGCGCCGCCGAGTTCTACACCGCGCTGCTGGAGACGGAGCCCACCGCGAGGTTCGATCCGCCGGGTCTGCTGTTCTTCGATCTGGAAGGGGTCCGCCTGCTGCTGGACGGCAACGCCCCGTCCTCGCTGGTCTACCTTCATGTCGACAACGTGCAGGAGACGCTCGAGCGCCTGGAGGGGGCGGTGACCGTGGTGTCGCATCCGCATGTGATCTTCACGCATGAGGACGACAGTCTGGGGCCGGCCGGGCATGAGGAGTGGCACGCCTTCATCGAGGACAGCGAAGGCAACACCGTGGGGCTCGTCTCGTTCCAGCGACGCTGAATGACGCGGCCGGAAGCGGCGGTTCCGCGTAGCCTGGAGGAGTGAGCGCCTACGTCTCGGCGTTCGAGCTGTTCTCCATCGGTGTAGGACCCTCGAGCTCCCACACGGTCGGCCCCATGCGGGCCGCCCTGGACTTCATCGTGCGTCTGCGCGCGAGCGGACGCCTGCCGGACGTCGGCCGTGTCACCTGCACGCTGTACGGATCTCTCGGAGCGACCGGGATCGGTCATGGCACCCCCGACGCCGTCGTCGCCGGACTGCAGGGGCTCGCGTCCGAGACCGTCGACCCCGATGCGGTTCGCTCGGCCTGGACCGCGTGGCGTGACGGCGACATGCTCCCTCTCGCGGGCGAGCATCCGGTTCGCTTCCATCGCCCCGACATCGTGTTCGCTCCGCGGACCCGGCTCCCGGGGCATCCGAACGCCATGACGATCGAGGCGTGGGCGTCGCCTCTCGACGGCCCGCCGCGGGTCGAAGCCGCGCCGGCGATCCGCGAGACCGGTGCGGCCTATCGCTCCTCCGGCGTCGAGGCGGCGGCCTCGGATGCCGGGCTCGTGGCCCGCGAGACGTACTACTCCGTCGGCGGCGGCTTCATCCGGCGCGAGGGAGAGCCGGCTGCGGTGCGCACTGGAGCACTGCCGCTGGAGTTCGACAGCGCCGAGGAGCTTCTCGCCCTCTGCGACGAGCAGGGGCTCACGATCGCCGAAGCGGCACGCCTGAACGAACAGGCGCTGCGGACGCAGAAGCAGGTCGCCGACGGTCTCGATGCGATCTGGGACGCGATGGCCGGCTGCGTCGAAGCCGGACTGCGCGCGGACGGCGTGCTCCCCGGGATGCTGCACGTGAAGCGCCGCGCGGCATCCATCCGCGCTCAGCTCGAGGCGGCCGAGGCGGAAGGGCGTCGTGAGCTGCCCGGGGAATGGCTCGGCGCGTTCGCGCTCGCGGTGAACGAGGAGAACGCCGCGGGCGGTCGGGTGGTCACCGCGCCGACGAACGGCGCCGCCGGCATCGTCCCTGCTGTCGCGATGTACTGGTGGCGCTTCCTCGCGGACTCCGGGCTCGGCGCGGGCAACGCGGTCACGCCGTACGGCGAACTGGTCGGCAGCGCGCTGCTGGGCTACCACGGTCAGGCCGCCCCCGCCACGGAGGGCGGACCGTGGGAGGAGGCCCGCGTCGCCGATGCGAACCGCCGGCGCGGCATCCGTCGGTTCCTCCTGACGGCGACGGCGCTCGGCTCGCTGTTCAAGGCCAACGCGTCCATCTCGGGCGCCGAGGGAGGATGCCAGGCCGAGGTCGGCTCGGCGTGCGCGATGGCGGCGGGCGGTCTGACCGCCGTGATGGGCGGCACCAACCGCCAGATCGAGAACGCCGCCGAGATCGCCATGGAGCATCACCTCGGACTGACATGCGACCCGGTGGGCGGGCTCGTGCAGATCCCGTGCATCGAGCGCAACGCGATCGCGGCGTCGACGGCCGTCACCGCGGCCCGCCTGGCCCTGCGCGGCGACGGGTCCCATTACGTCTCGCTCGACACGGTCGTCGAGACGATGCGACAGACCGGGATCGACATGTCGCAGAAGTACAAGGAGACCAGCGAGGGCGGCCTCGCCGTGAACGTCATCGAATGCTGACGAGCGTGGAATTTCGTTCACAGCGAACGCCCGAACCATTAGCACTCTCGACCACAGAGTGCTAATCTGTACGTAGTTGAGTCAAGGCGGCTCAACTCCGCGAACCACGCAGACACAAGACACAGAGAGGAGATTCACATGGCCACGTACGACCCGTTCCGTGACCTCGACCGTCTCGCGTCGAGTCTCTTCGACACGCGCCGCGGCCCGCGCCGCATGCCGATGGACCTGTACCGTGACGGCGACCACTATGTGCTGTCCGCCGACCTTCCCGGCATCGACCCGGGTTCTGTCGACATCGACGTCGACGGCCAGCTGCTGACGATCCGCGCCGAGCGGACCCTTCCGACCGGCGAAGGCGTCAAGTGGATCACGCGCGAGCGTGAGGCCGCGAGCTTCCTGCGTCAGCTCAACCTCGGTCAGGGGATCGACACCGACCGCATCTCGGCGACCTACAACAACGGCGTGCTCAGTGTGACGATCCCGGTGAGCGAGAAGGCCAAGCCGCGCAAGATCGAGGTGACTGCCGACACCGGCTCGCCCGTGCTGCGCGCGCACGAGGGCTCGGAGCAGCCGCAGCCGATCGAGCAGTGAGCCCAGCGCATCGCGCGCATTCAGCAGAGCCGCCCGGGATCTGGGGTCCCGGGCGGCTCGCGCTTCATCCGCGGTGCGCGGAGCCGTCCAGGGCTAGCAGCCGGGCTGCTTCTTGCGCAGCTTCGCGGTGAGGTCGCGCAGCTGCGCGAGCTCCTCGTCGCTGAGCAGCGACATCCGCTCGGCGATCGCCTTGCCGTGTGCGCTGGCGATCCGCCGGAACAGCGCAGACCCGGTCTCGGTGGCGGTCACCAGCGCACCGCGTCCGTCATCGGGGTCGGCGCACTTGGTGAGCAGGCCGCGAGCGACCATGCGGTCCACCAGCCGGGAGACACTGGGCTGACTGATGAGCATGTTGGCGGTGACGTCCCGGAGCCGCGCCGTCATGTCCTTGCCGCGGGTGACGGTCAGCAGCACGTCGTACTCGGCCTGACTGAGCGTGTCGTCGTGGAAGTCCTCATTGATGTCGCCGAACACCTCGTGCTGCGCGCGGAAGAGGCTCTCCCAGGCGTCGATGGCGAGGCGACGGTCGGTCATAACGCCAGGATACGGCGAAGCGACGCCCGTAGGCTGGGGCGCATGGGGATTCGGGCGGCGAGCGGGCTCCGCGCGCCCTGGCGTCGTCTCGCCCGCGCCGCACTGGCCACTGCGCTGGCAGCGCTCGCCGCAGCGGCGCCGGCCGTCGGCGGAAGCGGCCCGCGCGCTGCAGCGGCCGCACCTGTCGTGGTGGGCGACGCGGCCGCCACGGTCGCCGTGACCGACGTGGTCGCCGCGGGCGACCTCGACGACTTCGAGTTCGAGAGTCTGGACGTCGAGTACCGGCTCGCACGTGCGGAGGACGGCACGAGCACGGCCACCGTGGTCGAGACGTTCGTGGCGCTCTTCCCTGAGCATGACCAGAACCGAGGGATGCAGCGGCGCATCCCCGACGCGAACCTCGGGGCACCCCTGCGGCCGGAACTGCAGTCGATCACCGACGAGAACGGCACCCCGCGTCCGGCGGAGGTCGACAGCGACGACGGCTACTACGTCATGACCTCGCGAGCGGACGACTACGTGCACGGGCGGCAGACCTACGTCTTCACCTACACGCTCCAGAACGTCACCCGCTTCTTCGCGAACACCCGCTCCGACGAGTTCTACTGGGACGTCAACGGCACCGAGTGGCCTCAGCGCTTCGGTCGCGTGAGCGCGCGCGTCACGATGCCCGAGGAGCTCGCCGCTGCGCGGACGGGCGAGCAGGCCTGTTACATCGGCTACCAGGGCAGCGAGCAGACGTGCCCGATCACCGGCGGCTCCATCGTCGAGGCATCCGCGGGTCCCGTCGAGCCGTACCAGACCGTCACCGTCGCGGTCGGCTTCGAAGCGGGCACGTTCGCCGCCTTCGACGACTCGTATCTCGCCTCGCCGTGGAGCTGGCTGCAGGCGGTCTCCGCGCTCGCCGTGGTGGCGGCGCTCGTCATGGCCGTCCGCGTCAACCGTCGCCACCTCCGGGATGCGCCCGGCCGTCCCACCGTCATCGCCGAATACACGCCGCCGCGCGGGATCGACGCGCTCGAGAGCGCGGTGCTGCTGGGGCTGACGACCAAGGCGATCCCCGCCGAGGTGCTCGAGCAGGCCGTCGTCGGCAGCATCCGCATCGAGGAGGGGGCGGCGCGATGGTTCGGCGGCACCAAGCTCAAGGCGGTGCTCGTCGACCCTTCCCGGGCCGACGGAGACGGCCGGATGCTGCTGCAGGGGCTCTTCCCGTCCGGCGTGCCCGGTGACGAGTTCGAGTTCGGCCGCAGCGATAAACGGTTCTCCTCCGCCGCGCAGGCGATCCTCAAGGCCGCCCGACACGAGCTCGTCTCACGCGGGCTGCGCCGCCAGGTGCCGGCCCGCCTGCGGGCGTGGCCCGGCATCATCGCCGTGGCCGCCGCGGCACTGGTCGTGCTCTTCGGCGTCGCGGCCCTCGAGAGCTTCGTGCGCCCGCTCGTTCCGATTCTCGTCATCGTCTTCTCGGCGCTCGCCGCGCTCGTCGCCGTCGCGCTGGTCTCCCGTCGGCCTCTCACCGCGGCCGGCGCCGAGGCGCGCGATCACCTGCGGGGCCTGAAACAGTTCATCGAGTGGGCCGAGGCCGACCGGATCCGCATGCTCCAGTCGCCGCAGGGCGCCGAGCGGGTCCCGGTCGACACACGCGACCCGCGTGTGATGCTGCGGCTGTACGAGACGCTGCTGCCGTACGCCGTGGTGTTCGGCCAGGAGAAGCAGTGGGCGAAGGAGCTGGCCGTCCTCTACGGCGAGGGGAGCTCCCCAAGCTGGTACTCCGGCAGCCACGGCTTCGATGCGGGGGCCTTCTCGGCCGGGATCTCGAACCTCTCCACCAGCACCGCGTCGTCGTCATCGACCTCGGGTGGGTCCAGCGGTGGCGGATCCGCCGGCGGCGGGGGAGGCGGTGGCGGCGGAGGCGGCGTCTAGCCGATTCGGCGCGGTCACGGAAGGGGCTTCCGACGGATGTCCGACCCGACCACACTCTGGACGATGGTCTTCATAGGATTCCATTCCTCGCATGAGCAGATCCCGCCCAGCGCCCTGCTGCAGGCGGTCCAGCGCGCCGAGGCCGCCGGCTTCGACGGGGCCATGTGCTCGGACCACCTCACGCCATGGGGTGTGCGGCAGGGGCACTCCGGCTTCGCCTGGAGCTGGCTGGCCGCCGCCCTCGAGCGCACGCAGTTCTCACTGGGCGTCGTCACCGCTCCCGGACAGCGCTATCACCCCGTGATCCTCGCCCAGGCGATGGCGACCCTCACCGAGATGTACCCCGGACGGTTCTGGGCAGCGCTCGGCAGCGGCGAGGCCATGAACGAGCACGTCACGGGAGACCCGTGGCCGCCGAAGGAGGACCGCAACGCGCGTCTGCGGGAGTCCGCCGACGTGATGCGGCGCCTCCTCGCCGGCGAGGAAGTCAGCCACGACGGGCACATCACGGTGCACCGCGCGCGGGTGTGGTCGCTTCCCGAGACGCCGCCCCCGTTCTTCGTCGCAGCTGTCAGCCCGCAGACCGCCGGATGGGCGGCATCCTGGGCCGACGGTCTCGCCACCGTCATCCAGCAGCCCGACGCGGTGCGCGAGGTGGCGGATGCGTACCGGTCGGCAGGCGGGGCCGGTCCGCTCATCCTCCAGGTGCACGTCAGCCTCGCCGAGACGGATGCCGAGGCTCTCGCGATCGCGCGCGACCAGTGGCGCAACGGGCTGGTCTCGCCGCCGCGGGCATGGGACCTCGAGCAGCCCGAGGACTTCGACGCCGCGGTGGGAGAACCGGATGAGGAAGCGCTGCGCCAGGCGCTGCTGATCGACCACGATGCGGGGCGGCTCGCCGAGCGCATCGCCGAGCTCGCGCGCATCGGCTTCGACCGGGTGTACCTGCACCACGTCGGGCAGGACCAGTCCGGGTTCCTCGCGACGGCGGAGTCCGCCCTGCTGCCCCGTCTCCGGGAGCTGCTGTGAGGATCACCGACACCAGCGACCTGTGGTGGAAGTCCGCGGTCATCTACTGCCTCGACGTCGAGACGTTCCTCGACTCCGACGGCGACGGCGTCGGGGACCTCCAGGGGCTCGCGGCCCGCATCGACTACCTCGCCCAGCTCGGCGTGACGTGCCTGTGGCTCATGCCGTTCTACCCGACTCCTGATCGCGACGACGGCTACGACGTGACCGACTTCTACGGGATCGATCCGCGGCTGGGCAGCTTCGGCGACTTCGTCGAGGTGGTGCGCACGGCGAAGGACCGCGGCATGCGGGTGATCGTCGACCTGGTCGTGAATCACACCTCGGACCGGCATCCGTGGTTCGTCTCCGCGAAGCGGAGCGTGAACTCGCCGTACCGGGACTACTACGTCTGGCGCGACGATCCTCCCCCGAAGGGGCAGAAGAACACCGTGTTCCCCGGTCAGGCGGACGGGATCTGGACCAAGGAGGAGAAGTCGGGCCAGTGGTATCTCCACAGCTTCTACGAGCACCAGCCCGACCTCAACATCGCCAATCCCGCCGTGCGGGACGAGATCGCCCGGACCGTCGGGTTCTGGCTGCAGCTCGGGGTCTCGGGATTCCGCGTCGACGCCGTGCCGTTCCTGCTCGAGGTGCAGGAGGGCGCCGAGATGGCCAACCCGCACGACTTCCTGCGCGACGTGCGGCTGTTCCTCCAGCGGCGCTCGAGCGAGGCCGTTCTCCTCGGTGAAGTGAACCTCCCCTATGAGCAGCAGTTCGACTACTTCGGCGCGAAGAGCGACGGGCAAGAGCTGACGATGCAGTTCGACTTCGTGGCGATGCAGCGCCTGTACCTGTCGCTCGTGCGCAGCGATCCCGCGCCGCTCGTCCAAGCGCTGACGAGCCGCCCGCAGACGCCCGTCGAGACGCAGTGGGCGAACTTCCTGCGCAACCACGACGAGCTGACCCTCGATCAGCTCAGCGACGAGGAGCGACAGGAGGTCTTCGACGCCCTCGCGCCCGACGAGCGGCAGCGCGTGTTCGGCCGGGGCATCGTGCGGCGCCTGCCGCCGATGCTGCAGGGCGATCCCCGGCGCATCCGGATGGCCTACAGCCTGCTGTTCACGCTGCCGGGGACGCCGGTGCTGTTCTACGGCGAAGAGATCGGCATGGGCGAGAACGCCGAGATCTTCGACCGGCAGGCCGTGCGCACGCCGATGCAGTGGTCGCGCGACGACAACGGCGGATTCTCGCGTGCCGCGCCGTCACGCCTCGTCTCGAAGCCGCCCGCGGACGGGTACGCGCCGCAGCACGTCAACGTCGCCGACCAGCTCGAGGACCGCGGCTCGCTGCTGCACTTCTTCCGCGACCTCATCGCGCGGTACCGGATCTCGCCGGAGCTCGGGTGGGGAGCATTCGAGGTGCTCGAGCAGGACGTCCCGTCCGTGCTCGTGCATTCGCTGCGGGCGGATGTCGGACGCATGGTGGCCGTGCACAACTTCGCCGACGTCCCGGCGATGATCCGCTTCGCGCTGCCCGACGAGCCGGAAGGGGCGGCGCTGGTGGACCTGCTCGGCGCGGACCGGATCGACCTCGGCGAGGAGGGCGCCGTCGAGCTCGAGATCGCCCCGTACGGGTACCGCTGGCTGCGCGTGTCGCGTCCCGGCGACGGCCGCGTCACCTGACGCGCCGGTGCTGCCCCACGCTGGCGCTGCAGTTTCCTGCGAACGCTGCGTCTCGCGCGGGCGCGCTCGCAGGAAACTGCAGCGCTCGGGCGGCGAGCCCGAGGCACGGCCCGCTGCTGTCGACGGCAAGAGTAAGGGCCGGTCGGAGAGGCTACCGACCGGCCCTTGTCCCTTGCACCAAGAGTGTCCTGCAATCACATGCCGGCAGCTGCCACAGCAAAACAACTACCGTGCCTGCACTCTATAACGGCGAGGTAACGGTGGCAAGGGTTCGCGTTATCTTTTCGTGATTTCCGCTCGGAGCGCCGACGGGTCTCCGATGTTCACGGACGAGTGCCATACTGCGCCGGTGCAGCCGATGGTCGCTTCCCGTCCCGCCCGCGTGGGCACGCCGCTGCTGCACAGAGCGTGGTTCCGCATCGCGCTCATCTATCTCGCCGCACGCGTCGTCACGACGGCGTTCTTCCTGGTGGCGAGCGCGATGGCGCCGGAGGACTCCCGCTTCGGGACGGGCGCCTCGCTGCTCACCTATGTCGAGGCCTGGGATGCGCAGTACTACCGTCGCATCGCGACAGAGGGCTATCCCGTCGTGCTTCCGCTCACCGACGACGGCGGGGTCGCGCAGAATGCGTGGGCTTTCATGCCGCTCTTCCCCTGGGCATCCGCCGGCGTGGGCGCGCTGCTCGGCTCGTGGGCCGTGGGTGCGGTGGTGATCGCGCTCGTGTCCGGCTACGTCGCGTGCCTCGTTCTGCGTGGCATCCTCGTGGACCGCATCGGGGAGCGGGCGTCGCTGTGGGCGGTGGTCTTCTTCGCGGCCGCGCCGCTGGCCGCGATGTTCCAGGTCGCCTACGCCGAGGCGCCGTTCCTGCTGCTCATCCTGCTCGGGATCCGGTGTCTGCAGCGCCGCCGATACGGCTGGCTGTACGCGATCATCGTGCCGATGGCGTTCCTGCGGCCGGGGGTGCTCGCCTTCGCGCTGCTGCTGGCGCTGGTCGGCGGCTGGCGCTGGCTCGCACGCGCGCGCGAACCGCTGCGTCGCGGCGAGCTGGCGCACCTGGCGGCCTCGTGTGCGCTCGCTGCCGGGCTCGGGCTCTCATGGCAGGTCATCGCCGCGCTCGTCACGGGGCATCCGAATGCCTACCTCGAGACCGAGCTGTCGTGGCGCCGACTGTGGATGGATGATGCCGGCGGGTTCGTCCCGTTCGAGGGGTGGTTCATCGCGACCGATTACTGGTTCCGCATGTGGGGTCTCAACCCGGTGTGGGGTCTTCTCGCGCTCGCCGCCGGCCTCTTCGCGCTGGGGGTGCTGCTGGCCTTCGATCGGCGCGTGCGTCGCCTCGGCATGGAGGTCCGACTGTGGATGCTCAGCTATCTCGCCTACCTGCTCGCGGTCTTCCTGCCGCAGTCGAGCCTGTTCCGCCTGCTGTTCCCGCTCTCGCCGCTGTGGGGCGCCGTCGCCCAGCCGGCGAGCCTCGGCTGGCGGCTCGCGGTGCTCGCGATGTGCCTCACCGGGCAGTGGTGGTGGATCTGGAACATGTACGGGCTCGGCACCGAGTTCTGGCAGATCCCGTGAACGACGGATGCCTCGCCCCGGCGCAGATCGCCGGGACGAGGCATCCGTTCAGCGGGGATCAGTACCAGTCGGTCGCCTGCGAGTGGCCCCACGCGCTGCACGGTGTGCCGTACGCGCGGGAGATGTAGTCCAGCCCCCAGGCGATCTGTGTGGTGGCATTGGTCTGCCAGTCGGCGCCGGCGCTGGCCATCTTGCTGCCCGGGAGCGCCTGCGGAATGCCCGTGGCGCCGCTGGAGTCGTTGTACGCCTGGTAGTGCCAGCTGGACTCCTTGGTCCACAGCGACTTCAGGCACGAGAACTGGGCGTCGCCCCAGCCGTACTTCTCCGCGGCCATACGACGCGCGGTCTGCTGCGCGCCGGCGGGCGTGTTCGCCAAGGCGGCCGCTTCCGCGGCCGCCTTGGCTGCGGCTGCCGCTTCGGCCTCGCGCTGCGCCTGGGCTGCGGCTGCGGCGGCCTCGGCGGCGGCGACCGTCTCGGCCGCGCGCTCTGCGAGCCCGGCGTTGAGCTCCTCGCGCACTTCGGCGGCCTTGACGGCGACGATCTTCGCCTCGGTCGCGACGTCCTCGGTGGCGCTCGGGTCCTGCAGGAGAGGGAGCACGTCGAGGTCCGCGAGGCGGGCGGTCGCCGCGCGCAGGTCGGCGGTGTCGATCGTGGTGGGGGCGTCGCCGAGGTCCAGGCCCGAGGCCGAGACGGCGTCGGTCACGGCGTCCGCTTCGGCCAGTGCGGCATCGGCTTCGGCCAGGGTGGTACGCGCCTGCGAGGTGGCCTGCTCGATCGGCTCGGCGGCGATGGTCTGCGCGGCCAGCGACGCGACACCGACCGGTGACAGGGCGGGCTGGGCAGCAGCGACGCTCGGTGATGCGACGACGAAGCCGGTGGTGGTCAGGATGCCGACGACCGCTCCGGTGCCGACGAACGCCGTCAGACGACGGCGTCCGCGGCGGGCGCGGAGCTCTCGGCGGGCATGGGTGCTCTGGATCTCGTGCTGCATGGGGGGATGCGTTCCTTCGGGTTGCGCGCGCGTTCGAGCGCGGATGCGCGCGTGCCGGCGTCAGGAGCGCACTCGGGTCGGTGCGCACGCGACCGCGCGCGGTGCGCCCGTCGGGTCGGGCGCGACAAAGCAATTCCAGTCTGCGCGGTCGATCTGGACGGATCCTCGGTCCCGCCTGGCAGATACGTGTATGCAGGCGAATGCGCCGCGCCGCGTCATGCGGTACTCCCGGGATCCGCGTCCGGCGGCCGGAGCCGTGCCTCAGGCGTCGCGGTGCTCCCGGTAGTAGGCCAGCAGCGCCCGGGTGGAGGCATCCTGCGACTCCAGCGCCTCGTGGTCGCCCTCGATGGCCGGTGCGATCTGCAGTGCGAGCTGCTTGCCGAGCTCCACGCCCCACTGGTCGAACGAGTTGACGCCCCACACCACGCCCTGCGTGAAGGTGATGTGCTCGTAGAGGGCGATGAGCTGGCCGACCACCGAGGGAGTCAGGGCGGGTCCGAAGATCGACGTCGTGGGCCGGTTGCCGGGGAACGTCCGAGCCGCGACCAGCGGTCCGGCGGTGCCTTCCGCCTCGACCTCCTCGGCGGTCTTGCCGAACGCGAGCGCCTTCGTCTGCGCCAGGAAGTTCGCCAGGAACAGGCCGTGGACGTCGCGATCGCCGTCGCGAAGCGGGTAGGCGGGGTTGGCGAAGGCGATGAAGTCCGCGGGGATCAGGCGCGTTCCCTGGTGGATCAGCTGGTAGAAGGCGTGCTGGCCGTTCGTGCCCGGCTCGCCCCAGAACACCTCGCCGGTGTCGGTGGTGACGGGCGTTCCGTCCCAGCGGACGGACTTGCCGTTGGATTCCATCGTCAGCTGCTGCAGGTACGCGGGGAACCGGTGCAGCTGCTGCGCGTAGGGCAGCACGGCGTGCGACTGAGCGCCGAGGAAGTTCGAGTACCAGACGTTGAGAAGCCCCATGAGGACGGGGACGTTGCGCTCGAGAGGCGTGGTGCGCACGTGCTCGTCGACGGCGTGGAATCCCGCGAGCAGCTCGCGGAACACGTCCGGCCCGAGTTCGATCATCAGCGACAGGCCGATCGCGGAGTCCACCGAGTAGCGGCCGCCGACCCAGTCCCAGAACCCGAAGGCGTTCTGCGGGTCGATGCCGAACTCGGCCACCTTGTCGAGCGCCGTCGAGACGGCCACGAAGTGGTGCGCCACGGCATCCTTCCGCGCCTCGTCGGTGCCCTCGATCGCGCCGGATGCCTCGAGCCCGGCCCACAGCCAGTCCCGGGCGAGCCGCGCGTTCGTCAGGGTCTCGAGGGTCGTGAACGTCTTCGAGGCGACGATGAAGAGCGTGGTCTCGGGATCGAGTCCGGCGGTCTTCTGCGCGATGTCGGTCGGGTCGATGTTCGAGGCGAACCGCGCCTGGATGCCGGCCGTCGCGTACGGCTCGAGCGCCGCCGACACCATCACGGGCCCGAGGTCCGAGCCGCCGATGCCGATGTTGACGATGTGGGTGACCTTCTTGCCGGTGGCACCCGTCCACTCGCCGGAGCGGACGCGGTCGGCGAACGCCGTCATGCTCTCGAGCACGGCCTGCACGTCGGCGTCGACCTCCTGCCCGTCCACGACGAGCGCCGGGGATGCTCCTGCGGGGCGGCGCAGGGCGGTGTGCAGGACGGCGCGGTCCTCCGTGGTGTTGATGTGCTCGCCGGCCAGCATCGCGGCGAAGCGCTCGGCGACGCCGGTCTGCTCGCCGAGCCGGACGAGGGCGGCCAGGATGTCGTCCGTCACGAGGTTCTTCGAGAGATCGACGTGCAGGTCGGCCAGCTCGAAGCTGAGCTTGTCGACGCGGTCCGGTTCGGCGGCGAACCATGCGCGCAGGTCGGGAGAGAACGAGTCGCGGAGGGCGGTGAGATCGGCCCAGGCGGAGGTGGCGGTGGCATCGACGGGAGCAGTCACGGTTCCACGCTAGCGCTGTCGATGCATCCGGAGGTTTCCGTCTCCTCACCGGCGAGGCTCGCAGCTCGTGAGCCGACGGCGCACGAGGAGCGCGCGCCTGGCGCTGATGCGCCGCGTCGCGGGCCGTCGGCGGGCGGCCGCCGTCGTAGGCTCCTCGTGTGCCCGTCAGCCAGTCCCGTCGCGCCCGCGCGGCACGCCGGCGCGCACAGCGGGTCGCCGCCGCCGACAACGATCTCACGCGGGACGAGTGGCTCGCCCTTCTCGAGGCCTGGGGCGGATGCGCGTACTGCGGCGTGAGCACGACAGCGCTTCAGAAGGACTGCGTCCTGCCGATCTCGCGCGGGGGACGGTACACGGTCGAGAACGTGGTGCCGGCATGCCGTTCGTGCAACGCCAGCAAGAGCAACGACGAAGTGACCGGGTGGCTCAGGCGCAAGCGCCTCGATGAGCGGGCGTTCCTCCTGCGGCACGTCGAGATCCTCACCGCGTGGCGCGCGGCGGCGGTTCCGGCATCCGATCCCGTCGTCGATGCGGTGGACGCCACGACCTGAATCAGGAGCGCGCGAGCAGCGCGATGCCGTCGAGCACGGCGCGGTGCGTGAGCGGCGAAGACAGCACGCGGAAATGCCCGGGCGTGGGCACGGTCACGTTGGTCGCGCCGGCGAGGGCGCTTCCCTCGGGGATGTGCGGGTCGAACGGTCCGAATACCGACACGATGCGGCCGTTGACGGAGGTGGCGCGGCCGAGCGTGACGAGGGTCTCATCGCCGGGCATGAAGGCTCGGATGCTGGGGTCGAGGAAGAGCCGCGCGAGCCGGGAGCCGCCGAAAGGGGTCGCGATGGCGACGAGGCCCAGTACGCCCATGGACGCTCCCGGGCCGGCGCTCGCCGCGGCATGGGCCGGGTCGCCTCCGGCCGCGGCGGCGGTCGCCGCGTCCCGAGCGGCGCCGGATGAGACGAGGACCTGCTTGCCGATCAGGCCGCCCTTGCTGTGCGCCACGAGGACGCGGCCGGCGGGAGGGGTCGGCAGCCGGCTCAGCAGGCGCGACAATCGGTCGGCGGTCTCGGCGATCGCGCGGCGGTTGACCCCCATCCCGTGCACGGGCCGGACGCGGTGACCGGCGGCCGACAGCGCATCGCCGAGCGGGCGGAGGAATGTCCAGTGCTCGTACACGCCCGGCAGCAGGATGACCTCGGGAAGCGCCGGATCGCCGCGTCGCCACGCGGCCGGCTCTTCGCGACCGCGCCCGCGCAGGCGCGGGGCGGCGAGGATGCTGAGCTGGCGGCATCCCGCATACAGGTAGTCCGCCGCCCACCAGCGCGCGCGCCGCAGCGCCGTGGGGTGCGCGCTCGCGTCGGCGGGAGCCATGCGGGGCAGTCTAGGCGAGTCCCACTCGCCCTGAGCCGTTCACAACTCAGGCCGGAGTGCCGATCCGCGACCTGCCGCGGCCGAGAGCGGCCGTTCAGCCCGAGCTGTGCGCGCCGGAGCCTGCCGCGGCGGCCGCAGCGGGCGCGGCGGTCGCGGGCTCGCCCCGGACTCCGGTGATCGCGGCCTCCACGACGGATGCCGCCAGCGCGTCGATCACGGGCGCCGGCTGCCAGCGCACCGGTCCGTGCACGGCGATGTCGGCGAAGCCGTGCACGGCCGACCAGCAGGCCCACTCGGCGCAGGGCCGCCGGCCGGCGTCGAGGGCTCCGGCCTCGACCATCTCGTCGAGGGTGTCCAGCAGCAGCTGGAACGGCGCCACGACCTCGTCGCCGAGCGTCACGATGCCCTCGCTGGGCTGATGGTCCTGGGTCGAGTAGGCGACCTCGAACCAGCCCGGCTCGGCGCGGGCGAAGTCGATGTAGGCGAGTCCCACGCGGCGGAGCCGTTCGATGGAGGCTTCGTCGGCGCGAAGGCCCGTGGGCATCGCCGCCACGCGCTCGTTGATCGCTCGTGCGAGGGCGAGCTGCGCCTCCGTCGCGACGGCTCGCACCAGGTCGTCGAGGTCGGTGAAGTGCCGATACGCGGCGTTGGGCGAGACTCCGACGGCACGCGTCGCCTCGCGCAGGGTGACGGCGGACGGGCCGCCTCTTCGCGCGAGCTGCAGGCCCTCCTCGATGAGAGCGCGTCGGAGGTCCCCGTGATGATAGGTGCGCGCAGCCGGACTCATTGCGCCCCCTCGCTCGAGTGTGTACGGTGTGAACATCGAAATGTGAACGCTGTCCACATCCACCATACCTTCGCCGCCGTCGGCACCGCCCCCACCCCCGCAGGAAGAAGACATGAGCCATTCGTCGTCGCCGTCGCAGACGCACAGCGAGCCGCTCCAGCATCGTCCCGGACCCCACACGGTCCGCGCCTTCTATCAGGTCCTCGTCAACACCGCCGTGGCGAACGTCACCTCGAGCTATCTGTGGTGGGCGCTGACGTTCTGGGCCTACCTCGAGACCCGATCGGTGCTGGCGACGGCGATCATCGGCGGCTCGTACATGCTGCTGGTGGCGGTGCTCGGCGTGGTGTTCGGCGTGATCGTCGACCGCATGAAGAAGAAGGCCGTCATGGTCCTCTCGAGCGTCGTCACGCTCACGACCTACGCCCTCGCCGGCGCGCTGTACCTGGCCTTCCCCGAGAGCGTGCTCGTGAACTGGGGCGGGCCGTGGTTCTGGGTCTTCGCCGGGGTGATCCTCGTGGGCGGGGTGGTCGAGAACCTCCGCAACATCGCTCTGGCGACCACCGTCACCCTGCTGGTCCCAGCCGACCGCCGTGACAAGGCGAACGGGCTTGTGGGGGCGGTGCAGGGCATCGCCTTCATGGTCACGAGCGTCTTCTCGGGGCTGTCCATCGGGCTGCTCGGCATGGGCTGGACGGTTGTGATCGCGATCGCGGCCACGGCCGTCGCCCTCATCCACCTGCTGTTCGTGCCGATCCCCGAGCGCGGTATCGCGCACGTGGAGGGTGCGCCGAAGAGCTACGGGTTCCGTGGGGTGATCCCCGCCGTCATGGTGGTGCCGGGCCTGCTGGCGCTGATCCTCTTCACGACGTTCAACAACCTCGTCGGCGGGGTCTTCATGGCGCTCATGGACCCCTACGGCCTGACCCTGTTCTCCGTCGAGGTGTGGGGCATCGTCCTCGGCATCACGAGCTTCGGCTTCATCATCGGCGGCGGCCTCGTCGCCAAGTTCGGTCTGGGGAAGAACCCCGTCCGCACGATGCTGCTGGTCAACATCGGCATCGCGCTGCTGGGCATGACCTTCGCGATCCGCGAATGGTGGTGGCTGTACGCCCTGGGCATCCTCGTGTTCATGTGCCTCATGCCCATGGCCGAGGCGACCGAGCAGACGATCATCCAGCGCGTCGTGCCGTACGAGAAGCAGGGGCGGGTGTTCGGCTTCGCCGCGAGCGTCGAATCGGCCGCCGCGCCGATCTCGTCGTTCCTGGTCGGGCCGCTCGCGCAGTTCTGGCTCATCCCGTACATGAACTCGCAGTCCGGACAGGACTCCCTCGGCTGGCTCATCGGCGAAGGCGAAGCCCGCGGCATCGCGCTGGCGTTCGTCGGGGCGAGCCTGGTGCTGCTGCTGGTCGTGCTGCTGGCGTTCGTGTCGAAGCCCTACCGTGAGCTCTCCCGGGCGTACGCCACCGCTCCGCCCTCGCTGCCCACCGACGACGCACAGCCGGATGCCGCCGCGACGGCCGCGGACGACCCGGTCGCCACCGTGGGCGAAGCCGGCAACGATCTGCGCTCGAGCGTGCGCTGACGACGGGCCTGCGGCACCTCGCCGACGGTTCGACGCGGGTGCGGCGGGCTAACGCGTGGACGCAGCGCGCGCAAGCCCCGTGCCCGGGCGGCATCCTCCGGCCTATCGTCGCGGCAGAGAAGGAGGACGCCATGACGAACCAGCCGATTCCGCCCTTCGTGCCGCCCACCGGAGACGACGACGACCTCGCCCGCGACGACACCATCGCCGCGGAGGACTTCACCGAAGGCGAGCAGCCCCTCGACCCCGACGTCGACGAGGACCAGGTCGACAGCGCCGCGGCCGACGAGCAGGCGGCCAGCGAAGGCACCCTCGACGACGGCGAGAGCCGATGACCGCAGTTCGCCGCCTGGCGGATGAGGGGTCGAAGCCATGAGACCGATCCCCACGGTGACGTTGAACGACGGCACCGCGTTTCCCGAGCTCGGCTTCGGCACGTACGAGCTGCGAGGGCCTGAGGGCGTCGGTTCGATCGTCGCGGCCATCGAGAACGGCTACCGCCTGCTCGACACCGCAGTGAACTACGACAACGAGCGCGAGGTCGGCGAGGCGATCCGCAGAAGCGGTGTGCCGCGAGACGAGCTCGTCATCACGTCCAAGGTCCCCGGGCGCCACCACGGCCGCGAGCAGGCGGTCGACAGCGTGAAGGGGTCGCTCGACCTGCTCGGTCTCGATCGCCTCGATCTCGAGCTGATCCACTGGCCGAACCCGAGCGTCGGCCGGTACGTCGAGACGTGGGAGGGCCTCATCCGGGCGCGTGAGCTCGGCATGGTCCGCTCGATCGGCGTCTCCAACTTCACCGAGCCGATGCTGACCGAGCTCATCGACCGCACGGGGGTGACGCCCGCGGTGAACCAGGTCGAGATGCACCCGTACTTCCCCCAGCAGGCGCTGCGGGCCTTCCACGCCGAGCACGGCATCCGCACCGAGAGCTGGAGCCCCCTCGGCAAGCGCAGTGAGCTGCTGACCGAGCAGATCCTCCGGGAACTGGCGGTCGTCCACGACGCGACGCCCACGCAGATCGTGCTGCGCTGGCACACGCAGCTCGACACGACGCCGATCCCGAAGTCGGCCGACCCCGACCGCCAGCGCGAGAACGCCGACGTCTTCGGGTTCACCCTCACCGACGATCAGCTCGCCGCCGTGAGCGCGCTGGAACGCGGTCGGCTGTGGGGCGCGCACCCCGACACGCACGAGGAGATGTGACGACCGGATGCCTCGCCACGAGGCATCCGCGGCACGCACGCCGCCCTGAGGAGCGCACCCGCGGTGGCGGGAGCCGGCGGGCTCAAGCGTCAGGGAGGGCGTGGAGCCACTCGGCGAAGGTCTGTCGGCCGCGGAGCGCGTCGGGACCGGGGAGCAGCGCGCCGCTGCGCAGCGCGCGACCCCACGCGCTCGGCACCGATACGGCCGGGACGGGGCCCGGGTAGCCGATCGCGCGGGCATAGGCGCGCACCATGTCGGCGAGCTCCTCCTCACGCGGTCCGGCCAGATCGCGCGCGCGGTTCACGGCTCCCTTCTCGGCGAGGTCGACGAGATGCTCGGCCACTTCACGGGCCGCGACCGGCTGAACGCGCCCGCGCGGGGCCGCGTGCGCCCCGGCACGCCCGCGGTGGAACACCATGGCCGCGTACTCGTGGAACTGCGTCGTGCGCAGGATCGTCCAGGGGATCGGTCCGGCCGAGACCAGACGCTCCTGCACGAGCTTTCCCGCGTAGTAGCCGTCGGGCGCAGCATCCGCCCCCACGATCGTCAGAGCGAGGTGGTGACCGACCCCCGCCGCGCGCTCGGCCGCGAGCAGGCTCTTGGTGCCGCCGGCGAAGAACAGCACCGACACGTCCGGCTTGGTCGTGACGACGTTCGACACGTCGATGACCGCATCGACACCGACGAGATGGCGGGCGAGACCGGCGCCGCTCAGCAGCTCGACCCCGGTGTCGCGGGACATCACGACCACCTCGTGGCTCCGGGCGCGTGCGACGTCGACGACGTGGCGGCCGGCCACCCCCGTGCCGCCGGCGATGGCGAGCCTCACGCCGCCCCCTCCCGTCAGGCGCTGGTGTCGATGCTCCATCGTGGTGCACGCCGCGGCGGTGGGGAACCCCGGCGGATGTCCGCGCGCGGCTCGCCGCGCGAGCGCGCGGGGGCCTGTTCCGGGCCCCGCGCGCTCAGCTGCGCGCCAGGGCGTCGTCTCTCAACCACTCCGCGAAGGTCTGACGGCCACGTCGGGCGTCGGGGGAGGGAAGGGCGAGGCCTGCCCGCATCGCCTTCATCTGTCCTCCCGGCAGGGCGAGCGACGGGATCCAGCCTCGGTGTCCGACCCGTCGCGCGTAGGCCTTCACCATGTCGTCCAGGCGCTCCTCGCGCGGACCGGCGAGGTCGGCGGCGCGCCCGCGAGGTGCGCCGGCCGCGAGCTCGGCGAGGTGGTGCCCGACCTCGCGTGCCGCGATCGGCTGCACGCGCGCCCGTGGCGCCACGTGCAGCGGACCGAGCTTGGCGCGATCGAAGAGCTGAGCTGCGAACTCGTGGAACTGCGTCGCCCGCAGGATCGACCACGGCACGGCGGATGCCTCGACGACGCGCTCCTGCGCCACCTTGCCGGCGTAGTAGTCGTACGGCATCCGGTCGACGCCCACGATCGAGAGCAGCACGACATGGCGCACGCCGGCACGCGCGGCCGCGGCGAGGAGATTCCCCGTCGCGGTCTGGAAGAACTCCGTGGCCTCGCGCGCCGAGAGGGACGCGACATTGGCGGTGTCGACGACCGCGTCCGCACGCGCGAGGGCCGCGTCGAGCCCCCGGCCGCTCACGAGGTCCACGCCGGTGCGGCGGCTGAGCACGACCGGCTCGTGCCCGAGCGCTCGCACGGCTTCCGCCGTGTGCCGCCCGACGACCCCGGTTCCTCCTGCGACGGCGATTCTCATTGTTCCTCCTGCTCCTTCGTACCCGACCCGGCGGGCGTGCGGCCTGCGGGTCCGGCTCGAGCAGGACCCGCGGGATGTCCTTCACATCACCGACGACGCAGCCCGACAGAATGTGAGGCGACGCGTCATTCTCGCGCGATCACGACGGGAAGGAAGCCGTGGGCGAGCAGGCGCTGGATGGCGAACGCAGGAGACTGCTGGGACTGGCGTACCGGATGCTCGGAACGGTCGCGGACGCGGAGGACGCCGTCCAGGAGACCTACGTGCGCTGGTACCGGCTGGATGACGCCGAGCGCGCCGCCATCGACAATCCCGCCGCGTGGCTCACGCGAGTGGCGAGCCGCGTGTGCCTGGACGCGCTCGGTTCGGCACGGGCGCGCCGGGAGCAGTACGTGGGGGAGTGGCTGCCCGAACCGGTGCCCAGCGAGTGGGCGATGGCCACGTCCGCCCCCGATCCCCTCGACCGCGTGACACTCGATGACTCGGTCTCGAGCGCGCTGCTGGTCGTGCTCGAATCGCTCACGCCCGCAGAGAGGGTGGCGTTCGTGCTGCACGACGTGTTCGCCGTGCCGTTCGCGGAGGTCGCGGCCACGACGGGACGGACGCCGGATGCCGCGAGGCAGCTGGCCTCGCAGGCCAGGCGTCGGGTGCGCGAACGGCGCGCGGGCGTCGCGACGCGCGCGCAGCACGATGCGGTCGCCCGCGCCTTCGCGGCCGCGACGACCACCGGCGACCTCGACGGCCTGGTCGCCCTCCTCGATCCCGACGTGGTGCTGCGCTCCGACGGCGGCGGCCGGGTGTCGGCGGCGCGGCGTCCCGTGGTCGGCGCCGATCGGGTGGCGCGCTTCCTGCTCGGGCTGCCGCGGCTCGCGCCCACCGGTGTGGTCTCACCGGTCGAGACCGCGGATGGGCTGAGCTTCCTCGCGACCGTGGACGGGCGCGTCGACACCGTCCTCTCCGTGGTCGTGGCCGGCGACCGGATCACCGACCTCTACCTCGTGCGCAACCCCGACAAGCTGACGCTGTGGAGCTGAGCCTGACCCCGCGGCCGCAGGCGCAGCGGGCGCCGTGCCGGTCGGCCATCGACCGGGCGCGTTAGCGTGGAGGCATGCCGACTCCCTTCGACTCCCTCGACGACTACATCGCCCTTCCCCGCGTCGAAGCCCTCGCCCTCTCGCCGGACGGACGTACGGCGGTGCTCACGGTGGCGGTGCTCAAGAAGGACGGCACAGGATACGAGCGGTCGCTGTGGGCGGTCCCTGCGGACGGCGGCGGTGCACCGCGCCGGCTCACGCGGTCGGCCAAGGGCGAGGCCGGAGCCGCGTTCACCGCGAGCGGCGATCTGCTGTTCGTGTCGGCCCGCCCGGACGCGGAGGCCGAGGGCGACGACGAGTCGGGTCAGCTCTGGCTGCTACCCGCGGCGGGCGGGGAAGCTCGGCCGGTCACCCGGCTCGCCGGAGGCGTCGACGGGATCGCCGCGACCGCCGAGGCCGGCGCGCGCGTCGTGGTGTCGGCATCCCTCCTTCCCGCCGCGGACACGATCGAGGCCGACGCGAAGCTGCGCGCTCGCCGCAAGGACAAGAAGGTCTCGGCGATCCTGCACGAGACCTACCCCGTCCGGTTCTGGGACCACGACCTCGGCCCGGCGGAGCCGCACCTGCTCTCGATCGACGTGGACACGCTCGAAGACTCGATCGCCGCCGTGGTGGCCGACGCTGCGGCCGCCGAGAGTGCGGCTGCCGTCGCCGAAGAAGGTGCCGCGGAATGCCACAGCGAGAACGGCGGCGAGGACAAGCCCTATCCCGTAGCCCTGCCCCGTCCCCGCGACCTGACACCGAGGCCCGGGCGCTCCGCCGACCACGCCGAGGCCGCGCTCACCCCCGACGGCGCGACGCTCCTGGTGTCGCTCGAGCGTCACGAGCAGCGCGCCGGGCGGCGCATCATCGCCGCGATCGACGCCGCGACCGGCGAGCGGACGACGCTCTTCGACGAGGAAGGCGTCGACTTCGAAGCGCCCGTCGTCAGCCACGACGGCACCAGGCTGGCGTACCTGCGAACGCCCAAGAGCACTCCCGCCGGTCCCACGGACTACGAGGTGTGGATCGCCGGCATCGACGGCTCGGACCCGCGCCGCATCGCTTCCACATGGGACCGTTGGGCGTCGTCGTTCCAGTTCGCCGCCGACGACGCCGCGCTCATCGCCACCGCCGACTCCGAGGGCCGCGGTCCCATCTTCCGGCTGCCGCTGGACGGTTCCGAGCCGGAGCAGCTGACGCACGACGACTTCACCTACTCCCACGTCGCGGTCGACCGCGCGACCGGCGCTCTCGTGGCCCTGCGCTCCTCGTGGACCATGCCGTCGCACCCTGTGCGGATCGGCCCCGACGGCGCTGTCACCGAACTCGCCACTCCCGCTCCCGCTCCCGCAGCCCCCGGCACGATCACGGAGATCGAGGCGACCGCCGGCGACGGTGCCCGCGTGCGCGGCTGGTTGCTTCTTCCGGACGGCGCATCGGCGGATGCGCCCGCCCCGCTGCTGCTGTGGATCCACGGCGGCCCGCTCAACAGCTGGAACGCGTGGAGCTGGCGGTGGGCGCCTTTTCTCGCCGTCGCGAAGGGCTATGCCGTGCTGCTGCCGGACCCGGCGCTGTCCACCGGGTACGGGCTGGAGTACATCGCACGCGGCTGGAACGACTGGGGCGGCAAGCCGTACACCGACCTGCTCACGATCACCGACGCCGCCGTGGCACGCGACGACATCGACGAGAGTCGGACGGCCGCGATGGGCGGATCCTTCGGCGGCTACATGGCCAACTGGATCGCCGGTCACACCGACCGGTTCCGGGCGATCGTTACGCACGCGAGCCTGTGGGCCCTGGACCAGTTCTCAGGGACGACCGACAACTCCGAGTACTGGCAGCGGATCTTCACCCCGGAGGCGATGCTCGAGAACTCCCCGCACCGGTTCGTCCGCGACATCCGCACGCCGCTGCTCGTGATCCACGGCGACAAGGACTACCGCGTGCCGATCGGCGAGGGGCTGCGGCTGTGGTCCGAGCTCGCCGAGCACCACGCCGACGAGGACGGCCGGATGCCGCACCGCTTCCTGTACTTCCCGGATGAGAACCACTGGGTGCTGCGGCCCCAGCACGCGGTCATCTGGTACCAGACCGTGTTCGCGTTCCTCGCCGAGCACGTGCTGGGGGAGCCGTTCGAGCGGCCCGAGCTGCTCGGCTGACCCGGGATCGGCGGACGCCACCGCTCAGTGCGGTGCGTGGTACTCCGACTCGCCGCGCTTCCAGTAGCCCTTGACCACCACGTGTTCGGGGCTCAGACCCCACCGGCCCAGCAGCAGACCGCGACCGGGCTTGACGATGGACTGCTCGGCGGCGACGAAGCCGAACACACTGCCGGACGGACGATCCGCCGCCGTGATGGCATCCAGCCGTGCCGCGAGCGCAGTACCAGCCGGCGCGGTGCCGCGGTGCACGAACTCCACCCGCATGCCGGCCGGAGCGGCGATCGCCAGCTCCTCAGCGGACCCGGGCACCTCGATGAGGATGCTGCCGAGCGAGGCCTGATCCATCGCGCGGCAGAAGCGCCGGATCGCGGGCACGGCCGTCTCGTCCCCGGCGAGGAGCCACCCGTCGGGCCGACCGACGAGGACTTTCGATCCGCGGGGACCGCCGACGCCGGCGACCGTGCCCAGCGGCGCACGGGCAGCCCACGCGGCCGCCACACCGGCCGTCCCCGCGTCCGGGTCGCCGTGGAGGGCGAACTCGAGCTCGAGCCAGTCCTCGCCCCAGGCCAGGGGCGTGTACTCGCGGCTCGGGGCGGCGCGGAGCTCCTCGACCGTCTGGGGGCTCCCGTCGGGGAAGAACACACGGATGTGATCGTCGGCTCCGAGCGACGTGAATCCGGCGAGCTCGGTTCCCTCCAGCCGGACGCGCACGTAGGACCGCGTGAGCCATTCGCGAGCGGCGAGGCGGGCCCGCCGGAAGCGGAGCTCGAGCCCGTGCGTCTCGAGACGGAAGGGCGAAGCGACCGGGGACGGGGTGGTCGAAGTCGACAGCGGCATAACCCTTAGGTTAGCCTAACCTCATCGTATCGCGGCCAGCCGCTGATTCGATCCTCCCATGACGACGCCGTCGGAGCGGACGCCCCGGCGCGTCGGCTCCGCGCGTCGCCTTCGTCCGTCTCAGGAGAAACCGCATGCGCACATCTCGACCGCTGGTCGCAGCATCCCTCGTCCTCGCCTCCTCGCTCGCTCTCGCCGGCTGCGCCGCGCAGGCGGCCGAAGCCGGCTCGCAGGAGCCGACGGAAGCGGGAACCGTCACGGTGACCGACAACCACGGCGAGATCGAGGTGCCGGTCGCTCCCGAGCGCGTCGTCGCCCTCGACAACACGACATTCCAGACGCTCAGCGACTGGGAGATCCCGGTCGTCGCTGCGCCCAAGCCGCTCATGTACGACCTGTGGCCCGACCTCTCCGGCGACGAGGTGCTCGATGTCGGCACGCACCGCGAGCCCGATCTCGAGGCGGTCATCGAAGCCGACCCGGATCTCATCGTCGGCGGCTATCGGTTCCGCGAGATCTACGACGATCTGACCGCGATCCAGCCGGCCACCATCGAGACGAGCCCGCGCGAGGGTGAGGATCATCTGTCGGAGCTCAAGCGCCAGGTGTCGATCCTCGGCCAGGTCTTCGACCGCGAGGAGGAGGCGCAGCAGCTGGCCGACGACCTCGACGCCGCGGTCGCGGACGCCAAGGAGGCCTACAACGGCGAGGACACGGTCGTCGGCCTCATCACCTCGGCGGGCGAGATCGCCTTCGCTGCTCCCGGAGAGGGCCGCGGTGTGGGCACGCTGTTCCCCGCGCTGGGTCTCGTGCCGGGTATCGAGCAGGCGGCCGAGGACGCCTCGCACGGCGACGACATCAGCGTCGAGGCCATCGCCGCCGCGAACCCGGAGTGGCTCATCGTGCTCGATCGCGACGCGATGTTCGGCGAAGAGGGCTACGTGTCGGCGAAGGAGCTGATCGAGGGCTCCGAGGCGCTCGCCGAGGTGCCGGCGGTTCAGAAGGGGCGGGTCGTCTACCTCGCGCCGAGCTTCTACCTCGACGAGAGCATCCAGGCGTACACGACCCTGTACAACGACGTCGCCGCGGCGTTCTCCGCCGCCCAGTGACACGAGTGCGGCGGCCCGGCTTCGGCCGGGCCGCCGCGAGGCCCCGCATGAACACCGCTGTCAGAGCCGCGCCCCGGGTGGCGCTGCCGGTCGCCGTCATATCGGTGGCCGGATTGATCGTCCTGTCGCTCGTCGTCGGCGTCTACGACCTGACGGACGGGACGCTCGGCGCTGAGATGTTCTGGATCACGCGCGTGCCGCGGACGCTCGCCCTCGTGCTGGCCGGGTGCGCCATGGCCGTGTCCGGTCTGGTCATGCAGCTGCTCACTCAGAATCGCTTCGTCGAGCCGAGCACGACCGGCACGTCCGAGTGGGCCGCGCTCGGTCTCCTGGCAACCGTCCTGCTGGTCCCGGCGTCGACGCTGCCCGTACGCATGATCGTGGCCAGCGTCGCCGCGTTCGTCGGCACCCTCGTCTTCCTGGCGATCCTCCGCCGCGTGGCCCTGCGGTCATCTCTCGTGGTCCCACTCATCGGCATCATGCTCGGGGCCGTCGTGTCGGCGTTCACCACCTACCTCGCCGTCAGCACGAACACGCTGCAGATGCTCAGCACATGGTTCATGGGCAGCTTCACCTCGGTCGTCCGCGGCCGCTACGAGGTGCTCTGGGTGGTCGCCATCGTCGTCGTTCTGGTCGCCGTCTTCGCCGACCGGCTCACCGCCGCCGGCCTCGGCAGGGACGTGGCCACATCGCTCGGGGTGCACTACGACCGCACGCTGCTGCTCGGCACGGCGCTCGTGGCGGTCGCGACCGGCGTGACCACGGTCGTCGTGGGCTTCCTGCCGTTCCTGGGCCTGGTCGTGCCGAATCTCGTGTCGATGTGGCGCGGCGACAACCTGCGGGCGAACCTGCCCTGGGTGTGCCTGGGTGGAAGCGCGATCCTCCTGGTGTGCGACATCATCGGGCGCGTGATCCGGATGCCTTTCGAGGTGCCGGTCTCCATGGTGCTGGGCGTGCTCGGCTCGGCCGTCTTCATCGTTCTTCTCCTGAGGCAGCGCGATCGTGGTTGATGTGATCCCCCGGGTCGCCGAGGCATCCGCTCCCGCGACCCGGAAGCCGCGGAGCGGACTCCGTCTGGCGGTTCTCGGCGTCGTCGTCGTGGCGGCGACCGTGCTGCTGCTCGTGTACGACATCCCCATGGATCCGTCTCGGCGCGGCTTCTGGCTCGCCGTGGACCTGCGCATCGTCACGGTCGCGACCATCGCCGTGGTGGCGCTGTGTCAGGCGGTCGCCACCGTTCTCTTCCACACCGCGACCGGCAACCGCATCCTGACCCCGTCGATCATGGGCTTCGACGCCCTGTATGTCGTGATGCAGACCGCGATGGTGTTCTTCTTCGGCGGGGCGGCGCTGGCCGCCACGGACGGGCTGGCGAAAGTCGCCGTGCAGAGCCTCCTCATGGTCGGCTTCGCCACCCTGCTGTACGGCTGGCTGTTCGCCGGCCGCAAGGGGAACCTCCACGTGATGCTGCTCATCGGCATCGTGCTCGGAATCGGCTTCGGGTCGCTGTCGACCGTCATGCAGCGGCTGCTCACTCCCAGCGACTTCGACCTGCTCTCGGCGAAGCTGTTCGGCAACATCGGCAACTCCAACCCGGAGTACCTGCCGTGGGCGGCCGGCGTGATCGTGCTCGTGCTCGCTGTCGCGTGGCATCGCCGCCACCGCCTGGATGTGCTGGCTCTCGGCCGCGACACCGCGACGAACCTCGGACTGTCGTACAAGCGCGAGGTGACCCTGATGCTGGTGGTGGTGGCGATTCTGATCTCGATCTCCACCACGATGGTGGGGCCGATGACGTTCTTCGGATTCATCGTCGCCACGCTGGCGTACCAGTTGGCCGGCTCGGACCGTCATCGCATCGTCCTGCCGTTCGCGGCGCTGCTCGGCATGGCGACCCTGCTGCTCGGGTACTTCGTGCTGCGTCACGTCTTCTACGCGGCGGGGATGCTGACGGTCATCATCGAGTTCGCCGGCGGACTCTTCTTCATCGTGTACCTGCTGCGGAAGGGCGCCTTGTGATCAGACTCACCGAGGTCACGAAGAGCTATGGCGGGGAGCAGGTGCTCGGCCCGGTGACCCTCGACATCCCCGCCGGCGGCATCACGGCCCTGGTGGGCCCCAACGGTGCGGGGAAGTCGACTCTCCTGACCATCGTCGGAAGGCTCCTCGCGCCCTCGACCGGAACGGTGACCGTCGGCGGCCACGACGTCGCCCGGACGCCCAGCCGCGATCTCGCACGCGTGGTGTCGATCCTCCGGCAGGAGAACCACTTCGTTACCCGGCTGACGGTGGAGGACCTGGTCGGCTTCGGCCGGTTCCCGCACTCGGGCGGTCGCATGACGCACGAGGATCGCCGCCACGTCGATGAGGCGATCGCGTTCCTCGGACTCGAGCCCCTTCGCCGCCGACACCTCGACCAGTTGTCGGGCGGTCAGCGGCAGCGGGCCTACGTCGCGATGGTGCTCGCTCAGGACACCCAGTACGTGCTGCTGGACGAGCCGCTGAACAACCTCGACATGCGGCACGCGGTCGGCATGATGAAGCAGCTCCGCCGTGCCGCCGACGAGCTGGGCAAGACGATCGTCGTGGTGGTCCACGACATCAATTTCGCTGCCGCCTACGCCGACCACATCGTGGCGCTCACGGCCGGACGGGTCGCGCATACGGGCTCTCCGGCGACGTTCATGCGCGGCGACGTCCTCGAGGACGTCTTCGGCACGCCGGTCGACGTGCGCACCGACGGCGACTATCCGCTGGCGGTGTACTTCCGCTGAGGACGCGGGCCGCCGGCACGCCCGTCAGGAAGCGGGACGCAGCTCGCAGTCGCTGCCCGGCGACAAGATGGCCTCGTGGCCGTCGTCGTAGCGCACGACGAGCAGAGGATTGTCGCCGCCGCCTCGTACCTCGATCACCTCGCCCGCACGTTCGGCCGCGCCGACGGTGCGCCCGTGGATGATCACCCGGTCTCCGACGTTCGCTCGCATACCCACCACCTCCTCGCGCACACGATACGACGCGGTCGGCGGAACGGCTAGAGCGCGCGGAACCGCCGGCAGGCTAGAGCTGCGCGCCGTCGTCGTCCCGGTTCTCCAGGCCCACGCTGCGTCCACGCCAGGACTCGTACGCCATGAGCCAGCCGATCGACACGGCCGCGGCGAGGACCACCCCGAGCAGCACGTTCTGCCACACCAGCCCGAACAGGATGCCGAGCGCGAACACCAGCGCCGTGCCGAACGCCCAGCCGGAGTGTCCGCGGGTCCACCGCCTGTCCGAAGTCATGCCGCCAGCCTACGGGGACGCCGCGCGGCGCGGCGAAGGCATCCCGGGCGATGTCGCTACGTTGGAGCAATGGCACTCAACGTCAGCCCCCTGACCCTCGGGACCTCCGGACTGGGCAAGGACACCGAACCCGGCTCGGAGGAGGAGGAGGCCGCCGTCGCGGTCGCCATCGACCTGCTGCGCAGCACGCACGCGTTCGTCGACACGTCGAACAACTACTCGGCCGGCAGGTCCGAGGCGGTGCTGGGCATGGCCATCGCCCGCATCGGCGCGGATGCTCAGACACGCGTGATCTCGAAGGTGGACGCCGAGCCGCAGACCGGCGTGTTCGACCGCGACCGGGTGATGCGCTCCTTCGACGAGACCACCGCGCGGCTCGGCGTCGACCGGCTGCCGATGCTGCACCTGCACGACCCGTACAGTGTGACCTTCGAAGAGGCGATGGGGCCACGAGGCGCCGTCGAGGGTCTGATCGAGCTGCGCGAGTCCGGCCGGGTCGACGGCATCGGCGTCGCCGCGGGGCCGGTGCCGTTGATGCGCCGCTACGTCGAGACCGACGTCTTCGACGCCGTCCTCGTCCACAACCGGTTCACCGTCGTGGACCAGTCGGCGGCATCCGTGTTCGCGGCCGCCCAGGAGCGGGACATGACGGTCTTCAACGCCGCGCCGTTCGGCGCCGGGATCCTTGCCACCGGCGCGCGTGAGGGCGCCGTGTACGGGTACCGCCCGGCGACGCCCGAGCTGCAGGAGTGGGTGTCGCGGCTCGAGGCGGTATGTGCGGCGCACGGCGTGCCGCTGGGCGCCGTCGCCCTGCACTTCTCGCTGCGTTCGCCGCTGGTCGACTCCACCGTCGTGGGCGTCGCCTCGCCCGGGCGGCGCGCGCAGCTCGACGAGCTCGCGGCCACGCCGATCCCCGACGAGGTGTGGGCCGAGCTCGACGCGCTCGGTCCTGCCCCATCGCCGGTGGACGACAGCGCGTTCGCCTGACCGACCGGCTTACGACTGCGGCGCGTTGACCGCGACCATCCAGTCGATCCCGAATCGGTCCGTCAGCATGCCGAACTTCCCGCCCCACGGGGGCGTGTCGAACGGCATCACCACGGTTCCGCCTTCGACAAGCTTGTCCCAGTAGCCCTGCAAGGCGGCTTCGTCGTCGCCGCTGACGGAGACCGAGATGCCCGCCGGCTTCTCGTACGGCATCCCGGTGGGCGTGTCGGCGCCCATCAGCACGAAACCGTCCGGCGTGGTCAGCTGCGAGTGCATCACGAGGTCGTTCTCGGACGGGTCCTGCACCATCCCCTCGTACTCGCCGAACGTCGAGACCTCCAGGTCGCCGCCGAACACGCTCTGGTAGAACGTCATCGCGTCGCGTGCTTCAGTCCTGAAGGACAGATAGGGGTTGAGGCTGGGCATGTCGAACTCCTCCGAATGGTGATGGATGCCGCGCCCGGCCGCGTGGCGCGTCCAGTGTTGTCGGGGCCTCCGACATCCACAAGAGGTGGGTCCGGAGCACTCAGCGGGCGCGGTGGTCCTCGGGGTGCAGCCGCGGCCCGCGGCGCGGCTCGCGCACACCGCTGGCGCCGATGAGCCGGATGACGCGCTGACGCTGCCCCGCCCACGGCGCCAGGAGGCGCAGCATGCCGTCGTCGTCGACGCGCCGGCCGGTCAGCGCGTACCCGACTTCGTGTGCGAGGTGGAAGTCGCCGACGCTCACGGCATCCGCGTCGCCGAGGGCGCGGATGCGCGTCTCGGCCGAGGTCCACGGACCGATTCCGTGCTGGCTCACCAGCACACGGTCCACCCCTTCGCCGTCGTCGGCCGCCTGGACAGCGCGGACGATCGCCTCGCCCCGCCGAGCGGCGCGCACCACCGTCTTGGACTGCGGCGGCTCGAGGCCGGCGCGGTGCCAGAGCCATGACGGGATGCGCTGCCAGCCGTCGATCGTCGGGGGAGCGAACATCGGACGCGGTGTGGGTCCGGGCGCGCGCTCGCCGCACCATGTCAGGATCCGCCGCCATGCACCGAACGCCTGCATGGCGGTGACTTTCTGCTCGAAGATCGCGCACGCGAGCGCATCGAAGACGAGCTCTGTCCGGGCCAGGCGCAGGCCCGGGTTGCGGCGGTGCGCTTCGGCGATGAGCGGATGCCTCGACGCGTCGAAGCCGTCTGGTTCGTCGTGCGCCCCGCACAGTGCGGGCAGCTGCGCGATCGCCCACTCCCGCCCGGGTCCCCAGGCTGCCGCGCGGACGACGCCCGGGGCGGTCTCGCGGACGGCGATGGTCGCGACCCCGGCGGGGGTGCGACTCGCGCGCCAGATGACCGACCCCGCCTCCGTCATCGTGGGGTCGCCGGATCCGCGGCGCAGGAACAGAAGCGTGCGTCGCAGATCGAGGGCCCGACGCGGACGGTACTCCGTCTCGAGCGGCCGCCCGTGGTCGGTTCGCGGGTCGCGCACGGCCCCACTCGGCTGGTGGGTCGGCGCGACGAAGGTCATGCCTCGACGATACGCCCCGACTCCCGACATCCTTCCTCAGCTGTCACGTGCCGCCGTTTCGACCCGGCGGCGCAACAGGTGGACCGCGGCGAGCGCGGGGCGCTCGGCGGGATGAGAGGGGTCAGAAGCGGTCGGGCGAGGGAGTGCCGTGACCGTAGCGGATCACCACATCGGCGTGCCGGTCGAAGCGGTAGCCGACGCCGCGGACCGTGCGGACGATGTCCTCGTACCGACCCAGCTTCGCCCGCAGCCGCCGGACGTGGACGTCGATCGTGCGCTCGCCGGGCGCCTCCTCGTCGGACGTGCCCTGCCAGAGCGACGAGACGAGCTCGGTGCGCTCGATCGTGCGCCCCTCACGCAGCACGAGATACTGCAGCAGCTCGAACTCCTTGAACGTGAAGGCCGCCGACTCGCCATCGATGAGGACACGCTTGCGCGAGATGTCGACGACCACACCGCCGGGGGAGCGGTCCTCGTCCTCCGGCTCCTCCTGCTTGGTGCGCGCGACGGCCGACGGCTCGTGAAGGGCGAGGCGCACCACGTCGACGTCGCGTCCGCCGGAGCCGACGGGCGCCAGCGCGACGGTCGCGTACGTCTCGGCCGCCGGGGCGAGGTCGGACAGGGTGCGGCGGAGCGCGTCCACGAGGACGCCGAGGCTGACCCCGGCGGCGGCGGCCTTGGCCTCGTCGATGCCGACGTAGAGGGCGAAGCCGCGGGGTGCGGTCCCGGCGGGCAGCGCGCGCTGGGCGGCGGACGTCTCAGCGGGAGGAGTGGTCGCGGCCGGGGCGGAGACCGGAGTGGCCGGGCGCTCGACGGCGCGGAGGTGACGGGCGGGAGCGGGACGGTCGAGAAGGGCGGTGGTCGACATGATGATGGTCCTTGCGGAAGGAACCCGGATGGATGCGACGGGTTCGGCGTGCTGCGGCTCGGATGGCCGGGGCCCTGAGAGGGCCGGTGCCCGACGGTGGGCGATATGCGAAGCAGTCCGGGTGCGCGTGATCGACGCAACGAACCGGTGCTTCGGGGGACTGGCTCAGCTGTTTCCTCCGACTCAGATGTCGGGGCGGGCGGCCAGTCCGGCGGGGGTCACCGTGCTAGTGGCACATTCGACAACACATGGCAACGCGGCCGGCCATCATCATGCCGGCAGTCCCGTTCGCCTCCCAGGCGGACAGAGAGCGCGCGTTGTCAGTCATGCGCCCGATTATGACCGAATGCGTCGCCATGCGTCAAATCGCTCGGCTAACCCAGTCGCCGCATGACGCAATGCTTCAAAGTGCTCACCCGCGGCCGGACAGCGGCCGGGACGCGTCTCAGGAAGCCCGATCACAGGCGTTCCCGCAGCCATCGCACCTGCCGGTGCCAGTGGCGGAACGCCCCTCCTTCATGGCCGTTGAACGCGTAGACCTCGATGTGCTTGTCGTCGGCAGGCACGCTGTTGTACGCCGCGAAGACCGTTGAGGGCAGCACGACCTCGTCCATGAGAGCGACAGAGAAGAGCGCGGGCACCGTGATCCGGTGGGCGAGCAATGCGCAGTCGAAGTACGACAGCGTGTGAAGAACCCTCTGGACCTCGTCGCGGTGGACCGAGAGGTACCTGGTGATCTCGGTGAACGGCGGCTCCGGTGTCTTCCTGATCGACCTGGGGAAGTCGCAGAGGAACGGCACATCGGGCATGACGGCGCGAACGCGTCCGGACAGCGCGGTCGCCGCTATCGCCAGGGCGCCGCCCTGACTGCCGCCGGCAGCGGCGATGCGTCCGGCGTCGACGAAGGGCATGCCGGCCACGGTGTCGATGAGCCGGGCGGCGTCGGTGAAGAGACGCCGGTAGTAATACGTGGAAGGAGAGGAGATGCCGCGGGTCATGAATCCCGCGGTGGCGGGGCCGGACCCGTGCGGGTCGGGGGTATCCCCGCCGTTGCCCCAGCCGCTTCCCTGACCGCGCGAGTCCATGAAGACGTGGACGAACCCCGCCGCTGCCCACGCGAGCTTCTCGCCGGGCAGGCCTCGTCCGCCGTTGTATCCCTGAAACTCGACGACTGCGGGCCGCGGCTGATCGCCGCGCGGGCGGGTCACCCATGCGCGGATCGACTCACCCGCGAACCCCGGGAAGGTCAGATCTTCGACGATGAGCTCGTGGAACGGCTCATCGAGCGGCTCGAGACTCGCTCGGCCGGCTCTTGTACGCGACTCCTCAAGGGTCGTGCGCCAGAAGTCATCGAAGTCCGCAGGGACGGGAAGAGCCGGGGCGTAGTCCCGCAGCAGCTCCAGGTCCATGTCCGTCTGACTGAGCGCCATGCCGCTTTCCTTCGAATCATCCGATGTCTTCACCATAATGGCTTGACTTTTTGTTTCACGTTGGCACAAAATGCCTTGGGCCGAGCGTAGCGGGACGCATCCACGACCACCTCGGCTGACTCCCGCAGCGAACGCGATGGGATTTCGACAGTGTCGTCTGGGAAAGGACAACTGATGACTGCAAGGACGCGCATCTCGCGCCGCAATCTCCGCGCGGCATCCGCGCTGGCGGTGAGCGCGATCGCGATCGCGGGACTGGCCGCCTGCTCGAGCGGCGATTCCGGATCGGATTCGGCATCGGGCACGGCCGAGGTGGATTTCTGGGGCTGGGTGCCTGGGCTTGAGGACCTCGTCGAGCAGTGGAACGAGGAGAACCCCGACATCCAGGTGTCGTTCCACCGAATGACCGGCGACGACGGACAGAAGGTCGAGGCGGCGGTCGACGCCGGCGCCGGTCCCGATCTCGTGCAGCTGAGCACGCATAACCTGCCGGACTACATCATCGCCGAGCGCGTGCAGGACATCACCGACTACGTCGCCGATGAGGAGGGCAACTACACTCCCGCGTCGTGGGCCTCGGTGAGCTTCGACGGCCGCGTGTACGGCATCCCTCAGGGAATCGGTCCCGCGGGCATGATGTACCGCAGCGACATCTTCCAGCAGTACGGCCTGCAGGTTCCCACCACCTGGGACGAGTATCTGGAGGCGGCGCGCACGCTCAAGGCCGCCAACCCCGACGTGTACATCGCCAACATGTCGCCGAGCGAGATCGGGCAATGGGCGCAGGAGATCCAGCAGGCCGAGAGCAGCTGGTACGGCATCGAGGGTGACGCGTGGACCGTCGGCGTCAACGACGAGGGCAGCCGGCTGGTCGCCGAGCGGTGGCAGACGCTGCTGGATGAAGGACTGGTGACGACGACGCCGATGTGGACGCCCGAGTACTGGGCGCTCGTGAACGAGGGCAAGATCGCCACGATCTCGTACGCCGCGTGGTTCCCGAGCCAGCTCGCCGAGAACGCGCCCGACCTCGCGGGCAGGTGGGCCATCGCCGCGATGCCGAAGAACCCCGGCTCCGAGAATGCCGGCGACTCCGGCGGCGCCGCCGTCGTCGTGCTGAAGAACGCCGACAACGCAGAGGCGGCGGCCGAGTTCGCGGCCTGGCTCAACGGATCCGATGACACCCAGGAGGCCCTCATCACGGTCGGCGGCCTGTTCCCGTCAACCCTCAACGGGCTCGAGTCACCCGCGCTGCTCCAGGAGAACGAGTACTACGGCGGCCAGGTCATCAACGAGGTCTTCATCGAGGCGGCCGAGGACACGCCGGCCACTTGGGTCGAAGGACCGAACTACGGCTTCGTCCAGACCACGCTTCTCGACGAGTTCGCCAAGGTGGTCAACGGGCAGCAGACGTTCCTCGAGGCTCTCGACCTGACCCAGGAGGCGGCCATCGCCGACCTGGAATCGCGCGGGCTCACCGTCGCCGACCGATGACGATCACCCCCATTGCACGGTCCTCCCGGCGCCGGTTCACCGGCGCCGGGAGGCCCTGGGTGCCCTATGCGTTCGTGGCCCCGTTCGTCATCCTGTTCCTGCTGTTCCTGGTGGCGCCGATCGTCGTGGCGATCATCAACAGTCTGTATTCCAGGCAGTCCAGCGGGCTGGGCTTCGGCGGATCGAGCATCGACTTCGTCGGCCTGGCCAACTACATCCGGGCGCTCTCGGACGGAGACTTCCTCGCAGGCTTCCCACGCGTCCTTCTGTACGGGATCGTGCAGGTGCCGGTCATGATGGTCATCGCCGCCGCCCTGGCGCTGCTCTTCGACACCGCGCTGGTGAAGGGCCGGCGATTCTTCCAGTTCGCGGTGTTCCTCCCTTATGCGGTCCCGGGCGTCATCGCCGCACTGCTGTGGGGATTCCTCTACCAGCCCTCCGTCAGTCCGTTGCTCCAGTTCCTTGCATCCTGGGGCATCGAGATGGACCTGCTCGCGCCGGGAACCGTCCTGTGGTCGGTGGCCAACATCAACCTCTGGTCGCTCATCGGGATCAACATGATCATCCTGTTCGCGGCGTTGCAGGCGGTGCCTCGCGAGATGTACGAGGCGGCGCGGCTGGACGGGGCCGGTGAGCTTCGCACGGCCCTCCAGATCAAGCTGCCGATGATCGCCCCGGCGATCCTGCTGACCACGCTGTCGTCCATCATCGGGACGCTTCAGCTGTTCAATGAACCTCAGGTGCTGCAGACGATCACGTCCAACATCCCGAGCGATTACACGCCGAACATGGCGATCTACGCCGCCTCGACGCTCGGGAAGGACCCGAACCTCGCCTCGGCGATGGCCGTGATCCTCGGGCTGGCGACCCTGGTGGTGTCGCTCCTGGTCCTCGCCGCGAACCGGCGCACGACGAAACGAGCCGCAGATGGCCTTTGACACCCTCCCCATCGATGCCCCCGTGACGGTGCCGGCCGGCCCGTCGCCCACAGGCCCGCGCCGCACCGTGTTCGTCAACGGCGACCGCGTCAGCCGCACCTGGATGGTGATCGTGACGATCGTCATGGTCGTCGCGGCCGTCTACTTCCTGGTGCCCGTGGTCTGGCTCGTGATCGCTTCGACCAAGTCGACCGGCGACCTGTTCTCGACCCCGGGATTCGCCTTCGCCGACTTCCACTTCTTCGACAACCTCGCCGCGCTCAGCAGCTACGACGGCGGCATTTTCTGGCGATGGGGGCTGAACTCGATCATCTACTCGGTCATCGGATCGGCCTTGACCACGCTGGTGTGCGCCGTGACCGGCTACGCGCTGGCGGTGTACCGCTTCCGAGGCCGCGGCATCCTGATCTCGGTGATCCTCGCGAGCCTGCTCGTGCCCGGCACCGTGATCGCGCAGCCCACCTACGTCCTGCTCGTCGGCATGGGCCTGGACAACACCTACGCCGGACTGCTCCTTCCCGCGCTGGTGTACCCGTTCGGCGTGCTGCTGTGCTACATCTTCGCCCAGTCCTCCGTTCCCATCGAGCTGGTCGAGGCGGCGCGACTGGACGGCGCAGGCGAGTTCCGGATCTTCGCCTCGATCGGGCTGCGGCTGATGAGCACCGGCATGGTGACGGTGCTGCTGTTCGCGTTCCTCGGCAGCTGGAACAGCTACATCCTGCCGCTGCTGGTGCTGACCGACCAGGAGCTCATGCCGCTCACCGTGGGTCTGACCGGGTGGAGCCAGGCATCGATCACGATTCCCGGCCTGCAGATCCTCACGGTCATCGGATCCCTCATCTCCATCATCCCGATCGCCGTCGTGTTCGTGTCGCTTCAGCGCTTCTGGCGCGCCGGGCTCACCACCGGCAGCGTGCGAGGCTGAAGCGTGACCGAAGCGATCCTGCGCTACGACCGGCCGGCGTCGCGGTGGCTGGAATCGCTGCCGCTGGGCAACGGCGCGCTCGGCGCGATGCTCGACGGGGGCTTCCCGGTCACGCGCATCGAGCTGAATGACGAGACGGCGTGGTCGGGCTCACCGGCGAGCGAGGCTCGCGACGGGCTTCTACCGGCTGCGGATGCCGCACGCCGGCTCGCGGCCGCCCGAGCAGCCGTCGAGCGGGGCGACCCCGCCGCAGCGGCATCCGAGCTGGCAGCTTTCCAGGTGCCCTACTCGCAGGCGTTCCTTCCCCTCGGCACGCTGGTCCTCGAGCGGACGGAGGGCGAGGGCGCGTCGTACCGACGGGAGCTCGACCTCGCTGCCGGGATCCACATCGTGCGCTCCGGCTCCGTCGTGGAGAGCTCCTTCGTGTCGGCACCGCACGGCGTGCTCGTGCACCGCATCGAGGGCGCCGAACTCGTCGGGGTGAGCGCGGCGACGCCGCACCGCGTGCTGCACGAGCACGTCGGCGTGGACGGCGGGGAGCTGCTGCTGCGGCTGCCGTCGGACGTCGCACCCACTCACGAGCCGGGCGCGGTGCCGGTCTCCTGGTCGGACGAGCCGGGCGCAGCGCTCGAGGGCGCCATCGTCGTCGGTGTCCGCCGCGACCAGGATGCGGTGCTCGTGGTCGTCGCGACCGAGACGACGTTCGCGGGGCTGGGTGCACCTCCGGCCGGTTCTGCCTCCGAAGCGGCCACCCGTGCGCGCATCCGCGTGGATGCGGCCCTGAACGCCGGGTGGGAGGAGCTGCGCGCAGCACACGAGGCGGACTATGCGCCGCGCTTCTCCAGGACGCAGCTCGACCTCGGCCGCGAGCCGACGAACGAGAACGGTGCCCCGTTGACGACGGACGCACGTCTGGCGCGGGCCGAGGCCGACCCGGACGGGCCGCTGGCTGCTGACCCCGCGCTGGTGCAGCTGCTGTTCGATTACGGCCGATACCTGCTGCTGGCGTCGTCGCGTCCGGGCGGCCTTCCTCCGACCTTGCAGGGCATCTGGAACGACCTCATGCAGCCGCCGTGGAGCTCGAACTACACACTCAACATCAATGCCGAGATGAACATGTGGGCGGCGCATCCCACGGGGCTGGATGAATGCGCCGAGCCGTTGTGGGATTTCATCTCCGCGCTCGCGCAGGCGGGTGCGGCGACCGCGGAACGTCTCTACGCTGCGGGCGGGTGGGTCGCGCATCACAATTCCGACGCGTGGCTGCTCACCGCGCCGGTGGGCGGCGGGCACGGCGACGCCCGCTGGACCGCCTGGCCCTTCGCCGGGCCTTGGCTGGTCGCGCACATCGGCGACGCGGCGTCATTCGGCGCCATCCACCCCGAGCGCCTGCGGAGGCTGTGGCCGGCCGTGCGTGGCACCGCGGAGTTCCTGCTCGACTGGGTCCGCCGCGGCGGCGACGGGTCGTGGACGACATCGCCGGCGACCTCGCCTGAGAACGCCTACCTGACGGATGCCGGCACCCCCGTCGCCATCGACGCGACGACCACGATGGATCTGTCGCTGGCCAGCGCCGCCTTCGCCACGACCGTGCAGATCGCCGGGCTCCTCGGCGTCTCGTCTGACCCTGTGGTCGAGGCATCCCGCGAGCGGCTCGAGGAGCTTCCCGCTGAGCCGGTCGTGGGAGCCGACGGTGCGGTCATCGAATGGGCCCGGGAGCGGACCGCCGAAGACGAACATCATCGCCACGTCAGCCATCTCGTCGGTCTCTATCCGGGGACGCGGCCGTGGTCGGATGAGGTCCGCCGCGCTGCCGAGGTGTCGCTCACCCGGCGCGGCGACGACTCGTCGGGCTGGTCGCTGGTGTGGAAGAGTCTGCTGTGGGCGCGCCTGGGTCGCGGGGACCGCGTCGAGGCGCTCCTGGGGCTGCTGTTCCGGGATGCCGATGCCCTCACCGGCCCGTTCGCGGGAGGTCTGTATCCCAACCTGTTCGCCGCTCATCCGCCGTTCCAGATCGACGCCAACCTCGGCTTCCCGGCGCTCGTCGCCGAAGCGATCTTGCAGAGCCATGACGGCATCCATCTGCTCCCAGCGCTTCCGCCAGGCCTCGCCTCCGGACGAGCCCGGGGACTGCGCGCCCGGCCCGGCGTGGTGGTCGACCTGCGTTGGCGTGACGGCCGGCTGCTGAGCGCGCAGCTGTGCCTGCGCGACGGCATGACCGAACGCCAGGTCCGGATCGCATGCGCGGGGACCACCGTGTGGCGCGTCCTCCGCCCCGGCGAGGTCGTCGCGCTCACGGGCGCAGACTTCGCGCGGGGTGCGGGAGAGGGCGAGCTCTAGGCTGTGGTCGTGTCCGTCTCGTCACCGCTCGCAGAGCCGTGGCCGCGCCTGCCCGAGACCGAGCGGCGGGTGCTGCTGGAGCTGCTCCTGCGCGGCGCGCAGTCCCGCGTGCGCATTGCCGAGCGTCTGGGTCTCTCACGGACGAGTCTCACCCGCACGACACGCGGCCTCATCGAGGCCGGACTGGTGAACGAGGGGGAGTCGGTCGCGCTGGGCACCCGCGGCCGGCCGGCCGAGACGCTGCACCTGCGCCCCGACGCCGCCCACTTCGCGGGCGTCAAGCTGACCGCCGACACGATGTACCTCGTCGTCACAGACCTGCAGGCCCGAGTCGTCGCACGGGCGAGCGCGCCGCTGCCTTCTCGCGAGGTCGCGGACGTGGTCGGGCTGATCGCCACCGCCCTGCCCACCGTGGGCGACGACAGGCTCGCGGGCATCGGGATCGCCGTCGCCGGCGATGTCACCGAGACGCCCGATGGCGCGATCCTCCGGCACTCCAACTTCCTCGGCTGGGACGCCGTGGCACTCGCTCGACTAGTTACGGAGGCGACGGGTCTCCCGGCCACGATCGTCAACGACGTGCACGCGCTCGCCGGTGCGCACCATTGGTTCGGCAGCGGAGCGCGCCACCAGTCCATGGTGGTCTTCGGCGTCGGCGCGGGCATCGGATCCGGGGTCGTCATAGCCGAGGAGCTGCACCGCGGCGCGCACGGACGCGCGGGTCGGGTCGGGCACACCCGCATCGGCGGTCGGGGGCGGCGGTGCGAGAACGGGCACGTCGACTGCGTGCACAGCTTCGTCACCATGCCGGCGATCGAGCACAACGCCGGGGTCGACGTCGGGGGCTACGACGAGGTCCTCGCGCGTGCGCGCGACGGGGATGAAAAGGCTCAGGATGCCATCAAGCAGGCGGCGCGGGCCCTCGGCGCCGTGATCGCCGACGCGGTGAACGCCTTCGATCCCGAGATCGTCGCAGTGATGGGTGAGGGCGTCGACATGCTCGACCTGGCGCCGGAGGCGCTGCGCGACGCGCTCGCCGAGCACCTCGAACAGGGTGACCCCGGTGCCGTCGTCATCGAGCGTCCGCCGTTCGACTTCGGGCTGTACGCCCGCGGCGCGGCGGTGGCCGCCATGCGCGAGCTGCTGTCCTGAGATATTGTTTCTCTGATTGACAAAATGCTCGGGCGCGCGTGCCGTGTCCCTGCCCGATGCGCATGCGCTCGAGAGAACGGTCCTCACCATGTCCAACTCGTCCGAAGGCCGACCGACGTTCGTCTCTACCGCGGCCGACCTCGCCGCGCCGCGAGCGTTCCGCTGGATCGCGGAAGGCCTCGCCTTCGGCGCGGACTACAACCCCGAGCAGTGGCCGCGCGAGCTGTGGGCCGACGACATGGCTCTCATGCAGCGCGCAGGCGTGACGACTGTGAGTCTCGGGATCTTCTCGTGGGGACTGCTCGAGGTCGAGAACGGCCGGTTCGAGTGGGGATGGCTCGATGACGTCCTCGACCTCCTCGCCGCGCACGGGATCGGCGTGAACCTCGCCACGCCGACCGCGGCGCCGCCCATGTGGCTCTTCGACGAGCACCCCGAGGTCGCCACCGTCGACGCGCGCGGCGTCCGCACCGCGCGCGGCGGTCGCCTGGCCTGGTCGCCCAGCTCGCCCACGTTCCGCTCCTTCGCGCTGCGCATCGTCGGTGAGCTCGCCCGCCGGTATGGGAACCATCCGGCTCTGCGGATGTGGCACGTCGGCAACGAGTTCGGCAACGAGAACGCGTGGGACTTCAGCGACGATGCGGCAGCCGCGTGGCAGCGGTGGCTCGAACGGCGATACGGGGACGTCAGCGCGCTGAACGCCGCGTGGGGCACTGCGTTCTGGGGCCACCACTACACCGCGTTCGCGCAGGTGCACCCGCCGCGCGAGGCGCGGACGGGCCATAACCCCGGCCTGCTGCTGGACTTCGAGCGCTTCACCTCCGACGCCCTGCTCGAGCACTACCGGGCCGAGCGCGACACGCTGCGCGCCATCACGCCCGACGTGCCGATCACGACGAACTTCATGATCCAGCGCGCGCCGGGCGCCGCGGACTACGGGTCCTGGGCGCGCGAGGTCGACCTCGTCGCGAACGACCACTACACGACCGCGGCCTCGCCGGAGCGTCACGTCGAGCTGTCGTTCAGCGCCGACCGTACCCGCGGCGTCGCGGGTGGCGAGCCGTGGCTGCTCATGGAGCACTCCGCTGCGGCGGTGAACTGGCAGCCCGTGAACAAAGCCAAGGCGCCTGGCGAGATGCGGCGGAACTCGCTCGCGCACATCGCCAGGGGTGCGGACGGCGTCATGTTCTTCCAGTGGCGGCAGTCCGCGGCTGGCTCCGAGCAGCTGCACTCGGCGATGGTGCCGCATGCCGGAGAGGACTCGCGCGTGTTCCGCGACGTCGAGCAGCTGGGCGCCGACCTCCAGAAGCTGGCGCCGGTGCGCGGCTCGCGCGTCGCACCGGCCGGTGTCGCGCTGATCTTCGACCACGCGTCGGCGGCGGCGTGGCGCAGCGGCAGAACCCCGAGCGAACTTCTCCACGTCCTCGACCTGCCGCTCGCGCTGTACCGGGAGTTCCTCTGCCTCGGCATCGCCGTCGACGTCCTGCCGTGGTCCGCCGACCTCTCGCCTTACCGGGCAGTGGTGGTCCCGACCCAGTACATGGCGGATGCCTCCGCGAGCCTTTCCGTCGCCGAGCTGGTCCAGCGCGGCGGCCACGCTCTGGTGTCCTACTTCTCCGGCATCGTCGACGAGCGCAACACCGTCTATCTGGGCGGGTATCCCGGTGCGTTCCGCGAGCTGCTCGGTGTGCGCGTCGACGAGTTCTTCCCGCTCCTGCGGGACGAACGCGTCGAGCTCGACAACGGATGGACCGGGTCGCTGTGGACTGAACGGGTCGAGGCGCACGAAGCCGATGTCCTGGCCTCGCTGCGGACCGGCGACCTCGCCGGCACGCCGGCGCTCACGAGGCGCACGGCGGGCCGGGGGAGCGCGACCTACCTCGCCGTGCGCCCGGACGACTCCGGCCTCACGGCGCTCATCGCCGAGTTCGTCGCGCACGCGGGTCTGGAGCCGGTCGCGCAGGGAGACCCGGGGCTGGAGATGACGCGTCGAGTGGGCGAGGCTGGCCGCTTCCTGTTCGCCATCAATCACACCGACCGCCCGCTGAAGGTCGTCGTGGACGGCGTCGATCTGCTGACCGGCGAACGCTGCGCCGGCGCCACGGCCGTGCCCGCCGGCGGCGTGCGCGTCATCCGAGAGGAGAACCGATGAAGCTCACCGACGGGTTCTGGATGCTGCGCCCCGGCGTAGATGTGGTCTACGCCCAGGAGGCGTACGACATCTGGGAGTGCGGCGACACCGTCGACGGGCCCGGTCTCGTGGTCACCGCGCCCACGAAGCGGATCGACCGGCGCGGCGACACGCTGAACCGGCCCACTCTGACGGTGACCCTGTCGTCGCCGCTCGAGGGGGTCGTGCGCGTCCGGATCGCCCACCACGAGGGCGGTCCGTGGCACGGGGGATTCGCTCTCCCCGGGGCGGTGGCCGACGGCGCCGGGAGGACGCGCGCCGACCAGGACGGCGGCGAGCTCACCACCGGAGCCCTCACCGCACGCGTAAGACGGGGTGCGCCGTGGTCGCTGTCGTTCCACAGCGCGGGCCGCGTGCTGACCGCGAGCGGGTCCAAGGCGCAGGGGTACGCCCGCATCGACGCCGACGCGACGGTGGGTGCGGGTCCGGTTGAGCAGGCGGGCACCAGACCGGCGCCGCGGGAACGCACCGTCATGCACGAGCAGCTCGATCTGGCCGTCGGCGAGCTCATCTACGGTCTGGGGGAGCGCTTCGGGCCGCTCGTGAAGAACGGCCAGAGCGTCGACGTCTGGAACGCCGACGGCGGCACCTCGAGCGAGCAGGCGTACAAGAACGTGCCGTTCTATCTGTCCAGCCGCGGCTACGGCGTCTTCGTCAACGACCCGGGACTGGTCTCGTTCGAGGTGGGGACGGAAGCTGTCGAACGCGTCCAGTTCTCCGTCGACGGCGAGGCCCTGGAGTACTTCCTGATCGACGGGCCGACACCGAAGGACGTGCTGGCGCGGTACACCGCTCTGACGGGACGGCCGCCGGTCGTGCCCGCATGGTCGTACGGACTGTGGCTGTCGACATCCTTCACCACCGACTACGACGAGAAGACCGTCACGTCCTTCGTCGACGAGATGGCACGGCGAGACCTGCCGATCTCGGTCTTCCACTTCGACTGCTTCTGGATGCGCGAGTTCAACTGGTGCGATTTCGAGTGGGACCCGCGCGTGTTCCCCGACCCCGACGGCATGCTGGCCCGGCTGCACGAGAGGGATCTGCGGATCAGCGTGTGGGTCAACCCCTATATCGCGCAGCGGTCTCCGCTCTTCCGCGAGGCGGCCGAGCGCGGCTACCTCCTTCGACGGCCCGACGGGTCGGTGTGGCAGTGGGACATGTGGCAGGCCGGGATGGGTCTCGTGGATTTCACCAACCCGGATGCCACCGCGTGGTACCAGTCGCATCTCCGCCGCCTGGTCGAGCAGGGGGTCGACTGCTTCAAGACCGACTTCGGCGAGCGTGTGCCCGTCGACGTGGTGTGGGCGGACGGTTCCGATCCGCACCGCATGCACAACCTGTACGCGCAGCTGTACAACCGAGCCGTGCACGACGTGCTCGTGGAGGCGCGCGGCGAGGGCGACGCCGTGCTGTTCGCCCGTGCCGCGACCGCCGGTGGCCAGAGCACCCCGGTGCACTGGGGCGGCGACTCCACTTCGACCTATGCGTCGATGGCGGAGTCGCTGCGCGGCGGGCTCTCGCTCGCCTTCAGCGGCTTCGCCCACTGGAGCCATGACATCGGCGGCTTCGAGGGCACGCCGGACGCCGGCGTGTACAAGCGATGGACCGCGTTCGGGCTGCTCTCGAGCCACAGCCGGTTCCACGGATCGCAGTCGTATCGCGTGCCGTGGATGTTCGACGAGGAAGCGGTCGAGGTCACGCGCCGTTTCACCCGGCTCAAGATGCGGCTCATGCCCTACCTGTTCCAGGCCGGGATCGAAGCGGCGCGCACCGGCGCGCCGGTCATGCGGCCGATGCAGCTGGAGTTCCCGGGCGACCCGGCCGTCGCCTATCTCGACCGCCAGTACATGCTCGGATCAGACATCCTGGTGGCCCCCGTTTTCTCGCCGGACGGCGACGTGGAGGTGTACCTGCCGGACGGTCAGTGGACCCACCTCCTCACCGGCGAGACGGTCACCGGCGGCCGGTGGCGTCGTGAGACGCACGGGTTCGACAGCCTTCCCCTGTACGTCCGGCCGGGCGCGGTCATCCCGTGGGGCGCGCGTGAGGACCGACCGGATTACGACTACCTCGAGGGGCTGCGCCTCCGGGTCTTCCCCGGCGGTGCAGGTGTCGCCGAGGTCACCGTCACCGCGCCGGACGGCCGCGCGGAGACCTTCGCGATCGATCGAACGGAGATCACCGAATGAGCATCACGACGACGACGGCGACGCAGGGGAGCCCCGACTACCGCGATGCCGGTCTGGTGTTCCCCCCGGGGTTCACGTTCGGCTCCGCGACCGCGGCCTACCAGGTGGAGGGTGCCGTGCACGAGGACGGCCGTGGACCGTCGATCTGGGACACTTTCAGTCGGACACCGGGCAAGGTGTGGAACGGCGACACCGGAGACATCGCCTGCGACCACTACCACCGTTGGGAGAACGACCTCGAGCTCATGAGCGAGCTCGGGTTGGGCGCCTATCGCTTCTCCATCGCGTGGCCGCGGATCATGCCGACGGGCAACGGACAGGTGAATCAGAAGGGGATCGACTTCTACGCGCGCCTGGTCGACGGGCTGCTCGAGCGCGGCATCCGACCCGTCGCGACGCTCTACCACTGGGATCTGCCGCAGACGCTCGAGGATTCCGGCGGCTGGGCGGTACGCTCGACGGCCGACGCCTTCGAGCGGTACGCCGAGGTGATGGGTGCCGCCCTCGGTGACCGCGTGCACACCTGGACGACGCTCAACGAGCCCTGGTGCTCGGCGTATCTGGGGTACGGTCAGGGCGGCCACGCGCCGGGACGCCACGAGCCGGTGTCCGCGCTCGCCGCCGTGCATCACCTGAACCTCGCACACGGGCGCGCGGTGCAGGCGCTGCGGTCGACGTCAGCCGGCGATCCTCAGTACTCCGTGACCCTCAATTTCCATGTGGCCCGCGGCCGCGGCAATCGCGCAGCCGAAGCAGCGCGGCGCGTCGACGCGCTGGCGAACCGCGCGTTCACGGGACCGATGCTGCGCGGCGAGTACCCCGCGGACCTGCTGGCGGACACCGCACCCGTCACCGACTGGTCGTTCGTGAAGGACGGCGACCTGGCCGCCATCCACCAGCCGCTGGACGTGCTGGGCGTCAACTACTACTCCACGGTCACGGTGCAGATGTGGGACGGCGTCTCGCCGAAGCAGCAGAACGACGGCCACAAGGCAGCCGGCGGAGGTACGGCCTGGCCGGGCAGTCACGATGTCGTCGAGTTCCTCGAGCAGCCCGGTCCCTACACCGCGATGGGATGGAACATCGCGCCCGAGGGGCTCGAGGAGCTCCTGGTGTCGCTGCACGAGCAGTTCCCGGCTCAGCCGCTCATGGTCACCGAGAACGGTGCCGCTTTCGACGATGTCGTGGCCGCCGACGGGTCGGTGCCCGACCCGGAGCGGCTGGACTACCTGCGGCGGCACTTCACGGCGGCGCACCGGGCGATCCAGCAGGGTGTGGACCTGCGCGGCTACTTCGTGTGGTCGCTGCTCGACAACTTCGAGTGGGGATACGGCTACGCCAAGCGGTTCGGCATCGTCCGGGTCGACTTCGACACGCTCGAGCGGACCGTGAAGGACAGCGGCCGATGGTATGCGCGGCTCGCGCGGACCGGCGTCCTTCCCGCCTGACCCTGAGCAACGCCTTGGACGTCGCCGAGCGAACGCCGCGACATCCCGCCGAGGACCGCGGGGTGTCGGCGACGCGGCGTAGCCTGACGACGTGAATGAGCTTCGTTTCGCCCATGAACCGGATGCCTCGCGCTACACGCTCCGCCGCGGGGACGATCTGGTGAGCGTCCTGGACTACCGCGACGACGGTCGCACCATGGTCATGACGCGCGCGTACACGATCCCGACGTTCCGCGGGCACGGCTACGCCGGAGAGTTGGTGGACCGCGCAGTGGCTTCGCTGGAGTCCGCCGGCGACCGCCGAGTGATTCCGGTGTGCTGGTACGTCGCCGACTGGTTCGCGGCGAACCCGGCGCGACGTGGCATCCTGAGCGACGCCGCGCGGGTCGCGTAGCGACGCCAGGCGATCACACGGGGCCGTCGTCGTTGTCAAGCCCATGACATCGGCCGGCCGGCTCGGCGAGGCTTTCGGTGACGAGAGGAGCACGTCATGGATCGTGATCGCCCTGATGACATGATCGACGCGGACCCGCCCGGCGGGTGGGACGAAGTCGGCGACGGAGAGGCGCGCGAGCGCAACGCCGAGGCGGCGGACGCCGATCTGCTGCTGACCGACGCCGCGCTCCAGCCCGACGACCCCGATGAGGGAGAGGCGGCGCGCCGCGGTGCCGACCCGGATCTCGCCGCCGACGCCGACCGAGGAGAGGAGCCGTGATGAGCGCGATCGGTAATGAGAACGAGCGACCGGGCGTCAACTACCCGGACCGCAAGGACGCCGAGGGGGCTGCCGATACGCCCGGTGAGAACCCCACCCGGGATGAGGAGGTCGTCAACGACGCCACATCCGACGGCGGTAAGGAGGCGCGCGCGCAGGACTCCGGCATCGGCGGCGCCCCCGCCGCGTTCGCAAGCGAAGGGCCGAGCCACACCGCCATCGGCATCGGCGTCGTCGACGACGGCCGCGACCACCGAGGGCAGGACGGCACCCGCGACACGCTCACCGTGAGCGAGGCGCAGCAGACGCCGGGTGCCCTGGGCACCGAGCAAGAGCAGCGTCTGCCGGCGATGGATCAGAACAACGCGTCCGACCTCGACAAGGTGGCCGGCATCGTGGCGCAGACGCGTCAGGACATCGGCACGGAGCCGCTCGAGCGTATCCAGGAGGTGCTGCAGCAGCGCTTCGACCAGTCCGGCATCGAGCTGTCGGAGAATGACGTGCGCGAGCTCGCACAGCAGGTCTCGACCGGAGACGCGCAGAGCCCGACCGAGTCTTGAAGGACCGGATGACAGTGCCCCGCCCGAGAATGGGCGGGGCACTGTTCCGTGTTCGACCTGACCTCAGGCGATGGCGCACGCGGACTGGGGGCAGTCCGCAGCGCGAGCGCCGATCGGACGTGCCCAGGCGGCGCGGCGCGGCGACTCCCGCGGAGCGCTGGGGATCATCCGCGCGGCGACTTCCGCAGCGGTGAGGGCGGCGGCTTCCGAGCGGGCGTCGTTGCGACGGTCGCGGATCGCGGCGAGGACGGCCATGTCGCGATCACGCGACCAGACGTCGTGGCGGTACTGGTGTTCGGCGGCGGTGACGAGCGAGAGCATGATTCCTCCGGTGGTTCCGACAGTGTGAACCTACGCGGGGGTTCCGACATTGCAGCGGTTCGGAGCAATGGCAGGAATCCGCCGCCCGACGGCAGTCCTGCGCCGGATCGGAGGTCGATGTCGCGGCCGCGTTCCCGACGGCGGCCGTGGTGCTCATGAGGCGCGCCGTTGAGCGACGAGGGGGCAGTCGAACGGATCCCTTTCTCCGAGGCCGACACGATTGATGTACCGCACCACGATCGCATAGGACTCGAAGAGGCCGGTCTCGGTGTAAGGGATGTTCCGCTCCTGACAGTAGGCCTTCACGATGCGGGCGGCCTTGCGGAGGTGAGGGCGAGGCATCGATGGAAAGAGGTGGTGCTCGATCTGGTAATTGAGTCCACCCATCGCTGTGTCGATGAATCGACCGCCCCGGATGTTGCGGCTCGTGAGCACCTGCCGTTGGAGGAAGCTGAGCTTGGCGTCTTTCGGGACGAGGGGCATGCCTTTGTGGTTCGGCGCGAAGGATGCGCCCATGTAGAAGCCGAAGACCCCCAGCTGCACGGCGAGGAACGCGATGGCGATCGCTGGGGAGAGGACGAGGAAGACGAGAACGCCGAAGCCGATGAGCCGGGCGCTGAGCAGGATGATCTCGACCCAACGTCGGTCGACGTGCTCGCGGGCGAGGACGCGCCGGACGCTGGAGGCGTGAAGCGAGATCCCTTCGAGGGGAAGGATCGGAAAGAAGAATGCGCCCTGATGCGCGGCGAGCCAGCGGAGGAGCGGGCCCCGCGACTTGGTCTGCTCAGGAGTGATCGCGATGACCGGGAGCTCGATGTCGGGGTCTGAGCCCTTCTTGTTGGGGTTCGCGTGGTGGCGGGTGTGCTTGTGTCGCCACCATCCGTAGCTCATGCCGATGAAGAGGTCGCCGATGATGAGGCTCGTCCAGTCGTTCCACTTGCCGGAGGCGAAGATCTGTCGGTGGGCGGCGTCGTGGCCGAGGAACGCGACCTGGGTGAAGAGCACGCCGAGGACGACGGCGGTGATGAGTTGCCACCACGTGTCGCCGATCAGCACGAACGCGACGAGCACCCCGAGTACCAGCAATGGCAGCCCGATCAACTTCGCCCAGTAGTAGCCGTAGCGGCGGCGCATCAGTCCGCTGGCCTGGATCATCTTCGCCAAGTCGGTGAAGTCGCTGTTGGTGCGCGCGCGGACGTCAGCGGGAGCGTCCCCTGTGCGCTGCTGTGTTCTCGTCACGATTCCTCCTCTGCGCACCATTCAGGCGGCGCCCCGAGGTCGGAATCAAAGGGTGGACTTGCCGCCACGGTTGCGCTACAGCGTGCACGCTGCACGGAGGAGCGGGACGTTCACGGTGCCGCAGTAGTCGGCCGCGCCGCTCCCGCGCCCGCCGACGCGCGGGAGTCGCTGACGAACCCGCGGATCCGGGCGGCGGCGGCCGCGGCATCCCGGATCATGGTCTCGTGTCCGTGGCCGGGGACCTCCTCGAGCCGTCCGTCCGGTACGGCATCGGCCACCGCACGGCACCAGTCCTGTGGCGCGACCAGGTCCTTCTCGCCGCGCAGTACGAGCGTCGGCGCGGAGACGTCGGGCAGGACGTCCTCCGGCCGATGAACGAGCATCGCGCGGAGCTTCGCGCGCAGGCGCGGGCCGGCGCGCAGGTACTCGCGCGCACCGAGCGCGATGACACGCGGATGCTCCACCGCGATGTCCCTGAGCAGGCGCCAGAGCTGTCGGAGCGCCGACCGCGCCGTCGGGTCGACGGTGGGCCCGATCAGGATCAGCCGGTCGGCGGTGTCCGGATGCCGCACCGCGACCTCGAGCGCGACCTGCGCGCCCATGGAATGCCCGACGAGGACCGCAGGCCGCGACACGCGCGATCGGAGGAACGCCGCGACGAGGTCGGCGTTGCGCTCGACCGTCGGTACGCGAGGCGGCTCGGGCGCCTCCCCGTATCCGGGCAGATCGAGGAGGATCACCTCGCCGTCGGCGAGCTCCTCCGCGAGCTCCGCGAAGACGGTGCGTCCCATGCCGATGCCGTGCACGAGCACGTACACCGGATCGCCGGTGCCCTGACGCTCGGTGACGAGGGTCGCGCCGGCCCGTGTGAAGCGCTCGACCGTCGGCACCTCAGGCGGCGCCGGGCTGGTCGCGCAGTCCCACGCGGTCGGGGATGTCGAACTGCACGCGGGGGAGCCATGTGGCCGGATCCGGCCACGGCCTCGAGGTGGGCAGCCTCCTGAGGCGAGCGCGCAGCGCGGCCCCGGATGCCTCGACCGGCAGCACGCGCGATGGGGCGCGATGCGCGAGCGCTCCCAGCCACCAGTGCCGCCAGGTGCCCTCGATGGCCTCCGGTCCCGCGACGACGTAGTAGTCGGGCATGACCGCCTCGCCGAGCGCGAAGTGGTCCAGCAGCGTCTCGACCTCCAGTTCCAGCGTGCCGAGCGTCGCGCGCTCCTCGTACAGCTCGACCCAGGCGGATGCCACATGCGTGAGCGGATCGGCGTCGTGGACGACGTACGGCATCGACACGGATGCCACCACGTGGGCGGCGACGGCCGGATCGGCCTCGCGCAGCGACAGGGCTACGAGCGCCGGCACATCGGCGAGCTCCGTCAGCAGGTCGTCGCTGTCGGCGCCGACCAGAGCCACCACGGTCGATCTCGGGGCGGGATCAGCATTGAGAGCGGGATCTTCGTTGTGCGCCATATTCCACGATATGCCTGACGGCGCCGCTGTGGGGCGACACACCGGCCGCGTGGGGCATCCTCTCACTCCGCCCGCAGCACCACCGTCGCCAGATCCGCGCCGAACGTGTAGCGCGCGTCGACCGTTCCGCCGCGCAGCACCCCGGGCAGCCACCGCGAGGCGTCGTCCCACATCCGCGCGTACGGGACGGACTCGAGGGTGTACCAGCGCGGGGTGATCTCCTCGGTCTCGACCGGGTCGCCCTGCCAGGTCCGGCAGACGAAGACCGTCGAGTGCTGCGACCACTCCGGCTTCGTGGGGAAGTGATACTCGATCGCGCCCGCCCGGTGCAGATCGGATGCCTCTACGCGCAGGCCCACCTCTTCGCGGACCTCTCGCACGGCGGCGTCGTGGGCGGACTCGCCGGCATCGAGCTTGCCCCCGATGCCCACGACCTTCCCCGCCCCGAGACCTGTGCGCTTGTCGCCCAGAAGCACCTCGAGCCCATGCGGACCGCGGCGCAGGAGGTAGACGACGCAGACCTCGGGCAGGGGCATGGCATGAAGACTACGCGCTGCGATCGCCGCCTCGCGGGGCTCGAGAACGGTGCGCCGTGCCCCCGCCGCGCGGCGGATGCAGCGCTTCATTCCCCGCCGGTCACGGCCTGCCTCATCGGATATGTCGGCGGGCGAACGTACCGTGTTCGCATGCGCATCCTGCACACCTCCGATTGGCATATCGGGCGGTCGTTCCACGGCCATTCCACGCTCGATGCGCTGCGCGGCGTGCTGGACGCGCTGGTGGCGCAGGTGCGCGAGAACCGCGTCGACGTCGTGGTCGTCGCGGGCGACGTCTTCGACTCGGCGACCCCCGCGGCGGCGGCCTACACGCTGCTCTCCGACGTACTGGGCGCCCTGTCCGACGCCGGAGCGACGGTGATCGTCACGAGCGGCAACCACGACTCCGCCGCACGTCTGGGTTTCCAGGCCGGACTGCTTCGGCACGGAGTCCACGTGCTGACCGACCCCACCGCGCTCGCGACGCCGATCACGGTCGTCGACGACCACGGGCCGGTGCACTTCTACGGCATCCCGTTCCTCGAGCCGGTGCTGCTGCGCAGCGCGTGGCCCGGGGTGCGCACCCAGGCAGACGTGCTGTCACGGGCCATGGAGCTCGTGCGAGCCGACCTGGCCGCACGCGGCGGGCGCTCGGTCGCGGTGGCGCACTGCTTCGCCGCCGGCGTCGAGCCGACGCCGCACCTCGAGCGCGACATCCAGCAGGGCGGTCTGGACATCGTGCCACTGTCGACGTTCGAGGGCGTCGACTACATGGCACTCGGCCACATCCACGGACGTCAGCAGCTCGCGCCGCATGCACGCTATTCCGGGGCGCCGCTGCACTACAGCTTCGGCGAGGCGGCCAAGCCCCGCGGCTCGTGGCTCATCGACCTGCACGCCGACGGGCTCGGTGACGTGGAGTGGCTGGATCTCCCGGTGCCCCGCCCTCTCACGACGCTGTCGGGGCCGCTCGAGGAGCTGCTGGGCCACGATCGGTACGCCGCCCACGTCGGCGACTGGGTCAACGTGGAGTACACCGACCCGCTCCCGCAGCGCGACCCGATGCGCCGGCTGCTGGCGCGCTTCCCCTACTGTGCGGCGGTGGCCCACACACCCGCCGCCGTGGGCGCCCCGGAGGCGCGCACCTACGCGCAGCGCGTGCGCGCCGCGCGCACGGACGCCGAGCTCTTCGACGCCTTCCTTTCGCACGTGCGCGAGGGCGAGGGCGCCACCGAGCGGGAGGCGGCCCTCATCGCCGACCTGCTCGAGCAGCGGGTGCGCGTGGAGGCCACGGCGTGAGGCTGCACCGACTGGAGCTGACCGGTTTCGGCCCGTTCCGCGATCGGCAGGTCGTCGACTTCGACGCGTTCGCGCGCGACGGCATCTTCCTCATCTCCGGCCGCACCGGCGCCGGCAAGTCGAGCATCCTCGACGGCGTGAGCTTCGCGCTGTACGGCGCCGTGCCGCGCTACGAGAGCGGCGACAAGCGGCTGCGCAGCGACCACTGCGAGCCGGAGGAGCCGACCGAGGTGCGCCTGGAGTTCACCGTCGGAGACCGACGCTGGCGGGTGACGCGTGCGCCGGAGTACCAGCGGCCCTCCCGCCGCGGAGGGGGCCTGACGAGCGAGCCGACGCGTGCCGAGCTCGAGGAGCTCGTGGACGGCGCATGGCTCGGGCGTGCCGCCAAGCCTCGTGATGTCGGCCTGCTGCTGGATGAAGTGCTCGCGCTCAACGCGCAGCAGTTCCAGCAGGTCATCCTGCTCGCACAGAACAAGTTCTCCCGCTTCCTGCTGGCATCCGGCGCAGAGCGCCAGGCGCTGCTGCGGGCGCTGTTCGGGACCCGCCGCTACGAGGAGTACGCCCGCGAACTGGCCGAGCGGGGAAAGGCCGCGCAGCGCGAGCTCGACGCGATCGAAGCGCGGGCGCGGACGCTGCTGGACCAGGCGGAGCGGATCGTCGACGCGAACGCCCTGCTCGAGCGGCCGGGGGCGGACGCGACACTGGATCTGGCGTCGCGCCGTGCGCGCGTAGAGCTGGCCGAGCAGCGGGCGGCGTACCGCCTCGAGACGCTGCAGCGCGAGCGCACGCTCGCCGAGGCGGCACGGGCCGACGCCGAGACGGTGCACGCGGAGCGGGTCGCGCTCGCGAGGGCGCAGTCCGAGCTCGCCGACGCCCGGCGACGCCTTGATGCGCTCGAAGAGGCCTCCGAGAGGGCGGCGGCCGACCGGGCCGCACTCGAGCAGGGCCGAGCGGCCGAAGCGCTGCGCCCGGTGCTGGATGCCGTCCGCCGGGCCGAGGTCTTCGCCGAGGGGGCCGCGCGCAGCGCGGCGGAGGCGGAGTCGGCGTGGGACGCGGAGGCTCACGCCGCCGGCATCGCCGATGAGGCCGACCTCGAAGCGATCGTCGAGCGGCTCACGGGCGACCTCGCGGTGTGGACGAACGCCGCAGCGGCGGAGGCGCAGCTGCCCGGGCGCGAGCGGGAGCTCCAGGCGGCGCTCGAGCAGGTCACCGAGCTCGAGGCAGACATGGCGACGCTGGACGCGCAGCGCGCCGCGGTCCCCGGCGAGCTCGCTCGGCTCGACGCCGCGATCGACGAGGCCCGTGAAGCGGCAGCACTTCTCGAGCCGGCACGCACGCGCCTGGCCGAGTGCCGGACTCGCCTCGAGGCAGCTCGCGAAGCCGCGTCGCTGGCGCCGACGATGCAGGCGGCCGAAGCGGCGCACCGCGACGCCGCCGCGGCGGCCGCCGCTGCGGGAACCGCCGTCGCCGCGCTGCTGCAGCGCCGCCTGGAAGGGTACGCGGGGGAGCTCGCCACGACGCTCGTCGACGGAGAGCCGTGTGCTGTGTGCGGCTCGCACGATCACCCGCACCCCGCACCTGCGGCGACCGAGCCGGTGACCGACGACATGCTCACCGACGCCGAGGTCGAGCGCGATACCGCGGTCACCCGCGAGCGCGCCGCCGCGGACGCCGCCAGAACGCTCCGGGAGCGTCATGCGGATGCCGTGGCCCGTGCCGGCGGCGACGACGTCGAGACGCTCCGGCAGCGGGTCGCCGAAGCCGCCGCCGATCTGGCGGCCGCGCAGGGGGCCGCGGACCGGCGCGATGCGCACGTGGCCGCTCGCGCCGAGCTGGCCGCGCTCGATGCGGATGCCGCGAACGCGCGCGCGGCGCTGGATGCCTCCCTGGCGGAGCATCGGGCACGCACCGCCGCACTTCGCGCCGGCGTCGAGACGCTGCGCGAGACGGTCGCCGCGGCGCGCGGCGAGTTCTCGAGCGTGACGGACCGCGTCGCCGCGACGACACGGCTGCGCGACGCCGCCCGCGCCTGTGCGACCGCCCGCTCCGAGGTCCGTCGTGCGGAGGCGACGCTCGTCACCGCGCGGGCGGACCTCGACCGGGCGATCGCGGCGTCCGTATTCGACGACGCCGCGTCGGTCTCGGCCGCGCTCGCGGGGCCCGCCGCCCTCGAGGCGCTCGCCGACCGCATCGCGACGCACGAGGCGCAGCTCGCCGCCACACGCGGTCGTGTGCTCGAGCTCGAACTGGAGCTGGCCGGCACCGGCGACGAGCCCGTCGACGTCGCGGCATCCCGCGCCGCCCTCGACGCAGCCGACGCCGCCCGCACCGCGGCGATCGGCGCCGAGCGCGATGCGCAGGCGATCGCCGCCGGACTGCGCGACCTGGTGCAGCAGATCGACGAGGCGAGCACGGGCGTCGCCGAGCGCGCCGCCGAAGCGGCGGCCGTCGCGCGCCTCGCCGACACGGTCGCCGGGCGCGCACCCAACACGATGAAGATGGACCTGGAGACCTTCGTCCTGGCCGCCGAGCTCGAGGAGATCGTCGAGGCGGCCAACGTGCGACTGGGGGACATGTCGGCCGGACGCTATCGGCTGCAGCACACCGACGCCCGCGCCGCCCGCGGCGCGGCCTCCGGCCTCGGGCTGGAGGTCGTCGACGGCTACACAGGGCAGGCGCGACCGGCGCAGTCCCTCTCGGGCGGCGAGACGTTCCTCGCATCGCTGGCCCTGGCGCTCGGCCTCGCGGAGGTCGTCACCGCGCGGGCGGGCGGCGTGCGGCTCGACACCCTGTTCATCGACGAGGGATTCGGCTCGCTCGACGAGGAGACCCTCGAGCTCGCGATGCGGACGCTCGATGAGCTGCGGCAGGGCGGTCGCACGGTCGGCATCATCAGCCATGTCGCGGCCATGAAGGAGCAGCTCCCGGCGCAGCTCACGGTCGAGTCCACCCCGCACGGGCCGAGCGTCATCGTGCAGCCGGCATCCGTCGGAGTCTGATCACGGGCTGGCGTCACCGACCTGTCGACGCCAGCGTGGCGCGAGCGGGCCGCGTGCGTAGGCTGGGGGCGTGAACAGAAGCACCGTATGGACCGTCGTCGGCGTCGTCGTGGCGATCGCCATCGCCTGGATGCTCGTGAACGTGCTGTTCTCGGTGCTGTGGTTCATCTTCAAGCTGGTGATCGTGGCGGTCGTCGCGCTCATCGTGTTCCTCGTGCTCCGCAGCGTCTTCGCGCGGAATCGCTGAGGAGCGCGCGACTCAGACGCCGTAGTCGGCGCGGATGCGTTCGCGGAGCAGCCCGCTGCATGCCGCGACGGTGGCGTTCCAGTCGGTGATCGCGCCGTCCTGGGCGCGGTCGGAGACCGCCTTGAGCACCCGGATGGGCACGCCGAACTGCTGCGCCACCCATGCGTACGCGTAGGTCTCCATGTCGACCAGTCCGGCCCCGAGCGGTCGGATCACGGCGACCGCCTCGGCGTCGTCGACGAAGTGATCCCCCGTGGCGATGGTCACGCCGTCGCTGTCGAGCTCGACGCGGTGGGGCAGCGACACGTGATGACCGACGATGCCGTCGATGTCGGTGACGTCGTGCTGGATCGCCGCATCGATCTCGTACACCGCCACGTCCAGCAGCGGATCGATCGCGCCCGCGGTGCCGACGACCACGACCTCCTCGTACTCGCGGGCGTCGAGCGCGCGGGTCAGCGCGTAGGTCGCCTGGAGCTTGCCCGGTCCGGTGACCAGCCGGTCGAATCCTTCCAGCTGTGGCGGGAACGCGACCAGTTCGCTCTCGAGGGCGGCGACGAGAAGTCTCACCCGATCATTGTCGCAGTCGTCCTGCCGCGCCTGGCGGGTCTGCGGCGGCGATAGCCTGAAACGCGATGGCGAAGACTTCGGCTGCGAACCCGGTACCGGATCACACCGCGGCGATCCCGCTCACGCAGGGGGCACGCTGGCGCGCGTTCTGGGTGTGTGTCGCGGTCGCGGCGATCACGATCCTCGACATGACGAAGGTGAATGTGGCGCTGCCGTCGATCGGCGAGGTGCTCGACGCCGGCTCCACCGAGCTACAACTGATCGTGTCCGGGTTCGTGCTCACCTTCGGACTCGTGCTGGTGCCGATGGGCCGGCTCGGGGACCAGCGGTCGCGCCGCATGCTCTTCGTCGTCGGGTTGTCCCTGTACACCCTCACCAGCATCCTGTGCGCCCTCGCGCCGACCGCGACGGTGCTGCTCGCGGCACGACTGCTGCAGGGCGCGGCGGCGGGCATCCAGATGCCCCAGGTGATCGGCATGGCGCAGGAGCTGTTCCAGGGCAAAGAGCGCGGGCGGGCGTTCGGGCTCTTCGGCGCCACGATCGGCCTCGCCACCGCGTTCGGTCCCACACTCGGCGGACTGCTGATCGCGCTCGGCGGCCCGGACGAGGGATGGCGGCTCATCTTCTGGATGAACGTCCCCCTGTGCCTGGCCGCGATCGTCTTCGCGCTGTGGCTCCTGCCTGACACCCGCACGCGGTCGCGGCGACGGGTGCAGCTCGACCCGGTCGGCGTGCTGCTGTTCGGAGCGAGCGTCGTCGCCCTCATGTGGCCGTTCCTGTTCACCACCGGAGCGCCCACGGACAACCCCGCCCGGTGGTGGCTGCTGGTGGCGTTCGTGCTGTTCACATCGGCGTTCGTCGCGTGGGAGCGGCGATACGCCGCGCGAGGCGGCAGCCCGCTGATCCCGCTCAAGCTCTTCGGCATCGATTCGTTCCGCAACGGCACGCTGCTGCAGACGGCCTACTTCACGGCCGCTCCGGCGATGTTCCTGGTGACGACCCTCTTCCTCCAGATCGGTCTGGGCCTCGAGCCGGTGTATGCCGGCATGGTGTCCATCGGCTTCGCGCTGGCGAGCGCGCTCACCTCGTGGATCGGCGGGAACGTCGTGTCCAGCCACGGCCGAGTCGTGGTGGTATGGGGTCTGCTCGCCGTCCTGGTGTCCATCGGCGGGCTGGTGCTCGCGGCGATCTATGTCGACCCGGTGTGGACCCCGTATGTGATGGCGGCGATCATGACCGTCGGCGGCGCCGGCGGCGGACTGGTCATCGCGCCGAACCAGACCCTGACCCTCGTGGACGTCCCCGTCAAGCAGGGCGGTCTCGCCGGTTCCGTCGGACAGCTCGGACAGCGCGTCGGCACCGCGATCGGCACGGCGGTCGCCCTGTCGCTGTTCTACGCGACGATCTACCGCGAGTCCGGCGAGCACGACGACCACGTCGTGTACCACGACGCCTACGCGTTCGGGATGCTGTCGGTCGCGGTGTTCCTGGCGCTCGCGTTCATCGTGGCGGTGATCGACCTGACGGCACGGCGCAAGAAGATGCAGCGGAACGTCAGCGACGCAGAGACAGCGGTCCCATGACCGAGCGGCGCCGGTCGCGCACCCAGCGCGCGTGCGACGCGCGGAACTCCTCCCGCGTGGTGAAGCGGTAGCGGTACGACACCGCCCGCACCCAGCGAGGCCGCTCGCCGCCGAACGGGTCATGGGCGAGCAGGCGCAGCGTCGGGGCGTCGGCTTCGAGCAGCCGCACCAGGAACATGGTGAACCAGTCCTCGAGCGACCGGCCGAGCGGCAGGAACCACATGAGCCAGTCCAGACGCAGATGGTACGGGGCGAACTGTCCGGGGATGCGGTGCACGTCGCCGGGCTTGCCCTTGAACTCGTACTCCCGCCAGTGGGCGGTCAGCGGGTCCTCGTCGAGCGTCCCCTCGACGACGATCTCGATGCGCTGCTTCGTCACGGTGCCGAAGGCTCCGTAGGCGTTGGCCAGCTGCCACCGATTGAAGCTGGCGTTCATGAGCTGGCGCCGGGCGAACAGGTTCCGCAGCGGCCACCAGCTGACCACGACGTAGAGCAGACCGACCGCCGACGTGACGATCACCCAGGGCAGCGGCATCCCGTCGATGACCCATGGCGCATTCGTCTCCGCGCCTCGCGGCGCGGCGCCGATCCCGGGAATGCCGACGGCCGAGAAGCCGAGGACCACGGTGATCCAGTTCAGCCACGCGAAGTTGCCGGTCACCACGAGCCACAGCTGCGTGCCGATCACGATGACTGCGGCGACCGCGCCGACGACAGCCGGCACGGGTCCGGGGACCCACAGGCCCAGGATGGGGGCGAAGAGGAACCAGGGCGCCACCAGCTGCGCGAAGTGGTTGCCGAGCACTTCACCTTTGTGGAACCACCGCGGCAGCAGATGCGCCTGCCGGCTGAGGGGACCGGGCATCGGCTGGGTCTCGTGGTGGTACGTCAGCGCGGTGAGGTCGCGCCACTCGCTGCCGCCGCGGATCTTGATCATGCCGGCGCCGAACTCCAGCCGGAACACCAGCCACCAGAACAGGACGATCACCACGGTCGGAGGTGGCTGATCGTTCGAGCCGAGGAACGCCGCGAGGAATCCCGCCTCGAGCAGCAGCATCTCCCACCCGAAACCGTAGAAGGTCTGCCCGATGCTCGTGATCGACATGTAGCCCAGCCACAGCGCGAGGAAGCACAGCATCGGCACCCACGGCGGACCGAGCTGCGGGATGCCGGCGACCAGCGCGCCGGCCACGACGATGCCGGCCACGCACAGGGCGACCAGGCGCCGGTCGGTGTAGCGCACGTACAGGAAGAGCGTGGGGCGCAGCATCCGGCGCGCTCTCGGCGACGAGCGCGCCCAATCCAGCAGCTCGGGCGCCGGGAGGAGGCCGTGCTCGCCCAGCAGCGGGCGGAACTGGTTCAGTGTCGAGACGAACGCGACGACGAAGAGCGCCGCGATGCCGCGCTGCAGCACCTCGCGTGCGAACTCGAAGTCGACCGCCGCGAAACCGTCCATGGGCTCACCTCCCGTGGAATCCTGCCACCGCCGCTTCTGCGCCAGGGGAGGGGTGGACAGCTCCGGCGGTGCGCGCTAACCGCGACCGCGGTGGCAGCGGTCACTCCTCCACGAGTTCGGGCAGCGCCGCCTTCAGCTCGGCGATCCACGCGTTCGCATTGCCGTCGGAGGGCGCACGCCAGTCGCCGCGGGGCGACAGCGATCCGGCGGGCGAGACCTTCGGTCCGTTGGGGATCGCGGAGCGCTTGAACTGCGCGAAGGCGAAGTAGCGCTTCAGGAACACCTGCAGCCACTTCACGATCGTGGGCAGGTCGTAGGCGTACCGGTCCTCGTCGGGGAATCCCGGGGGCCATGCGCCGGCGTCGGCATCCCGCCACGCGTGCCACGCGACGAAGGCGATCTTCGACGGACGGAACCCGAAGCGGAGGATGTTGTAGAGCGCGAAGTCGTGCAGCGCGTAGGGACCGATGCGCTCCTCCGTGGACTGCATCTTCCCGTCCTGGCCTGCCGGCACCAGCTCGGGGGAGATCTCGGTGTCGAGCACCGACTGCAGCACGGCCGCCTCGGTGTCGTCGACGCCCTCCCGATGGGCGATCACCCAGCGGATGACGTGCTGGATCAGCGTCTTGGGGACGCCGGCGTTGACGGCGTAGTGGCTCATCTGGTCGCCGACGCCGTACGTGGCCCAGCCGAGTGCCAGTTCCGACAGGTCGGAGGTCCCGATGACGAGGCCCCCGTTCTGGTTGGCCAGGCGGAACAGGAAGTCGGTGCGGATGCCGGCCTGCACGTTCTCGAAGGTCACGTCGTGCACCGGCTCCCCCTGGGCGAACGGATGCCCGATGCCTTGCAGGATCTCCGTGGCCGCCGGCCGGATGTCGATGGTCTCGATCCTCGCTCCGACGGCCTCGGCGAGGGCGATGGCGTTGGACTTGGTGTGCTCGCTCGTGGCGAAGCCGGGCATCGTGTACGCCAGGATGTCGCTGCGCGGTCGACCCATGCGGTCCATCGCCCGCGCGACCACCAGCAGTGCATGCGTGGAGTCCAGACCGCCGCTGACTCCGATGACCGGCTTCGGGTCGCCGATCGCGCGCATGCGCTGCACCAGGCCGGAGACCTGGATGTTGAACGCCTCGTAGCAGTCCTGTGCGAGCCGGCCGGGGTCGTCGGGGACGAAGGGGAACCGGTCCAGCGGCCGGCGCAGGTCGATCTCGTCCGCCGGCGGGTCCAGCTCGAAGTGCACCGTCCGGAAGATCCCGTTCGTGGCGGCCAGGGGCGAGGCATCCGTCCCCAGGGTGCGTCGGTTGTCGTCGAACGTGCCCTGCCGCAGACGCTCCTGGCGCAGACGGTCCAGGTCGATGTCGGCGATGGACGCCCGGGGGCCGTCGGGGAAGCGCTCGGTGTCGGCCAGCAGGAGGCCGCCCTCGTAGATCATCGTCTGCCCGTCCCACGAGACCTCGTTCGTGGACTCGCCCATGCCGGCTGCCGCATACGCGTATGCCGCGAGGCAGCGCAGCGACTGCGATTGGCACAGGGTGTTGCGGTCCTCGGCGCGCGCGATCGTGATGGGACTGCCGCTGAGGTTGAGCAGCACCGTCGCTCCTGCCAGTGCCGCCCGCGACGACGGCGGGATCGGGACCCAGTAGTCCTCGCACACCTCCGCGTGCACGACGAGCCCGGGAACGTCCAGTGCCTCGAAGAGCAGGTCGGGTCCGAACGGCGCCTCGAGCTCTCCCACCCGGATGTCCTGGCCGCACTGGTCGTCGCCCGGGGCGTACCAGCGCCGCTCGTAGAACTCGCGGTAGTTCGGCAGGTACGACTTCGGCGCCACACCGAGCAGCTCGCCCCGGTGGATCACGACCGCGCAGTTGTAGAGGCGGTTCCGGTGGCGCAGCGGCGCGCCCACCACCAGCATCGGCAGCAGGTCGAGGGATGCCTCGACCAGCCGCTCGATCGCCTGCTCGACCGCGTCCAGGACGGCGTCCTGCATCACGAGGTCCTCCAGCGAATAACCCGTGAGGCACAGCTCCGGGAACACCGCCACGGCGACCGACTCCGCGTCGCACGCGTGCGCCGACGCCAGCACCGCGTCGGCGTTCGTGGCGGGGTCGGCGATCGAGACGGGGATGGTGCAGGCGGCGACGCGGGCGAACCCGTGACGGTACACGTTCTCGAACGGCAGGGTCATGCGCCCAGTCTGTCAGTCCCGTGTCGCCGCCGGGCAGGGGTTGCGCTCGGCGCTGCAGCCCCGGCGCGGGACCGGGTGCCCGGAGGTGTCGGACGCCGCGATTAGGGTCGATGAGGAGAAGGGCGGGTATGCGATACATCGAGGACGAGGGCCGGATCGTCTGGAGCGCCAGCGATCTCAAAGCGGCGGCGGAGTGCGAGTTCGCGTGGCTCCGTGCGATCGACGCGAAGCTGGGCCGGATCGCGCCGGTCGAGGAGCCCGAGGACCTCACGCTCGAGCGCGCCGGCCGCCTCGGCACCGTCCACGAGCAGCGCGTCCTCGCCGACTACGTCACGCGCTTCGGGGACGGGGTCGTGGAGATCCCCGAGACCCGCTCCTCGGATGCCGCCGGCCTCGCGGACGCGGTCGCCCGGACCAATGCGGCCCTCGCGTCCGACGCGGACGTCATCTACCAGGCGGCGTTCTCGACGGACGACTTCGTCGGCTTCGCGGACTTCCTCGTGCGGGACCGAACCGAGCCATCCGCGCCGTGGATCGTGCAGGACACCAAGCTGGCCCGCCACGCGCGCGTCACCGCGCTGATGCAGTTGGCTGCATACGTCGCCCAGCTCGACAGGCTCGGCATCCCGCGGTCCGGCCGCGTGCAGCTGCTCCTGGGCGACGGCAGCGTGAGCGAGCATGAGGTCGATGACCTCATGCCGGTGTTCGGTCTGCGGCGAGAGCGGCTGGCCGCGCTCATGGCCGATCGGCGGGTCGACCTCGGCGTGGGCGGCGAGCCGATCGCGTGGGGTGATCCGCGCGGCGAGCTGGGCGTCGTGGCGTGCGGCCGGTGCGCGACATGCGACGCCGAGGTCGTGGCATCCCGCGACCTGCTCCTCGTGGCCGGCATGCGGCCCGTTCAGCGCGAGCGCCTCCGCACCGCGGGGATCACGACGATCGACGAGCTCGCGGAGGCGACGTCGTCGCCGGCCGGCATGAACCCCGATGCCTTCCGCATGCTCACCACCCAGGCGCGCCTGCAGCTGGCGAGCCCCGCGGGAACGCCGCCGCTCGTGGTGCGGCGTGCCCATGGCGCCGACGAGGACGGCACGGAGCCGGATGCCGCTCCCGCGGTCCCGATCTTCGAGGTGGTCGCCGCCCACGCCCTCGCCGCCCTGCCGCGGCCCGACCACGGCGACCTCTTCTTCGACTTCGAAGGGGACCCGCTGCACACCGAAGCGAACCCGCCGGGTCGCGAGGGCGAGCCGACGCGGTGGGGCATCGACTACCTCTTCGGCTGGGTCGACACCCGTGAGCAGTACACGGCGCTGTGGGCGCACTCCTTCGACGACGAGAAGCGTGCTCTCGAGACCTTCCTCGACATCGTCCACCTGCGGCGCCAGCAGTACCCCGGCATGCACATCTACCACTACGCGCCGTACGAGCCGACGCACCTGCTCGCGATGGCGGCGCGCCACGGGGTCCGGGAGGCGGACGTCGACCGGCTGCTGCGCGACGGCGTCTTCGTCGATCTGTACCCGGTCGTGCGGCGCGCGCTGCGGGTGGGATCCCGGTCGTACTCGATCAAGAAGCTCGAGCCGCTGTACATGGGCGCCGAGGTGCGGACCAGCGACGTGCAGAAGGGCGACGAGTCGATCGTCCGGTACGTCCAGGCCCGCGCGCTGCTCGCCGACGGCGACCGGGCCGGAGGGGAGGAGATCCTCGCCGACCTCGCCGACTACAACCGCTACGACTGCGTGTCGACCCTTCGCCTGCGCGACTGGCTGGTGGACCGCGCCCGCGAGGCGGGTCTGCGCCCGTCGCCGAACCCGGAGCCCGGGGAAGCCGTCTACGAGCCCTCCTCGCGCGCGCAAGCGCTGGAGAGGCTCGCCGCTGAACATCCCGAGGACTCTGTCCAAACCCAGACCCTCCGGCTCGGTGCGGCGGCGATCGACTACTACCCGCGCGAGGCGAAGTCGTTCTGGGCGACCCACTTCCTGCGCCTGCGGGAGCCGGTGTCGCTGTGGGAGGAGACCCGCGACGTCGTGGTCCTCGACCCGGCCCGCAGCCGCGTGCTCGAGGATTGGCATCGCGAGGAGGGGCACCGCACCGACAGCCGTGTGCTGGAACTGCGCGGCGAGCCGGCGCCGGGAACGCGCCTGAGTGAGGGTGCGAGCCCGTTCGCGCTGTACGAGCTGCCGGCGCCGTTCCCGTTCGAGGGGTCGCCGCGATGGATCCATGCCGACCATCGCGTCACCGTGCGTGAGGTCCTCGAGGATGGCGCGATCGTGGAGGAGCACGCCGTCGAGGGGTTCACCTGGTCCGAGCTCCCGATCGCCCTGACACCCGCCTCTCCGCCGCGCGCGCTCAACCAGCAGGTGGCGATCGACGCCTGGGCCGACAGCGTGATCGCCGCCGCTCCGGATCTCCCCGCCGACCCGGCGACCGACATCCTGTGCCGTCGCCCTCCGCGCACCGTGTCGGGAGCGCTCGCGGAGTCCTCCGGCGATGACGTGGACGCCATCGTGCAGGCGGTGGCCGATCTCGACCGGAGCTACCTCGCTGTCCAGGGCCCGCCCGGCACGGGCAAGACGTACGTGGGTTCGCACGTCATCGCGCGGCTCGTGCGGGAGAAGCGGTACCGGATCGGTGTGGTGGCGCAGTCGCACGCGGTCATCGAGAACATGCTCGACCGGGTCGTCGCAGCCGGTGTGCCCGCCGAGCTCGTCGGCAAGGCGCCGAAGGACGAGGCGGCCACCGTCGCCTTCACACCGCTGCGGAAGAACGCCGTCGCCGAGTTCGCCGCCGCGCACGCCGACACCGGCTTCGTCCTCGGCGGCACCGCGTGGGACTTCAGCCACGAGGGACGCATTCCACGAGGAAGCCTCGATCTGCTCGTGATCGACGAGGCGGGTCAGTTCTCGCTCGCCTCCACCATCGCCGTCTCGCTCGCCGCCTCCCGCCTGCTGCTGCTCGGCGACCCGCAGCAGCTGCCGCAGGTCAGTCAGGGCACGCATCCCGAGCCGGTGGACACATCGGCTCTCGGGTGGGTCATGGACGGCTCCGACGTGATCCCGCCCGAGTACGGGTATTTCCTGGCTCGCTCGTGGCGCATGCATCCCGCCGTCGCCGCCCCCGTCTCGACGTTGTCGTACCGGGGCGAACTCGCGGCGCAGCCGCTGACAGCGCTGCGGTCCATCGACGGCATCCGGCCGGGCCTGCGCCCGATCGCCGTCCGTCACCATGGCAACGCCACGCAGTCGCCGGAAGAGGCGGCGGTCGTCGTCGAGCTCGTGCGCGACCTCATCGGCCGCGCCTGGACCGACATCCGCATCGGCGAACGAGGCGAGGCGGAGCGGTGTCCTGCCCGCCCGCTGGAGCCGAGCGACATCATCGTCGTCACGCCGTACAACGCCCAGCAGCTCCTGGTCGAGCAGGCGCTCGCCCGGGCCGGCTATCCGACGGTGCCGGTCGGCACGGTGGACCGCTTCCAGGGCCAGGAGGCCGCCGTCGCCATCGTGTCGCTTGCGGCGTCCTCGGGTCGCGACGCGCCGCGCGGCCTGGAGTTCCTGCTGCTGCGCAACCGTCTGAACGTCGCGATCTCCCGCGCCATGCACACCGCGTACCTCGTGCACGCGCCGGCCCTCCTCGACGACCTCCCGCACACCCCCGAAGGTGTCGCCCGGCTCAGCGGCTTCGCACGTCTTGTGGGGCGCGGGTGACCGGCGCGTAGACTCGCGACAAGCCGGCGACAGGGGGAGTTATGGCCGACGAGGCACCGCGGCAGTTCGAGATCGACCTTCCGCCCGAGCACATCGGCGGCGCGTACGCCGACTTCGCGAACGTGTGGCACACGCCCACGGTGTTCGTGATGGACTTCCTCACCCTGGCCCAGCCGCCGCGCGAGCACGTCGACGTCGACACCGGGCAGCGGCAGACCATCGTCCCCGCTCGCGTGGTGAGCCGCATCCGCATCCCTCCCGAGCAGGTGTTCGAGCTCGCGAAGGCCCTGACCCAGCAGCTGGAGTTCTGGGAGCAGGAGACCGGCCGTCGCAGCGACCAGGGTCCGCCGCTCGGGGACTGACGGGCGCGCGGTTGCAGCTAGGCATCCATCACGCATCTGTCAACCCCGTAGGGGGGTGGATTCGGCGATCGTAGCCTGACAGGGCGTCCGAGGGGCGCTGGCGCGGCATCCGTTCGGCGAGGGGCGGGTGTCGCGCCCTTCCCCGGGGTCTGATGCTGAGCTTCGCTCAGACGGTGCCGTAGAGCCGGTCGCCGGCGTCGCCGAGGCCCGGGACGATGTAGCCCTTCTCGTTCAGGCGCTCGTCGAGGGCGCCGAGGACGAGAGTGACGTCGCGGCCGTCGACCTGCTTCTCGATCGCGGCCACCCCCTCGGGAGCGCCGAGCAGGCAGATGGCCGTGACGTCCTGCGCACCTCGTCGGAAGAGGAACTCGATCGCCGCGCCGAGCGACCCGCCGGTGGCGAGCATCGGGTCCAGCACGAAGCACTGGCGGTCGCTGAGGTCCTCCGGCAGACGCTCCGCGTAGGTCGACGGCTCGAGCGTCTCCTCGTTGCGGACCATCCCGAGGAACCCCACCTCGGCGGTCGGGATCAGTTTGACCATGCCTTCGAGCATGCCCAGGCCCGCGCGCAGGATCGGCACGACGATCGGCCGCGGCTCCCCGATCTTGACGCCCATCGTCTTGGTCACCGGCGTCTGGATCTCGATCGGCGCCACCCGCACATTGCGCGTCGCCTCGTACGCCAGCAGGGTCACGAGCTCCTCGGTCAGCTGGCGGAACACCGGCGACGAGGTGCGCGCGTCGCGCAGCACCGTGAGCTTGTGGGTGATGAGAGGGTGGTCGGCGACGTGCAGGCGCATATGCCCAGGGTAGTCCGTGAGCGGCGGCGGGCCCGGTGCCCGTCGAGGTCTACGCTCGTGCTGTGCACGTCCTCCCTGCCGACACCGCCGCAATGGAAAGGGCCCTCGCCCTGGCGGCCGACGCCGGACGGGCGGGCGACGTCCCGGTCGGGGCCGTGGTGACGGATGCCGCCGGCACGGTGATCGGCGAGGGGCGCAACCTTCGCGAGCTCACGCATGACCCGACCGCGCACGCCGAGGTCGTCGCGCTGCGGGAAGCGGCCGTCGCCCGGAAGTCCTGGAACCTCGAGGGCTGCTCGCTGGTGGTGACCCTCGAGCCCTGCGTCATGTGCGCGGGCGCGGTGCTGCAGTCACGCGTGTCCCGCTTGGTGTTCGGCGCCTGGGACGACAAGGCGGGGGCCGCAGGCTCGGCGTACGACGTCGTCCGCGACCGGCGGCTGCCGTATCGCGCCGAGGTGGTCGCGGGCGTGCGCGAGCAGGAGGCATCCGCTCTGCTGCGGTCGTTCTTCGAAGCCCGTCGCTGACCCGCCCACGCGCATCCTCTCGTCGAGACCGTACGGTCTCGACGAGAACGTATGTCCTCCGCGTCGGTTGCCTGCGTCCTCGACGAGACCGTGCGGTCTCGACGAGGAGGGACGGGGACGGGACGGCGACGTGGGGGGGAGCGGGGGAGGGAGAGCGGGGTCAGCGGGGGAGGTGCGGGAGCACGTCGGATCCGAGGAACTCGACGTGCTCGACGTCCTGCAGATCCATCAGCTGGAAGTACACCCGCTGCGCGCCCAGCGCCGCGAGCCGCTCCACCTTCGCGACGATCTCGTCCCGCCCGCCCACGATGTTGGTGGCGCCGCGCAGCTGGTCGACCGTGCGGCCGATGTTCGCGGCTCGTCGGTCCAGATCGGCGGCGGATGCCCCGGCCAGGGTCGGCAGGGCGACGCTGAGCTCGAGCGAGCCCGGGTCGCGGCCGACCCGCTCGCAGGCGGCGCGGACGCCGGCGAACTTCTCGGCGATGACGTCCTCGGGCTGGAAGCCGATGTTGAACTCCGTCGCGAAGCGCGCCGCGAGCTCAGGCGTGCGCCGGGGACCGGCTCCTCCGACGATGACGGGCACCCGATCCTGCACGGGCTTCGGCAGCGCGGGCGCGTCGTTCAGGCGGTGGTGCTTTCCCTCGAAGCTGTACGACCCGCCGACCGGTGTCGACCACAGCCCCGTCACGATCTCGAGCTGCTCCTCGAGGATGTCGAACCGCTTCGGCGGGAACGGGATGCCGTAGGCCTGGTGCTCCCGCTCGAACCAGCCGGTGCCGAGGCCCAGCTCGGCGCGGCCGCCCGACATCGCGTCGACCTGCGCCACCTGGATGGCCAGCACGGCGGGCACCCGATACGTCACCGATGAGACGAGGGTGCCCAGGCGGATGCGCGAGGTCTCGCGCGCGAGGCCGGCCAGAGTCGTCCACGCGTCGGTGGGACCAGGCAGCGGGTCGCCCTCGCCCATCCGCAGGTAGTGGTCCGAACGGAAGTACCCGTCGAAGCCCAGGCGTTCCCCGGTCTGGGCGAAGGCCAGCTGGTCGTCGTAGCTGGCACCCTGCTGCGGTTCGGTGAAAAGGCAGTACTCCACGTCTCTCCTGGCTCGTCGGCGTGCGGGGTGGGGCGTCGGCGGCCCGGAGCGGCTCAGTCCGCGGACTTGATGAAGAACTCCTCGGTTGAGGGTGCCGGGTCGCTGCCGGGGCGGTAGATGTCCGGCTCGAAGTAGATGACGCGTGCGGTGGCCACCGCCTGCCGCACCCGGGTCTCGATGCGGTCGATGTCGGAGGCGACGTGGGCCAGCGGCGAGTCGCCCGAGAAGGCCAGCTTGGCGGCCACCATGAGCTCGTCGGGCCCGAGGTACAGCGTCTTGATGTGGATGATCTTGTGGACCTCGGGACCATCGAGGATCGCGTCGACGATGCGATCGTGGTCGGCATCGGTCGCGCCCTCGCCCACCAGCAGGCTCTTCGTCTCGATGCCGAGCGTGATCGCCACGAGGATCAGCAGCGACCCGATCATGAGGGTGCCGATCGCGTCGAAGACCGGATTGTGCGTGATCGCCGTCATGCCGACGCCGAACAGCGCGAAGACGAGCCCGATCAGCGCCGCGATGTCCTCCAGCAGCACGACGGGAAGCTCGGGAGCCTTGGCGCGCCGCACGAACGCGACCCACGATTGACCCTTCGGGCGGACCAGGTTGCTCTCCCTGATCGCGGTGCGCAGCGAGAAGGATTCGAGCACGATGGCGACGACGAGCACCACGATGGGGATCCACACGTTCTCGACCTCGTGCGGATGGGCCAGCTTGTCGACGCCCTCGTAAATCGAGAACAGACCACCGACCGAGAACAGGATGATGGCGACGACGAACGCGTAGACATAGCGCTCCCGGCCGTACCCGAACGGGTGCTCGCGGTCCGCGCGACGCTTGGCCCGCCGGCCGCCGAGCAGCAGCAGGAGCTGGTTCCCCGAGTCGGCGACGGAGTGGATGGCCTCGGCGAGCATCGACGCGGAGCCCGAGATGATCCAGGCGATGAACTTCGCCAGCGCGATGCCCATGTTGGCCAGGAAGGCCGCGATGATCGCCTTGCCGCCGCCCGAAGCACTCATGCGTCGAGTCTAGGATGCCGCGCCACGGCCGGTCAGTCCGACGAGCGCAGGATGATCGCCTCCGTCGCCGGCGCGGGCTCGGCGGGTGAGCCGACGTAGCCGATCACTCCGAGGAGCGCCCGCCGGAACTCCGCCGGCCGTTCCAGGTGCGGCGAGTGGCCGACGCCGTCCATCGAGATCTCGGTCACGTCGCCGCCGGCATCGGCGTAGCGCCCCAGCACGTCCCGGGTCTGCGCGATCATCTCCTGTGCGGGGGCGACCTCGGCTCCGGGCCAGCCCGGGATGATGCCGAGCTGACCGAGGTGGTTGAGGTCGTAGAAGGAGGCATCCGACACGATCGCGTCGGCGGTGCCGTGGATCCACAGGATCGGGGGCTTCTGGGCGAGGTCGACGATCCCCGACACGTCGAAGTACTTCGGGGCCATGGTGTTGAGCACGCCGATCCTGCCGGCGGCGAAGCCGGGCCAGTTCTCGCTCGGTGCGGCGTCGCCGGGGTAGTTGCCGGTCGCGGTGGACGTCGTGAGCATGGATGCGACCCACACGTCTTCGTGATCGGTGTGGAAGCCCGATGCCACGTAGCCCGAACGGAAGACGCTGCGTGGTGACGTGGGGGCCTCGTCGGAGGTGTCCTTCTCGCTCAGCCGTCGCACGAAGTCGGGGTTGGCGCCGCCGCCGCCGCATCCCGCGTCGTCGTCGGTCAGGCGCGTGCCGTCGCGGCGCGTGCCGCCGAAGCCGTACGGCGACACCGGAGCCTGGAGCGTGAGGCTCAGCACGGGGTGGTCGAGCGCGTACTGCAGGATCACGCCGCCACCCATCGACCATCCCACCAGGTGCGCGGTCGGAATGCCGAGCGCCTCGAGCGTGGCGTGTACATCGTCGCTGAAGTCGCGCACGCCGCGGGTGGCGTCGACCGGAGCGTGCTCGGTGCCGCCGAAGCCGCGGAGATCGATCGCGAGCACCCTCAGGTCGCCGGGGAGATCCTGCATGATCTCCTGCCAGAACAGCGCCGACGAGACGTTGCCGTGAATGAAGACCACTGTCCGTTCCGGCGGCGTGGCCGGATCGTCTCCGGCGCGCTCGAGCACGTTCACCGTCAGGCGCGCCGTCTCGATCAGACGTGCGGTGATGCCGTCGAAGAGGGTCATGTCGGGTGCCTCCCCAGGTCCTGCGGAGGCACCGGCGCCGCCGCTGCCTCGACTATAGCCCGGCGGAGCGCGGTGTGGTGAACCGCCTTTCAGGTTCGGGATGCCACCGGCTGCGGCATCCCGAACCGCCGGTCATTCCGCGGCCGCGCTCTCCTGGCCGGTGAAGAACGCGTACGTGTTGTCGGCAGCGCGAGCGGCCTCCTGCGGGTCCGCGCCGCTGGCGGCGTGCGCGTGACCCCAGGCCGTCGCCGCCGCGCGGTGGAAGGCGCGGCCTTCCTCGGATGCCGCCCATGCCTCGGCATCCTCGGGCGTCACGCTGGCGTCGCTGGAGAGGTGAAGGGCCAGGCCCAGCAGACCGCCGTCCCAGCCGACGCCGGTCGCGCCGGGGCCGTAGAGCTCCCAGAAGCCCTCCGGCACGTCGTCGGCGCGGGCGCTGTGGGTCAGTTCGAGCCGCGTGGACCGCTCATCCACCTCCTGCAGAACGACCTCGACCCACGAGATCCCGCCGCCGTACTCCCATGTGATGCGGTAGCCGGCTCGTCCCTGCGCCGGCGGAGTGCACGCGAGCACCTCGCCGCCGGCGTTGCCCACGAGCTGATACCGACCGCCGAGCCGGGCCTCGCCCTCGACCGGCAGGAACCAGCGGGCGATCCGGTCGGGATCGGTGACGGCGTGCCACACGTCGTCGATGGGCGACGGGTACGTCTGCCCGAGCTGCTGCACCCGGATCGGCGTGCCATCCTGCTCCTCCGTGCGCACGGAGCGGTCGACCGCCTGGATCTGCGCGTTCACGTCCACCATGTCAGTTCTCCTTGTCGTCGGTGGTGTCGTCGTTGTCGTCTGTGTCGTTCGCCGCCGCGGATGCCTCGTTCGCCGGCGCGGCGCGGTCCTCCGCGAGCCGCCGCTGCCGGCGGCCGCGGGCGAGCTCTGTGCCCAGCGCGTCGAGCCGCGGCTGCCAGAATCGCCGGAACGGATCGAACCACGACGCCGCGGCCTCCAGCTGGTCAGGCTCGAGTGCGTAGATGCGACGCGTCCCGTCCGCGCGCACCAGCGCGAAGCCGGATTCTCGAAGGACCCGGAGGTGCTGCGACACCGCCGGCTGCGAGATGCCGAACTCGCGCTGCACGATCTCGCCGATGTCGCCGGCGCTGCGCTCGCCGTCGGAGAGGAGCTCGAGGATCCGCCGCCGGACCGGATCGCCCAGAATGTCGAGAGCGTGCACGGATCCATTGTTGCGCCGAAGCTTATATAAGTCAACGCTCAACTAGTCGCACGATCGTAGGATGACGCCATGGTGTTCGACGCGTTCCCACTGCCTCCGCTCGCGATCCTCGGCGCCGGCGCGATGGGCGGTGCCATCGTGCGCGGGCTCGTGGCATCCGGCCTCGCCACCGGCGGCGTCAGGGCCACCAACCGCTCGCGGGCGAAGGCGGCGGAGCTCGCGGGACTCGACGGCGTCGAGAGCATCGCCCTGGAGGAGCGGCCGTCGGGGAACACGGATGCCGCAGCTTCGGCCGACATCGTCCTCATCGGTGTGAAACCGGCGATGGTGCCGGACCTCCTCCGCGAGATCGCCCCGGTCCTGCGACCGGGAACGATCGTCGTGAGCCTCGCCGCAGGTGTCACGATCGCGACCTTCGAGGAGATCCTCGGCCCCGACGTCGCCGTGCTGCGCTCGATGCCCAACACTCCGGCGCTCGTGGGGAAGGGAGTGACGGGCCTCGCCGCCGGAACCGGAGCCGATTCCGACGCGGTGCACGTGGTGCGGCGGCTCTTCGAGACGGTCGGCACCGTCGTCGAGGTGCCCGAGGCGCAGATCGACGCGCTCTCGACGATCTCGGGATCCGGTCCGGCGTACGTCTTCCTGCTCGTGGAGGAGTTCACGGCAGCGGCGGTCGCGAAGGGCTTCCCGCTCGAGCAGGCGCGGATCCTGGCCGAGCAGACGTTCATCGGCGCCGCGGTGCTGCTCGAGGCCTCGGGGGAGGAGCCCGCCGAGCTGCGCCGGCAGGTGACCAGTCCCAAGGGCACGACCGAGCGCGCGATCGCGGTGCTGCAGGATGCCGCTCTCGACGAGGTGTTCGGCCGCGCCACCGACGCGGCGCTCGCCCGTGCCCGCGAGCTCGCGGCCGGCGCGTAGCGCCCGAGCGGCGCCTCTCGTCAGCTGGAGTCGGCCTGGTCCATCCACCACTCGGTGAACGACGACGCCCGACCGTCGTCGGCGAGGCGCACCACCCAGAGGTTGCTGTACGTGGTCCCCGACGAGTACGCCGGGCCGCGTCGTCGGATGCTCAGGCGCGGCGGTAGCCGTCGAGCCAGCGCTCGGCGTCGGCGATGGTCTGCTCCCGCTCGGTCATGGCGCAAGTCTGCCCCGCGCCGCCGACATGGTCAGCGGTCGAGGGCGGCGAAGCGCTCGATGTCGGAGTTGGTGCCCGAGACGATGATGAGGTCGTGGTTGGTGATGACCGTGTTGGCCTCGGCGTAGCGGAAGGGCTTGCCGGGGCTCTTCACCCCGACCACGGTGACGTTGTACTTGGTGCGCACCCCGGATTCGTTCAGTCCGACCCCGCGGACGAACTTCGGCGGATACATCTTGGCCAGAACGAAGTCGTCGTCGAAGCGGATGAAGTCGAGCATGCGGCCACTGACCAGGTGGGCGACGCGCTCCCCGGCTTCGCGTTCCGGGTAGATGACGTGATTCGCCCCCACGCGAGCCAGGATCTTGCCGTGCGACTGCGACACCGCTTTCGCCCAGATCTGCGGGACCTTCAGGTCGACGAGATTGGCGGTGATGAGGACGGATGCCTCGATCAGCGACCCCACGGCGACGACGGCCACCTGGAAGTCCTGGGCGCCGATCTGCCGCAGCGCGTCGATGTTCCGGGCGTCGGCCTGCACGGCGTGCGTGACGCGCTCGGACCACTTCTGCACGAGCTCGAGACTCTCGTCGATCGCGAGCACCTCGCGGTCGAGCCGGTCCAGCTCGCCGGCGCAGGCGGCGCCGAAGCGTCCGAGTCCGATCACGAGAACGGGCGCGTCGCCTCTGATCCGCTCAACCAACGATGGGCCTTTCCACGGGCAGCGAATACAGCTGCGTACGGGATGTCGCGGCCACCGCGGCGGCCAAGGTCACTGTACCAACGCGACCCATGACGATCGTGATCGCGAGCACGATGGCGGCGGAATCCGGCAGGTCCGCGGTCAGTCCCGTGGAGAGCCCGACCGTCGCGAAGCCCGAGATCACGTCGAACAGGACGTCCCCGAGGTCGGCTTTGGTGATCTGCGTGATGATGATCGTCGCGACCGCGACGATGGTCGCCCCCCACGCGACGACGGAGAGCGCCACGCGCAGGACGTCGCTGGGGATGCGTCGTCCGAACACCTGGTTGGACGCCCGGCCCTTCGCCTCGGACCACACGGCGAGGGCGATGACCGCGAGCGTGGTCACCTTGATGCCGCCGGCCGTCGACGCCGACCCGCCGCCCACGAACATCAGCATGCAGGCCACCAGCAGACTCGACTGATTGAGCTCGCCGATGTCGAGGATCGCGAAGCCGCCCGAACGCGTCATCGCCGAGAGGAAGAACGCCTGGAAGGTGGTGTCCCACGCGTCCTGGGTGCCGAGGGTCAGCAGGTTGTCGTACTCGAGCACGAGGAACGCGACGCCGCCGAGGAGGAACAGCGTCGCGGTCGTGATGAGCGTCAGCTTGGTGTGCAGCGACCATCGCCGCACGTGCCACAGGTGCTTGCGCAGGGTGTAGATGACCGGGAAGCCGATCGACCCGAGGAAGACTCCGGCCATGAGGACCGACAGGAAGAAGTAGTCGTGCGCGAAAGGCGCCAGGCCCTCGGCGTTCGGGGTGAACCCCGTATTGGTGAAGGCCATCGCCGCGTAGTACGGCGCCTCCCAGAGCGCGGTATGCCACGGCACGCCCGCCACGATCAGTCCCGGGTACAGGAGCACCGCGACCACCGCCTCGATGACGAGCGTCGACAGTGCGACCGTCGCCAGGAGGCTGCCGATCTGTCCCAGCTGCACGGTCTGACTCTCATTGACCGGACCGCCGTGCGAACGCAGCGGATTGGTGTCGCTGGCGGCGATGAGCTTGGCCCGCAGCCCCAGACGCCGCGAGATGACCAGACCCAGGATGGACGCCATCGTGAGCACGCCCAGCGCGCCGATCTGCACCCCGATGAAGACGAGGACGTGCCCGAACGGCGACCAATGCGTCGCCATGTCGAGGGTGGCCAGGCCCGTCACGCAGATCGTCGACACCGCTGTGAAGAAGGCATCGGTGAAGGGGGTGACCTCGCCGTCCTCGGCGGCGATCGGCAAGGAGAACAGGGCGGTGAAGACGAGGATCAGCCCGACGTAGATCAGGATCGCGAATCGGGCAGGCGACCGCTGCGTCAGCTCCCGGAAGTACTCCAGGACGGCATGTCCGACTCGACGCAGGCGGTCCGCGGCCGTCGCCGGGGTGACGCGCCTGCCATTCGACATGCGGGTCCTCCTGTAGCGAACGGTCCGGCGGTCGTCATCATGGTACTCCGCAGGGCTCCCGACTAATCTGAGCACATGGCGGACATCTTCGACGTGATTGCGGACGGCACGCGTCGCGACATCCTGCGACTTCTGCTCGATCGGTCCTCCGCCGGAGAGCGCGGCACGAGCGTGTCGCACATCGTCCTGGAACTCGGAGCCAGCCAGCCGACGGTGTCCAAGCACCTCAAGGTGCTGCGGGACGCGCGCCTGGTCTCGGTGCGCGAGGAGGGCCAGCACCGCTACTACAGCCTGTCGGCCGCTCCCCTGGACGAGGTCGACGACTGGCTGGTGCCCTTCCTCGGCAACGGCACGCAGGAGCAGGTGAGCACGCCGTCCGCCGGCCTGCCGGATTCAGCCGCGCATGCGGCCGAGGTTGTGGGCCGGGCCGCGGCATCCGCCAAGCATGCCTTCGAGACGGCCCTCAAGCGTCTCCCCGGCCGCCCCTGACACCGCCACCCTCTCAGCGCCTCCCGGCCTTGCGCCGGAACAGCCACGCGCCCCAAACGAACGAGACCGCGAGGATCGCGAGGCACCAGCCCACCGCCCACCACGGCGACTGTCCCATGGCGGTGCCCATGAGAAGACCGCGGATCGTCTCGATGATGGGCGTCACCGGCTGGTTCTCGGCGACCCACCGCAGCCACTCGGGCATCGTCTGGACCGGCACGAAGGCGCTCGAGAGGTACGGCAGGAACAGGATGACGAAGCCGTAGCCGTTGGCCGCCTCCGGGCTCCCGGCCGCAAGGCCGATCGCGGCGAACAGGTAGGTGATGGTCAGGATGTACAGGGCGATGACGCCGACCGCGCCGATCCAGCCCCAGACGTCGGCCGTGGGCCGGAATCCGAGCAGCAGCGCCACGGCGATGACGATCCCGGTGGCGAGCAGATTGCGCAGCAGGCTGGCGACCACATGCCCGGTGAGCACGGCACTCGCGCGCAGCGGCATGGTGCGGAACCGGTCGATGATGCCGGCTTTCATATCGTTCGCGACGTACACCGCGGTGGAGGCCGCACCGAAGCCGGCGCACAGCAGCACGATGCCGGGGACCACGTAGTCGACATAGCCGCCGGACGGATCCAGCGCGCCTCCGAAGACGAACGTGAACAGCAGCATCAGCAGCACCGGCAGCATGATCGCCATGAGGGCGGACTCGCCGTCGCGCAGCGAGTGACGGAGGCTCCGGGTGACGAAGACGGCTTCGGCGGTCAGGCCCGAGATGCGCGGGCGCAGCGCGGGCGCAGAGGGCGCCGGAACGGACGTGGTCATGCGATCTCCTTGAGGTCGGCGTCGGCGCGGGGGCCGCGCGGGCGGTCGGATGAGGTCAGTGCGAGGAAGACGTCGTCGAGCGTGGGACGACGCAGCGACACGACGCCCTCCGCGCCCGACTCGTCGAGCTGGTCGAGCGCCCGTCGCAGGCCCGAGACGGTGCCGTCGGTGGGCACTTCGCGCACGAGGGCGCCGTGCGCGTCGCGAAGCTCGACGGTGTCGCCCCCGATGCGCGCCTTGAGCGAGGACGCGGTCCCGATCGCGACCACCCGCCCGCCGTCGAGGACGGCGATGCGGTCGGCCAGCTGGTCTGCCTCCTCGAGGTACTGCGTGGTCAGGAACACGGTCGTGCCGGCGTCGGCGAGGGAGCGGATGACGTTCCACAGCTCGCGTCGGCTGCGGGTGTCCAGACCTGTCGTCGGCTCGTCGAGGAACAGGATCTCGGGGGTGACGACGAAGCTCAGCGCGAGGTCGAGCCGGCGGCGCATGCCGCCGGAGTAGGCGCCCACGCGTCTGCCGGCGGCATGGGTGAGGTCGAACCGTGCCAGCAGCTCCGCAGCCCGGCCGCGTGCGGCGCGGGCGGAGAGGCCCGACAGCCGCGCCAGCATCGCGACGTTCTCGGTGCCGGTGAGCCCGTCGTCGACCGCTGCGGCCTGGCCGGTGAGGCTGATGCGCTGCTTCACCGCGTCGGGATGCCGGGCGACGTCGACGCCCGCCACGGTCGCCGTGCCGGCGTCAGGGCGCACCAGGGTGGTGAGGATGTTGATCGTCGTGGTCTTGCCTGCGCCGTTCGGACCGAGGAGGGCGAGGATCTCGCCGCGCCGCACGGTGAGGTCGAGGCCGTCCAGGACAGTGTGGCGACCGAAGGCCTTGCGCAGGCCCCGGACGTCGATGGCGGGCTCCGGCAGTGTCTCGGGCATCGCGGCATCCTTTCGGTGTACGTCTAAAACTGTTTACGACAGTAACTGTTTATGACCGTAACACACTGTTTACGTCTTATACAGTCTTAGACTGGCGCGATGAACGACGCTCCGGAGCCCGAACTCCCACGCGGCATCGCCTTGGCCTGGGGTGTGGCGGCCGCCCCGCAGCGCGGGCCCAAGCGCGAGATGAGCGTCGAGCGGATCGTGGAGGCGGCGGTCGAGATCGCCGATGCCGAAGGATTGGGCGCCGTCTCGATGGCGGCCGTCGCGGCGCGACTGGGCTTCACGCCGATGTCGCTCTACCGCTACGTCAGCGCGAAGGACGATCTGATTCTGCTCATGCAGGAGGAGGCGACCGGTCTGCCCTCGGAGGAGAGCCGCACCGCGGGGGACTGGCGGGCCCGGCTGACCGCCCTGTATCGCGAGCAGGTGCATCGGTACCTCGAGCATCCTTGGGTGCTCGACGTGCCCATCAGCGGGTCGCCCGCGACACCGAACAGCGCAGCGTGGATGGATGCGGGACTCGCGGCGCTGGCCGACACGCCTCTGAACCATGAGGAGCGGCTCGCGGTGCTGCTGCTCGTGACCGGCGCCGCACGGTGGACCGGGATCGTCCTCGCGGGATACCAGCGGACGGAGCGGGACCGCGGTCTGAGCAGCAGCGACATCACGGCACGCGAGGACGCGCTCTATCGTGCGCTCATCACCGCGGACGGCTATCCGCACCTGCGTGCCGCGATCGACGCCGGCGTCTTCCTCGACGAGTCAGATTCGTTCGCATTCGGGCTGGAGCGCAGCCTCGACGGTGTGGCCGCGTACATCGAGGCCGTCGCGCACGGGCGGACGGCTGAGCGCATGCCCTGGATGGAGCTCGACGACGCCGACATCGCGGACGACAAGCGGTATCGGGAAGCGAGGAAGGCGGTCCGCGACGCCGAGAAGGCGCTACGGGCGGCTCGCAAGCTGGAGCGGCAGGCGGCGCGCGAGGCGAGGGAGCGGCGCGCCCGCTGAGCGGATCATGGCCGGAGCACAGGAGCCCCACCGGTCACATGTGTTTACACGCGTCCCTCCCCGGCTCTAGAGTGTGGACAGCTGTTCTCTGGGGAAAGGGATCTCATGGCGGAGCTGCCGGATGTGCGGTTTCTCACCGTCGCCGAAGTCGCGGAGCTGATGCGCGTATCGAAGATGACGGTCTACCGGCTGGTGCACGCCGGGGAGCTTCCGGCCGTGCGCTTCGGGCGCAGCTATCGCGTCCCCGAGTCCGCCGTCACCGAAGCCCTGCAGCGCCCGATCGCCGACGTGGGCTGACCGATCGGTCCCTGGAGCGTCGGTCACCGGGCTCGCTGACCGTTGTCGCTGTCGGAGCGTGACAAAATAGGGCGACTCGTCGTCTGCTGACGCATCATCCGCGGCATCGCCCCGGATCCCACCGACATCGTCCAGGAGTACTCATGCACCGACGCCCTTCGTTCCTCGTCGGAGCCGGCCTCGCCGCCGCAGCCCTCGCGCTCGCCGGATGCGCCGGTGGCGGATCCGGGAGCGGCACCGACTCCGCGGGCGGCAATGCCGGCGACGATTTCGGTCTGGTGACCCCGGGCACCCTGACGGTGTGCTCCGACATCCCCTACCCGCCGTTCGAGTTCGAGGATGCCGACAGCCCGAGCGGATACTCCGGGTTCGACATCGACCTGCTCACGGCCATCGCCGAAGAGCTGGGTCTGGACGTCGCCGTGCAGGCGGTCGGCTTCGACGGCCTGCAGTCCGGCACGACCCTCGCCGCGGGGCAGTGCGACATCGCGGCATCCGCCATGACCATCACCGAGGAGCGTCAGGCGAACATCGACTTCTCCGACCCGTACTACGACTCGCTGCAGTCCCTGCTCGTGCCGGCCGACTCGGGAATCGCCTCGATCGACGACCTCGGCGGGAAGACGGTCGGCGTCCAGCAGGGCACCACCGGCGAGGCCTACACGGAGGAGAACGCTCCGGAGGATGCCGAGATCGTCGCCTTCCCCTCGGATGGCGAGCTGTGGCCGGCGCTGCAGGCGGGCAACATCGACGCGATCCTGCAGGACCTCCCCGTCAACCTCGAACACGAGCGCGCAGACAGCGCGTACACGATCGTCGAGGAGTACGAGACGGACGAGCAGTACGGATTCGCGTTCGCCAAGGGCGAGAAGACCGCGCTCCTGGAAGCGGTGAACGAGGCACTCGCGCAGCTGCGCGAGGACGGCACGTACCAGGAGATCTACGACGAGTACTTCGCCAACTGACAGCGGCAGCGGAACGCTCACGATGGCGGTGAAACGCACCACCCGGTCGAAGCTGTACCGGGGCACGATGTATGTCCTGTTCATCGGCATCATCGTGTGGATCGGGCTGTCCACCAACTGGCCGCGGCTGGCGCAGCAGTTCTTCAATCTCGAGGTCGCCGCCCAGCAGTTCCCGCAGATCCTCACGATCGCCCTGGTGAACACGCTGCTGTTCACCGTCATCGCCTTCGCAGGCGGCGCGCTCCTGGGCATTCTCTTCGCGATGATGAAGCTGTCGAGCATCGGCCCGTACCGATGGTTCGCGACCGCCTGGATCGAGCTCTTCCGCGGCCTGCCCGCCCTGCTCACGATCTTCGCCGTCGCGTTCATGCTGCCCATCGCGCTGAACGTGCGGGTGCCGGGCGGCCCGGTCGGGGCGGGACTGGTCGGCCTCATCCTGGTGGCCTCCGCGTACATGGCCGAGGTCATCCGCGCCGGGATCCAGGCGGTTCCCAAGGGGCAGACCGAGGCATCCCGGTCGCTGGGCATGTCGCCGTTGAAGACGATGTTCTGGATCATCCTGCCGCAGGGCTTCCGGATCATCATCCCGCCGCTCACGAACGAGTTCGTGCTGCTGCTGAAGGACACGTCGCTGCTGTTCATCGCCGGTTCCACCGTGTTCACGAAGGAGCTGACGACGTTCGCGCGCGACGCCAGCACGACGACGGCGAACGCGACCCCGCTCGTCATGGCGGCGATGCTGTACCTCGTGGTGACGATCCCGCTCACGCGAGCGGCGGCATGGATGGAACGACGGTTGGCGAAGCAGCGATGAGCACCGATCCGAACACAACCGCCGCGCCGGCCATCGAGCTGCGCGGCCTCGTCAAGCGCTTCGGCGACAACGAGGTGCTCCGCTCGATCGACCTCACCGTCATGCCGGGCGAGGTCGTGTGCGTGATCGGTCCCTCGGGGTCCGGCAAGTCGACGCTCCTGCGCTCGGTGAACATGCTCGAGACGCCCAGCGACGGGACCATCCTCATCGAGGGGATCGACATCCTCGATCCCGAGGTCGACATCGACAGCGTCCGCACGCGCATCGGGATGGTCTTCCAGAGCTTCAACCTGTTTCCGCACATGACCGTCCTCGGAAACCTGACGGTCGCGCAGCGGCGCGTGCTGAAGCGGCCGAAGGCCGAGGCTGAGCGCACCGCGCACGAGATGCTCGAGCGCGTCGGACTGGGCGAGAAAGCGGATGCGTACCCGTCGCACCTGTCCGGCGGCCAGCAGCAGCGCGTTGCGATCGCGCGCGCGCTGTGCATGAATCCCGACATGATGCTGTTCGACGAGCCGACATCGGCGCTGGACCCCGAGCTTGTCGGCGAGGTGCTCGCGGTCATGCGCGCACTCGCGGACGAAGGCATGACGATGCTGGTGGTCACGCACGAGATGGGCTTCGCGCGGGAGGTGGGCTCCCGGCTGATCTTCATGGACGGGGGCGTCATCGTCGAGGACGGCGACCCGCGCGAGGTGCTGTCCAACCCGCGGCATTCGCGCACCAAGGACTTCCTGTCGAAGGTGCTCTGATCGCACTGCCGGGCGTCACCCTCTCGGGCGCCCGAGGGGTGCGACACGGCGGGTGGCCCGGGTCGGCTAGACTGTCCCGAGGCGTTTTTCGCAAATCGCCGGTTCCCGGGCGCGGACGCCGCGCCCAGACCCCGACATAGTGAGGTTTTCCGTGGGTTCTGTCATCAAGAAGCGCCGCAAGCGCATGGCGAAGAAGAAGCACCGCAAGCTGCTTCGCAAGACTCGCCACCAGCGCCGCAACAAGAAGTAAGCGGCATCGACACAAGCGTCCCCCGACCGGTCAGCGCCGACGTGCGCTTTCGGTCGACGGGGGCGCTTCGTGTATCGGTCGCGTGACGAAGGGTCAGCATGAAGTCGATCACGGTCCAGCAGCTGCACGAGCGAGCGGGGACCCCGCTCATCGATGTGCGCGAGGAGTGGGAGTTCGCGCAGGGGCACGTCCCCGGCGCGATCAACCTGCCGATGTCGATCCTCGGCGAGCGGCTCGACGAGCTTCCGGATGCCGCGTTCGACGTCATCTGCAAGGTCGGCGGCCGCTCCGCGCGCGTGGTCGAGGCGCTGCAGGCGCGGGGCTACGACGCGACGAACGTCGAGGGCGGGACCGACGAGTGGATCGCATCCGGGTATCCGGTCGCGCACTGAGCCGGCGGCGCGGACGCCGCTTCTAGACTGAGAGCGTGACGACGCTGACCCTCATCGGCAAGCCCGACTGCCACCTGTGCGACGTCGCGCGTGAGGTGGTCGAGACCGTCGTGGCGGACCTGCCGGAGGATGCCGTGGAGGTCGAGGAGCTGTCGATCGCCGACGACCCGGCCCTGTACGCCCAGTGGTGGGAGAAGATCCCGGTGGTGCTCATCGACGGCCGCCTCCACGGGCATTGGCGGGTGTCCCCCGACCGCCTGCGCGCGGCGCTCGCGGCGAACTGACCCGCGCACGAACGCCGCCCGGTCCGCGAAGGGAGCCGAGCGGCGTTCGCTCGGGAGGGTCTAGCGAAGGCTGACGGCGTGCACCTCGCCGGCGCCGGGAAGGATCGCGCCGGTGCTCACATAGGCCGTCGTGCCGTGGATGGCGACCCCGTACGGCGCGAACAGACCGCTCAGCACAGCAGGGTGCTGCTCGCTGCCCGGGATCACCTTGCGCAACGAGCCGATGGGCGGCTGCGTCTCGTCCAGGAAGCTGCCGTCGGTGATCTGCACCGCGTACAGCGTCCGGTGCTGCCAGGCGAGGCTCGTCACATTGCTCAGGCCCGTGGCGTACACCGTCGGCTCCTCGCCCGGGACGACACGCCAGATGCGCGATTCGCCGACCGGGAAGGGGAAGCCCAGGAGTTCGGAGACGTAGTACGCGCCGTCGGGGCCCTGCACGACGTTCGTCGGGACCGACTCGGCGGGAATCGGGTCGCCGCCCCACGGCGGCACCCCCATCGCCGGCGGCAGGACCGCGACCGTGGCGTCGGGCTGATTGCCGCCCATCGTCACCACGGCGTTCGCACCGGCATCGGCGATCGTCCACCGCTTGCTGTTCACGTCGGTGAAGCCGTTGGGGTTGGAGTCGATGTGCCCGCCATCGGGGTTGTGGGCCTGCTCGTACGCGGAGACGTCTACGGCGACACTCAGGTCCTGCCCGATCCGGCCGGTGAGCATGGTGCCCAGCTCCGCGCCCTCGGCTCCGAGCTGCGCCCGGGTCTCCAGGTTGCCGCCGAGGCCCATCAGAACCGCGATGTTGTTGCCACGGACGCTCACGGCCGACGGGCCTGTCGCGGCGGAGCCGTCCGCCCCGGCGAGGGAGGGCAGACCCGTGACGACCCGCGTCTGTACGCCGTGCCGGATCTCGGTGACCGCGCCGGTGTCGCCGAGGCAGACGCTCGCCGCCGGGTCCTCGGGACTGGGCAGGCATGGTCCGTCGCCTCCCGTTCCCGCCTCGGCGACGTACACCGAGCCGCCGGGACCGATGGAGAGCTGTCGTGGATTGTCCAGGCCGCTCGCGACGACCCACGACTCCGCCTCCGCGGCTGTCGCCGGCGCCCCGACGGATGCCAGCGCGAACGCGGCCGCGGTGGCGGTGAGAAGGGCCGATGCGGCCCGGATTCGGTTCTTCCGAGTGTGCGGATAGCTCATGTAAGTCCCCAAAAGCAGATCGTCCGTCGACGAGAGGTTCCTCGCGCCGCACACAGCTTCGAGGGGAGGGCGGATCTGCACAAGGGGGAAAAACCCCGTAGGGGCCCCCTATTCAGCCCCGATGAACCGGCCGTCAGGGTGCGAGGCGCGTCGGGCCACGGAAGAGATAGGTGACCTCGCGGATCGACGATTCGCCGAGCAGCAGCATCAGCACGCGGGCGAGCCCCATTCCGAAGCCGCCGTGCGGCGGTGCGCCGTAGCGGAAGAAGTCGAAGTAGAAGTCGAGGTGCTCCGGCTCCAGGCCCTTCTCCTTGGCCTGTTCGATGAGGACGTCGACGCGGTGCTCACGCTGGGCGCCGGTCGTGATCTCGACCCCCTTGAACAGCAGGTCGTAGCTCTTGGTCAGCCCCGTCCGCTCATCGCGCATGTGATAGAACGCGCGGATCTCGGGGTGGTAGTCGGTGATGAACACGAACTGGTGGTCGTAGGTCTCCTCGACGTACGCGGAGATCTGGCGCTCGCCCTCGGGGTCGAGGTCTCCATCGGTGCGGGGGATGTCGTAGCCGCGGCTCTTGACGATCTCGCGGGCCTCGGCGAGCGGGATGCGGGGGAAGGGCACCGCCGGAACCTGGACCTCGACGCCGAACAGCTCCTGGATCTCGGCGCCGTGCTTGTCCTTCACGGCCTGGATCGCCGTCGCGAGGAGCTCCTCTTGCATGCCGGCGACGTCCTCGTGGGAGTCGATCCAGCTGATCTCGGCGTCGATCGAGGTGAACTCCGTCGCGTGGCGGCTGGTGAACGAGGGGTCGGCGCGGAAGGCGGGCGCGATCTCGAAGATCTTGCCGAACCCGGCGACCTGCGCCATCTGCTTGAAGAACTGAGGCGACTGCGCGAGGTAGGCGGTCTGGTCGCCGAAGTACTCCAGCGAGAAGAGCTCCGCGTTGGACTCGGAGGCCGACGCCATCAGCTTGGGCGAGTGGACCTCGATGTAGTCGCGCTCGATCCAGTACGTGCGCATGGCGTGCTCGAGGGTGGTCTGCACGCGGAAGATGAGGTTGTTGCGGCGCTGGCGGAGGTCGAGGAAGCGCCAGTCCATGCGCTTGTCGAGCCCGCTGTCCGCGGCGATCGGCGTCTCGGGCAGGGCGGCCCCGGCGATCTCCAGCGTGCCGATCCTGATCTCCACGCCGCCGAGCTTCACCCGCTCGTCGTGCTTGAGGTCGCCGGTGACCGTGAGGAACGTGCCGGTGGCGAGGTTCGAGATGGTGTCGGTGAGCGCGAGCGCCGCGGCATCCTGTTCGGATCCGTCCTCGGCGGGACGCGTGGCCGGGTTGACCAGCTGCACGGCGCCGGTCTCGTCGCGCAGGATGACGAACTGCACCTTCTTCTGATCCCGGACGGTCTCGACCCACCCGGAGACCGAGACGGGGCCGTCGGCGAGACCCTGCAGCTGCTGGACGAGAACGCGTTCACTCACGAGCGACAAGTCTACGTGCGCCCTAGGATGAGGCCGTGACCACCCTCGCGCGCTCGTCCCGGCCCGTCCGCGTGTGGGATGTCGTGGCGTCCGTGGTGCTGCTGATCGGACTGGGCGTGCTGGCCGCGCTGACGTCGGTGTTCGGTGCGTTCCTCGCGATGGCATCCGATCCGTGCGGAGCGCGCGACTGCGACACCGGACTCATCTCGGCGGGCATGCTGACGGCGATGATCCTCCCGTGGGTGCTGCTGGCAGCGGCCGTCGTGGTGGTGGTCGTGCTGCTCGTCCGCCGGCGTCTGGCGTTCTGGGTGCCGCTGGTTGGCGTGCCGCTCGTGATCGGCGCGTGGTTCCTCGGAGCCGCGATCGCGTCCGCGGGCGTGCCCGGCTCGACGCTCTGAGCCGCGGCGCGGGGGAGAGCCCTCAGCGGATTCGGGGGTCAGCACCCAGGAAGGATCCATGCCGACCCCGTACCGTGGGGCGGGATGAGCGACAACACCGACACCTCGTGGCTGGGCGCGCTGCTGGACTGGTCCGTCTCGCTGATTAATCTGATCGGCCCTGCCGGAGCCGGCATCGCGATCGCACTCGAGAACATCTTCCCGCCCCTGCCCAGCGAGGTGGTGCTGCCGATGGCCGGCCTCGCGGCCAGCCGCGGCTCGTTCTCGCTGTTCGAGGCGCTGGCATGGACGACGGCCGGCTCGCTGATCGGAGCGCTGCTGCTCTACGGGATCGGCGCGTGGTTCGGCGTCGACCGTCTGCGCCGCATCGCCGCGAAGGTGCCCCTGCTCAAGGCCGACGACATCGACCGGACGGTCGCGTGGTTCGAGCGGCACGGCGGCAAGGCGGTGTTCTTCGGGCGCATGATCCCGATCTTCCGCAGCCTCATCTCCATTCCCGCCGGCGTGACGCGGATGCCGCTGTGGCGGTTCGGGCTGCTGACCACGCTGGGCAGTCTCATCTGGAACACCGTCTTCGTGCTCGCCGGCTACCTGCTGGGGGAGTCGTGGCACATCGTCGAGCAGTACGTCGACGTCGTGCAGTACGCCGTCATCGCGGTGGTCGCCGTCGCCGTGGTCTGGTTCGTCGTCCACCGCACGCGGGCCCTCCTGGCCGTCAAGCGCGAACGCGGTGACGCCGACCGCCTCGACCGCGGTCGCACCGATGACCGCGAGCGCCGCGTCAGCGACGACGCCGAGCGGGAGCCGGCGTCGACCTCGGTGGACTGACGCTCAGCCGCCCCACAGAACAGCCCGCCGTAGACTGGTGCGGTGCCCGCCGATCGCCTGCATCTCGTGCGACACGGGGAGGTTCACAACCCCCGCCGTGTGCTCTACGGGCGACTCCCGGGGTACGGACTGAGCGTCGACGGCCGTCGCATGGCCCGCCAGGCCGCGGAGTTCGTCCGTGCCATGGAGCGCCCGGTCGCCGCGCTCATCTGCTCGCCGCTGCAGCGCACGCAGGAGTCGGCCGAGCCGTTCGCGGAGCTGTTCGGCATCGCGGCGCGGGTGGATGACCGCGTGATCGAGCCGACCAACGTCTTCGAGGGCAGGCGGATGCTGCACGCGCTGGTCAATCCGTGGAACTGGCGCCACCTGCGCAAGCCGGCCCTGCCGAGCTGGGGGGAGCCGTACGCCGACGTCGTCGGTCGCATGAACGCGGCGATGACGGAGGCGTGGGATGCCGCCGATTCGGGCGACATCGTCATCGTGTCCCATCAGCTGCCGATCTGGATCACGCACCTCGCCGTCGCGGGTCTTCCGCTGCGGCACGATCCCCGCACGCGACGCTGCGCGCTGTCGAGTGTCACCAGCTTCGAGATGCGGGACGGGAAGTGGACCGAGACGGCGTACGCCGAACCGGCGTCCACGTCCGGCGCCGTGGACGTGGGGGCGGTATGAGGAAGATCGTGCGCGGTGCGCGGGCCGCGGCTTCCGCTCTTCTCGCGGCCGGGCTGGCGGCAGGTCTGGTCGCCTGCACGGACGACCCGCTGGCGGATCAGTACCGCGAGGGCGACAACAAGGGGTTCATCGCCGCCGACGGTCTGCGCGTGGAGGAGGTCGCTCCCGACGAGCGCACCGAGCCCATCGAGTTCGAGGCCGCGCTCGACGTGGGGGGCACCGCCTCGAGCGCCGACTACGCCGGCGAGGTCCTCGTGGTCAACTTCTGGTACGCCGCGTGCGCGCCGTGCCGCGTCGAGGCGGCCGAGCTCGAAGAGGCTCACCAGACGTTCGCCGCCGACGACGTGTCGTTCCTCGGTGTGAATCTGTATGACGGCGCCGAGGCATCCCGCGCGTTCGCCGAGAAGTACGGCGTGACCTATCCCAGCGCGCTGACCACGGTCGACGGCTCGATCAAGCTCGCGTTCGCCGGCCAGACGCCGCTGAACGCCGTCCCGGTCACCCTGGTCCTGGACCGCGAGGGCCGGGTCGCCGCTCGCATCATCGGGCAGCTGGAGGAGGCGTCCATCCTCGAGACGCTCGTGCGCGAGACGCTGGAGGAGGCGTGAACCTCGCCGACCTCGTCGCCGACGGCTCGCTCCTGGTCGCGGTCCCCATCGCCGTGCTGGCAGGGCTCATCTCTTTCCTGTCGCCGTGCGTGCTGCCCCTCGTGCCCGGGTACCTCGGGTTCATCGGCGGCGCCGTCGCGCCGCGGGCGCCGCGCGCCGTTGCGCACCCCGTTTCGTCCGGCTCCGCTCGCCCGGTGAACGGAGGGAGCCCGGTCCCTGAGCACGGACCGCAGGGAAGCGATGAGACGCAGCCCGCACGCGGGCGGCTGGTGCTGGGGGTCCTGCTCTTCATCGCCGGCTTCACCGTCGTGTTCGTCAGCATGGCGATGCTCGGCGGCACGGTCGGCCGGTTCCTGCTCGAATACGCCGACCTCATCACGCGGATCCTCGGCGTCGTCGTCATCGCGATGGGCCTGGTCTTCATCGGCGTCTTCGGCCTGGCGCAGCGGATCGTCCGGCCGCAGATCCGCGGGAACCTCGGCCTCGTCGGCGCGCCGCTGCTCGGGATCGCGCTGGGCATCGGGTGGGCGCCGTGCATCGGCCCGACACTGGCGGTGATCCTCACGATGTCCTTCGACGCCGCCTCGACCGGCCGTGCGGCGCTCCTCGGGGTGGCCTACTCGCTCGGCCTCGGCATCCCGTTCGTGCTGCTCACGCTCGGCTTCGGCTGGGCGACGCGATCCGTCGCGTTCGTGCGCCGTCACATCCGGGTGGTCAACCTCGTCGGCGGCGCGGTGCTGATCGTGCTGGGCGTGCTCATGCTCACCGGGGCGTGGACGGCGATCATGGCGCAGCTGCAGGGGGTGTTCGCCAGTGTCCCGGCCCCTCTCTGACGACAGCACCGCGGCGGTCCCCGAGTCCGTCGAAGGGACGCTGCGCCCCGACGACCACGCCGACGGCGGCCGTGCCGAGGCATCCGACGACGTCGCGCAGCCCGCGCTCGGAGCGATCGGGTGGCTGCGCTGGGGCTGGCGCCAGCTGACGTCGATGCGCACCGCGCTCGTGCTGCTGCTGCTGCTCGCCATCGCCGCCGTCCCCGGATCCCTCGTGCCGCAGCGAGGCGCCGACCCCAACGGCGTCACGCAGTACTTCAACGACAATCCCGACCTGGCGCCCATCCTCGACGGCCTGAGTCTGTTCGACGTGTACACGTCGCCGTGGTTCTCGGCGATCTACATCCTGCTGTTCATCTCGCTCGTGGGCTGCGTGATCCCGCGCACGAAGCACCATTGGAAGGCGCTGCGCGCCAAGCCGCCGCGGACGCCCGCTCGTCTGTCGCGGCTGGATGTGCACCGCACCGAGGTGCTCGAGGCGACCGACGACGCGGATGCCGCGACACTGGCCGCGTCCGCCGTCGGGTCGGCGCAGCAGCACCTGAGGAAGAGCGGCTACCGCGTCGAGCGCTACGACACCGGCAGGACCCTGTCGGTGTCGGCCGAGCGCGGATACCTGCGCGAGACGGGCAATCTCGTCTTCCACGCCGCGCTCGTGGGCGTTCTGCTCGCCGTCGGCATCGGCGGCGGGTTCACCTACACCGGTCAGACGGTCATCATCGAGGGTCGCACCTGGGTGAACACCCTCCTCGACTACACCTCCTTCAACCCGGGACGCTTCGTCGACGAGGACGGGCTCACGCCGTATGCGCTCACGCTCGACCGCTTCGATGTGACCTATCAGCCGCTGGGCACCGAGGGTGCCGGGCAGGCCGGTGATTTCGTCGCCAACCTCACGACGCAGCGCGCCGGCGAGGCGCCCGAGTCCGGAGAGGTGCGCGTCAACCACCCGCTCGAGATGGAGGGCGACCGCATCTATCTGATGGGCAACGGCTACGCCCCGACGCTGACGATCCGGGATGCGGACGGACAGGTCGTCTTCTCGGAGTCGGTGCCGTTCCTGCCGCAGGACACGAACATGACCTCGCTGGGCGTGGTGAAGGTCCCCGACGGCCTGCCCGAGCAGGTCGGACTGGTCGGCTTCTTCTACCCGACGCAGGCGCCGCTGTCGACCGGGGCGTTCGCGTCGGCCTACCCCGCCCTGGTGAACCCCGTCGTGTCGCTCGACGTGTACGTAGGGGACCTCGGCATCGACGGCGGCATCCCGCGGTCGGTGTACACGCTCGACACCAGCGAGATGGAGAAGCTCGCAGGCCGCGGCGCCGACGTCGACGCGCTCGAACTGGCGCCCGGCGAGACGGCCGAGCTTCCGGGCGGCCTCGGAACCATCACGTTCGAGAACGAGGCGCCCGACGGCGCGAGCGGATACGACGGCTCGGTCAAGCGGTACGTCTCGCTGTCGATCCATCGGGATGCCGCCGCGGGCTGGGTGCTCGTGTTCGCGGTGCTGGCGACGGCCGGCCTGCTGGCCGCGCTGTTCGTGCCGCGGCGGCGCATGTGGGTCAAGGCGACCGTGGAGGGTCACACCGTCCGGGTCGAGTACGCGGGCCTGGCGCGCGGCGAGGATCCCGCGCTGGCCGATGCCGTCGACCAGTTCGCCCAGCGTCACCGGGCCGGTCTCTCGGGCCCGCCGCCGGGCGCCCGCGTAGACTGAGATCATGCCCGAAACCTCCGTCTTCACGCTCGACTCGGTCTCGGTGCTGCTGGTCTGGACCGCGATCGCGATCTACGCACTCGCGTTCGTCGCGTACGCGGTCGACCTCGCTCGTCGCGGTGCGATGGCCGTCGAGGTCAAGGACGCCGCCGCGAAGGACGCCCGCGTCCGCGAGCGCGAAGTCGTGATGGCAGGCGCCGGCCACGGCGCGTCCCGGGATGCTGTCGCGGCGCAGGCGCTCGGCGGGGAATCGGCCCTCGACGCCCCGATCGGACGCCGTCAGCGACTCGTGTGGGCGCGCATCGGCACGTCGCTCACCGTGCTGGGGTTCCTCTTCCATCTGGGCGCCGACGTCACGCGCGGCATCGCCGCCGGACGCGTGCCGTGGTCGAACATGTACGAGTTCGCCCTCACCGGAACCCTCCTCATCGTCGCGGTCTACCTCGCGGTGCTGTTCCGGTACGACCTGCGCTTCCTCGGAACGTTCATCACCGGCCTGGTCGTCGTGCTGCTCGGCGGCACCGCGATCTGGTTCTACACCGACATCGTCCCGCTGATGGACCCGCTGAAGTCGGTGTGGCTCGTGATCCACGTGTTCGTGGCATCCCTGTCGACGGCCCTGTTCGCCCTGGCGTTCGCGCTCTCGGTCCTGCAGCTCATGCAGGCGCGGCGCGAGCGGAAGACGGCCGCCGCGGATGCCTCGGCCACGGGTCCCGCCAAGACCGGTCCGCGGTTCCTCCGGACGCTTCCCAGCGCCGACGCGCTGGAGTCGCTGGCGTACCGCTTCGCGATCATCGGCTTCATCTTCTGGACCTTCACGCTCATCGCCGGCGCGATCTGGGCCAACGACGCGTGGGGCCGCTACTGGGGCTTCGACACGAAGGAAGTCTGGACCTTCGTGATCTGGGTCCTCTACGCCGGCTACATCCACGCGCGCGCGACCCGCGGCTGGCGCGGCGCGCGATCGGCGTGGCTGTCGATCATCGGCTTCACCGCCGTGATCTTCAACTTCACGATCGTGAACATGTTCTTCAAGGGGCTGCACGCCTACTCCGGCCTCAGCTGATCCGCCCGCCGGAGCGCCGGGCGCCGGTCATGGCGTGCGCCACTCGTCGGAACGCAGGTCCGATCCTCCCTGCGGCCCCATCAGCAGCATCCCGCCGTCGACCACGAACGACGCGCCCGTGACGTACGAGGCCTTCCCCGACGCGAGGTAGGCGACGGTGGACGCCACCTCGCGGGCGTCGCCCGATCGGCGCAGCGGGATGCCGGGTCGCTCCGTCGAGCGCGGGTCGACGTCGGCCATGCCGGTCATCGGGGTGGCGATCTCGCCCGGGGCCACCGTGTTCGCGGTGATGCCGTGGACGCCGAGCTCGAGGGCCGCGCTCTTCATGACGCCCGCCAGGCCGTGCTTGGCGGCGTTGTACGCGGTGAAGCCGACGCGGGGGAGATGCTCGTTCACGCTCGTCACCGCGATGAGTCGGCCGCCGCGTCCCGCCGCCACCATGCGGCGCGCGGCTCGCTGGATGCACAGGAACGCCCCCGTCAGGTCGACCGCGAGCGTCCGGCCCCAGTTGTCGGCAGTGATCTCGAGGAACGCCGCGCTGTCGACCATTCCGGCATTGCTGACGAAGACGTCCAGCCCGCCGAGCCGGTCGGCCAGCTCGTCGACGACGTCCGCGGCGGACGCGTCTCCCGTGTCGAGGTACGCCCACTCCGCGCGCCGGCCGTGGGCGCGGACCTCTTCGGCGGTGCCCCGGGCCCCTTCCTCGTCGGCGTGCCACGTGATCCCCACGTCCATGCCGTCCTCGGCCAGCGCGACGGCGATGGCACGCCCGATCCCCGATTCGGCTCCGGTGACGACGGCGCGGCGTGGGCTGAAGTCCATGTCGGGAGTCTCCCGGACAGCGCCCGCCACGGTCGAGCGGCTTGACACGTTCCCCCCTGCGGGAGACGGTGCGGGCGCGCCGGGTCAGGCGGACGGGGTGGGCTCGAGGAGGGAACGGGCAGAGGTGGTGCGGCGCCGCGCCACGACGAGCATCGTGACGAGAAGGCTGAGCAGGGTCCACACCACGAGTCCGGTGAAGGCGGCACCGAGCCCGGAGGCCGATGTCAGCGCCGCCAGCATGCCCTGATAGGCCGGCGCCGTGGGCATCAGCTGTGCCACGCCCGAGAGCACCCCCGGAACGGTCGAGACGACCCCCGTCGCGGCGGCGAGGACTCCGATGAGCGCCGACACCCAGCGGCCCGCGCCGCCGAGCACCGCGACGAGCGACTGGTTGACGGCGGCGAACGCGACGCCGGCGACGACGCAGACGGCGGCGAACACCGACCATTCGGCCCACGTGTAGGTGGCGGCGAGCTGGACGACGCCTGCCACCGACAGCCCCTGCAGCGCTCCCAGCCCGGCGGCGGGCAGGTAGGAACGCAGCGCGAGCCACGCCGACGGTGCGCGCGAGGTCAGCGCGCGACGCGACACCGCCTGCAGCGCGATGAACGTGCCCAGCCCGCCGAACCACAGCGCGAGCGTCGCCAGCAGTGGAACGGCCGATGCCCCGAACAGCGACGTGCCCACGCCCTCGGCCTCGACCGGATCTGCGACGACATTCGCGAGGTCGGACGCCTCTTCGTCGGTGTACGACGGGATCGAGTCGGTCGCCGTTGAGAGGCCGTCCGCGAGCTCGCCGGTGCCGTCCGCGAGCTGAGCCACACCGTCGGCGAGGCTCGTGGCGCCGTCGGCCGCCTGCGATGCGCCGGTGGCAAGCTGCGACGCACCGGCGGCGAGCTCTCGCGCGCCGGCGGCGGACTGCGTCGTCGCCGTCTGCAGCTGACCGAGCCCCGACGCGAGGCTGCGCACGCCGCTCGAGGCTTCGACGAGACCTGCGCTCGTCTGATCCATCAGGCTGGAGATGCCGCTCGCGGTGGGAGCCGCGTAGCCCGCCGCGGTCCCGGCACTGATCGCGGCAGCGCCCGCGTCCTGCGCCGCCGTCCCGGTCGCCGCGGCGAGGGACTGCAGCTGCGCGCAGAAGGTGTCGGCGGGCGTGGCCGGAACGCACTGGGCGGCCAGGGCGCCGAGCTGCTGAGCCAGTCCAGGCGTGCCTGTCTCGGGGTTGCCGCCGAGTGCCACCGCCAGGGCTGCGGTCTGCCGGGCTGCGGTGCCGGACTGGCCGGCGGCGGTGTTGGCGGCATCCAGCAGGTCCTGGTTCTTCACGGCCGACGCCGCCGCGTCGAGCCCGACGGCGACCTCGTTCGCGCCGCCCGCCGCGCCGCCGATCCCCGCGGCGATCTGGTCGAGGCCACCGGCGAGCTGCGTCGCGCCGTCGGAGAGCTGCGAGCCGCCGTCGGCGAGCTGCGCGATGCCGTCGGGGAGCTGGGACGCGCCGTCCGCGGCCTGCTGCGCACCGTCGGCGAGATCCGTCGCTCCGTCGGCCGCCGTGCCGAGCTGGTCGCCGAGGGTCGTGAACCCGAGGAAGACGTTCTCGAGGTACACCGACGACAGCTCGGTCCCCATCGTCGAGGCCGCGGCGCCCGCCACCTGCGCCGTGATCGCGTCGTCCACGATGAGGCTGTCGGGCGGGGTCTGCACCTGGATGGTCGCCCGCTCGGGCACCTCGCCGGGCTGCGTCGAGGTTGCCGCAGCCGAGAAGTTCTCGGGGATCGTGATGACCGCTGCATAGGTGCCGTCGGCGAGTCCGGATGCCGCGTCGTCGGCGTTGGAGATCGTCCAGGTGAGGTTGCTCTCCAGCTCGTCGGAGCCTTCGACGAGACCTGCCGCAAGCTGCCGGCCGAGCGGTGCCGTCCGGCCGTCGATGGTGACCGGCTCGTCCTCGTTCACGATCGCGGCGGTGAGACTGTCGAGGCGCTCGACGGGGTTGTACAGCGCGGCGACGAGGACGCCGCCGATCACGACAGGGAGCAGCAGCACGCCCAGAAGCGTCAGCCATGTGACGGGCCGCCGCGAGCGTGAGCGTTCGATGGAGAGAGTCATGCGTTCACCTCGGAAGAAGCGGAAGTGCGGGCGAGTCCCGTGGACAGCGCCAGAGATTCGACGTGCGGTCGGTGGGCGTCGGAGAGGAGCCAGAGCGCCGCGGACTCCGAGCGCGCGGTGACGATGAGCGTCAGCGCCGCGGAGTCGCCCCGGCCGCCGGGCCGCGATGCACGCACGGCCTGCGACGCGTCGCGCAGCAGCGCGGCAGCCTGGTCCCGTTCGGCGGCATCCAGCGCATCCGCACCGTCGATCACCACGATCGCAGGGCGGCCGGCCACGGCATCCCGCAGCGCTTCGACGTGGTTCTCACCCTCGTCCAGCAGCGCCAGGCCCACGTGCCCGCGAACCCAGACAGCGCGCTCGGGCAGGAGGTGGCCGCCGACGCGAAGGCGCCCGTCCGTGATCGCCAGGCGGCCCGACACGGCGAGGGCGAACGCGCGAGCCGCCCGCGGGTCGCCCGTGACGATGAGCGTCCCACCGGGCTCGACGCGGAACGAGGCATCCGAGAACAGCGCCACGCTGCCTCTCGCCCGGCCGCCCTCGACCTCCACGGCGACGCCGTCGCCGACGACCGCCGCTGTGCTGCCGGGCTCCGGCCAGTCGGCGAGGGCGAGCTCCCGCTCGACCGCCTCGCCCTCGATGTCGAAGTGGGGGAGGACCCGCTCCAGCCAGCGCGGCATCCACCATGCCCGCTCGCCCAGCAGCGCCATGACCGCAGGAACGAGCGTCATGCGCACGAGGAAGGCGTCGACCGCGATGCCGACGGCCAAGCCCAGCGCGATCGGCTTGATCGACGAGTCGCCCTCGGGGACGAACGCGGCGAACACGGCGAACATGATGACGGCGGCGGCCGTGACCACGCGCGCGGATGCGGTGAAGCCGGAACGGACCGCGCCGATCGCGACATCCCGGCGCGACCGTGTGGGATGCCCCGCGGCTGCGCGCCGCGCATGCACGTAGTCCTCGCGCATGCGGCTGACGAGGAACACCTGGTAGTCCATGGCGAGGCCGAACAGCACTCCCATCAGGATGATCGGCATGAAGCTGATCACCGGCCCGGTCCGGGTGACGTGCAGCAGGTCGGCGAACCAGCCCCACTCGAAGACGGCCGCGACGACGCCGAAGGAAGCCGCGACCGAGAGCAGGTAGCCGAGGGCGGCCTTGATCGGCACCCAGATCGACCGGAACACGATCATCAGGAGCACCAGCGAGAGACCGACGACGAAGATGCCGAAGGGCACGAGCGCTGCGCCGAGCCGGTCGGAGATGTCGATGCCGACCGCGGTGAACCCGGTCACCTTGAGGTCGACGCCGTACTCGTCCTTCAGCTCGGGAGCGAGATCCCGCAGGTTCCGCACCAGGTCGGCGGTCGCCGGGTCATCGGGCGCGGTCTCGGGCACGATCTGGATGAGTCCGGTGTCGGCGGTCTCGTTCGGCGTCGCGAGGGCGATCTCCTTGACGCCGCGGACCTGCTCGATCTCGTCCGCGAGGTCCTGCATGAGCCCCAGCGGGTCGGTCGACGTGACGATCGTCCCGGTCATGATGAGGGGACCGTTCGCGCCCGGGCCGAAGTGCTCCGCGGTCAGGTCGTATGCCTGACGGGCCTGGCTCTCGGGCGGCTGCACCCCCGCGTTCGGCAGCGCGAGGGTGAGGCTTGCGGCCGGGATCGCCATGATCCCGAGGGTCAGCACAACGGCGATGGTGGTGACGAGCGGATGCCTCGTGACGAGCATCACCCACCTGTTCGGCTCCTTGGCCGGGTGCGGTGCGGCCAGGGCACCCTCCTCATCGACGGTCGCGTCGGCCTCCACCCGTCGGCCGGCTTCCTGAGCCGGTGCCGTGCGGCGCCCGGGCAGGGGCACGCCGGCACCCGCGCGGCGGCGCCAGCCGGCGACCCGGCCCTTCGCGAGCCCCAGCAGCGCCGGGGTCATCGTGATGGCGACGACGACGGCGATGGCGACGGCGACCGCCGCGGCCACGCCCATTGTGGTGAGGAACGGGATGCCGGCGAAGCTCAGCCCGATGAGCGCGATCAGCACCGTCACCCCGGCGAACACCACGGCCGAGCCGGCCGTGCCCGTCGCGCGGGCGGCCGACTCCTCGGGCTGGACTCCCGCGCGGACCTGGTCCTGATGGCGCGCGACGATGAACAGGGCGTAGTCGATCCCGACCGCGAGACCCAGCATGATCGCGAGCATCGGGGTGGTGGACGAGATCGAGGCGAACGCGGTCGAGACGTAGATGAGGGCGATCGCCAGGCCCACCCCGATGAGCGCCGACACGAGCGGGAACCACGCGACGGCGAACGAGCGGAAGGTCACGATGAGCACGAAGAGCGCGATGAGCACGCCGACGGCCTCGATGATCGACAGCGCCGGGACCGACGTCGAGAACAGGTCGCCGCCGATGGCGACCTGAGATCCTTCGGGCAGCTCCTGACGCAGCGTCGACGCCACATCCTCCAGCGCGGCCTTGGTGCCGTCGGAGACATCCGTGGCCTGCCCGTCGAACTGGAGGCGCACGATGGCGGCGGTGTCGTCGTCCGACACCATGCCGGTGACCATCTCGTCGAAGGGGTCGGTCACGGCGATGACGCCGTCGAGATCTTCGAGCTCCGCGACGGTGTCGGCGATGCCCTCGGCGTACGGGTCCTGATCCACCGCATCGCCGTCCCCTGCGACGATCACCAGCTGGGCGCTGGTGCCGCTGGCCTGCGGGAAGCTGCGGTCCAGCAGCTCGATGCCCTCCTGAGCCTCCGTGCCAGGGATGGAGAATGAGTTGTCGGTCCCCTTCATGAAGACCAGCGCGCCTCCGCCGGCGATGCCCAGCAGCACCAGCCACGCGATCAGCACGCGCCACGGGTGCCGGTACGCCCAGCGGCCGAGGGCATACAGAAGAGTCGACACAGCGCCTCCGGAGTCACGAATCGATCAGAGCGGACTTTCGATACAGCGCTGTATCGGATACATGAGTGTATCGTAGAGGCGGCTCGGGCACTCAAGCTGTGGAGTCACCGAGTACTTCGATGCACACTGACACCGTTGCGGAAGGAGGACGCATGGCCGACACCGTCACCGCGCCCTCGCGCCGCCGTGAGGCCACGCGCCAACGCCTGCTGGATGCCGCCGCCCAGGTCTTCGCCGAGGTCGGCCTGGACGCGGCATCCGTCGAGGCGATCTGCGACCGGGCAGGCTTCACGCGCGGCGCGTTCTATTCGAACTTCGAGACCAAGGACGAGCTGTTCCTCGAGCTCGCGGGCAACGTCGCCCGCGCGCGCGTGGAGGCCGTGCGCGAGCGGGTGGACGGCCTGCAGCGGGGAGGCGCCTTCGACGAAGCGCCCGCCGACGCTCTCGCGATCATCCAGCAGGTGCTCGATGTCTCCGCCGACGACCGCCTCGGGGTGCTGCTGGGCAGCGAGATCCGCATCCACGCTCTGCGCAGCCCGGCGCTCGCCGTCGCCTACCTCGCCCAGGAGGACGAGATGCGGCGGAGCGTGGCGCACATCATCGACGACATCGGCCGCGCCAAGGTGCTGCGTTTCCGCCTCCCCAGTGATCAGGCAGCGCGTCTGATGCTCACGGTGTGGGAGGACTCGGCGGTCCGCGCCACCATGGCGGGTCTGGATCACGAGGAGATGCGCCTTCGCACCAATGAGGAGCTCGCGCGGGTCGCGCAGCTCATCATCGAGGTCCCCGAGTCGTGACCGCCGCGGTCGGAGAGGGGATGGGATCGGCGGCTCAGCCCTCCCCGAGCAGCTCGTAGCACCGCGTCAGCCGGGTCAGCCACCACTCGCGCCGATCGTCGGATGCCGCATGCGCATCGAGCAGCGACGGGTCGGGCTCGATCCGGCCCACCGGCAGTGAGCCGGCGCGAGGCGTGAGCGACGGGGACGCGACATCCGCGCTGAACAGCGACGCCGTGCCCAGGCCGCAGTCGTAGTCGAGCGTCGGCAGCGCCGCGGCCAGTGTCGCCCCCATGGCGAGGCCGACCGAGGTGTCGAGGGCGCTCGACACGACGGCCGGCAGCCCGGCCTCGGCGACGATGTCGAGCGCACGGCGGATGCCGCCCAGTGGCTGCGCCTTCACGACCAGCACGTCGGCCGCCCCCGCGCGGGCGACGGCGAGCGGGTCCGATGCCTTGCGAACGCTCTCGTCGGCGGCGATGGGGATGCCCATGTACTTCACGCGACGCCGAAGCTGCGCGAGGTCGTCGACCGTGGCGCACGGCTGCTCGGCGTATTCGAGATCGAACTCCGCGAGCCCGTGCAAGGCGTGCTCGGCCTCGTCGACGTTCCATCCGCCGTTCGCGTCGATGCGGATGCGGCCTTCCGGACCCATCGCGTCTCGCACGGCGCGTACGCGCGCGATGTCGTCCTCGAGGCGCTGGCCGGCCTCGGCGACCTTGACCTTCGCCGTCCGGCATCCGTCGAAGCGCGCGAGGACGCCGGGAACGGACCGCGCGTCCACCGCCGGCACGGTGGCGTTGACGGGGATCTCGTCGCGCAGCGGGGCCGGCTGAGGCATCCAGCCGTAGTCGACGGCGGCGGCGAGCCAGGTGGCCGACTCGCGGTCGTCGTACTCCGTGAAGGGCGAGAACTCCGTCCAGCCCTCGGGGCCCTCGAAGAGAACGGCCTCGCGGACGTCGACGCCGCGGAACCGCGTCGCCAGCGGCACGGCGACGACGCGCGCGGTGCGGAGGATGTCGGCGAGCGAAGGAAGCGCGGTCATGCTCCCATCTTGGTCACCGTCCCGGCGCAACGACGAGATCTCGTCATGACGACAATGTGTTGTTGACGATGGTGTGTGACACACAGTATCGTGTGAGGCATGAGCGAGTCGGAGATCCTCGAGACGCACCTGCAGGAGCTGCGGCGCGGCACGGTCGTCCTGGCATGCCTGCGGCTGCTGGCCGTGCCCGGCTACGGGTACGGACTGCTCGAGGAGCTCCAGACGCGAGGCTTCGCGACGGATGCCAACACCCTCTATCCGCTGCTGCGGCGCCTCGAGAAGCAGGGGTGTCTCACCAGCGAGTGGAACACGGACGAAGCGAGGCCCCGCAAGTTCTACCGCACCAGCGCGGCGGGCGCTCGCCTGGCATCCGCGCTCACCGACGACTTCCGCGCGATCGCGGCGGCGATCGATGCGCTTCCGAAGGAGGACTGATATGACCACCACAACCCTCACCGAACGGTACGTCGACGCCGCGATGCGCACGGTGCCCGAGCGACAGCGCGCCGACCTGGCCGCCGAGCTGCGCGCCTCGATCGACGACCAGGTCGAGGCCCGCGTGGCCGACGGCCAGGATCGGGCTGCCGCCGAGCGCGCGGTCCTCATCGACCTCGGCGACCCCGAGAAGCTGGCCGCGGATTACACCGACCGGCCGCTGCACCTCATCGGCCCGCGCTACTACCTCGCGTGGTGGCGCCTGACGAAGCTGCTGTGGGCGATCGTCCCGGCGTGCGCGGCGTTCGGCGTCGCGCTCGGACAGACCCTCGCCGGCGCTGATTTCGGCGAGATCATCGCCTCCGTCGTCTCGGTGGTTCTCGGCGTCGTCGTCCACATCGGGTTCTGGACCACGCTCGTGTTCTTCATCGTCGAGCGCACGGCGAAAGGCAGCGACGTCGGATTCGTCGGCGACTGGACGCCCGAGAGCCTGCCGGAGCCGCGGGATCGCGGCGCCGGACTGACCGACCTGGTCGCGTCCCTGGTCTTCCTCGCCGTCGCCGCGGGGGCGATCCTCTGGGACCGGTTCGTCGGCTTCGTCCTGGTGGCCGAGACGGGAGAGCGGATGCCGTTCCTCGCGCCGTCGCTCTGGCCCTGGTGGATCGGCGCGCTGTTCGTGCTCATGGTGCTCGAGGCGCTGCTCGCCATCTCGGTCTACGCCAAGGGCCGCTGGGACATCGGCTCGGCGACGGTGAACCTGTGCCTCAACCTCGCGATCGCGCTGCCGGCGGTGTGGCTGCTGATGAACGAGCAGCTGGTGAATCCCGGTTTCTTCGACGCGGTGATCGCCGCCGGCAGCGTGGAGACGGTCCGTGGCGTCGTGCTGACGCTGACCGGCTTCGGCATCGTGGCCGTCGCGGCATGGGACGCGGTCGACGCCTTCGTGAAGGCGCGGCGCGCGCGCTGACGCAGTGGGCGGGTGCCGGAGGCGACGGCATCCGCCCGCTTAGGCTGAAACCCATGCCTCTTCTGGATACCCCCGTCCGCCTCGGCGTGCAGCTGCAGCCCCAGCACGCTCCGTACCCGGCCTTCCGCGACGCGGTGCGCCGCCTCGAGGAGATGGGAGTGGACATCCTGTTCAACTGGGACCACTTCTTCCCGCTCTCAGGCGATCCCGAAGGGATGCACTTCGAGTCCTGGACGATGCTCGCCGCGTGGGCCGAGCAGACCGAGCGGGTCGAGTTCGGAGCGCTCGTGAACTGCAACAGCTACCGCAACCCCGACCTGCAGGCTGACATGGCGCGCACCGTGGACCACATCTCTGCGAAGGGCGGCGGTCTCGGCCGCTTCATCTTCGCCACCGGCGCCGGCTGGTTCGCCCGCGACTACGCCGAGTACGGCTACGAGTTCGGCACCGCCGGCTCGCGGCTGGACGACCTCGCCGTGGGACTCGAGCGCATCGAGGCGCGGTGGGCGAAGCTCAATCCCGCGCCGACCCGCGACATCCCGGTGATGATCGGCGGCAAGGGCGAGCAGAAGACGCTGCGCCTCGTGGCGCGTCACGCCGACATCTGGCACAGCTTCGTCCGACCGGACGAACTGGCGCACAAGCTCGACGTCATCGAGCGCTGGGCCGAGCGCGAGCAGCGCGACACGTCCGACCTGGTGATCTCCAACGAGCTCCACCAGAAGGGCGAGGACTTCGCCGACGAGCTCTACGACGCCGGCGTGCGCCTGTTCACGCTGGCGTTCCACGGGCCGGACTGGAACTACGACCTCGTGCGCTCCTGGCTGCGCTGGCGCGACGCCAAGAACGCCTGACCCGTCGCGTCCCGTCCCGGTGTCGTTTCCGTGAGACAGCATCGGGACGCCGAGACTGCGTGAACGCGGACGCTGTCTCGGCGCTCGGATGCTGTCTCGCGGAGGGGCGACCGACCACGGGATGCCTCGAGCGGCGCCGACGCAGACCGTCACGCGAGCGGCCGGGCAGGGCCTGCGCGACTAAAATCGCCGAGTGACCGCCGCCTCCACCGCTCCCCGCTTCGCGCTCGACATCGAGGGCGTCCCGCGCCCGGATCGCTCGGAGCGGCTGCGGGATGCCGTGCAGCGCCGTGTCGTCATCGCCGATGGCGCCATGGGCACGATGCTGCAGCGTCACGACCTGTCGATCGAGACGGACTTCCAGGGGCTCGAGGGCTGCAACGAGATCCTCAACATCACGAGGCCCGACGTCATCGCGGCGATCCACGACGCCTACCTCGCGGTGGGCGTCGACGCCGTCGAGACCAACACCTTCGGGGCGAACTGGTCCAACCTCGGCGACTACGGCATCGACGACCGCATCGCCGAACTGGCGGCCGCCGGCGCCCGCATCGCGCGCGAACGCGCCGAAGCGGCTGAGGCCGCGGACGGCCGTGAGCGGTGGGTGCTCGGCTCCATGGGACCGGGCACGAAACTCCCCAGCCTCGGTCACACGACGTACGACCACCTGAAGCAGACGTTCGCCCTGCAGGCCGAAGGCCTCATCGACGGCGGGGCCGACGCGTTCCTCGTGGAGACCTCGCAGGATCTCCTGCAGACCAAGGCGGCCATCAACGGCTGCAGGCAGGCGATCGTGAGCCGCGGCATCCGGCTGCCGATCTTCGTCGAGGTCACGGTCGAGACCACCGGCACGATGCTGATGGGCAGCGAGATCGGCGCCGCCCTGACGGCGATCGAGCCGCTCGGCGTCGACGCGATCGGCCTGAACTGCGCCACGGGTCCGACGGAGATGAGCGAGCACCTGCGTCACCTCTCCCGGCACGCGACCGTGCCCATCGCGTGCATGCCCAACGCCGGGCTCCCGGTGCTGACCGCCGACGGCGCGCACTATCCGCTGTCGCCGTCCGAGCTGGCGACCGCGCACGAGCAGTTCGTGCGCGAGTTCGGCCTGGGCCTCGTGGGCGGATGCTGCGGCACGACCCCCGAGCACCTGGCCGCCGTCGTCGAGCGGCTGCGGCCGCTGCGGGCGGCGGGGGAGCGGCGACCGGCACTCGATCCCGGCGTGGCGTCGCTGTACCAGCACGTCTCCTTCGCGCAGGATGCCTCGTACCTCGCCATCGGCGAGCGGACCAACGCCAACGGCTCCAAGGCGTTCCGCGAGGCGATGCTCGAGGGGCGGTGGGACGACTGCGTCGAGATCGCGCGCAACCAGATCCGGGTCGGCGCGCACCTGCTCGACGTCTGCGTGGACTACGTCGGGCGCGACGGCGTCGCCGACATCCGTGAGGTGGTGTCGCGGTTCGCCTCGGCCTCCACGCTGCCGCTCGTGGTGGACTCCACCGAGCCGGGGGTGATCCGGGCGGGACTCGAGCTCATCGGCGGCCGCCCGGTCGTCAACTCCGTCAACTACGAGGACGGCGACGGCCCGACCTCGCGGTTCGGCCGCATCATGCCGCTCGTCAAGGAGCACGGCACCGCGGTGATCGCCCTGACGATCGACGAGCAGGGCCAGGCCCGCACCGCCGACGACAAGATGCGGATCGCCTCCCGGCTCGTGGAGGAGCTGACCGGCGCGTGGGGGATGCGGGTGACCGACATCATCGTCGACTGCCTGACGTTCCCGATCGCCACGGGACAGGAGGAGACGCGCCGCGACGCGATCGAGACGATCGAGGCGATCCGCCGGATCACCCAGAAGTACCCCGGCATCCAGACCACCCTCGGGGTGTCCAACGTGTCGTTCGGGCTCAACCCCGCCGCCCGGAGCGTGCTCAACTCGGCGTTCCTGCATGAGGCCGTCCAGGCAGGGCTGACTTCGGCGATCGTCGACGCCGCCAAGATCGTGCCGCTGGCGTCGCTGTCGGACGAGCAGCGCCAGGTCGCGCTCGACCTGGTATGGGACCGCCGCGAGTACGACGCCGACGGCAACGTCACCTACGACCCGCTGGCCCGCATGCTCGACCTCTTCGCCGGCGTCGACACCGCCGCCCTGCGCGACCAGCGCGCCGCCGAGCTCGCGGCGCTGCCGGTCGGCGAGCGCCTCGAGCGGCGCATCATCGACGGCGAGGGCAAGGGGCTCGAAGCCGACCTGGACCTCGCCCGCGAGGGCGGGCTCACGCCGCTGCAGATCATCAACGATCACCTGCTCGAGGGCATGAAGATCGTCGGCGAGCGTTTCGGCGCCGGTGAGATGCAGCTGCCCTTCGTGCTGCAGTCGGCCGAGGTCATGAAGACGGCGGTGGCCCTCCTCGAGCCCCACATGGAGCGAGCGGATGCCTCCGGCCGGGGCCGCATCGTCCTGGCGACCGTGCGCGGTGACGTGCACGACATCGGCAAGAACCTCGTCGACATCATCCTGACCAACAACGGCTACGAGGTGATCAACCTCGGGATCAAGCAGCCGATCGCCGACATCATCGCCGCCGCCGAGGAGCACGACGCCGACGTGATCGGCATGTCGGGCCTGCTGGTGAAGTCCACGGTCGTCATGAAGGAGAACCTCGAGGAGCTGCAGTCAAGGGGCCTCGCCAAGCGCTGGCCGATCATCCTCGGCGGCGCGGCGCTCACCCGCGCCTACGTCGAGGACGACCTCGCCGGACTCTTCGAGGGCGAGGTGCGCTACGCCCGCGACGCCTTCGAGGGGCTGGCGCTCATGGAGCCCCTCGTGAAGATCGCGCGCGGCGCCGATCCCGCGTCGGTGGGGCTCCCGGCACTGAAGAAGCGCCGCCACGCCGCGGGTTCGCGGCTCACGCTCACGGAGCCCGAAGCCATGCCGGCCCGCTCGGACGTGGCATCCGACAATCCCGTTCCCGCGCCGCCGTTCTGGGGGACCCGCATCGTCCGGGGGATCGCGCTGCAGGACTACGCCGCCTTCCTCGACGAGCGCGCGACGTTCATGGGGCAGTGGGGCCTCAAGCCGGGGCGCGGCGCGGACGGCCTGTCGTACGAGGTGCTCGTGCAGACCGAGGGACGACCGCGGCTGCGGTACTGGCTGGACCGCATCCTCGCCGAGGGGATGCTGGACGCCTCGGTCGCGTACGGCTACTTCCCGGTGGTGTCCGAGGGCGATGACGTGGTCGTGCTGCACCACGGCGACGACCCGGCGGGCGTGCTGGGAGCCCCGGGGCTGCTCGCGCCCGACGGCGGCTCGGACGGGGCGATCGGCGCCGACCGACTGCGGTTCCACTTCCCCCGCCAGCGTCGCGACCGGCACCTGTGCCTCGCCGACTTCGTGCGGTCACGCGGGTCCGGGCAGGTCGACGTGCTTCCCGTGCAGCTCGTCACCGCCGGCGCACGCATCGACACGGTGACGGCGAAGCTCTTCGCCGAAGACCGGTACCGCGACTACTACGAGCTCAACGGGCTGGTCATGCAGCTCACCGAGGCGCTCGCGGAGTACTGGCACGCGCGCGTGCGCGCGGAGCTCGGCTTCTCGGATGAGGACCCCACCGACACGGCGGGCCTGTTCAAGCTCGAGTACCGCGGTGCCCGGTTCTCGCTCGGCTACCCGGCGTGCCCCGACATGGAGGACCGCCGCAAGGTCGTCGAGCTGCTGCGCCCCGAGCGCATGGGGGTCGAGCTCAGCGAGGAGCTGCAGCTGCACCCCGAGCAGTCCACGGACGCGTTCGTCTTCCATCACCCCGAGGCGAAGTACTTCTCCGTCTGAGGCGCGGCCGGCGCAGGAGAAGTCGTCCTCCACAGGAGGTTCGGCGGGGCGACGTCCTGTCGAGGTGCGGTTCTCCTGTGGACGGGACAGGATGCCACGGCGCCGGGCGGTGGCCGCGGCACGTGCCGCGGCATCCCGGGGTCAGGGCGTCGGAGCGGGCACGCGACTCGGAAGTGGCCGGGCGGCAGGAGCGAGGGGCTTGGTGCGACGCAGCGCCGCGAGGACGGGACGCCCGACGAGCAGGAGGCCGAGCACCGTCGTGACGGCGCGGAGGGTGTCCCAGCCGGCGGTCGAGGTGACGAGCGAATACAGCAGGAACCCGGCGAGGTTCTCCACCAGCGGCGCCCCCGGCTCGTACGAGATGCCGGTGCCGTAGCCGACCGCGAACGGCCAGAACCACAGATTCATCAGCAGCCCGAAGACGTAGGAGGCGGCGACGCCGTACCCGCAGAGCATCGCGATCTCGGAACGGCGCTCCACCTGGCGGGGAAGCAGCCCCGCCATCGCAGCGACCCACCCGCACGCGAACATCTGGAACGGCGTCCAGGGTCCGAAGCTGCCGGTCACGGCCGTCGACAGGACGATCGTGGCCAGACCCAGCAGCATCCCGAACCTCGCCCCGAAGGCGCGGCCGGCGAGGATCAGCAGGATGAACACGGCCTCGACGCCGCCCGCGCCGGTGCCCGCGATGCGGACGGCCGCGCCGATCGCGGCGAGGGTTCCCAGCAGCGCCAGCATGTGGGCCGAACGGACGGTGCCGTCCAGCGTCGCGACGACGACGAGCGCGGCGAGCGGTGCGAGGGCGAGAGCGGCGACGGGGACGGCCGCGTGCGCCTGCTGGGGGAGCGCGGCGGCGACGAGGGGCCAGCAGAAGGAGGCCAACGCCACCGCATTCGCGGCGAGCAGCGCCATGAGGGGAATTCGCCGCGCGGCCGCGACCGCCGCAGGGTGAGCTGGACCGGCCGGGCGCGACGAGGGCTCGTCCCGGCGGTGGGGCGCCGGAATCCGGGAACGACGCGGAGCCGCGACCTGCGCCGTCGCGGGAGCAGGGAGCGAGGCATCCGGTCGGGATGCCGGCGCGGCGGCGAGCACGCCGGCATCCATCGTCAGAACCCGATCCGCGAGGGCGGCCACCTCGGGCTCGTGCGACGCGATCAGCACGGCCGCGCCCTGCGCCGCCAGTCCCACCAGCGCCGCGCACACCATGGCGCGCGCCGCCGGGTCGAGCCCCCGCGTCGGCTCGTCCACGAGGAGGACGCGCGGCCGCGTCGCGAGCTGGATCGCGAGCGCGAGGCACCGGCGCTCGCCGACCGAGAGGTCCCGCGGATGCCGCGCCAGTCGCATCCGGAACTCCGGGCTCTCGGGCTCGAGGCCGAGGAAGGCGGCGAGGAGCGCCGCCGTGGTGCCCGCCGGCGCCGGGGCGAGCGGGAGGAATCGAGGAGATCCGCCGGATCGAGGAGCGGATCCCGCGATCTCGTCCTCGTTCCCGGTCATCTCCGCATTCACGCGCGCACGCCGGCGTTCGGTCCGCGCCGCGCGCCGGTCGGCCCGCTCGCATTCGGCTGCGACGGAGTCGTGCACGAACAGGTCGTCCGAGGCATCCGGGACGAGGGCGACACGTCCGCCGGCGACCACATCGCTTCCGCGCGGCGGCAGGGCGAGCGCGGCGAGCAGACTCGACTTGCCGGCGCCGTTGGGCCCGACGAGCGCGACCACCTCGCCGGGGAGAAGGTCGAGCTCGGCCGCCGCGACGGCGACGAGGTCGCGGTGGCGCACCGTGACCGCCCGGGCACGCAGCACCGCATCGCCCACGGCGAGGGCATCGTCCGTCCGGGGCGGAGTCAGACCTCGGGCCGGCCCGTCGCGGTCCGATCCGGCACGGGGGAGCCCCTCGACGACCGTCCCGCCGTCGATCCGGAACGCCCGGTCGGCGACGCTCGTCAGGGCCTCCACGCGGTGCTCGGCGACGACGACGCACACGCCCGCCTCGTGCGCCAGCCGGTCCAGCACGTCGACCACGCGCCCGCGAGCCGCCCCGTCGAGGTCGGCCAGCGGCTCGTCGACGAGCAGCAGGATGGGATGCTCCACGACGGCGGCGGCGATCGCGACGAGCGTCGCCTCACCGGCCGACAGCCCGCGCATCGACCGGTCGAGCAGCGCCGTCACGCCGACGCGGCCCGCGACCTCCGCGACGCGCGCGGTCGTGATCGTCGGGGCGACGCCGCGCAGCTCGAGTGCGAGTCCGATCTCGTCTCGCACCCGATCCGTGACGAACGCCTCCCGCGGATGCTGCAGCACGACCCCGACCCGCTGCGCGAGGTCCCTCGGCGGCACCTCGCGGCGATCGTGACCGACGACACGCGGATTCCCCGTGAGCCAGCCGCCGTCGACGTGGGTGTGCAGGCCGGCCAGTGCCCGCAGCAGCGTGGACTTGCCCGAGCCGGTGGGGCCGGACAGGAGAGTGAGGGAGCCGGTGGAGAGCGTGAGATCGTCGACGCGCAGGCCCACGGCGCCCGCCACGCCCGCGTCGGGGATTCGATCGCCGCCGCCGAAGCCCAGCGAGACCGTCAACGCCTCGACGGGCGCGTCGCAGGCGCCGTCGAGGCCGCGGCCGGCGAACCCCCGGAGCTCGAGCGCCGCGGCGAGGGCGCCCGCGCGCTCGAGGGTCCGCTGCAGCAGCGGCACGAGCATCCGCACGCCGCGGCGCTCGCCTCGCAGCCGCTGCGCGAACGCGACCGCCCGCGCGGCCTCGGCGAGGGACGGAAGGGTCGCCCAGGCGATGGCCAGCGCACGGGCGAGACCCCGCAGCGGCCCACGCCGGGACGCCCGGGCGAACACGCGCGCGACGTCGACGACGGCGTTGACGACACCGAACGCGAGGATGCCGACGGCGATCGGCAGTGCGCTCACGGCGGCATCCCACAGGCCGTCCGCGGTCACCGGACCGAACATCACCACGTGCGCGAACGGCGCCGGCAGCCGCAGCGACGGCAGCGCGAGCAGCACCGGTCCGTCGCCGTCGGCGCCGTGGAACAGCATCCGGTAGACGACCCGGATCACCACGAACCCGACGGCGAGCGCCGCCGCGGCACGCAGGGGCCCGGGTCGGAACGTCACGGCATCGGTTACGGGGTCGGTGCGGCGGGCTCGCCGTTCAGGGTGAAGAGGAGCTCGACGGCGTCGCCGGGCTGCAGCTCCAGCGTCGACAGGCCTTCCTGCGCGTAGCCCCACTCGCCGCCGCCGGGCTTGACCCACAGCGACCAGTACGCGAACGCGGCGGGCATCGCCTGGCAGGTCTCGAAGTAGTCCGAGCCGTCCTCGGCCGGCAGCGCCGTGTCCTCAGCGGGCACGCCGTCGACACGGCACACCACCTGGTCGCCGTACTCCTCGGTGCCCTCGGTCTCGATGCCCGCCAGCCTCAGGGCCTCGGCGGCGATCACCGGCTCTTCGGTGATGAGGCACTGCTCCTCGGCGGGGTCGTCCCCGAGGGCGGAGGCATCCACGACGATCGTGACGCCCTCGTCGCCCGAGCACGCGGTGTCGGTCGAGACCGAGGCGGTCGCCTCCCCGGTCTCCGTCGCCGTCGGCGTGGGCGTTGCGGAGGCGCAGCCGGCGAGAGTGAGGAGCAGGACAGCGGATGCCGCAGCGGCGGCGAGAGGGCGAAGCGTCGAAGTCACCGATCCAGGCTAGGCCTCGCGGCGACCGGGTCCGCACCGCATGACGCTCGAGGTCGCACCGCCGTAGGCTGGCCGGGTGACGGTTTCGGAGCTGTTCGACGAGAACGAGTGGATCGCGGCGCCCGGCGCCCCGGACGGCGGATACACCGACATCACGGCTCACGTGTCGAAGGACGGACGCATCGCACGCATCGCGTTCGATCGCCCCGACGTGCGCAACGCCTTCCGGCCGCACACCGTCGACGAGCTGTACCGCGCCCTCGACCTCGCGCGCCAGGATCCGCGCATCGGCGTCGTGCTGCTGACGGGCAACGGGCCGAGCCCGAAGGACGGCGGCTGGGCCTTCTGCTCGGGCGGCGACCAGCGCATCCGCGGCCGCGACGGCTACAAGTACTCCGACGACGAGCAGGCGGTGGCCGACCCCGCCCGTGCCGGCCGACTGCACATCCTGGAGGTGCAGCGGCTCATCCGGTTCATGCCCAAGGTCGTGATCGCGGTGATCCCCGGGTGGGCGGCCGGCGGCGGACACTCCCTGCACGTCGTGTGCGATCTGTCGATCGCATCTGGCGAGCACGGGCGGTTCAAGCAGACCGACGCCGACGTCGGCTCGTTCGACGCCGGCTACGGCTCGGCGTACATGGCCAGGCAGGTGGGGCAGAAGTTCGCGCGCGAGGTGTTCTTCCTCGCCGAGGAGTACTCCGCGCAGCGCGCGCACGAGATGGGGGCGGTCAACCGCGTCGTCCCGCACGCCGACCTCGAGCGCGAGGCCGTCGCCATGGCGCGGACGATCCTGACCAAGTCGCCGACGGCCATCCGCATGCTGAAGTTCGCGTTCAACGCGGTCGACGACGGGATGGTCGGGCAGCAGGTGTTCGCCGGCGAGGCGACGCGGCTCGCCTACGGCACCGATGAGGCCGTCGAGGGACGCGACGCGTTCCTGCAGAAGCGCGACCCCGACTGGTCGCCGTATCCCTGGCACTACTGAGGTCGGCTGTGAAGCTGCAGCCGGTCACGGGCGACGATCCGCGGGAGATCCTGCGCAGCCTCCGCGGCGCGATCCACGGTGCAGGCCCCGCGCTCGCGCTCGGGCTCGTCGAGGGACTCCCGCCGGACGTCGACGCCGGAACAGCGGTGGTCGTGACCACCTCCGGCTCGACCGGCATCCCCAAGAGCGTCGTCCTCAGCCGTGACGCGCTCACGGCCAGCGCCCTCGCGACGGCCGACCGCATCGGCGACGGCGCGTGGCTCCTCGCCCTGCCGGCCGCCTACGTCGCGGGCCTGCAGGTCCTGGTCCGATCGCTCGTCGCCGATCGGGAGCCGGCGATCCTCTCCGGAGCCTTCACGCCGCAGTCCTTCGCCGCGGCTGCCCGCACGATGGTCTCGACCGTGCGCGGGAACCGCGTGCCGACCTACACCTCCCTCGTCCCCGCCCAGCTGTCGAAGCTGCTCGACGCCGCCGAGGCCGACGCGGGCGTGCTGGCGGCGCTGCGGTCCTTCGAGGCGATCCTCGTCGGGGGTCAGGCGCTGCCGGCCGCGACGCTCGAACGAGCCGAGTCCGCCGGTGCGCGCATCGTCCGCACGTACGGGGCCACCGAGACCAGCGGCGGCTGCGTGTACGACGGGGTTCCGCTGCGCGGGGTCCGCGTGCGCATCGAGAGCGGTGAGGTGCAGGTGTCGGGGCCGACCCTCGCGGGCGGCTACCTCGGCGACCCGGAACGGACGGATGCCGCGTTCCCGCGGGACCGGGACGGGGCACGGTGGTACCGCACCGGTGACGCGGGCCTGATCGAGGACGGTGTCCTGCGGGTGCGGGGACGACTGGACAACGTCATCGTCTCCGGCGGCATCAACGTCTCGCTCGATCGCGTGGAGCGGGTGGTGCGGTCGGTCCCCGGGCTGGCTGAGGCCGTCGTGGTGGGCGTTCCGGACGAGCGCTGGGGCGAGGCATCCGTCGTCGTCGCGGCCCGCGGCGAGGCGCTGCGCCGGAGCGAGGCGACGCAGCTGGAAGAGGCGCGCGCGGCGGTGCAGGCCGAGATCGGCGCGCACGCGCGGCCGTCGCGGCTGGTGCTCGTCGATGAGCTGCCGACGCTGCTGTCGGGCAAACCGGACCGTGAGACGATCCGCCGCGCCGTCGCGGCGCTGCACTGAGGGGCCGTCAGCGCGGCGGCGGACCGGCGTCGACGACGCAGAAGCGATTGCCTTCGGTGTCCTCCAGCACGATCCAGTCGGCGTCCTCGGGGTATCCGTCCCAGTCGACTTCGCGCGCGCCGAGGCCGAGCAGGCGCTGGACCTCGGCCTGCTGGTCCTCGGCGTAGAGGTCCAGGTGGATCCGCGGCGGGTAGTGCTGCGGGTACCCGGTCACCGACAGGGCGAGACTCGCGCCGGGCGCTGCCCAGTCCGGCTTGTCCGGCGGGTCGAGGATCACCCAGTCGTCGGTCGGCTCGCGGCGGTTGACGTAGCCGAGCGCGCCGCGCCAGAACGCGCCCGCTCGATCGATGTCCTCCACGGTCAGCACGATGGATCCGATGCTCAACATCCCGCCATGGTCGGCTCACGACGCTGCGGTGGCGAGGGACTTGACGAGCGCGGCTCCGCGAGCCGACATGGCCGCGACGCCTAGAATGTGCACTCGTGGCAGGCACCTCCAGCAAGAAACGCAAGCGCCCGGGACCGAAGAACCACGTGACGCGCAGCAATCCGCAGAAGCCTCGGGTGTCGCGTGACCCCGCGCGTCCCAGCAAGGCGTCGGCACGCGACTGGATCGCGGCGGCACGGCTGCGCACGCTCCCGCTGGCCATCACGCCGGTGCTGATCGGCACCGGCGCGGCGATGCTCGTCGTCGACGAGTTCCACTGGGTGATCGCCCTCTTCTGCCTCATCGTCGCCGCCGCGCTGCAGATCGGCGTCAACTACGCCAACGACTACAGCGACGGCATCCGCGGGACCGACGACCACCGTGTCGGCCCGGCGCGGCTGACCGCCTCGCGAAAGGCCGAGCCTCGCACGGTGCTCCTCGTCGCGATGGGCTTCTTCGCGATCGCGGCGCTGGCGGGCCTCGCCATCACCATCCGCACGCAGCAGTGGTGGCTCATCGCAGTCGGCGCGGCGTGCATCGTCGCGGCCTGGTTCTACACCGGCGGCAAGCGCCCCTACGGCTACTACGGGCTGGGCGAGGTGTTCGTCTTCGTCTTCTTCGGACTGGTCGCGACCCTCGGGACGACCTGGGTGCAGGCCCTGTCGCTGCCGCAGGAAGCGTGGTTCGGGGCGGTCGCCGCCGGTCTGCTGGCGTGCGCCGTGCTGCTGGCGAACAACCTCCGCGACATCGACCAGGACCGGGCTGCCGGCAAGCGCACTCTGACCGTGCTCATCGGCCGCACCGCGACGCGCTGGCTGTTCACGCTGTTCGTGCTCGTGCCCTTCGTCATCGCGGTCCTCCTGGCGCTGTTCTACCCGATCGCGTGGCTGACCCTGCTGGCGCTGCTCGGCGCGCTCCCGGCCATCCTCATCGTCTGGACGTACCGGGATCCGCGCGAGCTGGTGGTCGCCCTGGGTGTGACCTCGCTCACGTCGGTGGCGTACGGGGCGTTCCTGTTCTGGGCCTTCGTCGGCTGAGCGACACGCCCGCCCGCGGGGGCGCCGCGCGGAGGAGATGCGTCCTTCCGCAGGATCCCCGCGCGGCCGACGTCCTGTGCAAGGCCGTTTCTCCTGCGGGGGATACCGTGGGCGGCGCGCGACGGCCGGTCAGGCGCGCGGGTCGGCGCCGGGCGCGTCCGCGGAACCGGCGGCCGCATCGGCGGCGGCATCCTCGGTCTCCTCGTCGCTGACCGCGGCGCGGGCGCGGGCGCGGCGCTCGGCGAGGCCGGAGGTGACCTCCTCGAGCGGCTTGCGCAGGAACAGCACCGACAGGCTCAGCCCGATGAGGGCTGCGAAGACTGCGGCGAGCCAGTAGTACTCCCGCATGATCGGGAACAGCATCAGGATGCCGAACGGCACCAGGAACGCCAGCAGCCGCAGGACCGAGTAGACGATGGCCGAGCGCGCTTTCACGCGTCCATCCTAGGTTCCGACGCCCGGAGAAGCCTGGGCGCCCGGCACTGCAGACTCACAGCGACGGTTCGGTCACGACCGGACCACAGCGTGACGGGCCCGCCTAGGATGGGAGCATGCCTCGGGTGCTGCTCATTCTGGCCCTGGTGGCGGCCGCGTTCTGGGTCTTCACCATCGTCGATTGCGCCGTGCAGCCCCCGTCGCGTCACCGCGGTGTCAGCAAGCCGGTGTGGCTGGTCATCGTGATCCTGCTGCCGGTGCTCGGCGGCATCCTGTGGCTTCTCGTCGGACGCGTGCGCAAGTCCGCCGTCGCCGCGCGCCGCGCTCCCGACGACGACCCCGACTTCCTCGGCCGCATCGGGTCCATCAGCGATCAGGACGAGCGCATCCGGCGCCTCGAGGAAGAGCTCGCGCAGCTCGACGCGGAGGATGACGACCCCCGCTGGAGCCCGCCGATCCGGCCCGCCGGCGATGCGGCGGCGCCCGAGTCGGGCGCATCCGGATCCTCGACCGCTCCCGGCGCGGCGCCGACCGACCCGCCCAGCCGTCCCGCCGACGGCGACGACGACACCCGCGGGCAGCGCGGCGTCGTCGGCTGACGTGACGGCCGACGAGCGCGGGCTGATCTCACCCGCGACGGATGCCGCCGCCGCATTGCTGGGACGACTGGTCGAGCGCGGCGTCGAGCACATCGTGGTCAGTCCGGGCTCGCGTTCGCAGGCGCTGGCCCTCGTCGCCGCCGAACTGGAGCGACGCGGTGCCGTCCGCGTCCATGTGCGCATCGACGAGCGTGTCGCCGGCTTCACCGCGCTGGGGATCGGGCGGGAGACCGGGATGCCGGCGGTCGTCATCTGCACATCGGGCACCGCCGTGGCCAACCTGCTGCCTTCGGTGCTCGAGGCGCACCACGCCGGTGTGCCCCTGCTCCTGCTCACCGCCGACCGTCCTCCCGAGCTGCGCGGCGTGGGGGCGAATCAGGCCACCCGTCAGCCGGGGATCTTCGCGCCGCACACGCGTCACGAAGCCGACCTGCCGGTTCCGGATCGCGGAGACGCCGATGGCGACGGGGAGCACACCCGCACGCTTCGGCGGGTCGCGGATGCGGCGCTCGCTGCGGCGGTCGGCGACCCCTCACGGCCGGCCGGTCCCGTCCACCTCAACGTGCCGTACCGCGAGCCGCTCGCGGGCGAGTTCCCTCGATGGCTGGGCGCGGCGACCGCCCCGGGCGGCGCGCCCGCGGACGCTTCCACCCCGGAGGACCCGACCGTCGTCGAGCCCGCGGCGGGCCGGTCGGCTCCGCCGTTCATCCTCGACCCCGGACCCCGCACGATCGTCCTCGCCGGCGCCGACGCGGGGGCGGACGCCGAAGCGGTCGCGCACGCCGGCGGCTGGCCGCTCGTGGCCGAGATCGTCAGCGGCGCGCGGTTCGGACGACACCTCGTGCACGGCTACCGGCGCCTCCTGGCCGACCCCCAGCTGGGCGGGCGCGTCGAGCGCGTCGTCGTCCTCGGGCACCCGACGCTCAGCCGCGAGGCGGCCGCGCTGCTGTCCCGGCGCGACGTCGAGGTCATCGCCGTCCGGGGGCCCGGAGAGGCGCTGAACCTCAACGGGTGCTCGCGCGCCGTCGACGCCGTCGCCGCCGCCGCCGGGCAGCCCGATCGGGAATGGCTGGGAGCGTGGATGCGCGCCTCGCGGCAGGCATCCGTGGATCTCGCCCCGCCCGCTCCGGATGCCGACGGCCTGTCGTCGGCGGTGCCGGAGCAGCGGCTCGGCGCGATCGCCGCGGAGCTCGCCGTCATCCGCGCGCCGCTGGACCGCGCGGCGCTCGTCGACGCGGTGTGGCGGGCGACGTGGCCGCACGACCGGCTCGTCTTCGGCTCGTCACGTCTGGTGCGGGTCGCGGACGCGCTGCTTCCCGGCAAGAAGGTGCCCGTGCACGCCAACCGCGGCCTCGCCGGGATCGACGGGACCGTGGCCACCGCCACCGGGATCGCGCTCGCGAGCCAGACCGACGAGCGCCCGGGCGTCACCCGCGTGCTCCTCGGCGACCTCGCCCTGCTCCACGATGTCGGAGCCCTGCTGCTGCCTCCGGGAGAGCCGCGGCCGCGGCTGCAGGTGGTCGTCGGCAACGACGGCGGCGGCACGATCTTCGACGGTCTCGAGGCGGCGGGCGTCGCCGATGAGGACGCGATGGATCGCGTCCTCTACACCCCCCACGCCGTGACGCTCGCGGATGTGGCGAAGGCGTACGGATGGGATCACCGGCGCGTGACGACCCGCTCCGCCCTCGACCAGGCGCTGACGTCGCCGGTGACGGGCCCGCAGCTCATCGAGGTTCCGCTCGAGCGCTGACCGGAACCTGCGTCCGGCGCCGCGGGCTCGATCCGGCCGGGTGACCACGGAGTCGGCGGAGACCATGCGCCATGATGGCTGCATGATCGCCCGAAGCCAGAAGCACTGGACCGCCGACGTCGCCGAGCTGCTCCGCGTCGGCCCGGGATTCCGGCTGGCAGGGGTCGACCCGCGCGCGACGCCCGGGTACGACAAGGACAAGGTGCAGGCCGCCGAAGACCTCGCCGCCGGCGCCGTGCAGCTGGACGAGTACCAGGAGCGGCTGTTCGCCCGCAGCCGGGTCGAGTCCACCGACGCGTCGGTGCTGCTGGTGCTGCAGGCGATGGACTCGGCGGGCAAGGGCGGCATCATCCGGCACGTCGTCGGGTCGGTCGACCCGCAGGGCATCGCGCTCACAGCCTTCAAGAAGCCTACGCCCGAGGAGCTCGGGCACGACTTCCTGTGGCGGGTCGAGCGGCGCCTCCCGGCACCCGGCTACATCGGGGTCTTCGACCGCTCGCACTACGAGGATGTGCTCATCGGGCGGGTGCGGCAGCTGGCGCCGGCCGACGAGATCGAGCGCCGCTACGGTGCGATCAACGACTTCGAGAAGAGGGTGGCCGATGCCGGCACCCGCATCGTCAAGGTGATGCTGCACATCTCGCCACAGGAGCAGAAGGAGCGGCTCCTGGAGCGGCTCGAGCGCCCCGACAAGCACTGGAAGTACAACCCGGGCGACGTGGACGAGCGCCAGCGGTGGCCGCAGTACATGGCGGCCTATCAGACCGTCTTCGAGCGGACCTCGACCGACCACGCCCCGTGGTTCGTCGTGCCGGCCGACCGCAAATGGTACGCCCGTCTCGCGGTCCAGCACCTGCTGCTCGAGGCCCTCGAGGACATCGATCCGCAGTGGCCCGCCGCCACCTTCGACGTCGAGGCCGAGAAGAAGCGTCTGGCGGCGAGCTGAGCAGGCCGGCGGTCTACGGGACGACGCCCCGGGCGGCCCACGCGGTGGCGGCGAGCGTGAACGCGCCGCTGGGCAGCAGGCCGGCGCAGGCATCGCGGACTCGTTCGCGATCGGCGTCGCCCAGCGCGGCGAGCTGGCGACCCGCCGGAGCCACGCCCAGGTTGTACGAATCCCACCAGTCCTCGAACCCCAGGTAGGGCACCTCCACGGCGAGCTCGGCCTCCTCGACGTTTGAGCATCCCGCATCCCGCAGTAGCGAGCCCAGGTCTCCGGCCCGCGAACCGACACGCTCGGTCTCGTCGTCCACGCCGTCGACGACCGACGAGAGGGCCCGGAAGAACGTGCTCTGCGGTGCCCGCCCGCCGGCGAAGTCCCACACGCACGCCGCCACCACGCCGCCGGCGCGCGTGACCCGGAGCATCTCGCGCACGCCCGCCGCGGCATCCGTCATGAAGTGCACGACGAGCTCGGCGAGGGCGGTGGCGAAGATGCCGTCCTCGAAAGGCAGCGCCTCGGCATGCCCGTGTCGCACGTCCACCCACGGGAACCGCTCGGTCATGGCGTCCACGAAGCTCGCGGAAGGATCGACGGCCGCGACCTCGGTCTCGCCGTACCGGCGGGCCAGCACCGCGGTCAGCGCGCCGGTGCCGCAGCCGACATCGAGCGCCCGCCCGCCCAGCGGCGGCTCGGCGAACTCGACGAAAAGCTCGGCCAGGGGCTGGGAGAACCGCCCCATGAAGCCGTCGTACGCCTCGGCGGCGACCTCGAACGTCATGGCGGGAGTCTAGGACGAGGGCGCCCCGGGCATCAGGCCAGTGCGTCGACGATCGGCCGGAACTTCACGCGGGTCTCCAGCAGCTCCGCCTCGGGGTCGCTCGCGGCGACGATCCCGGCGCCGGCGTGCGCGACGACGGGGATGGTGTCGCTGTACTCGGCGTGGCGGCGCGCCGGGGCGCCGCCGATCTGCGCGCATCGCAGGGCGATCGCCCACTCGCCGTCGCCGTCGCCGTCGACCCACCCGACCGGACCGGCGTAGCGACCCCGGTCGAACGGCTCGAGCCGGCGGATCGCCGCGATCGCGGCATCCCTCGGCGTCCCGGCGACGGCGGCCGTCGGGTGCAGCGCCGCGACGAGGTCGAGGGACGACGCCTGGTCGGACAGGTCGCCGGCGACGTCGGTGGCCAGGTGCCACAGGTTCGGCAGCTCGAGGGTGAAGGGCTCGGCGTCGGCCCGCAGGTCGCGGACGTGCGGTTCGAGCGTCTCGAGCACGCTGCGCACGGCGAACCGGTGCTCGGCGATGTCCTTCGCGCTGTGCGCGAGCGAATCGGATGCCGCGGCGTCGTCACCGGCGTCCGTGCCGCGGGGGATCGTGCCCGCGAGCACGCGGGCGGTGACCGAGCCGCCCGAGACCGTCACGAGGGTCTCGGGACTTGCTCCCAGCAGCCCGTCGACGGCGAAGGTCCACGTGTCGGGATAGTCGTGCGAGAGCGCGCGCACCAGCCGCCGGAGGTCGGCGCCGGCGGGCACCGTGCCGACCAAGTCCCGTGCGAGCACGACCTTCTCCACCTCGCCCCGGCCGATCGCCTCGACGGCGGCGCGGACGGCCGCCTGGTAGCCGGCGGGGTCGAGCGAGCCCGGTCCGAGCGTGCCCGACCAGTACGGTCCGTACGGGACGGGCTCGACCGCCGGCTCTGCCGGCCCGGCCCCCACCGCACGGATCCGCGTGATCCAGGAGCGTCCACGATACCGTCCGACGACCGCCTGCGGGATGATCAGTCGGCTGCTCGCGCGCGAGCTCTCGTCGAAGACCAGCGTGCCGAAGGCCACCAGACCCGTGCCCGGCAGTCCCACCGGGTCGTCGACGGCCGCTCCGGCGGCGATCGCGCGCCAGGCGTCGGCCGGTGCCGGGATCGGGCCGGGATCGACGCCGGCCCCCGCCTCGGGCCCGCGTGCGTAGCCGCCCACCTCGCCGATCCCGACGATGCCGTCGCCACGACGGAGCCACGCCAGCGGCTGATCGGGGGAGGTGTACGCGAGCAGGTCGTCGACCGGATCGATCTCGCGGGTTTCGACCACCAGCGGGAGCGGGCGGTGCGAGGACGTCACCTTCCCAGCCTAGACTCGCGGGGTGACCGACATCGTCGTCCCGCCCCGGCCCGAGCCGGGTACACGCGTGCTGTTCCGCTGGCGGAAGTGGGACGGTGGACCGCACTGGGTGCACGAGTGCGTGTACCTGGGCAGCGACCGGTGGGGCGACTGGTTCGGTCAGCTCGCCGGATGGCGGAGCTTCCGGCCGGGACGCGACTTCCTCGCCGACGCGCCCAACGTCACGCTGCTGCCCCCGGGCGGCGATCACGTGGTGACGCTGAACCAGGCTCCGCCGGCGACCTACCGCGTCTACATCGACCTCGCGTGGGATGCCCACTGGGAGGACGAGGAGCCGACCGGCATCGACATGGACCTCGATGTGGTGCGCGCGATCGACGAGCGGGGCGTCTTCATCGACGACCGCGACGAGTGGGAAGAGCACCGGGTGGCGTACGGCTACCCGCTCGACGTCGTCGAACGGCTCGAGATGCTCGCGGCGGACCTGGAGCAGCGCGTGCGCTCTCGGGTGGCGCCGTTCGACGACGCGACCGCCGACGCGTGGCTGTCGCGACTGGACGCCCTCGACCGCGCCTGATGCGAGGGACGAACCGACCCTGAGCGCGCTGGGGAGCCCCCGGCCTAGACTCGACACGTGGCATCCGATCCCTCCGCATCAGAGCCGAACCGCGCCGATCTGCACAAGGATCCCTCGCGCGTGAGCGGCATGTTCGATCAGGTGGCGGCCGGATACGACCGCACCAACACGGTGCTCAGCGTCGGCAACGACAAGTTCTGGCGCGCGGCCACCACCCGCGCGGTCGATCCGCGGCCGGGCCAGCGCATCCTCGACGTGGCGGCAGGCACGGGGGCGTCGAGCGTCGCGCTCGCGCGCCGGGGCGCCGCGGTCGTCGCCGCCGACTTCTCGCCCGGCATGATCGCCGAGGGCGAGCGCCGCTACGGCCCCCGCTCGCGCGGCGGAGGCATACCGAATCTCTCCTTCGTGCAGGCCGACGCCACAGAGCTGCCGTTCGAGGACGGCTGGTTCGACACGGTCACGATGTCCTTCGGGCTGCGCAACGTCCATGATCCGCGCAAGGCGCTGCGCGAGCTGCTGCGTGTCACCCGTCCCGGCGGGCGCCTGGTGATCTGCGAGTTCTCGCACCCGCCGTCGAAGGCGTTCCGCGGCCTCTATCGGTTCTACAACGACCGGGTCCTGCCTGTCGTCGCCAAGGCGGTGAGCTCGAACGCCGAAGCCTACGACTATCTCAACGAGTCCATCCGGGACTGGCCCGACCAGCGCACGCTGTCGGCGTGGATCCGCGAGGCGGGATGGACCGATGTGGCCTACCGCAACCTCTCGATGGGGATCGTCGCCCTGCACCGCGCGTCCAAGCCCCGCTGACCGCCGGCGCGGAGGGTGGTCGACGCCCGGACGGTAGGCTGGAAACGTGACTCCTTCCGTGCCCGGCTCGCACATCGCGGGCAAGCTGGGCCTCACCGACCGCACTTTCGCGGGACCGCGGTCTCGGACACTCCTCTCGGCCGTCGAGGCCGGTCTCAAGCGCGTCGACGCCGCGCTGGAGCGCGAGCTGCGCGTGACCGACGCGCTCGCCGATGCGACGAGCCGCTACCTGTACGAAGCGGGCGGCAAGCGGGTCCGGCCGATGCTGGCGCTGCTGGCCGCGCAGCTCGGCGACGGCGTGACCGACGACGTCATCGAGGGCGCCACGGCGCTGGAGATGACGCATCTGGGATCGCTGTACCACGACGACGTGATGGATGCCGCCGACAAGCGCCGCGGTGTGCCCAGCGCGCACGCGGTGTGGGGCAACAGCGTCGCGATCCTCACCGGCGACCTGCTGTTCTCCCGCGCCAGCCAGATCATGGCCCGTCACGGCGACCGCGCCATCCGCCTGCAGGCCGACACCTTCGAGCGGCTGGTGCTCGGGCAGATGCACGAGACGGTGGGACCGGCCGCCGGGGAGGACCCGGTCGCGTTCTACCTCCAGGTGCTCTCCGACAAGACCGGTTCGCTCATCGCGGCCGCCGCGCAGGCCGGCGTCATCTTCGCCAACGGACCCGAGGAGTACGAGGCGGCGATGGTGACGTTCGGCGAGAAGGCCGGCGTGGCCTTCCAGCTGCTCGATGACGTGATCGACCTCTCCGACGACCCGGAGGAGACCGGCAAGGTGCCGGGGACCGACCTGCGTGCGGGCGTTCCCACCATGCCTTATCTCCTGCTCGGACAGCGGACGGATGCCTCCTCCGGCGAGCTGCGGGCGCGCATCGACGACGGCGTCAGCCGCATCGCCGAGGGCGATGACCCCGCGCTGCTCGACGAGCCGCTGGCGCGGCTGCGCGAGCACGAGGCCACGCGGGCCACGCGGGAGCTGGCGAACGCGTGGTCCCAGGAGGCGATCGACGCCCTCGAACCGCTGCCCGATGGACCCGTGCGCGAGGCGCTCACGCGCTTCGCCGAAGCCGTCGCGGACCGCTCCAGTTAGCGGCATCCGCCTTACGTCTCACGAAGACCCGGGCTGAGCGAGCGGAACGACCCCAAGGTCGTCCCGCACCGCGGCCCGGCGGAAAGGACCTGTATGACCAAGCTCCGACTGGCCATCGTCGGCGCAGGACCGGCCGGCATCTACGCCGCCGACATCCTGCTGAAGGCCGAGCGCAAGTTCGACGTGTCGATCGACCTCTTCGAGCAGCTGCCGGCGCCTTACGGACTCGTCCGCTACGGCGTCGCGCCCGATCACCCTCGCATCAAGGGGATCATCTCGGCGCTGCGTGAGGTCCTGGACCGCGGTGACATCCGGATCTTCGGCAACGTGCGCTTCGGCGAGGACATCACGCTGGACGACCTCAAGCACCACTACAACGCCGTGATCTTCGCCACCGGCGCGGTCCGCGACGCCGACCTGAACATTCCGGGGATCGACGCTGCCGGGTCGTACGGCGCCGCCGACTTCGTCAGCTGGTTCGACGGCCACCCCGACGTGCCCCGCGAGTGGCCGCTGGATGCGGCATCCGTCGCCGTCATCGGCAACGGCAACGTCGCCCTCGACATCTCCCGCATGCTGGCCAAGCACGCCGAGGACCTCCTGCCGACCGAGATCCCCGCCAACGTGTACGAGGGGCTGAAGGCATCCGCCGTCACCGACGTCCACGTCTTCGGCCGCCGCGGTCCCGCGCAGGTGAAGTTCACGCCGCTGGAGCTGCGCGAGCTCGGGGAGCTCCGCGACGTCGACATGGTCGTCTACGACGAGGACTTCGACTACGACGAGGCATCCAATGCCGCGATCGCGAGCAACAAGCAGGTCATGGTGATCGACCGGGTGCTCCAGTCGTGGCGCAAGCGCGAGTCGGTCAACAACGCCGGCGGCTCGGCATCGCGCCGTCTGCATCTGCACTTCTGGGCCAAGCCCGTCGAGGTGAGGACGGATGCCTCCGGACGCGTGTCGTGCTTCGTCTACGAGCGCACGCGGCCCGACGGCGAAGGCGGCGTGGTCGGCACCGGCGAATTCCGCGAGGTGCCGGTACAGGCCCTGTACCGGGCCGTCGGCTACTTCGGATCGCCGCTTCCCGGCGTGCCGTTCGACAAGCGGCACGGCGTCATCCCGAACCACGAGGGCCAGGTGCTGCGCAAGGACTCCAACGAGCGCGTGCCGGGCGTCTACGCCACCGGGTGGATCAAGCGCGGGCCGGTGGGCCTGATCGGCCACACCAAGTCCGACGCCATGGAGACCGTCCGGCACCTCATCAACGACCAGGGATCATGGTGGCAGCCCGAGGACCCGTCCGAGGAGGCGATCCCGCGCCTGCTGGCCTCGCGCGGCGTGGCCTGGACCGACCTCGAGGGATGGCACCGCCTCGACCAGCACGAGATCGGGCTGGGCGCGCCGCAGGAGCGTGCGCGCGTCAAGGTCGTCCCGCGTGAGGAGATGGTCGCCATCTCGCGCGGAGAGCTCCCTCCCGCCTGATCGCGCTCGGACGTCGGATGTCAGCGGACACGGATGCCGTCCGACGCACGGTTTCTGCGCCGATGACAGCGCCAGGACCTAGGCAGGAAAGGCGGATTCCCGTACCGTAGGCCGGAAGTTCTCGTGTCGCGGCGTCGCGACACGAATCTGTCCCCCGAAGAGGGGACAACGATGGTCCTACCAATGCGGCTATGCTTATACGCGAGGCGTCCCCAGCGCCTCACGGGAAGGTGTCTCCCCAAACCCTTCCCATATCGTCGCCAGGAGCCGTTCGCCGGGGGGTGGACGAGCGAAAGACCGGCGACGACAGGCCCCGGGTGTCCCCAGCACCCGGGGCCTTCGCTTTGCCCCACCTCGGAGAGCGCGCTTCTCGAACGTTGGGTGCATCCAGCGGAACCGGTCGGGCTTCGGGAGCCCGCCCTCCGTGCGTGCCCTCAGGCGACTGACCAGCTGCTGCGGTGGTGACGTCGGTCTACCCATACCTCAGTTCGCTGCGCGCGCGGGACGCACGACGGAGCGGCGTCGCATCGGGGCCAGCGGCAGGAACGCCATCTCCAGGCGCCCGGCGGCGAACGTTCGACGGCAGCTGCCTCAGCGGGCTGCGCGGAGCCAGGCCGCGGCTTCGTCGGCGATGGCTTCGACGGTGTCTTCCACGCTGATCCTGACGCCGCGTTCGTCGACTGCGAGCGGCTCCAGTGTCGCCAACTGCGAGGGGAGGAGCGAAGCGGGCATGTAGTGGCCCGTTCGCCCTGCCGCCCGGATCGCCAGCAGCTCGCGGGGCCCGTCCAGATGCACGAACACGACATCCGGCACCTGGGCCCGCAGTCGGTCGCGGTAGGCCCGCCGCAGAGCCGAGCAGGCCATCACCATCCCGCCGGGCGCCGTGGCGAGGGCCGAGCCGACGGCATCGAGCCAGGGCCAGCGGTCGTCGTCGGACAGCGGCACGCCGCCTGCCATCTTGGCGACATTCTCCGGCGGATGTAGGTCGTCGGCGTCGCGCCATGGCACGCCGAGGCGAGCGGCGAGCGCCCTGGCGACGCTCGTCTTGCCTGCGGCGGACACGCCCATGACGACGACGAAGGCCTGCAGGGTGTGCACGCCGTCGTCCCTCACCAGTCGTGGATGGTGCCGTCGAGGAGGCGGTTGTAGGGGAGGTACGCCTGCTCGTAGGGGTACTTCCCTGCCTCGTCCGTGTTGAGTTCCACCCCGAGCCCCGGCTTGTCGCCCGGGTGCAGATAGCCGTCGGTCCACGTGAAGGACTGCTCGAAGACCTGATCGGTCCTGGCGCCGTGCTTCATGTACTCCTGGATGCCGAAGTTGTGGATCGCGAGGCCCAGGTGCATCGCCGCAGCCATGCCCACCGGAGAGATGTCGGTCGGGCCGTGCATGCCCGATTTCACCTGATACATCGCGGCGTAATCGAGGGTCTTCTTCAGCGGCGAGATCCCGCCCATGTGGGTGACAGCGCCACGGACGTAGTCGATGAGCTGGTCGCGGATGATGTCCTTGAAGTCCCAGATGGTATTGAAGATCTCGCCGATGGCGAGCGGCGTCGTGGTGTGGTGCCGAACGAGCCGCAGCGCCTCCTGGTTCTCTGCTGGCGTGCAGTCCTCTAGCCAGAAGAGGTCGTACGGCTCCAGGTCCTTGCCGAGGCGGGCTGCCTGGATCGGCGTCATGCGGTGGTGGCCGTCGTGAAGGAGCGGAATATCCGGGCCGAACTCGTTGCGCACCGCTTCGAAGACGGCGGGCAGGTGATTGAGGTATGCGCGCGTGTCCCAGTCCTCTTCGACGGGCTTCGCGCCGCGGCGTGCCGGCTCGTGGTCATAGCGCACCGTCGCATCGCCGACGTCCGCGCCCTGCGCGGCGATGCCGTAGATCGCCTTCAGCGTCGGCACACCGGTCTGCACGCGGATCGCCTTGTAGCCCTGCTCCTGGTGGGCGCGGATCGAATCGAAGAGCTCGGGGAGTTCCTTGCCCGACGCGTGACCGTAGGCCATCAAGCCGTTACGGCTCGCGCCCCCCAGCAGCTGATAGACCGGCATGCCCGCGGCTTTGCCCTTGATGTCCCACAGTGCCATGTCGACGGCCGCGATCGCGGCCATCGTCACGGGTCCGCGGCGCCAGTATGCCCCGCGGTACAGGAACTGCCAGGTGTCCTCGATGCGGCGGGCATCCGCCCCGATGAGCAGGGGCACAACGTGCTCGGTGAGGTAGGCGACCACCGCGAGTTCACGACCGTTCAGTGTCGCATCCCCGAGGCCGGTCAGGCCGTCCTGGGTAGTGAGCTTCAGGGTCACGAAATTGCGGTCCGGGCTGGTGACGATGACCTCAGCCTTGTCGATCTTCATGTCTCTCCGATCGGGCGCGACCATTGCGCCGAGGGGTGTGGTGTGTCCATGATCGCGAGGCGGTCCTGAGGAGGCAATCGGTTGCCATATGTTGGCGCGCGCGACGCGACGAAGCGGCGGGGAGCGTGCGCTCCCCGCCGCTTCGCCGGCTCAGCGAGAGAGCCCGGGATAGTCCACGGTCTTCGTGTCGACGGTGACCTCGCCATCCACCTCCGAGCTGACCGTAACGGTCGCCTGGCCTGCGGCGAACGTCGGCGCATGCGCGTTGAAGTCGACGTCCACTGTCTTGCCGGGACGCACATTGCGCAGCGTCTTCTCACCGAACGGCGTCGAGATCTCGACATCGATCCGGGCGTCCGTGTTGTTCGTCGCCTCGATCGTAAGCCATGCGTTCTTCCCTCGCGTGAAAGTGGACGCGCCGAGCGGAACATCGAGGGACGCCTCGTAACTCAAGCCGTGACCGAACTCGAACAATGCACCGTCAGTCGTCTCGTCGTACCCGGCGAGGTCGCTGTACTGCTGCTCGACGGCCGCGCGGGTTCCCGCCAGCGCGAACGGCATGCGCCCTTGCGGATTGAACCGACCGGACAGCACGTCCATCAGCGCGACGTCACCGGTGCCGAACCCCGCGACGATGGCGCCGGCATCTCTCAGGCCGCTGGCCTCGTCGAGGACGAAGGGCTGGCGGAAGTAGACGTTGAGGATGACCTTGCCCGGGTCGCCGACCTCGGCCATCGCCCGCTGGATCACATCCAGTGAGGGTGTGACCTCCCACGACTGCGCCTCCGACATGCCGGTGAAATCGAGGATCGAGCCCTCCCAGGGCAGTGAGCCGCCGAATCGCAGGCCGGCGTCGGTGCAGCTCGACGCGCCGTACGCGACACAGGCGTCTGTCGCGCCGAAGCGGCTCTGGCCGTCGAGGCCGGCGAACCCGTCGAGCACGATGGGGTTCACCGGGGCCGTCTGGGCCGCGGTGCGGCTGTCGTAGCCCGACGTGTTGACGTTTCGCGCCGTCATCGACACCACCACGTAGTCACTTCCGGCCGCGCTCGGGCGCTGCCCGTTGGCGTCGGTCTGGTTGCCGTCGACGACCTCGAAGCCGTAGTCGGCCACAGTCTCCGGGTCGAAGGAGCCGAGGAGGTACAGCTTCGAGCCTTCCTTGAGGGGAAGGGCGTGCGAGCCGTCCTCGAGCTCTTCGTTCTGCAGGAGAACGAGCGACTTGCGCTGCAGGTCGAGGGCGACCTGCTCGTTCTCCTCCGTGCCGACCTGGGCGTCGGCTGCCGCCTCATCGACATACGGGTCCTCGAACAGCCCCATCTGGAACAGCGGCGTGAGCAGGCGCGTCGCTGCCTCGTTCACTCGGTCCTCGGTCACAAGGCCCTGGCTGACCAGGTCGGTCACGACCGCGGCGTCGCTGAATCCCGAGAGGGTGTCGGTGCCTCCGTTGACGGCAGCGGCGACGCGCTCCGGCACCGTTGCCTCCTCGAGGCCCCAGGCGCGGTCGTTGATGATGCCGGTGTCGGAGTTGACGTAACCGCGGAACCCGAGCTGACCGCGCAGCAACTCGTTGACGATCTGGTCGGAGAACGCCATGCCGACAGGGTTGTACTGGGTTCCCTGATACTCGACGTCGACCGGGATGCCGTAGTACGGCATGATCGACGACACGCCCGCGTCGATCGCGGCCTCGAACGGCTTCAGGTGCTCGCCGAAGGCGCCGCCCGGGTATACCTGGGTCTTGCCGAACGAGTAGTGCGGGTCGAATCCGAGCTCTTGGGGACCGCCGCCGGGGAAGTGCTTCAGGGTCAGTGCCACGTCGGTTTCAGGGCTGAGCGAGGTGCCGGATCGGTCGACCTCGCCCTGGAGGCCCGTCACGAGCGTCCGCATGATGTCGGCGTTGAGATCGGCGTTCTCTGTGAACGTCTCGTGGGTTCGGTACCACCGCGGCTCCGTCGACAGGTCCGCCATGTAGCCGTACATGCCACGCAGGCCGATGGCCGACCATTCCTGCCCCATCACCTCGGCGAACTGCTCGATCGTGTCCATGTCTCCGACCCCGTCGGCGGGGGAGGTGCCGTTCTTGGCCGCCTCGCCGAGGGCGGCTGCCGCGAGGCCCGCCTCCTTCGGGAAGGCGGTCATGGCGCCGGATGCCTCGTTGATCCCCACGCGCACGTCGGGGTCGATATGGTTGCGCGCATTCGACTTGAACAGCGACGGGATTCCGAGCCGGCTCGCCTCCGAGATCTCCTGAACGGAGTTGGTGAACTTCGCTGCTTCGGAGGGCGTAGGGCTGCTGCACGCAGCGTTCTCGGCGTCGGCGACCACCGAGCGGAAGATGAACCGGCGCATCGACTGGCCCTCGAGCAGCGCTTTTCCGCTGGCGGGGACGATGCCGCGCTCGCCGGTCGACGGGTCGCAGGTCGCGTTCATCGTATTGATCAGCATGAGCCCGGCCTTCTCAGCGAGCGTCATCCGATTCACGAGATCCTCGACCCGCTCGGCAACAGGTCGACGCCAGTCCTCATATGCGTCGAGCGACCCGTTGCCGTTGAGGTCCTTGAACTGCTTCCCGCTCTCGGTCAGCAGCTGCTTGCTGCGCGCCTCGAGGACCGGCTGCGCGTGCGAATGCGGGGGAGGTGCTGCGCTGGCAGCCACTGCGCCACCGCCGACGGTCATTGTCGACACCGCGAGCGCAGCCATGGCTGCAAGCCTCGCGCGCCGTCGTGGGAACTTGTTCACGGCGCGATCTCCTTTGATCGGGTTCCATCACGGGCGCTCGCGTGTGCGAGCGCATACCAACGCTCCTGTTCTGCGCGGGAGGCGGCAACCATTTGCCGTCAGTTGCCTCGTGTTGCGTCGCGTCGTCAGGAGCGGAGGTCGCCTGAAGCTGCTGCCACGTCCTGCACGATGCCGTCGTCGTCGGCCAGCTCGGCGTCCAGGAGGGCCAGCAGCGCCCTGACTTCCTCACGACCCTGGTATGACGAAGCCGGGGGCCGCTCCAGACCTTGCCGGTCCACAGCGACCCGACCGGCTGCGGAGGCCGCGACCCAGGCGCCGAGCACCCGGAGACACGCCTCGCCGCTTCGCCCGGAGGCGCGTTCGGCACGCAGCGGCGGAAGAACGCGGACACGCAGCTTCGTAAGGCTGTCCTGCCCGATCTGCGCCAGCATGTGGCGGATGCGATGGTTGTCGAACCGCTCCAGAAGCGCGGCCCGGTAGCCGACGACATCCAGTTCGGCGGCGGGGAGATGACGCTCCGCCTCGTCCCAGAAGTCCTCCACCCAGCCTCGGATCGTCTCGTCCCCGATCGCCTCGGCGACGGTCTGGTGCCCGCGTGCGAGGCCGGCGTACGCGAGAAGTGAGTGCGCGCCGTTCAACAACCAGAGCTTGCGCCGCTCGAACGGCTCGATGTCCTCGACGAAGAGGGCCCCCGCGCGTTCCCAGGCGGGCCTGCCGGTGGGGAAGCGTCCGCTCAATACCCAGCTGTGGAACGGCTCGGTCACGACGGGGCTGTAATCCGCCCATCCGGTGAGGGAGGCGACGGCTGCGCGATCGGTGTCCGTCGTCTGCGGTGTGATGCGGTCGACGGAGGTCGACACGAATGAGACCTGCTCGTCGAGGTAGCTGACCGTCCTGCGGGCGCGCGCCGCATCGGCCATCGTCCGCAGTACCTCACGGGCGCGCACGCCGTTGGCTGGCAGGTTGTCGCACGAGACGACGGCGATGCCGCCGGCGTCCGCTCGCCGTCGCGCTTCCAGCCCGAGCAGCAGCCGGGCCAGCGCCGTCTTCGGTGCGGGCGTTGAGTGGAGCCGGTCGGCGGCCAGCGACTCGGTGAGCAGTGCCACATCGGCTGCGACGTCATCCCGCCCCAGGTCGAGGGCGCCTGCAGGGTCGAGCGGGTACCCCGCCTCGGTGATCGTCAGGGTGACCGCGGCGGTGCGACCTGCCGCGATCGTATTCATCAGGTGGTCTTGGCGTCCGATGTCGGCGGCTTCCGAAATGGAGTCCACGATCGTCACCGAGTCGCCGTCGACCGCACGCTCGAGGAGGCAGTACAGGCCGTCCTGCGCGGCGAGCTCCTTCGCTGATCGGGGATGGCGCCCGGTGAAGGCCCGGATGCCCCACTCGTTGTCCTCGTCGACGGCATCGGTGTACCACGCCTGGTGTGCCCGATGAAAAGCGCCCAGCCCGATGTGGGCGATTCGCGCGGGAGCAGGTGTGTAGGAGCGACCCGTCACGGCGGCTGCGGTTGCGCGATCCAGACGCGCGAGCCGCGAGTGGTCCCTCACAGCTTGAACGCCCTGCGGGGGATCGCGTCCACCAGGTCCACCGCGATCGCTTGAGCGCGGTGCAGCGGGATGCGGCCTTCGGCGACCAGCCTCGCCAGGAAGGCGGAGTCCAGGCGGCGGGCCATGTCGTGGCGGGCGGGAATGGAGAGGAACGCACGTGTGTCGTCGATGAACCCGGCGCCACGGTAGAAGCCCGCCGTCTCCGTCACCGCCGCGCGATACCGATGGATGGCATCCGGCGCGTCCAGGAACCACCACGGTGCTCCGATGAACACCGACGGATAGAACCCTGCCAAGGGCGCCACCTCCCGGGAGTACACCGTCTCGTCAACGGTGAACAGCACGATGTGCAGGCCGGGGGTCAGCCCGTGACGCTCCAGCAGGGGCCGGAGATTCTCGGTGTACGACGTGGTCAGCGGAATATCGTGCCCGGTGTCCGCGCCGAAGCGCTCGAAGGTCGCAGACGAGTGATTACGGAGGACACCGGGGTGGATGGTCATGACAAGCCCGTCGCGAGCGCTCATGCCCGCCATCCGGAGCAGCATGTTGCCGCGGAACGCGCGAGCGCCGCGGGCGTCAATGGTGCCTGACACCGCCTCTGAGAACAGGTGGGCGGCGTCGTCATCGTCGATGTCGACCGTGTACGGTTCGCGCACACCGTGATCCGCCGATACCGCGCCGTGCGCGATGAAGTGCGCGCGGCGCGCCTCCAGGGCGTCGAGGTACCCGCGGAAGTCGTCGGCGGGACGACCTTGGAGTTGCGCGAGCCGCTCGGCGCGCTCGGCGAACCCCTCGGATTCCGGGTCGAGATACGCGTCAGGACGGAAGGTGGGCAGCACGCGCCCTGGGAAGGACTCGTCTGCAGCGAGGGCGGCGTGGATGGAGAGGTCGTCGAGGGGGTCGTCGGTCGTGGCGAGAACCTCGATGCCGAAGCGGTCGAACAGGGCGCGGGGCCGGTATCCCGGCAGGGCAAGGCAGGCGGAGATGCGGTCGAAGAGGCCATCTGCGGTTGCGGATGCAGGTTCCAGGTCGACCCCGAACAGTGTCGTCAGCTCGTGCGAGAGCCAGTAGCCGGAGGCTGTCCCTGCGAACACCGGCCAGTGCTCGCAGAATGCTCGCCAGATCTCCCTGGGCTCGGTGCTCGCCTCACGGCCCACGCCGAGGTCGCTGAGGTCGACCCCGGCCGCGTGCAACAGCCGCGTGACGTAGTGATCGTGGCGGATCAAGAGGTCCGCGGGGTCCGCGAACGGCGCGTCGTCTCGAAGTATGCGCGGATCGACATGGCCATGGGGCGACAGGATGGGTCGATCTGCGACCGACTCGTACAGTTCACGCGCCACCGCGCGCGTGGAAGGGTCGACCGGAAGAAGCCGGTCGGGGTCGAGGGAGAGCGGAGCTGGCATCATCCCATCCTGAGATCGACGGCTGACAGGCACAACCGGTTGCCATATGTGGCCATGAACCGCCCCGGCAGCGGTCGCATCATTCGTCGATCGCCAGGGCAACGCGCGAAAAACCGGCTGCTTTGACAGCCCGGACCACCTCGCGGCGCAGAGGATTGCGCGTCACCAGCTGCGCTTGCGACGCCGGCAGCTCCAGCCATGCGACGTCGCCGCACGAGCGCACGCGTAACTGAAGCAGGCCGAGCCGTCGCAGTTCGTTCTCGGCCGCGGCCGCGTCGGCATCGGCAAGGGACTCGTCGCGGTTCACCAACGCCTCGCTTCCTCGGCGACCCGGATCGGCGTCGCACGCTCCAACCTGAGGCGGCGTCGCTGTCCCCGCAATCGGTTGTCGTCAGTTGCCATGCGGGAATCCGGCTGTCTCTGGCTTCCGATTGCCATGCGGCGATGCGCTCACCTACCATTCGCCACATGACCGACGAACCGAGCGAGCGGGAAGGAAGCGGACGGCCCACTATCTACGACGTCGCCGCGGCGTGCGGGGTCGCGCCGTCCACGGTATCGCGCGCGTTCGCGCGGCCAGGGCGGGTGAATGCCGAGACGGCCGAGCGCATCCGCCAGGTGGCAGCAGAGATGGGCTATCGCACCAACCCGCTTGCGCGCGCGCTTCCCACCGGTCGGACGTCACTTCTCGCCGTGATCGTGGCTGATGTCACCAACCCGTTCTTCTTCGAGATCCTCCGTGGCGCCGAAGAGACCGCCACGGCCGCTGGCTACACGCTGTTGGTCGCCGATGTGCAGGAGTCCGTCGAGGCTGAGCGGCAAGCACTTGACCGGGTCCTTCCCATGGTGGAGGGGGTGGTGCTCACGACCTCCCGAATGTCGGACTCGTCCATCCGCGTCGCCGCCAAGCAGCGTCCGACCGTCGTCCTGAACCGGTCGATGAGTGACATCGCGAGCGTGGCGACGGACAACGCGCGCGGTATGCGGCGCGCGGTCGAGCATCTGGGAATGCTGGGTCATACGAGCATCACCTATGTCGCCGGACCGGACGCGTCATGGGCCAACGGTGTGCGATGGCAATCGCTGCGAGAAGGCGCGCACGAGCTCGGGTTGCGCGTACGCAGGATCGGGCCCTTCGCGCCTACGCAAGCCGGGGGGCTTTCCGCGGCGGGTGAGCTGATGGACGCGCCTACCACCGCTGTCATCACCTACAACGATCTGCTCGCGATCGGACTGATGCGTGGGCTGTCCAGCTTCGGCGTATCGGTTCCGGATGACGTCTCGGTGGTCGGATTCGACAACATCTTCGGCGCCGACTTCTGCACCCCCCAGCTCACAACAGTCGCTGCCCCCCTGCGCCAGCTGGGACGGGTGGCGGTGCAGACCCTGCTCGATGACCTCTCCCGTCCTCGCTCGCAGCGAAGCACTCGAAGCGCACCCCTGAAAACGGCTCTGCTGCCGGCGCGCCTGGTGACTCGGGCGTCCACAGCGGCCGCCCGGCCTCTGCGAGACTGGTCGGACCCTATCGCCACGGCGCCGCGCAACCACGTTTGACAGCGGCGCCGACGCAGCGCATGGACCGGGGACGGCTCGACGGCAATCCATGGCAACTGGTTGCCGCCGCTTCGGTCGGATGCGTGAATGTCCGGTAGCGGAGGGCCGGAAGGTCAGGCCGCCAGCCCAACCCCGAGAGACAGATATTCAGCGGACAACGACGACTCGGCACCTGTTCCACACTGCCGTTCCCCGGTCCTGCACCGCGTTCAAAGGAGAATCCCATGCGGACAACGACCCGTATCGCTCTGCTCGCCACCACGACGGTCGCCGCGCTGACACTCGCGGCCTGCAGCGGCGGCGGTGGTGCCGGTGGCGCCACATCCGATGGCGGCGACACGGCGCCTAAGACGATGAAGTTGGCGCTCAATCAGACCGAGGAGCACCCCTCCTACATCGCGCTCCAAGCGTTCGGGGAGCACCTCTCGGAGGCAACGGACGGTCGCTGGAACATCGAGGTGTACCCGAACTCGACGCTCGGCGATCAGACCGAGTACGTGCAGTCGGTCGGCGACGCCGTCTTCGACCTCGCAGTGGTCTCCGCGCCGCAGCTGGAGAACCTCCAGGACGATTTCGTCGTCTTCAGCCTTCCGACGGTCTTCGACTCCATCGACCACCAGATGGCCGTGCTCAGCGATGAGGAGATCGTCGGCGACGTGTACACCTCCCTCGAGGAAAGCAACAACGTCACCGTCGTCGGCGGACTCACCCAGGGTGCGCGCAGTGTCTACACGAAAGAGAGCATCGCCGAGACACCCGAGGACCTCGCCGGCAAGAAGATCCGCGTGCAGGAGAGCCCCGTCTTCCTCGCAATGATCGAAGCGCTCAGTGCCTCTCCCACGCCCATGGCGTTCGCCGAGGTCTACACCGCGCTGCAGTCCGGCGTGATCGACGGCGCCGAGAACAACGAGATCTCGTACTTCACCCAGAAGCACTACGAGGTCGCGCCCTTCTTCTCCTACACGCGCCATCTCATCGGCGCCGACTTCCTGATCATCAACTCCGACACGCTCGCTTCGATGTCCGACGAGGACCGCGAGGCCTTCGACGAGGGCTGGACCCAGGCGTGGACCGAGCACACCGACCTGTGGACAACGCAGACCGAAGAGGCGATCGCGGATGCGGAGGCCGGTGGAGCCACGTTCGAGGAGGTCGACACCGACGCCTACACCGAAGCCCTCGAGCCGCTCCTCGACGAGTTCCTCACCACGGACTCGCAGCGTGAGCTGTACGACGGGATCCGGGAAGCAGCCGAGTGACCCGCGGCGCGCCGCGGGGCGGTCGAAGGCACCCCCGCGGCGCGCCCTCATCCCCTACACGCCCGACCCTTCCGGAGGACGCCGTGAACTCCAGCCCTCGCCCCGGGGACAGCGCGCACGACAAGCCCGCCACCCCGGAACCGGCCCGATGGTCGGGCCTGTACCGCGGCATCCAGACCGCTAAGCGGGTCATCGACCGCGTGCTCGCCACCATCTGCATCGTCGCGTTCGTGGGCCTGGTCGTCATCGTGTCATGGCAGGTCTTCACTCGTGAGGTACTCAACAACTCCGCTCCTTGGACCGAGGAAGCCGCGCGATACACGTTCATCGTCCTGGCCGTGTTCGCCGCCGCCTACGTCTTCTCCGAGCGTGGGCACATCGCCGTCGAGATCCTCGTCGACAAGCTTCGTCTCGGCGGCCAGCGAGTCATGGCAGTCGTCATCGAGCTGACCGTGATGTTCTTCTTCATCCTGGTGTTCATCGTCGGCGGCTCACGGATGGCCGACAGCGCCTGGAACCAAGCGATCTCCACGCTTCCCCTCAGCACCGGGCAGATCTACCTCGTCCTGCCCGTCGCGGGAGCACTCATCCTGTTCTACTCCGCCGCACACATCATCGGCATCGCGGCGGGCGCGGAGAAGCCCACCCCGGAGAACGACGAGATCTCCGAGGCGATCTGATCATGGACACAGCCACCATCATCGCCACCGTCATCCTGCTCGGCGGCATCGCCGTCGGCATCGCGATGGGTCTTCCCGTTGCCGTGGCCATGGGCCTGCCTTCGACCATCGCCATCGTGGTCCTGCTCGGCTGGGAGGGAGCCTCCCTCACCAGCGCACAGCGCATCTTCGCAGCAAGCAATTCCTTCGCACTCCTGGCCATCCCCTTCTTCGTCCTCGCCGGCGGGCTCATGAACACCGGTGGCATAGCAGGCAGGCTCATCGATCTGGCGCTGGTCATCTCCGGTCGCCTGCCGGCTTCCCTCGCCCAGACCACGGTTGTGGCGAACACGATGTTCGGCGCAGTCTCCGGAGCATCCGTTGCGTCCGCCGCTGCCGTGGGAACCGTGCTCGGGCCCCGTATGCGCAAGGAAGGCTACGACCCCGCTTTCTCTGCGGCCGTCAACGCGGCAGCATCCCCCGCCGGCATGCTCCTGCCTCCTAGCAACACTTTCATCGTCTACTCCCTGGTCTCCAGCACCTCCATCGCCGCGCTGTTCATGGCAGGCGTGGGCCCGGGTCTGATCTGGGCTGCGGTCTGCGTCATCGCCGTCGCCGTCTATGCCCGCAAGCACCCGGAACTCAAGGCGACAGGCGGCAGGCCGACGCTCTCGCAGGGGCTGCTGGTCCTCCTGCGCGCGCTGCCGGCGCTTCTGCTGATCGTGGTCGTCATCGGCGGCATCCTTCTCGGAGTCTTCACCGCAACCGAATCGGCCGTCATCGCCGTCTTGTACTCGTTCGTGCTCGGACTGCTCCAGCGCAGCCTTCCGCTGAAGGCGCTCCCGAAGATCATCCTCGAAGCATCCAAGGTGACAGGCATCATCATGCTGCTGATCGGGGTGTCAGGCGCCCTCGGTTGGGTCCTGGCGTTCGCGCGGCTCCCGCAGATGGTGACAGAAGGCCTGCTGGGTCTGACAGACAACGTCTACATCATCCTGCTGCTCATCATGGTCATCCTGCTGCTGGCAGGAACCGTCATGGATCCGACCCCCGCCATCCTGATCTTCACGCCGATCTTTCTGCCCGTTGTGACGGCGCTCGGAGTGGACCCCATCCACTTCGGCGCGATGATGGTCTTCAACATGTGCCTCGGCAACATCTCGCCGCCGATCGGCAACAACCTGTTCGTCGCCGCACGAGTCGGCGAGGTCAGGCTGGAGCCCACCATCGGGCGCCTGTGGCCCTTCTTCTGGGCACTATGCGCGGGACTCCTCATCGTCACGTTCATCCCCGCGGTCTCGACCTGGTTCCCGACTGTGCTGGGCCTGATGAACTGAGCGCGCATTCCGCGGTTCGCGTTCCGCAGCCGAGGCAAGTCGCGGCAACTGGTGGGGACTGCGCCGATTACCGGAAAGATTCTGAGCACGTCCTCCGGACTGGGGCTTGTCGGTCCGGCGACGAACCGTCACTCAAGAGAGTCGACACACTCGAGTATTCGTTCGAAGGAGATCGATTCGATGTCGAAATCACGCAACCGAGAAAGTGCGAGGAAACGCGGGGCCGCCGCCCTCGTGGTCCCGCTGACCTGCGCGCTCGTGGCCAGCACCGTGGCCGCGTCCGCCCCGGCGTTCGCAGCGGACGCCCCCGCCATCGAAGCGCGGGTGAAGCCGATTATCACCGTCGGCGGTCAGCAGTTCCGCGACCTCAATGCGAACGGTCAGGTGGACGCTTACGAAGACTGGCGGCTGTCGACCGATGACCGCGTCGCCGACCTGGTGGAGCGTATGACTCTGCTCGAGAAGGCATCTCTCATGATGATCTCCTCGTACAACGCCAACAACACGCCCACCGCTATTGACCGGGGCAACCGCTACTTCATCGTGCGAGACGACCCAGAGCCCTCGGCTCTCGCCGAGCGTCACAACACCCTGCAGC